>NZ_JACOPX010000050.1 GCF_015461835.1 Pseudomonas neuropathica | reverse complement strand
CACTCTCAATGAAATGGTCCGCATGGATTTGGCAGCCGCAGACCTGGCCATCGCTGGTATGTGGATCGCGGAAGACGACGGCGTGCTCAACCCCCGTACCGTCAAGGTTGGCCCGCGCAAGATCATCGTGGCCAACTCCGTCGACAGCATGAAGCCGCTGCAGAGCGGTTCGAACTTCAACTACAGTGACAGCCGCATCACCCGCCTGCAAGGCGCTATCCGCAAGACCATGATGGCCGACCAGCTCCAGGCCCAGGACGGTCCCGCCATGACCGCAACTGAGGTGCATGTGCGGGTGAACCTGATCCGCCAGCTGCTGGGCCCAGTCTACGGCCGTCTACAGACCGAGTACCTGCAACCCCTGATCGAGCGTTGCTTCGGCATCGCCATGCGCGCAGGCATCTTGGGCCAGCCGCCTGAGTCGCTGGCAGCAGGCCGCCCCTACACCGTCCGTTACCTGTCGCCGCTGGCCCGCGCCCAGAAGCTGGAAGAAGTCAGCGCCATTGACCAATACGTCACTGGCTGCGCCATGGCGGCAGAGGTTCAGGCCAAGACCGGCCAGCAGCCCGACGCCATGGACAACGTCGACCTCGATGCCGCCGCCCGTTTCCGCGGCGAAGCGCTGGGCGTGCCCAACGACGTCATGCGCAACAAGGCCGACGTCGAGCGCATCCGTGAAGACCGGGCCAAGGCACAGCAAGCAGCCCTCGAACAGGAACAGCAAGCAGCCATGCAGCAGAGCGTTGCTCAAGCCGCCCTCAAGCAAGCACCAGGAGCCGCAGCGTGACCCAGTACACACCCGAACAGCTCGACGACATGTTCAAGCGGGTATTCGAGCAGCACGCCGAGGGCGTGATTGTGCTCGAACACCTGATTCAGCGTTTCAGCAAGAACGCCGTAACCGTGGGCGGCATCGATGCCGTGCTCAAGACCTACCTGCAGGCCGGGCACCGTGAGGTGCTTGACCACATCCTGCTCCGCATCAACCGCGCAAACGGGGTCGATGACCCTAATAACCAAGAGGAA
>NZ_JACOPX010000005.1:364794-380491 GCF_015461835.1 Pseudomonas neuropathica | reverse complement strand
CGAACTCAGCAGTGAAACGATGCATCGCCGATGGTAGTGTGGGGTTTCCCCATGTGAGAGTAGGTCATCGTCAAGATTAAATTCCGAAACCCCAATTGCGAAAGCAGTTGGGGTTTTGTTTTGCCTGTAGAAAAGTTTATCAGGGATAAAAAGTTCGGGAAGACTATTAAGTTCAAATGCAAAAGCCCCGTCGCAATCGAAATTGCGACGGGGCTTTTGTATTTCCGTCAGCCGGCGAATTGCCACAACGTGCCGCGACTGCATCGTTGATCTTCAACATCAGACTGGATACGCGGTTAACCCTCGTTCAGCTCAATTTTACCCATTGAGGTACTGACATCGGTTATGTGTCGGCGACCGTAGACTTCGTATGTGCGGCTGCCGTCATCGCTGTCCGGTTTACGCAATGCCAGTTGCGCGAACAAACCATTCTTTTCGCTGTAACTGCCGAACCAGTCGATCAAAGCACCGATGTAACAATCATTGCCAATGAAGACCGGCAGGTCGGCGACTTTTTCAATGCTGTAATGCGCCGGGCCAAAGCTGTAGTAATCGTTTTCACCGGCGCCGGTAGCCGGAATAGGGCAGAGCGGTTCTTTTGAAGGGATCGCGGCGGTTTCATTTACTTTCGCCACTGCCAGATTGAGTGCTCGGTGCAGATCGGGTTCGAGTTCAAACGTGCTGTTGCCGTCATCTTTGTGTTGAAGAACGGGCACTTCGAGGTCGTAGCGATAACGGATCATCACCGTAGGCACCTGGACGTTGATTTGCAGCGGGTTGAGCAAGTAGATCCGATCAACGCCGTACTCGCTGTTTCGATAAGCCGCGTAAGTTTTGCCACGCAGGTTTATCCAGTCTACCGACTGATTGGCACCGCGATCGTTGGTGTAGAACAGCGAACTTTCGAGCTCAACAGAGCGTTTGACGAACCGTTCTCCGTCGCGACGCCAGGTTTCCACATAGGTGAACAGACCTGTGCCCCCGGCGTAGGTATTCACAATCAGATCGCGCTGCCCGTCGCCATCCAGATCCTGCAAAGTGTAAGAGGTCAGGCCGGTTTCGGCAGCGTCAGTGATCCGCGAAGCGGTCAACGCTCGCCATTCATTGGCAGTAACGCCCTTGGGCTGGGCTGTCGGAAAGTGCGTTATCGAAGAGTCATCTTCATTGGCATCGCCGTGAAAACCGCCGGCAGTTGTTTTGACGGCGAGCGCGGCGAGTGCTCGGTCCAGCGCAAATTCGGGAGCATCTTTACTGGCGGCTTGAATGCGCTTTTGCAGGTCGTCCAGCGCCTGTTCATCGAGGTCATCCGGTTGATAGGCAACCGCTGCCTGCCACTGTGCCAGCAGCACTTGCAGGCGCTCGCGATAGTGCTGATCCAGGCACGAAATGTCTTCGGCGCATTCGTTGCGGGTTTTCAGCCAGAGTCGTTGAGTGCGCCTGAGCTCAGGTTGTGCGGGAGCAGAAACCTTGAATAAATCCCGATAAATCACCTCCATCTGCGCATCCAATTCATACAGCGACTTGTTCGCGCAAACAGTGTTTTCGACGGCATTCGCCGCTTTTGTGCAATCCATTCCAGCCGCCATTGCCTGCTGAACAAACAGCAGAGCGCAGGCGGACACAATGTAGCGTCCTTTGATGTACACGATGTAAGCCTTGTAGTGGGAAGTTGTCCTGGCGCGCAGGGTAAATGCTCGCAGAGGAATCTTGAAGCGCCGGCTTCAGAGAAAAGCACTTCTGGCCGATAACCCGTTCGGTGACTTTAAAGTCGCGCGAAATCGCTTGATAGCATTTTGCCGCCAGCTATCATCTGCGCGCCTGAAATTGCCCTCACTTCAATTGCCTGGAAATCTTCGATGCTGTCGTATCACCAAAAAAGCTTTCTGATCGTCGATGATTTCTCGGATTTCCGCAGTTCCGTGCGTTCGATGCTGCGTGAGCTCGGGGTCAAGGACGTCGACACGGCCGACACCGGTGAGCAGGCGCTGAAGATGTGCGCGCAGAAGTCCTATGATTTCATCCTGCAGGATTTCCATCTCGGCGATGGCAAGAAGAACGGCCAGCAGGTGCTTGAAGATCTGATGTCGGAAAAGCTCATCAGCCATGAAGCGGTGTTTGTCATGGTGACGGCCGAGACCAGTCAGGCGATGGTGCTCAGTGCTCTGGAGCACGAACCGGATGCGTACCTGACCAAACCGTTCAACCGCTCCGGCCTGGCCCAGCGCCTGGAGCGTCTGGAGCAGCGCAAGACGTTGCTCAAGCCGATTCTACAAGCCCTTGATCGCGGCAAACCGGTCGAGGTGCTTAACGCCTGTATCGCCCTGTGCAAGCAGGACATTCGCTATTCGCCGCTGTGCCTGCGCTATCGCGCCGATGCGCTGCGCGAGATGAATCAGAACGAAGCGCTGGAACGTCTCTATGACAGCATCATTGCTGACCGGCCGTTGCCATGGGCATTCGCCGGACTTGGCAAATTGCTGTTCAAGCGTGGCCAAGTGGCGCAAGCCAAGGGCGTTTATGAAAAGGCCCTGAAGGTGTTTCCGATGATGCCTGCACTTTACGACGGCATGGCCGATGTACTGGTCGCCGAAGGCGATAGCAAAGGTGCGCAACGGGTGCTGGAGGAGGCGATTCGCCTGTCTCCCTTGGCGGTGCGTCGGCAGGCGTTGCTGGGCAAACTGGCGATGGCCAACGAAGACTTCGACACCGCGTCCCGCGCCTATCGTCAGGCCGTAGCGCAAGGCGCGCAGTCGCGCTTCAAGGATCCGGAAAGTAATCTCGGCCTGGCTCACGCGCTGATCAGCAAAGGCAGTGAGCGCGGTCTCGACACGCGCACACGCCTGGAGATCAACACCACGCTCAGTGCGGTGGCCAAAGAAAACCCGAGCGACCCCGGCCTGCAGATTCGCGCGCGTCTGATGAAAGCCACCAGCCTGCTGCTCAACGATGCCGAGACCGCTGACAAGCTCACCGAGCAAGCGCTGATGCGCCTCGACGGCATGGAGCAGTTCATGAGTCCGGAAGCTGCGCTGTTGGTCGCCAAGCAATTGCAGATGCTCGGACAGGCCGAGGCAGGCACCTCGATGCTCAAGAGCTGCGCGGAGATCTACGGTGACGATCCGGCAGTAATGAAAGACATCGCCAAGCTCACGGATGACCCGACTATCCTCAGTTCCAGCAACGCTGCCGCTGACCTCAACCGTCAGGGTGTGCGAGTGTACAAGACCGGCAACCTGGTGGAGGCCCGTGAGGTGTTCCGCAAGGCGCTGAAGATGCAACCGAAGAACATCAGTATTGCGCTGAACATGGCCCAGTCGCTGCTCCACGGCACCGACACCAGTGTGCCGTCGGCGGAACTGGAAGAATGTCGGGCCTGCCTGAAAATGGTTGGCCTGATGCCCGACACCGACGCGCGTTTTGCGCGTTATCAGAAGCTGAAAAGCAAGGCGTTTGGCGAATGAACCACGACGAGCAAGCTCTGGATTTTTCTACGGTGATCGCCTCCACCGTCCACGACATGAAGAACTCGCTGGCCATGCTCATGCAGGCCCACAGCCAATGGCTGGCGCGGTTGCCTGAGGCGCAACGGCTAGGCGCGGAGCAGGGTGTGATCGACTTCGAGTTTGCCCATCTCAACGGCATGCTGGTGCAACTGCTCGGGCTGTACAAGCTCGGCGTCAACCAGATGCCGCTGCAACCGGCGTATCACGAACTCGATGACTTTATCGAGGCGCAACTGGCGGCGCATCAGGAAGTGTTTGCCAGTCGCGGGATCATCGCCACCTATGAAGTCGATCCGCTGAGCCCGTTGGGTTTCTTCGACCGTGAGCTGATTGCCTCGGTGCTGGGCAACTGCATCAATAACGCCATTCGTTACGCCCGCGAATCGCTGCTGATCACCGTCAGTGACGAGGCTGGGCAACTGGTGCTGAGTATCAACGACGACGGCGACGGTTATCCGGCCGAGATGCTCGAACGTCAGGCCGATTACGTGCAAGGCATCAATCACAGCAGTGGCAGCACCGGGCTCGGTTTGTATTTCGCCAATCGTATCGCGGCGCTGCATCAGCGCAATGGTGTCGAAGGGCGCACCGAAATCCGCAACGGCGGACCGCTTGGCGGCGGGGTGTTCAGCCTTTATCTGCCGTGACACAGGTTTTTGTTTGACGCTGCTTGATATTCCGAACAGCCGGAGCCTATTTTGTGCGGGTCGCCGTTCGCGGCTCGCACAATAACAAGGATTGCGTCATGACAACCGATGGCCAGGGTTCACTCGCGCAGCGATTGACCGGCATTGATGAGATTGAATGTGTTACGCCGGATCTGAATGGCGTGCCGCGCGGCAAAGTGATGACCGCTGAGGGTTTCCTCGAAGGGCGGCGTCTGCAACTGGCCCGTGGCGTGCTGTTGCAATGCATCATGGGCGGTTATCCGGCAGCACGGTTTTACGGCAGCGACGACGGCGATCTCGCCCTGATTGCCGACCCGGCCCAGATCCATCGTTTGCCATGGAGTGACGACCCGCGTGCCTTGGCGATTTGCGATGCCGATGAGTTGAGCGGCGAAAGCTCCAACCTGTCGACTCGCGGTCAGCTCAAGAAAGTCATTGCCCGTTATGCCGCGCGCGGCCTGGCGCCGGTGGTGGCGACCGAGCTGGAATTCTTTGTCTTCGCGCCGAATACCGATCCGACCCAGCCGTTCCGTCCGCCAGTAGGCCTTGACGGGCGTCGCGAGGATGGCCAATCGGCGTTCAGCGTCAGTTCCAATAACGGTCTGCGGCCGTTCTTCAACGAAGTCTATAAGTGCATGGCGGCACTCGGTCTGCCGCGCGATACCTTCATGCACGAGATGGGCGTCAGCCAGTTCGAGATCAATCTGCTGCACGGTGATCCACTACTGCTGGCCGATCAAACGTTCCTGTTCAAGCACCTGCTCAAGGAAGTCGCGCTCAAGCACGGCTTGACCGTGGTGTGCATGGCCAAGCCGCTGGCACACACGCCAGGCAGTTCGATGCACATTCATCAGAGCATCGTCGAGACCGCTAGCGGCAAGAATGTCTTCAGTGATGCGCACGGTGAGCCGACCGCGATGTTCCGTCACTTCATCGGTGGCCAGCAGGCGGGCATGGCTGATTTCACCGCACTGTTTGCACCTAATGTGAATTCCTATCAGCGCCTGTGCCATCCGTACGCATCACCGAACAACGCCTGCTGGTCGCACGACAACCGGGCGGCCGGCCTGCGAATTCCGGCCAGCTCGCCGGTTGCCCGTCGGGTGGAAAACCGTTTGCCGGGCGCCGATGCGAATCCGTATCTGGCGATCGCCGCCAGTCTGGCTGCCGGTTTGCACGGGATCGAGAATGAGCTGGAACCGAGCGAAGCGATTCAGGGCGAGTTCGCGGTGCCGGACAATCTTGCGCTGCCGTGTACCTTGCACGCCGCGCTCGAACGTCTGAAACGTAGCCAATTAGCGAGGGAACTGTTCGGACAGGAGTTCATCGAAGGCTACATCGCTTCGAAGACCATGGAGTTGACCAGCTTCTTTGATGAAATCACTCCCTGGGAACGACGTGTTCTAGCAGCCCAGGCCTGACGTACCGCCGTCATCGGGCTATCGTTCTGGTAGCCCGATATTTACTGCAAGGAGCCGCTCGGAACGCCGATGCGCCAAATCTGGAAATCCTTTCGAGCACTTTATTTCGCCTCGCTGATGATGTTGATCGGCTCGGGCCTTCTATCCACTTATCTGGCATTGCGTCTGGCCGCTGACAATGTCGACGGCCTCTGGGTCGGCGCGTTGATGGCGGCCAACTATTTCGGTCTGGTGCTGGGCGGCAAGATCGGTCACCGACTGATTGCCCGGGTCGGGCACATCCGTGCTTATTCGGCTTGTGCCGGGATCGTCGGGGCGGCGGTGCTTGGCCACGGTCTGGTCGATTGGCTGCCGGCGTGGCTGGTGCTGCGGACCATCGTCGGTCTGGGCATGATGTGCCAATACATGGTGATCGAGAGCTGGCTCAACGAACAGGCGGACGCCAATCAACGTGGCCTGGTGTTCAGCGGCTACATGATCGCTTCGTACCTGGGCCTGGTCCTCGGCCAACTGATTCTGGTCATGCATCCGGGCCTGGGGCTGGAACTGCTGATGCTGGTCGCGCTGTGTTTCGCCCTGTGTCTGGTGCCCGTGGCATTGACGCGGCGGATTCACCCGGCGCCACTGCATCCGGCGCCGATGGAGCCACGCTTCTTTATCAAGCGCGTACCGCAGTCGTTGAGTACGGTGCTGGGTGCCGGTTTGATCATCGGCTCGTTTTACGGTCTGGCACCGCTGTACGCCTCGCAGCAGGGGTTGTCGACCGAGCAGGTTGGTTTGTTCATGGGTAGCTGCATCTTTGCCGGTTTGCTGGTGCAGTGGCCGTTGGGCTGGTTGTCCGATCGTTATGACCGGGCGCTGCTGATTCGCTGCTTTGCCGGGTTTCTGGCGGTGGCGGCGTTGCCGTTGGCCGTGCTGCCGCAGGTCCCGCTCGAGGTGTTGTTCGGGGTTGGTTTCTTGTGTTCACTGGTGCAGTTCTGTCTGTACCCACTGGCAGTGGCATTCTCCAACGACCACGTCGAAGGCGATCGCCGCGTGTCGCTGACGGCGATGCTGCTGGTGACTTATGGTGTCGGTGCGAGCATCGGACCGTTGCTTGCGGGCGTGTTGATGAAGCTGTTTGGCAGCCAGAGTCTGTATGCGTTCTTCAGCTTCTTCGCGTTGGTGCTGGTGTGGCGGATCCGGCCGAAGGCCGTGACCAATCTGCATCAGGTCGACGACGCGCCGCTGCATCACGTGGCCATGCCGGACAGCATGTCCAGCTCACCGCTGGTGGCGGCCCTCGATCCTCGGGTAGACGAGCAGGTGGTGCAGGAGCAGATGGTGCAAGACCCTGTGCAGGCGCCGGCAAGTCCCGAGCCTGAAGCTGATACTCCGTCAGAGCCTGCGGCAGAAGTCGAACCGGATACCGATAAGCCCGCCCCTGATCTCAGCGGTGGTAGGCCCTGAGCTGAACAAAAACCACCGCGCATAAAAAAGGGCAGTCCCGCCAAGGACTGCCCTTTTTATTGGCCGCAACGAATCAGAGATCGTCTTTGTCGAAACGGCGTGCTTCACGTTGCAGCTGATAAACGAAACGCTCAACGTTGCGCGCAGCCTGGCCACTGATGTTGTGGAAGCGCAGACCGGCAAAGGTGATGTTGAGTTTTTCTTCGAAGTGCAGATAGCGCAATTCGACGGAGATCGGCTGGTTGCCGAACAGCGGCAGGGCGATCAAGCGGTCATAAACCTGGCCCAATTGCAGGCGGTCAGTGATATCACCTTCGAAACGCAGCTTGCAGCCGGTCGCGGAGATATCCAGCAGTTTGCCGTTGATTGGCGCCTTGAGTTTTTCGCCGCCCAGTTCAACGCTGACCAGATCGGTCAGTTTCAGTGCCGCGCGGAAGGCATTGCGGCGCTGGTGGTAAACCACTTCAGTCGGCAGTGTGCCGGTGTAGAAACGATCACCCTCGGATTCTTCGATATTCAGCGTTCCGGTGCATTCCCAGGCAATGCGCACGCCTTCATGAAAACCTTCAACCTTGAATGGCTCACCGGCCTGCAGGAAACGTTCGCCATCACGCGGGATCATCTCGTCCAGTGCGATCGTAGCGCTGTCGCGGTCGACTTTGATCAGATAGCTCTGGAAGCGCTGGCTGCGCTCATGAAAGGTGATGATCAGCGGATCGTGGCTTTCTTGCAGCTGGCGCAGGTTGCTGGAGATTTCCAGTGGCGTGGTAAGCACCTTAGGGGGCTGCGGAGCATCATCCGCGCTGAGGGCGTTGGACACGGTTTATCAATCTCCAGACAAAATATGACGACCAGCCAGCATTTTGCCAGCATGTTTCACGGGTTGATAGAGCTGGCGCATCAACGGCTCATGCCTGGCTGAGCGGACGCGGTGTGGCGGGTTTGGCAAATGTACCGCTGGCGTTATACAGCGCCGGCGCTTCACCGCCGGTGAGGATCTTCAGCTGATTGGCCGTGGCGGCCTGCTGGATCTGGATCGACTGGCCATTCTTGAGGTTGGCCGCCTGGCATTGAGCAATCAGATCGGTCAGGGCATCGCCCTGGCTCAGCAACTGGTCGCCAATGCTCGACTGGCCAGCCAGTTGCTCAAGACCTGCACGATCAGTCGGCAAGTTGAGGCTGGCGAGGATTTCGCTGCGTTTGCGGCCATGCTGTTCAAGCAGAATGATCAATGCCTGTTTGTGCGCCAGAATTTCTTCCAGCAGGGGCATGTCGCGACCGTGCAACGCGAGAGATTCGGTTTGCAGCAACTCCAGCAATTGTTGAGCTGGAGCAAAGTCGTCGTTGATCAATTGCAATAAATTAGTGTCGTGCATGGCTGGCCTTGGGTTTTAAGCGTCCAAAAGCCTGGCGCCGGCAAAAGCCTAGCGCTGGGCTTCGAAGTTGAGCAGTTTGCTGGCTACACGGTTGCTGTCGACTTTATAGCTGCCATCAGCAATCGCGGCTTTCAACTCGGCCACACGGGCTTTGTCGACAGCAGGTTGATCGCGCAGCTTGTCAGTGACCTTCTGCAACTGTTGAGCCTCATTGCTGAGGTGTACCGATTCCCCGCTTTTTGCGGTACTGGCCGGTTCGGCCTGGGTATTCAGCGGCGCGGAGGTACCGGTTTCGGCGGTTTCCTTGGCGTTGCTGGTACGTGTACTGCCCGTAAGTGACGAGGAGCTGTTCAAACGGCTGAAATCGATGACCATGATAAAAACCTCTGGGAATTTGGACGCTTGCCATGTTTTCGGCCATCCCCTGGAAAACTTTAGGCACATTTGCAATGAGCCTTGCATGCGCCGGCGCGTGTCCTGCTGCGGCACAGTTTAGGGAACAGCCGGGGTCAGCGCCAGTTTTCTACATCGCCACTTCCACTTGGCCGGGCGCGGTGACTTGCGCCTTGATGACCCGTTGCGAGTTGAGGTTTTTCACCCGGATCTGTTCTTTCAAACCACCATTGGCCAGCGCTTCCCCGGGCATGCGCACGGCGAGCGTGCCGCTGCGGGCAGTGATGACCACTTGATCGCCCTTGCGAATGACTTCCGCCTGTTCCAGATGGACCAGAGTAATGACCTGATCGGCTACCGTTGGTCGGGTTAATTTCTGCCCGATCGCTTCGTCTACCGAGGTCAGAAAGCCTTGGTTGATCGTGCTCACGTCGCGTTCACGCAGGGTCACGTCCTGTGGTTCGATGATCCCAGCACGTTTCAGCGGTCGGGTGGTTGTCACAATCTCGCGAAACAGGCGGACTTGAGCGGGCACGAACACAGTCCAGGGCGAGGCGCCCTCACAGCGGACCTTCACGGTAACCCGGCCCAGCGGACGTGCCGGACTCTCCAAAGTCGCTGTCAATTCCTTGTCGCACATAGGCATGCGCATACGGGGGTCGAGCTGGTTTACTTCGATCTCGTAGCGGCCTTCCGTTTGACTGGTGGCCAGATAGTCTTCTACGGTGAACTCAAGAAAGCCCTGAGTGACGCCGATAAGCATGTCAGGCAAGGTAACCGCATCAGCAATGGCAGGGCTGCCAGCGAAAAAGCAGCAAATGGCGCACGCAGCACAAAGCCCTCTGCGGAGGGGCGATGTCAGGCGTCGGAAAAATGTCGTTTGAGCGTTCATACGAGTTAAAAAGCAAGCGCCGTGCCGTTTAGCAATGAATGTGCGTCGCAACAACACTTGGCGTTGGTGTAGGAGTCTGGGCATGGCTGGTGTAATGGATTCGGTGAACCAGCGCACGCAACTGGTGGGGCAGAATCGCCTGGAGCTGTTGTTGTTCCGTCTCGACGGTCAGCAGCTCTACGGAATCAACGTGTTCAAGGTGCGGGAAGTGTTGCAGTGCCCGTCGCTGACGTTGATGCCCAAGTCCAGTCCTGTCGTGTGCGGGGTGGCAAATATCCGGGGGGCGACCATTCCGATCCTTGATCTGGCAATGGCCACCGGTTCCGGAGCATTGAAGGACAAGAACAACCCGTTCGTGATCATCACGGAGTACAACACCAAGACCCAGGGTTTCCTGGTTCGCTCGGTGGAGCGCATCGTCAACATGAACTGGGAAGAGATTCATCCACCGCCCAAGGGCACGGGTCGCGATCACTACCTGACCGCTGTGACTCGGGTGGACAATCAGTTAGTCGAAATCATCGACGTCGAGAAAGTGCTGGCGGAAGTTGCGCCGACACCGGAAGCGATTTCGGTGGGCGTGGTCGATGTCGAGACCCAGACCAAGGCACTGTCGTTGCGTGTCTTGACGGTCGATGACTCGTCGGTGGCGCGCAAGCAGGTCACGCGTTGCCTGCAGACGATCGGTGTCGAAGTGGTGGCGCTGAACGACGGCAAACAGGCGCTGGATTACCTGCGCAAGCTGGTCGATGAGGGCAAGAAGCCGGAAGAAGAGTTCCTGATGATGATTTCCGACATCGAGATGCCGGAGATGGACGGGTACACCTTGACGGCGGAAATCCGCGGCGACGCACGCATGCAAAAGCTTCATATCATCCTGCATACTTCGTTGTCGGGGGTATTCAACCAGGCGATGGTCAAGAAAGTCGGTGCAGATGACTTTTTGGCCAAATTCCGTCCTGATGACCTCGCATCCCGGGTAGTCGACCGGATCAAAGCAGCAGATATCAGCTAGGGGCGTTTTGCTCCTGGCGGTCAACACGATTTAAGAGGCGGCATCATTGTCTACGGGTAATTTGGATTTCGAACAGTTCCGGGTCTTCCTGGAAAAAGCCTGTGGCATTCTGCTCGGTGAAAACAAGCAGTACCTGGTCTCGAGCCGTCTCAACAAACTGATGGAGCAGCAAGGCATCAAATCCTTGGGTGAGCTGGTTCAGCGCATCCAGACCCAGCCGCGCAGCGGTTTGCGCGAGCAGGTAGTTGATGCCATGACGACCAACGAAACCCTGTGGTTTCGTGACACCTATCCGTTTGAAGTCTTGAAGAACAAGGTGCTGCCTGAAGCGATCAAGGCCAGCCCCAACCAGCGCTTGCGGATCTGGTCAGCGGCGTGCTCGTCGGGCCAGGAACCGTACTCGCTGTCGATGTCGATCGACGAGTTCGAGCGCAGCAACCTTGGTCAGTTGAAGATGGGTGTGCAGATCGTTGCCACTGATTTGTCCGGCCTGATGCTGACCAACTGCAAGACTGGCGAGTACGACAGTCTGGCCATCGGTCGTGGTTTGTCGCCGGAACGCCTGCAGCGTTACTTCGACCCGAAAGGGCCGGGGCGCTGGGTAATCAAGGCGCCGATCAAGAACCGCGTGGAGTTCCGCTCGTTCAACCTGCTCGACAGCTATGCCGCGCTGGGCAAGTTCGACATCGTGTTCTGCCGCAACGTGTTGATCTACTTCTCTGCCGAAGTGAAGAAAGACATTCTGTTGCGCATTCACAGCACGTTGAAGCCGGGCGGTTATCTGTTCCTTGGCGCTTCCGAAGCGTTGAACGGTTTGCCGGATCATTACCAGATGGTGCAGTGCAGCCCGGGGATTATTTACCAGGCGAAATGATTGCAGCGGCAATAAAAAAAACGGCAGGCCCGCAAAGGCCTGCCGTTTTTTTGTGCCCCAATTATTTCCCTGACACACCCTGAATCCCTGTAGGAGTGAGCCTGCTCGCGATAGCGGTGTGTCAGGCACCGATGATGTTGAATGTGCTACCGCTATCGCGAGCAGGCTCACTCCTACAGGGGACCGTGGTGTGGGAGATGGACGGCAAGCGGCAGAAAAGCGGCATCCGGCGGAAACCGGTTGCCGCTTTTCTGGCATTGCCGCTTTGCCGACTCCCGGCCAAGCCCCGGTTTATGCGGGTTTTGTGGTTTGGCACGGCGCTTGCTAAAGCTCAGTTACGAAAAACCGGTCACCTGAAGGTTCCCGACATGAGCATCAGCTTCGATAAAGCGCTCGGCATTCACGAAAAGGCACTGGGCTTCCGCGCTCAGCGTGCCGAAGTGCTGGCCAACAACATCGCCAACGCCGACACCCCGAACTACAAGGCGCGGGATCTGGACTTCTCCAAAGTGCTTGAAGCACAGACCCAGAAAAACGCTAACGGCACCATCGCCTTGAACATGACCAACAGCCGTCATATCGAAGCTGAAGGCCTGGGCAATGGCGACGAATCGCTGATGTATCGCACGCCGATGCAACCGTCGATCGACCAGAACACCGTGGACGCCCAACTGGAACAGTCGAACTACGCGGAAAACGCCGTCGGCTTCCAGGCCAGCTTCACCCTGCTCAACAGCAAATTCAAAGGGCTGGTGTCAGCCCTGCGCGGAGAGTAATCCATGTCCCTGTCCAGCGTTTTCAACATTGCCGGCAGCGGCATGAGCGCACAAACCACGCGTCTGAACACCGTGGCGTCGAACATCGCCAACGCCGAAACCGTCTCGTCGAGCATCGACCAGACCTATCGCGCCCGTCACCCGGTGTTCGCCACCATGTTCCAGGGCGGCCAGAACAGCGGCAGCAATTCGCTGTTCCAGAGCCAGGACGCGGCCGGTCAGGGCGTACAGGTGCTCGGTGTGGTCGAAGACCAGAGCAACCTCGAAGCGCGCTACGAGCCGAACCATCCGGCGGCCGACGCCAAAGGCTACGTCTACTACCCGAACGTCAACGTGGTGGAAGAAATGGCTGACATGATTTCCGCGAGCCGGTCGTTCCAGACCAACGCCGAAATGATGAACACCGCCAAAACCATGATGCAGAAGGTACTGACCCTCGGTCAGTAATAAGGGGCGACTGCCATGAGTGTTTCCGATACCACTAGCAGCCTGAGCATGAATGACATCCTGGCGAACTCGTCGAAAAAGACCAGTTCGACCACCGGTGGCATTGCTTCGGCGACCAACAGCGCCACGGGCGGCCAGGCACTGGGCAAGGATGCGTTCCTGCAATTGCTGGTCACCCAGCTGAAAAACCAGAACCCGCTCGATCCGCAGGACAACAGCGCATTCGTTGCCCAATTGGCACAGTTCAGCAGTCTGGAAGGCATCACCACGCTGAACAGCACGGTCAGTTCGCTGGCCGGCAACTACAACTCCTCGCAAGCCTTGCAGGCTTCGTCGCTGGTGGGCCGCAACGTGATCGTGCAGACCAACTCGGTTCAGCTCGACGATCCGAGCAAAGGCATGACCGGTTCGGTCACCGTGCCGTCGTCGATTGCCGGCGGCACCGTGAGCATCACCGACAGCAGCGGCGCGGTGGTTCGCACCATCGATCTGGGCAGTCGCGCCGCAGGCGCCGCGAGCTTCACTTGGGACGGCAAGGACAAGGACGGCAATCTGGTCAAGACCGGTACCTATACCGTCAAGGCCAACGCATCGATCAATGGCACCTCGACCGACATGGCGACGTACCTGCCGGCCACTGTTACCAGCGTGACGATCAGCCAGACCGGCGGCGAGCTGATGCTCAACCTGTCCGGCAAGGGCACCGTTGCCCTGTCCAAAGTACAAACCATTGGTATATAGAGCCGACTAACCGGCACAAAGGAGTGGAATATGTCTTTCAATATCGGCCTTAGCGGTCTCTATGCAGCCAACAAACAACTGGACGTGACCGGCAACAACATCGCCAACGTTGCGACCGCCGGTTTCAAATCGTCCCGTGCAGAATTCGAAGACGTCTACTCGGCGACTCGCCTGGGCAGCGGCAGCAAAGTGATCGGTAACGGCGTGCGCCTGGCCAACGTTTCCCAGCAGTTCACCCAGGGTGACATCAACAACACCGGTAACGTGTTGGATATGGGCATCAACGGTTCGGGCTTCTTCACCATGAGCAACAACGGCTCGGTGTCCTACACCCGTGCCGGTACGTTCAAGGTCGACAACGCCGGTTACATCACCAACACCGACTACACCTCGCGCCTGCAGGGTTACGGTGTGGACGCCAACGGCAAGATCATCAACGGTGTATTGACCGACCTGAAGATCGATACCTCGAACCTGGCGCCGAAATCGACCTCCCTGGTGACTTCGAGCATCAACTTGAACTCGACTGCGCCGGTGATCGTTGATACGGGTACCAACGCTGTCAAGTTTGATCCGACCAAACTCGAGACTTACACCAAGTCGTTCAGCACACCGATCTATGACACGCAGGGCAACTCTCACGTCATGGATCAGTATATGGTGAAGACCGGCGAAAACACCTGGAAGGTCTACACCCTGGTTGATGGCCGTAACCCGGATGCGACCGGTAGCAACCCAAACGATCCGCTTACGCCTCCGGTTGCTTCGACACTCACCTTCGACAGTTCTGGCAACCTGTTGCAGGTCAGCACGCCTAGCACATTACCAGCTCCGGCGCCGAACCCGATCATCAGCAGCGACTTGAAGCTGACGACCTGGAAGCCGGGCACTGTGACCAACGGTAACTTTACGCCTAACGGTGCGGCTGCCAACCCGGCCGGTATTACCATTTCGATGGCCAAGACCACTCAGTACAACGCTGACACCGCGCGTTCGATTCCGACTCAGGACGGTTACGCCACTGGCCAGATCACCAACCTGACCATCGACGGCACCGGTACGCTGTTCGCCAACTTCAGCAACAACCAGAGCAAGGCCATCGGCCAGGTTGCGCTGGCCAGCTTCACCAACGAACAAGGCCTGCAGGCTATCGGTGGCACCAGCTGGAAAGAGACGTTCGCTTCGGGTATCCCGGGCTACGACGCTCCGGAAACCGGTACTTTGGGTTCGATTGCTTCCAACTCGCTGGAAGAGTCGAACGTTAACCTGACCAACGAGCTGGTGGACCTGATCAAGGGCCAGAGCAACTATCAGGCGAACGCCAAGACCATTTCCACTCAGAGCACCATCATGCAGACCATTATTCAGATGACTTGATGTGATCTGATAGCTGCACTGAAAACCGACGCCCGAGGGCGTCGGTTTTTTTTTGCCCGCTGTCAGGCTTTTCTCAGATACCTACCGTTCGTCGACAGCTGTGGTGCAGTAATTGCAGATGCCCCGAGCAGAGGAGGGGGCGCGTCAAACTTCCGCAGGTCATGGAGACCTCTGGTTGCAAGGCGGTTAAACGTCTCATCAATGACCACGCTCAAAAGTACTCGGCTTTATCGAGGCGATTCTGAAACATTGCGTTGACTATCGATTCATCAAAAAGGCAAGGAAGAAACAATGGCAGTTATAAACGGAACTTCGGGTACGGACACACTGGTAGGCACGTCAGGTGCGGATGAGTTGTATGGGTTTGCGGGAAATGACTCGCTGAGTGGTGGCGAGGGCAACGACCTGTTGGATGGCGGAGCAGGTGCCGATGTCTTGAATGGCGGGAACGGTATTGATACCGCGTCCTATGCCAATTCGACGGCAGGAGTGACCGTCAATCTGACCGCTGGCACAGGCGTAGGCGCAGATGCCCAAGGCGATACCTTGACGTCTATAGAGGCCGTGATTGGTTCTGCATTTAATGACATTCTTACCGCGCAGGCATCTGGTAGCACGTTGAACGGTGGTGCTGGTAATGACATCTACTACGTCAACGGCACCTCGGTGAACGTGGTTGAAGCGGTGGGCGGCGGTGATGATGAAGTGCGCACTGTTTTGCTCAATCACACCCTGGCAACCAACGTTGAACGGCTGACCTACGTC
>NZ_JACOPX010000005.1:0-364696 GCF_015461835.1 Pseudomonas neuropathica | reverse complement strand
TTCAATGACGTCCTGACCGGGCAAACCACGGGCAACGTCCTGAACGGCGGTGCCGGTGATGACATCTACTACGTCAACGGCACCTCGGTGAACGTGGTTGAAGCGGTGGGCGGCGGTGATGATGAAGTACGGACCATCCTGCTCAATCACACCCTGGCAACCAACGTCGAGCGTCTGACTTACGTCGGCACCGGTAATTTTACCGGTTACGGCAATGCCTCGGACAACATCATTACCGGCGGAGTCGGTAACGATTACCTGATGGGCGGCGCAGGTGCTGACCAGTTCATCGGTGGCGCCGGTAACGATGTAGTTGGTTATGGCGACAGCCCTGTGGCCGTGACGATCAACACCAAAACCGGGGTTAACTCCGGTATTGCGGCAGGCGATACGTATGTCGGTATTGAAATACTGCAGGGCTCCGGCGGCAACGACACCTTTATCAGTGGTGAAGCCGCGGATCAGTTTTACGGTTCGGGCGGTAACGACACCATTGATTATTCCGACTCTGCCAGCGGCGTAACGGTGAGTCTGGTCGGCGGTGTTGCAGGCGTGGGTGGTGATGCTCAAGGCGACAAGCTGTGGGAATTTGAAACGGTCATCGGCTCGTCTTTCAATGACGTCCTGACTGGGCAAACCACGGGCAACGTCCTGAACGGCGGCGCCGGTGATGACATCTACTATGTCAACGGCACTTCGGTGAACGTGGTTGAAGCGGTGGGCGGCGGTGATGACGAAGTACGGACCATCCTGCTCAATCACACCCTGGCAACCAACGTCGAGCGTCTGACTTACGTCGGCACCGGTAATTTCACCGGTTACGGCAATGCCTCGGACAACGTCATTACCGGCGGAGTCGGTAACGATTACCTGATGGGCGGCGCAGGTGCTGACCAGTTCATCGGTGGCGCCGGTAACGATGTAGTTGGTTATGGCGACAGCCCTGTGGCCGTGACGATCAACACCAAAACCGGGGTTAACTCCGGTATTGCGGCAGGCGATACGTATGTCGGTATTGAAATACTGCAGGGCTCCGGCGGCAACGACACCTTTATCAGTGGTGAAGCCGCGGACCAGTTTTACGGTTCGGGCGGTAACGACACCATTGATTATTCCGACTCTGCCAGCGGCGTAACGGTGAGTCTGGTCGGCGGTGTTGCAGGCGTGGGTGGTGATGCTCAAGGCGACAAGCTGTGGGAATTTGAAACGGTCATCGGCTCGTCTTTCAATGACGTCCTGACTGGGCAAACCACGGGCAACGTCCTGAACGGCGGCGCCGGTGATGACATCTACTATGTCAACGGCACTTCGGTAAACGTTGTTGAAGCGGTGGGCGGCGGTGATGACGAAGTGCGGACCATCATGCTCAATCACACCCTGGCAGCCAACGTTGAACGCCTGACTTACGTCGGCACCGGCAACTTCGTCGGTTACGGCAACGCGTCGGACAACATCATCACGGGCGGGGTCGGAGCGGATACCTTGTCGGGTGGGGCAGGTGCTGACCAGTTCATTGGTGGCGCCGGTAACGACATCGTGAGTTATGGCGACAGCCCTGTGGGCGTGACGATCAACACCAAAACCGGGGTGAACTCCGGGATCGCTTTCGGTGATACATACGTCGGTATTGAGTTCCTGCAAGGTTCTGGCAGCAACGACACTTTTATCAGCGGCGAAGCGGCGGATCAGTTTTTCGGTTCGGGCGGCATGGATACGATTGATTACTCCGGTTCGTCCAGCGGTGTGACGGTGAGTCTGGTGGGTGGCGTGGCTGGCGTGGGTGGCGATGCCCAGGGCGACAAGCTGTGGGAATTTGAAACGGTCATCGGCTCGTCTTTCAATGACGTGCTGACCGGGCAAACCACGGGCAACGTCCTGAATGGCGGCGCCGGTGATGACATCTACTATGTCAACGGCACTTCGGTAAACGTTGTTGAAGCGGTGGGCGGCGGTGATGACGAAGTGCGGACCATCATGCTCAATCACACCTTGGCAGCCAACGTTGAACGCCTGACTTACGTCGGCACTGGCAACTTCGTCGGTTACGGCAACGCGTCGGACAACATCATCACGGGTGGGGTCGGCAACGACACTCTGATGGGCGGCGCAGGTGCTGACCAATTCTTCGGTGGTGATGGCTTTGACACGGTCAGTTACGTTGACAGCCTTACGGGCGTGACAATCAACTCCAAAACCGGTGTCAATACGGGCATCGCCGCCGGCGATACCTACAACGGTATCGAACAGATCCGGGGCTCGAGTTACGGCGATATCTTTGTCGGCAGTGCTGGCGTGGATCGTTTTGATGGTGGTGATGGCAACGACATCCTCAGCTTTGCGGGTGAAAATGCCGGCGTTACGCTGGATCTGAGTGCTGCGGTGCTTACCGGTATTGCGGCGGGAGATTTCTACACGTCGATCGAGGCATTCCAGGGGTCTGCTTATGACGACACCTTCACTGGCTCTGCTGCCGTGCGGGAGAGCTTTATTGGCGGTGCTGGTGCGGATACTTTGATTGGTGTGGGGCGTGGAGACTCTGCCTGGTACGTCAATAGCGCCGAGTCGGTGCAGGTCAATCTCCTGACAGGTTCTGGCAGTGGCGGCGATGCTCAGGGGGATGTGCTCACCAATATTGATAATCTGGTCGGCTCAGCCTTCAATGACACTCTGACCGGTAATGCCTTCGCCAACATGCTGGAAGGTGGTGACGGTAACGACGTTCTCTATGGCGGTGATGGCAACGACATTTTGTACGGTCATAGCTTCACCAACACTGGCGCCCTGGCGGTACCTTTCGCCACAGACAACCAGGCCGACACCGTCTATGGCGGTAACGGTGATGATTACATCATCGGGTATGTGCGTGATGTCGGTTCGGTTTTCTATGGCGAAGCCGGCAATGACAACATTACGGTCATTTCGGGTATCGCCGATGGGGGCGATGGCAATGACACGTTGATGGGCTTGGGTCATGGCTATGAGTTGCGCGGTGGTGCGGGTGCCGACAAGTTGTATCTGAGCGCTTCCGGTGACGGTTATGGTGGAGAGGGCAGCGATGCGTATTTCGTGTCTTCCAAAACCATGGTCGCGATTTTTGATGACGGAACCACAGGGATCGATGTGGTCACTCTGAGAAACATCCAGAGTGTCAGCGATGTCCGGATCATGCAAAACGATCAGGGCGCCTACATCTTCAACGCTGCCGATCTGCAGAGCGGCAATCTGGACTCCGGTGTGTTCCTGAAGGACTGGTACAAGGGCGGGAATACCATCGAAACGTTCTTCACCAACAATGGCGAGTCCTTCACCATTCCGGTGGTTGGACAGGCAATGTCTGAAGCATTCACGGTGTGATGATTAACTAGCGACAACAGAAAAACGGCGAAGCCTGTACTCAGGTTTCGCCGTTTTTTTTGCTTCAATATTTACTCCAGACAAAAGAAAACCCCCGACAAACCAGAAGTCTGTCGGGGGTTTCTTTCGCCTGGAGAGTATCAGGCGTTTCGCAACGCCTGACTCAGCTCAGCTTATTGGCAAGCTTCGCAATCCGGCTCGTCGATCGCGCAAGCCTTTGGCACTGGAGCAGGACCGGCAGGAGCTGCCAGTACTGAATCGTCGCCGTGGTTGCCGCCGCTGGAAACAGCGTTCAGCTTGCCGGTGTTGATGGTCGACTTCTCGGTGCTGGTCGCGGCCAGGGCACGGAGGTAGTAAGTGGTTTTCAGACCACGGTACCAGGCCATGCGGTAGGTCACGTCGAGCTTCTTGCCCGATGCGCCAGCGATGTACAGGTTCAGCGACTGGGCCTGGTCGATCCACTTCTGACGACGGCTGGCGGCGTCAACGATCCACTTGGTGTCCACTTCGAAGGCAGTCGCGTAGAGCTCTTTGAGTTCTTGCGGGATGCGCTCGATCTGCTGAACCGAACCGTCGTAGTACTTCAGGTCGTTGATCATGACCGAGTCCCACAGACCGCGAGCCTTGAGGTCGCGAACCAGGTACGGGTTGATCACGGTGAATTCGCCCGACAGGTTCGATTTCACATACAGGTTCTGGTAGGTCGGTTCGATCGACTGCGATACGCCAGTGATGTTGGCGATGGTCGCGGTCGGTGCGATGGCCATGATGTTCGAGTTACGAATGCCTTTCTGTACACGGGCGCGAACCGGTGCCCAGTCGAGGGTTTCGTTCAGGTCGACATCGATGTACTTCTGGCCACGGGCTTCGATCAGGATCTGTTGCGAATCCAGCGGCAGGATGCCTTTGGACCACAGCGAACCCTGGAACGTCTCGTACGCGCCACGCTCGTCAGCCAGGTCGCAGGACGCCTGGATCGCGTAGTAGCTGACCGCTTCCATCGACTTGTCGGCGAACTCGACGGCAGCGTCGGAACCGTAAGGGATGTGCTGCAGGTACAAAGCGTCCTGGAAGCCCATGATGCCCAGACCGACCGGACGGTGCTTGAAGTTGGAGTTCTTCGCTTGTGGCACCGAGTAGTAGTTGATGTCGATAACGTTATCGAGCATGCGTACAGCGGTGTTCACGGTGCGTTCCAGCTTGGCGGTGTCCAGCTTGCCGTCGACGATGTGGTTCGGCAGGTTGATCGAACCCAGGTTGCAAACAGCGATTTCGTCCTTGTTGGTGTTCAAGGTGATCTCGGTGCACAGGTTCGAGCTGTGAACCACGCCGACGTGCTGCTGCGGGCTGCGCAGGTTGCACGGGTCTTTGAAGGTCAGCCATGGGTGGCCGGTTTCAAACAGCATGGAGAGCATTTTGCGCCACAGGTCTTTGGCCTGGATGGTCTTGAACAGTTTGACCTTGCCTGGGTATTCGGTCAGGGCTTCGTAGTACTCGTAGCGCTCTTCAAAGGCTTTACCGGTCAGGTCGTGCAGGTCCGGCACTTCGGATGGCGAGAACAGGGTCCATTTGCCGTCATCGAAGACGCGCTTCATGAACAGGTCAGGGATCCAGTTGGCGGTGTTCATGTCGTGGGTACGACGACGATCATCACCGGTGTTCTTGCGCAGCTCGATGAACTCTTCGATGTCCATGTGCCAGGTTTCCAGGTAGGCACACACAGCGCCTTTGCGCTTGCCACCCTGGTTAACGGCTACAGCGGTGTCGTTCACCACTTTCAGGAACGGAACCACGCCTTGCGACTTGCCGTTGGTGCCCTTGATGTACGAACCCAGAGCGCGAACAGGCGTCCAGTCATTGCCCAGGCCGCCAGCAAATTTCGACAACATGGCGTTGTCGTGGATCGCGTGATAGATACCCGACAGGTCATCCGGCACGGTGGTCAGGTAGCAACTCGACAGCTGTGGACGCAGGGTACCGGCGTTGAACAGGGTCGGCGTCGACGACATGTAGTCGAAGGACGACAGCAGGTTGTAGAACTCGATCGCACGGTCTTCTTTCTGCTTCTCTTCGATCGCCAGGCCCATGGCCACGCGCATGAAGAAGATCTGCGGCAGTTCGAAACGAATACCATCCTTGTGGATGAAGTAACGGTCGTACAGGGTCTGCAGGCCCAGGTAGGTGAATTGCTGATCACGCTCGTGGTTGATCGCCTTGCCCAGTTTTTCCAGGTCGAAGGAGGCCAGCACAGGGTTCAGCAGTTCGAACTCGATACCTTTGGCGATGTAGGCCGGCAGTGCCTTGGCGTACAGGTCGGCCATTTCGTGGTGAGTGGCGCTTTCGGCCACACCGAGGAAACCCAGACCTTCGGCACGCAGGGTGTCCATCAGCAGGCGGGCAGTCACGAACGAGTAGTTCGGCTCACGCTCGACCAGGGTACGGGCGGTCATCACCAGGGCGGTGTTGACGTCGGTCAGGGCCACGCCGTCGTACAGGTTTTTCAGGGTTTCGCGCTGGATCAGGTCGCCGTCGACTTCTTCCAGACCTTCGCACGCTTCGGTGACGATGGTGTTCAGACGGCCCATGTCCAGCGGCGCCAGGCTGCCGTCGGCACGGGTGATGCGGATCGACGGGTGCGCGTTGACCGCTTCTTCGGCCGGCGCGTGGGCAGCGCGTTCTTTCGAACGACCGTCACGGTAGATCACGTAGTCGCGAGCGACTTTCTGCTCACCGGCACGCATCAGGGCCAGTTCGACCTGGTCCTGGATTTCTTCGATGTGGATGGTGCCGCCCGATGGCATGCGACGCTTGAAGGTTGCAGTGACCTGTTCGGTCAGGCGCGCAACAGTGTCGTGGATTCGCGACGAGGCGGCAGCGGTGCCGCCTTCAACTGCGAGGAACGCTTTGGTGATAGCGACGGTGATCTTGTCATCGGTGTAAGGAACGACAGTGCCATTGCGCTTGATCACGCGCAGTTGACCAGGCGCGGTGGCTGCCAGATCCGAATTCGAATCGGCGGCCTGCGGCAAGGTGCCCTGCGGGTTCTCGCGAGTTGTGTCGGTTTGCATGGGGGGTGGTCTCCACATTCTCTATGTTTGTTTGGGCACCATCATGGTGCCCACCGTTCTGTCCAGAAGCACTACAGCCGACGGGCGTCGGGTATAACAACTTCGGGACAGTAGGAAAAAAGGCTGATGAAGCCGCATCCTTGCCGAAGTTTTTGGCTACGAGCCAGGGCTCGAGCCGGATTCCTTCCCGGGTGACAGTAATGACTGCAACACCCGTACCGTTCTCGTCGCTGCGAGCTAAAAAACGGTGCCATCCGCAAGTGCGGTTTGGGCTTTGAAAAACTTGCTTGGTTCAACCGGAAACAGGCAATAAATCGCTTGAGTTTCAGGTCTGAAATGTGGTTGGGCGTTTAAGCGGAAAACCCTATATGTAGGGTCTCTCCCTGCGCCGTGCTACAAGATAATGCGTTTTACGGGTGCTTGCAACGTACTAGCTGTGGATAAACCTGTGCGTAAATTGTGTAAGAAATCCGGAATTCGCGTGTAGGCCGCGAACCTGCTGAGCTAGACCGTCTGTCACTGTTTTTTCACCGGGAAAAACGCTTCAGCGGATTTTTAAGGGCGCGAACCCTATCACAAAAAACGGCCTTGTCCGAACGCATTTACCGACTTGTGTTCTGGCTGTACGCCGTTTATACAATCGGCTCATGCGCAGGCATTGTTATCCTCCAGAAACATGACAAAAGGACGGGAGGATCACGCTAAATATCGCGTACCCCTGTAGGAGCTGCCGAAGGCTGCGATCTTTTGATCCTGATCTTGAAAAGCAAGATCAAAAGATCGCAGCCTCGTTTCACTCGACAGCTCCTACAGGGGATTGTGTGTCCGGGCAATCGCCTTCCTTTTATTAATAACAATAGAAAGCAGAGGTCACCGGTGGAGCAACAAGCCTTTCAGGTATTGATCGTCGAAGATGACCAGCGACTGGCCGAACTGACGCGCGACTACCTGCAAGCCAATGGACTGCGCGTGGACATCGAAGGTAACGGTGCGTTGGCGGCGGCGCGGATCATCAAGGAGCAGCCGGATCTGGTGATCCTCGACCTGATGCTGCCCGGCGAAGATGGCCTGAGCATTTGCCGCAAGGTGCGCAATCAGTATGACGGGCCGATTCTGATGCTCACCGCGCGCACCGACGATGCCGATCAGATCCACGGGCTCGATCTCGGTGCCGACGATTACGTGTGCAAACCGGTGCGCCCACGTCTGTTGCTGGCACGAATCCAGGCGTTGCTGCGCCGTAGCGACACACCTGAACCGCTCGCCGAAAAATCCCGCCGTCTGCAATTCGGCCCGTTGGTGGTCGATAACGCCTTGCGTGAAGCGTGGCTGAGCGACAGCGGCATCGAGCTGACCAGCGCCGAATTCGATCTGCTCTGGCTGTTGGTGTCCAACGCCGGGCGGATTCTGTCCCGCGAAGAAATCTTCACCGCACTGCGCGGCATCGGCTATGACGGTCAGGACCGTTCGATCGATGTGCGCATCTCGCGCATCCGTCCGAAAATCGGCGACGACCCCGACCATCCGCGCCTGATCAAGACGATTCGCAGCAAAGGTTATCTGTTCGTTCCTGAAGCCTGCGTAGACCTGCCGCTGTGAACTCGATCTTCCTGCGCATCTACGGCGGCATGTGCGCAGCGCTGATTCTGGTGGCGGTGCTCGGCGTGCTGGCGCTGAATCTGCTCAATCAGGTGCGCAGCGAGCAGTATCGCGAGCGGCTGGCCCACGGCACGTTCTCGCTGATGGCCGACAACCTGCAACCGATGAATGAAACCGAGCGCCATCGCGCGTTGCTGGTGTGGGAGCGGTTGCTGGGGATCCCGCTGGCGCTGAAGAAGTTTGCCGAGACCGATCTCGACCTGACCCAGCGCACCCGCGTGCAACGGGGGCAGGCGTTGGTCGAGCAGACCGGTCCGCACGCAGCGAAGGTTTACCGGATGGTCAGCGACAAGGAACAGCTCGTACTGGTGGGTGAAGTTCAGCAGATCAGCGAGCAACTGGCCCGCGCAACCATTTACCTGCTGGCCGATGAACTGGTGCGCGTGCCGGTCGCCGAGCAACCCAAGCGCCTCGCGCAGATAAAGGAAGAGAAGGGCTTCGGTTTCGATCTGCGCCTGGTCACGGTGAATGACGCCGACATGGACGAAGACCAGAGCCGCCGCGTGGCCGAAGGCGACACGGTGATGGCGCTGGGCAAGGGCGGCGATTCGATCCGCGTGTTTGCCGGCATGGTCGGCACGCCGTGGGTGCTGGAAATCGGACCGCTGTATCAGATGAACCCTTACCCGCCGGAATGGCTGGTGCTGATCGCTGCACTCGGCCTAACGCTGATCGGCCTCATCGTTTATTTGTTGGTGCGCCAGCTCGAACGCCGTTTACGCGGCCTCGAAGCAGCGGCCACGCGGATTGCCAAGGGCAGCCTGGAAACCCGTGTGCCGGCGCGCGGTGCCGACTCGGTCGGGCGTCTGGCGGCGGCGTTCAACGGCATGGCCGAGCACTTGCAGCAGCTACTGGCAATCCAGCGCGAATTGGTGCGTGCGGTCTCTCATGAACTTCGCACGCCGGTGGCGCGTCTGCGTTTCGGTCTGGAAATGATCGGTTCGGCGACCACGCCGCAAGCGCTGGAGAAGTACCGCGAAGGCATGGATCACGACATCGAGGACCTCGATAAACTGGTCGATGAAATGCTCACCTATGCGCGACTGGAGCAGGGTTCGCCGGCGCTGACGTTCCAGCGCATCGATCTGGATGCGCTGGTCAATCAGGTGATTGAGGAGCTGGCGCCGCTGCGTGCCGAGGTCACGGTGCAGCGCGGTTTGTGCCTGTCTGCGGCGGATAACGATGATGCCTGGGTCGAAGCCGAGCCGCGTTATCTGCATCGGGCGCTACAGAACCTGGTGAGCAACGCCATGCGCCATGCACGCTCGAAGGTGACGGTGAGTTACCAGGTCGGGCAATTGCGCTGCCGCGTCGACGTCGAGGATGACGGGCCGGGCGTGCCGGAAGTGGCGTGGGAGCGGATTTTCACGCCGTTTCTACGCCTGGATGACAGCCGTACGCGGGCGTCGGGCGGGCATGGCCTGGGCTTGTCGATCGTGCGGCGGATCATTCACTGGCATGACGGCCGGGCAATCATTGGCAAGAGCAAGAGCCTGGGTGGGGCTTGCTTTAGCCTGAGTTGGCCGCGCAATCAGGAACGTCGGTAATTCTAGTGGTGGCCGCGATGCCGCCTACGCGAGCAAGCTCGCTCCCACATTTGAAATGCGGTTTCCTGTGGGAGCGAGCTTGCTCGCGAAGAGGCCCTTGCAGGCACCGAAAGATTTCAGGCCTTGATGCTGACCAGACTCAGCAACTGCCCATCCTGCACCCCGAACTGCGCCTCCAGTTCAGTACCGTTGCGCCATTCAGCGGACAAGTCTGTCAACAAGCGCAAATGCACCTGACCCGCCTCCGTCCATTCCAGCACTTCTGCATGCTCGAAATAAAAGCGCTGCTGCACAATCGGATACAGCGCCTTGAACAGACTCTCCTTCACCGAAAAGGTCAGCGTCACCCACAACGCCAACTGATCCCGCGAGGCGGCCGTCATGCGCTGCATTTCAGGTGACGTCAGAATCTCCCCAGCCAAGCGCTCGGCCCGTTCGGTGTTGAGCAGATTTTCCAAGTCCATGCCCAAACCGCGCCAGTGCTGCTTGTTGGCGACTATCGCCGCGGCACGACCGGTGCTGTGGGTGATCGAGCCGCAGATATGGGCCGGCCACACCGGTGCGCGATCCTCGCCAATCGCAGGCACAACGCTGCTGCCTTCCAATTGCCGCAACGCCGCACGGGCGCAAATCCGCCCGGCGAGGAATTCTGCCTGACGCTTGGCCACCGAGCGCTGAATGCTTGGTGGCGGCTCAATGGCGCTACGGCGAAAGTCATCGCCAAGCAATTGAGCCGGATCGAAGTGAGTGCTGAGAAGCACGGTATCAGGCAATACCGTCGGCAACGGCCAGTGGCTGTCGAGCACGGTGCAGCAGGCGGGGAGGGCGGGGGTGAGGTTCATGGCGGGCATTTTGCCGGTTAGTCGGGCCAAGGTCGAGATTGGCGGTGAAGCTTTCGCGAGCAGGCTCACTCCTACAGGGGAACTCATTTCAACTGTAGGCGTGAGCCTGCTCGCGATGGCCGCACCGCGGTGTCGCTGATCAGCTAAAGATTTTCTGCAAGAACGCTTTCATGTCCGCCCAGGATTTTTCGTCCGCTGCTTTGTTGTACCCGATGTCCGGGCCACCGTGCTCGCCATGGCTCAGGCGATCGGCATCCGGATTGGTAAAACCGTGCTTGGCGCCGTCGAGGCTGACGAACTTGTAGTCAGCGCCAGCCTTGTCCATTTCCGCCTTGAACGCCGTGACATTGTCTGGAGTGACCATGCTATCCAGCGCACCGTGTTCGACCAGAATCTTCGCCTTCACCCTGCCGGGTGTCGCCGGGGTCTTGGTCGCCAGCGCACCGTGGAAACTCACCACCCCTGCCAGCGGCTCTCCTTGTCGCGCGGCGTTGAGCACCACGCCGCCGCCGAAGCAGTAACCGATGGCGGCGATTTTGTTGACGTCGGTCTGCGGCTGCTTCTTCAGCAAATTCAGCCCGGCCTCAAAGCGCTTGCTGGAAGCTGCCGCATCCTGGGTCGCCGCCTGCATGAACGCCATCGCGTCTTTCGGGTGCTCGGTGTTCTTGCCTTCGCCGTACATGTCGATCGCCAACGCGCTGTAGCCAAGTGCGGCGAGATCGCGTGCGCGGCGTTTGGCGTAATCGTTCAGGCCCCACCATTCGTGCACCACGACGACACCCGGGCGTTTGCCTTGGATGGCGTCGTCGTAGGCGTAGTAGCCGATCAGTTTCGTGCCGTCGGTGCTCTGATAGGGAATTTCTTCAGTCTTGATCGCGGCGTGAGTGAGGCTGCTGACAGCCAGCAAAGTAAGGGCGAGGAACAGGCGCATGGTCGGGTCTCCTGACAATAAAGGGTCAAAACAGCCTAGTTCATTTGGTTCAGGTCAGGTTCAGAGACGGTTCAGGGGCGGTACAGGGGGAGGTCAGTAACCTTGCGCCATACCCAAACAGCACTGTGAAAGAGGAAATACCCATGACTTTTAACAAACTGTTGCTGGCATTGACCGTTATGAGCGCCAGTATCGCGGCCCAGGCTGATACCACTTCGAACTTCGCCGGCCTGTCCTTCGGCCAGACCAGCGACAAGATCGACAAGTCCCACGCACTGAACAACAACCTCGACCACCCGAATGCCACCGGCGCCATCGACGGTAACAACACCTACGGCGTACGCCTCGGTCAGCAAAACAGCCAGGGTCGCTACTACGCCACCTATGACAACGTGTCGGGCTCGCACAATGGCATTAAACTGCGTCAGGAAAACCTGCTGGGCAGCTACGATCTGTTCTACCCGGTAGGTGGCAGCACCAAGTTGTTCGGTGGCGCGACGGCGGGTTTGACCAAGCTGACTCAGGAATCGCCAGGCTTTAGCCGCGACAGTGATATCGGTTATGCCGTCGGCGGTCAGCTCGGTGTGTTGCAACAAGTATCGCAAAACACTTCGGTCGAACTCGGTTACCGTTACCTGCGCAGCAATGCCAGCACCGAGATGAGCGAACGCGGTGGCAGCAAGCAAGGCTCGCTGGATTTGACCAGCAGCGCGCAGACTTACCTGTCGGCTAACTACAATTTCTAAGGAGCGAATCGCCTTGGAACCCTGTGGGAGCGAGCTTGCTCGCGAAAGCGATGTTTCATTCAACATCATCGTTGACTGAATAACCGCCTTCGCGAGCAAGCTCGCTCCCACAGGTGGTTGTGGAGATTTCAAGTGATTAGGAGAAGGGCATGAAACTGCTGGTCGTCGAAGATGAAGCGCTGTTGCGCCATCACCTGCAAACCCGCCTGACAGAAAGTGGTCACGTGGTCGAGTCCGTGGCCAATGCCGAAGAGGCGCTGTACCAGACCGGACAGTTCAACTTTGACCTGGCGGTGATCGATCTCGGCCTGCCGGGCATGGGCGGTCTCGACCTGATTCGCCAATTGCGCGCGGCTGGCAAGACCTTCCCGATCCTGATCCTCACCGCGCGCGGCAACTGGCAGGACAAGGTCGAAGGACTCGCCGCCGGCGCCGACGATTATGTGGTCAAGCCGTTCCAGTTCGAAGAACTCGACGCGCGCCTGAACGCCTTGCTGCGCCGCTCCAGCGGGTTCACCCAGTCGACCATCGTCGCCGGGCCGCTGCTGCTCGATCTCAATCGCAAACAGGCGAGCCTCGACGAGCAACCGCTGGCGCTGACCGCCTACGAGTACCGCATCCTCGAATACCTCATGCGTCACCATCAACAAGTGGTGCCCAAGGATCGCTTGATGGAGCAGCTCTATCCGGACGACGACGAGCGCGATCCGAATGTCATCGAAGTGCTGGTCGGTCGTCTGCGGCGCAAACTCGAAGGCCCGGCCGGGTTCAAGCCGATCGACACCGTGCGCGGCCTCGGCTACCTGTTCAATGAGCGCTGCACTTGATTCGTTCCCTTCGCGTTCGCTTGATGCTCGCCGCCACCACGTTGGCGGTGTTGTTCATGCTTGCCTTGCTGCCGGCGATGCAAGGCGCGTTCAGCCTCGCCTTGCAGGATTCCATTGAGCAGCGGCTGGCCTCGGACGTGACCACGCTGATCTCGGCCGCGCGCATTGAAAACGGTCGGCTGGTGATGCCTTCGCAACTGCCGGATGAGCGCTTCAATCTCACTGACTTCCGTTTGCTCGGCTACATCTACGACCGCGAAGGGCACTTGGTGTGGCGCTCGAAAGCCACCCAGGAAGAGCAGATCAACTACAAACCGCGTTATGACGGCCTCGGTAACGAGTTCGCGCGGATTCGTGAAACCAACGGCCAGGAATTTTTCGTCTACGACGTTGAGGTGAAATTGCTCGGCGGCAAAAGCGCGGCGTTCAGCATCGTCGCCCTGCAACCGGTGCGCGAGTACGAAACCACCCTTGAAGGCCTGCGTGAAAATCTCTATCTGGGCTTCGGCGCTGCGTTACTCGTGTTGCTGGCGCTGTTGTGGATCGGCCTGACCTGGGGCCTCAAAGCCTTGCGCCGGCTCAGTCAGGAACTCGACGAAATCGAAGGCGGCACCCGTGAAAGCCTCACCGAACAACATCCACGCGAACTGCTGCGCCTGACCGGCTCGCTGAACCGTTTGCTGCACAGCGAGCGCCAGCAGCGCAGCCGTTATCGCGACTCTCTCGATGACCTGGCGCACAGCCTGAAAACCCCGTTAGCGGTGTTGCAAGGTGTCAGCGAAGACATGGCCCAGCGTCCCGAAGAGCGCGATCAGGCCTGGGTGCTGCAAAGCCAGATCGAACGCATGAGCCAGCAGATCAGCTATCAACTGCAACGGGCCAGCTTGCGCAAAAGCGGACTGGTGCGGCACCAGGTGCGGCTGCAACCGGTGCTCAAAAGCCTCTGCGACACACTGGACAAGGTTTACCGCGATAAGCACGTGCGGGTGGCGTTTGATTTACCCGAGCATTGCTATGTGCCGATCGAGCAGGGTGCCTTGCTGGAGATGATGGGCAACTTGCTGGAAAACGCTTATCGCCTGTGTCTGGGCGAGGTGCGCATCAGCGTGCGCGAGACCCTCGCCGGGATCGAACTGTGCGTCGAAGATGACGGCCCGGGCGTGCCGCCGGATCAGCGTGCGCGGATTCTCGAACGTGGCGAGCGGCTGGATGCCCAGCATCCTGGGCAGGGGATCGGGTTGGCGGTGGTCAAGGACATTATTGAAAGCTACAACGCCAAACTCGCGCTGGGCGATTCACCGATGGGTGGGGCGGCGTTCAGGATTCATTTTCCGGCGGTGTGATTGGAAGTTGCCCTCACCCTAACCCTCTCCCAGAGGTAGAGGGGACTGACCGAAGTGTCTTTGGAAAATTATCGACCTGAGCGATTTGCAGCGAATATGGATTCAATAGAGAGCTTGCAGGTCGGCGTATTTCTCAAGCATCCCCCAATCAGTCCCCTCTCCCTCCGGGAGAGGGTTAGGGTGAGGGGCTTTTGATTTTTGTGTCTCACTGCTCCTGCGCCCGATAAGCCCCCGGCGTCAGCCCGGTCCACTTCTTGAACGCCCGGTGAAACGCCGACGGCTCGGAAAATCCGAGCTGCTCGGCGATCTGTTGCAACGACAGATCCGCCCGACCCAAATGATAAATGGCGATATCCCGCCGCAACTGATCCTTCAACTCCTGAAAACTCGTGCCTTCCTCACGCAAGTGCCGACGCAGGGTCTGCGGGCTGATGTGCATATGCGCCGCGACGGCTTCCAGATCCGGCCAATTCGCACTGTCGCGACTGAGCAAACGGCGCAGGCGGCTGCTCAGGCTGTCGCCGTCGTCCGGGCGTGAGAGCAGGTCGGCGGGGGAGCGTTCGAGAAAATGTTTGAGCGTGCGTTCGTCCTGCAGCAGTGGCATAGACAGATAGCGGCTGTGGAATAAAAGGCTGCTTTGCTCGGTGCCGAAAGTCAGCGGGCAGGGGAACAACAAGTCATATTCAGCGCCGTGTTCGGGCCGGGGATAGCTGAAAGTCGCCTGTTCGAGGCGAATCCGCTGGCCAATCAGCCAACTGCCCAGACGATGCCAGATCACCAGCAAACTCTCGGTGAGAAAGTGATCCGGGTCCCATAACTGAGAATCGTCGAGGCTCAAACGCACCCATTCGTCTTCGCGCGTCAGGCTCAGGCGCGGGGCTTCGGGGAATAGGCTATAAAACAATAAACCCCGTTGCAGCGCTTTCTCCAAATTGCGGCAGTGGATCGAGGCGTGGCACATCATGGCGAAACTGCCGGGTTTGCTCGGCGCATTGCCGAAACCCAGGTATTCGTCGTCCAGCGCCAGCCACAGGCCCTGAATCAACCGGGTGAATTGTTCCGGGGCAATGCGCGCACGCGGCTCATCGAGCAATTGCGGACTGATACCCAGTTGCCACAGCAACTGGGAATAATCGAAGCCCACGCGGCGCGCGCCACCGAGGGCGGCACGGGCGAAATGACTGGCGATGGTGCGTTCGCGCATAAGCGGCAGATCCTTCCTCAGGCGCCGGATGGTAGCTGGCGGCTGGGCACGCCTACAAGGCGGATTTCCGCCAAATTGTAGGACGAGAAGCGGCGAGTTGGCGGAAATCCGCCACACTTGAGTAACGGGATGGTGACATCCATGCACCTGTAATCCCTGATATCAAAAGGCTTGCAGGCAATTGCACCAAAGTGGCACGAGGTTTGCGATAACAGCGACAGAAGCGTGCATCTATCCCGCCCGGAGAGGCGCCGCTCGAACAACAAATCCCTCCAGTGCAGGAGGGTTCGCAATTCAGGTTTCGCGGCCAACAGATGGATGTTGCCACGCGGGACGCTTGAGGACACTTGCAATGACGACTCGTCAGCCACTGTACAAATCCCTGTATTTCCAGGTGATCATCGCAATCATCATTGGTATTGCGCTCGGTCACTACTACCCGCAGTTCGGTGTCGCGGTAAAGCCGCTGGGTGACGGGTTCATCAAGCTGATCAAAATGATCATCGCCCCGATCATCTTCTGCACCGTGGTCAGCGGTATCGCTGGCATGCAGAACATGAAATCGGTCGGCAAGACCGGCGGTTACGCACTCCTGTACTTCGAAATCGTTTCGACCATCGCTTTGCTGGTTGGTCTGGTCGTGGTCAACGTCGTGCAACCGGGCGCCGGCATGCACATTGACGTCGCCACCCTCGACGCTTCGAAAGTCGCCACCTACGTAGCCCAAGGTGCTGACCAAAGCGTTGTCGGTTTCCTGCTCAACGTGATCCCGACCACCATCGTCGGCGCGTTCGCCACCGGCGACATTCTGCAAGTGCTGATGTTCTCGGTGATCTTCGGTTTCGCCCTGCATCGCCTGGGTGCCTACGGCAAGCCGATCCTCGACTTCATCGATCGCTTCGCCCATGTGATGTTCAACATCATCAACATGATCATGAAGCTTGCGCCGATCGGTGCCTTCGGTGCGATGGCCTTCACCATCGGCGCCTACGGTGTCGGCTCGCTGGTGCAGCTGGGTCAACTGATGATCTGCTTCTACATCACCTGCCTGGCGTTCATCCTCATCGTCCTCGGCGGTATCGCCCGCATGCACGGTTTCAGCGTGCTGAAGATGATTCGTTACATCCGTGAAGAGCTGCTGATCGTACTCGGCACTTCCTCGTCGGAATCGGTACTGCCACGCATGCTGATCAAGATGGAGCGTCTGGGCGCGAAGAAATCGGTAGTGGGTCTGGTGATCCCGACCGGTTACTCGTTCAACCTCGACGGCACCGCGATCTACCTGACCATGGCTGCCGTGTTCATTGCCCAGGCCACCGACACGCACATGGACATCACCCATCAGATCACCCTGCTGGTGGTGTTGCTGCTGTCTTCCAAAGGTGCGGCTGGCGTGACCGGTTCGGGCTTCATCGTGCTGGCTGCCACCCTGTCGGCGGTCGGTCACCTGCCGGTAGCCGGTCTGGCACTGATCCTCGGTATCGACCGCTTCATGTCCGAAGCTCGCGCATTGACCAACCTGGTGGGTAACGCTGTTGCGACCATCGTGGTTGCCAAGTGGGTCAAGGAACTGGACACCGACGTTCTGGATGCCGAACTGGCCTCGGGCGGTCGCGGTATCGCTGATACCCGTCCTGAAGATGACCTGGGTGTGGCGGAAGGCCCAACCCCAAGCAATGTGAAGTAAGCACTGCTTGCCTTGAAAAACCCGCTTCGGCGGGTTTTTTCTTGCCTGCTGTTTGAGCGTAACGGTCACACCCGCTGACATTTCCGGTGATTGCCGTACACGGCATCGCTGCCTAGGCTGAGTGCATCGTTCAAGGAGTTCGCCCATGTCCGCACCGCTGGCCTCACTGAAGATCCTCGATTTCTCGACATTGCTGCCGGGGCCGTTCGCCTCGCTGTTGCTGGCGGACATGGGCGCTGAAGTGCTGCGCATCGAGTCGCCGACGCGCCTGGATCTGCTACGGGTATTGCCGCCGCATGATGGCGGAGTATCGGCCAGTCACGCCTACCTCAATCGCAACAAGCGCAGCGTGGCCCTGGATCTGAAACAACCCGAGGCGCTGGAAGTGATCAAGCAGCTGCTGAGCGATTACGACATCGTCCTCGAGCAGTTTCGCCCCGGTGTGATGGAGCGCCTGGGCCTGGGTTATGAGGCGCTGAAGGCGATCAACCCGAAGCTGATTTACGTGTCGATCACCGGTTACGGCCAGACCGGGCCGTACAAGGATCGCGCCGGGCATGACATTAACTACCTGGCGCTGGCCGGCCTTGCCAGTTACACCGGCCGTGCCGATAGCGGGCCGTTGCCGCTGGGCATGCAAGTGGCGGATGTTGCCGGTGGTTCGCTGCACGGGGTGATCGGCTTGCTCGCGGCAGTGATTGCCCGTCAGCAATCGGGGCAGGGCACGCACCTGGATGTGAGCATGACTGACTGCGCGTTCAGCCTGAATGCCATGGCCGGTGCCGGCTATCTGGCTTGTGGCGAAGAGCCTGAATGGGAAGGGCAGATGCTCAATGGCGGCAGTTTCTACGACTACTATCGGTCTCGCGATGGACGCTGGATGTCGGTGGGCAGTCTGGAACCCGGGTTCATGCAGCAATTGTGTGCGGCGCTGGGCCGGCCGGAGTTGGCCGCGCAGGGCCTGTCGCCCAAGCCTGAACAGCAGCGGGCGTTGAAATACGCGCTGACGGTCGAGTTTGAAAAACATGACTTTGCCGAGTTGTGCGAGATGTTTGCCGGGATCGATGCGTGTGTCGAGCCGGTGTTGAGTCTGGGTGAGGCGGTGTGCCACCCACAATTGCAGGCGCGGGAACTGGTGACACAGGTGCCGCGTGGGGATGGCACGACGCAGGCGCAGATGGCCTGCCCGTTGAAATTTTCCGAGGTGTTGCCGGCGCCGCGGCATGTTGGCGCGGCGTTGGGGCAGCATACGGATCAGGTGTTGGGGGAATTGGGGTTCAGTGTTGAGCGGATTGCTGAGTTGCGTTCTGCCAAAGTCATTATCTAGTGCCCGTTTGGGCCCCATCGCGAGCCGGCTCGTTCCTGCAGGGGAATGCATTCCAAATGTAGGAGGGAGCCTGCTCGCGATGGGGCCAGTCAGGGCAACACAACACTGACTATTCGACGCGCATCTCGCCACTGAACACCAAGGTGTTGCGGCAGCGACGACACAAATACCGCCGCCCCTGCCGCACCAGACTATGGCGCTGCGCCGAGAACGGGAAATCACTGTCGGCGCAGGGGCATTTGTAGATATAGCGGGTCACGCTGCGGCGCTTGATTGCATAGGTGTGGCAGCGATCCGGCGGCAGTTCGTAAACCCCGCGCATGATCAGTTGCCATTCCTCGCCATGCGGCTGGATACGCTCGCCAAACAACTGATGGGCGATCAGGTGTGCGACTTCGTGGGCCACGGTCTGCTTGAGGAAATGTTCGGTGTTTTCCCGGTAAAGCTGAGGATTGAAGCGCAGCAGGTTCTCGTGCAGATGCGCGACACCGGCTTTTTGCCCGCGCAGCTTGAGGCTGACGACAGGGCGTGGGAAGGAGCGTTTGAAAAAGGATTCAGCGAGTTGGTAACAGTCTTCGACGCGGGTATTGAGTTGCTCGGGCATGCTTGATGGATCTCCAGAGGCGTCGAGTATGCCGCAACCCTGTGCACTTGCGAATCGCCAAGCTGCCGAATGGTCATCGCGCAAACGACAAGGCCGCCTTGCGGCGGCCTCTGATTGGCTTATCGAGTCAGTTCGTATAGACGGGACCAACGCCCAGCCCCCAGACAATCACGGTAAACGCCATGATGGCGACCAGAACCACCAGACCCACCGCCAGCACCGAGCTCGAGAACAGAAAACCTTCGTCCGATGGAATGTTCATGAACGTCGGCAGCCCCACATACAACAGATACACCGTGTAGCAGATGGCCGCCGTGCCGACGATCATCCCCAGCCACATATGCGGATACAGCGCCGCCAGGCCGCCGACAAACAACGGTGTTGCGGTGTAGGTGGCAAACGCCACGCAACGGGCCAGGCTCGGATTGGCGTCATAGGTGCGGGCCATCCAGTGCACAAAAGCACCCATGACCGCGACCCCGCCCAGCATGGCCAGATACGACATGACCGTCATCCAGATCGCGCTTTCAACGGTGAGCATCACCGGTGCGCGATTGCCGATTACCCAGCCGACCTGAGTCGTGCCGATAAACGCCGAGACAGCGGGGATCGCCGCCAGAATCAGCGTGTGAGTGAGGTACATGTGGCTGATGCTTTCCTCTTGGTCGCCACGGATTTCCTTCCATTCCTGATCGGGGTGGGTAAAAAGTCCCACTACGTGATGGATCATGCCAGTCACTCCTCTTGTTATTGCCATCGCCCCCCAACGGAGCGCCTACGGGCCAAGGTGGCCGAGCAAATTCAGGTCTTCAGATGTGTGCGACCTTATGTCGCAGTATAGAAAGGTCTTACCCGCACAGGTATTAGGGGCTTAGAGCAAATCGCGCTGTAAACAGGGTGGGTAATCGCCTCGGGGTCTGTTAACGCGCCGTCGGCTGGCCGCGACAACCTGTGCCCACAACCCCGGGGTTTTTGCGTAAAATGCCGGCCTTTCGTCACACCTCACGGATTTCGCGTCATGGGCACTCTTACGGTCAACCAGAACAAACTGCAAAAGCGCCTGCGCCGTCTGGCCGGCGAAGCGGTCGCCGATTTCAACATGATTGAAGATGGCGACAAGGTCATGGTCTGCCTGTCCGGCGGCAAAGACAGCTACACCATGCTCGATGTGCTGCTGCACCTGCAAAAGGTTGCCCCGATCAAGTTCGAGATCGTTGCCGTGAACATGGACCAGAAGCAGCCGGGCTTCCCCGAGCATGTGCTGCCGGCCTATCTGAAAGAGCTGGGCGTCGAGTACCACATCGTCGAGAAAGACACCTACTCGGTGGTCAAGGAACTGATCCCGGAAGGCAAGACCACTTGCTCGCTGTGCTCGCGCCTGCGTCGCGGCACGCTGTACACCTTTGCCGATGAGATCGGCGCGACGAAAATGGCTCTCGGTCACCACCGTGACGACATCGTCGAGACGTTCTTCCTCAACATGTTCTTCAACGGCAGCCTCAAGGCCATGCCGCCGAAGCTGCGCGCCGATGACGGCCGCAACGTGGTGATTCGTCCGCTGGCCTACTGCAACGAGAAAGACATTCAGGCGTACTCGGACTTCAAGGAATTCCCGATCATCCCGTGCAACCTCTGCGGTTCGCAGGAAAACCTGCAGCGTCAGGTGGTCAAGGAAATGCTCCAGGACTGGGAGCGCAAGACCCCGGGCCGTACCGAAAGCATCTTCCGCAGTCTGCAAAACGTGATTCCGTCGCAACTGGCCGACCGCAACCTGTTCGACTTCACCAGCCTGAAGATCGACGAGACCGCGGCTTCGCGCTTCGTCAACGTCGTCAATCTGTAAACCCGATCCAGGTGGGAGCGAGCTTGCTCGCGAAGGCGTCGTGTCAGCCGACATCCATGTTGAATGACAGACCGCTTTCGCGAGCAAGCTCGCTCCCACAGTGTTTTGTGTTCACAGGTAAAATTTCATATTCAATTCCCGGGAGAGGGCATGCGCGATTACAAGTGGCTGCACGAATACTGTCTGAACCGCTTCGGTTCGGCGGCTGAACTGGAAGCCCATCTGCCCGTTCCCAAGACCCCTGCGCAATTGCGCAAGATCAGCGACGACCGTTACCTCTCGACCATGGCCCTGCGCGTATTTCGCGCCGGCCTCAAACACAGTCTGGTCGACGCCAAGTGGCCGGCCTTCGAAGAGGTATTCTTCAAGTTCGACCCGGAAAAAGTCGTGCTGATGAGCGCCGAACACCTTGAACGCCTGATGCAGGATGCGCGGATTATCCGTCACCTGGGCAAACTCAAGAGCGTGCCGCGCAATGCGCAGTTCATCCTCGATGTCGAGAAAGAGAAGGGCAGTTTCGGCGCGTTGATCGCCGACTGGCCGGTGACCGATATCGTCGGCCTGTGGACGTACCTGAAAAAGCACGGTCATCAATTGGGCGGGCTGTCGGCGCCACGCTTTTTGCGCATGGTCGGCAAGGACACGTTTGTGCCGAGCTACGACGTGGTTGCGGCGCTGAATGCGCAGAAGATCGTCGACAAGGTGCCGACCAGTCTGCGCGATCTGGCGATCGTGCAGGATGTGTTCAACCAGTGGCACGAACAGAGTGGCGGGCGGGCCATGAGCCAGATTTCGATGATGCTCGCGTACACCGTCAACCATTAAGACCGCGTCGCCTCATTCGTGAGCAGGGTCACTCCTACAGGGGATCTGTGGCGTTCACAAATCCCCTGAAGGAGTGAGCCTCCTCGCGATAGCTATTCGTCAGGCGACGCTGATCTCGCCCTCGCCAGCCAGTTTACGATTCAACTGATACCGCCACCGCACATACAACAGCGCCGAGCAGAACACCGCCAGGCTCGCGATCATCTCCAGCAGCCCAAACCAATGTCGGCTCGGGTCATACGCCGCCAGTGCGCCTTTGATGAAATACAGATTCACCACAAAGCACATCCACGAATGCCCACGGGCGCTGCCCATGATCATCGCCGGGGCGAGGACGATCCACGGGATCAGCTCGACCAGCAGAATCACCCATGGCCGCGCGCCGTGCAGGTCGGCGAACAGCAGATAGTAGGCCGCGAGCAGACCGGCGAGGGCGAAAAAGCTCAGCAGGCTGAGCACCCGCATCGCCTTCACCCGTGGCTCAAGCCACTCGACACTCGGCAGAATCTTCGGCTTCTTCGCCATCTCAGCCCACCAGTTTCTGAGCGGTTTTGGCCAGCCGCAGACCCAGCGCACGGCACAGCGCCACTTCGTGCTGATCAAGGCCTTTTTTGCCGTCCGCTCCGGCGTGATGACTGGCACCGTAAGGCGTGCCGCCACCCTGGGTTTCCAGCAGCGCCGACTCGCTGTACGGCAGGCCGGTGATGAGCATGCCGTGGTGCAGCAGCGGCAACATCATCGACAGCAGGGTGGTTTCCTGACCGCCGTGCAGGCTGGCGGTGGAGGTGAACACGCCAGCCGGTTTGCCGACGAGGGCGCCGGTCAGCCACAGGTTGCTGGTGCCGTCGAGGAAGTACTTCAGTGGCGCAGCCATGTTGCCGAAACGCGTCGGGCTGCCAAGGGCGAGACCGGCGCAGTTCTTCAAATCATCCAGTGTTGCGTACAGCGCGCCTTCGTCCGGGATGGCCGGGGCCACGGCTTCGCACTCGGTGGAGATTGCCGGCACGGTGCGCAGGCGCGCTTCGAGACCGGCCTGTTCGACACCGCGGGCAATCTGCCGGGCCATCTCGTTGGTCGAGCCGCTGCGGCTGTAATACAGCACCAGAATGTACGGCGCGCTCACGGCAGCAACTCCAGGACATTTTCGGGTGGACGACCGATCACCGCTTTGTCGCCGACTTCGAGAATCGGTCGCTCCATCAGTTTTGGATGCTGGGCAATGGCGTCGATCAATTGCGCTTCGCTGAGGCTTTCGTCAGCCAGTTGAAGCATTTTGTATTCATCTTCCCCGGTGCGCAGCAACTGACGAGCGCTGATCCCGAGCTTGCCGAGCAGGGCCTTGATTTGCGCTGCATTCAGCGGGGTTTCGAGGTACCGCACGACTTTCGGGGTCAGGCCGCGGGCTTCAAGAAGCTCCAGCGCGCCGCGGGATTTCGAGCAGCGCGGATTGTGATAAAGCGTCAGATCGGTCATGGCGGGTCGCTTCTGGCGTAAAGTGGCGGCTATTCTAACTGTGCAGCGCGCAATCCAGAACCTTCGGAGGCAATGGGTCGCAGGCGCCTTCAAATTTTCACAAGGAACACGACATGACACGGCGATTGGCAGCGGCATTGACGATAATCGGGGCGTTGATGCTGGGGGGCTGCGGCAATGATTACGGGATCGACCAGAACGGTCAGAAGGTCGCGTCCGAGCGTCTCGACAAGCAATGGGTGGTGCTCAACTACTGGGCCGAATGGTGCGGCCCGTGCCGCACCGAGATCCCGGAGCTCAACCATTTGGCTGATGAACTGAAGAACAAGAACGTTGGCGTGTTCGGGGTCAACTTTGACAACGTGCAGGGTGTGGAACTGAAAGACGCCAGTGAAAAACTCGGCATCAAGTTCACCGTGCTGGCGCAGGATCCGGCGGAGTTGTTTGAGTTGCCGCGCAGTGAGGCGCTGCCGGTGACGTACATCATCGACAACAAAGGCAAGGTGCGTGAGCAGTTGATGGGCGAGCAGACGGCGGCAGGGGTGATGGCCAAGCTTGAAGCGCTGCAGGCGACTAAATAGGTTGTAGTGAAAGAAAGGATCGCAGCCTTCGGCAGCTACAGGGTTACACGATCCATGTAGGAGCTGCCGAAGGCTGCGATCTTTTTTTGCGGCTGAACAATCAGCCCTCTTCCAGCCACCAGCGCAGCGGCTTGCCTTGCGCGGGCCAGAAACGCATCTGCTCGATCGGCGAGATGTCCCAGCGCTCGACGTGTTCCAGCGCCTGCAGGAAGCGTTGTTCCTGCTCCATCAACGCCGGTGCACAGAGTTTGCGGGTCTTGCCGATCTTGCCGAAGGTCAGCTTGTCGCCGTCCAGCGTATACGGCGCAAACCAATGGTTGCAGCCGCCGTTGCCGTAGGCGCGGCCATCATCGCCCAGGGTCACGGTCAGGTGGCTGTAATCCATCAGCGGGCGCTCGCCGATCCACTCCAGAATGTAGCTGCGGTTCTGTTGCAGTTGCACAGGCTCTGCCGCGCAACCCACCAGACCCACACCGACCATAGCGGTCAGGGCAAGCCGTTTCATCACGCAGGCTCCTGGCATTTCGGGCACAGGTGCTTGTCGCCAACGGCTTTCCAGCCCAGCTCGGCGATGCGCGCAGTGGCCGCCGGTTTCTCGGCGGCCTTGCCGAGTTTGGCGTCCACGGCAAATTCGAAGCTCAGCTCTTTGGCGCAGCTGTCGCAATTGACCTGCCAGGTGTGGATCGCCAGCTCACCGAATACCGGGCCAGTGGTCATCGCGGTCCATTGGCCCGGCGGGTTGATCAGGTGGCGGACGGTTTCAACGGTCAGGCGCATGGACAAGTCCTTGCTGCCTTTGAGGGTGACCAACAGCGCGTCACCGATGCGAATCGAGCCACCATTGCCGGTGACCTGATAGCGGCCCGGGACAAGGGCGCGGCATTCGGTGAGGGTGTGTTGCGGGTTCATCAGGGTGTAGCGGAAATCGTGTTCGACCATGGGTCCTCCAAATATGCGCGACATGCTAGCACGGGCTTGATTGCAGAATGATGCGCGCGTGCGACCTTCGATCCGGTTCAAATGCCGCGACACTCATGGCAAACTGCCGGCCTCGAATCTGAAGGAACGGAACATGGCGCTGATCGAATGTTATGAATGCAAAAAGAGCATCAGCTCCGAAGCCTCGGCCTGCATTCATTGTGGAGCTCCGATGGCGGAGCAAACCGCTCACGCCCAAGCGCAGGCAGCCGCGGCCCCGGCTCAGCCTTCGACGATTTCTTTTGGCAGTCTGCCGCGTAACAAGGCTGTGCCCGAAGTCACTGCTCCAGCGCCTGAACCGCAACCTTTACCGAAAGTCATGCCGGCCGCCGCGCGGCGTCGGCGCCAGCAGCCAACCGAGCAACCGGCCACAGAGGCCAATGCTGACGGCAGTCGTCCGGTGGAAGGCTGGCTGAAGATCATGATCTTCCTGCTGCCGATGTTTTTCGTCTGGTTCCTGCTGCGCTACGGCCACTCGATGAAACAGCGCTTTTTTGGTTTCGGCTGGCTGGCGCTGCTGATTCTGGCGTCTTCGCTTTCACCGAAATAAGCGCAAAAAATCTCAGCCCTCGACCTGGTTCTGTGGCGTTCCCGCCGCCCAGGTCGCGATGTTGTACAGGGTGGTTGCGGCAATGGCGCCCAGTGCTTCGCGTGTCAGAAAGGCCTGATGCGCGGTGATGATCACGTTGGGAAAGGTCAGCAATCGCGCCAGCACATCGTCCTGCAAAGGCAGGTCGGAGCGATCCTCGAAAAACAGTTGTGCCTCTTCCTCATAGACATCCAGCCCCAGATAGCCGAGTTGGCCGTCCTTCAATGCATCGATCAGTGCCGGTGTGTCGACCAGCCCACCGCGGCCGGTATTGATAAGCATGGCGCCGGCCTGCATGTGTGCCAGTGAGTCGCGGTTGATCAGGTGTTTGCTCTGCTCGTTGAGCGGGCAGTGCAGGCTGATGATCCGCGACTGCGCGAGCAGTTCCGGCAGGCTCAGGTAACGCGCACCCAACGCCACAACATCGGGGTTGGGGAAGGGATCGTAAGCCAGTAGCTCACAACCGAAACCGTGCATGATTTTCGCGAATGTGGCGCCGATCTGGCCGGTGCCGACAATCCCCACGGTTTTGCCGACCAGATCGAAACCGGTCAGGCCATGCAGGCTGAAATCGCCTTCACGGGTGCGGTTATAGGCACGGTGCAGGCGACGGTTGAGGGCGAGGATCAGCGCCACGGCGTGTTCCGCCACCGCATGCGGCGAGTAGGCCGGCACGCGCACCACGGCCAGTCCGAGACGTTTCGCTGCGGCCAGGTCGACATGGTTGTAGCCCGCCGAGCGCAGGGCAACCAGACGCGTGCCGCCCGCAGCCAGGCGCTCCAGCACGGAAGCGCTGAGGTCATCATTGATGAACGCACAGACCACTTCATGTTGGTCGGCCAGCGCTGCCGTATCGAGGCTGAGCCGGGCCGCTTGAAAGTGCAGCTCGATACCTGCCGGGCAAGCGGCGGCGAGAAAGCTGTCGCGGTCATAGGTCTGGCTACTGAAAACGAGCGCGCGCATGAAATCCTCCTGGAACATCGACACGGATTGAATCACCCAAACCCACTTTAGCGCTGCCGGCGCTGACCGGCATTGCCGTGGATCAGGCGCTGATCTTCGCTTGCGCCGCGAGCCGGTTGATCGCGCGCTCCAGTTCTTCCAGCGCTGCCACGGCCTTGGGGTCGTCCTGCTTGAGCAGGGTTTCGCTGCGCTGGCAGGCCGCGCGCAATTGCGGTACGCCGCAATAACGGGTGGCACCGTGCAGGCGATGGACGCGTTCGATCAATGCATTCTGGTCGCGGTTTTCGCACGCCGTGCGGATGGCTTCGCGGTCGGCTTCCAGTGAGGCGAGCAACATGGCCAGCATGTCTGCGGCCAGATCAGCCTTGCCGGCGGCCAGGCGCAAACCTTCCTCGTGGTCGAGCACCGGCAGTTCATTATTGCCCGCCGCGCTGTCGCTGATCCGCTCCGGCCCTTGATTGCGCAAGGCCAGTCCGGTCCACTTCAGCACCACCTGCGCCAGTTGCCGCTCACTGATCGGTTTGGTCAGGTAGTCATCCATGCCGCTTTGCAGCAATGCGCGTTTTTCGTTGGCCATGGCGTGGGCGGTGAGGGCGACGATCGGCAGCGGCGTGCAATGCCGCTCGCTTTCCCACTGGCGAATGGTTTCGGTGCTCTGGCGGCCGTCCATGCCCGGCATCTGCACGTCCATCAACACCAGATCGAAGGACTCGCTTTGTACGGCTTTGACCGCCGCGTAGCCGCTTTCCACCGCGAGCACCTTGGCGCCCATGTCTTCGAGCAGGGTTTGCACCAGCAGCAGGTTGGCCGGGTTGTCGTCGACACAGAGCACTTTCGGCGCGCGGCTCGACAGCGGTTCCCCCGGCTCATTGCGCGGCTGGCGCGGGTTGACCAGATCGGCCAGCGCGCGGCGCAATTTGCGTGTGCAGGCCGGCTTGGCTTGCAACTGACTGTGCGGGTTCGGCACCGACAGATGGAACAGCGTCTGTTCGGTGGTCGGGCACAGCACCAGCACTTTGCAGCCCAGATGTTCGAGGTCCCAGATGTGCTGATTCAAACGCTCGGGCAGCATGTCGTTGCTGGTGATGCCGATGACCGCCAGATCAATCGCCTGATCGGTCTGGTGCGCGCCGGTGACGCCGTTGGTCAAGGTTTCCAGCGTATTGAACGGCGTGACATCGAGGCCGCAATCTTCCAGTTGATGTTGCAAGGCCTGACGCGCCAGTTCATGACTTTCCAGTACCGCCACACGGCGCCCGAGCAACGGCGCGGCTGGCAAGTCTTCGGCGTCATCGCGGGTTTTTGGCAGGCTCAGGCTGATCCAGAATTCCGAGCCTTCGCCCGGTGTGCTGTCGACGCCGATTTCGCCGCCCATCTGCTCAATCAGACGCTTGGAAATCACCAGCCCCAGGCCGGTGCCGCCCGGTTGCCGCGACAGCGAGTTGTCGGCCTGACTGAAGGCCTGGAACAACGCGCGCACGTCCTGATTCGACAGGCCGATGCCGGTGTCCTGAATGCTGATGCGCAACTGCACGCTGTCCTCGTGTTCATCTTCAAGCATCGCGCGGGCAACGATGGTGCCTTCGCGGGTGAACTTGATCGCGTTGCTGACCAGGTTAGTGAGGATCTGTTTGAGGCGTAGCGGGTCACCAACCAGTGACAGCGGTGTGTCGCGATAGACCAGGCTGACCAGCTCCAATTGCTTGGCGTGCGCGGCAGGGGCGAGGATGGTCAGGGTGTCCTGCAACAGGTCGCGCAGGTTGAACGGAATATGGTCGAGCACCAGTTTGCCGGCCTCGATTTTCGAGAAGTCGAGGATCTCGTTGATGATCCCCAGCAGGCTGTCGGCAGATTTTTCGATGGTGCCCAGATAATCGAGCTGGCGCGGGGTCAGTTCGCTTTTCTGCAACAGATGCGTGAAGCCGAGAATGCCGTTGAGCGGCGTGCGGATCTCGTGGCTCATGTTGGCGAGGAATTCGGATTTGATCCGGCTCGCCTCCAGCGCTTCTTTGCGCGCCAGGTCCAGTTCGATGTTCTGGATCTCGATGGTTTCCAGGTTCTGGCGCACGTCTTCGGTGGCCTGATCGACACTGTGTTGCAGTTCTTCGCGGGCGTTCTGCAGGGTGCCGGCCATGCGATTGATCCCGGAGGCCAGTTCATCCAGCTCTTGGCTGCCCAGTGGCGGCAAACGCGTTTCCAGATGGCCATCCTTGAGTTGCGCGACGGCTTGCTTGATCTGGCTCAGCGGACGGTTGATGGTGCGGCCCATGCGCAATGCCAGCAGTGCGGCCCCCGCCAGACCCGCGGCAATCAGCAGCAGACTGGCAAACAGGCTGCGATAACCGCGCAGCAACATGCCGTTATGCGACAGCTCCAATTCGACCCAGCCAAGCAGTCGCTCGGATTCTTCCGGGATCAGTTCGCCGGCGAGGTTGCGATGTTTGCCGAACACCGGCATCAGGTAACGCGTCGCGTCATTGCCACTGCGCCGTTGCAAATGCGCGCTGTCGCCGCTCGGTGCCTGATTGAGCATGGTCGGGCCGGCATGCGCCAGCGGTGAGCGGTCCGGGGCGAGGAAGGTCACCGCGCGCACGTCCGGCTGTTCAAGGGATTGCGTGGCGATGCGCTCCAGCAATTCGCTGTTGCCATGGCCCATGGCGGGTGCCACCAGCGGCGCCAGTTGCTCGGCAATCATTTCGCCGCGCTGCATCAATTGGGTCTGCAAGTCGGCCTGCTGCGTCCAGGTGAAATAACCACCCAGCACCAGCGCCATCAGGCTGGTCGGCAACAAGGTCAGCAATAACACGCGACCTTTGATTCCCAGTTTCTTGAGCACGCCTATCTCCTGCATCCCGCTGATCTGTTGACTCATGCGTGCATCCGGCACGCGACATTGGCGCAGTGTAGCGATTTGCTCGCGGGCAATCTCCGGAAAAATGCGCTCGCGTCGGGGCAGGGCGTCGCTGCTCGTTGGTCAGCTCGGTCAACCTTGAGTTGCCCGATGCTCGGCAATCTTGAATAATCAGTCTCAACTGAGAATTACTTGCAGATACTCATGACTCCTGTTTCCGCTGGCCAGCCACGCATTCTCTCCATCGAAGACGATCCGGTACTCGGCGCCTATGTTCACGAACATCTGGGCCGCAGCGGCTTTCAGGTGACGTGGTGCCAGAACGGCCAGGAGGGCCTGAGCATCGCCACGCGCCAGCCGTTCGACGTGGTGCTGATGGATATTCTCTTGCCGGGCCTGGACGGTTTGCAGGTGTTGACGCAGTTGCGCCAGAGCCATTCGACGCCGGTGCTGCTGATGTCGGCCCTCGGCGCCGAGGCGGACCGCATCAGCGGTTTCCGTCTCGGTGCCGACGATTATTTGCCCAAGCCGTTCAGCATGGCCGAGTTGCATGTGCGCATCGAAGCGATTCTGCGCCGGGTTGCGCTGGATCGGCGCCCGGCACCGTTGGCGACGCCAGTGGCGGTCGGTACGCTGCGATTCGATGACCAACAGTGCGATGTGTTTTTCCGCGAACAACCCGCCGGGCTGACCCGCAGCGAATTCCGTTTGCTCGAAACCCTCAATCGCAACGAAGAGGAAGTGCTGAGCAAAGCCTTCCTTTACCAGCACGTTTTGCAGCGCGGCTACGCGGCCCACGACCGCAGTCTCGACATGCACATCAGCCAGATCCGCCGCAAACTCAAAGCCATCGGTTACACCGAGCGTGAAGTGCGTACGGTCTGGGGCAAGGGTTACGTTCTGAGCGCCGCCGATGAAACGCTCTGAACTGCCGGGGCGGCATTCGCTGTTCTGGAAACTGGCGTTTCTGCTGGTCGCATTTTGTCTGCTGATGATCTGGCTGAGCTGGTCGTGGGGACGTTATATGGAGGAGCGCAACCAGTTCCTCTCCGACGACGCGCGCGGCACTCTGACGCGTTACGCCGCGCAAGCGGAACAGGCCTGGCAGCACGGCGGCCGCAGCGGGGTCGATGACTGGTTGCAGAGCATGGAGTTGCGCGAAGCCAGTTGGGTCGGTGTGATCGGTGGCAACTTACAGTCGTTGAGCAATGATCCGCTGAATGATCAGGAGATTCAGCACCTGACCTTCTTGCGCGGGCTCGACTGGCCGATCCACAAGAAAGGCCGGCCGTGGTTGCGCATTCCTTTTCCCAAAGAGCCGTCTGCCGGCAGCCTGGTGATCGAATTGCCCGAACGATTTGTTCCGGGCAAGTACCGGGTGTTCTGGCGCGTCATCACCAACGGCGTGATTCCGGGGTTGTTCACGTTATTGCTGTGTGTCGGTCTGTACCGCTTGCTGGTCGTGCCCCTGAACAACCTGCGCGAACAGGCCAACGCCTGGCGCGCCGATCAATTGAATGTGCGGCTGTCGAGCGGCATTACCCAACGGCCGGATGAACTCGGTGAACTGGCGCGGGCATTCGATTCGATGTCCGAGCGCCTGCAATCCACCGTCGCTCTGCAACAGCAATTGCTGCGCGATCTGTCCCACGAATTGCGCACGCCGCTGAGCCGGCTGCGCGTGGCCAGCGAAAGCGAGCAAGATTTGGTGCAGCTACGCGAACGTATCGGTCGCGAAGTCGACGGTATGCAAAGACTGGTCGAAGACACCCTGCAACTGGCCTGGCTCGATACCGAGCGCTCGCCATTGCCCGACGAGGCGATTCAGATTCAGGCCCTGTGGGAAATGCTCACCGATAACGCCTGTTATGAAAGCGGCTGGCCGAGTCTGCAATTGCAGTGCGCGGTCGAGTCCTCATGTTGGGTGCGTGGCAACTTGAATACCCTGGCGCAGGCGCTGGAGAACATTTTGCGCAACGCGATTCGGCATTCGCCTGCGGGCGGGATTGTGCGCCTCGATGGCCGGCGCGATGGCGATTACTGGCGCCTGTGGCTGGAGGATCAGGGCGGTGGCGTAGCGGAAGGGGATCTGGAGCGGATCTTTTCGCCGTTCACCCGCCTCGACGGCTCGCGGCCCGGTGATGGTGGATTTGGCTTAGGGCTGAGCATCGCGCGCAATGCCGTGCAGCGTCAGGGCGGCAGTATTTGGGCGGAGAACAGCGGGGCGGGGTTGCGGCTGAATTTGCGCTTGCTGGCGGATGACGGTGTTGCGCCGACTGACGCTATCGCTGGCAAGCCAGCTCCCACAGGGAGTGTGTTTCACGCGCAGATTGTTTGAGTAATACAAGACAGTCTCAGCACTGCTGACACTATTAATAGAGCGACACGGGTCACTGTGAGAGCTGGCTTGCCAGCGATGAGGCCATTCGCATCGCCGCAAACAAAGATGACCCAGCGTAAAAGTCTCACCAGCGGTGAGACTATTGCTGCTTATTCCCATAAACCATAAGCACCGCACTTTGCGTGATATGGCCTGCGCGGGTTTGCCGGTATGATAGGCGCCCCCGCACGTCTGGATTGCGAATACGCCATGACCCTGCAGTACCCAACCATCGCCGATTGCGTCGGCAACACGCCGCTGGTGCGTTTGCAGCGCCTGCCCGGTGCTACCAGCAACACCCTATTGCTCAAGCTCGAAGGGAATAACCCGGCGGGTTCGGTCAAGGACCGTCCGGCGTTGTCGATGATCACCCGCGCCGAGTTGCGCGGGCAGATCCACGCCGGCGATACGCTGATCGAAGCGACCTCGGGCAACACCGGGATCGCGCTGGCCATGGCCGCTGCGATCAAGGGTTACAAGATGATCCTGATCATGCCGGACAACTCCAGCGCCGAGCGTAAAGCGGCGATGACCGCGTACGGTGCCGAGCTGATCCTGGTCAGCCAGGAAGAAGGCATGGAAGGCGCCCGCGACCTCGCCCAGCGTATGGAAGCCGAAGGCCGTGGCAAGGTGCTCGATCAGTTCGCCAACGGTGACAACCCCGAGGCGCACTACACCACCACCGGCCCGGAAATCTGGCGTCAGACCCAGGGCACCATCACCCATTTCGTCAGTTCGATGGGCACCACCGGCACCATCATGGGCGTGTCGCGCTACTTGAAAGAGCAGAGCGACAGCGTGCAGATCGTCGGTCTGCAACCTATGGAAGGCTCGGCCATTCCCGGCATCCGCCGCTGGCCGCAGGAATACCTGCCGAAAATTTATCAGGCCGATCGCGTCGACCGTATCGTCGACATGGCGCAAAGCGAGGCCGAGGACGTGACCCGTCGTCTGGCCCGCGAAGAAGGTATCTTCTGCGGTGTGTCCTCGGGCGGTGCGGTGGCAGCGATGTTGCGCCTGTCCAAAGAAGTTGAAAACGCGGTGATCGTCGCGATCATCTGCGACCGTGGCGACCGTTACCTGTCGACCGGCATTTTCGACGCGCCTAACTGATGGCCAAGCACGAGAGAGGCCTGCGCTTCCAGCCCACGGGCGGGAGCAAGGCCGCGCAAATTCCGACCGGCAAAAAGCAGCGCTTGAGCATTGAGCGCCTGGCGAATGACGGTCGCGGTATCGCGTTTTTCGAAGGTAAAACCTGGTTCGTCCTCGGCGCCCTCGCCGGTGAAGAGGTCGAAGCGCGAGTACTCGGCGCCCACGGCAAAGTGGTCGAGGCGCGCACCGAACGCGTGTTCAAGGCCAGCGAACTGCGTCGCCCGGCACCGTGTCAGCACGCCGGTCGTTGCGGCGGTTGCAGCGTCCAGCATTTGCCCCACAGCGAACAGCTTGCCCTGAAACAGCGCATGCTCGCCGAGCAATTGTCGCGTGTCGCCGGTGTCGAACCCGAAGCGTGGGCAGCGCCGCTGACCGGTCCCGAATTCGGCTATCGCCGTCGTGCCCGCATCGCGGTGCGCTGGGACATGAAGGCGAAGAAACTCGAAGTCGGTTTCCGTGCCGCCGGCAGCCAGGACATCGTCGCGATCAACGAATGCCCGGTGCTGGTACAGCCCTTGCAACCGATCATGACCCGTTTGCCGGAGATGCTTCGTCGTTTGAGCAAACCGCAGGCGCTGGGGCATGTCGAGTTGTTCAGCGGCTCGTCTCTTGCGGTGTTGCTGCGGCACATGGCGCCGTTGTCCGAAGCGGATCTGACCATCCTCAAGGACTTCTGCCAGTTCCATGAAGCGCAGCTGTGGCTGCATGGCGAAGGCGAGCCGCAACCGGTCGATGCGACCCAGGCGCTGGGCTATCGCCTGGAGCAGTGGGATCTGAATTTGGCGTACCGGCCCGGCGACTTCATCCAGGTCAACGCCGGCGTCAACGAAGCCATGGTTGCGCAAGCGCTGGACTGGCTGAAACCCGGTAGCGACGAGCGCGTGCTGGATCTGTTCTGCGGCCTGGGCAACTTTGCCTTGCCGCTGGCCAAAACCGTGCGGGAAGTGGTGGCGGTCGAAGGCGTGCAGACCATGGTTGATCGCGCTGAAGCCAACGCCGCTAGTAACAATTTGCATAACACAAAGTTTTTTCAAGCCGATTTATCCCAGCCTTTGACCGATGCCCAGTGGATCGGAAACGGCTTTTCTGCGGTACTCTTGGACCCACCGCGTGACGGTGCTTTCGAGGTGGTTCGCAAGCTGGCGACCCTGGGTGCCAAACGGTTGGTGTATGTGTCGTGCAACCCTGCAACTCTGGCGCGCGATACGGTCGAATTGATCAAGCAGGGCTACCGGTTAAAACGTGCCGGGATTCTCGATATGTTTCCTCAGACGGCACATGTCGAGGCCATGGCGTTATTTGAAGCGAGCCAGGATGGCTCGTCTGAATCCGCCTGATCTGTCCGTGCAGCGCTCGCTTTAGCCCCGCGAGCGCAAACGGGCAACAAGGGTCAGCGATTTGACGCATTGAATCTGCGTCGTAGGGAAGGTAAAGCAAGATGGTACAGGTGAGAGCACACCAGCCGATCAACACTGACGGCAGTATCAATCTCGAGGCTTGGCTCGATCACGCGGTCAGTGTCGATCTGGCACTGGATCGCGAAGCCTTGAAAGAAGCCTGCGAGTTCGCTCGCGAGGCCGAACAACAGTCCAATGCCAGGAAGAATCTGTGGGCCGAAGGCTCCGGCAGCTTCAGTACGGGCCTGGAAATCGCCGAGATTCTCGCCGACCTCAAGCTCGATCAGGATTCGCTGGTCGCAGCGGTTTTGTATCGCGGCGTGCGCGAAGGCCAGATCGAACTCGCGGCCGTCGGCCAGCGCTTCGGTCCGGTGGTGGCCAAGCTGATCGACGGCGTGCAGCGCATGGCCGCCATCAGTGCCAGCCTCAGCCCGCGTCAGTCGATGGTCATGGGCACGCAAGGGCAGGTGGAAAACCTGCGCAAGATGCTCGTGGCGATGGTCGATGATGTTCGCGTTGCCCTGATCAAACTCGCCGAACGTACCTGCGCCATTCGTGCGGTGAAAACCGCCGACGACGAAAAGCGTAACCGCGTCGCTCGCGAAGTGTTCGATATCTATGCGCCGCTCGCGCACCGCCTCGGCATCGGTCATATCAAATGGGAACTGGAGGACTTGTCCTTCCGTTACCTCGAGCCGGATCAATACAAACAGATCGCCAAGTTGCTCCACGAGCGACGGCTTGATCGCGAGCGTTTCATCGCCGACGTGATGACCCAGCTCAAGGACGAATTGCAGGCCACCGGCGTCGACGCCGACATCAGCGGCCGAGCCAAACACATCTATTCGATCTGGCGCAAAATGCAGCGCAAGGGTCTGGAATTCAGCCAGATCTACGACGTGCGTGCGGTGCGCGTGCTGGTGCCGGAGATGCGCGACTGCTACACCGCGCTCGGCATCGTCCACACCTTGTGGCGGCACATCCCGAAAGAATTCGACGACTACATCGCCAACCCTAAAGAGAACGGCTACCGCTCGCTGCACACGGCGGTGATCGGCCCTGAGGGTAAAGTGCTCGAGGTGCAGATCCGTACGCACTCGATGCACGAAGAGGCCGAGCTCGGTGTCTGCGCGCACTGGCGCTACAAGGGCACCGACGTCAAATCCGGCTCGAACCACTACGAAGAGAAAATCTCCTGGCTGCGACAGGTCCTCGAGTGGCACGAAGAGCTGGGCGATATCGGTGGTCTGGCCGAACAGCTGCGCGTCGATATCGAGCCGGATCGGGTCTACATCTTCACCCCCGACGGCCACGCCATCGACTTGCCGAAAGGCGCGACGCCACTGGACTTCGCCTACCGCGTGCACACCGAGATCGGTCACAACTGCCGTGGCGCGAAGATCAACGGGCGCATCGTGCCGCTCAACTACAGCCTGCAGACCGGTGAGCAGGTCGAGATCATCACCAGCAAGCACGGTACGCCGAGCCGCGACTGGCTGAACTCCAACCTCGGTTACGTCACCACCTCGCGGGCGCGGGCGAAGATCGTTCACTGGTTCAAATTGCAGGCGCGCGACCAGAACGTCGCCGCCGGTAAAACCCTGATCGAGCGCGAACTGACGCGCCTCGGTCTGCCTGCGGTGGACTTCGACAAGCTGGCCGACAAGGCCAACATGAAAACCGCCGAAGACATGTTCGCCGCCCTCGGTGCCGGCGACCTGCGTCTGGCGCAACTGGTCAACCTCGCGCAGCAACTGGTCGAACCGGAACGCGGCAACGAGCAGCTGGAACTGATTCCGCGCAAAGCCACCGGTTACAAACCGGGCAAGCGCGGCGACATTCAGATCCAGGGCGTCGGCAACCTGATGACGCAGATGGCCGGCTGCTGCCAGCCGCTGCCGGGCGATGCGATCGTGGGTTACATCACTCAGGGGCGTGGCGTGAGCATTCACCGTCAGGACTGCGCCTCGGTGCTGCAACTGGGTGGGCGCGAGCCGGAGCGGATCATCCAGGTCAGTTGGGGCCCGGTGCCGGTGCTCACCTATCCGGTCGACATCGTCATCCGCGCCTACGACCGTTCCGGTCTGCTGCGTGACGTCTCGCAGGTGCTGCTCAACGAGCGCATCAACGTGTTGGCGGTCAACACCCGCTCGAACAAGGAAGACAACACCGCGCTGATGTCCCTGACGATCGAGATTCCGGGGCTGGATGCGCTGGGGCGCTTGCTCGGGCGGATTTCGCAGTTGCCGAACATCATCGAAACGCGGCGTAACCGCACGCCCTGAAGATGACCAATGTAGGAGTGAGCCTGCTCGCGATGAGGGAGTGTCAGTCAACATTAATGGTGGCTGATACACCGCGATCGCGAGCAGGCTCACTCCTACAGGATTTTGTGGTGAGACAGCTAAATGATTTACAGCCTTGAAGACCTGCTCCACCTGATGAACCGTCTGCGCGATCCACAGTACGGTTGCCCGTGGGACATCAAGCAAACCTACGCGACCATCGTTCCGCACACCCTCGAAGAAGCCTACGAAGTGGCCGACGCCATCGAACGCGGCGACTTCGATCACTTGCAGGGTGAGCTGGGCGATCTGCTGTTCCAGGTGGTGTATTACAGCCAGTTGGCCAAGGAAGAAGGACGCTTTGAATTCGCCGGGGTGATCGACAGCATTACCCGCAAGCTGATCCGTCGTCATCCCCACGTGTTTCCCACCGGCGATCTCTACGCGCCGCTGGATGTGCCGCGCTTGAGCGAAGAACAGGTCAAGCAGCGCTGGGAAGAGATCAAGGCTGAAGAGCGCGCGGAGAAATCTGCCGCGCCCGAGCAACTGTCACTGCTCGATGACGTGCCGGCGACGTTGCCGGCATTGTCGCGCTCGGCCAAGTTGCAGAAGCGCGCAGGCCAGGTCGGTTTCGACTGGCCGGATGCCTTGCCGGTGCTGGACAAGGTGCGCGAAGAACTCGATGAAGTCCTCGAAGCCATGTCCGAAAACGATCCCGTCGCCGTGGCTGACGAGATCGGCGATCTGCTGTTTTCCGTGGTCAACCTGGCCCGGCATCTGAAGGTCGACCCGGAAACTGCGCTGCGTGGCGCCAACGGCAAGTTCGAAAGACGTTTCCGATTTATCGAACAGGCATTGCGCGACACCCACCGTCCCATAGAAGATTGCACCCTCGAAGAGTTGGACGCCCTGTGGGGTGAAGCCAAACGTCAGGAAAAGAATTTGCCCGGCTGCGGCTGAGCCACTGCCCAAGTGAGTAAGCACCATGAGTATTTCCCTTCGCGACCAGTTGCTCAAAGCAGGCCTGGTCAACCAAAAGCAGGCCAAGCAGGTCAGCAAGGACAAGCAAAAGCAGCAACGTCTGGCGCACAAAGGTCAGATCGAACTGGATGACTCGCAGCAGCGTGCCGCCCAGGAAGCCATGGCCGAGAAGGTCAAACGCGATCAGGAGCTGAACCGCCAGCAGAAAGAGAAAGCCGAAGCCAAGGCGCGTGCAGCACAGGTCAAGCAACTGATCGAAGTCTCGCGTCTGCCAAAGCTGACCACCGAGGACTACTACAACTTCGTCGACGACAAGAAGGTCAAGCGCATCTCGGTCAACACGCTGATGCGCAACAAGCTCAGCAGCGGTTCGCTGGCGATCGTGCACCATGCCGGCGGCTACGAAGTGATCCCGCGTGAAGCGGCCCTGAAGATCCAGGAGCGCGATCCACAGCGCATCGTCCAGCTCAACGTGCAGACCGAAGAGGTCAGCACCGAGGACGATCCGTACGCGGCGTATCAGATCCCTGATGACCTGATGTGGTAAACCGATAAAGCTGTAACAACGACAAACCCCGCTCATGGCGGGGTTTGTCGTTTTCAATGCTGTGGTTGAATCAGGAGGAACGGGTTTCGCGTTGTTGCTCTTGCACTTCGAGTTCGGCCTTGTAGTTGTGGGCATCGATCTCGTTGTGGAACATGCCGACCAGCAAGTCTTGTTGATGCACGTCCCAGATGCGGATACCGGCGGCTACGCCTTCGTGGGACATGTGTGAATCGTCGCGTTCAGTTACTTTTACAGTCATCTGCTAGCTCCAAATCTCAAGTTATCTGCAGCAAGGCGTGTGCAGGACTCTTTTATATGATTTGTTAGCTTGCTAAGTAAACGCTTGATTTGCGCAAGGTGTTATTGCGTTTTTTGCAACAGTGCTGCAGCCCGCGTAATCCGCGACATTCGGTCGCAGGGGGCAAAGTTTCATGACAGAAGTTTCATTTTTAGACCCATGCGAACCCTTGTGTAGGAGCTGCCGAAGGCTGCGATTTTTTGATCTTGTCTTTTAAAAGTCAAAGTCAAAAGATCGCAGCCTTCGGCAGCTCCTACACAGGGGGTTTGTGTCGGCCATGAGTTTTGCGCAGGCAAAAAAAACGCCCCGAACCAGTCGGGGCGTTTTTGTGTGTGGCTCAAGCGGGGGGAATTACTTGCCTTCCCAGCGCTTCAGTACCAGCGTGGCGTTGGTGCCGCCGAAGCCGAAGCTGTTGCTCATCACAGTGTTGATGGTGGCGTTTTCGCGGGTCTTGGTCAGCACCGGCAGGTCGGCCACTTCTGGGTCCAGCTCGTCGATGTTGGCGGAGCCGGCAATGAAGTTGCCTTCCATCATGAGCATGCAGTAGATCGCTTCGTGAACGCCGGCGGCGCCCAGGGAGTGACCGGACAGGCTCTTGGTCGAACTGATCGCCGGTGCCTTGTCGCCGAACACTTCACGCACACCTTTCATTTCCGCGACGTCGCCGACCGGAGTCGAGGTGCCGTGGGTGTTCAGGTAGTCGATCGGGGTATCAACGGTGGACATCGCCATCTGCATGCAGCGGATCGCGCCTTCGCCACTTGGGGCAACCATGTCGTAGCCGTCGGAGGTCGCGCCGTAGCCAACGATTTCCGCGTAGATTTTTGCGCCACGGGCCAGAGCGTGTTCCAGTTCTTCAACCACGACCATACCGCCACCGCCGGCAATGACGAAACCGTCACGGTCAGCGTCGTAGGCACGGGAAGCTTGTTCCGGGGTGTCGTTACGCTTGCTGGACAGAGCGCCCATTGCGTCGAACAGGAACGACTGGCTCCAGTGCTCTTCTTCACCGCCACCGGCGAAGACGATGTCCTGCTTGCCCATCTGGATCTGTTCCATGGCGGTACCGATGCAGTGAGCACTGGTGGCGCAGGCAGATGCGATGGAGTAGTTCAGGCCTTTGATCTTGAATGGCGTGGCCAGGCAAGCGGAAACGGTGCTGCTCATGGTCCGCGTTACGCGGTACGGGCCAACACGTTTCACACCTTTCTCGCGCAGGATGTCCAGCGCTTCCATCTGGTTCAGCGTGGAAGCACCACCGGAACCAGCGATCAGGCCGGTACGCGGGTTGGACACTTGCTCTTCGGTCAGGCCGGAGTCAGTGATGGCGTCTTTCATGGCCAGGTAGGCGTACGCGGCTGCGTGGCCGACGAAGCGATAGATCTTGCGATCGATCAGTTCTTCAAGGTTGAGGTCGATGGAGCCGGAAACCTGGCTACGCAGACCCATTTCAGCATATTCCGGGTTGAACCGGATGCCAGGGCGGCTTGCACGCAGGTTAGCGGAGACGGTCTCTTTGTCATTGCCCAGGCACGAAACAATGCCCAGACCAGTGATAACGACGCGGCGCATGCGAATAACCCTTAGAAGTTGTCAGTGGAGGTGAACACGCCGACGCGAAGGCCTTCGGCGGTGTAGATTTCGCGACCGTCGACAGTCACCGAACCATCGGCGATGGCCAGGTTCAGCTTGCCCTTGAGGACGCGTTTGATATGAATGTTGTAGGTGACTTTCTTGGCGGTCGGCAGCACCTGACCGAAGAACTTCACTTCGCCTGAACCCAGCGCACGGCCGCGGCCCGGCAGGCCTTGCCAGCCCAGGAAGAAACCGACCAGTTGCCACATGGCATCCAGACCCAGGCAGCCCGGCATCACCGGATCGCCTTCGAAGTGGCACGCGAAGAACCACAGGTCAGGGTTGATATCCAGCTCGGCGACCAATTCACCTTTGCCGTACTTGCCGCCTTCTTCGCTGATCAGGGTGATGCGATCGACCATCAGCATGTTCGGGGCGGGCAGTTGCGCGTTACCTGGGCCGAACAGCTCACCGCGACTGCAGCGCAGCAGATCTTCCCGAGTAAAGGCGTTTTGTTTGGTCATGCGAGCTCCTCAATAATCCCATGCGGCAGGTGGGGCAAATCTTCCCGACCGTTCGAAGCGTTCATGCCTCGAACCGGCAGCCTACTCATAGACTATTGCGTTGTGGTGAAAGTCACAGCACCAAGGACATGAATGTACACTTGTGCACTGAAATTTTTATTCAAGCCCCTTTTGAGGCTCGTTCGGGTGCCTAAGACTGCCGCACTTTCGCTTTTCACGCCAGTCGCAGATGGTCGAAAGGCCCACACTACGACACCCAGCGCTGCAGAATCTGCTGCAGATCATTACGTTTGAACGGCTTCGCCAGATAATCGTTCATGCCCGCCGACAGGCAGGTTTCGCGGTCACCCTGCAAGGCGTTGGCGGTCAGCGCGATGATCGGCACTTCGCTGCGTCCGGGTAGCAGCCGGATCTGCCGGGTAGCCTCGTAGCCATCGATGATCGGCAAACGGCAATCCATCAGAATCACTTCAAAGTCGCTGCCCTCGGCACTGCGCACGGCCTGTGCGCCATCGGTGGCGACACTGACAGTAAAGCCCAGACTGCGCAGCATCGCTTCAATAACGGTCTGGTTCACTGGATTGTCTTCGACCAGCAAGACATTGCGTCCTTCACCATGCTCGTTGCCGTTCAGTGCACGTGGCGCAGCCAGGGGCGGCAGCGCCTGCTTATAGAGTGCCAGGGGAATTTCCAGGGTGAACACCGAACCGCGACCTTCCTCGCTCTGCGCGCGCAAGGTGCCGCCCATGCGTTCGGCCAATGTACGTGCGATCGGCAGACCGAGGCCGGTGCCGCCATAACGTCGTGAAATCGAACTGTCGGCCTGCTGGAAGGCGTTGAACATCAGCTCCAGACTTTCAGAAGAAATACCGATGCCGCTGTCACGCACCGAACAGGTGAACCAGAGCAATTCGTGATCCAGCGATTGCCACTGCGCCTCGATGCTGACCCGACCCTGTTCGGTGAACTTCAGTGCATTGCCGACGAGGTTGACCAGAATCTGTCGGATCCGCGTCGGATCGCCCTGCACCTGCAAACCGCGCATGTCGTCCGGGATCCGCAGATTCAGCGCCAGACCGCGTTGTACCGCGCTGTGCTGGAACGACTGCGCACAGGCGCTGATCAGTTCGGCGAGGTTGAACGGGATGTGCTCCAGTTCCAGCTCCGAGCGTTCGATGCGCGAGAAGTCGAGAATGTCGTTGATGACTTTCAAAAGGTGTTCGGTGGACTCCGAGGCGAGGGCGGCATATTCGACCTGCTCCTCGGTCATCTCAGTGGTTTCCAGCAGTTGCAGCATGCCCAGCACGCCATTCATGGGCGTGCGCAGTTCGTGGCTCATCATCGCCAGAAAGTCCGACTTGGCGTTGTTGGCCTTTTCCGCCTCTTCGCGGGTCTGAATCAGTTGCGCCATGGCTTGATGCTGCTCACGGCTGGCTTGTTCCAGCGCTTGGGCGAGGTTGTTGATGTGCTGCGACAGCGCGCCCAGTTCGGTGTCATCGACAATCGGCAGCGGCGTTTTGTAATCGCCGTCCTGAATCGCCTTGACCGCATCGCCGATGTCGCGAATCGGCTGCGACAGGCTGCCGGCCAGGCGTCGTGCCAATACAAAAGTGAAGAGCAGGGCGAACAGCGCGAGAATCCCGGCCTTGAACAGAATCTCCTGCTGGCGCTGGCTGAAGGCATCGTTGGACAAGCCGACGATCACTCGACCCAGATAGTCCTCGCTGGCCCCGCCGTTGCTGACCTTACCGTCCTGGAAGAAATCATTGTGCAGGGCGATGCGTTGCAGGCGCACCGGTGCCTGAAACACTTCAACCTGATGCGGGCGACTGTGCGCGGCGGCGGGCTGTTCGACGTACACCAGAATCCGGTTGGCGCTGTCCTGTATTTCGAGAAAACGCACGTTGGGCGTGGCCAGTGTCGCTTTGAGCAGGCTTTCCAGCACTTCGTTATTGCCGGAAATCACCCCGTATTCAGTGGCGGGTGCCAGTTGGTTGGCGATCAGTTGGCCGGTGTGGTTCAGCTCCTGGCGCAGATCCTGAATGCGCACAAAGGTAAAGAAGCTGATCAGCAACAAGGTCAACAACAGCGCCGGGCCCAGACTGATCAACTGGGTGCGGGTATTGATGTCCCAACGGCGACGAAAACTCATGGGCGGCGTTCTCCTTCAGCCAGCGCTTGGGCGACAGACGCTTCATTTAGCGGCTCGATCCCTAGGGAACGAGCGACCTGCGCATTACTTGAGACTTTAAAACGTGCGGGGTAGAGCGTTCGCGGCCAACTGGCCGGTGATTGGTCGAGCAAATGATCGAGTACGGCCAGCCAGTCGTTCTGATCGCTGTAGGTACTCGCCAGGCTGCCGGCGCGGACGAACGCCACGTTGGGACCGACCAGCGCGACTTGCCGTGAATAGCTGCTGAGCAGCAGGTTTTTTGCGGTTTTCGGGTTGTACAGGTCGGGGTCGTCGAGGCCGAGTAACACGTCGCTGTTCTTCAGTACGGTTTGCAGGGGGCGGCTGTCGTGGATGTTGTCCCAGCGCTGGCTGACGATTTGCAGGTTCAGTGGTTCGGCGGCGAGATTGAGTTCCTTGAGGAGGAATTCGCTGTGTTGATCGAAGAGCACGCCGATGCGCTGGGCCTGGGGCAGAATGCGTCGAATCAACTGCAACTGGCGGCTCAGTGGTGGATCACTCCACAGCAAACTCAGGTGCGCCGGTTGCGCGCTGCCGAGGCGCTGGCGCGCTTGCAGACGACTGATGCGCAGGACCAGCGTTGCCGGGCCTTGGGGGTCTTGCAGGCGCCAGTCGAGGCTCGGCAGGTCGAGCAGAATCAGACGCAGACTGGCGGGCAGTTTTCCCGGTGCCGGCAGACTGGCCAACGGCTGGAAACGTACGTTGTCAGTCGGGCGCAATTCGCTGAGTGCCTGGACGAATGCTTGCACGCCGGGACTTTCCTCGGCACCGGTCAACAGAATATCGGCGGCCTGCACCGCCACGCCATGCAGCCATGCGGTCAGAAACAGGCAGACCCCGGCCAGCCAGTGGCCAAGGGTTGGCAGCTTCCGTGACGGCCCGTAGCGCATCCTAGAACTCCAGCTCAGCGCTGAAATACATCACCCGACGCTCGTCGTAATTGTTGTCGACGAAGGTGGTCGGCTCATGGTCGAGGCGCTGTTGCAGCACGCCGGCCAGTTGCAGCTGGGCTTTGCCCAGCGGGATGCGTTTGGCGATGCGCGTGTCGACCCGCTCGAAACGGTAGCCATTGAGCGCGTTATCGCCGTAATAGAAGAGGGCGCTGTTCCAGCCATGGCCCCAATCGCGCAGCCAACCGGCCGAACCACTGTTACGCGAAGTGAATTGCTGATCCAGCGGATTGCTCGCTTCGGCATCGACGAAGGCGTAGGTGAACCGCAAGCGGTCGGCCAGGCTCACGCGCCAGTCGAGCTGGGTTTCGGTGCCACGAAACCGCGAGCTGTTGGCGTTGCTGGCGATGTATTGGTTGTTACGCAGCGGTTCACTGATCATTCCGGTGATCTCGTCGTAGAACAGCTTCACATCCAGGGCCAGGCCCAGCTCAGCGAAGTAGCCGTTGTAGCCCAGCTCCCGCGAGCGCATGTGCTCCTGATCGAGATCGCCCGGGCCGCGCGTCTTGACGAAGTACCGCGCCGACGACTGGCCGTAAGCCGAAGGCCGCAGGTTGCTGACCTGATAGCTCCAGTTGACGTTGTTCTCGAACATGTCCGGCGAGCGGATCGCTTCCGAGTAAACCGCGCGCAGGCCGTGGCGCGGGTTGATCAGGTAATTGACGGCAAATCGCGGGGTCAGCGAGCTGCCGATCAGTTGCGTGTCTTCAAACATCGCTCCGCCCTGCAACAGCCAGTGTTCCGTGGCGCGCCATTCCAGTTGGCCGAACGCGCGCCACGTGGTGTCGTCCAGTGTGCCGTTGAAGTAGGTTTCGGAGTCGGCGCGGTCGTAACGATAGTTCATGCCGCTAACCAGACGCAGGCTGTCGGACAGGCTGAGGGTGTCCTGCAATTCGAGGTCGTAACGCGATTCCCGCGCGCTCTGGTCGATGTCGCCGCACAGGGTTCGACTGGCGCCGTTACGCCATTGCTCAAGCACCTGATTGGCCAGGGCCATTTCCAGCGGGGTGCCGGGCGCAGCGCCGGGGCCGGTGAAACGGGTGATGTTGCGCGCCAGGCGTTCGGTGTAATTCGGGTTGAGTTGCCACAGTTGCGTCAGTTCGGGGCTGAACGACACCTCGGCATCGCAGGCGCGCCAGGTTTGCTGACGATCCCAGTGTTGCGCCGAGCCTTGTATATAGAGGCTGTGTTCGGGATTGATGTCGAGGTTCCAGCGCACCGAGCCGGCGTAATCCTTGGCGACCACGTCGGAGTTGTTCCCGGCGGCAGTAATCCCGGAAAACACCGGACGATAGGTGTAGGGCCGCTGGTTGCTGCCGTCCTTTGCATTAACCTGCCAGTCGAGGCTCTGGTTATCGCTGAGGGTGTGGCTGACCGCGAGACTGAAACGGTTCAAGCGGCGACTGTCACGATAATCGGCGCCGCTGCGATCGCTGTCGAAGCCGTCGTCTTCCTGCCCGGACAACGACAGGCGCAAGTCGCCGCCATTCCAGCCGGTGCCCTGGCTGGCGTAGAAATCGTTGATGCCGCGCTGACCACGGGTGTACTTCAGCCGCGTACCGTGGCTGTCCGCTGGGTTTCGCGTGATGATATTGACCACCGCCATCAGCGCGTTGGCACCGTAGCTGACAGTGTTCGGGCCGCGAAAAACTTCGATGCGCTCGATGTCTTCCATGGCCACCGGGATATCGCTCCAGTCCACCGTGGACAAACCGGCGCGGTACACCGAGCGACCGTCGATCAGCACCTGCATGCGCCGCGCTTCGCTGGCGTTGGTGCCGTGGTAATTGACCGCCGCCTGATTGCCGCTGATGTTGCCGACCATCATCCCCGGCACCAGTCGCAGCAGTTCACTGATATCGCGGGCACCGCTGGCGTGGATCAGTTCGTTGTCAATTACGGTCATGCTTCCCGGCACTTCCGCCGGTGTCTGCTTCAGGCGCGTGGCGGTCAGCACCTGGGGCAGTGCTTCGTTGTCCATGAACAGGTCGTCCGCCATTAATACCGGGCTGAACAGCAGCGCCAGTAACACGGACGAACGCGGGGACGCAGAGCCAAAAGACACGACACAACCTTGATAGCGATGAATTGGCGCGCATGTTAACCGAGGGCAGCGACATTTCCAGTCACGTTGCAGGCATTTTCCTAGGTTTTATTGGTCTTCTTCCTACAAGTGTCGGTAATTGACGCAGGGGCTGGCCGCGACCGGGTCGCCCCGTATAATGCCGGCATCGCCACTGGTATGGATTAACGGATTGCATATGACTGAACAGCGCCCGATTGCGGTCCTGGGAGGCGGAAGTTTTGGTACCGCCGTGGCCAATCTTTTGGCCGAGAATGGCCATCAAGTCCGGCAGTGGATGCGTGACCCCGAGCAGGCCGAGGCCATCCGGGTCAATCGCGAAAACCCACGTTACCTCAAAGGCATCAAGATTCTGCCAGGTGTGACCGCCGTCACCGACCTGCAGGAAACCCTCGACGCCTGCGATTTGTGTTTTGTCGCGCTGCCATCCAGCGCGCTGCGCACGGTACTCGCCGCCCACGCCGAGCGGTTGAGCGGCAAGATGCTGGTCAGCCTGACCAAGGGCATCGAAGCGCAGACCTTCAAGCTGATGAGCCAGATTCTCGAAGAGATCGCCCCGCAGGCGCGCATCGGCGTGCTGTCCGGGCCGAACCTGGCGCGCGAGATCGCCGAGCACGCACTGACCGCCACCGTGGTCGCCAGCGAAGACGAAGAACTGTGTAAAGCCGTGCAAGCCGCGCTGCACGGTCGTACCTTCCGCGTTTACGCCAGTGCTGACCGTTTCGGTGTCGAGTTGGGCGGAGCGTTGAAAAACGTTTACGCGATCATCGCCGGCATGGCGGTGGCGCTGGAAATGGGCGAGAACACCAAGAGCATGCTGATCACCCGGGCACTGGCGGAAATGACCCGTTTTGCCGTGAATCAGGGCGCTAATCCCATGACCTTCCTCGGTCTGGCCGGTGTCGGCGATCTGATCGTGACCTGTTCGTCGCCGAAGAGTCGCAACTATCAAGTCGGTTTTGCGCTGGGTCAGGGCTTGAGTCTCGACGAAGCGGTGTCACGTCTCGGTGAAGTCGCTGAAGGGGTCAACACCTTGAAGGTGCTCAAGGCCAAGTCTCAGGAAGTCGGCGTGTACATGCCGCTGGTCGCCGGGCTGCACGCAATCCTGTTCGAAGGACGCACGCTGGAACAGGTGATCGGTCTACTGATGCGAGCCGAACCGAAAACCGACGTCGATTTTATTTCCACCAGTGGTTTCAACTGATTCAGCACGGAGCAAGTCATGAACGATCCGAAAACCGAAGCCAAGTACGAATCCATCCTTCTGCGTGTGTTGTGGATGATCGTCTACGTGCTGGTCTGGCAAGTGGCGCAGTTCATCCTCGGCGCGGTGGTGCTGGTGCAATTGATCTATCGTTTGATCTATGGCGCCCCGAGCGCCAGCCTGATGAATTTCGGCGACAGCCTGAGCCAGTTTCTGGCGCAGATCGGCCGTTTCGGCAGTTTCCACAGCGACCAGAAACCGTGGCCGTTCGCCGACTGGCCAACCCCGCGTACTCCGGAAGGTGAAGCGCCGCACGCCGTCGCACCGGCACCGCATCCGGTTCGAGATGAGGAACCCAAGCTATGAAACTCTGGGTATTGCGTCACGGTGAGGCCGTGCGTTACGGCTCATGCCCTGACTCCGAACGGGAGCTGACCGAGCACGGTCGTAAAGAAGTCTTGAACAGCGCGGCCCATTTGATCGGCCAGCCGCTGACGGCGATCTACGCCAGCCCTTATCTGCGCGCGCAACAGACTGCGCAGATTGTCCGTGAGGCGCTGGGTTTCGAGCCGGAAATTCGCACGGTCGAGTGGCTGACGCCGGAGGTTGACCCGGACAAAGTCACCGATCAATTGGTCTCGGTGAGCAACGTCCTGCTGGTCAGCCACAACCCGTTGGTGGGCAATTTGCTCAGCTATTTGCAGCATGGCGCCGGGTATCCGCCGGAGAAGGTCAGTACCGCCGGGTTGGCTGAGCTTGAAAGCGCAGAGCTGCTGATCGGCTCCATGACCCTCAACAGCCTCAAACATCCCTGAAGTTGTAAACACCGACCCCTGTAGGAGTGAGCCTGCTCGCGATGAGGCCGTTTCATTCGGCATTAATGCTGACTGATACACCGCTATCGCGAGCAGGCTCACTCCTACAGGTACCGCGTACACCCTGAAATTATTTGTGTGAATTTTCCAACCAAGCACTTGCTTGGTTGACTACGCTTGCTCCAGACCCAAAAAACAGGAGCGAGTCGCATGTCTGCCGCCTTCCGTTTGCCGCTGGACGTGTTCTACGAACGTGAAGCCCGGCACCCGCGCCAGCGCTTCCTCGTGCAGCCCATTGGCGGCGGCCAGGTCGAGACGCTGAGCTGGGCGGATGTCGGCCATCAGGCCCGCTGCGCCGCGCATTGGTTGCGTGCGCGGGAATTGCCGCAGGGCAGCCATATCGCCCTGATCTCGAAAAACTGTGCGCACTGGATCATCGCCGATCTGGCGATCTGGATGGCCGGGCACGTTTCTGTTCCGCTGTATCCCAATCTCACCGCCGACTCCGTAGCGCAGGTGCTCAATCACTCGGAAAGCGTTCTCGCGTTCATTGGCAAACTCGACGACTGGCCGGGCATGTCCAAAGGCGTGCCGGCGGATCTGCCGACCATCAGCCTGCCGCTGCACCCGCCCGGGGATTTCAATTTCAGTTGGGCGGACTTGCAGCGCAGCTCGCCAATTCAGGACGATCCACGTCCGGCGGCCGAGCAATTGGCGACGATCATTTACACCTCCGGCACCACCGGCCTGCCCAAAGGCGTGATGCACAGTTTTGCCAATCTCGGTTTCGCCACGACACGCGGCACGCAACTGTTCGGGCTTAACGAGAACGATCGATTGCTCTCGTACTTGCCGCTGTGCCACGTCGCCGAGCGCATGTTCGTAGAACTGGCGTCGATCTACACCGGGCAGACGGTTTTCTTCGCCGAGAGCCTTGAGACCTTCATCACTGACCTGCAGCGAGCGCGGCCGACCGCGATGTTCGGCGTGCCACGCATCTGGACCAAATTCCAGATGGGCGTGTACAGCAAGATCCCGGCGAAACGTCTGGATTTTCTTCTCGGTCTGCCCTTCATTGGCAAGCGCGTTGGACACAAGGTACTGGCAGGCCTGGGGCTGGATGCTTTGCGCGTGGCGCTGTCCGGTGCCGCGCCGGTGCCGCAGACCTTGCTCGCCTGGTATCAGAAACTAGGCCTGGATGTGCTGGAGGTCTACGGCATGACCGAGAGTTGCGGCTACTCGCACATCTGCCTGCCGGGGCAATACAAGCAGGGCTGGATCGGCAAGCCGTGCCCGGATGTCGAAGTACGTATCGATGCGTCGGGCGAGGTGCAGGTGCGCAGTCAGGCGAACATGCTCGGCTATTTCAAGGAACCGCAGAAAACCTCTGAAACGTTGACCGAGGACGGTTTTCTGCGCACCGGTGACAAGGGCGAACAGGATGCTGAAGGGCGCCTGCGCCTGACTGGCCGACTCAAGGAGATCTTCAAGACCAGCAAGGGCAAATATGTTGCCCCGGCACCGATCGAAAATCGTCTGGCGGTGCATTCACGGATCGAACAGGTGTGCGTGGTCGGTGACGGTTTGAGTGCCCCGTTGGGTTTGTGCGTGTTGTCGACGGTCAATCAAGACGAGGGCCGGGCGAGCCTGCATTCGAGCCTTGAGAAACTGCTGGAAGAGGTCAACGCCGTACTCGACAAGCATGAACGCCTGCGTCGGTTGGTGGTGGTCAAGGACAGTTGGGCGGTGGAAAACGGCTTCCTGACGCCGACCCTGAAGATCAAACGCAACGTCATCGAAGACACCTATGGCGCGCGTTTCGAGGAATGGAGCGAGCGCAGCGAGGCGGTGCTGTGGCAGGATTGAGCGACCACTACAACAACAAAGGAAGTCTGCGATGAGCTTGTGGCGTACCACTCCGAACATCGAGCAGTTGAACGCAATCCAGAAGAACACGATCGGCGAAGTGCTGGACATCCGCTTCGAAGCGTTCGACGAAGAATCGCTGACCGCGAGCATGGTCATCGACCATCGTACCCATCAGCCCTACGGTTTGCTGCACGGCGGCGCCTCGGTGGTGCTGGCGGAAACCGTTGGTTCGATGGCCAGTTACCTTTGCATCGATGCCAGCAAGTTTTATTGCGTGGGGCTTGAGATCAACGCCAACCATTTGCGCGGTTTGCGCAGTGGACGGGTGACGGCGGTGGCGAAGCCGATTCATATCGGTCGCACCACCCATGTGTGGGACATTCGCTTGACCAGTGATGAAGGCAAGGCCAGTTGTGTGTCGCGGCTGACTATGGCTGTGGTGCCGCTGGGTGAGCAGCCGCCTGCGCGTTGATTACCGATTTGCCCATAGCTTTGACCTGACTGTCATCATTCCTGGCAGTTACGGTCATTGCTGTAAGGCGCGGTCTTACGGACAATCAACGCCACGTTTCCCGCTCATGGATTTACCCGCATGTCGCAACCGATCTTTTTCGCCCACGCCAACGGTTTCCCTTCGGGCACCTATGGCAAATTGTTCGCGGCGCTGGCGCCCGAGTACCGGGTCGCGCATCTGGAGCAGCATGCCCATGACCCGCGTTTTCCGGCGGATGACAACTGGTACAACCTCGTCGACGAGTTGATCCACCATTTGCAGCAGCAGGATCAGCCGGTGTGGGGCGTCGGCCATTCGTTCGGCGGCGTACTGCACTTGCACGCGGCGCTGCGTTGCCCTGAGCTGTATCGCGGCGTGGTGATGCTCGATTCGCCGGTGCTGACCCGCACCGATCAATGGGTGATTCGCGCGGCCAAGCGCTTTGGCTTCATCGACAGACTGACCCCGGCCGGCCGCACGTTGGGCCGGCGCGAGGAGTTCGCCGACCTCGACAGTGCGCGCAGCTATTTTGCTGGCAAGACACTGTTCCGTGGTTTCGATCCGGAATGCTTCGATGCCTACCTGCAACATGGTTTGCACCAGGTCGGTGACAAACTGCGCCTGCGCTTCGATCCGGCCACCGAGATCAGCATCTATCGCGGCGTGCCGCACACCAGCCCCGGACGCACCCGGCAATTACAGGTCCCGCTGGCGGTGGTGCGCGGGCACAAGAGCCGCGTGGTCATGCGTCATCACACCCGTTTCGTTTCGCGTCTGGCCCAGGGCGAGGCGCTGAGCATGCCTGGCGGCCACATGTTCCCGCTTGAGCGGCCACAGGACACCGCACGGTTGTTGAAGAATCTGTTTAGCCGTTGGGAAAACCGTCAGGACAAGGATTGCGCATGAGTCCGACCTTCGAAGAAGTGCGCCTGAGCCTGCCGCATATCGAGCTGGCCGCGCATTTGTTCGGCCCCGAGGACGGTCTGCCGGTGATTGCACTGCATGGCTGGCTCGACAATGCCAACAGCTTTGCCCGATTGGCGCCCAAACTCAAAGGCTTGCGCATCATTGCGTTGGACATGGCCGGGCACGGGCACTCCGGGCATCGGCCGAACGGCGCCGGCTATGCGCTGTGGGATTACGCCCATGACGTGCTGCAAGTCGCCGAACAACTGGGCTGGAAGCGTTTCGGCCTGCTCGGGCATTCGATGGGCGCTATCGTTTCCATGGTGCTGGCGGGTTCGCTGCCGGAACGCATCAGCCATCTGGCGCTGATCGACGGCGTCATTCCTCCTACAGACAAAGGCGAAAACGCCGCCGAGCGCATGGGCATGGCCCTGCAAGCGCAACTGGATCTGCGCGAGAAGCGCAAACCGGTTTACAACACCCTCGACCGTGCCATCGAAGCGCGCATGAAAGGTCTGGTGGCGGTCAGCCGTGAGGCGGCTGAATTGTTGGCCCAGCGCGGTCTGATGCCGGTGCCCGGCGGTTACACCTGGCGCACCGACAATCGCCTGACCCTGCCATCGCCGCTGCGTCTGACCCAGGAACAGGCAATGGCTTTCGCGCTGCGGGTCAGTTGTCCGGCGCAGCTGGTGGTCGCGGCTGACGGCATGCTCGCCAAACATCCGGAGCTGCTGGAGCGTCTACCCTTTAGCCGGGAACAGTTGGCGGGCGGGCACCATTTGCACCTGAACGATGAGGCCGGGGCGATCCTTGTCGCAGACTGTTTCAATCGGTTCTTCGCCATTCCTTGACTTGCTGCGGGCAACTGTCGAGGCTGGGCGGGTTGAAATGGGAGACAACCACGATGGATTTCTACACCGCTGCGACCTCGAATCATCCAGCATTGCCGATCCGATGAGCCTGACTATGCGGTCACTCAGTCTGTTGGCACTGTGCTGTTTCAGTACCGTTTCGTTCGCCGCCGATGTGCCGGGCAGTCAGGATCTGCAGATCGTGCCGCGTCTGGCTGATGCACAGATCGTCGACTACCGCCCGCCTGTGGCGCTTGAGCGGATCTATCCGCTGGGCTCGATCCGCAAGATCAGCGGGCAGCTGCGTTTCGACGGCCAGGTCACCGCCCGTGGCCAGACCACTTCGGTGACCTACGAGTTGCCCCCCGAACACTCCGCCACCGAAGCCTTTACTGCCGCTCGTGAAGCCCTGCAAAAGCTGGACGCCGAATTGCTGTTCTGGTGTCAGGCGCGTGATTGCGGTGAAAGCAGCCTGTGGGCCAACGAGGTGTTCGGCAACGCCAAGTTGTACGGTGCTGACGAACAGCAGGCGTATCTGTTGTTGAGGCTGGCCGCACCGCGTGACAACACGCTGGTGGCGCTTTACAGCATCACGCGCGGCAACCGCAAAGCCTATCTGCATGTCGAACAGTTCGAGGCGGCTGCACCGTTGGGTGAGCTGCTGCCGACCTCGGCGACCCTGTTACGGCAGTTGAAAAGCACCGGTGAACTGGATTTCCCTGATCGCGTGAATGATCCGGACGATACATGGCTACGCCTGATTTCCCGTGGCCTTAATCTCGATACGACGTTGCGTGTAACGGTGTCCGGGCCAAAAGCCGAGGCCTGGCGGCAGGCCCTGATCAATCAGGGCGTGCGGGCGGCACGCATGGAGACCGGCAGTGTCGAAGGCTCTGGCCTGCGCATCGATCTGTTGCGTTAAGCTGTTTCGGGCGAGCACGAACTGCGTGTTCGCCTACTCTTTGCCTGACTGACTTTTTCGAGACCTTACATGCTCAATAACGATCGCCTGCTGGTGCAGATCCTGCTGCTGGTGTTGTTTGGTGCCAGCCTGTGGGTGATGGCGCCGTTCTGGTCGGCCCTGTTCTGGGGCGCGGTGCTGGCGTTTGCCAGTTGGCCGCTGATGCGCCTGTTGACCCGCTGGCTCAATGGCCGGGAATCGCTGGCTGCGGCGATTCTGACGTTGGGCTGGATGTTGCTCGTGGCAGCGCCGCTGGTGTGGCTGGGGTTCAACCTGGCGGATCATGTGCGCGATGCCACGGCATTTATCAAGGATGTGCAGGTCGACGGTCTACCGGAGGCACCGGTGTGGCTGGGGACTCTGCCGTTTGTGGGCGAGCGTCTGGTCGGGCTTTGGAACAGCATTGATCAGCAGGGCGCCGCACTGATGGTGTCGATCAAGCCGTATCTGGGGCAGGTCGGTAACTGGCTGCTGGCGCGCAGTGCGCAGATTGGCGGCGGGATTCTCGAGCTGACGTTGAGCATTGTCTTTGTGTTCTTTTTCTATCGTGACGGGCCACGGTTGGCGGCTTTTGTGCACAGTTTGCTGGAGCGCTTGATCGGTGATCGCGCGGGCTATTACATCGAGCTGGTCGCCGGGACTGTGCAGCGCGTGGTCAACGGGGTGATCGGGACGGCAGCGGCGCAGGCGGTTCTGGCGTTGATCGGGTTTTTGATTGCCGGGGTGCCGGGGGCGTTGGTGCTCGGGATTGTCACCTTCCTGTTGAGTCTGATTCCGATGGGGCCGCCGTTGGTGTGGGTGCCGGCGACGGCTTGGCTGGCGTGGAAGGGTGAGTACGGGATGGCGGTGTTTCTCGGGATCTGGGGGACGTTTGTCATCAGTGGGGTGGATAACGTTCTCAAGCCGTATCTGATCAGTCGCGGGGGGAATTTGCCGTTGGTGATTGTGTTGCTTGGGGTGTTTGGCGGGTTGATTGCGTTTGGGTTTATCGGGTTGTTTATCGGGCCTACGTTGTTGGCGGTGGCTTATAGTTTGTTGACGGATTGGAGTAAGAGTCAGTCTCGGGTTGAAGAGCGGCGCTAGCAGTTTGGGTTTTGGGTTTGGGTGAATATCCGTTGCTGCGGTAACGGCTGCTTAGGGTTCCGCCCTTACGGCGGGTCACCTTTTCCAGACGCCGAAAAGGTAACCCAAAAGGCTTGCTCCTACGTGCGGCCCGCTCGCTGGGGCTCGGGGTTCCTTCGCTGCGGGATCGATCCGGGCGCAGCGCCTACGGTTTGCTTCGCTGCACCTCCTCTCGCTGTGTTTGGCTGCGCCAAACGGTCGCTGCGCTCCCACGCCCGGATCAATCCCTCCACTCAGCCTTCCGACGTCGCCTTACAGATCAAGAGCTGCAGCCGAGCTAACGCTCATCCTGTTGAGTGGTGAAGAGCATGCGGTCGGCTTTTGTTCGGTGTTGGATTCGCCCCTCACCCCAGCCCTCTCCCGAGGGAGAGGGAGCCGATTTTCGGGCTTTTCAAAATCTGAGTTCAACGCGGTAGCGCACGTCGGTGTAGCTCGTCCAAACACCTCAGATCAGTCCCCTCTCCCTCGGGGAGAGGGTTAGGGTGAGGGGCTTTTGATCTGTTTCAGAATCTGAGTTCGACTCGGTATTTCACGTCGGCGTAACTCGTCCAAACACCTCGATCAGTCCCCTCTCCCTACGGGCGGTCCGACGTTTCGGGAGGGCTAGGGTGAGGGGCTTTTGATTTTCCGCGGCAAATAATGTCGTCGACTCAAGTCGCCACATTCAAATACTTGCCAACCGACGCCGTTTTCTCCAGCGAATACTGCTTGCTCAAATTGGCAATCATGCGATTCAGGGCTTCTGTCGTGCTCTGGGTCGAGGCGGTCTGCTCTTCCTCTGGTCGTTCTCTCCCAGCCTGTAACGCCGCTTTCAGCTCGTCGCTGCTTACACCGCCGCTGCTGTCGCTATCGAGCACCTTGAGCAGCGCGGCACTGGTGTCAGTGCTGGTGGTTGAAGTCGCGCTGTCGCTGGCTTGCAGTGCGCTGCCGAGTTCTGTCGCGGTCACGCTGCCGTCGCCATCCGCATCAAGTTGGCTGAACAGTTCGTCGCTGTTGATGTGTGGCGGCGGTGGAGGTGGCGGGGTCAGGCTGGCGGTGAGTTCGTCCTGGCTGACGGTGCCGTCCTTGTTCTTGTCGAGGGCGGAGAAGATTTCGTTGCTGTCGGCAGTGCTGCCGGCACTGGTGAGGCCGCTGCTCAGTTCGTCGCTGCTGATGGCGCCGTCACCGTCGCTGTCGAGGGCGCTGATCAGGGCGTCGGCGAGGTCGGTGTCTGGGGCTTGATCGTGTGGCGGTGGCGGAGGGGGCGCCATGGCGGTCATTTCTTCGGCGCTGAGGCTGCCGCTGGCGTCGCTGTCCAGATCGCCGAACTGTTTGCTCAGGTTGACCAGCAGGCCGTCGTCGGATTTCTGTGACAGGGCGCTTTTCAGTTCGTCCTGATCCACCGCGCCGTCGCCGTTGCTGTCGAGTTTGGCGAACAGTTCTTTTTGCAGTTGCTGGCTGCGGGCGTTTTGCGTGGAGGTACTGCTGGTGCTGGTATAGCTCGTGTAGTTGCTGACGCTACCGATCATCGGGCTCACTCCCTGGAATGGAAAACCGGTGGGTGTACCGGCTTATGCAGCGTCGGGGCGCAAGTTGTCGGGAGTATGTGGGATTTGTACCGGTGGGTACACAGACTGAAATTTCACCTCCACCCCCCTGTAGGAGTGAGCCTGCTCGCGATAGCGGTGTGTCAGTCAAAGCAACTCTCACAGATAAACCGCTATCGCGAGCAGGCTCACTCCTACAAGGGGATGTGTGTTTCTCAGGTGCGCGGCAGGCGAATGATGGCGGTGAGGCCGCCGCCCGGTGTTTCGTCAAGATTGAGTTGGCCACCCAAACGCTGTGCCGCTTCGCGGGCAATCGTCATACCCAGCCCGACGCCGCCGGAGTTGCGATTGCGCGAGCCTTCCAAGCGATAAAACGGTTCAAACACCGCTTCACGCTTGTCCTCGGCAATCCCCGGACCGTGATCGATTACGCGGATCAGCAGTTGCTCGCGTTGATCCTGCAATTCGATGCGTGCCTGGCCGGCATAACGCAGCGCATTGTCCATGAGGTTGTTGAGGCACGAACGCAGCGCCATCGGCTGTACCGGCAACGGTGCGCAATGGCCGCTGACCTGTACGTCGGCGCCTTGATCCTGCGCGTTTTCGCACAGTGATTCGACCAGCGCCTGCACGTCCATCAACTGCAACGCTTCGCTGGTGCGCTGTTCGTGCAGGTAGGTGAGGGTGGCGTCGAGCATGCCGATCATGTCGTCGAGGTCCTGACGCATCTGGCCTTGCAGCTTTTCATCGCTGATGTTTTCCAGGCGCAGTTTCAGGCGTGACAACGGTGTGCGCAGATCATGGGAAACCGCGCCCAGCATCCGCGCGCGCTGCTGCACCTGTTCGCGAATGCGTTGCTGCATCAGGTTGAAGGTGTAGGCGGCTTGTCGCGATTCCCGCGGGCCGGACTCGTCGAGCGGCGGACTGTCGAGGTCTTCGCTGAGGCGTTCGGCGGCGTCGCTCAGGCGCTGGATCGGGCGACTGAGCAGTTTGGCGCCGTACCAGGCCGCGATCATCAGCGTGATGAATTGAAAGGTCAGCGGCACCACCGGGCCACCGAACCACGGACGCGGTGGCCGTGGCGGGTAGCGCGGATCATGTGCCATCGGTTGCCCTTCGGCGCCTTGAGAGAACTCCGGTGGCGGCGGGGGCGGCGGTGGCCCGTAGTGGTGGAACCAGGCGAACGCCAGCAGGTGCGCCAGGACAATCGCCACGAACAGCACGCCAAACAGGCGCCCGAACAGCGTGTCGAAGCGCGCCCGCATCAGCCGATGTCCCGCGCGTCGAACAGGTAACCCTCACCGCGCACGGTTTTGATCAACTGCGGGGCTTTCGGGTCGTCGCCGAGTTTCTGCCGCAGACGCGAGACCAGCAGGTCGATGCTGCGGTCGAAGGCTTCGATCGAGCGGCCACGGGCAGCATCGAGCAGTTGCTCGCGGCTGAGTACCCGACGCGGACGTTCGATAAACACCCACAGCAGGCGGAATTCGGCGTTGGACAGCGGCACCACCAGACCATCGTCGGCGATCAACTGGCGCAGGACGCTGTTCAGACGCCAGTTGTCGAAACGAATGTTCGCCCGCTGTTCGGTTCGATCGTCGCGCACCCGGCGCAGAATGGTCTGAATGCGCGCGACCAGTTCGCGTGGCTCGAACGGTTTGGCCATATAGTCGTCGGCGCCCAGTTCCAGGCCGATGATGCGGTCGGTCGGTTCGCAACGGGCGGTGAGCATCAGGATCGGGATGTCCGATTCGGCGCGCAGCCAGCGGCACAGCGACAAGCCGTCTTCGCCGGGCAGCATCAGGTCCAGCACGACAACATCGAAATGCTCGGCGAGCAGCGCCTGACGCATCGCCGCGCCGTCGGTGACGCCGCTGGCGTGGATATTGAAGCGGGCGAGGTAGTCAATCATCAGCTCGCGGATCGGCACGTCATCGTCGACGATCAGCGCGCGAATGCTCCAGCGTTTGTCGTCTTTAGGCTCGTCCGTCGCGGTCATTTGGGTGTTGTGCATGAGGCTGTTCATCTGCCAGTAGGCCGCCAACCACAAAAAATGGGCTGCGAGGTGGTGGTTTCAGCATAGGCGTCCGGCGGTGAGGCGGGAAGTGCTGATGTAAGGACGTGTTGCGGCTGGCGAGGCTAGCGTGGGCGCTTGTTGCTGGCGTGTCGGCTGTGTATCGGAGTCGACACAATAGCAGCGAGCGCTATGCTGATCACGGCCGAGGCGACGATTTACCGATCATCGGGTGCCGCGCCGCCGCCGGTTCCGCTACAATGCGCGCCGATTTCGACCTGCCTGAGAGCCCATTCATGTCCGCCTGCCAGACTCCTATCATCGTCGCCCTGGATTTCCCTACCCGTGACGCCGCACTGAAGCTGGCCGACCAGTTGGACCCGAAACTGTGCCGGGTCAAAGTGGGCAAGGAACTGTTCACCAGTTGCGCCGCAGAAATTGTCGGCACCCTGCGTGACAAGGGTTTCGAAGTATTTCTCGACCTGAAATTCCACGACATTCCCAACACCACCGCGATGGCCGTGAAAGCCGCTGCCGAGATGGGCGTGTGGATGGTCAACGTGCATTGCTCCGGTGGCATGCGCATGATGGCCGCTTGCCGTGAAGAGCTGGATAAACGCAGCGGCCCGCAGCCGTTGCTGATTGGCGTGACTGTGCTGACCTCGATGGAGCGTGAAGACCTGGCCGGTATCGGTCTGGATATCGAGCCACAAGAGCAAGTGCTGCGTCTGGCCGCGCTGGCCGAAAAGGCTGGCATGGACGGTCTGGTGTGCTCGGCGCTGGAAGCCTCGGCACTGAAAACTGCGCACCCTTCGCTGCAACTGGTGACCCCGGGAATTCGTCCGGCGGGCAGCGCGCAGGACGATCAGCGCCGCATTCTGACTCCGCGTCAGGCGCTGGATGCCGGTTCCGATTATCTGGTGATTGGCCGTCCGATCAGCCAGGCGGCGGATCCGGCCAAGGCATTGGCTTCGGTCGTAGCCGAAATCGCCTGATCAGGCACCGCATAACCCCGTAGGAGTGAGCCTGCTCGCGATAGCGGTGTGTCAAACAAAGTTAATGTTGACTGACACACCGCTATCGCGAGCAGGCTCACTCCTACATTTGTTTTGAAGTGGTTTTAGATTTTCAACACCAACTTGCCGAAGTTCTCACCGCTGAACAATTTCATCAGCGTTTCCGGAAAGGTCTCCAGCCCTTCGACGATATCTTCCTTGCTCTTGAGCTGCCCCTTGGCCATCCAGCCGGCCATTTCCTGCGCAGCGCTGGCGTATTGCGCCGCGTAATCCATCACCACAAAACCTTCCATCCGCGCACGGTTGACCAGCAGCGACAGGTAGTTGGCCGGCCCCTTGACCGCTTCCTTGTTGTTGTACTGGCTGATCGCGCCGCAGATAACCACCCGCGCCTTCATGTTCAAACGGCTCAACACCGCATCGAGGATGTCGCCGCCAACGTTATCGAAATACACATCGACGCCTTTCGGGCATTCGCGTTTAAGCCCTGCCACGACATCTTCGGACTTGTAGTCGATGGCACCGTCAAAACCCAACTCATCAATAAGGAATTTGCACTTGTCGGCGCCGCCGGCAATGCCAACCACGCGGCAGCCTTTGAGCTTGGCAATCTGCCCGGCGATGCTGCCCACTGCACCCGCTGCACCGGACAACACCACGGTGTCGCCGGCCTTCGGTGCGCCGACATCCAGCAGGGCGAAGTAGGCGGTCATGCCGGTCATGCCCAGCGCTGACAGGTACACCGGCAGCGGCGCCAGTTTCGGATCGACTTTGTAGAAACCTCTTGGCTCGCCGAGGAAATAATCCTGCACGCCAATGGCGCCGTTGACGTAGTCCCCGACCGCAAAGCCAGGGTTGTTCGAAGCAATGACTTTGCCTACGCCCAGCGCGCGCATGACTTCACCGATACCGACCGGCGGGATGTAGGACTTGCCCTCGTTCATCCAGCCACGCATCGCCGGATCGAGGGACAGGTATTCGTTCTTGACCAGAATCTGGCCCGCCGCCGGTTCGCCGACCGGTACTTCCTGATAGGTGAAGGTCTCGCGGGTAGCCGCACCCACCGGGCGTTTGGCGAGCAGGAACTGACGATTGGTGTGGTTGGTCATGGCAGGCACTCGAACGGAATGAAGCCTTGTTGATAGACCCTCGACGGTATTGGCGCAAGGTTGGCTGATGCGGCGAATGCACGCCGATCCAGTGCAGTGATGATCACCTGGCCGGTTTTATCACTGCGACGCATGGGCACATAAACAGCCATTGGATAGTGCTGACGCTCGGCAGACCTCAATAGCTATGCTGCCACTCCACACATCCCCTGCATCTATCCCTTCGAGGACATAACAATGAGCATGACGTTTTCCGGTCAGGTTGCTGTAGTCACTGGCGCGGCCAACGGCATTGGCCGTGCGACCGCCCAGGCGTTCGCCGCCGAAGGCCTGAAAGTGGTGGTCGCCGATCTGGACGCGGCAGGGGGCGAGGGCACAGTGGCGCTGATTCGTACAGCCGGCGGCGAAGCGACTTTCGTGCGCTGCAACGTGACCGTCGAAAGCGAAGTGAAGAATCTGATGGACGAGGTCATCAACACTTACGGCCGTCTCGACTACGCCTTCAACAATGCCGGCATCGAAATCGAAAAAGGCAAACTGGCCGACGGCTCGATGGATGAGTTCGACGCGATCATGGGCGTCAACGTCAAAGGCGTCTGGCTGTGCATGAAGTATCAGCTGCCGCTGTTGCTGGCGCAGGGCGGCGGGGCGATCGTCAACACCGCCTCGGTAGCGGGACTGGGCGCGGCGCCGAAGATGAGCATCTACGCGGCGTCGAAGCACGCGGTGATCGGTCTGACCAAATCGGCGGCCATCGAATACGCGAAGAAGAAAATCCGTGTCAACGCTGTGTGTCCGGCGGTGATCGATACCGACATGTTCCGCCGTGCTTACGAGGCCGACCCGAAGAAGGGTGAGTTCGCCAACGCCATGCACCCGGTCGGGCGCATCGGCAAAGTCGAGGAAATCGCCAGTGCCGTGTTGTACCTGTGCAGCGACGGTGCGGCATTCACCACCGGCCACTCGCTGGCAGTGGATGGCGGCGTCACCGCTTTCTGAATCACGCCCAAGAACAACAGCCCGCATTCGTTGCTGGCTTTTTTGTGGGCAGCGGTCAGTTCCGTGAAGCCTCTTAAACAATGTGTATCAAACGGTTAGAACGGTCGCTTTTGGCGGCGTTGTCGCACAGCCTGTCCGGCGCGGCTGTGATTTACTGCCGCCAGCAAAACGGACAGGAGTTTGCTTGCTCATGGAATTGAGAATTGATCGACAGGCAATGGTGCCGGTCGTGCAGCAGATTGTTGACGGACTGACCGAGTGGATCCTGCAAAGTGGCGTACCGCCGGCCACCCGTTTGCCGTCCGTGCGGCAAATCGCCCGGGGCAATCTGCTCAGCCAGTCGTGTGTGGTCGAGGCGTGTGAGCGGCTGGTATCGCAGGGTGTTCTGAGTTCATGCCAGGGCACCGGGTTCATTGTCGCCGCCTCGCCCTCGGTAACAGGCGCAGAAGATGAGCTGGCACCATTCGAGGGCCGGTTCGCCTGGTGCGATGCCGTGTGCGAGGCCGCGGGAGGCTTGAAACTTGGCGCGGGCGGACTGCCGCATAGCTGGCGTGAACCTGACGACCTCAGTTATGCCCTGCGCGAGGTGGCTCGCACCGACATGGCCAGCCTGTTCAACTACAGCACGCCCTTGGGGCTTCCAGCGTTGCGCGAGCAAATCGCCAAGCGCCTGAAACTGTTCGGAATCGAGGCTCGCAGTGCGCAGTTGCTGAGTACCTGCGGCGCCAGCCATGCGCTTGATCTGATCGTGCGAACGTTGTTCAAGGCCGGAGACTGCGTGGTGGTCGAGACGCCCGGTTACGCGCCGTTGTTCGATCTCCTGCGGATGCACGGCGTGCGCATGCTCGAGGTGCGTCGTACCCCGAACGGGCCGGATATCGAAGCGCTGGAAGCGTTGCTGCAACAGTTTCGCCCCGGCGCGTTATTCATCAACAGCCATCATCACAACCCCACAGGCAGTTGCCTGTCGCCGAGCGTAGCGCAACGCATCCTGCAACTGAGCAAGACCTACGATTTGCGCGTGATCGAAGACGATGTCTACGCAGACTTGCACACCGGCAACGGCACGCGCCTGGCGGCTCTGGATGATGAGGGGCGAGTCATTTACGTGGGCAGTTTTTCCAAGACGCTGAGCAGCTCGTTGCGGGTCGGTTTCGTTTTTGCCGACAGCGACATGGTCAGACGGCTGGCGCAGGTCAAGATGATCAGCGGTCTGGGGGCGTCAAGGTTTACCGAAGCCGTGCTGGCCAGCCTGATGGTCAGCGGCGCTTACCGCAAACTGGTGCAGCGCCAGCGTCAACGCCTGAATGCCGATCGCGCGGCTGCATTGCAGGCGCTGGAGGACGCCGACTGGGAGGTTTTCGGCAAGCCTGCGGGTGGCTTGTTCATCTGGGCGCGCTCGCGCATGACCGATCAGATTCGGCTGCGTCGGCAGGCTCAACGTTGCGGCGTGTTGCTGTCAGCGCCTGATGCATTCAGTCCCCATGGCGAGTCGGGCGATTGGCTGCGCATCAACGTCGCCTACGCTTGTGATCCACGCGCCCGGCAGTTTTTTCGCTACACCGGTTCGGATCGACCTCAAGTGTTCTGAAAACGACGCAGGCGTAGCTTTTTGCCATTATTCCGACGCCAGAGACTTGTGCTGCTTCATGGCCGTTGCGACTCTTCGCTCTACTGACAATGGCAGGGGACTACGCGCAATGATTTCGGCCATGCAAGGACGTTTTGCCAACCTCGGTATGGCGAAAAAACTGGGTATCGGGTTTGTGCTGGTTTTGCTTCTGACGGCGCTGGTGGCGGCCATCGGCGTCTGGTCCCTGCAAACCATCAGTCAGCGTTTCGACGGGCTGAAACAGATGTCTTCGCTCAACAGTGGCTTGCTCAAGGTGCGCCTGCTCGAGCAGGAATATGCCTTGCGGGGCGATCCGAAGACGGCCGATGCTCTGCGTAAGGGCGTCGACGAACTGGTTGCTCTGGCTGATCAGCTCAAAGCGCAGTCGGCGGCGAATGTGCCGGTCATGAATGATGTGCAGCAGTCGCTGGGCGCTTATCGTAAGGCGTTCGACGAGTTTGTGTCGTTGACCCAGGCCAAGGACCTGGCGCTGGAAATGGCCAGTTGGTCGGTGTCCAGTGTGGCCAATAACCTTGACGTATTGCAGGCCGGACTTGCCGACGACGGTGCTTATACCTTGAAGGACACCGAGGGTAAGGATGGCGCACAGTTCATCGAGCAGGCCAGTCAGGTCAGCCAGGTTTCGCGGTTGATGCTGCAAGCGATGAACGAAGCGCGGATTCGTCTCGATCAAAGCCGCAAGGGCGATGCCGACAGTGCTGGCAAGGGCAATATCGAACAGGCCGCACAAGCGCAGGCGCAGGCCGAAGAATTGAAAACCACGGTCAAGGACGAGGGCTATCTGACCGTGCTCAATGAAGTGTCCGGGCACATCGCCGGTTTCAACGACAAACTGGCCGAGTACACCGGGTTGCTCGCGCAGGAAAAAACCGTCTACGAGCAATTGCACCAGCGTGCCAACGAAGTGGTCGAGCGGGTGAATCAGGCGTATGTCGCTGAAGACGGCGCGATGCAGGCAGAACTGAAGAAAAACTCGCTGCTGATCATCGGCTCATCGGCGCTGGCATTGCTCGTGGGATTACTCGCTGCGTGGCTGATCACCCGACTTATCGTCGCGCCATTGCGCAGTGTGATTCAGGTCGCGCAGCAGATTGCCGCCGGTGACTTGAGTGCGACCGTGGCAGTGACCCGTCGCGACGAAATCGGCCAGTTGATGCTGGCGATGCAACAGATGGGCGCGGGTCTGAGCACCATCGTCAGTGGTTTGCAGGCGGGGATCGAGCAACTGGCCAGTTCGGCGCAATCGTTGTCGGCAGTCACTGAGCAGACCAACCTTGAGGTCAGCAGCCAGAAGGAAGAAACCGAGCAGGTTGCCACGGCGATGAACCAGATGACCGCCACCGTTCACGACGTTGCACGCAACGCCGAAGAAGCGGCGCTGGCCGCGCAGACGGCGGAAGACAAGGTCGAGAGCGGGCAGCAGGTGGTGCGCCAGAGCATGGCGCGCATTGAGCAATTGGCTGACTCGGCGACGTCGGCCAGTTCGAGCATCGAAAGCCTTAGTGCGGAAATCCAGAATATCGGTACGGTGCTCGGGGTGATCAAGAGTGTTGCCGAACAGACCAATCTATTGGCGCTGAATGCGGCGATCGAGGCTGCGCGGGCTGGGGAGCAGGGCAGGGGCTTTGCGGTGGTGGCTGATGAGGTGCGCGCGCTGGCTCGGCGCACGCAGCAATCGACTGAGGAGATTGAACGGCTGGTCAGTGCTTTGCGCTTGGCGGCGCATTCCTCGGTGCAGCAGATTCAGAGCAGCGGCGAGCTGGTGAAGCTGGCGGTCAGTGATGCGTTGCAGACTGAGAGTGCGCTGGGGAGTATTGCGGCGGCGGTGTCGTTGATTCAGCAGATGAATCAGCAGATTGCGGCGGCGGCCGAGGAGCAGAGTTCGGTGGCGGAGGAGATCAATCGCAGTGTGACGAGTATTCGTGCGAGTGCGGATCAGTCGTCGATTGCGATGCGTGGGAATGCGGCTTCGAGTGTTGAGCTGGCGCAGTTGGGGAGTGAGTTGCGCGGGATGGTTGGGCATTTTCGGCTTTGACGCTTTGACGCTTTGACGCTTTGACGCTTTGACGCTTTGACGCTTTGACGCTTGGCGGCCTTTGGGCCGACCATGCTCTTGGGGTTTTGGGTGTATATCCGTTGCTTCGGGTGTTGCTGATTAGGGTTCCGCCCTTACGTCGGGTCACTTTTTCCAGACGCCGAAAAAGTAACCAAAAAGGCTTGCTCCTACGTGCGGCCCGCTCGCTGGGGCTCGGGGTTCCTTCGCTGCGGGATCGATCCGGGCGCAGCGCCTACGGTTTGCTTCGCTGCACCTCCTCTCGCTGTGTTTGGCTGCGCCAAACGGTCGCTGCGCTCCCGCGCCCGGATCAATCCCTCCACTCAGCCTTCCGACGTCGCCCTGCAGATCAAGAGCTGCAGCCGAGCTAACGCTCATCCTGTTGAGTGGTGAGAAGCTGATGCGGTTGCGAGGTGGGCGTTGCTTTTGCTTTTCTGTGGGAGCGAGCTTGCTCGCGAAGGCGGCCTGACAGCCGACCAACCTCTATCGGATGTACTCAGCCCCAATGTAGGAGTGAGCCTGCTCGCGATGGCGGCCTGACAGCCGACCAACCTCTGTCAGATGTACTCAGCCCCCCTTGTAGGAGTAAGCCTGCTCGCGATGGCGGCCTGACAGCCGACCAACCTCTGTCAGATGTACTCAGCCCCCTTGTGGGAGCGAGCCTGCTCGCGAAAGCGGCCTCACATTCACCGGTTTTCTATCAGGTTCACTCCCGCGAGCCCACAAAAAAGCCACCTTTCGGTGGCTTCTCTTCCAGCATCTGCAATCAGTCGTAAATCACTTTCTTCTTCCAGTCCGCGTCTGCCTCTACATCTTTGAGGCCGGCGGTCAGTTGGTTTTCTTCACCTTCAACCGGTGCAATCTTGTCCATGACCTGGGCGTTCGCGCGGGCCAGGAGTTTTTCCAGGTATTGCAGTTGTTCTGCGTACATCTGCGGATCCTGCTGTTTGCGCAGGTATTGCACGCCGCGTTCGAAGGCGAGGCGGGCCTGGCCGGGCTGGTTTTGTTGCAGGGACTGTTGGCCGAGGTTGTTGAAGAATTCGATGTGCAGCAACACCAGAATGTGGCGGACTTCGCGGATCCAGTGCTTGGCTTCATTCGGTGGCAGGAAACCATCGTGAGCGGCGCGGGTGATCTGGCCGTGGAGGGCTTCGAGCAGGAAGCGCACGTCTTTGGCTTTGGCTTCGGTCAGGATCGGTGCCGGTGGGTTGTTGACCGGGATCGATTCGCCTTGGGCGACCAGGGCGCTCAGTTCGGTGATGCGTGCTTTGGTGGTGGCGCTGGTTTTTTCCAGGTTCAGCAGGCGCTGGCAGACGTTCAGTTCCAGGCGGGTCAGCAGCAGCTTGAGCGCCGGGGTCATGAACTGGCCGGGGAAGGTTTCGGTCAGTTCGCCGCAACGGCGCAGGCGGTCGTTGAGTTCGACCTTGGTGCGGGCCTTCTCCAGTTTGTTGTTTTCCACCACATGGTTCATGTAGCCAATGGCGATCAGAATTGCGATCCCGGCTACAACTAGCAGGGTGATCATGAGTGGTGTCACCGGTAAGACCTCTTTATAGGGTTCGCATGCGAGTGTAGTGGCTGGGCATTTAGTCGCCTAGCGCCGCTCGACGAGTTGGATCGGCAGGTTCAATCTGTATCGGCCGCACGCTGCTTATATGAATGCTGGCGCTGCGAGTGCAGATTGCCATCACTGTGGGTGGACTATAGCGTCTTGGCGAGTGGCGGAATATAGGCGTCAATCGTCGGGCGACGGAAAAGCCTGATTGCCGCCGTAAAGGTCGTCGAAGTCATTGATTTAAATAAATTTATATCAGGGGGTTGACGACCTCTCAATCCATCCATAGAATGCGCGCCACTTGCAGCGTAAAGCACACAGCGAAGCGCAGCAGGGAGTGAATGTTGTAGTGTGTCCCCTTCGTCTAGTGGCCTAGGACACCGCCCTTTCACGGCGGTAACAGGGGTTCGAGTCCCCTAGGGGACGCCAATGCGGGAATAGCTCAGTTGGTAGAGCACGACCTTGCCAAGGTCGGGGTCGCGAGTTCGAGTCTCGTTTCCCGCTCCAATTTTAAACAGTAGCGCTTTCGGGCGATGCTGAGTGAAACCAGAACCAAGTCTTCGGATACGGATCTGGACACCGAAACACACACCATGTGTTCCGGGTAGCGTGTCCCCTTCGTCTAGTGGCCTAGGACACCGCCCTTTCACGGCGGTAACAGGGGTTCGAGTCCCCTAGGGGACGCCATTGCGGGAATAGCTCAGTTGGTAGAGCACGACCTTGCCAAGGTCGGGGTCGCGAGTTCGAGTCTCGTTTCCCGCTCCAAATTCACAAAAACGCCGCTCAATAGAGCGGCGTTTTTGTATGCGCGATTTGTGGCTGTGTCATCAGCCATAAAGAAAAAGGCCCGCTGAAGCGATTCGGCGGGCCTTTTTGCGTTGTGCGTCTGCTTACCAGGACAGCATCAGTCGGCCAGCAAACAGAATAAGCACCACGCCCATGGTGCGCTCGAACCAGTGGCCCATGCGCATGAACAGCAGGCGAACCCGATTGCTTGAGAAGAACAGCGCGACCACGACAAACCACAGCGCATTCACAAAGCACATCCACAGCCCGTAAAAGGCCTGGATCTGCAGGGGCGTGCTGGCGCTGATGATCGTGGTGAAGATGGCCAGGAAAAACAGCGTGGCCTTGGGGTTGGTTGCATTGGTCAGAAAACCGGTGCTGAAAGCTTTGAACAGAGTTTGTTCGACCACGGGCTCGTCCGCGGTTTTTTCACCTTCAACGGCCGATTTGGGTTTGCTGCGCAGCAGGCTGACGCCCAGATACAGGATGTAGGCACCGCCAATCACCTTGGCGACAGTCAGCAGCCACGGGGTGGTGTGCATCAATGCCCCGACACCCAACAACGTGTAGAGCACGTGCACGGAAATCCCCGCGCCGATACCCAGCGCCGTGCAGATCCCTACCAATCGGCCGAACCGTACGCTTTGGCGAATGGTGACTGCGAAGTCCGGGCCGGGAGCAACCACGGCCAGAAAGTGAATGGTAGCCAGCGCCAGAAACTCGCCCAGATAATTCGAATACATCTCAGCTCCAGTAGGTCAGGGGTGAAGCATTGCCGCGATAGCCGACAAAAAAGGAAAGGCTCAAGCGCGGATCGGCCACGCCCGGGGTCACCGAATGCATGCGTCGCGAATTGAACATGATGAAATCGCCGGGTTGCGGTCGGACTTCGAGCGCAGGTGGGCCGAGCAGCGCTGGTTCAATGCCATAACTGTCGCCACGCATCTCGTCGAATTGATCCGGGGTGATGTCGTCGTCCCATATCTGCAACGCACCGCCCTCGGTCGGCATATTCAGATAGACGTTGCAGGCGAACTGCGCTTCCAGACTGCGGGCCTGGAAGCTGTCCGGAGCATCCTTGGCGAAGATGTCGTGATGGGCGAGGAAGCACACCCCGGGTTTCACCACGCGCGAAAGGCCGACATACATTTTTCGGCCGTAGAGGTTTTCCAGGTGTGCGCCGGCCGGCCAGGATTCGTCGAGCATGCAGCGCAAGGTGTCGATCGGTGAGGAGTAGGGCGCGCAGCGATTGCGCAGTTCAGCGATGTTGCTGGTGGCGCGTTCGAAGTAGTCCTCAATCAGCAGTGGCTGATTTTCCGCCTCGTAAAATGCCATGCCGATGCGGCCGATACTCGGTGCGTTGATGTAACCCTCAAAGCCAGGAGCGAGAATCTTGTCGCCAATCTGAATGGCCAGCGGCTCAGGCAAAAAGCTTTTGACGCGGATGGCGAGGACTTCTTCGTTGGCCAGTTTTTTTATGCACGTCTCATCGAGACGCTCGACGTCTAGCATCATTTTTTAGGTCCATCTATCGATAGTCAACGGAACCTGCGAATGCGGTTCCCCGGCGTCGGACGCTGCGTGAAGCAGCGCCCGAAATGCTCAATCCACGTTGTAGTGGACAGATAACGTGCCTTTCTTCTGCGAAAGGGACGCGATCGTGACTGTGCCCAGATCCTTCAGGCTGCGTACGTGGGTGCCACCGCAGCCATAGGCGGGCAGTTCACCAAAACCGATTTCCCGCGCACCTTCGCGTAGCGAGGTCAGGCGAGGCAGGTCGTGCTCGATCCACTGGTCGATCCCGTGTTGAACGGTCTCTGCATCGACTTCCTGCGCGGTGTCGCCGGGTTTGAATTGCACTCGGCCTTCATCCGGCCAGTGATGGGCTTTGATCGGCATCCAGCCCAGCGCCTGGACGAAATGCCCGATCAGGTGCCCGGCCGAATGCATGCGTGTATTGAAGTGGCGGCGCTGTTCGTCGATGCGGATGCAGGTCATGCCCAGTTCCACCGGCCGGTCGACAAAATGAATGATCCGGTCCGGCTCCTGCACCACACGCAGTACCTGGCTTTCACCGATCCAACCGGTATCACACGGCTGTCCGCCGCCTTGCGGATGAAACAGTGTGGCGCGCAAGACCACGGCGATTTCGTTCTCTTGGGGCGTGCAGTCGAGGACTTCCACATTGGCCTTGAGGTCATCACTATGGAAAAAGAGGCGAAGTGTCATATTCCATGCCCTTATTAAAGTTTCTTTTTTTATTATATGAATCGTGCAATAACGTGATAATCCGTTCAAACATCAAAGGACTTGTGCGCTGTGAGCATCAATCTGCCGCTACCGCTGCTTGGTGAAATGGCGATTTTCGTCAAGGTCGTCGAGACCGGTAGCTTCTCTGAAGCGGCTCGGCAGTTGGGGTCATCGCCGTCAGCGGTGAGTCGTAGTATTTCGCGGCTGGAAAAAGCCTTGGCCACGCGCCTGCTGCAGCGCACTACACGCAAACTGCGCTTGAGTGACGGTGGCGAAGAGGTGTTCAAACGCTGCCAGGAGATGGTCAGCGCGGCCAAGTCGGTGATGGAAATCAGCGGCCAGTTCACCCATGAAGCGGAAGGACTGGTGCGCGTCAGCGTGCCGAAAGCGGTGGGGCGCTTCGTGATTCATCCGCACATGCCCGAGTTCCTGCGGCGTTATCCCAAGGTCGATGTCGAGTTGTTGCTGGAGGATCGCCAGGTCGATTTGATCGACGACCATGTCGATCTGGCCATTCGTATTACGGATCGACCACCGGCCGGGCTGGTCGGCCGGCAGTTACTGACCATCGACCATTTGCTCTGTGCCACGCCGCAGTACCTGGCCGAGCACGGCGTACCGACTCACCCGCATGATCTGCTCAATCACAGTTGTATTTATCTGGGGGAAACCCCGAGTGATGCGCGCTGGAAGTTCAAGAAGGGCAGTAAGGCGGTGACGGTAGGTGTCCGCGGTCGGTATGCCGCCAATCACACCGGTGTGCGGCTGGGCGCGGTGTTGCAGCACATCGGCATCGGCAGCCTGCCGTATTTCACCGCCCGTTACGCGCTTGAGCAAAAGTTGGTGGTGCAGGTGTTGCCGGACTGGACGTTCCTCGCGTCCTATCACGGCGGATTGTGGTTGCTGCACTCGCCCACACGCTATCTGCCACCCAAGTTGCGGGTGTTCATCGACTATCTGGTGGAGTGCCTGCAGAAAGAGCCGACCTTGAGCAAGCCGGGCAAATCAGTGGGGGAAAGCAACGCGGCGATGGCGTATGAATTGCCCGAAAGCGAAGGGTTGTTGTAGCGCAAAGCAAAAGATCGCAGCCTTCGGCAGCTCCTACAGAGGATTGCGTGAGTCCACTGTAGGAGCTGCCGAAGGCTGCGATCTTTTGATCTTCAACCCATTGTTAAATCAGTGCTTGCTGTCCTGAGCGGACATCGCCAGCAGTTGTTTTTCCTGGTTCCAGTCGAACGGTTCATCGTTCTGTTCAGCTTCGTAGCGACGTTCTTCCAGTGCCTGATACAGGTCGATCTCTTCATCGGACAAGTAGTGCAGGCAGTCGCCGGCGAAGAACCACAACAGATCGCGCGGGATCAGGTGGGCGATTTGTGGATAACGGCTAATCACTTGAGTCAGGATGTCCTGGCCCAGGTACTGGCTTTCGATCGGATCGATCGGCAGCGATGCCAGCAGTTCGTCGAAGCGCTCCAGGAACAAGGCATGGCTTTCTTCGGGAACCTGTTCGGCCTCACCTACGGCGACCAGGATACTGCGCAGGTGGTCGAGCAAAACAAGATGATCGGCAACGACGTTGGACACGAGATAAGTCCTCAAGAGCAAAACGGGCGCGGGAGTATAAAGCTCCCGCGCCCTCTTGGACATGGTTGTCAGGATCAGCGGACTTTGCCCTCTGCCAGTTTCAATTCCTCTTTGTCGAAGTCATCGACGTCAATCACCTTGCGTCGTGCGGCTTCGGCATCGCGCAGGCTCTGTGCTTCTCCTGGTTGCAACACCCCGGCCTCCAGCGCCGCATCGATGGCGTGCTCACCCGCGACCGGTTTGACCTGACCGCTTTTCAGCGACGTGTGCAGTTTTTTGTGCAGTGGCTGCGCGGCATTCAGTAAATCACTGGCGTGTTGCAGCGCGCCGACTGCATCGTCTGCCGATTGCGGGCGATAGCAACCGGCAAGCAACTCTTCCAGCGCCGGATCACCTTTGGCGCGACCAATCACGCCTGCCACTTCGGCACCGAGTTTGTCCGACGGGCCTTTGTGACGACGACCGAACGGGAACACGATGGCTCGCAAGAGACAACCGAACACCTTGTTCGGGAAGTTGCGCAGCAATTCATCCAGCGCCCGCTCCGATTGGCCGAGGCTTTCTTCCATCGCCCAACGGAACAGTGGTTCCATGTACGCTGGCGAATCCAGATCGTGATAACGCTTGAGCGCGGCGGAGGCCAGATACAGGTTGCTCAACACATCACCCAGACGTGCCGACAGACGCTCGCGACGTTTCAGTTCGCCGCCCAGCAGCATCATGCTGAAGTCGGCGAGCATGGCGAACGCCGCGGCCTGGCGGTTGAGTGCGCGGAAGTAGCCTTGGCTGATCTTGTCGCCCGGCGCATGCTCGAAGTGGCCGAAACCGAGGTTCAGCACCAGCGTACTGGCCGCATTGCTTACGGCGAAACCGATGTGTTTGAGCAGCAGACCATCGAACTCTTTCAGCGCCTGATCCTTGTCCTCACGACCAGCGAGGGCCATCTCCTTCAGCACGAATGGATGGCAACGAATCGCGCCCTGACCGAAGATCATCAGGTTGCGCGACAGGATGTTTGCACCTTCCACGGTGATGAAGATCGGCGCGCCGTTCCAGCTACGCCCGAGGTAGTTGTTCGGGCCCATGATGATCGCCTTGCCACCATGCACATCCATGGCGTGGCTGATGCACTCGCGGCCGCGTTCGGTGAGGTGATACTTGAGAATCGCCGAGAGCACCGACGGTTTCTCGCCCAGATCCACTGCGTTGGCAGTGAGCATCCGCGCCGCGTCCATCATCCAGGCGTTGCCGCCGATGCGCGCCATGGCTTCCTGAATACCTTCGAAAGCCGACAGCGGTACATTGAATTGCTCACGAATCTGCGCGTACTGGCCAGTGACCAGGCTGGTGAATTTGGCCGCGCCAGTGCCGACTGCCGGCAACGAGATCGAACGGCCGACCGACAGGCAGTTCATCAGCATCATCCAGCCCTTGCCGAGCATCTCCTGACCGCCGATGAGGAAGTCCAGCGGGATAAACACGTCTTTGCCCGAGTTCGGGCCGTTCATGAACGCCGCGCCGAGTGGCAGGTGACGACGACCGATTTCCACGCCGGGGGTGTCGGTCGGAATCAACGCGAGGCTGATGCCAAGGTCTTCCTTGTCGCCCAGCAGATGCTCCGGGTCGTAGGCCTTGAAAGCGAGGCCGAGGAGGGTCGCGACCGGACCGAGGGTGATGTAGCGCTTTTCCCAGTTCAAGCGTAGGCCGATGACTTCCTGACCTTCCCATTGGCCTTTGCAGATGATCCCGGTGTCGGGCATCGCACCGGCATCGGACCCGGCGAGCGGACCGGTGAGGGCGAAGCACGGGATGTCATCGCCACGGGCCAGCCGTGGCAGGTAGTGATTGCGTTGTTCGTCGGTGCCGTAATGCAGCAGCAGTTCGGCCGGGCCGAGGGAGTTCGGCACCATCACGGTGGAGGCGAGGTCACCGCTACGGGTAGCGAGTTTCATCGCTACCTGTGAGTGGGCGTAAGCCGAGAAACCTTTGCCGCCAAATTCTTTCGGGATGATCAGGGCGAAGAAACCGTGTTCCTTGATATGCGCCCAGGCTTCGGGTGGCAGGTCCATCGACTGGCCGATCTGCCAGTCAGTGACCATCGCGCAGAGTTCCTCGGTTGGGCCGTCAATGAACGCCTGTTCCTCTTCGCTCAGTTGCGCCTTGGGGTAGGCCAGCAATTTGTCCCAGTCCGGACGTCCGCTGAACAGCTCGCCATCCCACCACACGGTACCGGCATCGATCGCGTCGCGTTCGGTCTGCGACATCGGCGGCAGGGTTTTCTGGAACCAGTTGAACAGCGGCGCGGTGAAGTGCTTACGGCGCAGGTCGGGCAGCAGCAACGGTGCAGCGACCACCGCCAGCAAGACCCAGAACACCAGCAACAACCAGCCCGGTGCGTGACTGAATATCCCCATCGCCAAAAGGTAGACCGCAACGATGCCCAACGCGGGCAGAGGCGAAATACGTCGGTGGGCGAGATACGCCACGCCAACGATCAAAACCAGTATCCACAACAACAGCATATTCAGTCCTCCGTGAACCAAGGCAAATCGACCCTCCAGAGCTTAGACGGCATCTGTAAAACCGGGTGGTCAGACCAAGGTGATTGAAATCGTGGGAAACCCCGGATGGTTTTCGTAGGTTCGGTGGGCAACACGTGTGGGAAATCGTTCGCTGATCCCGCGTCTTTGCGTCCAAGTTTGGCCGAAACGTCGTTATCTCTGTGCTGACGCTGTCGCTAGACTCGGGGCTCACCCAGGAGATTGTCGTCATGCACGAGTATCTGAGCCCCGGCCGCTTCATCGATAGTGACCACCCGGCGGTGGTGGAGTTCGCCGAACAGCATCGGGGTGCCAGCCGCGATCCGCTCGAGCGGGCGATCAATCTTTATTACGCGGTGCGTGAGGCGGTGCGCTACAACCCCTACACCTTCAGTCGCGATCCGCAGACCTTGCGTGGCAGCTATGCGCTGACGACGGGGGAGAGTTATTGCGTGCCCAAAGCCACGCTGCTTGCCGGTTGTGCGCGGCATTGCGGGATCCCGGCGCGTATCGGTCTGGCCGACGTAAAAAATCACTTATCGACGCCACGTCTGCTTGAGTTGCTGAAAAGCGACATGTTCGCCATGCACGGGTACACCGAATTGTTCCTCAATGGACGCTGGGTCAAAGCCACACCGGCGTTCAATCAGAAGCTTTGCGAATTGTTCAACGTTGCGCCGTTGGAGTTCGACGGTATCAATGACAGCGTTTTCCACCCGTTCAATCGCGACGGCGCGCAGTTGATGGAGTATCTGGTCGATCACGGTCAATTCGCCGATGTGCCGGAAACGTTCTTCTTCGAGCATCTGCAAAAGTGCTATCCGCATCTGTTCACTGATCAGCAACCACAGTTGCTGGGCGATATGCAGAGTGATTTGAGCCGTACCTGATCCGGCGTATGCTGCCTGCCCACTCATTTGAAAAGAGGCGGTCATGCTGAAGATCTGGGGAAGGAAAAACTCATCGAATGTCAGGAAGCCATTGTGGGCGGCTGAAGAGCTTGGCCTGGCTTACGAGGCGATCGATGCCGGTGGCGCATTTGGAGTAGTCGACACACCCGAGTATCGGGCGATGAACCCGAATGGCCGGGTGCCGGTGATCGAGGACGACGGTTTTGTGTTGTGGGAATCCAACGCCATCGTCCGCTATCTGCTGGCCAGACATGCGCCGGACAGTCACTGGTATCCGGCGGATCCGCAAGCGCGAGCCATCGCTGACAAATGGATGGACTGGACCACTTCAAGTTTTGCCGGTCCCTTCCGCACGGTGTTCTGGGGCGTCTTGCGCACGCCGGCGGACAAGCAGGACTGGGCTGCGATCAACGCCGCGATCAAGGAATGCAATGAGTTGCTGAGCATGGCCGATCATGCCTTGGCCAGTCAGCCTTATCTCTCTGGACAAGACATCGGCATGGGCGATATCCCGCTCGGCAGTTTCATTTATGCCTGGTTCGAGATGCCCATCGAACGCGCGCCACAAGCGCATTTGCAAGCCTGGTACGAGCGCTTGAAGCAGCGTCCGGCTTACCAGAAAGCGGTCATGACCGCGTTGACTTAATACTTACTATCGACACACTTGACTGTACTTGTGCGGCGGCGGCAAGCACCATTGCGCTCTGGTGCTGCGGTTGTTTCCCTCGCCGCCCGCCCTTATTTAGCCCTTTCTTCCCTTCTTGGTGCGTAAATCCGATATGAGTTCCGCTCTGTCCATCCGGCAGCTAACCAAAACCTACGGCAACGGGTTCCAGGCCTTGAGTGGTATCGATCTGGACGTCGCCGAAGGTGATTTTTTCGCCTTGCTCGGCCCTAACGGTGCCGGCAAATCCACGACCATCGGCATTCTCTCGACCCTGGTGAACAAGACCAGCGGCACGGTGAGTATCTTCGGCCATGACCTGGACAAGAACCCGGCAGCGCTCAAGCGCTCGATTGGCGTGGTGCCCCAGGAATTCAACTTCAACCAGTTTGAAAAGACCTTCGACATCGTCGTGACCCAGGCCGGTTACTACGGCATTCCGGCGAAGATCGCCAAGGAACGCGCCGAGCAGTACCTGACCCAACTTGGCCTGTGGGACAAGCGCGATGTGCCGTCGCGTTCGCTGTCCGGCGGCATGAAGCGGCGTTTGATGATCGCCCGAGCACTGGTGCACGAACCGCGTTTGCTGATCCTCGATGAACCGACCGCAGGCGTCGACATTGAGCTGCGTCGATCAATGTGGACGTTCCTCACCGAACTGAACCAGAAAGGCATCACCATCATCCTCACCACGCACTATCTGGAAGAGGCTGAGCAGTTGTGCCGCAACATCGGCATCATCGACCACGGCACCATCGTCGAGAACACCAGCATGAAACAATTGCTGGGGCAGCTGCACGTGGAAACCTTCTTGCTGGACCTGAAAAACGACTTGAGCGTCGCGCCGCAACTGCTCGGTTATCCAGCCCGGTTGATTGACAGCCATACCCTGGAAGTCCAGGTCGACAAATCCATGGGCATCACGGCGTTGTTCACCCAGTTGGCGCAGCAGAACATCGAAGTATTGAGCCTGCGCAACAAAACCAATCGCCTTGAGGAGCTGTTCGTGTCCCTGGTGGAAAAAAATCTGTCGAAGGTGGCGGTATGAGTTCCGAATTCCGTCCTAACCTCGTCGCGCTGCAGACTATTGTTTACCGCGAGGTCAAACGCTTCACGCGGATCTGGCCGCAGACCCTGCTGCCGCCGGCGATCACCATGGTTCTGTACTTTGTGATCTTCGGTAATCTGATCGGTCGGCAGATCGGCGACATGGGTGGCTTCACCTACATGGAGTACATCGTGCCGGGGCTGATCATGATGTCGGTGATCACCAACTCCTACGGCAACGTGGTCTCGAGTTTCTTCGGCAGCAAGTTCCAGCGCTCCATCGAAGAGCTGATGGTGTCGCCGGTGTCGCCGCACACGATTCTGATCGGCTTCACCATTGGCGGCGTGTTGCGTGGTCTGATGGTTGGCGTGATCGTGACCATTCTGTCGCTGTTCTTCACGCATTTGCAGGTGCATCACCTCGGCGTGACCATCCTCGTGGTGGTGCTGACGGCGACGATCTTCTCGCTGCTCGGCTTCATCAATGCGGTGTTTGCGCGCAACTTCGATGATATTTCGATCATCCCGACGTTTGTGCTGACGCCGCTGACGTACCTGGGCGGGGTGTTCTACTCGATTACGCTGCTGCCGCCGTTCTGGCAGACCGTGTCGCTGGCCAACCCGGTGTTGCACATGGTCAACGCCTTCCGTTACGGCATTCTGGGTGTTTCGGATATCCGCATCGGCATTGCGATCACCTTTATGCTGGTGGCGACGGTGGTGCTGTATCTCGGTTGTGCTCGGTTGCTGGTGAGTGGGCGCGGGATGCGTACCTGACTCCAGACCGAGTCGTGGCCATCGCGAGCAGGCTCACTCCTACAGGGGAACGCATTCCAATGTAGGAGTGAGCCTGCTCGCGATGGGGCCAATCCAGACGCCACAAATCAGAACGGCCTCCCACTGCGGAGGCCGTTTTGCGTTCAGCGCATGCGACTCTTCTTGCGCCGCGCCCATTGCCGCGCCACCCACCAGCGCCAATACATCATCACAATGCAGTAGGCGAGGGCGCCGAGTACCAGTCCCACCACCACCGAGCCGAGCAGAAACGGCTGCCACAACGTCGACAACTCGCCGCTGATCCACTCCCAGGTCAACTCGTCCGGCAGATGCCGGGCAGGCACGTCCATCAAAAACGCCCCGGCCTGATACGTGCAGAAGAACACCGCCGGCATGGTGATCGGATTGGTCAGCCACACCAGACTGACCGCAATCGGCATGTTTCCCCGCACGGTGATCGCCAGCGCGGCCGCGACCAGCATCTGCGCCGGAATCGGCAGGAATGCGGCAAACAAACCGACCGCCATCGCCCGCGCGACCGAGTGACGATTGAGGTGCCAGAGGTTCGGGTCATGCAGCAACTTGCCGAGAAAGCGTAAGGATTTGTGTTCCCTGATGCTCGTCGGGTCGGGCATGTAACGTTTGAATAAGCGCCGGGGCATAAGGCTTCTCGGTCGGTTAAGGCGGCAAGTATGTCTGGATTCTACGAAGCGCCCATTCAGACTTTGTGACAATTGTTGACGACGCGTGTAACCGACAACCGCTATGCCTAAGTTCGGGACTCTCAAGGACGGGCTTATGCGCACAGGGATGATGGCGCTCGCAGTCGGTCTGCTGGTCGCGGTTTTTATGCCGGCATTACCGCCGGTCTGGTTGATGCTGTTGTTGCCGGTCGTGGCGTTGATGCTGCTGCCGTTTCGCAGCTATCCGCTGGCGTTTTTGCTGTTTGGCTTCACGTGGGCCAGCGTCGGTGCGCAATGGGCGTTGAATGATCGTTTGCCGGCCGGGCTGGATGGCGAAACCCGGTGGGTTGAAGGGCGGGTCGTCGGTTTGCCGCAGAACAGCGACGGCGTGGTGCGCTTCGAATTGGCTGATGCGCACTCGCGTCATGAAAAACTGCCATCGCTGATGCGGCTTGCCTGGTACGCCGGGCCACCGGTCAACAGCGGCGAGCGTTGGCGCTTGGCGGTCAAGCTCAAGCGTCCCGGTGGATTGCGCAATCCCGAGGCCTTCGATTACGAGGCCTGGCTGCTGGCGCAACGCATTGGTGCCACCGGCACGATCAAGGACGGCCAGCGCTTGAGCGAAGCGCGCTGGGCCTGGCGTGACAGTATTCGTCAGCGTTTGCTGAGCGTGGATGCGCAGGGGCGAAATGGCGCATTGGCGGCGTTGGTGCTGGGTGACGGCTCGGGGCTCAGTCGCGAGGACTGGCAGACTCTGCAGGACACCGGCACCGTGCACTTGCTGGTGATTTCCGGTCAGCACATCGGTTTGCTGGCGGCGCTGATGTATGGGCTGGTCGCCGGCATGGCGCGATATGGCCTGTGGCCGCTGCGCTGGCCGTGGCTGCCGTGGGCCTGTGGTCTGGGGTTCGCGGCAGCGCTCGGTTATGGCCTGCTTGCCGGGTTCGACGTGCCGGTGCAGCGCGCGTGTGTAATGGTCGGGCTGGTGCTGCTGTGGCGCCTGCGCTTTCGTCATCTTGGCGCAGGGTGGCCGTTGTTGCTGGCGTTCAACGCTGTGCTGTTGCTGGACCCGCTCGCCAGTTTGCGCCCGGGTCTGTGGCTCTCGTTTGCGGCGGTGGCGGTGTTGATCTTTACCTTTGGCGGCCGCTTGGGTGCGTGGCGCTGGTGGCAGACCTGGACGCGGGCGCAGTGGTTGATCGCGATTGGCTTATGTCCGGTGTTGCTGGCTTTGAATCTGCCGATCAGCCTCAGCGGGCCGCTGGCCAATTTGCTTGCGGTGCCTTGGGTCAGTCTTGCGGTGTTACCGCCGGCGCTGCTTGGAACCGTGTTGCTGCCTGTTCCTTTTGTCGGCGCCGGCCTGCTGTGGCTGGCCGGCGGTTTGATCGATGGGTTGTTTCACGCGCTGGCGACGATTGCCGGGCATTGGCCGGCGTGGATCGCACCCTCGATACCCGCTTGGGTCTGGGCCATCGGCAGCCTCGGCTCCGGGTTATTACTGTTGCCGCGCGGCGTGCCGCTGCGTCCACTGGGCTGGCCGTTGTTGTTGCTGCTGGTCGTGCCGCCACGCGATCAGATAGATGAAGGATTGGCCGATATCTGGCAGCTCGATGTCGGCCAAGGCTTGGCCATCCTGATCCGGACCCGCCATCACGCGTTGCTCTACGATGCGGGGCCGCGCTTTGGTGAGTTCGATCTCGGCGAGCGTGTGGTGCTGCCTTCATTGCGCAAACTCAGCGTGGAAAAACTCGATTTGATGCTGCTCAGCCATGCCGATGCCGATCACGCCGGCGGCGCTTTGGCGATCAGCCGTGGTTTGACCGTCGATCAGGTAATCAGCGGTGACCCGGCGGGGCTGCCCGCGCAATTGAACGCCGAAGCCTGCGCCAGTGGCCGGCAATGGCAGTGGGACGGCGTGCGTTTTCAACTCTGGCAATGGGCGGACGCCCACGACAGCAATCAGCGTTCCTGTGTGTTGCAGATCGAGGCCAATGGCGAGCGCTTGCTGCTGACCGGCGACATCGACAGCCATGCCGAACGCGTGTTGCTCGACGGTCCACTGGCCGTGCCGACGCAATGGCTGCAATCGCCCCATCATGGCAGTCGCAGTTCATCGTCAATGGCGCTGCTCAACGTTTTGAAACCCGAGTCCGTGCTGATCTCTCGAGGTCATGGCAACTCTTTTGGCCATCCGCACCCGACCGTGCTGGCGCGTTATCGCAAACTGGGCCTGAATATTTACGACAGCGCCGAGCAGGGCGCCATTCATCTGCAACTGGGCACCTTCCGGGCGCCACGCACGATGCGTCATCAGCGGCGTTTCTGGCGTGATCCGCCCGCACTGGCCCGCTGATCGGGACGTAGGTAAATGGGGCGTCACGGTCGTCGGGGTGGCGGGTCTTAATCGTGGATCGGTATGGTAAAGTGGCGCACTTTTTCGAGGGGACTGTCACTGTGTGGGAATTGGTCAAATCCGGCGGCTGGATGATGTTGCCGATCATTCTGAGCTCCATCGCGGCCATGGCGATCGTCGCCGAGCGCCTGTGGACCCTGCGCGCCAGTCGCGTTACCCCCGAGCATCTGCTGGGCCAGGTCTGGGTCTGGATCAAGGACAAGCAACTCAATAAAGAAAAACTCAAGGAATTGCGCGCCAATTCGCCGTTGGGGGAAATCCTCGCGGCGGGCCTGGCCAACTCCAAACATGGTCGCGAGATCATGAAAGAGTGCATCGAAGAGGCCGCCGCCCGGGTCATTCACGAACTCGAGCGCTACATCAATGCGCTCGGCACCATCGCCGCCATGGCGCCATTACTGGGTCTGCTTGGCACCGTGCTGGGCATGATCGATATCTTCAGCGCGTTCACCGGCTCCGGCATGACCACCAATGCCTCGGTGTTGGCGGGCGGTATCTCCAAGGCGTTGATCACCACTGCTGCGGGCCTGATGGTCGGTATTCCGGCGGTGTTCTTCCACCGGTTCCTGCAACGCCGCATCGATGAATTGGTGGTGGGCATGGAGCAGGAGGCGATCAAACTGGTTGAAGTGGTGCAGGGCGACCGTGACGTTGACCTGGCCGAGGGCCGCGCGTGAAGTTCCGTCGCAAACCCCGGGAAACCGTGGACATCAACCTCGCGTCGCTGATCGATGTGGTGTTCATTCTGCTGCTGTTTTTCGTCGTGACCACCACGTTCACTCGCGAAACCCAGTTGCGTGTTGACCTGCCGGAAGCGGTCAGCGGCTCCCCGGCCGAAGACCAGCAAGTCAAGCAGATCGACGTGGCCATCAGCGCCGAAGGCGTGTTTTCGGTGAACAACAAGATTCTGCCGAAGAACGACCTGGCGACCCTGATGGAAGCCATGCAGAAAGAGTCCAACGGCGACACCAACATGCCGTTGTCGATCAGTGCCGATGGCAAGACTCAGCATCAATCCGTGATCACCGCCATGGATGCGGCCGGCAAGCTCGGTTTCAGCCATCTGCGCATGACCACGGTCGAGGCGGCGCCCAAATCCTGATGAGCCTGTCCGATCGCTTGCTCGCCGCGTGGTATCAGGGGCACCCGGCCCTGACGCTGCTGCGGCCGCTGGAAATGCTCTATCGCCGCGTGGTGGTGGGTAAGCGCCAGCGCTTTCTTGCCGGTGAAGGTCAGATCTACCAGCCATCGGTGCCGTTGATCGTGGTCGGCAACATCACCGTCGGTGGCACCGGCAAGACGCCGATGATTCTCTGGTTGATCGAACATTGCCGGCGCAGCGGTTTGCGCGTCGGCGTGGTCAGTCGTGGTTACGGCGCCAAACCGCCGCAACTGCCGTGGCGCGTTGCGGCCGAGCAAACCGCTGACATCGCCGGTGACGAACCGTTGCTGATCGTCCAGCGCACCGGCGTGCCGCTGATGATCGATCCGGATCGCAGCGCAGCGGTCAAAGCCTTGCTCGCCAGCGAACCGCTGGACCTGATTCTGTCCGATGACGGTATGCAGCATTACCGTCTGGCGCGGGATCTGGAGCTGGTGCTGATCGACGCCGCTCGCGGTCTCGGTAACAAACGCTGCTTGCCGGCAGGGCCGTTGCGTGAGCCGATCGAGCGTCTGCAAAGCGTCGACGGTGTGCTGTTCAATGGTGCCACCGAGGATCGCGATGACGGTTTCGCTTTCCATCTGCAACCGACTGCGCTGGTCAATCTGCGCAGCGGCGAGCGCAAGTCGCTCGATCATTTTTCGCCCGGCCAGGCCGTGCACGCGGTCGCCGGGATCGGCAATCCGCAACGTTTCTTCAATACCCTCGAAGCGCTAGACTGGCGAGCAGTCCCCCATGCGTTTGCCGACCACGCCGAATACAGCGTGCAGGCGTTGAATTTCACACCGTCATTGCCGTTGGTGATGACCGAAAAGGACGCGGTGAAGTGCCGTGCCTTTGCGGCTGACGACTGGTGGTATCTGGCGGTCGATGCGCTGCCGTCACCGGCCTTTGTGGCCTGGTTCGACACGCAGCTGATGCGCCTGTTGCCGGATCGTCTTTTGCCTTAACTCTTTACTCAGGGAATGTTCATGGACACCAAATTGCTCGATATCCTCGCGTGCCCGATCTGCAAAGGCCCGCTCAAGCTCAGCGCCGACAAGACCGAACTGATCAGCAAGGGCGCCGGTCTGGCGTACCCGATCCGCGATGGCATCCCGGTCATGCTCGAAAGCGAAGCCCGCACCCTGACCACCGACGAGCGTCTGGATAAATGACCACTGCCTTCACCGTTGTCATCCCGTCGCGTTTCGCCTCGACCCGTCTGCCCGGCAAACCGCTGCTCGACATCGCCGGCAAGCCGATGATCCAGCACGTCTGGGAACAGGCGAGCAAAAGCAGCGCCAGCCGTGTGGTCGTCGCGACTGACGATGCGCGCATCGTCGAGGCCTGCAAGGCTTTTGGTGCCGAAGTGGTGCTGACCCGTGAAGATCACAATTCCGGCACTGATCGTCTGGCCGAAGTCGCGGCGAAACTGGGTCTCGAACCCGACGCGATCGTGGTCAACGTGCAAGGTGATGAACCCTTGATCCCTCCGAGCGTGATCGATCAGGTCGCCGCCAATCTGGCGGCCCACACCGAAGCGCGCATGGCCACGCTGGCCGAGCCGATTGAAGACGTGGACACCCTGTTCAATCCGAATGTGGTCAAGGTTGTCAGTGATCTCAACGGTCTGGCGCTGACCTTCAGCCGCGCGACCTTGCCGTGGGCGCGCGATGCGTTTGCCAAGAATCGCGAGCAATTGCCCGAAGGCGTACCGTACCGTCGCCATATCGGCATTTATGCCTACCGTGCCGGTTTCCTTCAGGACTTCGTGAGCTGGGGCCCATGCTGGCTGGAAAACACTGAATCCCTCGAGCAACTGCGTGCCCTGTGGCACGGTGTGCGGATTCATGTCGCCGACGCGCTGATCGCACCGCCGACTGGCGTTGACACGGCCGAAGACCTCGAGCGCGTTCGTCGCCTGCTGGAGGCCTGATGCGCGTTCTGTTTGTGTGCCTGGGCAACATTTGCCGTTCGCCCACGGCCGAAGGCGTACTGCGCCACAAACTGCGTGAAGCAGGGCTGGCGGATCAGGTCGAAGTGGCCTCCGCCGGCACCGGTGACTGGCACGTTGGCAACCCGCCGGACAAACGCAGCCAGGCCGCGGCCAAAGTGCGCGGCTATGACCTGTCGGCGCAACGCGCGCAGCAGGTCCGCCGTGCCGATTTCGCCAGTTACGACCTGATTCTGGCCATGGACAACAGCAATCTGCGCAACCTCAAGGCGTTGCGGCCGTCCACCGGCAAAGCCGAGCTGGACCTGTTTTTGCGCCGTTATGCCGGGGTGGTTGATGAAGTCCCGGATCCGTATTACGACGGCGATCAGGGTTTCGAGCAAGTGCTGGATCTGATCGAAGCAGCCTGTGACCAATTGTTGATCGAAGTGAAGGGCCGGTTATGAGTTTGCAGGTGCAACCGCAGGTTTCCCTGAAACCGTTCAACAGTTTTGGCGTGGATGTGCGCGCGCAACTGTTCGCCGAAGCCCACAGCGATGCCGATGTCCGTGAAGCGCTGGCCTACGCCACCGCGCACGATATGCCGTTGCTGGTGATTGGCGGTGGCAGCAACTTGCTGCTAACGGCAGATATTCCGGCGCTGGTGCTGCGCATGGCCACGCGCGGGATTCGTGTGATCAGCGATGACGGCAACCGTGTGGTGATCGAGGCGGAAGCGGGCGAGCCGTGGCATCCGTTTGTGCAGTACACGTTGGCGCAAGGATTCTCCGGGCTGGAAAACCTCAGCCTTATTCCCGGTACGGTTGGCGCTGCGCCGATGCAGAACATCGGTGCCTATGGTGTCGAGATCAAGGATATGTTCGCCGGACTGACTGCGCTGGATCGCCAGACCGGCGAACTGCGCGATTTCAGCCTCGAAGAATGCAACTTCGCCTACCGCGACAGCCTGTTCAAGCAGCAGCTGGGGCGTTGGCTGATTCTGCGCGTGCGTTTTGCGCTCGATCGCGTCGCTCATCTGCATCTGGAATACGGCCCGGTGCGTCAACGCCTGAGCGAGCAGGGTATCGAGCAGCCGACGCCGACCGACGTCAGTCGCGCAATTTGCAGCATCCGCAGTGAAAAACTGCCGGATCCGGCGGTGCTCGGCAATGCCGGCAGCTTCTTCAAGAATCCGCTGGTGTCGGCGGCCGTCGTTGCGCAGATCAAAGCGCAACATCCGGATCTGGTGGCGTACGCGCAACCGGACGGGCAGATGAAACTGGCCGCCGGCTGGTTGATCGAGCGGGCCGGGTGGAAAGGTTTCCGCGAGGCCGATGCCGGCGTGCATAAGTTGCAGGCGTTGGTACTGGTCAACTACGGGGCGGCAACCGGGCTGCAACTGCTCGATCTGGCGCAACGCATCCAAAAAGACATTGCCGAACGTTTCAATGTCGACCTGGAGATGGAGCCTAATCGCTATTGAGGCTACGCTCTCAAAGCGCCATCCAAAGCCCTGCACTGATAAAAAGTGCAGGGCTTTTTTGTTAACGCTGGGTTAACTTAGCGAGCTAACGATAACCGTCATTTGCTCCACCAAAGGCCCGGTGCAGACGTTCGCGTCGGCACAAGAGAGCCTGATTAGCCTGAGTCGATCTGCGTGAACCACCGCCGATTCAACGGCGGCAGATTGCTCGACCCCATAACCACTAAAAATATGCGGGCGTGCCCATGATTACCCTGAAACTCAACGGTCAAGACCATCCTCTCGATGTCACCGAAGACATGCCGCTGTTGTGGGCGATTCGTGATGTCGCCGGTTATAACGGCACCAAGTTCGGCTGCGGCATGGGTCTATGCGGCGCCTGCACTATTAATATCGACGGCTTGCCGGCGCGCAGTTGCATCACGCCGATCGGTTCGGTGGTTGGCCAGAACGTCACCACCATCGACAACCTGCACGCCGACCCGGTGGGTCAGGTGGTCCAGCAAGCCTGGCTCGACACCGCTGTAGCGCAATGCGGGTTCTGTCAGGGCGGGCAGATCATGTCGGCCACCGCGTTGCTCAAGACCAACCCGAACCCGAGCGACGAGCAGATCGAAGAAGCCATGGTCGGTAACATTTGCCGTTGCGGCACTTATAACCGAATCAAAACCGCTATTCGTCAGGCGTCCACTCACTTGAAGGAGGCCAAGGCATGAGTCGCCTTCCGAATGATTTCGCCCTGAGTAACCTCAGTCGTCGCGGTTTCCTCAAAGGCGTCGGCGCCACCGGCGCGCTGGTGTTGGCCGCCAGTTGGGGTTGGCAGGATGCGTTGGCTGAAGACAAACCGAAGCAATTCGGCGCCGATGGCATGCCCAATGGCTGGATCGACGATCCGAAGGTCTACGTCGGCATTGCCGCTGACGGCACGGTCACTGTGGTGTGCAACCGTTCCGAGATGGGCCAGGGCGTGCGCACCAGTCTGACCATGGTGGTTGCTGATGAACTGGAGGCCGATTGGGCGCGCGTCAAAGTGCAGCAGGCGCCGGGTGATGAAGTGCGCTTCGGCAACCAGGACACCGACGGTTCGCGCAGCATGCGCCATTGGTATGAGCCGATGCGACGTTGCGGCGCGGCGGCGCGGACCATGCTTGAACAGGCCGCCGCTGCGCAGTGGAAAGTGCCGCTCGGTGAATGCCACGCGCAACTGCACAAAATCATTCACAAACCGTCTGGCCGTGAGCTGGGCTATGGCGAGCTAGCCGCCGCAGCCAGTGCGTTGCCGGTACCGACGCGTGACAGCCTGCGCCTCAAGCAGCCGTCGGAGTTTCGCTACATCGGCAAGGAAGGGACGAAAGCCATCGATTGCGCAGACATCGTCAACGGTCGTGCGGTGTACGGCGCCGATGTGCATTTCGACGGCATGTTGTACGCAACTATCGCCCGTCCGGCGGTGTACGGCGGCAAGGTCAAATCGCTGGATGACAGCGCTGCGCTGAAAGTCCCCGGTGTGCTCAAAGTGATGCAGATCGAAAGCCGTCCGCTGCCTTCGGAGTTTCAGCCGTTGGGCGGAGTGGCCGTGGTCGCCAGCAACACCTGGGCCGCGATCAAGGGCCGTGAAGCGTTGAAAATCGAATGGGATGACGGCCCGAACGCCAGTTATGACTCGATCGCCTATCGCAAAGAGCTTGAAGCCGCTTCGCTGAAACCCGGCAAAGTGGTGCGCAACACCGGCGATATCGACAAGGCCCTGAGCGGCGCTGCGAGTACGCTTGAAGCATCCTACTACCTGCCGCATCTGGCCCAGGCACCGATGGAACCAATGGTTGCCATCGCTCGTTACAAGGACGGGGTTTGCGAAGCGTGGGCACCGAGTCAGGCGCCGCAAGTCACCCGCGAGCGCATTGCCGAGCGTCTTGGACTGCCGTTTGACAATGTCACGTTCAATGTCACCTTGCTTGGCGGTGGTTTTGGTCGCAAGTCGAAACCGGATTTCGTCGTCGAAGCGGCGATTCTCGCCAAAGAGTTCCCCGGCAAAGCCGTGCGGGTGCAGTGGACGCGTGAAGATGACATCCACAACTCGTATTTCCACACCGTGTCCGCCGAGTATCTGAAGGCTGGCGTGGGCAAGGACGGCATGCCGTCAGGCTGGTTGCATCGCACCGTGGCGCCGAGCATCACCGCGCTGTTCGCGCCGGGCATGAACCATGAAGCGGCGTTCGAACTGGGCATGGGTTTCACCAACATGGCCTACGCGATTCCCAACGTACGCCTGGAAAACCCGGAGGCGACCGTGCACACACGGGTTGGCTGGTATCGCTCGGTGTCGAACATTCCTCATGGTTTCGCGATTCAGAGCTTTGTCGATGAACTGGCGCACAAGGCTGGCGAGGATCCGCTCAAGTACCAGGTCAAACTGCTCGGTCCGGACCGGCAGATCGATCCGCGCACGCTGAGCGAAGAGTGGAACTACGGCGAGTCTCCCGAGCGTTATCCGATCGACACCGGACGCATGCGCACCGTGCTGGAAACTGCCGCGAAGGCTGCCGGTTGGGGACGCAAACTGCCCAAGGGCCGTGGTCTGGGGCTGGCTGTGCATTACAGCTTCGTCACCTATGTGGCAGCGGTGATCGAAGTCGAGGTCAAGGACGATGGCACGCTGATCGTGCACAAGGCTGACATCGCGGTGGATTGCGGGCCGCAGATCAACCCTGAACGTATTCGCTCGCAGTTCGAAGGCGCTTGCGTGATGGGCCTGGGCAACGCGGTGCTGGGCGAAATCAGCTTCAAGGACGGTAAGGTCCAGCAGGACAACTTCCATATGTATGAAGTGGCGCGCATGTCGCTGGCGCCGAAGGAAGTCGCCGTGCATCTGGTGACTCCGCCGGGCGACGTGCCCTTGGGCGGTGTCGGCGAACCGGGCGTGCCACCGATTGCCCCGGCCTTGTGTAACGCGATCTTCGCCGCCACCGGCAAGCGTATTCGCAACCTGCCGGTGCGTTACCAGTTGCAGGGCTGGCAGAAGGCAGAGGCGTAATGGACAGCGTCGACCTCAATGTCCTGCGCAGCGTCCTCGAATGGCGCCGCGCCGGACAGCGGGTGGTGCTGTTCAGCGTGGTGCAGACCTGGGGCACGGCGCCCAGGGCGCCTGGCGCCATGCTCGCCTTGCGTGAGGATGGCGTGGTGATCGGTTCGGTGTCGGGCGGGTGCGTCGAGGATGACTTGATCGCCCGCCTGCACGACGGCCGCATCGCCACCGATGGGCCGCCGGTGCAGTTGATTACCTATGGCGTTACACGCGAGGAGGCGGCGCGCTTTGGCTTGCCTTGTGGCGGCACGTTGCGCCTGACTGAAGAACGGATCGGCGATCCTGCGTGGGTCGCTGAATTACTGTCCCGTTGCGAAGCACACGAGATCGTCGCTCGCGAGTTGAACATTGAAACCGGTGAAGTGCTTCTGTCGCCGGCCAGCAAGTCCGACTCGCTGGAGTTCGACGGCAAAACCCTGCGCGCAATCTACGGGCCGCGCTGGCGCCTGTTGTTGATCGGTGCCGGGCAGTTGTCGCGCTACGTGGCGGATATGGCGCGGTTGCTGGATTTCGAAGTACTGATCTGCGATCCGCGCAGCGAATTCGTCTACGGCTGGGAAGAGCATCACGGGCGTTTCGTCTCGGGCATGCCGGATGAGGCGGTGTTGAGTATCCAGACCGACGAACGTACGGCGATTGTCGCGTTGACCCATGATCCGCGTCTGGACGACATGGCGCTGCTCACGGCGCTGGATTCTCCGGCCTTCTATGTCGGCGCTCTCGGCTCTCGGGTTAACAGCCAGAAGCGTCGGGAGAATCTGGCTCAGCTAGGCTTGTCGGTGCAGGCGATCGATCGGCTGCACGGGCCGATCGGTTTGCACATCGGCAGTCATTCGCCAGCGGAAATTGCTTTGTCCCTGTTGGCGGAGATCGTCGCGATCAAGAACGGCGTCGAGTTGAAGCAGAAGAAAACTTTGGAGGACGCATGAGTCGATCCATTGCAGTGATTGTGCTGGCGGCGGGTGAGGGCAGTCGTTTTCGCCAGGTGGCAGGTGCCGATAAGGACAAGTTGCTGGCGGACTGCACCGGGCGTGATGGCTCGGTGCGTTCGGTGATTGAGCAGGTGCTGTTGAATCTGCCGGTCAGTCTCGACAAGCGTGTGCTGGTGACGACTGAAGCGCGGCCGCAGGCGATGCGCATGGCCCAGGCCTATGGCTGTGACGTGGTCTCGATCGAGTCGACCGGAATGGGGGACAGCATTGCCGCTGGCGTCAAGGCGTGCCCGGAGGCGGATGGCTGGTTGATTGTGTTGGGGGATATGCCGTTTATCTTGCCGTCGAGTATTGAACGGGTCGTTGCGGCGATTGCCGACGATGCGGTGAGCGTGCCGGTGCAGGAGGGTGAGTTTGGCCATCCAGTGGGGTTTGGGCGTTCGTTTGGTGCGGGGTTGCAGGCTTTGAGTGGCGATCGAGGGGCTCGGCCGTTGTTCACGCAGGGCAGGGTGGTGGAGGTTGCCGTCGATGATCCAGGCGTTCTGTGGGACATCGATGTGCCTGAGGCTTTGGTTTTTGCCTCGTCATGAGACCTGTGTGAATTCCTTGGAGCCCTCACCCTAGCCCTCTCCCAGAGGGAGAGGGGACTGACCGAGGTGTTCTTTCGAGGTACACCGACCTGAAACTTCGAGTCGAACTCCGGTCTTGAAGCACGCGGATATCGGCTCCCTTTCCCCCTCGCCCCCTCGGGGAGAGGGCTGGGGTGAGGGGGTTGGACCTAGAGTCCACCACAAAAAATCGAGGCATAAAAAAGCCCCGCCTGAATAATCAGGCGGGGCTTTTTAACGGCTTTGGAAATTACACGAGAGGTTTAGGCTCGTGTTCTTTTTCCTCGGCCTCTTGGTGTTGCTCGACCACGTCCTGAACGGAGCGTGGTGCTTCAGCAATCACCGCTTCGACAACCGCTTCTTCAGCGACCGGGGCAGGCGCTGCCTCGACCACTTCAGCCACCGGAGCAGCAGCGGCAGCCAGTTCGGCTTCCTTCTGCAGACGCTCTTCTTCACGCTTGCGACGACGCACTTCACGTGGGTCGTTTGGCGCGCGGCCGCTTGGCGTCAGAGCGCTGACCGGTGCTGGAGCTTCAACCACCGGGGCTGGCGCTTCGGTCACCACGGGTGCTTCGACAACCGCTGCTTCAACGACAGGTGCTGGTTCGGCAGCCTTACGTTCTTCAAACACCGGGGCTTCGAACACTGGCGCTTCAACAACCGGTGCTTCCACCACTGGCGCTGGGGTTTCAGCAACAGTCGGCTCGGCAACCCAGTTGAAGGCAGTCTGCTCTTCGCGAACTTCACGCACGGTTTCGGTTACGGTTTCTGCAACGGTTTCAACCACCGGCTCCGCAGCCACAACTGGCGCTGGCTCTACCTGAGGCAGGGTCTCTTGAACCGGTGCCACTTCGACTTCCGGAGCAGCAACCACTTCCACTGGCGTGGTTGCTTCAACAACCGGGGCTTCCACTGGAGCGGTTTCCTGAACAGCCGCGGTGGCGCGTTCGGCTTGCTCGTGGGCTTGTGCTTCAGCCGGTGCACTGATCACGGTGCTGGCAACAGCGGCGGTCACAGCCAGGCCAGCAGCCAGATCGGCAGTGCTTGGCGCTTCAGCGTTTTCGCCGGCTTCGGATTCTTCTGAACCTTCGATCACGTTGCCGTTGGCATCACGCTGACGCTCACGACGGTTGCTGCGACGACGCTGACCGCGCGAACGACGACGTGGGCGATCGCCTTCGGCGTTCTCCGAACCGTCTTCCGGCAGTTGCTCTTCGTTGGTGCTCACTTCTTCTTCAGCGACGGCAGCAGCGGGCTGTTCGGCACGCGGTTGACGCTCTTCACGTGGCGGACGCGGTGCGCGTTCTTCACGTGGCTGACGGGTCGGGCGTTCTTCAGCGGTAACGGCAACGTCAGCTACAGCGGCTGGAACGGCGTCCAGTGGCTCGCGCAGTTCACGCACACGCTCTTCACGCTCGCCGCGTGGCTTGCGGTCTTCGCGCGGCGCACGTGGTGCACGTTCTTCACGCGGAGCGCGTGGTGCACGTTCTTCGCGGGCAACTGGCGCTTCGGTACGAGCTTCACGTGGTTCGCGGACTTCACGGGCTTCACGTGGCGCGCGCTCTTCGCGCGGCTCGCGTGGGGCGCGTTCTTCACGTGGAGCACGTTCTTCGCGTGGCTTGCGTTCTTCATCGCGGCGACCATTACGGTTGCGGCTCTGCTGACGACCGTTGCGACGCTCTTCGTTGCGGGCCGGACGTTCGGCGGCTGGTTTTTCAACCACAACCGGAGCGGCTGGCTCTTCTTTGGTGGCGAACAGGCTGACCAGCGATTTCACCAGACCTTTGAACAGGCTTGGCTCTGGTGCAGCGACTGGAGCTGGTGCAGCAGCGGCCGGGGCGGCGACTTCGGTCGGAACCGGAGCGTTGGCACGGGCCGGAGCAGTCTTGACCGCGGCTTCCTGGCGAACCAGGGTGCGGGTCGCAGCGGCTGGCTGAACTTCTTCGACTTCAGCAGCGGCAGCAGCGATTTCGTAGCTGGACTGGTTGGTCGCGGCTTCCGGGCTGTCATCACGCAGACGCTGAACTTCGAAATGCGGGGTTTCGAGGTGGTCGTTCGGCAGAATGATGATGCGGGCACGGGTGCGCAGTTCGATCTTGGTGATCGAGTTGCGTTTTTCGTTGAGCAGGAACGCGGCGACCGGGATCGGCACCTGGGCGCGCACTTCGGCGGTGCGGTCTTTCAGGGCTTCTTCTTCGATCAGGCGCAGGATCGCCAGCGACAGCGATTCAACGTCACGGATGATGCCGGTGCCGTTGCAACGCGGGCAAACGATGCCGCTGCTTTCGCCCAGGGATGGACGCAGGCGCTGACGGGACATTTCCAGCAGGCCGAAGCGCGAGATGCGGCCGATCTGCACGCGGGCACGGTCAGCTTCCAGGCATTCGCGGACTTTCTCTTCCACGGCGCGCTGGTTCTTGGCAGGGGTCATGTCGATGAAGTCGATGACGATCAGGCCGCCGATGTCGCGCAGGCGCAACTGACGGGCGATTTCTTCGGCGGCTTCAAGGTTGGTTTGCAGAGCGGTTTCTTCGATGTCGCTGCCTTTGGTGGCGCGCGCCGAGTTGATGTCGATCGACACCAGGGCTTCGGTCGGATCGATAACGATGGAACCACCGGAAGGCAGTTCAACGACGCGCTGGAAAGCGGTCTCGATCTGGCTTTCGATCTGGAAACGGTTGAACAGCGGAACGCTGTCTTCGTACAGCTTGATCTTGCTGGCGTACTGCGGCATCACCTGGCGGATGAAGGTCAGGGCTTCGTCCTGGGCTTCAACGCTGTCGATCAGCACTTCGCCGATGTCCTGGCGCAGGTAATCGCGGATGGCGCGGATGATCACGTTGCTTTCCTGGTAGATCAGGAATGGCGCGGAGCGATCCAGCGAGGCTTCTTTGATGGCGGTCCACAGTTGCAGCAGGTAGTCGAGGTCCCACTGCATTTCTTCGCTGCTGCGGCCCAGGCCGGCAGTGCGCACGATCAGACCCATATCGGCTGGAGCAACCAGACCGTTCAGCGCTTCACGCAGTTCATTGCGCTCTTCGCCTTCGATGCGACGGGAGATACCGCCGGCACGCGGGTTGTTCGGCATCAGCACGAGGTAACGACCGGCCAGGCTGATGAAAGTGGTCAGGGCGGCGCCCTTGTTGCCACGTTCTTCTTTTTCGACCTGAACGATGACTTCCTGGCCTTCGCTCAGGACGTCCTTGATGTTGACGCGGCCTTCAGGGGCTTTCTTGAAGTATTCGCGGGAGATTTCTTTGAGGGGCAGGAAGCCGTGGCGCTCGGAGCCGAAATCGACAAAGGCAGCCTCAAGGCTTGGTTCGATGCGAGTGATGCGGCCTTTATAGATGTTGGCCTTCTTCTGCTCGCGTGCACCGGATTCGATGTCCAGGTCGTAGAGGCGTTGGCCATCTACCAGTGCAACACGCAACTCTTCGGGTTGAGTTGCGTTAATCAGCATTCTTTTCATGTAGTACCGTCGGTTTCCGGGCTGCCGGAAACGGCGTTCGGCACACACGACTTCTCACGGTCGGTGTCAGGTGCGTCGGGAGTGGTTGGCCATTCCCGTGTCCAGCGATATGCGGCCAATTGGGCCGATATAGCGACGTACGCGTCCTGCTTGCTGTGGCTACTTAAGCACTCAGTCAGGAGGAGGAATCAACCAGCGGCTGTGGACGAGATGAAGCGTCTTGATAAAGCCTATTGCTACACAGTCCAGCGGTTGTGCATCTCCACCCTACACGTATCCCTGATAATTCGGGTGCTGCCGCGCGCAGAATCCGCAGCGGGTTGGCATTTACCGTGAGCTCCGAAAGGGGAGGTCACGCATCATGGCTAATTCAGGCGTTGTTTCCGAAACATTCGCTCGGGGTCATCTGCAGCTGACTGCACTTTGTGAACTGGCCTTGAATGTGTGCCTGCCAGGCGAGTAAAAACTCTGCTCGGCGGTGTAATTCAGGCCTCATGTCACCTGCGCTTGTTACAACTGCAAACTCCACCGTTACGTAGCGAAAGCCCCGTAGGACGGCCTCGCGTCCTGGTGAATTGCGTTGGTCAGGGCCGGTTTTTGACCGTGGTTCCTCTGTCCAGGCCGCTTTTGGCGGCGTTCGCGACTATAGCAGCAATGATTAAGTGCTTCAATTCCATAAAAATTGTTATCATCCGCGGCATGACAACTACTGCCCCTTCGACTCCAGGCGTTCAATTGCTTGAAGTCTCGCCGGAGTATGCCGGCCAACGAATCGATAATTTTCTCCTCGCCCGGCTCAAAGGCGTGCCCAAGACCTTGATTTACCGCATTTTGCGCAAAGGCGAAGTGCGCGTGAACAAAGGTCGGATCAAGCCCGAGTACAAGCTGCAGGCCGGCGATATCGTGCGCGTGCCGCCGGTCCGCGTGCCCGAACGTGATGAGCCGGTGCCGCTGGCTCAAGGCTTGTTGCAGCGTCTGGAAGCCTCGATCGTCTACGAAGACAAAGCCCTGATCGTGATCAACAAGCCCGCTGGCATTGCGGTTCACGGTGGCAGTGGCTTGAATTTCGGTGTGATCGAAGCCTTTCGTCAGTTGCGCCCCGATGCCAAGGAGCTGGAGCTGGTACACCGTCTTGACCGTGACACCTCCGGCCTGCTGATGATCGCCAAAAAACGCAGCATGCTCCGTCACTTGCACGAGCAATTGCGCGGCGATGGCGTCGACAAGCGTTACATGGCGCTGGTGCGAGGCAACTGGGCGACCTCGATCAAGAAAGTCAGCGCGCCATTGCTCAAGAGCAATCTGCGTTCCGGCGAGCGCATGGTTGAAGTCAACGAAGAAGGTAAAGAAGCCCTGACAATGTTCAAGGTGCTGCGCCGTTTCGGTGATTTTGCCACCATGGTCGAGGCTAAACCGGTTACCGGTCGTACCCACCAGATTCGCGTGCACACCCTGCATGCTGGCCATTGCATTGCTGGCGACAGCAAGTACGGCGATGAGGATTTCACCAAGGAAATCCGCGATCTGGGCGGCAAGCGCCTGTTCCTGCACGCCTACATGCTGACCGTGCCGCTGCCCGATGGCGGCAAGCTGACCTTGCAGGCGCCGGTCGATGAAATGTGGGCCAAGACCGTGGAGCGATTGAGTGCGCCCATCTGATTACAAGCTGCTGATTTTCGATTGGGACGGCACGTTGGCTGACTCCATTCACCGGATCGTCGAAGCCATGCATTCGGCGTCCGGGCGCTCCGGTTTCGAGTTGCGCGATGATTTTGCCGTCAAAGGCATCATCGGTCTGGGCTTGCCCGAGGCGATTCGCACGCTGTATCCCGAGATCAGTGATGCCGAAATGGTCGCGTTTCGCGAGTATTACGCCGATCACTACATCGCAGCAGAAGCTGTGCCTTCGCCGTTGTTCGAAGGCGTAGTCGAGTCGATGGCGTCCTTTCGCGAGCAGGGTTATCACCTCGCGGTGGCGACCGGCAAGAATCGGCGCGGACTGGATCGGGTACTCAAGGCCAATGGCTGGGAAGATTATTTCGATATCACCCGCGCCGCCGATGAAACTGCGAGCAAGCCGCACCCTCTGATGCTGGAACAGATCCTTGCTCATTGTGGTGTGCGCCCGGAGCAGGCGTTGATGGTCGGCGATTCGTCCTTCGATCTGTTGATGGCACGCAATGCCGGGATGGATTCGGTGGCGGTCAGCTATGGCGCGCAATCGATCGAGTCGCTGCAGCAGTTCGAGCCGCGCCTGTCGATCGACCGTTTTTCCGAATTGCATGCCTGGCTGGGGAAGCAGGCTTAATACGTTTTTGCTGGGGTGGATGGCATGACCGACGAATGGAAAGCACCGGCCAAGGCAAGTGCCGACGGCGGTGACGAGAAAAGCTGGAAGCTGTTGGAAAAGACCTTGCTGGCTGGGGTTCAGGAGCAGCGTCGTTCGCGGCGTTGGGGGATTTTCTTCAAGCTGCTGACGTTTGTTTATCTGTTTGTTGCGCTGATCCTGTTCACACCATTGATGGACATGGAAAAGAGCGCCACACGCGGCCCGAACTACACCGCGTTGATCGACGTCACCGGCATGATTGCCGACAAAGAGCCGGCCAGTGCCGATAACATCGTTGGCAGCCTGCGTGCGGCGTTCGAGGACAAGAAGGTCAAAGGCGTGATCCTGCGCATCAACAGTCCTGGCGGCAGTCCGGTGCAATCGGGTTATGTGTATGACGAGATCAAGCGTCTGCGCGGTCTGCATCCGGAGATCAAGCTTTACGCGGTGATTTCCGATCTGGGCGCCTCCGGTGCTTATTACATTGCCAGTGCGGCGGATCAGATCTATGCCGACAAGGCGAGTCTGGTTGGTTCGATTGGTGTGACGGCGGCCGGTTACGGCTTTGTCGGTACCATGGAGAAGCTGGGTGTCGAGCGTCGCACGTACACCTCGGGCGAGCATAAGTCGTTCCTTGACCCGTTCCAGCCGCAGAAGTCTGATGAAACGGCCTTCTGGCAAACGGTGCTGGACACCACGCACAAGCAGTTCATCAACAGCGTCAAGCAGGGTCGTGGCGATCGTCTGAAAGACAAAGAGCATCCGGAGCTGTTCTCCGGGCTGGTCTGGTCGGGTGAGCAAGCGCTGCCGCTGGGCTTGATCGATGGTCTGGGCAATGCCAGTTCGGTGGCGCGTGATGTGATTGGCGAGAAGGAGCTGGTCGACTTCACCGTTCAGGAGTCGCCGTTCGATCGCTTCTCGAAGAAGCTCGGCGCCAGCGTGGCTGAGCAGTTGGCGATGTGGATGGGTTTCCACGGGCCGTCGTTGCGTTAAAAAGTCGCGGCATAAAGAAACCGGCCTTGATGGCCGGTTTTTTGTGGGTCAGGGGATTTGCACGCCTTCAACCAATAGCATGTCGATCAGGCGAATCAGCGGCAGGCCGATCAGGCTGGTGGCGTCAGGGCCTTCGGTGGATTGAAACAGGCTCACGCCCAGTCCTTCAGCCTTGAAGCTGCCCGCACAATCGTAGGGCTGCTCCAGTCGCAGGTAGCGCTCAATGCGCGCCTGATCGAGTTGGCGCATGTGCACGGTGAACGGTACACAGTCGACCTGGCATTGGCCGGTCTGACTGTTAAGCAGAGCCAGGCCGGTGAGGAACGTTACGCTGGCACCGCTGGCGGCCATCAGTTGCTCGCGCGCCTTCTCAAAGGTGTGCGGCTTGCCGATGATCTGCTCGCCGAGCACGGCAACCTGGTCCGAGCCGATAATCAGATGGGCGGGATGACTGTCAGCCAGTGCCCGGGCTTTTTGTTCGGCGAGGCGCTTGACCAGATCGATCGCCGATTCGCCTGGACGATGACTTTCATCGATATCCGGCGAGCTGCAGACGAACGGCAGGTGCAGGCGGGCGAGCAATTCCCGACGGTAGGTCGAGCTTGAAGCGAGTAATAAAGGCAGCATTCGCGTCTCCTGAGGCAGGTGCGAATTCTAGCGGAGGCACGCAAGTGACGGACAGGGCACAATTTCCTTTGACATGGGTGGGTGCATCCCTATAATGCTGCGCCTATGTTGAATGACCCGATTCCACCTCACGTTGACCCGCGCAAATTGGCTGACCGTGGCACCACCCTCCAAGGTGAACTGCTGCTGGCCGATTTGAAGAGACTCTGCGACCCGCTTTCCGACGATGTCGGTACGGTGCAGGCGAAATTCGTTTTTGAACGAGATGAACGTAAATCTGTGGTGATCCACAGCTTTATCGACACCGAGGTCAAAATGGTTTGCCAGCGTTGTCTTGAGCTGGTCACCCTGCCGATCCACAGCGAATGCAGTTACGCTGTAGTGAAGGAGGGTGCGAATACCCAGTCGTTACCGAAAGGTTATGACGTGCTGGAACTGGGCGAAGATCCATTGGATCTGCAGTCACTGGTCGAGGAAGAGCTTTTGCTTGCCTTGCCTATTGTGCCTGCTCATCATCCGGAAGAATGCCAGCAGCCGGCGGGAGCAGATGAGCCCGAACCGAGCGAGGACGAGGTAACGCGGTCCAACCCGTTCAGTGTATTGGCGCAGTTAAAGCGTGACCCAAACGTTTAGGAGTTAATCAATTATGGCTGTTCAGCAGAACAAAAAATCCCGCTCTGCCCGTGACATGCGCCGTTCGCACGACGCTCTCGAGGCTAGCACCCTGTCTGTAGAAAAAACCACTGGTGAAGTTCACCTGCGTCACCACGTATCGCCAGAAGGCGTATACCGTGGCCGTAAAGTGATCGACAAGGGCGCTGACGAGTAATCACTTGTCCGCTCAAGTCATCGCGATTGACGCAATGGGCGGGGACTTCGGTCCCCGCAGCATTGTTCAGGCCAGCCTTGCTTGCCTGTCTGCTACGCCCTCGCTGCACCTGACCCTCGTCGGTCAACCCTCCCTTCTTGAAGAATTGATCCACGGCCAATCGGCTGCCGATCGCGCACGCCTGACAATTGTCGCGGCCAGCGAAGTCATCACCATGGACGAAAAGCCGACTCAGGCCTTGCGTGGCAAGCCGGACTCGTCGATGCGTGTCGCCCTTGAGTTGGTGCGTGACGGCAAGGCTCAGGCCTGTGTCAGCGCCGGCAATACCGGTGCGTTGATGGCGCTGTCACGATTCGTGCTGAAGACGCTGCCCGGTATTGATCGGCCGGCAATGGTGGCGGCTATCCCGACGCAGAAGGGTTATTGCCAGTTGCTCGACCTGGGTGCCAACGTCGATTGCAGTGCCGAGCATTTGCTGCAGTTTGCGGTGATGGGCTCGGTGGCGGCGCAGACGCTGGGTATCCATCGCCCGCGCGTCGCGCTGCTGAACATCGGCACCGAAGACATTAAGGGCAATCAGCAGGTCAAGCTGGCTGCGACGCTGTTGCAGGCTGCCCGTGGCATCAATTACATCGGCTTTATCGAAGGCGACGGTTTGTATCGCGGCGAGGCGGATGTTGTGGTGTGTGATGGTTTCGTCGGCAACATCCTGCTCAAGTCCAGCGAAGGTCTGGCGACGATGATTGCTGCGCGTATCGAGGCGCTGTTTAAAAAGAATCTGGCCTCCCGTGCCGTGGGGGCGTTGGCGTTGCCGCTGATGAAACGTTTACAGGCGGATCTGGCGCCGGCGCGACATAACGGCGCAAGCTTTCTCGGCTTGCAGGGTATCGTGGTGAAAAGCCACGGTTCGGCCGGTGTTCAGGGCTTTCAGAGTGCTATTTCCCGTGCGCTGATCGAGATTCAGGAAAATCTTCCCGAGCGTCTCCACGGCCGTCTGGAGGATTTGTTGTCTTAGGCGTTTTCGTCGGACAATGCTTAAATGTGACCGCCCGGTTCAAAGGGCCATCCAACTGTCAGTTTCTTGCGTCCCCAGTGGGGCGCCATTTTCCGACGACAAGATCATTAGGGGCTTGTTACATGTCTGCTTCCCTCGCATTCGTCTTTCCAGGACAAGGTTCGCAGTCCCTCGGCATGCTGGCCGAGCTGGGCGCGGAATATCCGTTGATCCTCGAAACTTTCAAAGAAGCCTCTGAGGCTCTGGGCTATGACCTGTGGGCGCTGACCCAGCAGGGCCCGGAAGAGCTGCTCAACCAAACCGATAAAACCCAACCGGCCATTCTGACCGCTTCGATCGCCCTGTGGCGTCTGTGGCTGGCAGAAGGTGGCGCGCGTCCGGCCTTTGTTGCCGGTCACAGCCTGGGTGAATACAGCGCGCTGGTTGCTGCCGGCAGCCTGACACTGGCTGATGCGGTGAAGCTCGTCGAGCGTCGCGGTCAGTTGATGCAGGAAGCTGTTCCGGCCGGGCAGGGCGGCATGGCTGCCATTCTCGGTCTGGAAGATGCCGACGTACTGGCGGCCTGTGCTGAAGCAGCGCAGGGCGAGGTGGTCAGCGCAGTCAACTTCAACTCGCCAGGCCAGGTGGTCATCGCCGGTGCCAAGGCGGCCGTTGAACGTGCCATCGAAGGCTGCAAGGCGCGTGGCGCCAAGCGTGCCATGCCGCTGCCGGTGAGCGTGCCGTCGCACTGCGAGCTGATGCGTCCGGCCGCCGAGCGCTTTGCCGAATCCATCGCCGCCATCGACTGGCAGGCGCCGCAGATCCCGGTGGTACAGAACGTCAGCGCGCAAGTGCCGGCCGATCTGGAAACCCTCAAGCGGGATCTGCTCGAACAACTGTACAAGCCAGTGCGCTGGGTCGAGTCGGTACAGACTCTGGCCGCCAAGGGCGCGACCAATCTGGTCGAATGCGGCCCGGGTAAAGTCCTGGCCGGCTTGAACAAGCGCTGCGCTGAAGGCGTGGCGACTTCCAACCTCAATACCCCAGACGCTTTCGCTGCCGCTCGCGCAGCGCAAGCCTGAATCAGGAGAAACTTGCATGAGTCTGCAAGGTAAAGTTGCACTGGTCACCGGTGCAAGCCGCGGTATCGGCCAGGCTATCGCACTGGAACTGGGCCGTCAGGGCGCCATCGTCATTGGCACCGCGACTTCCGCTTCGGGCGCCGATCGTATCGCTGCAACCCTGAAGGAAAACGGTATTCAGGGCGCCGGCTTCGAACTCAATGTCACCAGCGATGAATCGGTCAGCGCAGTGCTGGCGAGCATTCAGGAGCAGTTCGGTGCGCCGGTAGCAATCCTGGTCAATAATGCCGGCATCACCCGCGATAACCTGATGATGCGCATGAAAGACGACGAGTGGTACGACGTAATCGATACCAACCTGAACAGTCTGTATCGCCTGTCCAAGGGCGTTCTGCGCGGTATGACCAAGGCGCGCTGGGGCCGAATTATCAGTATTGGCTCGGTGGTGGGTGCCATGGGCAACGCAGGCCAAGTAAACTATGCAGCCGCCAAGGCCGGTCTGGAAGGTTTCAGCCGTGCAATGGCGCGTGAAGTCGGTTCGCGTTCGATTACGGTCAACTCGGTAACCCCAGGGTTTATCGACACCGATATGACGCGCGAGCTGCCTGAAGCACAGCGTGAAGCCTTGCAGACGCAGATTCCGCTGGGTCGTCTGGGACAAGCTCAAGAGATCGCGTCTGTGGTCGCTTTTCTTGCATCCGACGGTGCGGCATACGTCACTGGGGCTACAATCCCGGTGAACGGTGGGATGTACATGTAAGTAAAATGTGACGGATTGCTTCAAAAAAATGTCATACGAGCTGTCTAAAATCCGTTATAAAGCTGCAATCTATTTATAGGCAGAGGGCTGCAGGGTTTGAGGAGTGAAGCTTTCAGTTGAAAAACTGAAAAGTCTTTCTATACACTTACCCACTGGCCAGCTGCCTGAATTTGTCCATTAGGAGTGAAAACAAGGTATGAGCACCATCGAAGAGCGCGTCAAGAAAATCGTTGCCGAGCAACTGGGTGTTAAAGAAGAAGAAGTGGTCAACACCGCTTCCTTCGTAGAAGACCTGGGTGCCGACTCCCTTGACACCGTTGAGCTGGTGATGGCTCTGGAAGAGGAATTCGAGACCGAAATCCCTGACGAAGAAGCTGAAAAGATCACTACTGTACAAGCTGCAATCGACTACGTTACTAGCCACCAGGCGTAATAGTTTGTAATCGTTGTTTGCTGTCATGGAAAAACCGCACTGCCATCATGGCGTGCGGTTTTTTCTTTAGGCCTGATGCAAAATCGTCATTTGAAAAAGGAGAGTGCTGTGTCGCGTAGACGCGTCGTAGTCACCGGTATGGGTATGTTGTCGCCACTGGGCACGGATGTGCCGAGCAGTTGGCAGGGCATTCTGGCTGGCCGCAGTGGCATTGGTCTGATCGAACACACCGACCTTTCTGCCTATTCCACCCGCTTTGGCGGCTCGGTAAAGGGCTTCAATGTCGAGGAATACCTGTCGGTCAAGGAAGCGCGCAAGCTCGACCTGTTCATTCAGTACGGTCTCGCTGCCGGCTTTCAGGCTGTACGCAACGCTGGTCTGGAAGTCACCGACGCCAACCGTGAACGCATTGGCGTGGCCATGGGGTCGGGGATCGGCGGTCTGACCAACATCGAAGAAACCAGCCGTACCCTGCATGAGACGGGCCCGCGTCGAATCTCGCCATTCTTCGTACCTGGCTCGATCATCAATATGATTTCCGGTTTCCTGTCCATCCACCTCGGGGCACAGGGACCTAACTACGCCATCGCCACTGCATGTACCACCGGTACGCACTGCATCGGCATGGCGGCGCGCAACATCATGTACGACGAAGCCGACGTGATGATTGCCGGCGGTGCCGAAATGGCCGCATGCGGTCTGGGCATGGGTGGCTTCGGCGCGTCCCGTGCGCTGTCGACCCGCAATGACGAACCGACCCGCGCCAGCCGTCCATGGGACAAGGGCCGTGATGGCTTCGTCCTGTCCGACGGTGCCGGTGCACTGGTTCTCGAAGAGCTGGAACACGCCAAGGCGCGCGGCGCGACCATCTATGCCGAACTCATCGGCTTTGGCACCAGTGGCGACGCGTTCCACATGACCTCGCCACCTGCCGACGGCGCCGGTGCAGCACGCTGCATCACCAACGCGCTGCGCGATGCGAAGATCAACGCCGATCAAGTGCAATACATCAACGCTCACGGTACTTCGACTTCGGCCGGCGACCTCGCCGAAGCCAATGCGATCAAGACCGTGTTCGGTGATCACGCCTACAAACTGGCAGTGAGCTCGACCAAATCGATGACCGGTCACCTGTTAGGTGCGGCGGGCGCGGTTGAAGCGATCTTCAGCGTTCTTGCGATCAACAGCCAAGTGGCACCGCCGACCATCAACCTCGATGAGCCGGATGAAGGCTGCGATCTCGATTTCGTGCCGCACACTGCGCGCAACATGGACATCGATGTCGTGCTGTCCAACTCCTTCGGTTTTGGCGGCACCAACGGCACCTTGGCGTTCCGTCGGTTCGCAGGCTGATGGACAGCTGGGTCGACGGTCAACCGGCTGACGCTCTGTCGCTGAAAGATCGCGGCCTGGCTTACGGCGACGGTCTGTTCGAGACCATCGCCGTGCGTGATGGACAGCCGATCCTGCTGGATCGGCACCTGACGCGTCTGGCCGATGGCTGTTCGCGCCTGGCCATCGCCGCCGATATCGAACGGGTTCGCCACGAGCTGCTGAGTTATGCGGCAGCGATGGGCGAGGGTGTACTCAAGCTGATCCTCACCCGTGGCGACGGTCTGCGCGGTTATGCACCTGATCCGGCGGCGCCTGGCCGACGTATTCTGCAAGGCAATCCTCCGGCCGCTTATCCCGCCGTGCATGCTGAACAAGGCATTCGCCTGTTTCCGTGCAACACGCGACTCTCCAGACAGCCTTTGCTGGCTGGACTCAAACACCTCAATCGACTGGAACAAGTCATCGCCCGTGCCGAATGGCAGGACAGCGAGCACGCCGAAGGCTTGATGCTTGATCAAACCGGTCGAGTGATCGAAGGGGTGTTCAGTAATGTGTTTCTGGTGCGCGACGGTGTATTGATCACGCCGGATTTGAAACGCTGCGGCGTTGCCGGTGTGATGCGCGCAGAAATATTGTTTCAGGCCGAGTCACTGGCCATTCCCACGCAGATCGCCGACATCAGCCTCGAACAGCTGCAATGGGCCGATGAAGTGTTTGTCTGCAACAGCGTGTATGGCGTCTGGCCGGTACGCGCCTACGCTGCACTGAGCTGGCCGGTTGGCCCGCTCACCCGTAAACTGCAAACCATTGCCCGCGCCCTACTGGATGCCTGATTTGTGAGACGTAAACTTTTGCTGCTGCTGGAAACCGGACTGGTTCTGGCAGGGCTGTTGATGGGCGCCAGCGCCTGGAAGATTCACTCCGCGCTGGAACAGCCTCTGAACATCACGCAGGAAGAACTGCTGGATGTGCCGAAAGGCTCCACTCCGACCCGTACGTTCCTTTCCCTCGAAACCGATGGCGTCATCAAGGACGCATTCTGGTTGCGAGTCTATTGGCGCTTCAATCTCGCCGGTACACCGATCCATAGCGGCGAATACCGTATGCAGCCGGGCATGACCGTCAACGGTCTGATCGACTTGTGGAAGCGCGGTGAAGTGGTCCAGTACAGCCTGACGCTGGTCGAGGGCTGGAATTTCCATCAAGTGCGCGCGGCGTTGGCCAAAGACGACAAGGTCGAGCAGACCCTCAACGGTTTGAGCGACAGCGACGTCATGGCGAAGATTGGTCATAAAGGGTTGTTCCCGGAGGGTCGTTTCTTCCCAGACACTTACCGCTTTGTGCGCGGCATGTCCGATGCCGAGTTGCTGAAGAAAGCGTTTGATCGCCTCGACGAAGTGCTGGCGAAAGAGTGGGAAAGTCGTTCTGCCGATGTACCGTACAGCGAACCCTATCAAGCACTGATCATGGCGTCGCTGGTCGAGAAGGAAACCGGTGTGCCGCAGGAACGGGGGCAGATTGCCGGCGTCTTCGTACGTCGAATGGCGCTGGGCATGCAGCTGCAAACCGACCCGACCGTCATCTATGGTCTGGGCGATCGCTACACCGGCAAGCTGACTCGGGCGCATCTGAAAGAGCCGACGCCTTACAACACCTACGTAATTCCCGGCTTGCCACCGACACCGATTGCGATGGTCGGGCGTGAAGCGATTCACGCGGCATTGAATCCTGTGGACGGCACCAGCCTGTACTTCGTTGCACGTGGTGATGGCAGCCATGTCTTCTCCGACGATCTGGATGCGCACAATAACGCGGTGCGTGAGTACCAGCTCAAGCGCCGTGCCGATTACCGTTCCAGCCCGGCGCCGGCGATAACCCCTGAAGCCGTTCCGGCTGCCGAGGAGGCGATTCCTGCCGCCTCCCCGGATACCGCCCCGGAAGCGTTGCCGCAAGTTACGCCTCAGGAGCCTGCGCCGGCTCCGGAAGCCGCCGCCCCACAAAACACGCAATGACTTTGATTAAGGACTGCCTGTGACTGGCTTGTTTATTACCCTGGAAGGCCCGGAAGGCGCCGGCAAAAGCACTAACCGCGAATACCTTGCCGAGCGCCTGCGCGCCGCCGGTATCGAAGTGGTGCTGACCCGCGAGCCGGGTGGCACGCCATTGGCCGAGCGGATTCGCGACGTGCTGCTGGCGCCGGCCGACGAGGTCATGAACCCGGACGCCGAGTTGTTGCTGGTATTTGCCGCGCGCGCTCAGCACCTGGCTGAAGTGATCCGACCGGCGTTGGCTCGAGGTGCAGTGGTGCTGTGCGATCGGTTCACCGATTCCACTTACGCCTATCAGGGCGGCGGTCGCGGTTTGTCGCTGGAGCGCATCGCCACGCTGGAAACTTTCGTGCAGGGCGACCTGCGTCCGGATCTGACGCTGATTTTCGATCTGCCGGTAGAAATCGGCCTGGCCCGCGCCAGTGCCCGTGGCCGTCTGGATCGTTTCGAACTGGAAGGCCGGGCGTTTTTCGAGGCTGTACGCAATGCGTTTCTGAAGCGCGCCGAAGCCGATCCCGCGCGCTATGTGCGCATCGATGCCGGTCAGCCACTGGCCAAGGTTCAACAATCGCTGGATACCCTGATTCCGAATTTGCTGGAGCTGGCCCGTGGCTGAGGCCTATCCATGGCAGGACAGCCTCTGGCAGCAACTGGCCGGGCGTAAACAGCACGCCCACGCCTATCTGCTGCATGGCCCGGCCGGCATCGGCAAACGTGCGCTGGCCGAACGCTTGATGGCCAGCCTGTTGTGCCAGCGGCCGACGCCGGAAGCCTGCGGCGAGTGCAAATCCTGCCTGCTGCTCAAGGCCGGCAGTCACCCCGATAATTACATTCTCGAACCCGAAGAAGCCGATAAGGCGATCAAGGTCGATCAGGTCCGCGATCTGGTCAGCTTCGTGGTGCAGACCGCGCAACTGGGCGGGCGCAAAGTGGTGCTGATCGAGCCGGTCGAGTCGATGAACATCAATGCCGCCAACGCCTTGCTCAAGAGCCTTGAAGAGCCTTCCGGCGATACCGTTCTGCTGTTGGTCAGCCACCAGACCAGCCGCTTGCTGCCAACGATCAAGAGCCGTTGCGTGCAGCAGGCCTGTCCGCTGCCGGGCGAGGCGATGAGCCTGCAATGGCTGGCTCAGGCGCTGCCGGACTGCTCCGAAGACGAACGTGTCGAACTGCTGACGCTGGCCGCCGGCTCACCGTTGATGGCGGTCAGTCTGCAGTCTCAGGGCGTGCGCGAGCAGCGTGCGCAAGTGGTCGAAGGCGTGAAGAAGTTGCTCAAGCAGCAGCAATCGCCGACGCAACTGGCTGAGGAGTGGAAAAGCATTCCGATGCTGCGTCTGTTTGACTGGTTCTGCGATTGGTCGAGCCTGATCCTGCGTTATCAATTGACTCAGGATGAAGCAGGGCTCGGTCTGACCGACATGCGCAAAGTCGTGCAATACCTGGCGCAGAAAAGTGCGCAAGGCAAAGTCCTCGAGATTCAGGACTGGATTCTCGCTCAGCGGCAGAAGGTCATGAGCAAAGCCAACCTCAATCCGGCCTTGCTGCTGGAAGCGTTGTTGGTGCAATGGGCGGGATTGCCTGGTCAAAGATAAGAATGTGTACCTAGACTCTGAACATCAGCAGTGGAGGTCAACATGAATGAATCCGTCAGCCCCGGGCCGCGCAACGGCATTTTGTCCCTGAACATCAAGGACAAGTCGGTGCTCTACGCCGCTTATATGCCGTTTATCAAGAACGGTGGCTTGTTCATCCCGACCAACAAGAGTTACCGGTTGGGCGATGAGGTGTTCATGCTGCTCAACCTGATGGACGAGGCCGAGAAGATCCCGGTGGCCGGCAAGGTCGCGTGGATCACCCCCAAAGGGGCGCAAGGCAATCGCGCTGCCGGTGTCGGCGTACAGTTCAACGATGGCGACAACACGGCGCGCAGTCGCATCGAAACCCATCTGGCCGGAGCGCTTAAGTCCGACCGTCCCACTCATACGATGTAAGTAGCCGTCTTTTTATGCTTGTAGATTCCCATTGTCACCTTGATCGCCTCGACCTCGCCGCCCATGACGGCTCGCTGGATGCTGCACTGGATGCGGCCCGTGAGCGCGGAGTAGGGCACTTCTTGTGCATCGGCGTGAGTGCCGATAACGCTGCCGACGTCAAAGCCCTGGCTGAGCGTTATGACGATGTCGATTGTTCGGTCGGCGTGCATCCGCTCGATGTGCAACCCGGCGCGGCGCCAGCGCTGGACTGGCTGTTGCACGAACTCAATCACCCGAAAGTCGTGGCGATCGGTGAGACCGGCCTCGATTATCACTATGAGCCGGAAGCTGCCGAACTGCAGCAGGAGTCATTTCGTCTGCACCTGCAAGCGGCGCAGCAGACCGGCAAACCGGTGATCATCCACACCCGTGGCGCGCGTGCCGATACCCTTGAATTGCTGCGCGAAGCGGCGTTGCCTCAAGCCGGTGTGCTGCATTGCTTCACCGAAGACTGGGACATGGCCAAGGCTGCACTGGACATGGGTTATTACATTTCCCTGTCGGGTATTGTCACGTTCCGCAATGCTGATGCGTTGCGCGACGTCGCGAGCAAGGTCCCCGCGGATCGCTTGCTGGTGGAAACCGATTCACCGTATCTGGCACCGATCCCTTATCGCGGCAAGCCGAACCTGCCGCAGTACGTGCGCGAAGTGGCGGAGTTTCTGGCGATGCTGCGTGGGGAAAACTACGAGCGTTTCGCCGAGCAGACAACCGAGAACTTCAAGCGTCTGTTCCCGCTGGCCAGTGTTAAATCTGCCCTGTAGGCCTTAGCCAAATCGCAGGCAAAAAAAACCCGGGTTCTGGGGGGTGAATCCGGGTTAAGACCATTAGGAGTAAAACAAAGGCACGCGGTCCCTTGGTACCTTTATCGGCGCGACACTTGGGGGAGATGTCGCCCGACAGTTCAAGTATTGATCAGTCTGGCGTGCAGTCCAGTTAGCCGGTCGGGGTTTTTAAACAAATTTGGAATACGTTCGCTTCAGTTGAGTTCTCATTGCGCCCAAAACGTTCTCAAAATGAACATGAAACACAGATATGGTCGGATGATCCGTGCATTTTTGCGCAAGTTAGGCATAATACGCGGCTTCGAATTTTGACCCTTCAGACCTTTTCTTATGCACAAAGAACCTCGTAAGGTCCGTGAGTTTCGTCGCCGCGAGCAAGAAATTCTCGATACCGCGCTCAAGCTGTTCCTCGACCAAGGTGAAGACAGTGTCACCGTCGAGATGATTGCTGATGCCGTGGGTATCGGCAAAGGCACGATCTACAAGCACTTCAAATCCAAGGCCGAGATCTATCTGCGCCTCATGCTCGATTACGAGCGCGATTTGAACGAGCTGCTGCATTCGGCCGATGTCGACAAGGACAAGGAAGCGCTGTCCCGCGCCTACTTCGAATTCCGCATGCGCGACCCGCAGCGTTATCGCCTGTTCGACCGTCTCGAGGAGAAGGTCGTCAAAGGCAATCAGGTGCCGGAAATGGTCGAGGAGCTGCACAAGATCCGTGCCTCGAACTTCGAACGCCTGACCCTGCTGATCAAGGGCCGTATCAGCGAAGGCAAGCTCGAAGACGTGCCGCCATACTTCCACTACTGCGCCTCCTGGGCGCTGGTGCACGGCGCTGTGGCGCTGTATCACTCGCCGTTCTGGAGCAATGTGCTGGAAGATCAGGAAGGTTTCTTCCAGTTCCTGATGGACATTGGCGTGCGCATGGGCAACAAACGCAAGCGTGACCCGGAAACGCCAAGCAGCTGAGCCATTCAGCCGCCTTATTGCGCCATGATTTCGCTACATGACGCAGTAACGCAGGAATATACTCAGGCATAGGGCTTGCTAAAACTTGATTTGTGAGTCAAGTTTTAGCGGCTCGATTTTCTATCGCCGGAGTGATCATGATCGTTGACCGTCAAGGCAGGCGTTTTCGCAATTTGCGGATCAGTCTGACTTCAGCCTGCAATTACGCGTGTACCTACTGCGTGCCCAACGGCAAGCGGTTGGTGGCTGCGCAGGATGAACTGTCGGCCGAAGCCATGGCGCGTGGCGTGGCGTATCTGATCGAAGCCGCCGGCATCGAGCGGCTGCGAATTACCGGTGGCGAGCCGCTGGTCAGCCCCAAACTCGAATCGTTCATGACCGCTGTCGGCAAGATGGGCCTGGAAGACATCAGCCTCACCACCAACGGTCAACTCCTCGCAAAAAAACTGCCGCTGCTGGTGGATGCCGGTTTGCGCCGGATCAACGTGTCCCTCGATACCCTCGACGCCGGTGCTTTCCGCAGCATCGCCCGTGGCGGCGATCTGGCCACCGTGCTCAACGGCATGGATCAGGCGAAAGCCGCGGGGATGAAGATCAAGGTCAACATGGTGCCGTTGCGCGGGCAGAACCTCGACCAGGTGATGCCGTTGCTCGATTACTGCCTGGAGCGCGGTTATGAACTGCGTTTCATCGAGCTGATGCGCATGGGCCATCTGGCCAAGGACTCCAATGCCTTCCTGCAACAGTTCGTCAGCCTGCAGCAATTGCTGGCACTGATTGGCGAACGATATGAGTACGCACAAACCGACGCTCCTGTAGATGCCACTGCCGTGCGCTACGCGATTCCCGGCCTGGGCAACTTTGGCGTGATCGCTAACGAAAGCGTGCCGTTCTGCCGAACTTGCTCGCGCTTGCGCCTGTCGTCGACCGGTTGGCTGCATGGCTGCCTGTCGTCGAGCAACCGCCACTATGTCGGCGACCTGCTCGACAAGCCGCGCCATCAGGCCTTGCCGGCGCTGCAGCGTCTGTTGGTCAAGGCGTTGGGCGACAAGCAGGAGGTGGCGTTCTCAGGTGGCGCGACAGTGATGAAAATTATCGGCGGCTGATCAACCGCTTTCGCGAGCAGGCTCGCTCCCACCTTGGAACTTATTCCCCCTGTGGGAGCGAGCCTGCTCGCGAATACGATTTAACCATCAACAAATTTCTTGAGCTGGCGCAAAAGCTGCATCCTACGGCCATTCGCCGGTTTTCCGTCACCGGCCTCTGGAGGAATAGGATGCGTAGCCTGGTTTTGCTGCTGGCCGTTTTGGCGCTTGGCGGCTGTATGACTGTCAGCGATATGGCCGAAGGCACTCGCTACCAGATGAGCGACGCGGGCTTGCTGGATCATAGCGACAGCCGTCGCGTGAACAACTTCCGCATTCAGCCGGACTCGTTCATCTACATCGCCCAAGGCGCGTTCGCACCGCCGGGCGGTTCTTACCCGCGCCCGAACGTGGTGGCCGAAGAAGCCTTCAAAGGCTTCGTCGAGTACTTCCCGATGGTCCGCCGTGCTCGCGCGCCGGAAGGCCTCGATCAGGCGATGGGGGAAGCTCGTAACGCCGGTGCGCACTATCTGCTGTACACGCGTTTCGCCAAGGCTGACGACCGCATCGGCAACTCCGATGAGTGGCTCGATGAAGAAGCGGTGGATCGCCTCGGCATCGACGGCGGCGTGATTCAGATCATGTTGATCGAGACCAGCACCCAGTATTTGATTGATACTGCACGCATCAAGAGTCGTGGCGGTTTACTGACGTTCCACGACAACAAACCCGAAGACCTGATCGGCCCGCCGCTGGCCCAGTACGCGCGCAGCCTGTTGGGAGTCGGCGACCAATAATTCAAGGAGAACGCCATGAGTGGCCCGCAAAAAGCCAATGACCTGTTGGGACAGATCCCCAAAACCAAAGGCTTGCCGCCGGTGCACTTGTGGAACCCGGACTTCTGCGGCGACATCGACATGCGCATCGCCCGCGACGGCACCTGGTATTACCTGGGCACGCCGATCGGGCGCAAGCCGATGGTCAAATTGTTCTCCACGATCATGCGCCGCGACGGCGATGATTATTTCCTGATTACCCCGGTCGAGAAGGTCGGGATCAAGGTCGACGACGCGCCGTTTGTGGCGATTGCGGTTGAGGTTGAAGGCGAGGGGGAGGCGCAGCTGTTGCGCTTTACCACCAACGTTGATGAAACCACCGAGGCCGGGCCGGAACATCCGATCCGGGTTGAGATTGATCCCACGACCCAAGAGCCAGCGCCCTATGTGCATGTGCGCACCAATCTTGAAGCGCTGATCCACCGCAATGTGTTCTATCAACTGGTGGAGCTGGCGGTCAGTCGCGAAATCGATGGCCAGCGCTGGCTTGGTGTGTGGAGCGGCGGCGAGTTCTTCCGCATCGGCCTCGAACCCTAAACACAAATCCCTGTGGGAGCGAGCTTGCTCGCGAAAGCGGTATGTCAGTCAATACTTAGGGTGACTGATACACCGCTTTCGCGAGCAAGCTCGCTCCCACATTGGTTTTGTGAATCACCTTAAAATCCTGATTGACTGTTAATCATATGATGATTAGCGTGTTCACCCATCGCGACCCGCTTTGAGGTGTTCATGTCCAGCAGCTTTCATTCGTCGACCGTTGACTGGCTTGGCAGCTGGATTGCCGCTGGCCAGGTCAAGCCGGGGCAGACCATCAAGGTCGAGGCCGATCTGGGTGAACAGCTCGGCGTCAGTCGCACGGTCATTCGCGAAGCAATCAAGACCCTCGTTGCCAAAGGCATGCTCGAAGTCGGACCGAAAGTCGGCACCCGCGTGCTGCCGGTGCGGCGCTGGAACCTGTTCGATCCGCAAGTGGTCGGTTGGCTGTCGCGCAACGGCCTGCCGGAAAATTTCGTCGATGACTTGCTCGACCTGCGCCGTACCATCGAACCGATGGCCGTGCGCTGGGCGTGTGAGCGGGCGACGCTGGACCAGATCGAAGCGGTGCAACTGGCTTACAACGCCCTCGAGCGCGCGGTCGACAGCGGCACCGATTACAACCGCGCCGACCAGTTCTTCCACGAATGCATCCTCGCGGCCAGCCACAATCAATTCATTGAACAAATGGTTCCGGCCCTCGGCGCATTGCTCGCGGTGTCATTCGAAGTGTCTGCTGCCGATCCGGATGAACTGCGCCGTACCTTGCCGATCCACAAGGACATGGCCGACGCCATCGCCGCCCGGGATTCCGCGCGGGGCGTGTGGGCGTGCATGACCCTGATCGACAATGCGGACCTGGCGATCAAACGCCTCTACCCGAAAGTCATGGCCGACAAAAAAGCTGGTTAACACCCAGATCCCCTGTAGGAGTGAGCCTGCTCGCGATAGCGGTATATCAGCCGCATTGAAGTCAACTGACACTACGCCATCGCGAGCAGGCTCACTCCTACAGAAAATCACAAGAACAATGGAGACCGTTATATGCCGTGGACCGCCCTGACCCAACACCGCGCCCGACTCGGTGAAGGCCCGTTCTGGGACGCACCGACGCAGGCGTTGTACTGGGTGGACATCGCCGGCAAACAGGCCCTGCGCCTGATCGGCCAGAACGTGCAGATCTGGCAGATGCCCGAACACGTTTCCGCGTTCATCCCCTGCGCCAGCGGCGATGCACTGGTGACCCTGAGCAGCGGCGTCTATCGCCTTGACCTCGATTCCCCGGGCCTCGAACCACGCCTGACGCTGTTCTGCGTCGCCGACCCGCAACCGGGCAATCGCCCCAACGAAGCGCGTTGCGATGCTCAAGGCCGACTGTGGCTCGGCACCATGCAAAACAATATTGGCGAGCAGGGCGAGGATCTGCCGATCACCCGCCGTTCCGGTGGCCTGTTCCGGATCGATCCGGATAAACGCGTCACGCCTTTGCTGCGTGGTCTGGGCATACCCAATACGCTGCTGTGGAGTGACGATGGCACCACAGTGCTGTTCGGCGACAGCCTCGACAGCACGCTCCATCGCTATTTCATCCACACCGACGGCAATCTCGATGTTGCACAAGTCTGGTACGGCCCCGATCAGCAGGGTGGCCCGGACGGTTCGGCAATGGACGCAGAAGGCTACATCTGGAATGCCCGTTGGGACGGCAGTTGCCTGCTGCGATTAACGCCTGAAGGCAAAGTCGAGCGCAAAATCGACCTGCCAGTCAGCCGCCCAACCAGTTGTGTGTTCGGCGGTGAAGACCTGAAAACCCTGTACATCACCAGCGCCAAGAGTCCGCACAACCATCCACTGGATGGCGCGGTGCTGTCGATGCGCGTAGATGTCGCAGGAAAACTCTGTACGCGGTTTGCTAGCTAAATCCCAAAATATGGGATGCAAAATTATATATTGAGATTATTCGGCGGTCGGGTTTATAGTCGGCTCCAGCAGTAACACGCACTCACACTTAAAAAAACAAAACAGGTGAAGTGATGCAGCGAATGTCTATCGCACTCCCGTGTGGAGTACGCGTCTCGCAACGGCCCCAAGCTGTCGCGTGCGCTTGCCTGTTTCGTTCCAATCGCCTTCCAGACCGGACATCGGCAGATGCCCGGTTTTTTTGTGCTTGCGAAACAGGAGTCCTGATCCATGGCTGAACCTCTTTCCCTGCCGCCGGTGCCCGCACCGCCGAAGGGCGAGCGTCTGAAAAACAAGGTCGTGCTGCTGACCGGGGCCGCGCAAGGCATCGGCGAAGCCATTGTTGCGGCGTTCGCCTCGCAGCAAGCGAAACTGGTGATCAGTGATATTCAGGCGGAAAAAGTCGAAACGGTTGCCGTGCACTGGCGTGAGCAAGGTTTCGACGTGCAAGCGCTGAAGGCGGATGTCTCGCATCAGCCCGACCTGCATGCCATGGCCAAACGCGCCGTTGAGCTGCACGGGCGCATCGATGTGCTGGTCAATTGCGCCGGGGTCAACGTGTTCCGTGATCCGCTGGCCATGACCGAAGAAGACTGGCGTCGCTGCTTCGCCATTGATCTGGACGGCGCCTGGTTCGGCTGCAAAGCGGTGTTGCCGCAGATGATCGAGCAGGGCGTCGGCAGCATCATCAATATCGCCTCGACCCATTCCAGCCACATCATTCCCGGCTGCTTTCCGTACCCGGTGGCCAAACACGGTTTGCTCGGCCTGACCCGCGCGCTTGGCATCGAGTACGCCGCGAAGGGCATCCGCGTCAACGCTATCGCCCCGGGCTATATCGAGACGCAGTTGAACGTCGACTACTGGAACGGATTCGCCGACCCGCACGCCGAGCGTCAGCGCGCTTTCGATCTGCACCCGCCGAAACGCATCGGTCAGCCGCTCGAAGTGGCGATGACGGCGGTGTTTCTGGCCAGTGATGAAGCGCCGTTCATCAATGCGTCGTGCATCACCATCGATGGTGGTCGCTCGGTGATGTACCACGACTGAGCACAGTGGCTTTCACGGGGAGAAATCCGTGTGAAATCCAATCATCATACGATATGACTATTTTCAACAGGCATTGCAGGAACACGCTTTAACGCTTTTCAAACATTGCTCAAAAAAATAACAAGGAGTCAGCTTATGAAACGTCGTTTCGGGATTCGTACCCTGTGCAGTACCGCCCTGGCGGTCACCGCGTTCAGCCTGAGCAGTGCGCTGCTCGCTGCCGACACCGTGAAAATCGGTTTTCTGGTCAAGCAGGCGGAAGAACCGTGGTTCCAGACCGAATGGGCTTTCGCCGAGAAAGCCGCCAAGGACAAGGGCTTTGAACTGATCAAGATTGCCGTGCCGGACGGTGAGAAAACCCTCTCGGCGATCGACAGTCTTGCTGCCAACGGTGCCAAGGGCTTCGTGATTTGCCCGCCGGACGTCTCGCTCGGCCCGGCAATCATGGCCAAGGCCAAACTCAACGACCTGAAAGTGATTGCCGTCGATGACCGTTTCGTCGACGCCAACGGCAAGTTCATGGAAGACGTGCCGTACCTCGGCATGGCCGCGTTTGAAGTCGGCCAGAAACAGGGCAACGCCATGGTCGCCGAAGCGAAGAAACGTAACTGGGACTGGAAAGACACTTACGCGGTGGTCAACACCTACAACGAACTCGACACCGGCAAGAAGCGCACCGACGGTTCGGTGAAATCCCTCGAGGACGCCGGGATGCCGAAGGATCACATTCTGTTTGCCGCACTGAAAACCCTCGACGTACCGGGCAGCATGGACGCCACCAACTCGGCGCTGGTGAAACTGCCGAGCGCGGCGAAAAACCTGATCATCGGCGGCATGAACGACAACACTGTGCTCGGCGGCGTACGCGCCACTGAAGCCGCCGGTTTTGCCGCGGCCAACGTGATCGGCATCGGCATCAACGGCACCGACGCCATCGGCGAACTGAAAAAGCCGAACAGCGGCTTCTTCGGCTCGATGCTGCCAAGCCCGCACATCGAAGGCTACAAAACCGCAGAGATGATGTACGAGTGGGTCACCACCGGCAAAGAACCGCCGAAGTACACCGCAATGGACGACGTCACCCTGATCACCCGCGAGAACTTCAAGCAAGAGCTGGAAAAAATCGGCCTGTGGAACTGACGCAGTGGCGGCCCGGGCAGCCGGGCCGTTTTTCGGTGTGAAGAGGTGGCTTTATGCACGCGCAAGTACAAACACAAGAACAACACGGCGCCAGCGGCAGCCTGCGCTTCAACGGGATCGGCAAAACCTTTCCCGGGGTGAAAGCGCTGGACGCTATCAGCTTTGTCGCCCATCCCGGTCAGGTTCACGCCTTGATGGGCGAGAACGGCGCCGGCAAATCGACCCTGCTGAAAATCCTCGGCGGTGCTTACATCCCGAGCAGCGGCGAGTTGCAGATCGGCGAGCAGACCATGGCGTTCAAGTCGACCGCTGACAGCATCGGCAGCGGCGTCGCGGTGATTCACCAGGAGCTGCATCTGGTGCCGGAAATGACCGTCGCCGAAAACCTGTTCCTCGGCCATTTACCGGCCAGTTTCGGTTTGATCAATCGCGGTGTCCTGCGTCAGCAAGCGTTGAACTGCCTCAAAGGCCTGGCCGACGAAATCGATCCGCAAACCAAGGTCGGGCGCTTGTCCCTCGGTCAGCGACAACTGGTGGAAATCGCCAAAGCGTTGTCGCGCGGCGCCCACGTCATCGCTTTCGACGAGCCGACCAGCAGCCTTTCGGCCCGTGAGATCGACCGCTTGATGGCGATCATCGGACGCCTGCGTGACGAGGGCAAAGTCGTGCTCTACGTTTCCCACCGCATGGAAGAAGTGTTCCGCATCTGTGACGCCGTGACGGTGTTCAAGGACGGTCGCTACGTGCGCACCTTCGACGACATGAGCCAGTTGACCCACGATCAACTGGTGACCTGCATGGTCGGTCGCGACATTCAGGACATCTACGATTATCGCCATCGACCACGCGGTGCCGTCGCGCTGAAGGTTGATGGTTTGCTCGGCCCGGGTCTGCGCGAGCCGATCAGTTTCGAAGCGCACAAAGGTGAAATCCTTGGCCTGTTCGGACTGGTCGGGGCAGGGCGCACCGAGCTGTTTCGCCTGCTCAGTGGACTGGAGCGCAACACCGCCGGACACCTCGAATTGCGCGGTCACGAACTGAAACTGCGCTCACCGCGCGACGCGATTGCTGCGGGCATTTTGCTCTGCCCGGAGGATCGCAAGAAGGAAGGCATCATCCCGCTGGCCAGCGTCGCCGAAAACATCAACATCAGTGCACGCGGCGCCCATTCGGGCCTCGGTTGCCTGATTCGCGGTCTGTGGGAAAAGGGCAACGCCGACAAACAGATCAAAGCGCTGAAAGTGAAAACCCCGCACGCCGGCCAGCAGATCAAATTCCTCTCCGGCGGCAATCAGCAGAAGGCCATTCTCGGTCGCTGGCTGTCGATGCCGATGAAGGTTCTGCTGCTCGACGAACCGACGCGCGGCATCGATATCGGTGCCAAAGCGGAGATTTACCAGATCATCCATAACCTCGCCGCCGACGGCATTTCGGTGATCGTGGTGTCCAGCGATCTGATGGAAGTGATGGGCATTTCCGACCGCATTCTGGTGCTCTGCGAAGGCGCCCTGCGCGGCGAAATCGGCCGCGATCAGGCCAATGAATCCAACCTGCTGCAACTGGCTTTGCCGCGCCACCGCGCTGACGGCGTGGCGAACTGAGAGGTGACTATGATGACAACCCAAAACGAAACCCTGCCGACCGCGCGCAAACCTTTGGACATGCGCCGCTTCCTCGATGACTGGGTCATGCTGCTGGCGGCGATCGGCATTTTCATTGCCTGCACGCTGCTGATCGACAACTTCCTTTCGCCGCTGAACATGCGTGGCCTGGGCCTGGCGATTTCCACCACCGGGATTGCCGCCTGCACGATGTTGTACTGCCTGGCGTCGGGGCATTTCGACTTGTCGGTGGGCTCGGTGATTGCCTGCGCCGGGGTGGTTGCGGCGGTGGTGATGCGCGACACCAATAGCGTGTTTCTCGGTGTCAGCGCGGCGCTGGTGATGGGCCTGATTGTCGGGTTGATCAACGGCATCGTGATTGCCAAGTTGCGCGTCAATGCCTTGATTACAACGCTGGCGACCATGCAGATCGTTCGTGGTCTGGCTTACATTTTTGCCAACGGCAAAGCAGTGGGCGTGTCGCAGGAATCGTTCTTCGTGTTCGGCAATGGCCAGTTGTTTGGCGTGCCGGTGCCGATTCTGATCACCATTGTTTGCTTCCTGTTTTTTGGTTGGCTGTTGAATTACACCACCTACGGGCGCAACACCATGGCCATCGGTGGCAACCAGGAAGCGGCGTTGCTCGCGGGTGTGAACGTTGACCGGACCAAGATCATTATCTTTGCCGTGCACGGTGTGATCGGTGCGTTGGCCGGGGTGATTCTGGCGTCGCGGATGACTTCGGGGCAACCGATGATTGGTCAGGGTTTCGAGCTGACGGTGATCTCGGCGTGCGTGTTGGGCGGGGTGTCGCTGAGCGGCGGGATCGGCATGATCCGGCATGTGATTGCCGGGGTGTTGATTTTGGCGATTATCGAGAATGCGATGAATCTGAAGAACATTGATACCTTCTACCAATACGTTATCCGTGGTTCGATCCTTTTGCTGGCGGTGGTGATCGACCGCCTCAAACAACGCTAAAAATCAAGAGCCCCTCATCGGAACGCCGCCCGCCCAGCCCTCTCCCGGAGGGAGAGGGGGCCGACCGAGGTGTCTTGCGTAATCCGTCGACCTGAAAGTTCTCGTCGACTATGGATTCGGAAAAGCACTTTCGGGTGGATTGTGGATTCGGCAAAGCACTTTCAGGTCGACGAACCTCCTGAGCATCCCGCATTCAGTCCCCTCTCCCTCCGGGAGAGGGCTAGGGTGAGGGGCTTTTGATTCTCCCGCCTTTCGTCACTCTCCCCAAATATTCCTTGCTCGCCCGCACCCGTTTCGGGTATCAATTTGTACATGATTAGACAGGTACGATTTGACAAGAAACAACGGGTGGTCGACGAACTCGTCCGACGCATCGAAAGCGGCCTCATGGAGGACGGCTTTCTGTTGCCCGGCGAACATCAGTTGGCTCAAGAATTCCAAGTCAGCCGAGGCACGCTGCGCGAAGCGCTGGCCGAACTGAAACGGCGCAATTACATCGCCACGCAAAGCGGCGTCGGCTCCATCGTCACTTTCGACGGTGTCGCGCTCGACCAGCGCAGCGGCTGGGCGCAGGCGCTGGCCGACAGCGGCGCGCTGATCAACACCGAAGTGCTGCGTCTGGTAGCCGTGACCCGGCCCGATCTGCTCTCGCGGTTCGGCACTGACCAATTCATCACCCTCGACCGTCGCCGCCGCTCTAACGAAGGTACGCTGGTCTCCCTCGAACGCTCTTTGATGCCGGCCACCGGCGGCCTGGAAAGCCTGCCGCGTGTCGGTCTGATCGACAATTCCCTGACCATCACCCTGGCCGCCTACGGCTACATCGGCGAACGCGGCGATCAATGGATCGGCGCCGAACCGTTGAATGCCGAAGACGCCGAACTGCTCGGGCGCCCGGTCGGCACCGTTTTCCTCAAGGCGTTGCGTACCACCTACGATCGCCAGAACCGTTTCATGGAGCTGGTCGAAAGCCTGCTCGACCCGGTGCATTTCCGTCTGCACCTGCAATTTGGAGACTCGAAATGACCACGCTCAACCGTGCCCTCGGCGCTTTTTATGGCCTGGCCCTCGGTGATGCGCTGGGCATGCCGACCCAATCGCTGAACCGCGAAACGATCAAGACCCGCTTCGGCACAATCACTGATCTGCAGGATGCAGGTCCCTTGCAACCGATCGCCGCAAACATGCCCAAAGGCTCGATCACCGACGACACTGAACAAGCCATTCTGGTCGGTGAGTTGCTGGTCGAAGGCAAAGGCCGCATCGAACCGGCGATCCTCGCGCAACGCTTGATCGAGTGGGAAGCCGAGATGCAGGCCAAGGGCTCGCAGGACTTGCTCGGGCCGTCGACCAAGCGCGCCATCGAAATGATCCTCGCTGGCCATTCGCCGGAAGAGGCCGGACGCTACGGCACTACCAACGGCGCGGCCATGCGCATCACGCCGGTAGGGATCGCGGTGGATGTTGCCGATCCTCAGCGGTTTATCGCTGCGGTGGTACAGGCCTGTCAGGTCACCCACAACACTACGTTGGGGATTTCCAGTGCGGCGGCGGTGGCAGCGGTAGTGTCCGCCGGCATCAATGGCATGGACCTGGGCGAGGCGTTGAACCTCGGCCAGCACATCGCTCAGCAAGCCGAGGGGCATGGGCACTGGGTGGCCGGTGGGCGCATCGCCTCGCGCATCAGTTGGGCGCGCACCATCAGTGTCGATAGCGACAAGGCTTTGCTGGCGGATCTGCTCTACGACGTGATCGGCACGTCCGTGGCTTCGCAGGAATCGGTGGTGGTCTCGTTTGCCCTGGCGCAGCAAGTGGCCGTCGGCGAGATGAGCGCGTTTGATGCGCTGTGCATGGCGGCGAGCCTGGGCGGCGACACTGACACCATCGCCGCGATTCTTGGCGCCATGCTGGGGGCCTGCCTGGGTCTTGAGAGCTGGCCGGTGCCCATGATTGAAACGGTGAAAGCGGTCAATCATCTGGAGCTTGAGCCATTGGTGCAAGGGCTGTTGGCCTTGCGCTGATCGGGCTGACGCTTTCGCGGGCAGGCGCGCTCCCACAGGGATCACGTCGTACCTGTGGGAGCGAGCCTGCTCGCGAAAGCCGCACCGCGAATTTCGATTTTTTAACCCGCAATGGATCGCGCAGACAGGCCGAGGACGGCCGCGATGTCTTGTCGTTTTGCATCATTGCCACAACCACAAAAAAGGCAAACAGGAGCACCTTCATGAGTTCATCAAACGCCGGGCAGAGCGCCGGGCAACTGGAAACCCGCGGCATCGAACCGGTGCCGGAAGCCGAGTGCAACGGCCACCCGCTGCAACTGTTCTGGGTCTGGTTCGCGGCCAATATTTCCATCCTCGGTCTGCCGCTGGGCGCCACGCTGGTGGCGTTTCGCGGGCTGGCGATCTGGCAGGCGATCATCGTCGCAATCATCGGCGCGGCCGGTTCATTTGCGGTGGTCGGGATCATCTCGATTGCCGGTCGGCGTGGCCGCGCGCCGAGCCTGACCTTGTCGCGGGCGATCTTCGGCGTGCGCGGCAATATCGGCCCGACGCTGGTCTCATTGATGTCGCGTCTGGGTTGGGAAACGGTCAACACCACCACCGCTGCATTCGTATTGCTGTCGCTGTGCTCGATCCTGTTCGGCTCGCCAGTGGAAGCGAAAAGTGCGCCGATACTGACGTTGATCTTCATCGCGATCTTCGTTCTGCTGACCTTGTCGGTGTCCGGCCTCGGCCACGCAACGCTGCTGGTGATCCAGAAGTGGGCGACCTACGTGTTCGGCGCGCTGAACATTCTCGTCGGTGGTTTCCTCTGCGCGACCATCGACTGGAGCGCGGTGTTCAACGCTACGCCAGCACCGATCAGCGCGATGATCATCGGTATCGGCACCATGGCTGCCGGCACCGGGATCGGCTGGGCCAACGCTGGCGCCGACATGTCGCGCTATCAGCATCGCAGCGTCAAGGCTGTGCGACTGGTCGCGTCCGCTGCGTTCGGCGCGGGCATTCCGCTGGTGCTGCTGATCACCCTCGGCGGCTTGCTGTCGGTGGGCAACAACGACCTTGCTTCGGCGACTGACCCGATTGTTGCAATCCGCGACATGCTCCCAACGTGGATGGCCGTGCCGTACCTGATCACGGCGTTCGGTGGCTTGTTGCTGTCGAACAACCTGTCGGTGTACTCCGCCGGCCTGACCACGCTGACCCTCGGCCTGAAGGTCAAACGCGTCTACGCCGTGGTAGTGGATATCGTCGCGATCTTCGCCGGCTCGATCTACTTCATGCTGATCGCCGACAGTTTCTACGGCCCGTTCATCACCTTCATTTCCCTGCTGGCGGTGCCGATCACCGCGTGGGTCGGGATCTTCGTCGTTGACCTGATTCATCGTCATTACTACAGCCCGAAAGACCTGCTCGACGTCAGCTCGAGCAGTGCCTACTGGTATCACGGCGGTATCGAGTGGCGCGCGTTTGGCGCGTGGGCGATTGCCATCGTCCTTGGCTTCAGTTTCACCACCATCGGCACTACCGCTGAAAACGTCTGGTTCAAAGGCTTTTTGTCCGACTCGTGGCTGGGCCACAACGGCCTCGGCTGGATCGTGACCTTCGTGGTGGCTGGTGGCATTTACTTTGTCCTCGGCGGGGCGAAAGACCGCCGCGCCGCGCAAACCGAGAATGCTCATGCCTAAGATGTTGCACACCGGCCAAGTCATCATCGACCTGGTCATGGCCGTGGATAAGCTGCCGCAGGTTGGCGGCGACGTGCTGGCGCAGTCGGCGGGTTTCGAAGCGGGCGGCGGTTTCAACGTGATGGCGGCGGCCGTGCGCAATGGCTTGCCGGTGGTTTATCTCGGCCGCCATGGCACTGGGCGTTTCGGTGATCTGGCGCGTGAGGCGATGAATGCCGAGGGGATTCACATCGGCATTCGCCAGCCTGCGCAGCGCGACACCGGGTTGTGTGTGGCGCTGACCGATGCGTCGGCCGAGCGCAGTTTCATTTCCTACATCGGCGCTGAAGGTGAGGTGACGGCGGAGGATCTGAACAGCGTTGCGGTCGAGGCGGGCGATTACGTTTATCTCAGTGGCTACAGCCTGTTGCACGAAGGCAAAGCGCAGGCGTTGCTCGACTGGACATTGGCGTTACCGGAGTCGATCAACGTGGTGTTCGATCCGGGCCCGTTGGTGGAATCGCCTGACTCGCCGCTGATGCAGGCGCTGTTGCCGCGCATTAATGTGTGGACCAGCAACAGTGTTGAAGCGCTGCGCTTTACCGGGGCTGAAGAGATTGCGGTGGCGCTGGATCGGCTGGCTGAGCATCTGCCCAACGACGTGCTGGTGGTTGTGCGTGACGGGCCGCAAGGATGCTGGATTCATCAAGGTGACGAGCGTCGGCATGTGCCGGGGTTTGCCGTGAAAGCGGTGGACAGCAATGGCGCTGGCGATGCCCATGCCGGCGTCTTTGTCGCGGGACTGGCGCAGGGTTTGACGGCGCATGAAGCCGCGCGACGGGCGAATGCGGCAGCGGCTATTGCAGTGACACGCTGGGGGCCGGCGACTTCGCCGGGAGCGGCAGAGGTGGATGCGTTTATCATTGATTCCGGCGGCGTCTGATCTACCGCTTTCGCGAGCAAGCTTGCTCCCACAGGGGATGTGTGAACGACATCGATCCAGTGTTGGAGCGAGCCTGCTCGCGAAGGGGCTGTCAATCTCACTCAAAGTCAGCTGGCCTTGCGCAACGCCTCAATCAGCTCCTGCTTACGCATCGATGATCGTCCGGGAATCTGCTTCGCTCGAGCCTCTTTCATCAAGCTATCGACTGTCTGCGTATCCTTCGACGCCTTGCTGTTACGCGAATGCCCTTCACGACTGGCCGCCGCACGCCGCGATGACTCCTTGCGATCTTCAGACTTGGCACTCGGCGGTTTCTTGCGTCCCGAACCGCCAGCCTTTTCGCCGCCGCCCGATTGCTTGTTGACCGTCGCCCAGGCGCGCGCCTCAGCCGCATCCTTTGACAGGCCTTTTTTCTCGTAGCTGTCTTCGATGTGCTCGGCTATGCGCTTCTGTTCAGCGCTGTATTTGTCTTTGCTTCCACGAGGCATGGGACTTCTCCTCTTGTGTGCAGGTTCGACCGCTCGCCGCATCAGCAGCGAGCGGTTTCTTCACTACTGTAAATCCAGCTTGCGCGCCGCCTCAACGCCAGCCGCACTGAGCTTGATCGGCAGGTTCAACGAATGTTCGCCCGCCTCGTTGCAGGTCACATGCCCGTGGTGAATCAGTCCACGATCCTGCAAAGCGGCGAGGGCGCTGGCCACGACCTTCTCGCCCCGGTAATTGTCCAGCACCTCCTTGCCCAGTCCACTCGGATGGGCGTGCAGCAGGCGGGTGAGGACTTCTTTTTCCAGGTTTTTATCGACGTTCATGGTTACCTCTTCATTGGATTGAATAGGACGCTCGCGTCGGCGAACTACTGACCGGAGCCTTCGGAACCGGAGCCACCGGTGGTGGTTTTTGAGCCAACGCCGGGGCCCGCATTGTCAGGCGTGGCGGGGGCATCGGGGGTGTTCATGCCGCCCTGACGACCCGGGTCACTGCCCTGAGTGCGCGGATCGGTCCCCGTCGCAGGAGGCTGATTGATCAAAGGTACGCCCGAGCCATCGGTGTTCATACCGGGAGCACTGTTGATGGCGGGGGCGCGTGGTGGGGTCGGATCGGTAGGGCCGGTGCCCGCTGCGGTGGCGGATGCGGCGAAAACCGTAGGGCAGAGCAGGGCGCTGAATATAAAAGCGGTCAACCTTGACGGGATCATAGGGCTTCTCCAGTGATTGGAATCCTTACCTGTCGTTGGTCTGCGCTCTGATTGGATTGGTGCCTGATGAACGACGAACGGTCTGCGTCGCCGTCGCCGGTTTTAGGTTGAGTCGACGCCAGAGCAGGCGACCGACGGTGATCAGCCAGTTCGCAAGTGCCACGGCCAATACTGTGAGCAGCAATGCCGTCATGCCCTGCTCAACGATGATTTTCCCGGCCAGCAACGGAAAGCCGAACACGCCGATAAAATACGAGAGGCTGAACAGCAGCAACGCCTGTGAAGTGGTGCCGGTCGGCGCTTCGTTAGCCGCAAGCCCGTTGATCAACGAATACGTCAGCCCATACCCGACGCCGAGTATCAACGCCGCCAGCAAATAGGTGAATCCACTGTTTACGCTGAAGGCGAACAGCACGATCGAGCCGAGCATCAGCCCCGACAACAGGCAAGAAGCGCGCAGCGGATCACGCTTGACCACATAGCCGGCGATCAGCATGCGGCTGCTGATTGCCGCACTCATGAACCCCAGAAAGAACAGCGAATAATCCAGCGATCGCGCGGCGGCGTAACTGGTCTGGAAACTCGACAGACCGCCAAATACGCAACCGCCGAGGCCGACCATGATGATCGGAAACAGCGCTCGCGAACCGAGCACTTGAGTGGTCGCTTGCCAGGTGATTCTCGCCGCTGAAGCGGCTTGTGTGCTTTTCAAACGAGCCCCGAGCCGCCAGAACAGCAGCACACCGATCAGACTCGCCAACGCTGCCAGATAGAACGCCGAGGTCAGCGACAGGCCCAGTGCACTCGCCGCACGCCCGAGCAACGGGCCGCTGCCAATGCCGGTCATCATGCTGCCGGACAGCAAGGCGAAATATTTCGCCCGCTGCGCCGGAGTCACCAGACTGGCGACGATGATCGGCCCCAAGGTATAGAAAACGCCCCAGCCCAAACCCAGTAGCAAACCGAAAAACAGCAGCAGATGGCCGACCCCCGGCGTCATCGCAAAGCCCAGACTCGCCGCGACCAGCAACAACCCGAACACTGCAATCGAGCGCGCCGCCCCGAGCCAGTCCGACAGATGCCCGGACACCAGCACCGCCACAAACGTACTGAGCATCGCCGCCGAAATCACACTGCCGGCATCGTGCTCATTGCCGCCGCGAGAACTGATCAACAGCGACAATAAAAACGTCGAGCCGTACGAAAGCGACAGCAGATAACTGGCGAGGCAGAACAGGCCGAACAACTTGCCTGAGACCTTGGGTGTTGCTGGCGACATGACGCGGTTCCTTGAGCGGAAAATTCAGCGTCATCTGTTTAACACGCCCGCCACGCGGGTTAGGTCTGAGGTTGGCGAAGTCAGGTTCAGCGCACGCCGGAGTAACGCGTCAAACGATGCCGATCTCTTCCTTGAATTGCTCCATGAAACCCTTCAGACGTTGATGACGGACCTGCGCCAGACGCTGGCCGGCGGTGGTTCGGAAACCGTCAGCGAGATGCAGCAGTTTGGTCTGGAAATGATCGAGGCAAAAACGCGTGTCATCGTAATCGCGCGCTTTCGCCTCGGGATCCTGCGGGTCGTACAGCGCCGAACCCATGCGCCCGGCGATGTAGAAAGTGCGGGCGACGCCAAGCATGCCGAGTGAGTCGAGCCGATCGGCGTCCTGGACGATTTTCGCTTCGAGGGTGAGCGGGGTGATGTTGGCGGAGAAACTGTGGGCTTCGATGGCGTGGGCGACGGCGGAGATTTTTTCTTCGGACCAGTTCAGATCGGCCAGCACTGACGAAGCTTTGTCCGCCGCTAACCGCGAAGCCTGAGCGCGCAGTGGCGAGTTTTTTTCGACGGCCACGCAATCGTGCAAGAGCACGGCGGCCAACAACACCTCAAGATCACCGCCTTCTTCTTCATGCAGCGTACGCACGTTGTGCCAGACCCGTTGCAGGTGGGCGAGGTCGTGAGCACCGTCGTCGGACGGCTCCAGGGCGTGCGGCAGTAACTCTGCTGCCAGTGCCGCCACGGGTGTAAAAAACTCAAGGTTCATAAGCATCCTTTCAGATTGTCGAAGTCCCTGTGGGAGCGAGCTTGCTCGCGAAGGCGTCCTTACAGTCACCTGCATTGTTTAATGACAGAATGTATTCGCGAGCAAGCTCGCTCCCACATGGAGTGGCGGCGTTTGAAGCATCGCGGGAGGGTATCCTCTGTTTTGCCATGTGACGAGCGCTATTCGTGGCCTTAGTATGGCGTTTTCCTTTTCCGACAAGGCCCGTCCATGACGATCGAAATCCGCCCGGCGACCCCCAGCGATGCTCCGCAAATCCTCGCCTTCATCACTGAACTCGCCGATTTCGAAAAGGCCCGCCACGAAGTCATCGCCAGCGTTGCCGACATCGAGCGCAGCCTGTTCGGCGAAGGCGCCACCGCCCACGGCCTGATCTGTCTGCGCGATGGGCTGCCGATCGGTTTCGCGGTGTTCTTCTTCAGCTATTCGACATGGCTCGGCAGCAATTGCCTTTACCTCGAAGACCTCTACATCACCCCCGAACAACGCGGCGGCGGTGCCGGCAAAACCCTGTTGCGTCACCTGGCGAAAATCGCCTGCGACAACGACTGCGGCCGCTTCGAATGGAGCGTGCTGGACTGGAACACGCCGGCCATCGATTTCTACAAGTCCCTCGGCGCGCAACCGCAGGAAGAATGGGTGCGTTACCGCATGGACGGCAAAGTCCTGCGTGAGTTTGCTGAGGGCTGATCACAATGATGGCATTGCGCTGCTAATTCGATTGTCGCCAACGCTCTAGTCCGGCATTCTACGCGCCATTTTTGCGCGCTCACGGACGATACCTGCAATGCCTCTGGCACAATTTCTCCACGCCCGTGGAGTCTTCGCTGCGTCAACGAGTGACCAGCGATGAGCGGACTACGGGCGTCAATGCGTCTGTATGGCCTGGTGAAAAATTCAGGCTCGACCGACAACCTCCAACGTCAATCGGTAGACATTCTCTGCACCGTCAATCGTACGGGCGGCGAAGCCATCCGCGCGTTCGTGTCACGCCTTGATGCCGAGTTGATGACCCGCAGCGCCGGGCTCGCCGAGTACCGCGTGATACCGCTGCGCACCTTCGATCCGACGGCGTTTATCGACGCCCATCAAGGTTGGCTGATGCTGCACATTTGCTGTGGTTTCGTCGCCCCTGCCGGGCATTCGCTGCTCAAGGACGGCGGGTTGATGCCGATGGGCTGGTACGTCTATTCCGAGATCGGCCAGTGGACGGCCCAGCATCATCTCGACCTCGGCGCACAAATGGCTGAACTGCTGCAATCGACTTACGAGCGTAATCAGCTGCGCCACTACAACGCCTGGCTCAACGAACTCGACGACGCCTCGCCGGCCGAACTGGCCTGGCAAACCGACGAAGCCTGGCGGCACCTGCAAACTGCCGCATCACCCGACAGCCGTGAGCATTGCCACGCCCTGTTCGACCCCGTCGACAACCGCTGGCGCTTCGCCGCGACCGACATCGATATTCATCAGCCGCAACCGGAACCTCTGAAGCAAGGAGCTTTGAATTGAGTGGTAAACCCGCTGCACGCGTCACCGACCCGACCGCTTGCCCATTGCCAGGCCATGGCACCAACCCGATTGCTTCCGGCTCGCCCGACGTGTTCTTCGACGGCCTCGCCGCCGCGCGCATGACCGATAAATCGGCGTGCGGCAGTCCGATTACCGGGGCCGTTTCCGGCACGGTTTTCATCAACGGCCTGAATGCCGCCACGCTCGATAGCACTGGAGGTCACGGCAATGTCGTGGTCGGTGGTTCGGGGACGGTAATTATTGGCCAGAGCGGCGGCGGGGCGGCGGTTAGCGGGCTGTTGCCGATGCCGGTGCATTTTACAGACAGGTTGCAAGTAGTGAATGAGGCAACTGGAGAGCCTGTGCCTTATCACCCCTATACGATTCAGCGCGGTAACGGCAGTGAAGAAAACGGCGTTACCGATGCGTCGGGATTTACGCATACCGTCAGCTCGCATTTACCTGAAACTATTAAATTATTTGTTGAGTGACTGATATGGCAGGAGAGAATGCGGCAAGCCTGGAACCTTTGGCTAAAAGAGACGCGGGGAGCGTTGAATTAACCAAGCCAGAAGATAAGTGCGCAAAAATCATTGCGATCAGCATGAAGAAAGTCTTCATTTTGTTTGTCGGTGGTGCGGGAGATCAGGAAAGTTACTACCTCAGTGGGCCGAACTGGAACGTGAGTCATGTTCGAACTAAAGTAGAGGCTGATGCTGCAGCGCTATGCTATTTGTCGAAGTGCGACATGAAAGCACTGGCTTATAATAAATTCCTGACCGATGAGGACCTGGTCAAAAATGTATTGGTTGAAGTTCCTGATAAATCCACGCCTGTTTATATCATAGGACACAGTTTGGGCGGTTGGAACGGCGCACACCTCTCCAGTGTTTTGACCGATAAGGGTTACAAGATCAAAATGCTGATAACGATAGATCCCGTGGGGCAGGGAAAGATCGTATATGGTATTTCAACCATTTACAGGCGAAAACCTGAGCCAAAGGCTGAGTTCTGGGTAAATATCCGTGCGGATAAAATCAAGAATCGAGACATATCTGATACTGTCGCGGACTTTGGTGAGCAATGGGAAATAACTTCAGGTCCTGATGTCAGTGGCCGAGTTGATGTCAATCACGCAGATGCGGATGTAATGTTCGATAAAAAACTGGATGGGGGTAAGTCCGCTCGTCAGCTGTTGGCAGACTCTATACTTGGCTATCTAAGGGAGAAATAGACTTTGAATAGATTTTTGTTGGCGCTTGCCCTATTGCTTTGTTGCTCATGTTCCTCGAATCATGGCAGGCCAATTGCCGCTCTTGATTACAGAGCGGTTTCACTTAGCTCGAGCGGAAGTTCGTTCTTCATCGGTTTTTCAAGTCATACCGATTTGTTGGGGTTGTTCCAGTCTAAAATTGGCGAGGAACTGGTTTGCACCTTGGGCGCTGATCTGGATTTTTCTATAGGTCATTATCAGAAGCTCTACGGCAACGGTATCGTTGAGGTGAGTGAAAACCCGTCGAAAGGAAAATATATCGCCAGAGTTATTTTTAAAGAGACCGGAGAAGTGCAGGGTAAGGAGCGTATTCTTGATGGTAATGGGTTGCGCGGAGCTTTAATGGCGAATGATTTCGTTGTGTGTACATTCAGAGTGCATACGACAAAATATAAAACCTACTTTTCCGAATTTATGCGTATTCCTTCCGAAGATTTTTTAAAGGAACTCGATGGCTTGGAGTGATGGGTCAGTTGTTTTGTGCTTTGGATAGATAAGCCGAATTATTGTTCCGGGGTCAAGCTTTATATTGGGCGGGTGATCTTGAATATTCATTTCAACAGTTGCAACCGTGTGTGATTCAGGAGGAACACCGCTAATGAATCGAAAAATCTACAAGGTTTTATTGATTACCGTTTTTTTATTGTGTTCATCTTGCCTGCACCTCAATGTCCCACCCGCCAGGCTTGAATTTGTCTCGATCAATCACGAGATATCTTCCTCTTACGACCTGCGTTTCACCTCAGACCGAAACCTGATTGACCTGTATGAGGATCATGGGCGACGGGGGCAGATTGGTACCTGGATCCATTGCTCGTTGAATGGCGATCCGGATTTTTCCATCGAACATGAAATCGTCCTGGAAGCCTCGGGAATCGTCAGCGGCATGCGCTTGATCGAAGGCGATCGTCGCTACGAGATGTTCGCGAATATCAGTGTCGAGAATCACGCCGTCAATGACGGCCGTAACCACATCCGACCGGTTGAGTTGGTGCAGATCCTCAAACCGCAGGAATACATTCCGTGCAAGGTGGTAATAACCGCGTTCCCGTTCGTGGCGTATTACTCGAAAGTCATGTACATGCCCACGTCGCGGTTCATTGCCGCAATAGAAAATCCTCGCGTGGCACCCGCGCGTATTTCGCTCAAACAGCCCGACCAACCAAGGTCGTTGTTGCCTTTTGCCTCAGTGTGCATCGTGCGCTGGCGCTATGACCTGGCGCTGGGATATGACCAGATTGACAGCCTCGGACTCTGTAGCGACGTGCCCTATGCCGGCATGTTGGCTTCGTTTGCACCGAACAACACGAAGCTGAAGGTTGTTTCAGGTTCAGAGGAAAACCCGGCTCCCTTCGCGGCGTACACCATTATTCGCGCTGACGGACGCCGGGAGCCTGGAATAACTGACGACAAGGGCCACACGCATGAGGTGGGATCCAGCGAGTACGAAACAGTGAGGATCCTGATCAACAATAATCTGGATGTCGTTCAGCGTTGGACAAAATGGATTGATAGCGTCCCATAATATGGGATGCAAAATTACATATTGAGATTTAGCGCCTGAGAGGTCTATAGTCCGTCGCACTCACTGCCAAAAACAAAACAGGTGAAGCGATGCTGGCGCAATTGATCGCGCTCGACTGGGGGACGACCTCATTACGTGCTTACAAACTCGCGGCGGGCGGCGTGGTGCTGGAGCAGCGCGCGCTGTCGTCCGGGATCATGCAACTGCCCAAGACGCCGCGAGTCATCAACGGTCGCGAATGTGCCGACGGTTTTGAATTGGCCTTCGATGAGGCCTGCGGCGACTGGCTCGAGGCGCAGCCGGATCTGCCGGTGATTGCCTGCGGCATGGTCGGCAGTGCGCAGGGCTGGCGTGAAGCGGCCTACTGCGAGACGCCGGCGAACGTCGCCAATCTCGGAAAATCCCTACAAACAGTTGTCAGCCTGCGCGGCACGGTCGTGCATATCGTGCCGGGCGTGATCCAGCGTTCGCGTCTGCCGAATGTGATGCGTGGCGAAGAAACCCAAGTGCTCGGCGTGCTGCAGAATCTGCCGATTGAGGCAGGTGCCGATCTGTTGATCGGTCTGCCGGGCAGTCACTCGAAATGGGTCGATGTTGTCGATGGCCGCATCACCCATTTCGATACGTTCATGACCGGCGAAGTGTTCGCCGTGCTCAGCGAGCACAGCATTCTTGGCCGAACCCAACAACACAGCGTGACGTTCGATGCTCAGGCGTTTGACCGTGGTGTGCAGATCGCGCAATCGGCGGACGGCGAACTCGGCGTGCTGTCGACCTTGTTCAGTGCCCGCACGCTGGGCCTGACCGGCGAACTCAGCCCGACCGCGCAGGCGGATTATCTGTCCGGCCTGATGATCGGCCATGAACTGGCGGCACTCGCCACGGTTCAGCGGCGTCGCCGCGACAAGCCGAATCTCCCTTCGATCATCCTCATTGGCAATGCACAACTCTGTGCGCGCTACGGCCGCGCGCTCGATGCCTGTGGTTTCGCCAACGTGACGCTGGCCGAGCAGGCCACCGAGCGTGGTTTGTGGCAACTGGCGCTGGCCGCCGGACTGATTGATTCCTCATCCCGTTAACCCTGACTGGAGGCCTGACATGCTCAAGCAAGCACTGGCGCAAAACGGTCTGATCGCGATCCTGCGGGGCCTGCATCCGCAGGAAGCCGCCGCTGTCGGAGAAGTCCTGTATGCGGCCGGATTTCGCGTCATCGAAGTACCGCTCAATTCCCCTTCGCCGTACGAAAGTATCCGCATCCTGCGCAAGACATTGCCCGCCGATTGCCTGATCGGTGCGGGCACGGTGCTGACGCCGGAGCAGGTCGAGTTGGTGAAAGAGGCCGGCGGCCAAGTGATCGTCATGCCGCACAGCGATGCCAAGGTCTTGCGCGCGGCAAAAGCGGCGGGGCTGTTTCTGTCGCCGGGTGTTGCGACGCCGACAGAAGCGTTCGCGGCGCTGGAGGAGGGCGCGGACATTCTCAAGCTGTTCCCGGCCGAGCAGATGGGCCCGGCGGTCGTCAAAGCCTGGCTCGCGGTGTTGCCGTCCGGGACGGTGCTGGCGCCGGTCGGCGGCATCACGCCGGACAACATGCAGGCGTTTATCGACGCTGGCGTGAAAGGTTTCGGTCTCGGTTCCGGCCTGTTCAAACCGGGCATGACGCCGGAGCAAGTGGCGCTGAACGCCAAGGCCTACGTGGCTGCGTGGAAGGCCCTTCGCTAAGACTTTTTGGCGCTGTGTGCGCTGCATCTACAAGAGAGACAAAAAGATGAAAATCACCAAACTCACCACCTTTATCGTCCCGCCGCGTTGGTGCTTCCTAAAGGTCGAAACCGATGAAGGCGTGACCGGTTGGGGCGAACCCGTGGTTGAAGGGCGCGCGCATACCGTCGCGGCTGCCGTTGAAGAATTGTCCGACTACCTGATCGGCAAAGACCCACGCAATATCGAAGACATCTGGACCGTGCTCTATCGCGGCGGTTTCTACCGTGGCGGCGCGATTCACATGAGCGCGCTGGCGGGTATCGATCAGGCGTTGTGGGACATCAAGGGCAAGGCCCTCGGGGTGTCGGTCAGCGATCTGCTCGGTGGCCAGGTGCGTGACAAGATTCGCGTGTATTCATGGATTGGCGGCGACCGTCCAGCGGACACCGCGCGTGCGGCGAAAGAGGCGGTGAGCCGTGGTTTTACTGCGGTGAAAATGAACGGCACCGAAGAGCTGCAGTTCCTCGATACCTTCGAAAAAGTCGATCTGGCGCTGGCCAACGTCGCCGCCGTGCGTGATGCGGTCGGGCCCAACGTCGGCATCGGTGTCGACTTCCATGGCCGCGTGCACAAGCCGATGGCCAAGGTGCTGATGAAGGAACTCGATCCGTACAAACTGATGTTTATCGAAGAGCCGGTGCTCAGCGAAAACTATGAAGCGTTGAAAGAGCTGGCGCCGTTGACCAGCACGCCGATTGCACTCGGTGAGCGGCTGTTTTCGCGTTGGGACTTTAAACGCGTGTTAAGCGAAGGTTACGTCGACATCATCCAGCCGGATGCCTCCCACGCGGGCGGCATCACCGAAACCCGCAAGATCGCCAACATGGCCGAGGCCTACGACGTGGCACTGGCGCTGCACTGCCCGCTGGGGCCGATTGCGCTGGCGGCGTGTTTGCAACTGGACGCGGTTTGTTACAACGCGTTTATCCAGGAGCAGAGCCTGGGCATCCATTACAACGAGAGCAACGACTTGCTCGACTATGTGAAGGATCCACGCGTCTTCGATTACGACAAAGGCTTCGTGAAGATCCCCAACGGCCCGGGCCTGGGTATCGAGATCAACGAGGAATACGTGATCGAGCGTGCGGCCGTTGGCCACCGCTGGCGCAACCCGATCTGGCGCCATGCCGATGGCAGTTTTGCCGAGTGGTAAGTACTGCCTGATTCAACTCAGTTCAAATGTAGGAGTGAGCCTGCTCGCGATTCGGTGTGTCATCCAGCATTGATGGGACAGACAAGACGCTATCGCGAGCAGGCTCACTCCTACAGGGATTTGTGCAAGGCCTCAGGCCGACCTCAATAAACATAAAAAGAGGCTCTCCCCATGCAACCGCAAACCCTCACCGGGCAGGCGTCTTTAGTCACGCCTAGCCGCAAGCGGTTTTTCATCATGGTGTTGCTGTTTATCACCGTGGTCATCAACTACCTCGACCGCAGCAACCTGTCGATTGCCGCGCCAGCGCTGACCAGTGAGCTGGGCATCGACCCGATTCACGTCGGTCTGATCTTTTCCGCATTCGGCTGGACCTACGCTGCCATGCAGATCCCCGGCGGCTGGCTGGTCGATCGCGTGCCGCCGCGCATTCTTTACAGCGTTGCGCTGCTGTTGTGGTCGATTGCCACGGTGATGCTCGGTTTTGCTGCGAGTTTCATCGCGTTGTTTGTATTGCGCATGGCGGTCGGTGCGCTGGAAGCGCCGGCGTATCCGATCAACAGCCGTGTGGTCACCACCTGGTTCCCCGAGCGTGAGCGCGCCACGGCCATCGGCTTCTACACCTCCGGGCAGTTCGTCGGCCTGGCATTTCTCACTCCGGTACTCGCTTGGCTGCAACATGAGTTCGGCTGGCACATGGTGTTCGTCGCCACCGGCGCCGTCGGCATTATCTGGGCAGCAATCTGGTACGCGGTTTATCGTGAGCCGCGGGATTTCAAAGGCGCCAACGAAGCCGAAATCGACTTGATCCGCGAGGGCGGTGGTCTGGTCGATATTCAGCAAGAGTCCGCCAAGGTCAAAGCCAAATTCAGCTGGACCGATTTGGGCATCGTCCTGACCAAGCGCAAATTGTGGGGTATCTACCTCGGCCAGTTCTGCCTGAACTCGACGCTGTGGTTTTTCCTGACGTGGTTCCCGACCTATCTGGTGAAATATCGCGGCATGGACTTCATCAAGTCCGGCCTGCTGGCGTCGCTACCGTTTCTCGCCGCATTCGTCGGCGTGCTGTGTTCGGGGTTCTTTTCCGACTTGCTGATTCGTCGCGGCTACACCGTTGGTTTCGCGCGCAAGCTGCCGATCATTGGCGGTTTGCTGATTTCCACCTCGATCATCGGTGCCAACTTCGTTGAATCGACGCCGCTGGTGATTGCCTTTCTGGCGCTGGCATTTTTCGGCAACGGTCTGGCCTCGATCACCTGGTCGCTGGTGTCGACGCTGGCGCCGGCACGGTTGCTCGGGCTGACCGGGGGGGTGTTCAACTTCATCGGCAACCTGTCGGCGATTGCCACGCCGATCGTGATTGGCTTCCTTGCCAGCGGCGATTCGTTCGCGCCGGCGATCACCTACATCGCGGTGCTCGCCTTGGTCGGTGCGTTGTCCTATGTGCTGCTGGTCGGCAAGGTCGAGCGTATCGAGTTGTAGTGGTCTGCGTCGGGCGACCATAATGCCGCCCGTTCCCTCGCTCAACGGTAAAGGCTGGATATGCAGGAAGACGCTCCGGAAAAAACCAAGGACGCCGCGCCCACTGGCACACAGACGCTGTTGCGTGGCTTGGGTGTGGTGCAAGCCGTCGCCAGTGGCGCTCGCGATCTCAAGGAGATCGCCCGGCTGATCGGCACCACGCGCAGCACCACCCATCGTCTGGCCAGTTGCCTGGTCGACGAGCGCTATCTGCGCGTGGTGCCGCAAGTCGGTTATCTGCTCGGACCGAAGCTGATCGAATTGGGTTTCCAGGCGCGTGAAGAGTTGCCGCTGGTGACCTTGGCCGGGCCGTATCTGGATGAGTTATCCGCGCTGACTGGTGACACCGTGCACTTGGGCATTCGCGAAGGTGATGAAGTGTTGTATCTGCTGAAAAATCCGGGGCGCAACGGCCCGGAAATGCGTTCGCGGGTCGGCCATCGCATGCCGCTGGCGCGCACCGGTATCGGTAAGGCGTTGATGCTCGATGACTCACCGCAGGATTGGCAACGTCTGTACGACATCAGTCTGCCGGCAGGTGGGAAGAGTCAGTTCTGGCCGCAGCATCCTCAGCAGTCGTGGGAGCAGCTTGAGCAGCGCATGACCGAGTACGTCGCCGGGGGCTACGCCTTCGATCTGGAGGACAACGAACCGTCGATCCGCTGTGTGGCGGCGCCGATTCGTGATGCGAGCAAGGGCATCGTGGCGGCGATCAGTATCGCCAGCACTGTGCCGTACATGCCGCTGGAAAAAATGGCCGAGCTGATTCCTCTGATCAAAGGGGTCACAGCCCGGCTTTCGGCGGAACTCGGTCTGAAGATTTAAACCTTGAGCGTTGCCATGTCGATCACGAAGCGGTACTTCACGTCACCGGCAATCATCCGGGCGTAAGCCTCGTTGATCTGGCGGATGTCGAGCATTTCGATGTCGCAGGTGATGTTGTGCTCGGCGCAGAAATCCAGGACTTCCTGGGTTTCGGCGACGCCACCGATCAACGAGCCGGCCAGCACGCGACGGCTCATCACCAGTTTGCCGGCGTGCACAGGTGGATCGATCGGTTCGATCAGGCCAACCAGAATATGCACACCATCGAAACGCAGGGTGTCGAGGTACGGGTTGAGGTCGTGCTGCACCGGAATGGTGTCGAGCAGGAAGTCGAAGTAACCGGCAGCGGCTTTCATCTGCTCGGCGTCGGTGGAAACGATCACATGATCGGCGCCCTGACGACGGCCTTCTTCGGCCTTGCTCGCCGAGCGGGTGAACAGCGTGACTTCGGCGCCCATGGCCTTGGCGAACTTGATGCCCATGTGGCCCAGACCGCCCATGCCGAGAATCCCGACCTTGTCGCCGGCCTTGACGCCGTAGTGCTTGAGCGGCGAGTAGGTGGTGATGCCGGCACAGAGAATCGGCGCGGCGCTGGCTAACGCCAGTTTTTCCGGAATGCGTACGACGAAGTGTTCGCTGACGACGATGCTGTCCGAATAACCGCCCATGGTGTTGCTGCCATCGACCCGGTCCGGGGTGGCATAGGTCATGGTCGGACCTTCGAGGCAATATTGCTCAAGGTTCGACTGGCACGCTTCACAGGTGCGGCACGAGTCGACCATGCAGCCAACGCCGACCAGATCGCCTACTTTGTGTTGGGTGACATTCGCACCGATCGCGGTGACTTTTCCGACGATCTCGTGGCCGGGCATCAACGGGTAAACGGCGATACCCCATTCGTTGCGCGCCTGGTGGATGTCGGAGTGGCATACGCCGCAGTAAAGGATTTCGATCGCGACGTCATCGGCGCGCGGGCTGCGGCGTTCGAATTTCATCGGGGCGAGGGGGGTGGTGGCCGATTGGGCGGCATAACCGATGGCGGTATACATGTGAAACCTCGCAAAAGCAGGAACAAGTGAGGCGGCGCATTCTGGGCGCCGACTCTCGGTCCGGCCATGACGATTCCTCCGGGTCTCATGCCTAATCCTCCGGCATACGGGTTTGATCGGTCGCATTGGCAAAAGGATCTGCGATGATGCTTTCATCCCTTATTTTCGTGATTTTTTGTGAAGAACAATTCGATGCAGTTGACCCGTCATCTTGATGCCAATGCCCGGCTGGTTTCGCTGATCGAACCGCTGGCGCTGCGCGATGGTTACAGCCAGACCGGGCTGCCGGGTGTGCAGGTGCTGCGTGCCAGTTGCGACGTTGCCCGTGGCCCGCACATTTACGAACCGAGCCTGATGATCATCGCCCAGGGCAGCAAACTGGCGTTTCTCGGGCCGCGCACCATGGAGTACGGCGCCGGGCATTATCTGATTCAGGCGCTGCCGGTGCCGTTCGAATGCGAGACGTTTGCCTTGCCTGATGCGCCGTTGCTCGGTGTTTCGGTGGCGATCGACCGGGTCTTGCTCGGTGAGCTGGTGCTGGCCATGGGTCTGGCGCCGGGCCGGCATATCCCGGCGCAGACACCGGAGTCGATGACCTCGGTGGTGCTCGACGATGCCATGCGCGGTTGCGTCGAGCGTTTGCTCAGTTGCCTGCATGATCCGCTGGAATGTCAGATTCTCGGGCCGGCGCGGGTAAGGGAATTATTGTTTGTCGCGTTGCGCGGGCCGCAGGCTGATGTATTGCGCGCGTTGGTCGAGCAGCAGGGGCAGTTCGCGCGGGTGGCGGCGTCGATCAGTCATCTGCATGCGCATTACACCGAGCCGTTGAACGTGGAAACGCTGGCCGGTTGCGCGAACATGAGCGTGTCGACCTTTCATGAGCATTTCAAGCGCAGCACGTTGTTGTCGCCGGTGCAGTATTTGAAGCGTTTGCGCTTGTTGAAGGCGCAGACGTTGTTGGTCGCCGAAGGCCTGGGTGTGGCGCAGGTGGCGCATCGGGTGGGGTATCAGAGCACGTCGCAGTTCAGCCGCGAGTACAAGCGTTACTTTGAGCGCAGCCCGGGTGACGAGCGCGCTGCCTGATTCTGCACAGATCCCTTGTAGGAGTGAGCCTGCTCGCGATAGCGGTGTATCAGTTAACGATTATGCTGACTGAAACACCGCTATCGCGAGCAGGCTCACTCCTACAGGGTTCGGTGGTGTTGCAGGAATTTTGGGCAACAAAAAGGCCCCCAAATCGGGAGCCTTGATGTTCAGCGGTTCGACTTACATGTTTGGATAAGTCGGGCCGCCAGCGCCTTCCGGCGTGACCCAGGTGATGTTCTGCGAAGGGTCCTTGATGTCACAGGTCTTGCAGTGCACGCAGTTCTGCGCATTGATCTGGAAGCGCTTCTCGCCGTCTTCCTTGGTGATCACTTCGTACACACCGGCCGGGCAGTAGCGCTGCGCCGGTTCGTCGTACAGCGGCAGGTTCTTGCTGATCGGGATGCTCGGGTCGGTCAGCTTCAGGTGGCACGGCTGCTCTTCTTCGTGGTTGGTACCGGAGATGAACACCGAGCTGAGTTTGTCGAAGCTGAGTTTGCCGTCCGGCTTCGGATAGTCGATCTTCTTGCAGTCCGCCGCGAGCTTGAGGCAAGCGTAATCCGGCTTGGTGTCGTGCAGGGTGAACGGCAGTTTGCCGCCGAAGATGTTCTGGTCCAGCCAGTTGAAGCCGCCGCCAACGATGGCGCCGAACTTGTGGATCGCCGGGCCGAAGTTACGGCTGGCGAACAGTTCGTCGTAGAGCCAGCTCTTCTTGAACGCGTCGACGTAAGTGGTCAGCTCTTCAGTGCCGTCCTTTTCCGCGAACAGCGCGTCAGCCACCGATTCTGCGGCGAGCATGCCGGACTTCATCGCGGTGTGGCTGCCCTTGATCTTGGCGAAGTTCAGGGTGCCGAGGTCGCAACCGATCAGCGCGCCGCCCTTGAAGACCATTTTCGGCAGCGAGTTCAGGCCACCTTTGCAGATCGCGCGCGCGCCGTAGCTGATGCGCTTGCCGCCTTCAAGGTACTGCGCCAGCACCGGGTGATGCTTGAGGCGCTGGAACTCGTCGAACGGCGACAGGTAAGTGTTGCTGTAGGACAGGTCAACGATCAGACCAACCACCACCTGGTTGTTTTCCAGGTGATAGAGGAACGAGCCACCGGTGTTTTCGGTGCCCATGATGTCCAGCGGCCAACCGGCGGTATGCACCACCAGGCCTGGCTGGTGTTTGGCCGGGTCGATTTCCCAGATTTCTTTCAGGCCGATGCCGTAGTGCTGGGCGTCGGCATCGCTGTCGAGGTTGTAGCGCTTGATCAGTTGCTTGCCGATGTGGCCACGGCAGCCTTCGGCGAACAGCGTGTACTTGCCACGCAGTTCCATGCCTGGGGTGTACAGGCCTTCTTTCGGGTTGCCTTCGCGGTCAACGCCCAGATCACCGGTGATGATCCCGCGCACCACGCCTTGTTCGTCGATCAGCGCTTCCTGAGCGGCGAAACCCGGGTAGATTTCCACGCCAAGGTTCTCGGCCTGCTGGGCCAGCCAGCGGCACAGGTTGCCGAGAGAAATAATGTAGTTGCCTTCGTTGTGCATGGTCTTGGGCACAAAGAAGTCTGGAATTTTCTGCGCGTTTTCGGCGTTTTTCAGCACGAAAATATCGTCGCGGGTCACTGGCGTGTTCAGCGGAGCGCCAAGTTCTTTCCAGTCCGGGAACAGTTCGTTCAGAGCGCGTGGTTCGAATACGGCACCGGACAGGATGTGTGCGCCGACTTCGGAGCCTTTTTCGACCACGCAGACGCTGATTTCCTTACCGGCTTCGGCGGCCTTCTGCTTCAGACGGCAGGCGGCGGACAGGCCAGCGGGGCCGGCACCGACGATGACCACGTCGAATTCCATGTATTCGCGTTCCACAGGCTATCTCCTACTCAAGGCTCAACAGTTTTTTTTCTAATTTGGAGGTTTGATGTCGCATCCGCTATTCCTTTACGTTAACGTCAAGGGGAATATTGGAGACCGACCTTTCTCTCTAGGCGGCGCATTATATCTACACCACTCCGAGCGTCCAATACAAACGTTTGTTTGAATCGGCTCCAGCCCAGAGAAATCAAAGAAGCGCGGCTTATGAATGGTCATTTTGCTGTATTGACCGGAATAGGCGTTCCGGTCAAGATACGGGCGGTTTTGCGCTCGTCGTAGGCAGACTGGCGGTTTCAAGAGCACGTCTAAAGACAGGGCACAGGCGGTTGAGAGTGATGCGCAGCGCAGTCTGGCGCGCAGTTTACACAGCGTGAGGATCAATGACTTGTCGGTCACCACTGACGAACGGTCGCACCCCCCTCACATCGTGGAATCACTTCGCACCCCGGTCGGCGTTTTTAGAGGTGCCCTTTTAGCCTGATGAGCATCAACCGCCAGGTTCGCCTAGGCGACTTTCTTTTCACCGGAGAGTAACGAGGAATCCATGAAGGTTCTTGTAGCTGTCAAACGCGTTGTGGATTACAACGTCAAGGTTCGCGTCAAGGCGGACAATTCCGGCGTCGATCTCGCCAACGTCAAGATGTCGATGAACCCGTTCTGCGAAATCGCAGTGGAAGAAGCCGTACGCCTGAAAGAGAAAGGTGTTGCGACTGAAATCGTCGTCGTCTCCATCGGCCCGACCACCGCTCAGGAGCAACTGCGTACCGCACTGGCTCTGGGTGCCGACCGTGCCATCCTCGTCGAATCCGCTGAAGATCTGACCTCGCTCGCCGTGGCCAAGCTGCTCAAGGCTGTGGTCGACAAGGAACAGCCGCAACTGGTTATCCTCGGCAAACAGGCGATCGATAGCGACAACAACCAGACCGGCCAGATGCTTGCTGCACTGAGCGGCTACGGTCAGGGCACATTCGCCTCGAAAGTCGAAGTCTCCGGCGACAGCGTTGCCGTGACCCGTGAAATCGACGGCGGCGCGCAGACGGTTTCCCTGAAACTGCCGGCAATCGTCACTACCGACCTGCGTTTGAACGAGCCGCGCTACGCGTCCCTGCCAAACATCATGAAAGCCAAGAAGAAGCCTCTCGAAGTGCTGACTCCGGACGCTTTGGGCGTTTCCACCGCCTCCACCAACAAGACCCTGAAAGTCGAAGCGCCGGCTGCACGCAGCGCAGGTATCAAGGTCAAATCGGTGGCTGAACTGGTCGAGAAACTGAAAAACGAAGCGAAGGTAATCTAAATGACTATCTTGGTTATTGCTGAACACGACAACAAAGTGCTGGCCCCGGCCACACTGAACACCGTGGCTGCTGCGGTCAAAATCGGCGGCGACGTCCACGTTCTGGTTGCAGGTCAAGGCGCTGGCGCCGTGGCTGAAGCCGCTGCGAAAATCGCTGGCGTGAGCAAAGTCCTCAACGCTGACAATGCCGCTTACGCGCATCAGTTGCCGGAAAACGTTGCGCCATTGGTTGCAGAGCTGGGCGCTGGCTACAGCCACATCCTGGCTGCCGCGACCTCCAACGGCAAAAACATCCTGCCGCGCGTTGCCGCGCAACTGGACGTTGACCAGATCTCCGAAATCATCTCGGTCGAAAGCGCTGACACGTTCAAGCGTCCGATCTACGCCGGTAACGCCATCGCTACCGTACAGTCGACCGCTGCAATCAAAGTGATCACTGTGCGTGCTACCGGTTTCGACCCGGTTGCCGCTGAAGGTGGTTCGGCTGCTGTTGAAGCCGTTGCTGCTGCGCACAACGCTGGCACTTCGAGCTTCGTCAACGAAGAACTGGCCAAGTCCGATCGTCCGGAACTGACCGCTGCCAAGATCGTCGTTTCCGGCGGCCGCGGCATGCAGAACGGCGACAACTTCAAGCACCTGTACGCTCTGGCCGACAAGCTGGGCGCTGCGGTGGGTGCTTCGCGCGCCGCCGTCGACGCAGGTTTCGTACCGAACGACATGCAGGTCGGTCAGACCGGCAAGATCGTTGCGCCACAGCTGTACATCGCCGTCGGTATCTCCGGCGCGATCCAGCACCTGGCCGGTATGAAAGACTCCAAAGTGATCGTTGCGATCAACAAGGACGAAGAAGCGCCGATCTTCCAGGTGGCCGATTACGGTCTCGTGGCAGATCTGTTCGAAGCCGTCCCCGAGCTGGAGAAGCTGGTCTAATCCAGCGGCTTCACTTATAAAGAGCCCGACCTTTTGGTCGGGCTTTTTTTTGTCTCGGATTTGAGTGGGAGCGTGTTGCCATGGATCTGCGTTGCGGATGGTTGTTGGGGTTGGCCCTGTTGCCGGGGTTGGCGATGGCCGCTGGCAAATGCGAGCGCCTCGTCGTCACCGGTAGCCCGGATGCGCCGCCGTATCTGTGGCAAGACCCACAAAACCCCAAGCAGTTGATCGGTGCCAGCGCTGATCTGCTGCAACAAGTCGCCAAAGACCTCGGCATCAAAGTCGAATTGCTCTACGCCGGCAAACGTTCGCAAGCCCTCGATGAAGTGCGCAGCGGGCGCATGGACATGCTCGCCGACGCGCCGCTGACCCTCAATGAGCTGGAAAACCTCGACTACATCCATCCGCCGTTGCTGGAAAACGACTATCTGGTGTGGACCCGCAAAGGCTCGACGCTGGTCTACAGCGAGGCCAAAGACTTGCACGGTCACGTCGGTGCGTTGTCGGAAAAGTCTCGTATGACCCAGGCATTTGGCACTTTCGCCGAGCAGAATCTGACCCTGACCCGGACAGCCAACCTCACTCAGGCGCTACAGAAATTGCTCTTGGGCGAAGTGGAATATGTACTCGCCGGGCGCTACTCGGGCATGGCCGCCGCGCAGGCATTGGGTATGGCCAATGACCTGTTGGTGTTCGAGCAACCGGTCGACCGGCCGGGGCTGTTCCTCGCGGTTTCGCATAACTCGGCATGCAACGATCCGTGGTTGCGCGGACAGTTGGCCAAAAAGATGACAGAATTGCCCGCGTCCGGACTGACGGAAGCCGCGCTGCAACGCAACATCGAGCGCTGGAAGGCGCAGCAGCAACAGCCGCCACAACCCGTCAGTGCCCCAAAACAGTAGGGATTCTTAGTGAGTATTCGACCTCTTTTCGCGGCTGTGGCCGTTCTGGCCCTGGCCGGTTGCGCGACCGATCCGGCACCCAATGAACAAATGCGCCTGACCGAGCAAGCCATCACCCAGGCCAAAGCTGTTGGCGCCACCGCCGATGAAGTGCCGGAAATGAAACTGGCCGAAACCAAGTACAACCGCGCCAAAGGCAACATGGCTGACCAGTCCTATCGGAACGCGCGTATGCGCTCCGAACAGGCTGAACTGGATGCACGTCTGGCCGAAGCCAAAGTGCTGACGCAAAAAAGTCAAGAACAGGTGAATGTGCTTAACACCCGCATCGTCCGTTTGCGCAAGCAATTGGGAGATGCCCAATGAGCCTCAAGTCGAAAGTCCTCGGCGGTCTGCTGCTCGCCGGTTGCGTCAGCCTGTACGGCTGCGCCGGTCAGCACAGCGAATCCGCTCTGCAAGCCGCCAGCGCCGACTTCCAGAAGGTCAAGGAGGACTCCAACGTGCTGCGCATCGCACCGAAAGACGTGATCCGTGCCGGTGAGTCGCTGGCCCGTGCCGATCGCCTGTCGACCTATTGGGGCAGCGGTTCCGATGTTGTGCACTACGCCTACCTGAGCCAGCGTTACAGCGAAATTGCCCGCGAGCACACCAATCAGGTGCTCAACGAAGAGCGCGCGGCCAAGCTCGAGCTGGATCGCCAGCGCTTGCAACTGGCCCTGCGTGAATCCAAGTTGCTCAGCGTGCAGCAACAGGGCAAATGGCTGGAAGAACAGATCGTTGCACTGGCCACCACGCAGACCGACCGTGGTCTGGTGATGACCCTCGGCGATGTGCTGTTCGACACCGGTGAAGCAGAGCTGAAAAACTCGGCCAACCGTGTTGTGCTGAAAATCGTCCAGTTCCTGCAACTGAACCCCAAACGTGTAGTGCGCATCGAGGGCTACACCGACAGCACCGGCGGCAAACAGGAAAACCTCAAGCTGTCCCGTGATCGCGCGCAAGCGGTGGCCGACGTGCTGATGGACCTGGGCATCGACGACAAACGTATTCAGGTCGAAGGCTACGGCGACGAATACCCGGTGGACGCCAACGCTTCCGAGCGTGGGCGGGCACAGAACCGTCGCGTGGAAATTGTCTTCTCCGATGAAAAAGGCCAGCTCGGCGCCGCCCGTTAAGGGTTGCGTCTCTGGAAAGCCCGGGCTGTCATGCAGTGCCGGGCTTTTTTACGTCTGTCGATTGGCTCGCAATCCGTACAGTAGGGGGCAGACACCGCACTGTATGGTCGAGTAATGTGGCAACTGTCCCAGTACACTTCTAAACTGTTCCGGTATTGTTTCACACAAGAATAAAATGCCCGTGAAATCGAGTGCTGCGTCATGACCAATCTCTTGCTCTACCAACGTATTGCTCAGCAACTGGCCGAAGACATCCGCCGTGGGGTCTATCAACCGGGGGAGCGCGTGCCTTCGGTGCGCAAGATGAGTTCGCAGCTCAACGTCAGCCATGCAACGGTGTTGCAGGCTTACGCCAATCTCGAAGATCAGGGGCTGATTCGGGCGCGCCCGCAGTCCGGTTATTACGTGCACCAGACGCCGGCATTGACGGCGCCGACGCCGGACATCGCCCGTGTCGAGCGGCCGGGGCTGGTCACCCGCAGCAGCATCATTCAACAGGTGTTGGTCGAATCGCGCCGTGAGGGTGTATTCCCGCTCGGCGCTGCGGTGCCCAGTGTCGATTACTTGCCGGTGCGCGCACTGCATCAGCAACTGGCCAAGGTCACCCGTTTCCATAGCCCGCGCGCTTTCAGCTACATGTTCAGCCCCGGTTTCGAACCGCTGCGCCGGCAAGTGGCGATCCGCATGCGCGACGCCGGTGTGGTGGTCGATCCATCAGAAGTGGTCATCACCCACGGTTGTGTCGATGCCTTGCAGATGTCGTTGCGCGTGCTGACCCGGCCGGGCGATCTGATCGCCGCCGAATCACCAACCTATTACGGTTTGCTGCAATTGGCCGATCTGCTCGGCTTGAAGGTCATCGAAATCCCTAGCGATCCGGCCACTGGCATGAGCCTCGAAGCCTTGCAACTGGCCGCCAACCAATGGTCGATCAAGGCGCTGGTGCTGACCACGCGCCTGAGCAATCCGTTGGGCGGCACCATGCCCGAAGAGCGGCAGAAACAGTTGCTGCGTCTGGCCTCGGACTTCGACATCCAGATTGTCGAAGACGACATCTATGGCGAGTTGATGTTCGAACAGGGCAAAACCAAAGCGCTCAAGGCTTATGACCGACTGGATCGGGTGATCTACTGTTCGAGCTTCTCCAAAACCTTGTCACCCGGTGTGCGCATCGGCTGGATGATCGCTGGCAAGTATCAGCAGGAAATCCAGCGCTTGCAGACCTTCAGCACCCACTCGGCGTGCAGCGTGACGCAGATGGCGATTGCCGCTTATCTGGAAAACGGCGGTTATGACCGGCATTTACGGTACATCCGCCAGGAATACCGAAAAAACCTCAGCGCGTTCCAGTTGGCGGTGCAGCAGTACTTCCCCGAAGGCACGCAAATGACCCGGCCCACGGGCGGTTTCATCCTCTGGGTGAGCTTGCCGGGGAGGGTGAATACCCAGGAATTGCATGTTCGCGCCCTGCAGCAGGGCATCAGCATTGCGCCGGGACTGATCTTCAGTAATACCGAGCAGTTCAACCACTGTATTCGCCTGAACTGCGGAATTCCGTGGAACCGCGAGGCGGAGCGGGCGTTGATGACCCTTGGCTTGCTGGCGACGCAACTGTGCCAGGAAACCGCTGGCGGATTCTGAACGAGCGGTGGCTGATGCTTGTCTTGTGGCGCCCAACAAGCGAGCATATGGCCATCTGCCGTTTGCCACTGTTGGGTTCATGAAAGCGATTGCTCCTGCCGCTTGGGTTTTGCTGGGTTTGCTGATGATCGGTCATGCGCCTGGCGTTGTGGCCGCTGCGGCTCAGGAAAAACCGGCGGCGACGAGCCCGGCGAAAAAAAACACGCCAGCGCAGAAGGCAGCTCCCGCGAAGAAACCTCAGCAAAAAGTCATCAAGAAGCGCAAGCCAATCGCGTCCAAATCGAAACCTGCCAGCGAAGTGGTGAAAACCAGACTGCCGCCGGCCAGGCTCGATTTGAGTCTGCCCAAAGACATGGTTCAGGAACTGAAGCCCAAAGGCACGGTTGAGTTGCCCAAGCGCGAGGCGATCCTGCCGCAGATGTTTGGCGAGAAGAACAACGGCTTCCAGCTCAACGGCCGTTTGCTCAGCAACGAAATGCAGTTGCAACTGCGCAATGAAGAGCGCCGTGAAGTCGAAGGTGCGGCGCTGGATTTTGAATTCAAGCAGTGACTGCAGGCCATCTGTGACCCGCAGACCAGACGCTTTGTCGGAGACTGGTCAGTCACATTCAGTTATCGGTAAAAACCCCGGTTCAGGGAATTTAAAACAGCCGTTTTAGCGGTTACTCTGTTCTGCGTCCCTTTTACACATCGCCCGTCGCGAGGAAATGTTCGTCATGAAGTGCCGTGAAGGCTGTGGCGCCTGCTGTATTGCCCCGTCCATCAGTTCGCCGATTCCCGGCATGCCTGATGGCAAACCTGCCGGCGAACGTTGCGTGCAACTCTCGGTCGAAAACCTGTGCAGCATTTTCGGCCGCCCCGAGCGCCCGGCAGTCTGTTCCGGTTTTGCGGCGGATGTCGAAGTCTGTGGCAGCAGCTCGGAAGAAGCGATCAGGCTGATTGGCTGGTGGGAGCAGATGACGGCGGCGTGATGTGTCAAACGAACGGAACTTCAACAATAAGGAATAAGACTATGGGTTCGCTGCATCGTATCGCTGTGTTGTGTGGTTTGACCGCTGTGCTGGCCACCTCCGTCGCTCAGGCTGAAGACTGGAAAGTCGCCAAGAATGAGGACGGCATCAAGGTGTCCCTGAGTGAAGTGCCAGGTTCGGACTACAAGTCCTACCAGGGCGTTGCGCTGATGAAAACCACCGTCGCCAAACTGCGCGCACTGCAGGAAGATGTCTCCGGCGCGTGTGCCTGGATTCACGAATGCAAGACCCAGAAACTGCTCAAGCACGAGGGCGATCAGAGCTGGACCTACACCCAGTTCAACACGCCTTGGCCGGTGACCCCGCGTGATTCGGTGCTGCACATCACCACCGTTGAAGGCGCCGATGGCAGCCTGACCCGTAACCTCGAAGGTCTGCCCAAGTACATTCCGGAAGAGAAAGGCTTTGTCCGTGTAGCGCAGGTCAAAGGCTTCTGGAAATTCGTACCCAAAGGTGATCAGGTTGAAGTGACCTATCAGGTGCATACCGAGCCGGGTGGTAGCGTGCCTTCGATGATTGCCAACAAGTTTGTCGTCGATGCACCGTTCAATACCCTCAAAGCCTTGAAAGAGCGCGCCGAGAAGTAATCTCGCGTTCCAACAAAACGCCCCGATCGATTCGGGGCGTTTTGTTTTGTATCTATATTGTGTTTCCAGATATGCGTTGCACGAAATTTTCACAAAGTGTTCCTGACAATTCGCCCGCGCTGTTTGCACGCTGTCCCGGTTCGCCGCTGCACTAAATGAAAGTGTCGGGCGGCAGGGCAGTTATCAATGGCAATGGTGCGGGTGATCGTGCAACATTTGCGCACCGCGCAAGCCCCGGGGTCTGGAATGACCAATAGAGGGCCTGGCGCCGCTGTATTTTTGCAACTTCAACTTCCAATGGGTCCTAAAACGACATGGCAAACCCGGACGCCCTGAATCAGCAGCGATCTTCTGCTCGCCTGCTGCAACCGACCGTCAAATCGCATCTGGCCTACACGCTGCTTTGCGCGCTGGTCATGATGGTGATGTTTTCCGTGCTGCGCCTCGCGCTGCTGGTCTACAACCGCGAGATGATCCTCGACACCCCGGCTTCGACCTTCCTCGAAGCCTTCGCCAACGGCCTGCGTTTCGACCTGCGCCTGGTGGTTTACGTGTGCATTCCGCTGGTACTGGCGCTGTTCAGTGCCCGCGCCATGGCCGCACGCGGCTTCTTCCGCTTGTGGCTGACCATCGCCTCAAGCATCGCGCTGTTTCTCGGCCTGATGGAGATGGATTTCTACCGCGAGTTCCACCAGCGCCTCAACGGTCTGGTGTTCCAGTATGTGAAAGAAGACCCGAAAACCGTGATGAGCATGCTCTGGTACGGTTTTCCGGTGGTGCGCTACCTGCTGGCGTGGGTGATCGGCACCGTCATTCTGACCCTCGCGTTCAAAGGCGCCGACCGTGCCACGCGTCCGCGCGGCCCGTTCAGTGGTGGCAGTGTCGGTACCCGTCAAGTTGCGCCGTGGTACACCCGTCTGGCGGTGTTCGTGGTCTGCCTGTTGATCTGTGTAGTTGCCGCCCGTGGCACCCTGCGTCAAGGCCCGCCAATGCGTTGGGGGGACGTGTACACCACTGATTCCAACTTCGCCAACCAGCTCGGCCTCAACGCCACGCTGTCGCTGATCGAGGCCGCCAAATCCCGCATGGGCGAAGATCGCGACAACATCTGGAAAGCGACGTTGCCGCAAGAGCAGGCGCAGAAAGTCGTGCGCGACATGCTGCTGATGCCAGACGACAAATTGGTCGATGCCGATATTGCCGCTGTGCGCCGTGATTACACGCCGCCGGCCGACAAGACCCTGCCGATCAAAAACGTTGTGGTGATCCTGATGGAAAGCATGGCCGGTCACTCGGTCGGTGCACTGGGCGCGCCAGGCAACATCACGCCATACCTGGACAAACTGTCGAAGGAAGGTCTGCTGTTCGATCGCTTCTTCTCCAACGGTACGCACACCCATCAGGGCATGTTCGCGACCATGGCCTGCTTCCCGAATCTGCCAGGTTTCGAATACCTGATGCAGACCCCGGAAGGCAGCCACAAACTGTCCGGCTTGCCGCAGGTGCTCAGCGCCCGCAACTACGACGACGTATACGTCTACAACGGCGACTTCGCCTGGGACAACCAGTCGGGCTTTTTCAGCAACCAGGGCATGACCAACTTCGTTGGCCGTAACGACTTCGTCAACCCGGTGTTCTCCGATCCGACCTGGGGCGTGTCCGACCAGGACATGTTCGACCGTGGTCTGCAAGAGTTGAAGGCGCGGGAAAACGGCAAGCCGTTCTATGCCTTGCTGCAAACCCTGTCCAACCACACGCCATACGCCTTGCCGACGCCATTGCCGGTCGAGCGCGTGACCGATCGCGGCAGCCTCAACGAACACTTGACTGCCATGCGCTACGCCGACTGGGCGCTCGGTCAGTTCTTCGAGAAGGCGCGCAAAGAGCCGTACTTCAAGGAAACCCTGTTCGTCATCGTCGGCGACCACGGCTTCGGCAACGAGCGCCAGATCACCGAAATGGACCTGGGCCGCTTCAACGTGCCGATGCTGATGATCGCACCTGGCATTCAGGAGAAGTTCGGTACGCGTGACCACACAGTGGGTACGCAGATCGATATCGTGCCAACCATCATGGGCCGTCTCGGCGGCGAAGTGCGTCACCAGTGCTGGGGCCGCGACTTGCTCAACCTGCCGGAAGGCGACACCGGTTTCGGTGTGATCAAGCCGTCGGGCAGCGAGCAGACCACTGCTATCGTCACCGCTGACCAGATTCTGGTGTTGCCGAGAGACAAAGACATGGGGCCGAAGATGTGGCAGTACCAACTGGGGGCCAATCCGCACGCCGAAGTGGTACCGAATGCACCGCGCACCGCCGAGTTGAAACTCAAACTCGAAGCGTTCCTGCAAACGGCAACCAAGAGCCTGATGGATAACACCGCCGGTGTCATCCACGGCAAGCCGGACTGATCGATCTATAACAGAAAGATCCGCGCAATAAAAAAGAGGCCCTTAACAGTGCCTCTTTTTTTACGCGTGAATCGTTATATCCGACCGAGTAACAGCAGCACCAACAGCACCACCAACACCACGCCGATAATGCCCGAAGGACCATAACCCCAACTTCTGGAGTGCGGGAAGACCGGTAGACCACCGATCAGCAACAGGATCAGGATAATGATTAGAATTGTGCCCATGTCGATTTCCTTGTTGATAGCGTTCGAGAAGTCTTGGTATTCAAGGGCGACTGGAGACTAAGTAATTCCAGACGGCTTACAAATTCCGACCGGTGTGCATGAAAGAAAATTCAATGTTTTTTTAATGTATTTGGATCGCTCACTTATTTCCTTTACAGAGAAAAGTTCGCCGCCTCGTTTCACTCGACAGCGCCTGCAGGAATCCATGCAGGAGCTGCCGAAGGCTGCGATCTTTTGATCCTCCATTCAGCAACTTGATGGAGCGTGGGCGCACGCCGATCCTTCGCTACACTCCGCGCATCTTCCCCGGAACAACAAGGCTGTCTGCTATGCAAAATCGCATGATGATCACTGGTGCGGGCTCGGGCCTGGGTCGCGAAATCGCGCTGCGCTGGGCCCGTGAAGGCTGGCAACTGGCCTTGTCCGACGTCAGCGAACCCGGTCTGCAGGAAACCCTGAAAATGGTCCGCGAGGCGGGCGGCGACGGTTTTACCCAGCGCTGCGATGTGCGTGATTACAGCCAGCTCACCGCGCTCGCTCAGGCCTGTGAAGTGAAGCTCGGTGGCATCGACATCATCGTCAACAACGCCGGCGTGGCCTCGGGTGGCTTCTTCAGCGAGCTGTCGCTGGAAGACTGGGACTGGCAGATCGCAATCAACCTGATGGGGGTGGTCAAGGGCTGCAAGGCGTTCCTGCCACTGCTTGAACAAAGCAAAGGCAAAATCATCAACATCGCCTCCATGGCCGCACTGATGCAAGGCCCGGCGATGAGCAACTACAACGTGGCCAAGGCCGGCGTGGTGGCACTGTCGGAAAGTCTGCTGATCGAACTGGCGCAGCAGGAAGTCGGTGTGCACGTGGTTTGCCCCTCTTTCTTCCAGACCAACTTGCTCGATTCGTTCCGTGGGCCGACCCCGGCGATGAAAGCGCAGGTCGGCAAGTTGCTGGAAAGTTCGCCAATTACGGCGGCGGATATCGCTGACTACATCTATCAGCAAGTCGCCGCTGGCGAGTTCATGATCCTGCCCCACGAACAAGGGCGAATGGCTTGGGCGCTGAAGCAGAAGAACCCGCAACTGCTCTACAACGAAATGACTTCAATGGCGGAGAAGATGCGCGCCAAAGCCAAACAGAACAACGGCTGACCTTGCCCGTTGCAGACAGCGTCGTTAGGGTGGCCGCACTGGTCACCTTGTCGAGACGCATCAATGCTCAATTACCTGTGGTTCTTTCTCGCGGCGCTGTTTGAAATCGCCGGTTGTTTCGCTTTCTTCATGTGGCTGCGTCAGGGCAAAAGTGCGTTGTGGGTGATTCCTGCGCTGCTCAGCCTGACCCTGTTCGCACTGTTGCTGACCCGTGTTGAAGCCAACTATGCCGGTCGTGCCTACGCCGCTTATGGCGGCATCTACATCGTCACTTCGATTGGCTGGCTGATGGTGGTCGAGCGCGTGCGTCCCTTGGGTTCGGACTGGATCGGCGTGGCGCTGTGCGTGATCGGCGCCAGCGTGATTCTGTTCGGGCCACGTTTTTCTGCTGCCTGAAGATCTTTTGTGGGAAGTGTCTGACAGCTCGAGGCGAGCATGGGTGTAAGGCAAAACTGATTTGCACTCCGTGCATTGAAGAGGCGCGGCAAGCCGCGCATCTTCAGGGTTCGCTAACCCTGAAGGACGAATCTCATGCTTGTACTCAGCCGTGTCGTTGGTGAGTTGATTTCAATCGGTGATGACATCACCTTGCGCGTTCTGTCAGTGAACGGTGCCAGCGTGCGATTTGGCGTCGAGGCGCCACAAAAGGTCAACGTGCACCGCGCGGAGGTCTATGAGCGGATTCAGCGCAAGCAAGCCACGCAGAAAGTTCGCTGAGGATTTCAGTCGAACAGGTGCTTGGGCACGTCGTGCTTGAGCATCAACTGGCACTGCTCGCTTTCCGGGTCGAAGACGATCAGCGCCTGGCCTTTGGTCAATGCCTGACGCACGCGCAGCACGCGGGTTTCCAGCGGCGTGTCATCACCGTTGTCGGTGCCGTCGCGGGTGACGAAATCTTCGATGAGGCGGGTGAGGGTGTCGACTTCAAGAGCGTCGTAAGGAATGAGCATGGGCACCTCGGTCAAATCAATGGCGGGATGCTACGGCGATTGCGGGTTGCCTGCCAGTTTTGTGTTGCCTGTACCTACGCCATCGCGAGCAGGCTCACTCCTACAGGGGAACGCATTCCAAAGGTAGGCCTTCGCCTGCTCGCGATAGCGGTATTCCAAACAACGATGATCTAACTATCGTTACGCTGCCCCACCAGACTGTCCACCGACGGCACTCGCGTATCGCTCTCCATCTGTGTGTCATGCTCAATCTGATGACTGAAGCGATCCAGTGAAGCATTCGCTGGCGCCGCATCGCTGGCAAACACCGGCGGGCTCAGAATATAAGCGCCCAGCAAACGACTCAACGCCGCCAGACTGTCGATGTGCGTGCGCTCATACCCATGGGTCGCATCGCAGCCAAACGCGAGCAGGGCGGTGCGGATGTCGTGGCCGGCGGTCACTGCCGAGTGCGCATCGCTGAAGTAATAGCGGAACAGGTCGCGGCGCACCGGCAGTTCGTTTTCACCGGCCAGACGCAGCAAATGTCGCGACAGGTGATAATCGTACGGGCCGCCAGAATCCTGCATCGCCACACTCACCGCATGCTCGCTGGAGTGCTGGCCGGGAGCGACCGGCGCGATGTCGATGCCGACGAATTCGCTGACGTCCCACGGCAGCGCCGCCGCCGCGCCGCTACCGGTTTCCTCGGTGATGGTGAACAGCGGGTGGCAGTCGATCATCAGCTCCTGGCCGCTGTCGACGATGGCTTTGAGTGCCGCGAGCAGCGCGGCAACGCCGGCCTTGTCATCGAGGTGACGGGCGCTGATGTGACCGCTTTCGGTGAATTCCGGCAGCGGATCGAATGCGACCACGTCGCCGATGCTGATGCCCAGCGAGTCGCAGTCAGCCTTGGTCGCACAGTAGGCATCCAGACGCAGTTCAACGTGATCCCAACTGATCGGCATTTCATCGACGGCAGTGTTGAAGGCATGCCCGGACGCCATCAACGGCAAGACACTGCCGCGAATCACGCCGTTGTCGGTAAACAGGCTGACGCGGCTGCCCTCGGCAAAGCGGCTCGACCAGCAGCCGACCGGGGCGAGGGTCAGGCGGCCGTTGTCTTTGATCGCACGAACGGCGGCGCCGATGGTGTCCAGGTGCGCGGAAACGGCGCGGTCGGGGCTGTTCTTCTTGCCTTTGAGCGTGGCGCGAATGGTGCCGCGTCGAGTCATTTCAAAGGGAATGCCGAGCTCTTCCAGACGCTCGGCGACGTAACGCACGATGGTGTCGGTGAACCCGGTGGGGCTGGGAATGGCGAGCATTTCCAGCAGGACTTTTTGCAGGTAGTTGAGATCCGGTTCGGGGATTTGCGTGGTCATGGAAACTCCTGATGGGTTGAGCACTGATCGTTCCCACGCTCTGCGTGGGAATGCAGCCGGGGACGCTCTGCGTCCCAAGAGTGGACGCAGAGCGTCCGGTGAGGCGTTCCCACGCAGACGGTTCGACGCCTCGACGTGGGAACGATCAGGAAAGGGTTAAATCGCCGGCTGACTGTGCGGAAACAACAAGTCGACAAACCGCTCTGCCGTCGGCTGCGGCTCATGGTTGGCCAGACCGGCACGTTCATTGGCCTCGATAAACACGTATTCGGGCTGATCCGCCGCCGGTACCATCAAGTCGAGGCCGACCATCGGAATGTCCAGCGCCCGCGCCGCCCGTACCGCTGCATCGACCAGCGTCGGGTGCAGGATCGCGGTGACATCTTCCAGCGTGCCGCCGGTGTGCAGATTCGCCGTACGCCGTACAAACAGGTGCTCGCCGGCCGGCAGAATGCTGCTGTAGTCATAACCGGCCGCATGCAGGGTGCGCTGGGTTTCGTGATCCAGCGGGATCTTGCTTTCGCCACTGGTCGCGGCTTGCCGACGACGGCTCTGCGCCTCGATCAACGCGCCCACCGAATGCTGGCCATCGCCGACCACTTCCGCCGGCTTGCGAATCGCCGCGGCCACCACTTCAAAGCCAATCACCAGAATCCGCAGATCAAGCCCTTCGTGGAAGCTTTCCAGCAGCACGCGGCTGTCAAATTGCTTCGCCGTTTCGATGGCTTGCTGCACCTCTTCGATGCTCTGCAAATCCACCGCTACGCCTTGGCCCTGTTCACCGTCGAGCGGTTTGACCACCACCCGTTGATGCTCATCGAGGAAGGCCAGATTGTCGTCGGCATTCCCGGCCAGTTGCTGCGAGGGCAGGTTCAGTCCGGCGCCTTTCAGCACTTTGTGGGTCAGGCTTTTGTCTTGGCACAGGCTCATGCTGATCGCGCTGGTCAGGTCGCTCAACGATTCGCGGCAACGTACGCGACGCCCGCCGTGGCTGAGGGTGAACAGTCCGGCATCGGCGTCATCCACCTGCACGTCGATACCGCGTCGATGAGCCTCTTCAACAATGATCCGTGCATACGGATTGAACTGCGCTTCTGGCCCCGGGCCGAGAAACAGCGGCTGGTTGATGCCGTTTTTGCGCTTGATGGCGAAGGTCGACAGATTGCGAAAGCCGAGCTTGGCGTAGAGGTTTTTCGCCTGCCGGTTGTCATGCAGAACCGACAGATCCAGATAGCTCAAGCCGCGACTCATGAAGTGCTCGATCAGGTGGCGCACCAGCACTTCACCAACACCCGGCCGCGAGCATTGCGGATCAACCGCCAGGCACCACAGGCTGCTGCCGTTTTCCGGGTCGTTGAAAGCCTTTTGATGGTTCAGGCCCATGACGCTGCCGATCACCGCGCCGCTGTCTTCATCTTCGGCCAGCCAGTACACCGGGCCGCCCTGATGATGCGGAGTGAGCCGCGTGGCATCGATCGGCAACATGCCGCGCGCCTGATACAACAGATTGATCGCCTGCCAGTCCGCCTCACTTTGCGCGCGGCGAATACGGAAGCCGCGAAACACGCGGGTGGCCTGGCGGTAATCGCTGAACCACAGGCGCAAGGTGTCCGACGGGTCGAGAAACAGTTGCGTCGGTTCCAGGCCGAGGATCTGCTGCGGCGCAGCGACGTACAGCGCGATATCACGCTCGCCGGGCTGTTCTTTGAGCAGCTCCTGTGCCAGCGATGCCGGGTCGGGAAACGTGTGGCCGATCAGCAACCGGCCCCAGCCGCAATGCACGGCGATCGGGTCGGCGGCCAGCGTGCTGCCATCTTCGGCCAGACGCGCCTGCAAGCGTTCATAGGACGGCGTCTGACCGCGTAGTAGCCGTTGGTTGATGGCCGTGGCGTGGGGTTTCATCAATCAGATTCCTTGTTCACTGAGCCACAGGTTCAGGGCAGCCAGTTGCCACAACTTCGAACCGCGCAACGGCGTCAGTTGGCCTTGCGGATCGGTCAGCAATTTGTCGAGCATGGCCGGATTGAACAGACCGCGATCCTGACTTGGATCGAGCAGCAGTTCGCGCACCCAATTCAGCGTGTCGCCCTGCAGGTGCTTGAGGCCCGGCACCGGGAAGTAGCCTTTTTTGCGGTCGATCACTTCACTTGGAATCACTCGACGCGCGGCTTCTTTCAAGACTTGTTTGCCGCCGTCAGGCAGCTTGAATTGGCCAGGCACTCGGGCCGAGAGTTCCACCAGTCGGTAGTCGAGAAACGGCGTGCGCGCCTCCAGGCCCCAGGCCATGGTCATGTTGTCGACACGTTTGACCGGGTCATCGACCAGCATCACCGTGCTGTCCAGACGCAAGGCTTTGTCCACCGCCGCATCGGCGCCGGGCTGGGCGAAATGTTCTTTCACAAAGTCGCCGGCTGCATCGTTCGCGGTCAGCCATTTGGGCTGCACGGTGGCGGCGTAGTCGTCGTAGCTGCGGTCGAAAAATGCGTTGCGATACGCCGCGTACGGATCGGCCGCGCCGTCGACTTGCGGGTACCAGTGATAACCGGCGAACAACTCGTCAGCACCCTGGCCGCTCTGCACCACTTTGCAATGCTTGGCCACTTCGCGCGACAGCAGATAGAAGGCGATGCAGTCATGGCTGACCATCGGCTCGCTCATCGCGCGGAACGCGGCGGGCAATTGCTCGATGATTTCTTTCTCGTCGATGCGCAGTTGATGATGCTGAGTGCCGTAGTGTTTGGCGATCAGATCCGAGTACTGGAACTCGTCACCGCGTTCGCCGCCGGCATCCTGGAAACCGATGGAAAAGGTCGAAAGGTTGTCGACGCCGACTTCACGCAACAGGCCGACGAGCATGCTCGAATCGACGCCGCCGGACAGCAGCACACCGACATCCACTGCCGCGCGTTGACGAATCGCCACCGCTTCGCGGGTGCTGTCGAGGACGCGATCAACCCAATCTTCGAGGGTCAGATTTTTCTCATCATCGTGTGGGCCGTAAGGCAGCGTCCACCAGGTTTTCTGTTCGGTGGTGCCGTCGGCTTCAACGCGCATCCAGGTCGCCGGTGGCAGTTTTTCGATGCCGGCCAGCAGGGTGCGCGGCGCGGGGACCACGGCATGGAAATTCAGGTAATGATTGAGCGCCACCGGATCGAGGATCGGGTTGATGTCGCCGCCCTTGAGCAGCGCCGGCAACGCCGAAGCAAAGCGCAAACGCTGACCGGTGCGCGACAGGTACAAAGGCTTCACGCCGAGACGGTCGCGGGCGATGAACAGGCGTTTGGCGTCGCGTTCCCAAATGGCAAACGCGAACATGCCATTGAGCTTCGGCAGCAGCGCTTCGCCCCAGGCGTGGTAGCCCTTGAGCAGCACTTCGGTGTCGCCACCGGAGTAGAACGCGTAACCCAACGCTTCAAGTTCGGCACGCAGTTCCGGGAAGTTGTAGATCGCGCCGTTGAAGGCCAGGGACAAACCCAACTGGCTGTCGATCATCGGCTGCGCCGAGCCGTCCGACAGGTCCATGATTTTCAGGCGACGATGGCCCAGGGCAATCGGCCCTTGGGCATGGAAGCCCCACGCGTCGGGGCCGCGAGGGGCCAGGTGATGGGTGATTCTCTCGATCGCTGCAAGGTCTGCAGGTTGTTGATCAAAACGTAACTCGCCAGCTAATCCGCACATAAAGTCCTTACCGGTTTTTCCGTTGGGGAGGGTGTTTCTTCAGCGGCCGAAATGGCCGGTACTCAGAAACTGACCCGGTGCGGTTGTGGGAGTTTTAGAACGATAAGTTATAAGCGGCGCCGTCAGACCAGTGGGCCACCGTCATGGCCCATGGTCTTCAGTTCATTTGCCGCGAATCAACCGACGTAACGCAAAGCGGTTGGGGTGACAGGCTTCGGCGACACTGCGTGGCAGCGGCAGAGGTTCGTTGTCCAGCCACGCAGCGAGCAGTTCGCCGGACAGTGGCGCGGTGATCAGTCCGCGTGAGCCGTGGCCGCTATTGACGTATAAACCGTCCAGCCAAGGGCAGGCGATGTCCGGCACTTGGCGGGCGTCTTTGCTCAGCACCGAGTAGGTGTCGAGGAACGCTTCGCGGTCGGCGAGGGGGCCGACAATCGGCAAATAGTCAGGGCTGGTGCAGCGAAAGGCTGCGCGGCCCTGAAGATTTTCGACCGGCTGTTCGCTGATGTGCAGACGCGTAACCAGATCGCTTGAGATCTCTTCGAGCATCGCCAGATTGCCCACGTGTTCGGCGGTGGTCGGCGTCAGGTCATCGCTGTTGAAGTCGAAACTGGCGCCGAGCGTGTGTTCGCCCAGACGGGCGGGAGCGACGTAGCCTTCGGCGCAGACCACAGTTGCCAGTGCCTGGCTTTCTGCGGTTTCGGCGAGACGGGTGATCTGCCCGCGAATGCGCTTGAGCGGTAACTCGGCGCTCTGCGCAAAACATTTGATGTCGGCGGCACCGGCCAACACCACGACCGGCGCGCTGGCGAGCAAGCGGTCACCGTCGAGGGCTTGCCACTGGTCATCGACCCTGCGCAGTTGCAGTGCTTGGCAATGATTGAGCAGTTCGATGTTCGCCTGCGCCGCTTGTGCCTGACACAGCGCCGGCGGATGCACCCAACCGCCTTCGGGATAGTACAAGCCGCCATGGGCCAGACCGACCCCGGCACGGGTCTGCGCCTCGGGCTGATCAAGCCACTGCAACAGGTCTTGCGGGAAGGCTTCGGCCAATTGCGCGTGACGCTCGGCTTCCTTGGCATTGAACGCCAGTTGCAACACGCCGCAGTCGTCCCAGTCGGTGCCGCGTTGCAGGGTTTCCAGCAGGCGTCGGGTGTAACCGAAACCGCTGACAATCAGTTGCGACAGTGCTGTGCCGTGGGCGGACAGTTTCAGGTACAGCACGCCCTGCGGATTGCCCGAGGCTTCTTGCGCCACCGCCGCATGGCGTTCGAGCAACGTCACCTGCCAGCCACGTGCGGCCAGGCTGGACGCCGTGGCGCAGCCGGCGAGACCGGCGCCAATCACCAGCGCTCGACGTTCAGCCGCGATCGGTGCAGGACGAGCGAACCAGGGTTTTTCCGGCGTCGGCGGCGTCACTTCCGCCGGCCAGCCGAGAAACTCGCCACGGAGGATTTCCCACTTGTGACCGATGCCCGGCGTGCGCTTCATTTTGAACCCGGCAGCGTTGAGCAAACGGCGCACCCAACCGGTGCTGGTGAAGGTGCTGATGGTCGAACCGGGCGCTGCCAGTCGCGCCAGTTCGACGAACAGTTCTGCGGTCCACATGTCGGGGTTTTTCGCCGGGGCGAAACCGTCGAGAAACCACGCATCAATCTGCGCGTCGAGCTGCGGTAACTGCTCCAGTGCATCGCCGATCAACAGCGTCAGCGTCACGCGGCCGTGGGCCAGGGTGATGCGCTGAAAGCCGGCATGGATCGCCACGTAATGCGTCAGCAACTGATCGGCCAGCGGCTTGAGTTCCGGCCACAGGGCAAGCGCACGTTTCAGGTCGGCAGGGCTCAGCGGGTATTTTTCGACGCTGACAAAATGCAGGCGCGCACCCGCCATGGCGTGCTGCTCGAACAACTGCCAGGCGCAAAGAAAATTCAGCCCGGTGCCAAACCCGGTTTCGCCGATGACCAGTCGCCCATCCGCCGGCAGCGCGGCAAAACGCTCGGCCAGGCGGTTCTGTTCGAGGAACACGTAACGGGTTTCTTCCAGCCCCGACTGGTCGGAAAAATACACGTCATCGAACACCCGCGAACGCGGGCGTCCGTGGTCATCCCAATCGAGTTGGGCGTGGGGCAATACAGGTTTCATGGCAGGCTCGGCAACGACAAGGCCGCCATTCTAGCCGATCGCGCAGGGGCTGCTTGATCCATGGCAAGGCTTGCGCCCGTTGACTCACGGACAATCCGCCAGCCGTGGGAATTTCTGCGCCGCTGCTGTGCCCAATCCGCTAGTCTTGCTGAATCCTGGAAGGAGCCGTCCCATGTTTGAATCCGCTGAAATCGGTCACGCCATCGACAAAGACACCTTTGATGCGGCCGTCCCGGCATTGCGTGAAGCCTTGCTCGAAGCTCAGTTCGAATTGCAGCAGCAGAAGCGTTTCCCGGTGATCATCCTGATCAACGGCATTGAAGGCGCGGGCAAGGGCGAGACGGTCAAGTTGCTCAACGAGTGGATGGACCCGCGCCTGATCGAGGTGCGCACGTTCGATCAGCAGACCGATGAAGAATTGTCGCGGCCACCGGCGTGGCGCTACTGGCGAATGCTCCCGGCCAAGGGGCGCATGGGCATCTTTTTCGGCAACTGGTACAGCCAGATGCTGCAGGGGCGGGTGCATGGCCTGTTCAAGGATCCGCGTCTGGATCAGGCGATCGCCGGCGCCGAGCGTCTGGAAAAGATGCTCTGCGATGAAGGCGCGCTGATCTTCAAATTCTGGTTTCACCTGTCCAAAAAACAGATGAAGGCCCGGCTCAAAGCATTGGCCGATGATCCGCTGCACAGCTGGCGCATCAGCCCGCTGGACTGGCAACAATCGGAAACCTACGACAAGTTCGTCAAATACGGCGAGCGCGTGCTGCGCCGTACCAGTCGCGATTACGCGCCGTGGCATGTGATCGAAGGTGCCGACGCCAACTATCGCAGCCTGGCGGTCGGCAAGATTCTCCTCGAAGGTTTGCAAAATGCGCTGAAGCGTCCGGACGTACATCCGCACGATGTCAGCGCCGCGCCGTTGGGCACGCCGGTCGATCAGTTGAACCTGCTCGACAGCCTCGACCTGACCCAGCGTCTGGAGAAGAAAGACTACGAAGAACAACTGATCACCGAGCAGGCGCGCTTGTCTGGGCTGATGCGTGACAAACGCATGCGCCGCCACGCGCTGGTGGCGGTGTTCGAAGGCAACGATGCCGCCGGCAAGGGCGGGGCGATCCGTCGGGTCGCGGCGGCGCTCGATCCGCGTCAATACAACATCGTGCCGATCGCCGCACCGACTGAGGAGGAGCGCGCTCAGCCCTACTTGTGGCGCTTCTGGCGGCATATTCCGGCGCGCGGCAAGTTCACCGTGTTCGACCGCTCTTGGTACGGCCGGGTGCTGGTAGAGCGGATTGAGGGTTTCTGCACGCCGGCCGACTGGTTGCGTGCCTACGGCGAAATCAACGATTTCGAAGAGCAGCTGTCCGACGCCGGAGTGATCGTCGTCAAGTTCTGGCTGGCCATTGATAAAGACACGCAGATGGAGCGATTTCAGGCACGCGAAGCGATCCCCTTCAAACGCTTCAAGATCACCGAGGACGACTGGCGCAACCGCGACAAGTGGGACGCGTATCGCGCTGCCGTCGGCGATATGGTCGACCGCACTAGCTCGGAGATCTCGCCATGGACGCTGATCGAGGCCAATGACAAACGCTGGGCCCGGGTGAAGGTGTTGCGCACGATCAACCGTGCACTGGAAGAGGCCTTCGAGAAATCCGACAAGCACGCTAAAAAACACAAGGACTGAGCCGATAGACGCGCATACGCGGGGTGAATGATTGTCGCGGTGGTTGATGCGGTGGACTTATGCTCGGTCCACTCTCAACCGACTACAACAATGAGGTATGCCATGCGTGAAGTGGTGATCGTCGACAGCGTGCGGACTGGCCTGGCCAAGTCCTTTCGCGGCAAGTTCAACCAGACCCGTCCCGATGACATGGCGGCCCATTGCGTCAACGCGCTGCTTGAGCGCAACCACATCGATCCGGCCAGCGTCGAGGACTGCATTGTCGGCGCAGGCTCCAACGAGGGCGCGCAGGGTTACAACATCGGCCGCAATGTGGCAGTGCTGTCGCGCCTGGGCACCGGCACCGCCGGCATGACCCTCAACCGTTTCTGTTCATCGGGTTTGCAGGCGATTGCGATTGCTGCCAACCAGATTGCCTCGGGTTGCAGCGACATCATCGTGGCCGGCGGCGTCGAGTCGATCAGCCTGACGATGAAAAGCGTCAACACTGATCACTTGATCAACCCGCTGCTCAAGCAGCAAACGCCGGGCATCTACTACACCATGGGCCAGACTGCCGAAGTGGTCGCGCGGCGTTATGGCGTCAGCCGTGAAGCGCAGGATCGCTATTCATTGCAGAGCCAGATCCGCACCGCTCAGGCGCAGGCTGCCGGACTGTTCAACGATGAAATCGTGCCGATGGCGGTGAAGTACCGCGTCGAGGACAAAAACACCGGTGCAGTGCAGATTCTCGACGGTGTGGTTGATCGCGACGACTGCAATCGCCCGGACACCACCTATGAAAGTCTCGCCGGGTTGAAACCGGTGTTCGCCGAGGATGGTTCGGTGACGGCGGGCAACTCGTCGCAGCTGTCCGACGGTGCCTCGATGACGCTGGTGATGAGCCTGGAGAAAGCCTTGCAGTTGGGCCTCAAGCCGAAAGCATTTTTCCGCGGCTTCACCGTGGCCGGTTGCGAGCCGGACGAGATGGGCATCGGCCCGGTGTTCTCGGTGCCGAAACTGCTCAAGGCCAAGGGCTTGCAAGTGGCGGATATCGATCTGTGGGAGCTGAACGAGGCGTTCGCGTCGCAGTGCCTGTACAGCCGTGATCGGCTGGAGATCGATAATGAGAAATACAACGTCAATGGCGGCTCGATTTCCATTGGTCACCCGTTTGGCATGACCGGGTCACGGCAGGTCGGGCATCTGGTGCGTGAGTTGCAGCGGCGTAATCTGCGTTACGGCATCGTCACCATGTGCGTGGGCGGCGGGATGGGCGCTACCGGGTTATTTGAAGCGGTGCGTTAACGCAGGAAGTGTTTTGTTGCCTTGTCGATTGTCATCGCGAGCAGGCTCACTCCTACAGTTGGAATGCGTTCCCCTGTAGGAGTGAGCCTGCTCGCGATGGCATCAACCGGTTGTCCGGTTGGAATCCTGTAGCTGCATCCGCGCGATATACGCCTTTATTTCCTGCTCAGCCTTTTCGGGACTGTCGAACGGCCCCTCAAGGGTATTTTCCCGAGTGCTGAAAAACAGTTCGCCATTGACCCGGCACAAGCGATCGCTGCGAAAGTGTGTGGCGGGGGCGCTGTCCTGCGCGCGCATTGCTAACATGATCGGTCTCCTTTGCTGGTGCGCTGGAAGGGATCCAATGAGCTTATGCCTGAAGCACTTAACGCGCCCGGCCAGCCGATCAACGGCGCGACGTCAATTTAATGCTGCGACCTGCACAGTTTCATTCGCGTCCTGGCCTTAACTGTCCCTGTGTCGTGATCGGCGGCGCGCCTAGAATGAGCGCACTTGTCAGCAGGCTTTGGGGTTTCCATGCACATTTCATCGGGTCGCTGGGTGTACGGCTTGTTCCTGGCGCTGCTGACCGCGTTTCTGTGGGGCATCCTGCCGATCAAACTCAAACAGGTGCTGCTGGTGATGGACCCGGTCACAGTGACCTGGTTTCGTCTGTTGGTTTCCGGTGGTTGTCTGTTCGTCTATCTGACGGCGGTGAAACGTCTGCCCAGTCGCAAAGTGCTGGGGCCCAAGGGTGGCTGGCTGGTGCTGATGGCGGTACTCGGGCTGGTCGGCAACTATGTGTTGTACCTGATGGGGCTCAATCTGCTCAGCCCCGGCACTGCGCAACTGGTGGTGCAGATGGGCCCGATCATGTTGTTGATCGCCAGTCTGTTTGTGTTCAAGGAGCGTTTCAGTATTGGTCAGGGAATTGGTCTGGCGGTGCTGTTGATCGGGTTTGTACTGTTTTTCAATCAGCGCCTGGCGGAGTTATTGACCTCGTTGTCGGATTACACCGCAGGCGTGTTGCTGGTGCTGTTGGCGTCGACGGTGTGGACCTTCTATGCGCTGGGCCAGAAGCAATTGCTGACGGTATGGAATTCGTTGCAGGTGATGATGGTGATCTACCTGTTCTGCGCACTGTTGCTGACGCCGTGGGTGCACCCGCTCGAAGCGCTTAACCTGAGTCCGCTGCAGGGCTGGCTGCTGCTGGCGTGCTGCATGAACACGTTGATTGCCTATGGCGCGTTTGCTGAAGCGCTGGCGCATTGGGAGGCGTCGCGGGTCAGTGCGACGTTGGCGATTACGCCGTTGGTGACGTTCGGTGCAGTGGCGATCGCGGCGGGGATCTGGCCCGAATATGTGCATGCCGAGCAGATCAACGGGTTGGGTTATGGCGGCGCGGTGCTGGTGGTGCTGGGCTCGGCGCTGGTGGCGTTGGGGCCTTCGTTGATTGCCGGGCTCAAGGCGCGGCGGATGAAGATGGCAGCAGGCTAACCGCGTCAGGGCCATCGCGAGCAGGCTCACTCCTACATTTGGAACGCATTCCCCCTGTAGGAGTGAGCCTGCTCGCGATGACTTACTAAGAAACGCTACACATCTCAGCCCTTGGCGCCTGCCTCAATCATATTCTTCGGCCGCACCCACGCATCAAACTCTTCATCGGTCAGATAGCCCAACGCCAACGCCGCCTCACGCAAGGTCAGCCCTTCGCTGTAAGCCTTCTTGGCAATCTCCGCCGACTTGTCATAACCAATGTGCGGATTCAGTGCCGTCACCAGCATCAGCCCACGTTCCAGATGCCTGGCCATGACCTCGGCGTCCGGCTCCAGCCCGGCGATGCAGTGCTGCTGGAAGTTACTGCAGCCATCGGCAAGCAGACGAATCGATTGCAGCAGATTGTGGATGATCACCGGTTTGAACACGTTCAACTGCAAGTGACCCTGACTCGCGGCAATGCCGATGGTCACGTCGTTGCCTAGCACCTGACAGGCGAGCATCGACAGCGCTTCGCACTGGGTCGGGTTGACCTTGCCCGGCATGATCGAGCTGCCTGGCTCATTTGCCGGCAGCCGCACTTCGGCAAAACCTGCGCGTGGGCCGGAGCCGAGCAGGCGCAGGTCATTGGCGATTTTCATCAGCGCCACAGCGAGGGTTTTCAGCGCGCCGGACAGGCTGGTCAGTGGTTCGTGGCCGGCGAGGGCGGCGAACTTGTTCGGCGCGGTGACGAAGGGCAGGCCGGACAGGGCCGCCAGTTCTGCAGCAATCGCCTCACCAAAACCATGCGGCGAATTCAGCCCGGTGCCCACTGCGGTGCCGCCCTGAGCCAGTTCACACACGGCTGGCAACGCAGCGCGGATTGCGCGTTCGGCGTAATCCAGCTGCGCGATAAAACCGGAAAGCTCCTGGCCAAAGGTGATCGGCGTCGCGTCCATCATGTGCGTACGCCCGGTCTTCACCAGTTTCATGTGCCGCGCCGCCAGTTCTGCAAGACCACCGGACAACTCGGCGATCGCCGGCAGCAGTTGTTCCTGCACGGCCTGCGCGGTGGCAATGCTCATGGCGGTGGGGAAGCAGTCGTTGGAGCTTTGCGAGCGGTTGACGTGATCGTTCGGGTGCACCGGCGTCTTGCCGCCGCGCGGATTGCCGGCCAGCTCGTTGGCGCGCCCGGCGATGACTTCGTTGACGTTCATGTTGCTCTGCGTGCCGCTGCCGGTCTGCCAGACCACCAGCGGAAACTGGTCGTCGTGCTGGCCGTCGAGCACTTCGTCGGCAGCCTGTTCGATCAGGCGGGCGATGTCGGCGGGCAAATCGCCGTTACGGTCGTTGACCCGTGCAGCGGCTTTCTTGATCAGGGCCAGAGCGTGCAGTACCGGCAGCGGCATGCGTTCCTGACCAATGGCGAAGTTGATCAGCGAGCGTTGCGTCTGAGCACCCCAGTAGGCGTCGTCCGGGACTTCGATCTGGCCCAGGCTGTCGGTTTCGATACGGCTCATCGTGCACACTCCTGTTGGTCTGTTTGCGCAGTTTAGGCCGGCATCGGCCGTGGTGGTTCCCTCGAACCGATTGTTGACCGGTAAAACCCCGCCAATCAAGCACGGCAAGGCTCGGGGGGTTGAGCCACGAGGTTTTTTAGGCGCAGAATGGTCGCCCTTGGGGTTTTACCTCGCCTAGCTGAAAAGGAAACTCGATGACTCGTCTTCGTGCCATCTGCACCGCGGTTGCACTGGTTTGCGCCAGCGGCCAGGTGCTTGCCGATACCGCCAGCCACAACGCCAGTGCTGAAGCTTTCCTGACCCTGGCGCACGCTGACAAGCTGGGCACTCCGGTGTACATGCAAGTGCAGCAAATGTTCGCTCAGCGTTTTGAACAGACCAAAGCCCCGGAAGCCAAGAAAGCCGTACTGGAAACCTACCAGGCCAAGGCCAACGCCGCCCTGGACCAGGCCATCGGCTGGAACAAGCTCAAGCCTGACATGGTCAAGCTTTACACCAGCAACTTCAGCGAATCCGAGCTGAAAGACCTGGTCGCGTTCTACCAGTCGCCACTGGGCAAGAAAGTCCTGGAAAAAATGCCGCAGCTGACCCAGCAATCGGCCCAGATGACCCAGGCCAAACTGGAAAGCGCCGTGCCTGTCGTCAACAAGCTGCTCGACGACATGACCAAAGAGCTGGACCCGAAAGGCGCTGCTGCGCCGGCCAAGAAGAAGTAAGCGGAGTTCGTGATGACCATGCAACAACGCATCGAATCGACGCTGGCCCTGCTTCAGCCTGAGCACCTGCAAGTGCTGGACGAAAGCCACATGCACAGTCGCGGGTTGCAGACGCACTTCAAGGCAGTGGTGGTCAGCGCGCAGTTCGACGGCCTGAACCGGGTCAAACGCCACCAGAAAGTCTACGGCACGCTCGGTGAGCTGATGGGCGAGTTCCATGCGTTGGCGCTGCACACCTACACCCCGCAGGAATGGGCAGAGATCGGCGCCGCTCCGGCATCGCCGACCTGTGCTGGCGGCAGTAAGCATTAAGCTTCGGTTTTTTGCTAGAATCCGCAACGCGCCGCTCACCCGGCGCGTTTTTTTTTGAATCCGGTTCACCCTTTGCGAGGGTAGCCACCTGGAGAAATACCCATGACACAACCGATTGTCGTGGCGGCACTGTATAAGTTCGTCACCCTCGAAGATTACGTCAACCTGCGCGAGCCGCTGCTGCAAGCGATGGTCGACAACCAGATCAAAGGCACCCTGCTGATCGCCGAAGAAGGCATCAACGGCACGGTATCCGGTACTCGCGAAGGCATTGACGGTCTGCTCGCCTGGCTCAAGAACGACCCGCGCATGATCGACATCGATCACAAAGAGTCGTACTGCGACGAGCAGCCGTTCTATCGCACCAAGGTCAAACTGAAAAAAGAGATCGTCACCCTCGGTGTCGAAGGCGTTGATCCGAACAAAAAGGTCGGCACCTACGTTGATCCGCAAGACTGGAACGCGTTGATCAGCGACCCGGAAGTGCTGTTGATCGACACCCGTAACGATTACGAGGTATCGATCGGCACTTTCGAAGGCGCCATCGATCCGAAAACCACCAGTTTTCGCGAATTCCCCGACTACATCAAAGAACACTTCGACCCGGCCGTGCACAAGAAGGTCGCCATGTTCTGCACCGGTGGCATTCGCTGCGAGAAAGCTTCGAGCTACATGCTCGGCGAGGGTTTCGAAGAGGTTTACCACCTCAAGGGTGGCATCCTGAAGTACCTCGAAGAGGTGCCGCAGGAAGAAACCAAGTGGCAGGGCGACTGCTTCGTGTTCGACAACCGTGTGACCGTGCGTCACGACCTCAGCGAAGGCGACTACGATCAATGTCATGCCTGCCGCACACCGGTCAGTGTTGAAGATCGTACCAGCGAGCATTACGTGGCTGGCGTCAGCTGCCCGCATTGCTGGGACACGTTGAGCGAGAAAACCCGCCGCAGCGCCATCGACCGGCAGAAGCAGATCGAACTGGCCAAGGCGCGTAACCAGCCGCACCCGATCGGCTACAACTACAAGCAAGCATCCACCGAGGCTTAACCATGTCTGCGCGCCTGCTCTATGTGATGGATCCGATGTGTTCGTGGTGCTGGGGTTTTGCTCCGGTGGCCAAGGCATTGGTCGAGCAGGCGCAAGCAGCCGGGGTGGAGTTGCATCTGGTGGTCGGTGGTTTGCGCACCGGCAGCGGCTCGGCGCTGGAGCCGACCACGCGTCGCTACATTCTTGAGCATTGGCAAGCGGTCACCGAGGCCACCGGTCAACCGTTCAAGTTTGAAGGTGCGTTACCTGACGGTTTTGTCTACGACACCGAGCCCGCCTGTCGGGCGATCGTCACGGCGCGCAGTCTGGCGCCGGATTGCGCGTGGACACTGGTCAGACTGATCCAGCAGGCGTTTTACGCTGAAGGCCGCGATGTCACCCAGGCCAGCGTTCTGGTCGAGTTGGCGGAGCAGGCCGGCGTGCCGCGCATCGAGTTCGCGGCGTTGTTCGATCATGCCGATCAGCACAAAGCGACTCAGGCTGATTTCAGCTGGGTGCAGGATCTGGGCATCGCCGGTTTTCCGACCCTGCTCGCCGAGCGCAATGGCCAACTGGCGCTGCTGACCAATGGCTATCAACCGCTCAGCGAACTGTCGCCATTGCTCGGCCGCTGGCTGGAACGCGCGGCCTGTGTCTGATCTGGCCGATGACACGCCAGCCGTAAAGCGTGTCGACCGGCTGAGCTGGGCAGAAGTCCGGCGACTGGCACTCACTCACAAAAAATCCCTATGGATCGCCAACGGCGTGGCTGTGCTGGCGACGCTGTGCAGCGTGCCGATCCCATTGCTGTTGCCGCTGCTGGTGGACGAAGTCCTGCTCGGCCATGGCGATGCCGCGCTGAAAGTCATGAACCATGTGCTGCCGACTATGTGGCAGCAAGCGGCGGGCTATATCGGCCTGATGTTGCTGGTGACCCTTACCCTGCGTTGTAGTTCGCTGTGCTTCGGCGTGTTGCAGTCGCGGCTGTTTGCACGGCTGGCCAAGGACATCGTCTATCGTATTCGCGTGCGTTTGATCGAGCGCCTCAAGCGGATTTCCCTCGGCGAATACGAAAGCCTTGGTAGCGGCACAGTAACGACGCACCTGGTCACCGATCTGGATACCCTCGACAAATTCGTCGGCGAAACCCTCAGTCGCTTTCTGGTGGCGATGCTGACGCTGGTCGGCACCGCGAGCATCCTGATGTGGATGCACTGGAAACTGGCGTTGCTGATTCTGCTGTTCAACCCGTTGGTGATCTACGCCACGGTGCAGTTGGGCAAACGCGTCAAACACCTGAAGAAGCTCGAGAACGACAGCACCTCGCGCTTCACCCAGGCGTTGAGCGAAACCCTTGATGCGATTCAGGAGATCCGTGCCGGCAACCGTCAGGGTTTCTTCCTCGGGCGGCTCGGCCTGCGGGCGCAGGAAGTGCGTAACTACGCGGTCAACTCGCAGTGGAAAACCGACGCTTCCAACCGCGCCAGCGGTTTGTTGTTCCAGTTCGGCATCGACATCTTCCGCGCGGCGGCGATGCTCACGGTGTTGTTCTCCGACCTGTCGATCGGCCAGATGCTCGCGGTGTTCAGCTACCTGTGGTTCATGATCGGCCCGGTCGAACAACTGCTCAATCTGCAATACGCCTATTACGCGGCGGGCGGGGCGCTGGCGCGGATCAATGAACTGCTGGCGCGCGCCGATGAGCCGCAATATCCCGGCGGTGTCGATCCGTTCAAGGGCCGGGACACCGTAGGTATTCAGGTACAGGGCCTGAGCTTCGGCTACGGCGATGAACTGGTGCTGGATCAGCTGAATCTGTCGATTGCTCCCGGTGAAAAAGTCGCGATTGTCGGCGCCAGTGGCGGCGGCAAAAGTACCCTCGTGCAATTGCTGCTCGGGCTCTATACACCACTGTCCGGGACCATCCGCTTCGGCGGTTCGACCCAGCAGGAAATCGGTCTGGACACGGTTCGCGAAAACGTCGCGGTGGTGTTGCAGCACCCGGCGCTGTTCAACGACACCGTGCGCGCCAACCTGACCATGGGCCGCACCCGCAGTGACGAGGCGTGCTGGCAGGCGCTGGAAATCGCTCAGCTCGAAGCGACCATCCGCGCCTTGCCCAATGGTCTGGACAGTATCGTCGGCCGCTCCGGCGTGCGCCTGTCCGGCGGGCAGCGGCAACGTCTGGCCATCGCGCGGATGATCCTCGCCGAGCCGAGAGTCGTGATCCTCGACGAAGCCACCTCGGCCCTCGACGCCGCCACCGAGTACAACCTGCATCAGGCCATGGCGCGCTTCCTCAATGGCCGTACCACGCTGATCATTGCCCACCGACTGTCGGCGGTGAAACAGGCTGATCGCGTGCTGGTGTTCGATGGCGGTCAGGTCGCTGAAGATGGCGATCATCAGCAGTTGATTGCCGACGGTGGCCTGTATGCCAAGCTCTATGGTCATCTGCAGCAGATTCAGCGCCCTTGAGTTTCGTGCCGGTTTCTGCGCTTAGTGCTTGAATTGCATTAAGTAAAATCACTCGGAACGCCCGTACAGTCCCGCCATTTGCACAATCGACCTAGAGGACGGCAGAGCTGTCCCTTTGACTTGGCGAAAATTAGCCTAGGCTGAGCTGTCAGGAGCGGGATTTTCCGGTGTTCATCTGGCAGTGCTTGCGCAAGGGATCTCATGAAGCAAAAGCGGACTCTCGGAACGCCACGGTTGTTGGGCATCGTCTGGCCATTTATTGCCGTCGTGTTGTTCCAAGCGTTATTGGGCGGCGTGAGTCTTTACGTGCTCTCGGCGGTTCGCGGTTACGTCGCCGGCGAGAGCCTCTGGTCCAAGGGCCAGAAAGACGCGATTTACTACCTCAATCTCTACGCCGACAGCCGTGACGAGGCGATTTTCCTCAAGTACCGCACTGCGATCGGTGTGCCGCAAGGCGGGCATCAGTTGCGCCTGGCGCTGGATCATCAGCCGCCGGATCTGGCCGCGGCGCGCGAAGGCATTCTCAAGGGTGGCAACCACCCGGACGATGTTTCCAGCCTGATCTGGCTGTACCTCAACTTCCGCCATTTCAGTTATCTGGAAACCGCAATTGACCGCTGGACGGTCGGTGACGCCTATCTGGTCGAGCTGGATGACGTGGCGCAGGAGATGCACCGCAGCATTTCGCAAAACACCGCCAGCAGCGCCGATATCCAGGGTTGGAAAGCACGCATTTTTGCCATCAACGATGGCGTGACCCCGGCCGCGAAAGCCTTCAGCGATGCGCTAGGCGAAGGCTCGCGGATGATCCTGCGGCTGCTGCTGTTGACCAATCTCGCCACGGCGCTGGGGCTGATCGTGCTGGCCCTGTGGCGTACGCACAAGTTGCTCAAACAGCGCCATGCCTTTGCCGAGGCGCTGCAACTGGAGAAGGATCGGGCGCACGTCACCTTGCATTCGATCGGTGATGGCGTCATCACCACCGACGTCAGTGGCGCGATCGATTACATGAACCCGGCCGCTGAAGCCATGACCCACTGGAAGGCCGAACAGGCCGCGGGTTTGCCGCTGGCGGCATTGTTCAATCTGCTCGACGACAACGCCCAGTCCGAAGGGCTGACCCTGATCGAGCACATTCTCAGCGGCAAGCTCAGTGGCGGCAGCGAGCACTCGAAGCTGATCCAGCGCCTCGATGGCACGACATTGTCGGTGACCCTGGTCGGCGCGCCGATCCGTAATGCCGGAAAGGTCAGTGGCACGGTGCTGGTGTTGCACGATATGACCCAGGAACGGCAATACATCGCCAATCTGTCGTGGCAGGCCACCCATGACGCGCTGACCGGGCTGGCTAACCGTCGCGAGTTCGAATATCGCCTGGAGCAGGCGCTGCACAACCTCACGCGCCATACCGGGCGGCATGCGCTGATGTTCCTCGATCTTGATCAATTCAAACTGGTCAACGACACCTGCGGCCATGCCGCCGGCGATGAGTTGTTGCGGCACATTTGTACGCTGCTGCAGTCCGGATTGCGCGAGGGCGATACGCTGGCGCGACTGGGTGGTGATGAGTTCGGCATTTTGCTGGAGAACTGCGCGCCGGACGCGGCGGAAAAGATTGCCGAGGCGCTGCGTCAGACTGTGCAGAATCTGCACTTTGTCTGGAAGGGGCGGCCGTTCCTGACCACCGTGAGCATTGGCCTGGTGCATATCGCACAAACCCCGACGACCCTCGAAGCCTCATTGCGCGCCGCAGATATGGCCTGTTACATGGCCAAGGAAAAGGGCCGCAACCGCGTGCAGGTCTATCACGCTGACGATTCCGAACTGTCCCTGCGCTTTGGTGAGATGGCCTGGGTGCAGCGCTTGCACATGGCCCTGGAAGAAAACCGTTTTTGTCTGTACGCCCAGGAAATCGCTCCGCTCAAGCCGGGCGACAACAACGGTGGGCACATCGAGATTCTGCTGCGTCTGCACGATGAAGCGGGGCGGATGATTCTGCCGGACAGTTTCATTCCGGCCGCCGAGCGCTATGGTTTGATGAGTCAACTGGATCGTTGGGTAGTTCAGAATGTATTCAAGGTTATTGCTCAATGTATTGCCCAGGAACATCAACAACCTTTAGCAATGTGTGCGATTAATCTGTCAGGCATTACTATAGGAGATGACGCGTTTTTGCACTTTCTGCGGGAGCAGTTTGTTAACTACGCAATACCGCCTGAAATGATTTGTTTTGAAATTACAGAAACCAGTGCAATTTCAAATCTGGGCAGTGCAATAAGATTTATTAATGAACTCAAAGGCTTAGGTTGCTATTTTTCGTTAGATGATTTTTGCGCCGGAATGTCTTCATTCGCTTATCTGAAACATTTGCCTGTAGACTTCCTGAAGATCGACGGGAGTTTCGTAAAGGATATGCTGGACGACCCGATTAACCGCGCAATGGTCGAAGTGATCAATCACATCGGGCATGTCATGGGTAAAAAGACAATTGCCGAGTTTGTTGAAACAATCCAGATCGAGCAGGCCCTGCTTGAGATTGGTGTGGATTACGCTCAGGGTTATGTTATAGAACGCCCACAGTTGTTTACCTGCGACAGTTTGCAAAGTCGGCCCGCCAGACCGCAACCGCTGTTATTCAAAGCGCCTGGCACGTTCCGTTGAAATCTCTCGCCGATCCTTACAATCACAAATCAAAAGGAGCCGAACAGTGATCGACACATTCAACCGAACCGGACCACTCATGGAAGCTGCAAGTTATCCTGCCTGGGCACAACAGCTCATTGCAGATTGCAGCGAGAGCAAGCGCCGGGTTGTCGAACATGAACTTTACCTGCGCATGCGTGATAACAAGCTCAGCGCCAGAACCATGCGTCAGTACCTGATCGGGGGCTGGCCGGTGGTTGAGCAATTTGCGCTGTACATGGCGCAGAATCTCACCAAAACCAGGTTTGCCCGGCATCCGGGCGAAGACATGGCGCGGCGCTGGCTGATGCGCAATATCCGCGTTGAACTCAATCATGCGGATTATTGGGTGCACTGGAGTCGTGCACATGGCGTCAGCCTGGAAGACCTTCAGGCCCAACATGTGCCGCCCGAGCTGCATGCCTTGAGTCATTGGTGCTGGCACACCAGTTCAGCCGATTCGTTGATTGTGGCCATCGCGGCCACCAACTATGCCATCGAAGGCGCGACCGGGGAGTGGTCGGCGCTGGTTTGCTCCACTGGCGTGTACGCCGCAGCGTTTCCCGAAGAGGATCGCAAGCGTGCAATGAAGTGGCTGAAGATGCACGCCCAGTACGATGATGCTCATCCTTGGGAAGCGCTGGAAATCATCTGCACCCTGGCCGGGATGAACCCGAGCAAGGCGTTGCAGGCCGAGTTGCGTCAGGCCGTCTGCAAGAGCTATGACTACATGTATCTGTTTCTGGAGCGTTGCATGCAACTGGAGACGTCGGAACGTTTGCTGGTCAACCGAGAGCGCAGGGCGGTAGTCGAGAGCTGATTCAAGCCTCACGCAATACCAATGTGGGAGCGAGCCTGCTCGCGAAGGGGTCATGTCAGTCAGCATTGCTTTGACTGATTCACCGCTTTCGCGAGCAAGCTCGCTCCCACACTGTTTTGTGTTGCCTGAAAGGCTTAGCCCGCCATCGCCAGGCGGTTGCGACCTTCACGCTTGGCCACATACAACGCACTGTCGGCGCGCCGCAGCAAGCTGTCAGCCGATTCGCCCGGCAACAACGTCGAACATCCCAGGCTCACCGTCAATTCAATCAACTGCCCATCGGCATAGTATTCGGCCGCCTGCGTCGCATAACGAAGGCGTTCGCCGACCATTGCCGCCGCATCCCGGCTGGTGTTGGACAGCAGCACCAGAAACTCTTCGCCACCGTAACGGAACACCATGTCGACGTTGCGCAGTTGCGCCTTGATTGTCGCCGCGATGGCTTTAAGCACGTCATCGCCGGCGCTGTGGCCATGGCTGTCGTTGACCCGTTTGAAGTGGTCGATATCCAGCATCAGCAGCGACAACGGTTGCTGATGCCGGCGGGACATATCGATCTCCCGCTGCAGGGTTTGCTCCATGGCGATGCGGTTACCGGCGCCGGTCAGCGGATCGCGCAGGGCACTCTGAGTCGCCTCGCGATAAAGCAGCGCGTTGCGCATCGGGTACAGCAAGGATGACAGTAACGACTCCAGTTGACCTTGTTCCTTGTCGTTGAAGCGCTGATTGCGACGGAACACCAGTTCGCCCATGTGCTCGCCTTCGTGGCTCAGGGTATAGCTGATCGAGTGGTGGCCGCGGGCACCGAACTCCAGACGCAGGTCACTGCCCTGATGCACGTAGCTAAGCGCGTCCAGGGGCACGAGACGCTGAACTTCGCGGAAAAACAGACCGAGGATGCGTTGCGGCTCGAGGCTGGTTTGCAGTTGCAGGCTCATTTGCTGGCGCAATTGCGCAAGACTGGCCGGTCGCTCCAGAAGGGGAGGCAGCTGACCAAAGCCCAGGCGTTGCAATTTGGCACTGTCAAAGTCAATTGCATTGGTCTGGGAGGGTGATTTCATATGGCGTGAGCCCCTAAAGCAGTAAGTCTGTCTTACAGGCTGGGTGAGAGCGGCTATGGGCTGCGCGTCATACTGATCCATCAGTCCCGTAGGACATTTGGCGTAAGTTTAGTCTGCCTGAAGACGATTAGTCAGCTATCGAAATCGGCCTTGCCCCACTGCCTTCACACGGCATGCTTTGAGGATATTTAGAGCGAAAGTCGTGCCATTCGGTTCGGTTTTATTTAAACCGTTTGGAATCAACAAGTTGGCTGAGCGAGGAGGAAGGGTGCGGTGGAAAATTGACTGAAATATGACAGTCGCCAGCGGCAAATGCATGCCGCGACAGGAATCTGCCGCGGCAACAAAAGCGACGTATGGCAGTTATTGCGCGTTGAACGCCTGTCCATTGATGCCGGTGCTGTCCGGGCCCATCAGGTACAGGTAGACCGGCATGATCTCCTCCGGCGTCGGATTGTTCAGCGGGTTTTCGCCCGGATAGGCTTGTGCGCGCATGCTGGTGCGGGTGCCGCCCGGGTTGATGCTGTTGGAGCGAACTGGCGCGACGCCGTCGACTTCATCGGCCAGGGTTTGCATCAAGCCTTCGGTGGCGAACTTCGATACGCCATAAGCGCCCCAGTACGCACGGCCCTTGCGCCCGACGCTGCTGGAGGTGAACACCACCGAGGCATCCTGCGACAGCTTGAGCAGCGGCAGCAGGGTGCTGGTCAGCATGAACATGGCGTTGACGTTGACTTGCATGACGCGCATGAAGTTTTCACCGGACAACTGTTCGATCGGCGTGCGCGGGCCGATGATCGATGCGTTGTGCAGCAGGCCGTCGAGGTGGCCGAACTCGGTCTCGATCATCGCGGCCAGCTCATCGTACTGATGGGGCAGGGCGGTTTCGAGGTTGAACGGAATCACTGCCGGTTGAGGGTGGCCTGCCGCTTCGATTTCGTCATAGACCTGCGTCAGGTTCGCTTCGGTCTTGCCCAGCAGCAATACGGTGGCGCCGTGGGCCGCGTAGGTTTTCGCGGCCGCCGCGCCTATGCCACGACCGGCACCGGTGACCAGAATGACCCGATCCTTGAGCAATTCGGGGCGAGCGGAATAATCAAACATAAAAACCTCACAATCCATTAATAGCTAAAAGATCGCAGCCTGCGGCAGCTCCTACAAATGATCACTGTTCTGTAGGAGCTGCCGCAGGCTGCGATCTTTTGACTTTGATCAGCAACTGCAAAGCGCGCTATCGAGCACCTTGCGCAGCTCCGACGGATGATCCACCACCACGTCCGCCCCCCAATGCCGCGGGTTGTCGTCCGGATGGATATAACCAAACGTCACCGCCGCCGTTTTCGTACCGGCATCGCGCCCCGACTCGATATCACGCAGATCATCACCGACAAACAGCACAGTCGACGGATCCAGATCAAGCATCTTGCACGCAAGAATCAACGGCTCCGGATCCGGCTTGCTGTTCTTCACGTGATCCGGGCAGATCAGCAAGGCCGAACGCTCAGCCAATCCCAGTTGCTGCATGATCGGCTCGGCAAAGCGCAGTGGCTTGTTGGTGACCACGCCCCAGACCAGCTTGGCCTTTTCGATATCAGCCAGCAGTTCACCCATGCCGTCAAACAGTTTGCTGTGCACGGCGCAGCCAACCAGATAGCGCTCAAGGAACTCCAGACGCAGTTCTTCGAAGCCCGGCGATTCCGGGTCCATCGAAAACGTCACCGCGACCATGGCTTTGGCGCCACCGGAAATCTCGTCGCGGATGTGCTTGTCGTTGATCGGCGGCAAGCCGCGATCTGCACGCATGGCCTGGCAGATGGCGATGAAGTCCGGCGCCGTGTCGAGCAGGGTGCCGTCCATGTCGAAGAGAACTGCTCTGATCGCCATCGGCTTACTCCTCGCGCAGGGTCTGGATCATGTAGTTGACGTCAACGTCGCTGGCCAGCTTGTAGTGCTTGGTCAGCGGGTTGTAGGTCAGGCCGATGATGTCTTTGACGGTCAGGCCGGCCATGCGGCTCCAGGCACCCAGCTCGGACGGGCGGATGAATTTCTTGAAATCGTGGGTGCCGCGCGGCAGCAGCTTCATGATGTATTCAGCGCCGATGATGGCGAACAGGTAGGCCTTCGGGTTGCGGTTGATGGTCGAGAAGAACACCTGACCGCCCGGCTTGACCATGCGGAAGCAGGCGCGGATCACTGACGAGGGATCCGGCACGTGCTCGAGCATTTCCAGGCACGTGACCACGTCAAACTGCTCCGGCATTTCTTCGGCCAGGGCTTCGGCGGTGATCTGGCGGTACTCAACGCTGACGCCGGACTCCAGCTGATGCAGTTGCGCGACCGCCAGCGGCGCTTCGCCCATGTCGATGCCCATCACAGTAGCGCCGCGTTGCGCCATGGCTTCGCTGAGGATGCCGCCGCCGCAACCGACATCGAGGACTTTCTTGCCGGCCAGATTGACCCGCTCGTCAATCCAGTTGACCCGCAGCGGGTTGATGTCGTGCAGTGGTTTGAACTCGCTTTCGCGGTCCCACCAGCGATGGGCCAAGGCTTCGAATTTGGCGATTTCGGCGTGGTCGACGTTGCTCATGTTAAATCCTCTAAAACTTTAAAAGTGCTGTAGCCCTGGCGTTTGCGCCAAGGTGTTTACGATTCGGTGTGGCCGCTGATGCGCTGGCCCCAGGTCCGGGCGGTGGCGCCCAGTTGCTCTTCGTCCATGCGCGTCAGGCGGCGGTCGTCGAGCAGTTGCTTGCCGGCGACCCACAGGTGTTTCACGCAATCGCGACCGGTGGCATATATAAGCTGCGAAACCGGGTCATACACTGGTTGCTGCGCCAGACCGGACAGGTCGAAAGCGACGATGTCCGCAGCTTTGCCGATTTCCAGCGAGCCGACTTGCGCTTCGATCCCCAGTGCGCGCGCGCCATTCAGCGTGGCCATGCGCAGTGCTCGATGGGCATCCAGCGCGGTGGCCGAACCGGCGACGGCTTTGGCCAGTAGGGCGGCGGTGCGGGTTTCGCCGAGCAGATCCAGATCGTTATTGCTGGCGGCGCCATCGGTGCCAACGGCCACGTTGACGCCAGCCTGCCACAAACGCTCGACCGGGCAGAAGCCGCTGGCGAGTTTCAGGTTCGATTCCGGGCAGTGGATCACGCTGGTGTTGCTTTCTACCAGCAACGCCAGGTCGTCATCGCTGATCTGGGTCATGTGTACGGCCTGGAAGCGCGGGCCTAGCAGGCCCAGACGACCGAGGCGCGCGAGCGGACGTTCACCGCGCTGCTCCAGTGACTGCTGAACTTCGAAAGCGGTTTCGTGCACGTGCATATGGATCGAGGCGTCCAGCTCCTCGGCAATCACACGGATTTTCTCGAGGTTTTCGTCGCCGACGGTGTACGGTGCATGGGGGCCGAAGGTGATCTTGATCCGTTCATGGTGCTTGAGATCGCCGAACAACTCGACGCCCTGACGAATGGCTTCATCGGCGCTGCTGGCGCCCGGAATCGGGAAATCAAGGATTGGAATGGCGATCTGCGCGCGAATACCGCTGTTGTGCACGCGCTCGCTGGCGACTTTCGGGAAGAAATACATGTCTGAGAAACAGGTTATGCCGCCCTTGATCTGCTCGGCGATAGCCAAATCAGTCCCGTCGCGAACGAAATCTTCATCGACCCACTTGGCCTCGGCCGGCCAGATGTGATTTTCCAGCCAGGTCATCAGCGGCAAATCATCGGCCAAGCCACGAAACAGCGTCATCGCCGCATGACCGTGCGCATTGATCAGACCGGGGGCGAGCAGCACATCCGGCAATTCCCGGGTTTCTGTGGCGTTACACTTCAATGCTTCGGCGCGCGGGCCGATAAACACGATGCGACCGTCGCGGATGCCCAGGCCGTGCTCCTTGAGCACAACGCCTGCAGGTTCGACGGGTACCAGCCAGGTCGGCAGCAATAATAAGTCGAGCGCAATGGCAGGTTTCGGCATCGAAGGTCGGTTCCAGTGCTTTTGTAAAGGATGGCGAAGTATACCCGAGCGTCTTCGCGGGGGGATCGCTATAATCGGCGGCTTTTGTTCATGAGTGCGGGGTGAGGGATGCGCGATCGACTGTTGGCTGCGGAGAAAGTAAAGGCCATCGATTGGCGAGATGGCGCGCTTCACCTGCTGGATCAGCGTATTTTGCCGTTCGAGGAAACCTGGATTGCCTACACCAGCGCCGCCGGCGTGGCTAAGGCGATTCGTTCGATGGTGGTGCGCGGTGCGCCGGCCATCGGCATCAGCGCAGCCTATGGCATTGTGCTGGCGGCCCGTGCCCGTCTGGCCGAAGGTGGCGACTGGGCTGCGGCGCTGGAAGAAGATTTCGCCTTGCTGGCCGATTCTCGTCCGACCGCAGTCAATCTGTTCTGGGCGTTGGGCCGGATGCACGATCGACTGGATCGTCTGAAAGGCAACGCCGACCCGTTGGCGGCGCTGGAAGCCGAAGCCATTGCCATTCATGAAAGCGACCGCGAAGCCAACCTGACCATGGCCCAACTCGGCGTTGACCTGATCCGCAAGCACCAGGGCAATGCGCAGGCGATTCTGACTCACTGCAACACCGGTGCGCTGGCTACCGGCGGGTTCGGTACGGCACTGGGGGTGATTCGCGCGGCTTATCTGGAAGGCATGGTCGAGCGCGTTTATGCCGATGAAACCCGTCCGTGGCTGCAGGGGTCGCGCCTGACCGCTTGGGAACTGGCCAACGAAGGCATTCCGGTCACCCTGAATGCCGACTCCGCCGCTGCGCACATCATGAAAACCAAAGGCGTGACCTGGGTGATCGTCGGTGCGGACCGCATCACCGCCAACGGTGACGTGGCCAACAAGATCGGCACCTACCAACTGGCGGTCAACGCCATGCACCATGGCGTGCGTTTCATGGTAGTGGCGCCAAGTTCGACCATCGACATGAATCTGGCCAGCGGTGATGACATCCCGATCGAGGAGCGTGATGGCGCCGAGTTGCTCGAAGTGGGTGGCAAGCGCGTCGGCGCGGACGTTGAAGCGTTCAACCCGGTATTTGACGTGACGCCGGCTGACCTGATCGACGCGATCGTCACCGAAAAAGGCATCGTCGAGCGCCCGGATACCGCGAAAATGGCCCAGTTGATGTGCCGCAAACGCCTGCATTGATGCGGTGATACTCAATGTAGGAGCTGCCGAAGGCTGCGATCTCTTGATCTTGCTTTTTAGAGGTCAGGATCAAAAGATCGCAGCCTTCGGCAGCTCCTACAGGTGTGCGTGCCCCTAAAAGTCAATAAACATCGCTAATTCAAGCCGCAAATCTGCATTCAACTAAGCTCTGAGCCTCTCTCGTCTCCGTTAAGCCTGTCACCGGTCAACTAACTATGCTCCATGCGCATCAGGGGGATAGGTGCGTGGCGGCTCTTGTGATAACATCCGGCGTTTTCCGAGGCAGCTCCACGGAGCTGTCTTTACTGCGCAAATCCGCGATCCAATGTTGATTTGTCGTAAGTCGGTGCATGGCACTCGGTCTGCCCCGACGAGCTTCGTTGGTCCCATATGGATATGACGAAGTTTCACCAGAAAAAGGAATCAGGCTTCTCATGGGCGAACTGGCCAAAGAAATCCTCCCGGTCAATATCGAAGACGAGCTGAAACAGTCCTACCTCGACTACGCGATGAGCGTGATCGTCGGCCGTGCACTGCCGGATGCGCGCGATGGCCTCAAGCCCGTGCACCGTCGCGTACTGTTCGCGATGAGCGAGCTGGGCAACGACTTCAACAAGCCGTACAAGAAATCTGCCCGTGTTGTCGGCGACGTGATCGGTAAGTATCACCCGCACGGTGATACTGCGGTGTACGACACCATCGTTCGTATGGCCCAGCCTTTCTCCCTGCGCTACCTGCTGGTAGACGGTCAGGGCAACTTCGGTTCGGTCGACGGCGACAACGCCGCGGCCATGCGATACACCGAAGTGCGCATGACCAAGCTGGCGCACGAGTTGCTGGCTGACCTGCACAAGGAAACCGTGGACTGGGTGCCGAACTACGACGGCACCGAAATGATCCCGGCGGTCATGCCGACCCGTATCCCCAACCTGCTGGTCAACGGCTCCAGCGGTATCGCCGTGGGCATGGCGACCAACATTCCGCCGCACAACCTCGGTGAAGTCATCGATGGTTGCCTGGCGCTCATCGACAACCCTGAGCTGACCGTCGATGAACTGATGCAATACATCCCTGGTCCGGACTTCCCGACCGCCGCGATCATCAACGGTCGCGCCGGCATCATCGAAGCTTACCGTACCGGTCGTGGCCGTATTTACATGCGCGCCCGCTCGATCATTGAAGACATCGACAAGGTCGGTGGCCGTCAGCAGATCGTCATCACCGAGCTGCCGTACCAGCTGAACAAGGCGCGTCTGATCGAGAAGATCGCCGAGCTGGTCAAAGAGAAGAAGCTGGAAGGCATCACCGAACTGCGCGACGAGTCCGACAAGGACGGTATGCGCGTCGTGATCGAACTGCGTCGCGGCGAAGTGCCTGAGGTGATCCTCAACAACCTCTACGCCCAGACCCAGCTGCAATCGGTATTCGGCATCAACATCGTTGCGCTGATCGACGGCCGCCCACGCATTCTGAACCTCAAGGATTTGCTGGAAGCCTTCGTCCGTCACCGTCGCGAAGTGGTCACCCGTCGTACCGTGTTCGAACTGCGCAAGGCGCGCGAGCGTGGCCACATCCTCGAAGGTCAGGCCGTTGCCCTGTCGAACATCGACCCGGTCATCGCCCTGATCAAGGCTTCGCCGACGCCGTCGGAAGCCAAAGAAGCGCTGGTCAGCACGCCGTGGGAATCCTCGGCAGTGGTGGCGATGGTTGAGCGTGCCGGTGCCGACTCGTGCCGTCCGGAAAACCTCGATCCGCAATACGGTCTGCGTGAAGGCAAGTACTTCCTGTCGCCAGAACAGGCGCAAGCCATTCTGGAACTGCGTCTGCACCGTCTGACCGGTCTGGAACACGAAAAACTGCTGGCCGAGTATCAAGAGATCCTCAACCAGATCGGCGAGCTGATCCGCATCCTCAACAGCGCCGTGCGCCTGATGGAAGTGATCCGCGAAGAGCTGGAAGTGATCCGCGCCGAATACGGCGACCAGCGTCGCACCGAGATTCTCGATGCCCGTCTCGATCTGACCCTGGGTGACATGATCCCGGAAGAAGAGCGCGTCGTGACCATCTCCCACGGTGGCTACGCCAAGACCCAGCCATTGGCTGCGTATCAGGCTCAGCGTCGTGGCGGTAAAGGCAAGTCGGCCACCGGCGTCAAGGATGAGGACTACATCGCTCACCTGCTGGTTGCCAACAGCCACACCACGCTGCTGCTGTTCTCCAGCAAGGGCAAGGTGTACTGGCTCAAGACCTACGAGATTCCGGAAGCGTCCCGCGCTGCCCGTGGTCGTCCGCTGGTCAATCTTCTGCCATTGAGCGAAGGCGAATACATCACCACCATGCTGCCGGTCGATCTCGAAGCCATGAAGCGTCAGGCTGATGAAGAAGAGGCCGAAGGCGCCGAGGCTGATGTAGAAGAAATCGAAAACAGCAACGAGACCGATGAAGAGCGTCGTGCTCGCATCAAGGCTGCCGACCGCAAGAAAGCCCCGTTCATCTTCATGTCGACCGCCAACGGTACCGTGAAGAAGACCCCGCTGGTGGCCTTCAGCCGTCAGCGCAGCGTCGGTCTGATCGCGCTGGAACTGGACGAAGGCGACATCCTGATCTCCGCCGCCATTACCGATGGCGAGCAGGAAATCATGCTGTTCTCCGACGGCGGCAAAGTGACTCGCTTCAAGGAATCCGAAGTTCGCGCCATGGGCCGTACCGCCCGCGGTGTGCGTGGTATGCGTCTGCCAGAAGGGCAGAAGCTGATTTCCATGCTGATTCCGGAAGAAGGCAGCGAAATCCTCACGGCTTCCGAGCGCGGCTACGGCAAGCGCACGGCGATCACCGAGTTCCCTGAATACAAGCGTGGCGGTCAGGGCGTTATCGCCATGGTCAGCAACGAGCGTAACGGCCGTCTGGTCGGCGCGGTTCAGGTGCAGGACGGTGAAGAAATCATGTTGATCTCCGATCAGGGCACTCTGGTGCGTACCCGTGTCGACGAAGTGTCGAGCCTGGGCCGTAACACTCAGGGCGTCACGCTGATCAAGCTGGCCAAGGATGAAACCCTGGTCGGGCTGGAGCGGGTTCAGGAGCCTTCGGAAGTTGAAGGTGAAGAGCTTGAGGGTGAAGAGGGCGAGGAATTCGAAGGCAATGTCGTGATCGACGATGCTGCCGAAGACCAGCAACTTGACGCCGCAGCAGACGAAGAACCGCAAGAATAAGCGGACAAACGAGGGGGCGGATGAGAATTCGCCCCCTTGTTATTTGTCCGGTATGAAATATCGTCAGGCAAGGAGATCCCCTGTAGGAGTGAGCCTGCTCGCGATAGCGGTGTGTCAGATAAGCATTCGTTGACTGACACACCGCTATCGCGAGCAGGCTCACTCCTACACTGGAAAGCGTTTCATCGCCGCTCCACTGTCGACGGTCGATACGATTTAATGCGTGATATCAAATCAGAGCGAGATTGGATGTGAGCAAGCGAGCCTATAACTTCTGCGCCGGTCCTGCGGCGCTTCCTGAAGCTGTCCTGCAACGTGCCCAGGGTGAACTCCTTGATTGGCACGGCAAGGGTCTGTCGGTCATGGAAATGAGCCATCGCAGCGATGAGTTCGTGTCCATTGCCACCCAGGCCGAGCAGGATCTGCGTGACCTGCTGAATATCCCGTCGAACTACAAAGTGCTGTTTCTGCAAGGTGGCGCCAGTCAGCAGTTCGCGCAGATTCCACTGAACCTGCTGCCGGAAAACGGCTCGGCCGACTATATCGACACCGGTATCTGGTCGCAGAAAGCCATCGAAGAAGCCTCGCGCTACGGTCACGTCAACGTTGCCGCTACCGCCAAACCTTACGACTACTTCGCCATCCCGGGCCAGAACGAGTGGAACCTGTCGAAAGACGCCGCTTACGTTCACTACGCGCCGAACGAAACCATCGGCGGTCTGGAATTCCAGTGGATCCCCGAAACCGGTGACGTGCCGCTGGTGGCCGACATGTCTTCGGACATCCTCTCGCGTCCGGTCGATATCTCGCGTTTCGGCATGATCTACGCCGGCGCACAGAAAAACATCGGCCCGAGCGGCATCGTCGTCAACATCATCCGCGAAGACCTGCTCGGCAAGGCGCGTTCGCTGTGCCCGACGATGCTCGACTACAAAGTCGCGGCCGATAACGGCTCGATGTACAACACCCCGCCGACACTGGCCTGGTACCTGTCCGGTCTGGTGTTCCAGTGGCTGAAAGAGCAGGGTGGCGTTGAAGCGATCGCCAAGCTCAATGATGTCAAGCAGCGCACGCTTTACGACTTCATCGACGCCAGCGGCCTCTACAGCAACCCGATCAACAAGTCGGACCGCTCGTGGATGAACGTGCCGTTCCGTCTGGCTGATGATCGTCTGGACAAGCCTTTCCTGGTCGGTGCCGAAGAGCGCGGCTTGCTCAATCTGAAGGGCCACCGCTCCGTGGGCGGCATGCGCGCCTCCATCTACAACGCCGTCGACATCACCGCCGTTAACGCGCTGGTGGCGTACATGGCTGAATTCGAGAAGGAACACGGCTGATGTCCGAGCAAGAACTCAAGGCACTGCGCGTTCGTATTGACGCTCTGGACACCAAAGTCCTTGAGCTGATCAGTGAGCGTGCGCGTTGCGCCCAGGAAGTCGCGCGAGTAAAGATGGCCTCGCTGGCCGAAGGCGAAGTGCCGGTGTTCTATCGTCCTGAGCGCGAAGCTCAGGTGCTCAAGCGCGTGATGGAGCGCAATCAGGGACCGCTGGGTAACGAAGAGATGGCGCGGCTTTTCCGCGAAATCATGTCCTCGTGCCTGGCGCTGGAGCAGCCGCTGAAAGTGGCTTACCTCGGCCCTGAAGGCACCTTCACCCAGGCTGCAGCGATGAAGCACTTCGGTCACGCCGTGATCAGCAAGCCGATGGCGGCGATCGACGAAGTGTTCCGTGAAGTGGCGGCCGGTGCGGTGAACTTTGGCGTGGTGCCGGTGGAAAACTCCACCGAAGGCGCGGTCAATCACACGCTGGACAGCTTCCTCGAACACGACATGGTCATCTGTGGTGAAGTCGAGCTGCGCATTCACCATCACTTGTTGGTCGGTGAGAACACCAAGACCGACAGCATCAGCCGCATCTATTCCCACGCGCAATCGCTGGCCCAGTGCCGCAAGTGGCTGGACGCGCATTACCCGAATGTCGAGCGCGTTGCGGTATCGAGCAACGCCGAAGCGGCCAAGCGGGTCAAGGGTGAGTGGAACTCGGCGGCGATTGCCGGTGACATGGCGGCCGGTCTGTATGGCCTGACGCGTCTGGCCGAGAAGATCGAAGACCGTCCGGATAACTCGACACGCTTCCTGATGATTGGTAATCAGGAAGTGCCGCCGACCGGTGACGACAAGACCTCGATCATCGTATCGATGAGCAACAAGCCCGGCGCGCTCCACGAGCTGCTGGTGCCGTTCCACGACAACGGGATCGACCTGACCCGCATCGAAACCCGTCCATCGCGCAGCGGTAAATGGACCTACGTGTTCTTCATCGACTTCGTCGGCCACCACCGTGATCCGTTGATCAAAGGTGTACTGGAAAAGATCAGTCAGGAAGCAGTAGCACTCAAAGTGCTGGGTTCCTACCCGAAAGCAGTTCTCTAAGGGCGTTAGCAAATGAGTGGCAACTTCCTCGCTCTGGCACAGCCGGGCGTGCAACAACTTTCGCCGTACGTTCCGGGCAAGCCTGTGGACGAACTGGCGCGCGAGCTGGATCTGGATCCGGCCAAAATCGTCAAACTGGCGAGCAATGAAAATCCGCTAGGCGCCAGTCCGAAAGCCTTGGCGGCGATCCGCGAAGAGCTGGCCGAACTGACGCGTTACCCGGATGGCAACGGTTTTGCGCTGAAATCCCTGCTGGCCGAGCAGTGCCGTGTCGAACTGAGCCAGGTCACTCTGGGCAACGGTTCCAATGACATTCTTGAGCTGGTCGCGCGTGCCTATCTGGCACCGGGCCTGAACGCTGTTTTCAGCGAGCATGCGTTTGCGGTGTATCCGATTGCCACTCAGGCGGTCGGTGCTCAGGCCAAAGTGGTGCCGGCCAAGGATTGGGGGCATGACCTGCCTGCGATGCTCGCCGCTATCGATGCCAACACCCGCGTGGTGTTTATCGCCAACCCGAACAACCCGACCGGTACCTGGTTCGGCGCAGAAGCGCTGGACGAGTTCCTGCAGGATGTTCCGGAGCATGTACTGGTGGTGCTGGACGAGGCTTATATCGAATACGCCGAAGGCAGTGATCTGCCGGATGGTCTGGATTTCCTCGCGGCTTACCCGAACCTGCTGGTTTCGCGCACCTTCTCCAAGGCTTATGGTCTGGCGGCACTGCGCGTCGGCTACGGTCTGTCGACCCCGGTGGTGGCGGACGTGCTGAACCGTGTTCGCCAACCGTTCAACGTCAACAGCCTCGCCTTGGCGGCAGCCTGTGCGGCGTTGAAGGATGAGGAATATCTGGCGCAAAGCCGCCAGCTCAACGAGGCGGGCATGCAGCAGCTGCAAGCCGGTTTCCGTGAATTGGGCCTGAGCTGGATCGAATCCAAAGGCAACTTCATCTGCGTCGACCTCGGTCGGGTAGCTGCTCCGATATTTCAGGGCTTGCTGCGCGAAGGCGTGATCGTGCGTCCGGTGGCCAACTACGGCATGCCGAACCACCTGCGGGTGACCATTGGTCTGCCGGCGGAAAACAGCCGCTTCCTCGAAGCGCTGCGCAAGGTTCTGGCTCGTGGGTGATGTCACTGCACTGCAATCTGCTGCACCTATGATCGGGCGCCTTGTGGTGGTCGGTCTGGGGTTGATCGGTGGTTCGTTTGCCAAAGGCTTGCGTGAAAGTGGCATCTGCCGCGAAGTGGTCGGGGTCGATCTAGACCCGCAATCGCGCAAGCTGGCGGTCGAGTTGGGTGTGGTCGATCGTTGCGAAGATGATTTGGTAGCCGCTTGCCAAGGCGCTGACGTGATTCAACTGGCGGTGCCGATTCTGGCCATGGAAAAAGTGCTGGCGCGTTTGGCGAGTATTGATCTGGGGGCGGCGATTCTGACTGATGTTGGCAGCGCCAAAGGCAATGTGGTGCGCGCGGCGACCGAGGCGTTTGGTGGCATGCCGGCGCGTTTCGTGCCGGGCCATCCGATTGCCGGCTCCGAGCAGAGCGGGGTGGAAGCCTCCAATGCCGAACTGTTCCGTCGCCACAAAGTGATCCTCACGCCGCTTGAGCAAACCGACCCGGCCGCATTGGCTGTGGTTGATCGTCTGTGGCGCGAATTGGGTGCCGATGTCGAGCACATGCAAGTCGAGCGTCATGATGAAGTGCTGGCCGCGACCAGTCATCTGCCGCACCTGCTGGCCTTTGGTCTGGTCGACTCTTTGGCCAAGCGCAATGAAAATCTTGAGATCTTCCGTTACGCTGCGGGCGGTTTCCGCGATTTCACAAGAATCGCCGGAAGCGACCCGGTGATGTGGCACGACATCTTCCTCGCCAACCGCGAGGCTGTCCTGCGCACACTCGATACATTTCGCAGCGACCTCGACGCCTTGCGCGACGCGGTCGATGCAGGGGATGGGCACCAATTGTTGGGCGTCTTCACGCGCGCCCGGGTTGCCCGCGAGCATTTCAGTAAAATCCTGGCCCGCAGGGCCTATGTGGACGCTATGAATTCCAACGATCTGATCTTCCTGGCTCAACCTGGTGGCCGCCTGTCCGGTCGGATTCGCGTACCGGGTGACAAATCCATTTCCCACCGTTCGATCATGCTCGGCTCGCTGGCCGAAGGCGTCACCGAAGTCGAAGGCTTCCTTGAGGGCGAAGACGCCCTGGCGACCTTGCAGGCATTTCGCGACATGGGCGTGGTCATCGAAGGCCCGCACCACGGCCGCGTGACCATTCACGGTGTCGGCCTGCACGGCCTGAAGCCGGCGCCGGGCCCGATCTATCTGGGCAACTCCGGTACGTCGATGCGTCTGCTGTCCGGCCTGTTGGCTGCACAGAGCTTCGACAGCGTTTTGACTGGCGATGCCTCGCTGTCCAAGCGTCCGATGAACCGCGTGGCCAATCCGCTGCGCGAAATGGGCGCGGTCATCGAAACTGCTGCCGAAGGTCGTCCACCAATGACCATTCGTGGCGGGCATAAACTCAAAGGCCTGACCTACACCATGCCGATGGCTAGCGCACAGGTGAAATCCTGCCTGCTGCTCGCCGGTCTGTACGCTGAGGGCAAGACCACCGTGACCGAGCCGGCTCCGACTCGCGACCATACCGAGCGCATGCTGCGTGGTTTCGGTTATTCGGTAAGCGTTGATGGCGCCACGGCATCGGTTGAGTCCGGTGGCAAACTGACTGCGACCCATATTGAAGTGCCGGGCGACATCTCGTCGTCGGCGTTCTTCCTGGTCGCAGCGTCGATCGCTGAAGGTTCGGAGCTGGTGCTTGAGCACGTCGGCATCAACCCGACCCGTACCGGCGTGATCGACATCCTGCGCCTGATGGGGGCGGACATCACTCTGGAAAATCAGCGTGAAGTCGGCGGCGAGCCGGTCGCGGACCTGCGCGTACGGGCAGCTAAACTCAAAGGTATCGAGATTCCCGAAGAGCTGGTTCCGCTGGCCATCGACGAATTCCCGGTGCTGTTCGTGGCGGCTGCCTGTGCCGAAGGGCGCACTGTGCTGACCGGCGCTGAAGAATTGCGAGTCAAGGAGTCGGATCGCATCCAGGTGATGGCGGACGGTCTATTGGCGCTGGGCGTCAAATGCCAGCCGACCCCGGACGGCATCATCATCGACGGCGGCCAGATTGGCGGCGGCGAAGTGCATGGTCACGGCGATCACCGTATCGCGATGGCGTTCAGCGTTGCATCGTTGCGCGCTACTGCGCCAATCCGCATCCATGATTGCGCTAACGTCGCGACGTCGTTCCCGAACTTCCTCGCGCTGTGCGGGCAGGTCGGTATTCGTGTGGCACAAGAGGCTCAGTCGTGAAAAACATTGCACCGGTCATCACCATTGATGGGCCAAGCGGCTCGGGCAAAGGCACCGTAGCCGGAATTCTGGCCAAGCGTCTGGGCTGGAACCTGCTGGATTCCGGTGCGTTGTACCGCTTGCTGGCATTTGCTGCGCACAACCATGGTGTCGACCTGACCAATGAAGAGCTGCTGAAGAAGCTTGCCGCTCATCTGGATGTTCAGTTCATTGCGGCGACCGAAGGTCAGTTGCAACGGATCATTCTGGAAGGTGACGAAGTCAGCGATGTGATCCGCACCGAAAGCGTCGGCTCCGGCGCTTCGCAAGTGGCTGCATTGCCGGCCGTACGTGAGGCGCTGCTGCAGCGCCAGCGTGCTTTTCAGGAAGCGCCGGGGCTGGTGGCCGATGGTCGCGACATGGGCACAGTGGTTTTTCCGGATGCACCGCTGAAGATTTTCCTGACCGCCAGTGCCGAGGAGAGGGCGCGCCGTCGATATTTGCAGTTGAAGGGCAAAGTCGAGGGTGTTAGTCTGTCGAGTCTGCTAGATGAGATCCGTGCACGCGATGAGCGTGACACCCAGCGAGCGGTAGCCCCGCTTAAGCCGGCGGCTGACGCCATACAGCTGGATTCCACGGAGTTGTCCATCGATCAGGTGCTTGAACGCATCATGAGCGAGATCGCCATTCGCGATATCGCCGGGTGACCAAGAAGGCCGCAGGGGACCAGTCATAGTCCTGCGACGCTTCTTCTATATGAAACTAACCCACACCGTCTGGGGTGTGGAGATGGGCGTATCCTTCGCCCTCATTTACAGGAATTAAAATGAGCGAAAGCTTTGCGGAACTCTTTGAAGAAAGCCTAAAAACCCTGAACCTTCAGGCAGGCTCCATCATCACCGGTGTTATCGTTGATATCGATTACCAAGCTCGCTGGGTAACCGTTCACGCTGGCCTGAAGTCTGAAGCACTCATCCCGCTTGAGCAGTTCTACAACGACGCTGGCGATCTGACTATCAATGTCGGTGACGAAGTTCACGTTGCGCTGGACTCGGTTGAAGACGGTTTCGGTGAAACCAAGCTGTCCCGTGAAAAAGCCAAGCGCGCTGAATGCTGGATCGTTCTGGAAGCAGCCTTCGCAGCTGAGGAAGTGGTCAAGGGCGTTATCAACGGTAAGGTTAAAGGCGGCTTCACTGTCGACGTTAACGGCATCCGTGCGTTCCTGCCAGGTTCCCTGGTTGACGTCCGTCCAGTGCGCGACACCACGCACCTGGAAGGCAAAGAGCTGGAATTCAAGGTCATCAAGCTGGACCAGAAGCGCAACAACGTTGTCGTTTCCCGTCGCAGCGTCCTGGAAGCCGAGAACTCCGCCGAGCGTGAAGCTCTGCTGGAATCCCTGCAGGAAGGCCAGCAAGTCAAAGGTATCGTCAAAAACCTCACCGATTACGGCGCATTCGTCGATCTGGGTGGCGTGGACGGCCTGCTGCACATCACCGACATGGCCTGGAAGCGCATCAAGCATCCTTCCGAGATCGTCAACGTTGGTGACGAAATCGACGTCAAGGTTCTGAAATACGATCGCGAACGCAACCGTGTTTCCCTGGGCCTGAAGCAACTGGGCGAAGATCCATGGGTTGCTATCAAAGCCCGTTACCCAGAAAGCACTCGCGTTACCGCTCGTGTAACCAACCTGACCGACTACGGCTGCTTCGCTGAGCTGGAAGAAGGCGTTGAAGGTCTGGTACACGTTTCGGAAATGGACTGGACCAACAAGAACATCCACCCTTCGAAAGTCGTACAAGTCGGCGACGAAGTGGAAGTTATGGTTCTGGACATCGACGAAGAGCGTCGTCGTATCTCCCTTGGCATCAAGCAGTGCAAATCTAACCCATGGGAAGATTTCTCTGGCCAGTTCAACAAGGGCGATAAAATCTCCGGCACCATCAAGTCGATCACCGATTTCGGTATCTTCATTGGTCTGGACGGCGGCATCGACGGTCTGGTTCACCTGTCCGACATCTCCTGGAACGAAGTTGGCGAAGAAGCCGTACGTCGTTTCAAGAAGGGCGACGAGCTGGACACCGTTATCCTGTCGGTTGACCCAGAGCGCGAGCGTATCTCCCTGGGTATCAAGCAACTGGAAAGCGATCCGTTCTCCGAGTACGTCTCGGTTAACGACAAAGGCGCAATCGTTACTGGCACCGTGAAAGAAGTTGACGCCAAAGGCGCCATCATCGTTCTGGCCGACGATATCGAAGCGACTCTGAAAGCCTCCGAAATCAGCCGTGACCGCGTTGAAGACGCGCGCAACGTTCTGAAAGAAGGCCAGGAAGTAGAAGCCAAGATCATCAGCGTTGATCGTAAGAGCCGTGTAATTCAGCTGTCGATCAAATCGAAAGACGATGCTGAAGAGAAAGAAGCTATCCAGAGCCTGAAAGAAACTGCTCCGGAAGAAAAAGGCGACACCACCATGGCGGCACTGCTGCGCCAGGCAATGGCCAAACAGAACTAAGTTCTGCTTGATCATGAAAAAGGGCGACTTCGGTCGCCCTTTTTTGTGCCTGCGATTTAGTGTCCGCGGCTTCCATGATGGTTTTGGTGAAACCAATCTGGCTTCCGGGTGGTCTGTTTCTTTAATCGGATCAATCGCCTATTCACGACTAAGCTTGGTCTTAAGCGTGTAGTCGTCGGGCAGTTGCCTGGCATAAGGAAGTGGATGAACAAGTTTATTGTCCTCATGGCTGTACTGGTTCTGGCTGGCTGTACCACCAGTGTCAAAACCCATGCGGTGCGTGGCGTCAGTGGTATAGAGGTCGACTGCTCAGGGTTGGGCTCTGGCTGGGAAAAATGCCAGAAGCGCGCGGCTAAGGAGTGCAAGGGCGCGGGGTACAAGGTGATCACGCGATCGGATGATGCCAAGGATGAAGATGAGTTTCCTTTTGGCTTCAATCCGGCGGGCTACGTGACGCGCACCATGCTGGTGATCTGTCGATAAGCATGCATTGCTCAGTTTGTTGCTTTGATGCCCTGAAAATGGGCGTTTCGACGCCAAGGAAGATATGTCAATCCCTGGGCTGTTCAAAATCTTCCGGGCGTGCTAAAACCTTTCAAGCGCTGATCTAGCTGCTTGAAAAAGAAGGGAAAAATATGACGAAGTCGGAGTTGATCGAACGAATTGTCACCCATCAAGGGCTACTCTCATCCAAGGATGTGGAGCTGGCCATCAAGACTATGCTTGAACAAATGTCCCAGTGCCTCGCCACCGGTGATCGTATCGAGATCCGTGGGTTTGGCAGCTTCTCTCTGCACTACCGTGCGCCGCGCGTCGGTCGTAATCCGAAGACCGGTCAGTCGGTCAGTCTGGACGGTAAGTTCGTACCGCATTTCAAGCCGGGTAAAGAGCTGCGTGATCGGGTGAATGAGGAAGAGGAGGAGGGGGTTTGATCTTCGCTATATTTCAAGGGGGCGCTGATGCGTAACCTCAAGCGCATACTTCTTGGCGTTTTTATTCTTTTACTGATTTTGGTGATTCTGGCGTTTGTTCTCGAGAATCAGCAGTCGGTTTCGTTATTGTTTCTGGGTTTGTCTGGGCCTCAGTTGCCGATTTCGTTGATCGTGGTTTTGGCTTTGCTTGTCGGGATGCTGATCGGGCCGGTGTTAGGCTGGTTTTTGGGGCGCTCATCAAGAGTCGCGAGTAGAAACAGAGCTGCGCGCAAGCATTTGACAGAGTGAAAGCCTCATATGCTTGCTTCCAGGCTTAGCTATATCCAATAGTAAAACGCCTATGAAGCTGTAAAATGCGATCCTCTTTTGGTTGTGAGGTTTTCACACCCATTCAGACTGAATTTGATAAAAGCTACGATTGGTAGCTTTTGCATTCGTGGATTGGACAGCGCTCCCGAGTCGCTGTCAGCAGCTCAAAGGCATGGTACCGCGTGAAAATTCTAGTAACCGGCGGCGCCGGGTTTATCGGCTCAGCAGTTATCCGTCACATCATTTCCAATACCGGCGATTCTGTCGTTAACGTCGATAAGCTGACCTATGCCGGCAATCTGGAGTCTCTGGCTGATGTGAGTCAGAGCTCGCGCTATGCATTTGAGCGGGTAGACATTTGTGATCGCGCTCAAATGGATCGAGTTCTGCGTGAGCACCAGCCTGACGCGATCATGCATTTGGCGGCAGAGTCGCACGTTGACCGCTCCATATCGGGTCCGTCGGAATTCATCCAGACCAACATCATTGGCACCTACACGCTTCTGGAATCAGTGCGTCATTACTGGAGCGGCCTGGAGCAAGGTCGTAAAGCCGTTTTTCGCTTTCATCATATCTCTACTGATGAAGTGTACGGCGATCTGGAAGGGCCTGAAGATCTGTTTACCGAAACCACGCCCTACCAGCCAAGTTCGCCTTACTCTGCCAGCAAGGCTAGCTCCGATCACCTGGTTCGCGCGTGGTCTCGCACCTATGGTCTGCCGACCCTGGTTACCAATTGTTCGAACAACTATGGTCCGTACCACTTTCCGGAAAAGCTGATTCCGCTAATCATACTTAACGCTCTGGAAGGCAAGGCGCTACCGGTTTACGGCAAGGGCGACCAGGTACGTGACTGGCTGTATGTGGAGGATCACGCTCGCGCGCTCTACAAAGTCGTCACCGATGGCGTCATCGGCGAGACTTACAATATTGGTGGCCACAACGAGAAGCAAAATATCGAAGTGGTGCATGCTCTCTGCGCGTTGCTGGATGAGTTTTGCCCGGCGTCGCCTCATCGCCCCCATGCCGGATTGATCACTTACGTGCAGGACCGCCCAGGTCATGATCAGCGCTATGCGATCGATGCGAGCAAGATACAGCAAGAGCTCGGTTGGGCGCCGGAAGAAACGTTTGATAGCGGTATCCGCAAGACTGTGGAGTGGTACCTGAACAACACTGAATGGGTCGCGCATGTGAAGAGCGGCAGCTATCAGCAGTGGATTGATCAGAACTACGCAGATCGTGCGGGCAAGGCATGAAAATCCTTCTTCTGGGAAAAAACGGTCAGGTCGGTTGGGAGTTGCAGCGCTCTCTCGCGCCCCTCGGTGAGTTGGTGGCGCTGGATCGTCAGGTAACCGATGGTCTGTGCGGTGACCTGAGCAATATTGATGGGTTACGGGCAACTCTCCGCGCAATCAGACCAGATGTCGTTGTCAATGCGGCTGCTTACACCGCAGTCGACAAGGCTGAGGCCGAGACTGAGTTGGCAGATCTTGTGAACGCCCGTGCTGTTGGAGTGTTGGCGCAAGAGGTGAAAGCGCTCGGCGGGTGGCTGGTTCATTACTCGACAGACTATGTCTTCGATGGGCATGGATCTGCACCATGGCAGGAGAGTGATGCCGTGGCTCCGGTGAATCACTACGGTGCCAGCAAACTTGCGGGAGAGCGATTGATCATCGAATCCGGCTGCAAGCATCTTATCTTTCGCACCAGCTGGGTGTATGGCACTCGTGGCAATAATTTCGCCAAAACGATGCTGCGGCTGGCAAAAGAGCGCGAAAGTCTGAGTGTCATCGCTGATCAGATGGGCGCCCCAACCGGCGCAGACCTGATTGCGGACGTCAGTGCTTTAACCCTTCAACAGGCTTTGCTGCGCCCTGAATTGTCAGGTCTTTATCACATGGCGGCCGCTGGTGAGATCTCTTGGCATGGGTATGCCACTCATGTGATTGACTTCGCCAAAGCGCATGGAGAAGAACTCTGTGTGAAGGACATTAATGCGATCGAGACTTCTGCCTATCCAACGCCTGCACGTCGCCCGCTGAACTCTCGGTTGAACACCGGGAAACTGCGCGATAATTTTTCTTTGCACTTGCCGGATTGGCGCAGTGGCGTAACCCGAATGCTTACGGAAGTTCTCAATAAATGACCACGATAAATCGTAAAGGCATCATCCTCGCTGGCGGTTCGGGTACTCGTTTGCACCCGCTGACCCTTGGCGTGTCCAAGCAGATGCTGCCGATCTACGACAAGCCGATGATCTTCTATCCCTTGTCCGTGCTGATGTTGGCGGGGATGCGCGAAATTCTGATTATTTCCACGCCTGAAGATTTGCCGTGCTTTCAAAAGCTGTTGGGCGACGGTAGCCAATATGGCATCAAGCTGTGTTACGCCGAACAGCCGAGCCCGGACGGTCTGGCCCAGGCTTTCATTATCGGTGAGGAGTTCATCGGCGATGATCCCTGCTGTCTGATCCTGGGAGACAACATTTTCTACGGTCAGCACTTCTCGGACAACCTGCGTTCGGCCGGTCTGCAGGAGGACGGTGCAACTATCTTCGGATATCACGTATCCGATCCCGAGCGCTTTGGTGTGGTTGAGTTTGACGCTAATGGATCAGCATTGAGTATCGAGGAAAAGCCGATAGTGCCCAAGTCCAACTACGCTGTGACAGGTCTATATTTCTACGATAATCAGGTTGTCGATATTGCCAAGAAGATCAAGCCGTCCGCGCGCGGCGAGCTGGAAATAACCGATGTCAATCTCGCTTATCTTCAACAGAAGTCGCTGAAGGTTGAAATGCTCGGTCGAGGCTTCGCATGGCTTGATACCGGTACGCATGATTCGCTGCTAGAGGCCAGTCACTTCGTGCATACCATCGAAAAGCGCCAGGGCTTGAAGGTCGCCTGCCTTGAAGAGATTGCTTACAGTAATGGCTGGATTGACATGGCGCAGTTGCGTGCTCAAGCCGAGCGTCTGAAGAAAACCGGCTATGGACAGTACCTGGAGAAGCTTCTGGATTCCGCAGTGCGCGAGGGCTGACATTGTTGGCGCAGTAGCCATTTTTCGTAGAGATTGTGATGTGTTACGCCGAGCCGGGTTGATGTCGGTTTGATATCGATCTTGTTCGGATGCTTTCAATTTTAAGGGCGTTTTTTTGTGCCTTCCGCCGGGAGGGAGTTATTAATGTCCAAGCACAAGCTGTAGAATGATCAGCAATCATACCGGTTCTTGCGACTCGCGGTCGTGGGCGGGCAGCTTCGCCTCATTGGGTACGCCTCATAAAAGAAGCCCTGCCCCAATCGTTGATCGGCAAGGATCCGGGTGTTGCGTATTGATTTGGATTTAGGCCGAGCGGCTGTTTTCTCTAGCGGCTTGGAGCAAGTATTTGCGTCAGTCAGGACGCACAAATGACCGGAAATATAACTGAACCCGTTTCTGGAAGTATCTACTGGAGAGGGGGCTAAGGATTGAGAGCATGGAACTGATTCCCGTAATTTTGTCTGGCGGAGTGGGCAGCCGGTTGTGGCCTGTTTCTCGAGAAACCCATCCAAAGCCGTTCATGGCGCTGCCAGATGGCCAGAATCTAATCCAGAAAACTTTCCTTCGTGCTTCGCGTCTGGAAGGTGTGGTGGAAGTTCTGACGGTGACCAACCGCGAACTCCTGTTCAAAACTGAAGATGAATACAGCGCAGTCAACTCTGCCAAGCATGCTCAGGGTTTTATTCTTGAACCCTTTGGTCGCAATACAGCGGCGGCCGTAGCAGCAGCGGCACTTCAACTCGAATCCACGCACGGCCCCGATGCCCAGATGCTGGTGTTGGCTGCTGACCACCTGATCAAAGACGAAAAGGCTTTCGCTGCGGCCGTTTCCAGCGCCATGGCGCTGGCTGCCGACGGCTGGTTGGTGACGTTTGGTATTCAGCCAACCTACCCTGAGACTGGTTTCGGTTACATTGAAGCGCAGAAGGATGCCCCTCTTAAAGGTGGCTTGAAAGTCGCGCGTTTTGTCGAAAAGCCTAACCTTGAAACCGCTCAAAACTACGTCGGCGCGGGGAACTACTACTGGAACTCCGGGATGTTCTGTTTCCGGGTGGGCTCCGTCTTGGAAGAGCTGCGTCAGCATGCTCCGGATGTAGTCGAGGCGGTTAGCAAAACGATCGATAGCTCGCGTCTGACCTCGTCCGCCAAATACCGTTGCTTGGCCCTTGATGCCGAAGCATTCGCATCGGTGCCGGACATCTCCATCGATTACGCGTTGATGGAGCGCTCTTCCAAAGTTGCGACTGTTCCCTGTGACATCGGTTGGAGTGACATCGGTTCGTGGAACGCTGTCAGCGAATTGACCGAGCCCGACGAGAACGGTAACCGCTTTGAGGGCGAGGTACTGTCTCATGATTCGCGCAATAACTACGTCAACAGTGAAGACCGACTGACCGCGCTTGTCGGCGTCGAGGACTTATTGGTCATTGATACGCCTGACGCGGTGATGATTGCTCACAAGGATCACGCTCAAGACGTGAAGCATATTGTCAATCAGCTCAAGGCCTGCAGTCATACGGTGCACTTGCTTCACCGTACCGTGCATCGTCCGTGGGGTACTTACACCACGCTGGAAAACGGCGAGCGTTTCAAGATCAAGCGCATTGTTGTGAAGCCTAAAGCTTCTTTGTCGCTGCAAATGCATCACCACAGAAGCGAGCACTGGATCGTTGTGAGCGGCATGGCTGTCGTGGTGAACGACCAGCAGGAGTTGATGCTGAACACCAATGAGTCCACGTTTATTCGTGCCGGCCACCAGCATCGCCTGATGAACCCGGGAGTCATCGATCTGGTGCTGATCGAAGTGCAGAGTGGTGATTACCTGGGTGAAGACGACATCGTGCGTTTTGAAGATAACTATGGTCGTGTCGATAAGTAAACGCTCTTGGGACGATTTTTTGCCCGCTTGATAGGATTACTGTTGAGCGGGCATATTTTTATCCCGCGTTAGAACGATGTGCTTCTACCTGGCGAGTAAAAAGCAGCATCAGTTGCCTCGCTTCCACATACCCAGCAAGAGAGCGGTATGCATAGCCCTATAAAAACCCAGTGTTTCAAAGCCTACGATATTCGTGGTCAAGTCCCGTTGGATCTCAATGAGGATGTCGCCTATCGAATCGGTCGCTCTATGGTGACCGAGTTAAAGGGCAAAAGTATTGTGCTGGGACGCGATATGCGGCTTGAAAGCCCAATGCTTGCTGACGCGATGTCTCGCGGTTTGCGTGATGCAGGTGCGGATGTCATCGATATTGGTTTGTGTGGCACCGAAGAGGTCTACTTCGCGACCAGTGCGTTCAACGCCGACGGCGGGGTGATGATAACCGCGAGCCATAATCCCAAAGGTTATAACGGGATGAAGTTGGTAAAGTCCGAGTCACGTCCAATTAGCGGAGACACAGGACTCGACGCCATTCGTCTCAGGGTGGAAAGTGGCGATCTCGGAAGCTTGGCCGACTCACCAGGAAAAACTCGCTTCGAGCTCGTAAAGTCCCGGTATATAGAGCATTTGCTAAGTTACATAAAAGTTGCAGACCTCAAACCGCTGAAATTACTTGCCGACCCTGGCAATGGCGCTGCTGGTCCCGTTCTGCTGGAATTGATCGATAAATTGCCTTTTGATTGGGTTGTAATAAATGCCGAGCCCGACGGCAACTTCCCCAACGGCGTACCCAATCCGCTGTTACCGGAGAATCGAGAACTAACCCGACAAGCTCTGCTGTCTAACTCTTGCGATGTGGGTCTGGCTTGGGACGGCGATTTTGATCGCTGCTTCTTTTTCGACGGCAAAGGCCGTTTTATAGAAGGCTATTATGTCGTTGGTTTATTGGCTGAGATGCTTCTAAAAAATCATCCAGGCAGCAAAATCATTCATGATCCCCGATTGACCTGGAATACCATAGACCAAGTAGAACGGGCGGGTGGAGTCCCAGTGCTATGTAAGACAGGACACGCGTTTATCAAAGAGCGCATGCGTCTTGAAGACGCCGTTTATGGCGGTGAAATGAGCGCACATCATTATTTCCGTGATTTTGCATACTGTGATAGTGGGATGATCCCTTGGCTACTGGTAACTGCGCTTATGTCTACCAGTGGAAAGAGTCTTGCGCAATTAGTAGATGAGCGTATTGAGGCTTATCCGTGCACGGGCGAGATTAATTATCGAGTAGAAGACGTTTCGACCACTCTGCAGAAAGTCTTGGATTATTATTTGCCGCAAAACCCATTAATTGATAGAACAGATGGGGTTAGTGTTTCATTTGTGGACTGGCGGTTCAATTTGCGCGGATCAAATACTGAGCCTTTGTTGCGTTTGAATATCGAGGCGAAAGCAGATAAAGCCATGATTTGGGAACGCTTGAAAGAACTCGAATCATTGATTAATGCTGTTTAAAATGTTTGTGTGTTGTTAATGAGTAGTTTTGGATGCGATTTTTTTGGTGCCGTGGTGGCGTTCTGACTATTGATACAGTAGGTTTATATTTTGAAAACGGTCTTATTGCTAAGCACATATCCCATTGCCAGCCCGCGGCATGGAGGGCAGGTTAGGGTCGCAAATATCGCCAGAACGTTTAGCGCCAATGGTTGGAATGTTTTCCATATGGCGATTTACGAGCCAGAGGGATACCCTCCAGCGGTGTTGGGAAAAAATGACATTGAATTTCCTCCGGGTTCCAGCTTTAGAAAATATAAAAACAAATTCGTGCCCTTGATCAACGACTTACTCTCCGGTGAGTATGCAAGCTCGGAAGGGGGGGCGTTTCAGTCAATATTGAAAAAGCTGCCTCCGATCATCGATGCTATTCATGTAGAGCAGCCCTGGTTGTGGCCGCTGGTTCGAAAGATAAAAACGATTGAAAAATATAAAGATGCCTGCCTTATTTATGGATCTCAAAATATAGAGTCGCCATTAAAAAAAGAAATTTTAGACAGCTATCAAATTAAGGGCGCCGACGAAGTTATTGCGGATATCGATCGATTGGAGCAAACCGCTGCCCTTGAGGCTGATATCGCTACCGCGGTAACACAATCTGATTTTGAAATTATTTCAAGCTGGGGAGCAAAATTTCCGTTATTAGCTCCCAATGGCATATCTCCTTGGGAAGCACAGCAAAAAAATTTGGAAATATGGAAGGAGCGACTCCCTAAAAGTCCGTGGATTTTATATGTTGCAAGTGCTCATCCTCCAAATTTTATGGGGTTTAACGAGTGTTTGGGCAGTTCACTGGCATGTATCCCGCCAGATAGTAAGTTAGTAGTTGTTGGAAGCGTTTGTGAACACCTCGAGGCAACTCTTCGTGACAGCCGCTGGGGGGCTTTGAATTTGTCGCGATTGCAACTACTATATATGCTGCCTGACGAAGATCTAGACGCTGTAAAAACTCTTGCCCATGCGTTCCTTCTTCCTATTCCTCATGGCGGTGGCTCCAATATAAAAACAGCAGAAGCAATTTATTCTGGGAAGTATGTGATCGGCACCGAGTCAGCTTTTAGAGGGTTTGAGCAGTATCTCCATCTTCCAGAGTTAACAATTGCAAAAAATGCAAGTGAGTTTCATGCAGCAATAAGAGTGCGTTTATGCGGTCCGAACCAGCTTAGTTTGGAGGGGGCCGATAGAGTTAGCAGGGAGTCTCTGACTTGGACTCAGTGTCTTGCCGCCATTCCTCAAGCCGCAAAGACGAAAATTACTCAAAAGGCTCTAAGTTAATGACTACTTGGTTTGATGTTACTACCATATTAGCTTGGCGGCGTCCGGCTGTTGGGATTATCAGAACCGAAACAGAATGCGCTGGCTATGCGTTGGAAGAAGTTTCAAATGGTGCGAGCATAAAGTTTTGTTCATTCGATAGCATGTCTGGGTTCAATGAGGTTTCTGCGGTTAAAGTGGCTGAAACCCTAAAAAGAATTTCGGGTGATCATGCTCAAACGACTGTGAGAATTTCAAATAGTCAACCGCAAAAAAAAGCACTCGAAACACGACTTAAAGAAATTGCCTTACGTATAACTAGTCGATTACCTTCGCGGGTTCGTGGTTTATTGTATCAGGCTTTTCAACGTCGTAGATTAGCAATAGTTGAGGCGCTTGTATCGTTTAGGCATTTTCGCTTAGCTTTATCGTTGTTCTTCAAGCCGGCGAATAATAAATTTGTTCCTGCCAGGAATAAAACCAATCTAAGTATAGAGGTAAATCCGTTTAAAAAAGGAGACTGTTATATTTCCGTTGGTTTGGACTGGGATAATAAAGACCTACCGTATCTTTATAGATTGAAAAAACATGTGGGTATGAGAGTCGTACTATGTTGCTACGATATTATCCCTGTAAGACTTCCGCATCTCTGTGTTGGCGATGTGGCAGCTAAATTTGCAAACTATTTTTCTGACGTGGCGTGGTGTGCGGATCAGATCCTATGCATATCGGAATATACGCGGACAGACCTAAAACTTTTACTTGAAGAGTTGGGTGCCCCAGTTCCTGATATGCTAGTTATAAAGTTGGGGGGCGATATACTTCAGCAAAAAAGCCCAGTAACTAGTGTGGAAGTGTTATCGCTACTGCAAAAAAAATTCATTCTTTTTGTTTCTACTATCGAGCGTAGAAAAAATCATGAAGTGTTATATCGGGCATACACAAGGCTCATAAGCAAGGGTGTCACAGATTTACCACTGCTAGTATTTGTTGGAATGCCTGGGTGGGGAGTTAATGATTTCTTGAAGGATCTAGAACTGGATCCGAGAGTAAAGGAGTATATAAAGGTTCTGAGCAATGTTTCAGACTCTGATCTGGTGAGCCTATATAGAAACTGCATGTTCACGCTTTTTCCTTCTCTCTATGAAGGCTGGGGACTACCTGTTGCCGAAAGTCTTGCGGCAGGTAAATATTGTCTGGCTTCTAATGCAGCCTCCATACCTGAGGTGGGAGGTAAGTTGCTTGACTATATTGATCCATGGGATATTTTATCGTGGGAGTCTGAGTTGGAAAAATATATTTCTGACTCCGAGGCGCTACGTCTCAAAGAACAGCATATAAAATGTGACTACCGTATTGTTCCTTGGGCTGAGACTGCAAGAAGTATTTTTTCTAATGCTGTCAAATGATGAAGTTGGTTGGTTTTTGTTTATAAAGTCGAAGGGATGACTGGGATATAGCAGCCCGCTCCCTCAGGATACTTAGCCTTTTCTTAAACTGTTGTTTGTTAAGCGCCCGATGTAATGCATCGGGCGATTTTTATTCAAAGGGATAAGTGTGACTTTTATAAATGGTTCCATATTTGCTGCGCTACGCATATTGCTTCGGCGATTTATTAAAACTTTTGACTATCTTAAGATTCGCTTGCGTCTGTGCTTATCCTATAAAAAACTAGATTCTTATTGAAGCTTTTGATTCTCCTCTGTAGACGTTAGTTTTATTTTTTTTGGCTTCATAAGGTTTTTTGAGAAACGCACCATTGGCGTTTCTATTAATACATGGACGCCATATGAGACGATTAAACTTACAGAAATAAATACTATAAAAGTGATTAAGTTGTTTTCTGGTGAAAAGTGCTTTATTAGAACTGCCGCTGCCATATGGCAGGCGTAAAGGGAGTAAGATAACTTACCTAAAAGCTGGAAAATTTTATTATAAAGAAAAGCACAGTGATTTTGGAAGTAAATCAAATAGCAAAATGTTGCAAATGCTAACAGCCAACTAGGGGCGCCTTTATCGAGTGATACATATATTGGAAACGGCGCTATGCTAAATACCAATAGTATGCCAACCAGTCCTGCTATCAGTTTTTGCAGTGAGATTTGATTAGAGTGAAATAGCCAGAAAATCCAGCCTAAGATAAGCATTGGGAGCGTTGAGGCTAGTACGCCAAAGTTTGTTGCCCATTGATGCATTGGGTGGTGGGGGATAATATGAAAGCGGCCTACAGCCAAAAAAATCAAAGTAATCAGTGCGATAGAGTATAAGTCTGCTTTAAAAGCACGCGCAAAGAAATAAGCGAAACCAATTAGTAGATAAAATTTTACCTCGATTGCGAGTGTCCAAAAAATGGGCTCCACGAGAAACTCATTTGGTAGGACGTCTGATCCAAATAAGCTCACGCTAAGTAAAAAATTTTCAAAGTCTAGGTTTCTCGGGCTATCTATTATGTACTCTGACAGTATTCTCAGTGCTACGGCAGCTATGGCGATAGGGTAGAGTCTAAAAATGCGTTTTACAAAAAAATCACTACCGGAACTGACGGTTGCGCTGGCGGCTACAACGAAGCCGCTTGTTATGAAAAAAAGTCCTACGGCATAGCTGCCTATAAAACTTGCGATGTAATACGCGACGCTATCCATAGGGGCCTCTATCAGTGCGGTCACATAGTGATCTAGCACGACCAGAAGCGCCGCAATACCTCTCGCCCCGTCCAGTGACTTAATCCTGTTCAAGTCAGTCTTCCTTCGTGTCTAAATTAATGTTCTGTACTCCATATCATCAACGGCGCTTTTTTATATTGCAGCTGGTAGCTTGGAGGCCTTGATCTAATAGCGTAGTGCATGAGAGAGCGTTTCAGAATCTGCTATTGTTATTTTATGCCGATTCTGATCCTGAGAAGAGCGTGACACTAGAAGCGCACTCGATTAATCGAGCAATAGTTTGTTTCTATTTTCAAGAAAGCTATTTTGTTTGTTTGTTAAGATGCCACCATGGAGTATAGATTGGGTATTGTTAATGACACCAACAATTTTTGATGCAAATCCATCGTGATCATATGGATCCGCTGTGAGCGTCGGATTCTGATTGATTTCACCACAGGATGAGTTATTCGATGAAATTACCGGAATACCCTGAGCCTGCGCTTCTAAAATCGGAAGGCCCAGACCCTCGTAAATAGAAGGAAAGAAAAGAACTTTGGCTTTTTTCATAAGCGATGCGAGAAGTTGATCTGAGGGCGAGCGATACCATTCAACATTCGAGCTAATTGATGAGATTTCCTGTAGAAAACGAGTAACCTCCTTAAAAGGCATGCGTTCACGTCCGACGACGATAATCTTCAGATCTGTTTGTGCTGCAGCCTTTTTTAACGATTCGGAGACTGCAATAAAGTTTTTCCTATGGTCAAGCACGTTCACTAATAGAATATAGTCGCGATTTTCACTTTCGATAGAATTCGTATTTCCGAAGTCTTTGAACGGAATGCAGATTTCCAATCTCGGTTCTAAACTTTTACCATAGAAGCTAATAAAGTCATTTTTGGTGCTTTCGCTGATGCAGATGATTTTTTGAACGTTCTTGATATAAAAGTCATAACCTATGCTGTGTTCATGAGCAAAATGGTAGGCATTCAAGAAGCGAGGCATACGAAGGGCGCCAATCGCTAGAAGATTTGGCACCATGTCATAGACGAAGCCCATTGTATATTGGCCCTCAGGCACCGAGCCTGAAGGAGAACACATCCAAGGAGTGGTCAGTATTGATTCGTCGAAATCTTCCAGACGGATTTCTTTAGGATCGTCCCAATGGCAATTGTATATCTTACCTGTCTTTGTCGTTGATTGTATTGGAGCTTCATTTGGGACTGGATTACCTTTAGCCCAGTCCGGAGCCGAGTGCATTAGAAGAGATGAGTGCTCAATGTCGCTCATCATTGCTTTAGCGTCATCTTTCGAACATGCACATAAGCGACCCTGGTGGGGGGTCGCTAATGTGAGGTTATGCCCTTGTGCGGCTAACTGATGCCAATGATATCGGATGACACGTCGAACTCCGATATGCGTACTATAAAAGTTACGCTCCACTATCATTAATATCTTTTTTTGTTTCATGTGTTTTTTCTATATAAAAGGCACGGATAAATTGAGTATCTAGTCTGCTTTCACTGGTCTTGCATCAATTTTAATCAGCGCTACAGCCAATTTTCTGACGTCTTTGGACTTTCCGTCATCGCTAGGAGAGGACGGGGAAAGCGGAGTGAACGCAAATTGTAGAGTTCTAGCGCCTTTGAAAATTGTCCTTGGTAGTCGAAAAGAGTACTTCTTAGCGGATTTTTTCTTCGACAATGTCAAGAGTGTTATAGGGGTGCCGTTGCAAGTGACCCAGACCAGCTGATTTTTTGTATTTTCGGGCGCGAAACCTCTGGCTGTAACCTCAAGGTTCAAATCATGATTGACGTCAACTTCAGGTACAGGAAGATTCAAGATTGATTGATCTCCAAGTGACCAAACACCCCATGCCTCACGAGCTGCCCAACCGCTACCTAAGATAGAATTCGATATGTTTGCATTTTTTTCAAATAGAATTGGATATTGAGTAGTTATTGGTTGTTTCTTTACTAGGATGGCTGTCAATACCAAAGAGGTATCAGATCTGATATCGATTACTACTTGTGAAGGGTTCGGTGCCAAAATAGTTGTGTCAATGAGGATGGTACATGAGGTCTCTTCCTCTTTCGTGTCCCAGTTCAAGACTTGATTAATACCATTTGTCTTGATTTCAATATCTGATTTGTTAGTGTTACTATGAAAGAAGATTTCAAGACTAAGGTCTTTGCTATTTGGTTCAACACAGATCGAGAGATTTTTATTCCGCTGAAGTGATACTAACCCTTCATTGGTGATGGTCCATACGGACTGATCTAGAACAATTCCGTCGGCGGATAATTGTTGCGAACTCTTGCCGAATAGGCTGACCTTATTATCAAGTTTGATAGCGCTGGCCGACGCGTAAGACAGGTCAGTGCATCCATAAGGCAAGGAGTAATTGTAATTCAAGTCTGGGAGTCGAGCGAACTCGTAGATATAGCCAGGTCGTGAGTCTGTAACAATGAGTTCAACGGTTCTTGCAAGGCGCGGAGTTATTCCTTTTTCGCTCATACAGCGAGAAAGCTCAACATCTTCACCTTGGTTCCAGAACAAAAGTTCGTTCCAGGGAGTTTCTAGAAGCGTCGCCCTCTTGCTAATGATCACACCTCCATTCACATAGACGTTAGGATTGTAATCGCCATATTGCAGCATACTGCTCGGACTCCAGTTCCAAGTGCTGCCAAGGGTAACCCAGTCCGGGAAACGATTACCTTCCAGATCTATTTGGGCTGGAACAATAACTGAAAAGTCCGCCCCAAACTCAAACATTTGATCCAGGAAACCCCTCGGTATTTCATAGCGGTCGTGTGCTATCAATAAGTTTTCGGCGTTTGAAGTCTCGACGATAATATTTTTCTTTTTAGTGATCCATCCTTTCGCAGAATGCTCATCGGGAGCATCAATATACCGAACCTTTTCGTTGTATTGTTCTAGTGACTCCCTTAAAGAGGCTGGCCCACAAATAGCAACGCTCCACGCGATATTATCTATGCCACGCACTTGCTGAACGCTATCGATAAAGCGTATTACTTTCTCTGGACGCCGACCATCTGTAATAAGCGCGAACTCAAATGTTGATAGGGTAGGTGGTACACTATTTCTAGTGCAATACATACTGTAGACGATGGTCCCGTCTTCATCGGTATCTTGATTAAGTAATTCAAAGGTGCACTCTTTGTGTCTTCTTAAAAATGCACCGAAAGAAAATAAAGTAAGCAGATTAGATTGCGAAAATCTGACAAAGAGCAAGCACTTTGCATTATGTTGTAGAAGTCTCAGCGCCTCGTCAATGATCAATGGCCATTGTTTAAATTTACCCAGATCGTTTTCAGTCAGATAAACGGCACTAAAATTTCCATGTAAAGACGGTAGCTCGCGGAAATCGCTGCTAGGATCAAATATCCGAGGCGACGATACGAAATTGTTAGCAGGAGGGTATACTCCAGCCCAGAATACGGTTTTGACGCCGCAAATTTCACTCATTAATTTTGAGTCGAGCATTCTCAGTTAATCGCCTTTATCGTATAAGCTTTTTTAGTGCGCGCAGGGGAGCGCTAAATTTCCAGCTTGTGGAAAGGTAGATGGCTTCAATTTGTGATTTGAGAAAGTTATTTTCGTCTCTCAGTCTACTGTTTTCATCATTAGATGAAAATTCAACAAAGTGCGAACCAGCAGCACCCTGCAGTTCAGAATCGAGTTGGGCTTTGATTTTTTTTGCTTCTGATTTCCAGTACAGCACACGTGCCCATGCTGCGGAATTTTCAGCCACATAATGACGAGCGCGCGCAAGTTCCTGCTGTACGGACAGAGATACCGGATCACCAGGGGGAAGAGTTGGAGAGTCAGACGCTACGTGCCAGTAGTGCTTGCCATCGTATAACGGAACACCCCGCAGTTTCAGATTATCTTCCACTTCACGCCAGTTTACGCCTTTTCGATTAAAGAAAACATTAACTTCAGCGCAGGCCGGGTCGTTTGATTTGATGGCGAATGGTTCAAATCCATGGTTATCTAAGAAAGAAAGAACCTCAAATAGTGCTGGTTCCCCGTTATAGAGTGATGTCGCAGATGTGGTAGGTGTTTCCAGCATTCCAGCGTCGACTGATGAAAGATACTTGCCCAGTGACTCCAGTACTCTTAGATCCACACCCTGGGCATCAATTTTTATAAAACTTATATGGTCGTATCCCTCTCGTTCCAGAAGAGAGTCCAAACGAATAACATCTACATCGATTACTTCGTCGAAGTATAAGTCAGATCGCTCTTTCCAATATTCATCGTTGGTAATTGAACTTGAGTTAAAAGGAAGAAGGCTAGATACTCCCCAGTCGGCATGACGGGCAACATTGAACGTGGTCCGGCAAGGGGTAACATCAATAGCTGCTTTAAACAGCTGAATGTTAGTCAGGCTCATGCTGTCTTTTTTTTCTTCCAGAGCCTGATACAGCTCGGGTATTGGTTCGATACCAATTATTGGTATACCTGAAGACCGAGCTGCAACAGGAAACAAAAAATCACCGTTGTTTGCTCCAATGTCGAGAATACAAGTTTTAGTCATTGATATCACTCTTCACTGATAACAAATTTATCATCCAGTGCTCCCGGATGTTTGACAACCACCGTTATAGAGTCTGTGATGGAAAGAAAGTCTGTAGCCTCTCCTGGCGCAATAGTAATGATGTCTCCAGCGGTCCATTCGCGGCCGCACATTCTTACCGTCCCCTCAACAACTACGGTAATTTCAGTAGCGATTTTGTGATAATGTGCACCTTCGGAGTCGCCTTGTGTATAGCGCTTTACAGCGACTTCACAGGCATCAGTATTTAATACGGACGGGCTGAATGCGCCTACAAACCAGCCCTTGACCATGCTTTCCAGGCGATCTGACTTCATTCTATGCTCCGCTCTCTTTGAAATGATCTAGTTTCTCAATTTGACGCGCAGATTTTAATGGATGGAATTTCTGTGCATCAATTCTATGAACACCAATGCGTCCTTGACGAAGAATCAGTTCATTTAAGGTTGGGCAAATGTAATACTGTCCATCCACATGAGCATTCTTTAGAATTGCCTGTTTTGCGCAACTAACAAAATCCTTTCCGTGACGGAACCAATAGAATCCAACTGTAGCATTGTTACTGATAGGGTTTTTTTCAGCGCACTCAACGACGAGCTGTTCCGAATTTATCCGAACGTATGAGTAGCGAGGGTGAACAGATGGAAATACGATTACTCCAGCGTCAAACTGTGATGCATAAAAGCTGGAAATAATGGCGCTAAAGTCCAAGTCAATCAACTCATTGCCATTGAGAATGAGCAGTGGTTCTTCATTATCAATTTCTGCAACTGCGAGCAGTGCAGTACAGGCGGCGCCGCCGGTCTTTCGCCGTATTTGTAATACTTGAGCCTTAGGAGAGAGCAACCTTACAATGTTGTCGAGATGCCAGCGTTTGCAGTCATCTTCTCTCACGGCGAGAATTAGCTTTGAGTCTTTAATTGCGTTGCATTGCTCGCTTAAATGTTGGATAAGCGGCTTGCCATCAACTTCGGTAAGGCAGAGAGGGTAACCGCTATCCTTATCGTCATGTGGCTCATTCGCGGCAAGAACTAATACATTAGTCATTTTAGTTACCTTCTGCGCGTCGAATCGCATTCATGATGTTTTCATAATTTACTTCGTCAACATCGCTGACGACTAATACATGTGCGCCGGATGCTCGGGCCGCTAATATACCATTCTCGTTGTCTTCTACGATAAGACACTCGGCAGGGGTGAAGCCAAGTTGCTGCATGGCTTTAATATAAATGTCGGGAGAAGGCTTTGGTTTTTCTACATCTTCATTAGAGAGCATAATATCCAGATAATCGTCGAGATCAGCTTTTTGCATCATTGTCTGGACGGTTGCTCGAATAGAGTTGGATGCTACTCCAAGTTTGTAACCATTCGCCCGTAGTGATGAAAGTGCGTATTCGTGAATAAAACGCGGACGGCATTTTTCATGCACCATGTCCATCGTATAAGACTGCTTCAGTTCATTGATAAATGAATGTAGCTCAATGGGCAAATTGCTCATTTTGCTGAGCATATTGAGTTTAGTGCTTGTTGGAAGTCCGTCGAAAGACGTTAGGTGATCATATCTGGAGATTTCAAAGCCAAATAAAGCTAGAGCCTTGTTGAGCGCTTCATAGTGCCATTCTTTAGCGTCGATTAAGACACCATCCATGTCAAAAACTATAGCTTTAATCATAACGTGGTCTCAAAAAAATTTACTGCGTGTTCTGGGAGATCAGTGCATAGCAAAATATTGTTATTGCTATGTAGGCCGGCGTTTTTCAGATTTTGCCAAAAATGAATGTGGTCGCGACGATGCAGTTCGGGAGAAACAATGCAAACTCTGATATTTTGCTTTACAAGCTTCGTCAGCTTTTCTATTCGCCATTCATCGCTTTCGAATGCATCAAACCAAATACCGCAGGTATTTTTCTTAAATGCAATTATCGGCTCCTCCTCGCTCACCCTTACGAACGTAGGATTTCCTGCTGCGATCTGTGCTCTGGTATCAGGGATCGACATGTCGAAAACAAACCAATTGGCATAAGCATGCCGTTTCATTGTTGAGCCAATGGCAACGGCGAGCCCGTCGGCCTTCACATTCAAGGCAAGAGTTGGTTTGTTTTTACCGGCGATCTCGAGCAGTTCATCCAACGTAATTTCATTTCCGGTTGGGGGATCATGTGAGATGACGAGCTTTCCAGAGAGATCCCGAACATCAGTTTCCGTACCAAATCCGAGAGAAAAAGACCGCTCAAATGCCAGCGGAGTATTCTTTTCTTCTGCTTGTAACCAGTAACCTCTGTGGCTGATTATTTCCATTTGGCGTTCTCGACCGCTGGTCTTGATATGGAATGATTGATGAACAGTGCCAGGTCTGCTGGGGTTCCCAGTCCGTACATGCCATTTGCCTCTGAGCCAACGCTATAAATTCCGACAACCTTTTCTTCTTTGATCATTCTATTGTATGCAGGTGCGACATAGAATTCACCGTTTACGCGTTCGTCGGCTGCGATCATGTTCTCTGCGGCACTAACAAAATCACGACCACGCGAAAAATTATAGATTCCGACGGTCGCGTCGTCGGATATTGGTTCTTTTTCTACTACGTTGGTCACATGCTGGTTAGCGTCAGTTGCGGCGAAAGACCACTTTGGATCATTCGCTTTCATTGTCATGATCAAGCCATCCAACGAACGTGTCTCTATGTCATTCAGATAGTCATCAATGGATGTATCAATGAATTGATCACTATTGGCAATCATCAGTGCGTCGTCGCTGTTGATTAGATGTTTTGCAGTCAAAACTGTGCAAGCGGCACCTTCTGTAATACCGTCGAGCAATATGACTTCATGGTTTGGTGCCCATGTTGGAAGCATTTCGTCAAGCTTATAAAGTGAATAGTGCTCGCGCTGGCAAATGAATATAAAGCGGTGCTCGCGGTTCGGGCGCAGATTGGCAATCACAAGTTGGATCATAGGCATGCCGTGAATCTGGATTAACGGTTTGGGGTCCGTAAAACCAGCGTTAGCAAATCGGCTTCCCTTTCCAGCCATTGGAATAACTATGTTCAACATTTTAATTGCCCGCCATCATGAGGGTGAAAATCTCGTATTTTGTCGCTGCATCAATTTTCATTAGTTATGGAAATTGATGCTCAACCACCAAAATATGCGGCCGCGACAGTTTGCGGATCAGAGTCCATGCGAATTTTTCCGTGTTCAAGCCATATGACTCGATTGCAGGTATGCATTATCAATTCTCGTGAGTGTGTTGCAATGACAAGAATGTTTGTCGATTGTACTAACTCCGTCATTCGAATTTCTGCTTTATGCTTGAAGCTTTCGTCTCCGACTGAAAGCCATTCATCCATTAGGAGTATTTCAGGTCGAACAACCGTTGATACCGCAAATGCCAAGCGTAGGTGCATGCCGGTCGAGTAAGTTCGAAGGGGCATATCGACAAAGTCGCCAAGCTCAGAGAAGTCGATGATTTCATCTATTTTTTGACTTATTTCACTTCGTGTCATCCCGAGTAAGCCGCCACGGAGGAATATATTTTCCCTGCCTGTGGCTTCAGGGTCGATCCCTAAAGAGATGTCGATTAGTGAGCCAATGTCTCCGGATATTGTCGCGGTTCCGGAGGAGGGCGTGTAAACACCGCTAAGAAGTCTTAATAAGGTACTTTTCCCAGCGCCGTTATGACCAAGTAATCCGACGCGATCGCCATCATTGAGCTTGAAGTTTAGGTTTTCAAGCGCTCGAACGATAACTCGTCCTTGGTTGTCAGCCCCCAGTTGCCCTCCAGTGGCAACTTGAATCAACCGTTTTTTTAATGACCGCCCATTTGCATTGTAGATAGGGAAATCGACGCAAGCATTGTTAAACTCAATAAAAGCCATGGTTGTTTGTTTTCTCAGAGCCAGTATGCAATTCGGCGTTTGTACCGACCATAGATCGCGAGGGTAAGGAACCATCCGGTTAGTGCTAAAGCCCCTGAGACCAGCCAGTTTGTCATTGTGGGTGTTCCGCCAAGCAGAGGCGTGCGGATTACTTCAACCAGATGGTATATAGGGTTAAGGTCGAGTAAGTACAAGCCGGCTCGCTGAGGTATCAGATTTGGCATCCACATGATTGGCGTCAGATAAAAGGCAATCTGCAACAGGCTGCCAATTATCTGTGGTAGATCCCTGTACCTTGCACATAATACGCTCAGTAGCAGGGCGACCCAAGCAAGATTAATCGCCACAAGTACAAAGCCGGGAATGCTCAAGAAGGCGACTAGACCAATAGGCTTTCCAACGCTTATTAGAACAATCGGGAAGATTACAATGTTGTGCGCAAGGATTAATATGTTGCGCCAGATCATGCGCAATATATGTACAAACAGTGGAATTGGTAGTTGTTTGATTATCCCTTCCGCGGCAATGAATGTTGTGCACCCTTCATTGATCGCCGTGGAGATAAAACTCCACAGAATCATTCCCGCTGCAAGGAATGGAAGGAACTCTTTGATTGGAGCGTTGAAGATTTGGCCAAAAACAATTCCAATTGTTCCTATCATAACTCCCATGCTAATAGTGAGCCAAAATGGCCCTAGCGCAGATCTCCTATACCGCTGGCGAACATCTTGCCACCCTAACATTCCAACCAAAGAATAACGGCGCGAGGCGGCGAATATGTCCGAAAAAGCGGCGGTTATTGACCTATTTAGCATTAGAAAATCCGGTTTATTGTGAAAAAGCCAGAAATGTGATTTCGCGGCTCTGCCGCCTCCACTTTTCTATCCGCCCATTTTCGCTCCTCCGCACGACGTGTCAACTAGAGAAGTGCGGCTGCGGGCCTAGGCTCAGTGCAGGGTTGCTTCCCTGGCGGGGGCAATTGGTTGTTCTCGGGGTGCTTGGTTCGACCTAGAGCGGAAAGTTGTGCCTCGCCCGAAGGGAAAATCAATCTTCTCCCCTGGTTTTCTCTGCTTAAGCTCGGTATTTATTGGCTGCAGGTAAGGCTTGCTTGCTGATTCTCACTGAAAGACGTCTCTTGAGGGCGAGTTCAAACGGGGCATCTGTATGCCTCTCTGGCGCATTCTTGATACCGATATTCGTTAAATCCCGTATGAGTACGGTACCGGCATAGGTTGCGGTTGAAGTCTTAAGTGATTCTTACGCTGGTCTCGATGTAAAATGGCCGGGACTGTATAATGTTGGTATGTGATAAAATGCTATCACGGCGCTTTTTTTGATAGCGCCCGTCTATTCGCATTCGTGTTCAAATGGAGTTTAAAGGATTCGCATGAAAGCAATCGTTACTGGCATCACTGGTCAAGACGGCGCCTACCTGGCGGAACTGCTGCTCGAGAAGGGGTACACCGTTTACGGTACCTACCGTCGTACCAGTTCTGTCAATTTCTGGCGTATCGAAGAGCTGGGTATCCAGCAGAACCCTAACCTGCATTTGGTCGAATATGATCTGACAGATCTCTCTGCCAGCATCCGTTTGCTGCAAACCACTGAAGCCACCGAGGTGTATAACCTCGGCGCGCAGAGCTTTGTGGGCGTGTCGTTCGAGCAGCCAATCACTACGGCTGAAATCACTGGCCTTGGTGCCGTGAACCTTCTGGAAGCGATCCGTATCGTCAATCCAAAGGTGCGTTTCTACCAGGCATCGACCTCTGAAATGTTTGGTCAGGTACAGGCTATTCCGCAGGTCGAGAGCACGCCTTTCTATCCGCGCAGCCCTTACGGTGTCGCCAAGCTTTACGCTCACTGGATGACCATCAACTACCGTGAGTCGTACGGTATTTTTGCGACCAGCGGCATTTTGTTCAACCACGAATCGCCTCTGCGTGGTCGTGAGTTCGTAACCCGCAAAATCACTGACTCCGTGGCCAAGATCAAGCTCGGTCTGCTCGATAAAATGGAGCTGGGCAACCTCGATGCCAAACGTGACTGGGGTTTTGCCAAGGAGTACGTAGAAGGGATGTGGCGCATGTTGCAGGCCGACGTACCGGATACCTTCGTATTGGCGACCAATCGTACCGAGACCGTCCGTGATTTCGTATCCATGGCGTTCAAGGCCGCTGGTATCACTATTTCCTGGTCGGGTACTGCTGAAGCCGAACAGGGCACTGATGCTGCTACCGGCAAGGTACTGGTTACCATCAATCCGAAGTTCTACCGTCCTACCGAAGTTGAGTTGCTGATCGGCAACCCGGCCAAGGCCAAGGAAGTATTGGGTTGGGAACCGAAAACCTCGCTTGAAGAGCTTTGCCGCATGATGGTCGAGGCTGACCTGCGCCGTAACAAGCAAGGGTTCTCTTTCTGATGATCAATGCTGGCAAACGTGCGCTGATTACGGGTATTCATGGATTTACCGGTCGCTACATGGCGGCTGAGTTGCGAGCTCATGGCTACGAAGTTGTCGGGATGGGTAGTCAACCCTCCGATGATCATAATTATCATCAAGTCGATCTGGCTGACGGTATTGGTCTACGCACGTTGCTGGCAAAGATTCAGCCGGATGTCGTTGTGCACCTGGCTGCGTTGGCGTTTGTCGGACATGGTGCGGCAGATGCGTTCTATCAAGTCAATTTGATAGGCACGCGTAATCTGCTGGACGCTGTTGCCGCCTGCGGAAAGGTTCCGGATTGTGTACTGATTGCCAGCAGCGCCAATGTCTATGGCAATGCATCAGGGGGCATGTTGTCGGAAGCTACAGTGCCGGCTCCTGCCAACGATTACGCCGTTAGCAAGCTGGCCATGGAGTACATGGCCAAGCTCTGGATGGATCGTCTTCCCATAGTTATCGCGCGGCCGTTCAATTACACAGGTGTTGGGCAGGCCGAGAACTTCCTGTTGCCGAAAATCGTCTCCCATTTCCTGCGCAAGGCGCCAAGGATTGAATTGGGTAACCTCGACGTTTGGCGCGACTTCAGCGATGTTCGGGCTTTGGTCAAAGCCTATCGTGGTTTGATCGACGCGAAACCCTTGGGACAGATCGTGAATGTCAGTTCGGGACAAACGCACTCACTTCGAGAGGTTATCGAGTTGTGCACGTCGCTGACTGGGCATGACATCGAAGTCGATGTGAATCCAGCATTTGTTCGCGCCAACGAGGTGAAAACCTTGTGCGGCGACAACTCAAAGCTGCGGGATCTGGTTCCCGGATGGGCAACGGCGCCCTTGAGCGAAACCCTTAGCTGGATGCTGACGGCTGATAAATGAAGTTAATTCTTTCTGTTGAGCCGGTCCGTTTTCCACTGACCGGCATTGGTCGCTACACCTATGAGTTGGCGCTGCGACTGCAGCAGAATCGCGAAATCACTGACCTGCAGTTTTTCGCAGGTCGGCGATTTCTACCTTCGTTGCCTGCTGCTTCCGATACGTCGGGTAACGGCTATGGCCTCAAGCGAGCCGTTCAGAAAAACTTCCTGGCGGTTGAAGCCTATCGCTTGCTGATGCCACTGCTCAGGAAGCAAGCCCTCAAAGGTCATGGTGATTTTCTTTACCATAGCCCCAATTATTATCTGCCTCCGTTTGCCGGGCGCAGTGTCGCGACCTTTCACGACCTTTCTCCTTTTACGTGGTCCCACTGCCATTCGCCGCAACTTGTGCGCTATTTGCAGAAGGAGCTCAAGACGACGCTAGTCAGGGCTGACGCTCTGATAACGGACTCTGAATACACGCGTAAAGAGTTGTGTGACTATTTCTCCTGGCCTATTGAGCGGATTCACACCGTGCCGTTGGCCAGTTCTGCCGAGTTTCATCCTCGCTCCGCGGATGACCTCCGGTTGACTCTGTCGCGACATGGGCTTGAGGTGGGCGGCTATAGCTTGTTTGTGGGTACCATTGAGCCCCGCAAGAATATCGAAACTTTGCTCGACGCTTATTCACGTTTGCCACTGGAACTGCGCAAGCGCTGGCCGCTTGTGTTGACTGGTTACTATGGATGGCAAAACGAGGATATTCATAACCGGCTTGAAAGCGCACGTCGCGAGGGCTGGGCCTATTATCTCGGTTTTGTTCCCAGTGAAGACTTGCCTCTGTTGTTCGCCGGTGCGCGGCTATTTACGTTCCCTTCGTTGTACGAGGGCTTCGGTTTACCGGTGTTGGAGGCTATGAGTTCGGGCGTTCCCGTCGTTTGCTCCAACAGTTCTTCCCTGCCAGAGGTTGCCGGTAATGCGGCACTTATGTGCGAAGCAACGGACACGCTGGCGTTGACTGAACTTTTGCGCCAAGGCCTTGAAGATGAGGTGTGGCGCGCCAGTGCCATTGAACAGGGATTACTGCACGCAGCGAAGTTTTCCTGGGAGCGGTGCGCAAAAGAAACGTTCGAGGTTTATCAGAAGGTGGTCGACGGGCGATGATCAAGGTTCTGCACTTCTTCAAGACTTATTACCCGGAGACAATGGGGGGCATCGAACAAGTCATCTTTCAGATTGCCGAAGGTGGTTTACAACACGGGTACGAGTCCCAGGTGCTCTATCTCAGTGAGCGAGGGGCTGCACGCAATGAACCGATTGCGCATCATCTGACCCATCGCTCAAAACTGGATCTTCACATTGCATCTACCGGATTCTCGTTTTCGGCGCTAAGGGATTTCATCGAGCTGGCTCGAGAAGCGGATATTGTTCATTACCATTTTCCGTGGCCTTACATGGACCTCGTTCATTTTGCGAGTCGAGTAGGCAAGCCGAGTGTGGTCAGCTATCACTCCGATATCGTCAAGCAAAAAACGCTGCTCAAACTTTATCAGCCACTAATGAATCGCTTCCTGTCCAGTGTCGACTGTATTGTCGCGTCGTCGCCAAATTATCTGGCCAGCAGTCCGGTTTTGACACGATTTGAAGATAAGGTACGTGTTGTGCCTTACGGTCTTGATCGCTCGACTTATCCCGTCCCTTCTGCAGAAAAACTGGCATTTTGGCGAGATCGGTTGGGTGAGCGATTTTTTCTTTTTGTAGGTGCCCTGCGTTATTACAAGGGCCTGGATTACTTGCTTGAGGCAGCCAGGACGACCGGGTTACCGGTGGCCATTCTTGGAGGCGGGCATCTTGAGGCAGAACTCAAGGCTCAAGCCGCGGAAGCGGGTGTGTCCAACGTGCATTTTCTGGGGTTACTGCCTGACGAAGACAAGGCTGCGCTGCTGACGCTTTGCTACGCTTTTGTCTTTCCATCGCATTTGAGATCGGAGTCTTTCGGAATTTCCCTGCTCGAAGGGGCTATGTACGGAAAACCGATGATCTCTTGTGAAATTGGCTCGGGCACCACCTACATTAATATTGCCGAAGAAACCGGATTGGTCGTCCCTCCCAGGGATTCCATTGCATTGGCACAGGCTATGACAAGGCTGTGGAGCGAACCTGCGACAGCTGCCAGGATGGGCTTGGCCGCCGAACGCCGGTTTGAGGAGGTGTTTTCCTCAAGTTTGATGGCGCAATCTTACGCTGATATTTATCGCTCGTTGCTATAAAGCTTTTCGCAACCCATGTTAATGGGCTGTCAGGACAATGCCTTGTCTGGCGGATGTTTGCGGATAATTAGAGTCGATTTTTTTTCGTTTTATTGTCTGGCTACTTGCGTGCAAGTTTTTCTCAAGCAAAGTTTGTTTCATTTAATATTGCTTGTTGCAGAGTGTGTGCGTGAGTTTGCCAAAGAACTTGTTTTGTTAACAGTCTGTAAGCCGCGCAAAATGCAGCAGTGAGGCTTGCCTCAATGAAGGCGGGTTTCAGGGTGTGTTTTTATGACGTGGCGCAAGTTGTCTTTTCCTGCTGCTTTGAAGTGGCCAAGAATCGCGTAATTCAATAGACTGCCACTCGCATATCCCTCGACGAAGCGATCTCCATGGTTGCTGCAGTCACGCATCCATTTGCCGCTTCAACGAGGCTGTTGTCGACAGGCAAGCATTGATTTCTTAGCTCAAGGTGCTTTCATGAGATCCAAGACATTCCTGATTACCGGCGGTAATGGTTTTCTGGGGAGAGCACTTATAGATCGGCTAATGCTGGGATCGGATTGTTCTGTCGTCGCGCCGATGCGTTCCAGAACTCATGAGCATGCTCCAGGCGTGGACGTTATACCCTTCGAAGGTCTCAGTGGGGCTAACGATTGGAGTCGCGTCCTGACAGAAGTTGATGTTGTCGTTCATGCGGCAGCGCGCGTTCACGTCATGGACGAAGTCGCGGTCGATCCCTTGGCTGCCTTCCGGGAAATCAATGTCGACGCGACTTTGAACCTCGCTCGTCAGGCTGCGGCATCGGGAGTTAAACGGTTTATCTTCGTCAGTTCGGTGAAAGTTAACGGCGAGCGCACTTCTCCAGGCGCTCCTTTTTACGCTGATGATGTGCCTGCCCCGCTTGACGCTTATGGCATTTCCAAATTTGAAGCCGAGCAGGGCTTGAAGCGACTGGCGCAGGTTACGGATATGGAAGTGGTGATTATTCGCCCGGTTCTGGTCTACGGTCCGGGGGTGAAAGCTAATTTTCTCACTATGATGCAATGGCTGGATCGTGGTGTTCCGTTGCCATTTGGCTCGGTGCGTAATAGCCGCAGTCTGGTGTCAGTAGGCAATCTTGTGGATCTCATCGTGACCTGTGCCGACCATCCGGGTGCTGCCAATCAAACTTTTATGGCGAGCGATGGCGAAGATGTTTCTACAAGTGAGCTGTTGCGCAAGCTGGGCCAAGCGTTGGGGAAGACCAATTATCTATTGCCTGTTCCGGTATGGATGATGGAGCGGCTGTTGGCACTGGTAGGACGGCGGTCTATATCTCAGCGGCTTTTCGGCTCTCTGCAGGTCGATATCAGTAAAAATCGACAGTTACTGGGTTGGACCCCGCCCATCAGTGTCGATAAAGGCCTAGGCCTGACCGCACAGCATTTTCTGGAAACCCGCAAATCATGACTTATGGATGGTTCCTTTCCGTCGTTCTCTGCCTATCCTTCTCCCTCACTTGGGCGTTACGCCGTTACGCGTTGGCGCGCAGTTTGATGGATATTCCGAATGCGCGCAGTTCGCACTCTGTGCCTACTCCTCGTGGCGGTGGCGTAGCGATAGTGATCGCATTTGTTTTTGCGCAAGTAGTGTTATGGGGCGTCGGAATTACTTCGGGTAGCGCTTTTCTCGCTGTTGCCGGCGCTGGAAGTCTGGTTGCAGTGATTGGCTTCATGGATGACCACGGCCATATCGCGGCGCGCTGGCGTCTGCTAGGGCATTTTCTGGCTGCGGGATGGCTGTTGTTCTGGATGGGCGGCATGCCCGTGGTGGAGGTACTCGGAGCGCAGGTCGATCTGGGTATCTTTGGTCATTTTCTGGCACTGTTTTATCTCGTATGGTTGCTCAATCTTTACAACTTCATGGATGGCATTGATGGCATCGCAGGTGTCGAGGCGGTTTGTGTTTGTCTTGGGGCGTGTGTGTTGTATTGGCTTGTCGATGCAACAGCGTTGATCTGGGCTCCGTTGATGTTGGCTGCGGCGGTGATGGGCTTTCTATACTGGAATTTTCCACCGGCAAAAATTTTCATGGGTGATGCGGGCAGCGGATTTCTTGGCGTTGTTCTGGGCGGTCTTTCTCTGCAGGCTGCGTGGCATGATCCTTCGTTGTTTTGGGGCTGGCTCATCCTGCTCGGTGTGTTTATCGTGGATGCCACTTTCACGTTGTTCCGGCGCCTGCTCAGAGGAGACAAACTGTATGAGGCTCACAGAAGCCACGCCTATCAGTTTGCTTCCAGGCAATTTGGTCGGCATTTGCCCGTAACCTTGGCAACAGGCTTGATCAATCTATGCTGGCTGTTGCCTATTGCGGTAGGTGTTACACGGTTTGGGCTGGGCGGCGTATGGGGTGTACTTTTAGCCTATATCCCGCTGGTTTTTCTCGCGATCAGGTTTCATGCGGGAGAACTCGAAAAGACCGCTTAGTATGGAAAAGAACACAGTTCTGGTATCCAGGTTTAGAGTCATGATGGCGGCTTGTGGTGATTCATTACGGTGATCAGCATTTGAAAGAGGGAAACTGAGGTGCTTGAAGAGTTAATGGATAAAGTCAGAGAGCGTCTCGTTGGGCTTCCACGGCGGCGCAAACGACTGATACAGGTTGGCACAGATATTTTTCTGGTCTGGATGGCTTTGTGGTTAGCGTTCATCGTGCGCTTGGGTATCGATGATATGTACAACCCCTTCAAAGTCCACTTCTGGCTATTTGTCTGCGCCCCTGTTGTGGCCATTCCATTGTTCATTCGCTTCGGCATGTACCGTGCCGTCATGCGCTATTTTGGCAATGACGCGTTGATTGCGATTATCAAGGCTGTCAGTTTGTCTTCGCTGATTCTGGCGGTTGTCGTTTATTGGTACAGCAATCACGAAGCGGTTGTGCCTCGCTCGATCATTTTCAATTACTGGTGGTTGAGCCTGGTCATCATTGGGGGATTGCGGTTATGTATGCGGCAATACTTCATGGGAGACTGGTTTACAGCCGCGCAGCATGTTCCTTTTGCCAACCGTGACGATGGTCTGACCAAAGTTGCGATATACGGCGCAGGTGTAGCAGGCAATCAACTCGTTGCCGCACTGCGCATGGGGCGCGTTATGCGCCCTGTTGCCTTTATCGATGATGATCCGGGTATTTCCGATCGCTCGATCTCTGGCCTGCAGGTCTACAAACCCAAGCATATACAGCAGATGATCGACGTCACAGGCGCGCAGGAAATCCTTCTCGCGTTGCCATCCTCGACTCGTGCTCGTCGCCGGGAAATTCTCAACTTGCTGGAAGGCTTTCCACTGCATGTTCGCAGTGTGCCGAATTTTTCCGATCTTGCGAGTGGCCGAGTCAAAGTCGAAGATATTCAGGAAGTCGATATTGCAGACCTGCTGGGGCGCGATGCCGTTCCAGCTCAGCCTGATCTTCTGGAGCGTTGTATCAAAGGCAAGACTGTCATGGTCACAGGTGCCGGCGGTTCGATCGGTTCGGAGTTATGTCGGCAGATTTTTGCGTTGGAGCCAACCGCGCTTCTGTTGTTCGAACACAGTGAATTCAATCTCTACAACATTCTTTCAGAGCTGGAGCAACGCAGCTCTCGAGAGTCGGCTCCGGTTCGATTGCTTCCCATACTCGGGTCTATACGCCACCAGGACAAATTGCTCGATGTGATGAAAACCTGGAAGGTTGACACGGTTTATCATGCGGCCGCCTACAAGCATGTGCCCATGGTCGAACACAACATCGCCGAAGGTGTACTGAACAATGCGATCGGAACGCTCAATACTGCTCAGGCTGCCCTGCAATCCGGCGTAGCGAATTTTGTGCTGATCTCGACCGATAAGGCGGTGCGGCCCACTAATGTCATGGGCAGTACCAAGCGCTTGGCGGAGTTGACGCTTCAGGCGCTCAGTCGTGAAGTCGCGCCGGTATTGTTCGGAGACAATGCAAAAGTTTCCCGGGTTAACAAAACCCGTTTCACGATGGTTCGCTTCGGTAATGTGTTGGGTTCCTCCGGGTCGGTGATTCCGCTGTTCCACAGCCAGATCAAGTCCGGCGGGCCGCTGACCGTCACTCATCCGAAGATTACCCGTTATTTCATGACCATCCCCGAAGCCGCGCAACTGGTTATTCAGGCCGGTTCGATGGGGCAGGGTGGCGATGTGTTTGTGCTGGACATGGGCGAGCCGGTGAAAATCGTCGAACTGGCAGAGAAGATGATCCACTTGTCCGGTTTGAGTATTCGTTCCGATCGCAATCCGCAGGGCGACATCTCCATCGAGTTCACGGGATTGCGTCCAGGTGAAAAGCTCTATGAAGAGCTGTTGATCGGCGACAACGTTGCTGCAACACCGCATCCGATGATCATGACGGCCAATGAGGATCATCTGCCTTGGGAAGTGTTAAAGGTTAGGTTGGCCAATTTGTTGGCGGCGGTTGATGAGGATGATTACGCTCGCGTTCGCCAGTTATTGCGAGAAACCGTCAGCGGCTACACCCCCGACGGCGAAATCGTCGACTGGATCTACCAGCAGCGTCGTCTCGAACCCTGATTGTTTCACATTCTGTAACGCACGCATTTTTGACATCGCTCCACCATGACCTAAGTTTGGAGAGCAGCTTCGGAAAAGCTGCTTTCTCAAACGATGATGGAGCGTCACAAATGCGTACCCGTTACTTCTATTCTCTGATCTTTGCTTTTCTCACCAGCGCCTCGATCGCCGCTATTGCCGCACCTGTTGCGCCAGCGGAGTCACCGAAAGCGCCGTTGGTGATGGATGCAGCGGCAGCTTCCCAAAGTGCAAAAGTCGATCTCAACGATGCCGACGCGGCGACGCTGCAAAAGGAACTGGCGGGAGTCGGTGAGGCCAAGGCGAAAGCGATTGTTACGTATCGTGAAACAAACGGGCCGTTTTCATCGGTGGATGAGTTGCTGGAAGTGAAGGGGATTGGCAAGGCGATCCTGGATCGCAATCGCGACAAGCTGGAAGTCAACTAAGCTGAGTGTTCAACGCCAAGAGGCCGGTCATTGACCGGCCTTTTTCATTTGACGCAGTGCTTGGCTGCGGATAGCAGTGGAAAGGGCAGCTGCCGGATGATCTAAAATTACGACTATCATATTGCCTTTAGATTATGTCTATAATAATTTTCCGATGCGTTGAGCCAATACGCCTCATCGGCAAATTCCTTCATCAAGCGTTCCAGGAGCATTCTCATGAATTCTGCACAATCCCAAGGTACTGCTCTGGTGACCGGCGCATCGTCGGGTATCGGTGCGATTTACGCTCAGCGCCTGGCGGCGCGTGGTTTTGATCTGCTGCTGGTGGCCCGTGACAAGGGTCGTCTGGAAGGCGCTGCGAGTCAGTTGCGTGAAGCCCATGGCATTCAGGTCGAAGTACTCAAGGCCGATCTGACGCTGAAGGACGATGTGCTCAAACTCGAACAACGCCTGCGCAGCGATTCCAGCATCAGCTTGCTGGTCAATAACGCCGGTGTGGCGGCGGACGGATTGCTGGCCAACGCCGATATGGACCAGTTGGAGCGGTTGATTCAGCTGAACATCACCGCCGTCACCCGACTGGCATCGGCGGCCGCCGCCAGTTTCGCCAAGGCCGGGCGTGGCACGATCATCAATATCGCCTCGGTGGTGGCATTGTTTCCGGAACGTTTCAACGCTACCTACAGCGCCAGCAAAGCTTATGTACTGAGCCTGACCCAGTCGCTGAACACTGAACTCGAAGGCACCGGCGTGCAGATCCAGGCCGTGCTGCCGGGGGTGACCCGCACCGAAATCTGGGAGCGTTCCGGTATCGATGCCAGTGGCATTCCGGCAGAAATGGTCATGGACGCAGGCGAGATGGTCGATGCGGCGCTGGCCGGTCTGGATCAGGGCGAGTTGATCACCATTCCTTCGCTGCCTGACGCAAGCGAATGGCACGCCTTTGTTGCGGCTCGCCATGTCATGGCACCGAACCTTTCCCGCAGTTCCGCAGCCCAACGCTACAAGTCCGGCAATTGAATTGATCAGAGGTCACCACGGTATGGATTCGCGTCGAATAGTCGTCACGGGCATGGGCCTGGTTTCACCCTTGGGCAGCGATCTCGAAGTCGTATGGCAGCGTTTGCTGGCCGGGCGTTCTGGTTTGCGTAACTTGCCTGAGGCAACGGTCGCTGATTTACCCACGCGAGTCGGCGGCGCGGTGCCGACGCTGGAAGAGGACGCTGAAGCAGGTTTCGATCCGGATCGCGCCACGCCACCGAAGGAGCAGAAGAAGATGGACCGCTTCATTCTGTTCGCCATGGAGGCTGCCCGTCAGGCGCTGGAGCAGGCTGGCTGGCATCCTGCAGAAAGCAAAAGCCAGGAGCGTAGCGCAACGATCATCGGTTCCGGTGTCGGCGGTTTTGGCGCGATTGCCGACGCCGTGCGCACCACCGACAGTCGCGGTCCTCGGCGTTTGTCACCGTTTACCATTCCTTCGTTTCTGGTCAATCTCGCGGCAGGTCACGTGTCCATTCAACACGGCCTCAAGGGGCCTTTGGGCGCACCGGTGACGGCGTGCGCTGCGGGTGTTCAAGCGATTGGCGACGCGGCGCGATTGATCCGCGCCGGCGAAGCGGATATTGCCGTGTGTGGCGGCGCGGAAGCCTGCATCGACCGTGTCAGTCTGGCCGGTTTCGCGGCAGCGCGGGCACTGTCGAGCGGTTACAACGACACCCCGGAGCGCGCGTCTCGGCCGTTCGACAGTGGTCGCGATGGTTTCGTGATGGGCGAGGGCGCCGGGCTGTTGGTGATCGAATCCCTCGAGCATGCGTTGGCGCGTGGCGCGACGCCTTTGGCGGAGCTGGTCGGCTATGGCACCAGCGCCGACGCCTATCACCTGACGGCCGGGCCTGAAGATGGCAGTGGTGCGCGGCGGGCGATGACGCTGGCACTGGCGCAGGCGGGTATCGAGCCGGATCAAGTGCAGCATCTCAATGCGCATGCGACCTCGACGCCAGTGGGCGATCTGGGTGAGTTGGCCGCGATCAAGGCGTTGTTCGGAACCGAGAATAAAATCGCCGTAACCTCGACCAAGTCAGCCACCGGTCATTTGCTCGGCGCTGCCGGTGGGCTTGAAGCCATTTTCACACTGTTGGCGATTCGTGATCAGGTGGTGCCGCCGACTTTGAATTTCGACAATCCCGATCCGGCGAGCGCAGGCGTGGACATTGTTCATGGCCAGGCTCGGCCGATGTCGATCGAATATGCACTGTCCAACGGTTTCGGGTTTGGCGGGGTCAATGCCAGCGTATTGTTCAAGCGCTGGCAGGCTTAGTCGCGGTTCTTGAGGTGATCGCGGGTGATATCGAGGATGCGTTGCGCAAACCCGGCATCCGCGACACTGCGCGACAGCAGCAGTGCACCGACCAGGGTCGACATGATGACGATGGCGCGGTCAGCGCTGTTCTCGCCTTCGAGGCTGTTTTCGATCTGCTCCAGCCGTGCGTTGAGCACCACGTCACTGGTGGGACTCGGTTGCCCGCGCAGCCCCAACTCGGAAGAAATGGTCAGCAGCGGGCAGCCTTCATCTGGCGATGTCTGGTGCCATTCGGACAGATACGTCTCGATGAACACATCAAGCGCGTTGTCCTGGGCAAAAATCTCGGCACATAACCCGTCGACCTGGTTGCCGGCCTCTTGCAAGGCCTTCTCGACCAACTCGTCCTTGGACTTGAAATGTGAGTAGAAACCGCCATGGGTCAGACCCAGCGCTTTCATCAGGGGTTGCAGGCCGGTAGCGCCGATTCCGTCCTTGCGAAAACGTGCCGAAGCCTCCTTGATGATGCGCTGATGGGTCTGGGCTTTATGATCCTGCGAATAACGCATCTGGAACTCTCCGCAACAATGTCCCCATCTTAACCAAGGAAAATTAGATGGTGACTGTACTTCTACTTCTTAAAAGCGTGCGGATAGCTCCAATGGCTATAAAAAGCACAAACCCCGCAGATCAGGCGGGGTTGTGTTCAGCGGTCTTGGGCGTCTTTGGCGTCCGCTTCGGCATTGCGTTGGGCAACGCGTCGGCGTTCTTCATCGGTCAGATCGACCTTGTTGGCGGTGTCGCGCAACATCATTAATCCACCCACGATCGAGCCGATTGCAACGACCAGAATCAACCAGGCATACCAAGGCATAACGGCTCTCCTTAAGGGCAGGTCGACGGACGAGGATTTCGCCGTGCAACGCTGCATACCACTTTTGAGCGAAGTGAACTCGCAGTGGTTCCATTCTAGGCCGCTTGTACCCGGTACACCCGAAATCCCTCAATGACCTGTCAGCATCGCATCGGCTGGCGCGTCGGCACGCAGTTGTCCGGTCAGCAGGAAGTAGCCGAAACCGACCGCCATGAAGCCAAGGAAGATCAAGCCGATCAATGCGTTGAACCAGGCCATCGCCACCAGACAAACCACCGCCAGCACCAATGCAATCATTGGAATCAACGGATAGCACGGCGCGCGGAAAGTACGCTCGAGATTGGGTTCCGATTTACGCAGTTTGAACAGGCTGAGCATGCTCATGATGTACATCACGATGGCGCCGAACACGGCCATGGTGATCATCGCCGCGGTGAGCGTCATGCCGCCGAGGTTGATCAGCCCGTCGCTGTAAATCGCGGCAATGCCGATGATGCCGCCGACAATGATTGCGCGATGCGGTGTCTGGAAGCGTGAAAGTTTCGCCAGCGAGGCTGGCAGGTAACCGGCGCGGGCCAGAGCGAAGAACTGACGCGAGTAGCCGAGAATGATCCCGTGGAAACTGGCGATCAGACCGAACAGGCCAATCCACACCAGCATGTGCAGCCAACCGGAGTTATCGCCGACCACGGTTTTCATCGCCTGCGGCAGCGGGTCGTTGATGTTGGCCAGGGTGCGCCAGTCGCCGACGCCGCCGGCAAAAAACATCACGCCCATCGCCAGTAACACCAGAGTCAGGATGCCGCTGATGTAAGCCTTCGGAATCGTGCGTTTCGGATCCTTGGCCTCTTCGGCAGCCATTGCCGCGCCTTCGATGGCGAGGAAGAACCAGATCGCAAATGGAATGGCCGCGAACATCCCGGCAATCGCCGGCGCGCCAAATACATCCGACCCTGCCCAACCGTTCAAGGCGAAGTTGCTGAAGCTGAACGCGGGCGCAACTACGCCCATGAACACCAGCAGTTCGGCGACGGCCAGCACGCAAACAATCAGCTCGAACGTGGCCGCCAGTTTCACCCCAAGAATATTCAGGCCCATGAACACAATGTAGGCGCCGACTGCTGCGTGTTTGGGGTCGAGCGCCGGAAACTGCACATTGAGGTAGGCGCCAATCGCCAGGGCAATGGCCGGTGGCGCGAAGACGAATTCGATCAGCGTGGCCAAGCCTGCAATCAATCCTCCTTTTTCACCGAAGGCGCGTCGGCTGTAGGCAAACGGCCCGCCCGCATGGGGAATCGCGGTGGTCAGTTCGGTGAAACTGAAGATAAAGCAGGTGTACATGGTCGCGACCATGAACGAGGTCACCAGAAAACCCAGCGTACCGGCCACGCCCCAGCCGTAACTCCAGCCGAAATATTCCCCGGAAATCACCAGCCCTACGGCGATGCCCCACAGATGCAACGTGCCCAGTGTGGGTTTGAGTTGTGTGTTCATGCGTTTGCTCCCTGAACGGTTTGGAAAGCTCAGGGGAGGGCGTTTGCAGTGCGCGTGCCATTGCGCTGAAACAAGTCGTAATGAGTTGAAAGCTGTCGTATCGGGGATGTTCGCGGGGGGATAGCTGCTTTTTGTGCGCCAGTTGGGTGCAGTGGTGCCTGTTTTGACGCTATCGCGAGCAGGCTCACTCCTACAGGGGAACGCATCCCAACTGTAGGAGTGAGCCTGCTCGCGATGGGGCCTGCACTAACGTCAGAAAATCTCTCCGTAAAGCCCGCATAAACCCACTCTTTACGCTTTCTTTATGCACAGCCAACACCCTCGCTCTCGTTCCTTTACAGCCTCCTTTCCGACAATGCCTCCACACGCGGCAATACGCCGTAACACGGAGATCTTCCATGAGCGTTCTGGACGGGGTGTCACTGCTGTTGGCAGTGGGGCTGTTCATTTATCTGTTGGTTGCGCTGTTGCGCGCGGATCGGAACTAGGAGCGGCTATGCACAGTTATGACTATTGGCTGATCCTCGCGTTTTTTGCGGTGGTCTTGCTGCCGGCGCCGTTCCTCGGGCGCTTCTACTACAAGGTAATGGAAGGTCAGCGCACCTGGCTGACGCCGATTCTCGGTCCGGTCGAGCGCGGTTGCTATCGCGTCGCCGGGGTTGATCCTAACGCCGAGCAGAGCTGGCAGAAGTACACGCTGGCGCTGCTGGCGTTCAACCTTGCCGGTTTCCTGCTGCTGTTCGCGATCCTGTTGTTTCAGGATCACTTGCCGCTGAACCCGCAAAATCTGCCGGGCCAGGAATGGACGCAGGCATTCAACACCGCGGTCAGTTTCATGACCAACACCAACTGGCAGTCCTACAGCGGCGAGGCGACCCTCAGCTATCTGAGCCAGATGGTCGGTCTCACCGTGCAGAATTTCGTCAGCGCCGCCACCGGCCTGGCCGTGCTGGTTGCGCTGTGCCGTGGCATCGGTCGCAAGTCGACCAAGACTCTCGGCAACTTCTGGGTCGACATGACCCGCGCCACTCTCTACGGGTTGCTGCCACTGTGCTTGCTGCTGGCGTTGTATCTGGTCTGGCAGGGCGTGCCGCAAACCTTCGCGCAGTATGTGAATGCGGTGACGATGCAGGGCGTTGATCAAGTGATCCCGCTCGGCCCGGCCGCCAGTCAGATTGCGATCAAGCAACTGGGCACCAACGGTGGTGGCTTCTTCGGCGTCAACTCGGCGCATCCGTTCGAGAACCCGACGGCGTGGAGCAACCTGTTCGAAGTCGCTTCGATCATTCTGATTCCGGTGGCGCTGGTATTCACCTTCGGCCATTACGTCAAAGACCTGCGTCAGAGCCGCGCGATCATCGCCTGCATGCTGGCGCTGTTCCTGATCGGCGGCGCGACTTCGCTGTGGGCTGAATATCAGCCAAACCCGACGCTGAACAACGCTGCGGTTGAACAGACCGCGCCGCTGGAAGGTAAAGAAGCACGCTTTGGCACCACCGCCACCGTGCTGTGGTCGGTGACCACCACCGCAGCGTCGAACGGTTCGGTCAACGCCATGCACGACAGCCTCAACCCGCTCAGCGGCATGGTCGCGCTGGTCAACATGATGGTCGGCGAAGTGATCTTCGGCGGCGTCGGTGCCGGGCTCTACGGCATGTTGCTCAACGTGCTGATCGCGGTGTTCCTCGCCGGTCTGATGATCGGGCGTACGCCGGAATACCTCGGCAAGAAACTCCAGGCGCGCGAAGTGCAATTGCTGGTCGTCACTCTGTTGGTGATGCCGGTCGGCGTGCTGGTGCTCGGTGCGATTGCCGCAGCGGTTCCCAGTGCTGCGGCGACCATCAGCAACCCCGGCCCGCACGGTTTCAGCCAGTTGCTCTATGCCTACACCTCGGCGAGCGCCAACAACGGCTCGGCGTTCGGTGGTCTGGGTGCGAACACGCCGTTCCACAACTTGATGTTGGGTCTGGGCATGTTGATCGGCCGCTTCGGTTACATCCTTCCCGTGCTGGCGCTGGCGGGCAGTCTGGCGATGAAGAAAACCGCACCGATCGGCCAGAACAGCTTCCCGACCCACGGCCCGCTGTTCGTGACCCTGTTGACCGTGACCATTTTGCTGGTGGGCGGCCTGACCTTCTTGCCGACTCTGGCGCTCGGCCCTATCGCCGAACATTTAAGTATGGGCTTCTAAGGAATCCATCATGAATATGCCTGCAATCAAACCCGCTGCCACCAAGGCACCGGAACAAGCGAAAACCGCGATCTCGGCCCTGTGGCGGCCGGCGCTGGTACAAGCTTTCGTCAAGCTCGACCCACGGCAATTGAAGCGTTCGCCGGTGATGCTGGTGGTTGAGCTGACCGCAATTTTCACCACTGTGCTGTGCTTCATTCCCGACGCCGATGTGCCGACCTTCGTCGCTGCGCAAATCGCCCTGTGGCTGTGGTTCACCGTGCTGTTTGCCAACTTCGCCGAAGCCTTGGCCGAAGGTCGCGGCAAGGCCCGCGCCGACAGCCTCAAGGCGGGCAGCGAAGGCCTCAGCGCCCGGCGCAAATTGGCCAATGGCAGCTTTCAAGTGGTGCCAGCGGCAAGCCTGCGCAAGGGTGATGTAGTACGCGTCGAAGCCGGGGAGATGATCCCCGGTGACGGTGAAGTCATCGAAGGCATCGCGGCGGTCAACGAAGCGGCGATCACCGGTGAATCGGCGCCGGTGATTCGTGAGTCCGGCGGTGACCGTTCGGCCGTCACCGGCAACACGCGACTGGTCTCCGATTGGCTGCTGGTGCAAATCACCGCCAATCCGGGCGAGTCGACCCTTGATCGCATGATCGCCCTGGTCGAAGGCGCCAAACGCCAGAAGACCCCGAATGAAGTGGCGCTGGATATCCTGCTGATCGGCCTGACCCTGATCTTCCTGCTGGTGGTCGTGACCCTGCAGCCGTTCGCCCATTTCGCCAACGGCAGCCTGCCGCTGGTGTTTCTGGTGGCGCTGCTGGTTACGCTGATCCCGACCACCATTGGCGGTCTGTTGTCGGCGATCGGTATCGCCGGGATGGATCGTCTGGTGCGCCTCAACGTGATCGCCAAGTCCGGTCGTGCGGTGGAAGCGGCGGGCGACGTGCATGTGTTGCTGCTCGACAAGACCGGCACCATCACCTTCGGTAATCGTCGTTGCAGTGCGGTGTATGCCGCGCCGGGTGTGAGTGGTCGTGAACTGGCCGAAGGTGCGTTGTTCGCCTCTTTGGCTGACGAGACCGCTGAAGGTAAATCCATCGTTGAATACCTGCGTGGTCTGCATCCGCAACCTGAGCCGGCGCTGGAAACCTTGACCGCTGTGCCGTTCAGCGCTGAAACCCGGTTGTCCGGCGTCGACTATCAGGGCCGTGTCTATCGCAAAGGTGCGGTGGATTCGCTGCTGAATTTCCTCAGCCAAAAACGCTCGGATCTGGCTCCGGCACTGTCGCGGGAAATCGACAAGATCGCCCAGAGCGGCGGCACCCCGTTGCTGGTCTGCGCCGACGGCAAACTGCTTGGCGCGATCCACCTCAAGGACGTGGTCAAACCGGGCATCCGCGAGCGCTTTGCCGAACTGCGCAAACTGGGCATTCGCACCGTGATGGTCACCGGCGACAACCCGCTGACCGCAGCCGCCATCGCCGCTGAAGCAGGCGTTGATGACGTCCTCGCCGAAGCCACCCCGGAGAAGAAACTCGCGCGCATTCGTCACGAGCAGAACGATGGTCGTCTGGTTGCGATGTGCGGTGACGGTGCCAACGACGCGCCGGCGCTGGCTCAGGCGGACGTCGGTATGGCGATGAATGACGGCACACAGGCTGCCCGCGAAGCGGCGAACATGGTCGACCTCGACAGCGACCCGACCAAGCTGCTCGACGTGGTGCAGATCGGCAAGGAATTGCTGGTGACTCGCGGTGCGCTGACGACGTTTTCCATCGCCAACGACGTGGCCAAATATTTCGCGATTCTGCCGGCGCTGTTCGCTTCGATCTATCCGCAACTGGGCGTGCTGAACATCATGCAACTGACCAGTCCGCAGAGCGCGATTCTCTCGGCGATCGTCTTTAACGCCTTGATCATCGTCGTGCTGATTCCGCTGGCGCTGCGCGGTGTGCGCGTGCAGGCGGCGAGTGCGGCGGCGCTGCTGCGACGCAATCTGCTGATCTATGGACTGGGCGGGATTCTGGTGCCGTTCGTGGGGATCAAAGCGATCGACATGTTGCTCACGGCGCTGCATCTGGTGTGAGGCCGGAAAAAGCCCCTCACCCTAACCCTCTCCCAGAGGGAGAGGGGACTGACCGAGGTGACTGCGGGAGCTTCACCGACTTGAGATACCGAGCCTAACTCAGGTTTTGAACTGCACAAAGATCGGCTCCCTTTCCCCCTCGCCCCCTTGGGGGAGAGGGCTGGGGTGAGGGGGAAAAGATCTCCCTGACACCCCACCAAAGTTTGCCCAACGAATTCGAGGATCTTGAAATGTCCACAATGATACGTCCGGCCCTGAGCCTGCTGGTGCTGATGACCCTGGTCACCGGTGTCGCCTATCCACTGGTGGTGACCGGTGTTGCGCAAGTCGCATTCCCCGCCCAAGCCAATGGCAGCCTGGTGCGAGACGCCGACGGCAAGGTCCGCGGCTCGTCGCTGATCGCGCAGGATTTTGTCGGCGATGCGTGGTTTCATCCACGGCCATCCGCCGGTGCGTTTGCGACCGTTTCCAGCAGCGCGAGCAACCTGGCCCCGAGCAATCCGGCACTGGCAACCCGCGTGATCGACGACGCCAACAAACTCCAGGTTCCCGGCCAAGGCCCAGTGCCATTGGCCCTGCTGACCACCTCCGGCAGTGGCCTCGATCCGCACTTGCCACCGGCGGCAATTGCCTATCAACTGGCGCGTGTCGCAGCAGCGCGAAATGTGCCGGTATCGACTCTTCAGCAACTGCTCGATGCGCATATCGAACAGCCGCTGGTGGGGCCGCCGGTAGTCAATGTGCTTGAGCTGAACATGGCACTGGAACAGCTCTGAATAGGCGGCGCGACCATTCGCGAGCAAGCTCGCTCCCACAGGAGGACGCGTTCCAAATGTGGGAGCGAGCTTGCTCGCGAAGGGGCCATCATAGACACCGCATAAACATCAGGAAGAGAGAGCATCAAGCATGAGCGACTCCGGCCGCGCCGACGCGCTGTTAGCAGACCTGCCCCGTGACGGCCGTGGCCGGCTCAAGGTTTTTCTCGGCGCCGCTCCCGGTGTCGGCAAGACCTACGCCATGCTCCAGGCCGCCCACACGCAATTGCGCCAAGGCGTGAAAGTCATCGCTGGCGTCGTCGAAACCCATGGTCGCGCCGAAACCGAAGCGCTGCTCGGCGGCTTGCCGCAGCAAGCGTTGGTGCGCTCGGAATACCGTGGCGTGATGCTCGAAGAAATGGACCTCGACGGCATTCTCGCGGCCAAACCGAAACTGGTGCTGGTCGATGAGCTGGCCCACAGCAACGCCCCCGGCAGTCGCCACACGAAACGCTGGCAAGACATTCAGGAACTGCTCGCCGCCGGCATCGACGTGTTCACCACGGTCAACGTCCAGCACCTGGAAAGTCTCAACGATCAGGTGCGCGGCATCACCGGTGTGCAAGTGCGCGAAACCCTGCCGGACTGGGTGTTGCAAGAAGCCTACGAACTGCTGTTGATCGACCTGCCGCCGCGTGAACTGCTCGAGCGTCTGCGTGAAGGCAAGGTCTACGTGCCGGAACAGGCGCGTGCGGCGATCGATGCGTTTTTCACCCAGACCAACCTCACCGCATTGCGCGAACTGGCGATGCAAACCGCTGCCGCACAGGTCGATAACGATCTCGCCCAAGGCTATCGCCAACTCGGTCAGGCCGCGCCGGCGGTGCGTGGCCGATTGCTGGTTGGCGTCGATGGCGATGCGCAGGCCGAACGCCTGGTTCGGCATGCCAGTCGTGTCGCTCAGCGCCGGCATCTGCCGTGGAGTCTGGTACACGTCGATAACGGCGCGGTGCGCGACGAGCAATCACGTCTGCGTCTGCAAAGTGCTCAGCAACTGGCGGAGCGCCTCGGGGGGGAAGTGGTTTTACTGCGCGCCGGTGAAGTCGCGAAAACCTTGGTCCAGCATGCCGCCGAGCGCCGTGCGAGTCTGGTGCTGGTCGGCCAGTCCCGGCCGAGTTGGCGGCGTCGACTGTTCGGTGGTGGCTTGGCCGCGCGTCTGTTGCGTCAGGCCCATGGCCTGGAAATCAACGTCCTCGACAATGATCATGAACGCCCGCAATCGCGGCCGCGAAACCCGCTGACGCTGGTGTGGTTCGACTATGCGCTGGCGCTGGTCGCCACGGTGTTGGCCAGTGCCCTGGCGTGGGCAGTGTCGAGCGTGCTGCCGCTGCCGAACATCTCGCTGGTGTTCCTTGCGGCGGTGCTGCTGGTGGCGGTGCGCAGCAGTCTCGGCCCGGCGCTGGCCTGTGCGGCGCTGTCGTTTCTGACCTACGACTTTCTGTTTATCCCGCCGAATTTTTCCTTCAGCATTCAGCGCGAAGAAGACGTGCTGACCTTGCTGTTCTTCCTGCTCATGGCGGCGCTCACCGGCAACCTCGCGGCGCGTCAGCGGCGGCAATTGCAGGCCCTGCGCGACACCCAGGAAGAGACCACCGAACTGCTCGATCTGTCGCGCAAACTCACCGCTGCGACCGATCGCCAAGCGGTGGTCAGCGCTGCCGCGCAACACCTCAATGGCTGGAGCGATCTGCAGTTATGCCTGCTCAACCGGGACGGGCAGGGCGGCTGGAAGGTCGAGACGGGTGGGCCGTTGGAGTTTACCGAGTCCGAACGCGCCGCCGCTGACTGGGCCTGGCAACACGATCAACCGGCAGGCATGGGCACTGGCACGCTGCCGTTCGGACGCTGGTGGTGGTGGCCGCTGTCAGTCGAGGACGGGCCGCTGGCGCTGCTCGGGGTCTGTGCGAAAGAAGGCCAGACCTTGAGCGGCCAGCGTCGGCGTTTACTCACCGCGTTGAGTCAGCCGCTCGCCCAAGCGTTGGCGCGCGCGCAGTTGGCTGATGACCTGGAAGCCGCACGCCTGCACGGTGAAACCGAACAACTGCGCAGTGCCTTGCTGGCCTCCGTGTCCCACGACTTGCGCACGCCGCTGACCGCCATGCGCGGCAGCATCGACAGCCTGTTGGCCCTTGGCGAGGCGATACCGCTGGAGGACCGTCGCGAACTGCTCGAAGGCACCCGCGACGAAGCCGAACGCCTCGATCGCTACATCCAGAATCTGCTCGACATGACCCGGCTCGGCCACGGGGCGCTGAAGCTGGCGCGGGACTGGGTGTCGCCGGCCGACATCGTCGGCAGTTCGCTCAATCGTCTGCGCGCGGTGCTGGCGCCTTTGCAGGTCAGCACCGATGTGCCGAGTGAACTGCCGCTGCTGTTTGTCCACGCCGCGTTGATCGAACAGGCGCTGGTCAATGTGCTGGAAAACGCTGCACGCTTTTCGCCACCTCACGGTCGTTTGCAACTGAATGCGGGAGCGAATGACCAAGAGATTTTCTTCTCGGTCAGCGATGAGGGGCCGGGGATTCCCGAGGATGAACGGGCGAAGATTTTCGACATGTTCTACACCGCTGCCCGCGGTGATCGCGGCGGCCAGGGCACCGGCCTCGGCCTGGCAATCTGTCAGGGCATGGTCGGCGCGCACGGCGGGCGCATCAGCGTCGCCGACGGCATCGACGGACGCGGCACCTGCATCACCTTGCACTTGCCGTTGCAGACGCAACCGGGGATGGACGATGAAGCCTGATGGCGACTGCGCTACTCTCTTGCCACTTCTTTGTGTTGATGTGAATTCATGAGCCAGACCGCGACCATTTTGGTCATCGACGACGAACCGCAGATCCGCAAGTTCCTGCGCATCAGCCTCGCTTCTCAAGGCTACAAAGTACTTGAAGCCGGCACCGGTGCCGAAGGGCTGGCGCAAGCGGCGCTGAACAAACCGGACCTGCTGGTGCTCGATTTAGGCTTGCCGGACATGGATGGCCAGCAAGTGCTGCGCGAGTTTCGCGAGTGGGCGACGGCGCCGGTGCTGGTGTTGTCGGTGCGCGCGAGCGAAGGGCAGAAAGTCCAGGCGCTGGATGGCGGCGCCAATGACTACGTGACCAAGCCGTTCGGCATCCAGGAGTTTCTCGCCCGAGTCCGCGCCTTGTTGCGTCAGGCTCCGGCAGGGGAGGCGCAGCAGGCGGCGCTGAGCTTCGGCCCGCTGACCGTGGATCTGGCTTATCGGCGGGTGTTGCTCGACGGTGTCGAAGTGGCGCTGACCCGCAAGGAATACGCGGTGCTGGCGCAACTGGCACGGCATCCGGGGCGGGTGATTACCCAGCAACAATTGCTCAAGGATATCTGGGGGCCGACCCACACCGAGGACAGCCATTATCTGCGGATTGTGGTGGGGCATTTGCGCCAGAAACTGGCGGATGACCCGACGCGGCCGCGATTTATCGTGACCGAGGCGGGGGTTGGGTATCGTCTGCTGAGCGAGAACGGCCTGTAGTTTTTGGGGTGGCTGTTCTGGCCCCATCGCGAGCAGGCTCACTCCTACAGGGGATCTGTGTCGAGCATAAATCCCCTGTAGGAGTGAGCCTGCTCGCGATGAGGGCATTGCATTCAATCGAGATTTTTCAGCCGATCACCCCTGCTCACTGTCATACCGATCCAGCGTATCCCGGGCAATCTCGCGCCCCAATGCGATCAGCTCCGGCGCCTTGTAAAACTCGAAAAACCGGCACACCCGCTTCGGCACATTGATCAGGATATCCGGCGGATACCCGGCAATCTTGTACTGCGCCAACGAGGTCTGCATCACCTCGAAACTCTGGTTGATCAAATCCAGCAGCGACGCCGGCCCGACGTTATCGATGATGAACGAACCGGTCGCCGATTTCGGTGCGCCTTCACGCTCGGGCGCGGCTGCCGGTTGCTGGCTCTCCGGCTCGGCGCCGTCCAGCCAGGGATTGATGTCCGCCGCTTCGGCGCGCAGCGCTTCCTGTTCGAGCCGCAACAATTGCTCGGCCTGTGTACGGCGGAATGGCATCTTCGATCCCAGCGAACTGATCAGGCTGTCGAAGCGTGAGCGAAAAGCGGCCGGGCGCTGGATTACCGGCAATTTGTAGTGACGCTGATTGGTCGAGTTGAGATTGACCGCAATGATCAGATCGCAGTGGCTCGACACCACCGGCACGATCGGCAACGGGTTGAGAATGCCACCGTCGACCAGCATGCGATTGCCTTGCATCACCGGGGTGAACAGGCTGGGAATCGCCGCCGAGGCGCGCATCGCCTGATGCAGGCAGCCTTCCTGGAACCAGATTTCTTGCTGGTTGGTGAGGTCGGCGGCGACGGCGGTGTAGGGAATGCGCAAGTCTTCGATGTTGACCTCGCCGACGATCTTGCGGATCTGCCCGAAGACCTTTTCGCCGCGAATCGCGCCGAGGCGAAAACTCACGTCGACCAGGCGCAGCACATCCAGATAGTCGAGACTTTCGATCCAGTTTTTGTAGACGTCGAGTTTGCCAGCGGCATAGATCCCACCGACCACGGCGCCCATCGAACACCCGGCAATGCAGGCGATTTCGTAACCGCGTTTCTCGATCTCTTCAATGACCCCGATATGGGCATAGCCCCGGGCGCCACCGGAGCCCAGTACCAGCGCGACACGTTTTTTCATCCAACGTCCTCCCGACAAGGTTCCACAATGCACCCATCGCCGGGCAGGCTCAATCGCCGAAGTCGTTGAGTGCGCCAGTGACGTCGTTTTTTCGCTACTGCATGGCCCTTCAGCGCTATCCTTCTCAGTTGCGCGGTTTCACCCGCCGGCAAGGCACTTTTTCGTAGCCCGGCCGTCTTACCTGCACGACTGTTGACCTATTTGAGGTGTGAGTGATGAAAGCCTGGATCTGTGTGCCGTTGATGGCTCTGGCATTGGCCGGTTGCGCCGGTAAAACCGCTTACCGCGACAGCTGCGGCAGCCAGCTCGACGCGGCCTGGCATGAGCTGGATCTGGCCAAGGCCGAAGGCTTTGCCGGCACTGTCAGCTACTCCAAAGCGTTGTCGCTGCTGACCGCCGCGAAGACCCAGCAGCAATTCGAGGGTTTCGAAGGTTGCAGCAAGAAAGCCGAGAAGGCGCGTTTCTACATTCGCGAATCCCGCGCCGGCCGCTAAGCTGCTGACGTGAAGCAAGGACGCTGCTTTGACTGAGCGGCAAAATGAACCTCGAAGCCATTTGAATCAGGAGCAAGTGATGTCTGCGTTGGTTGACCGGTTGGTGGCTCATGTCCTGAGTCTGGAAGTGCGCCTGCTGGCCTGTCAGGCACGGCTCACTGCACGGACCGACCCCGAGGCGCTGCATGATCTGCGCACCACGGTGCGGCGCTTGCGCAGTCTGTTGCGGCCATTGCGCGGTCTGCCCGGTGTCGAACAACTGGAAGATGCCGCTTCGGCGGTCGGCCAATTGACCACCCCGTGGCGTGATCGCGAGGTGTTGGCGGCGTACCTGCTCGCGCATGATCAGCCCGAAGCCGCGCAACGCCGCATGGTGCAGATGGCCGAGGCTTATCCGGCGCTGGCGGCGAGTGCCGAAGTGGCCTCGCTGCTGATGATTCTCGACGCTTTCCCGCGATTTCTGCGTGCGTCTCAGCGTCAGGGCTTGCTCAAGGGCTTGGACAAACGCATCGAAAAGCGCTTGGGCAAGCAATGGCAGAAACTCGACGAGGCGCTGCACGATCCCGCCCATGACCGCCATCGCCTGCGCCTGCTGATCAAGCGCGTGCGTTACGGCATTGAGGCCTATCCCGAACTCGACCGCTTGCCCGAGGCGGCGCTGGCTCGCCTCAAGTCTGCCCAAGGCGCGCTGGGCGACTGGCACGATTGCTGGCAGTGGCTGGCGAAGGCTGAGCTGGAGGCGGATCTGCAGCCCTGTGTCGCCACTTGGCAGGCGACCATGATCAACGCCGAAAGCAAGGCTGATCGCGTGCTGGAAAAACTCAGTTCAGCCTGTTTCAAATAACCTTAGCCCCGCGATATCTCCTGTAGGAGCTGCCGAAGGCTGCGATCTTTTGATCTTGTTGTTAAAAATCAAAATCAAAAGATCGCAGCCTTCGGCAGCTCCTACAGGGTTTTGTGTCTGTATTGAAATACGCTAAGGCCTTTCTGTCAGCCCATTTGACCGGAATAGACGCTGCGGCGCTCTGCAGCTCTGGTTAAGATCCCTGCATTCCTTTCTTGTTTTCTGAGGTTGCCATGCGCTTTAGCGATCTGCTCGAGGCGGTCCGCCGCCAACCGGAACTGACGATCCCTGCCGAATGGGGCCAGGGCCGTGCCAGTTTTGGTGGTCTGGTGGCCGCGCTGCAATACGAAGCCATGCGCGCGAAAGTCCCGGCAGATCGCCCGGTGCGTTCGCTGGCGATCACCTTTGTCGGCCCTGTCGAACCTGAAGTCCCGGTGAGTTTCGAAGTCGATGTACTGCGCGAAGGCAAAGCCGTCAGCCAGGTCATGGGCCGGGCGATGCAGAATGGTCAGGTGGTAACGATCGTTCAAGGCAGCTTCGGTGCTTCGCGGCCGTCGGAGGTGGCAGTCGAAGCCTATCCGGCGCCATCAATGAAGCACTGGGATGAATGCCAGGAGTTGCCTTACATCAAAGGCGTGACGCCAGAATTCATGCGTCATCTGGCAATGCGCTGGAGTGTCGGTGGGATGCCGTTCACCGGCACTCAATCGCGGCTGATGGGCGGCTGGGTGCGGTTACGCGGAGATGTCAAAGAAGAACCGGTCAACGAGGCGCATCTGCTGGCCCTGGTGGACGCGTGGCCGCCCGCGCTGTTGCCATATCTGAAGAAGCCGGCACCGGGTAGCACGCTGACCTGGACCATCGAATTCGTGCAGCCGCTACACGATTTGAGCACGCTGGACTGGTGCCAATATCTGGCCGATATCGAATACGCCGCCGACGGCTACGGCCATGTCGCCGCCAAGCTGTGGAGCGCGGAAGGGGAGTTGATTGCCATGAGTCGTCAGACGGTCACGATTTTCGCCTGACTCAATGCCGACGGTGGCGTTCACGCCAGGCGCGCCACCAGCCGCCACTCAGAAAGAAGCGCGGAAAGGTCAGAAACTGCTCGACCAGTAAACGCGAGACGGCATCTTTACGATCACTGAACGGCTCGGAGGCTTGCGCCTCCAGGCTGTGGCCATGGCGCTGCAAACCCAGCGCCGCGATGATGCCGATCACGCCGATAGCCACACTGGCCAGACTCAGGCTGAACACCCCGGAGACGATCAGCAGAAACGCGACGATAAACAACGGCACGGCAATCAGGTGCAGCACCAGATTGGTCGGGTGCTGATGATTGCCCGGGTACGCGCGCCATTGCCACGCGGGAAGGTTGGGGTGACGTTTGCCCATGTTTGCTACTCCTCGATCCATGTTGAACTCATGGTTGAAGAATAGGCCCGGGCGCCGAGGGCGGCGAATCAAGGTTGGCTATTGGCATCATAGTAATGATGGACAAAAAAGATCGCAGCCTTCGGCAGCTCCTACATTGAAATGCCTACACCTGTAGGAGCTGCCGAAGGCTGCGATCTTTTGATCTTCAGAGCTTCAACTGACCTATTGCCTTGCTCAACTCCCCGGCCAACGTCGCCAGTTCATTACTCGTGGTCGCCGAATCCACAGTCTGCTGCACCGTGTTCTCGGTCACATCGCGAATACTCACCACCGCTCGGTTCATCTCCTCGGCGACCTGACTTTGCTGCTCCGCCGCCACGGCAATCTGCGTGTTGCTCTCACGCATCTGCGCCACCGCGCCGGTGATTTCCGCCAGCGCCGCACCCGCCTCCTGCGCCTGCTGCACACAATCGTCGGCCTTGTACGAACTTTCCTGCATGAAATCCACCGCATCGCGAGTGCCAGCCTGCAAGGCCGAGACCATCGTGGTGATTTCGTCGGTCGAGGTCTGCACACGTTTGGCCAGGTTGCGCACCTCATCGGCCACCACCGCAAAGCCGCGGCCCATCTCACCGGCGCGGGCCGCCTCGATGGCGGCGTTCAGTGCCAACAGGTTGGTTTGCTCGGCAATGCTGTGAATCACGCTGACCACGCCGTTGATCTTCTGGCTGTCCTCGGCCAGCCGTTGAATCATCTCGGCGGTCTGCTGCACACCGCTGGATAACCCGGCAATCGAATGCTGCACCCGCGCGACCACTTGCTGACCGCTGCCGGCGAGGCCATCGGCGGTCTGCGACAAATCGCGAGTGGCGCCAGCATGTTGGGCGATGTGGTAAACGGTGGCGGTCATTTCGTTGATCGCGGTGGCGGCCTGATCGGTTTCGCTCTGCTGGCCGAGCATGCCGTGGCGCACTTCGTTCATGCTTGACGCCAGCCGTGCCGCGCCGACATCCAGTTGCCGCGCGGTATTGGCCACCGTGGTGACGACGCGTTGATAACCGGCCTGCATCGCGTTGAACGCATTGGCCATCTGCCCGACTTCGTCTTTGCCGGCCAGCGGCACACGGGCCGAGAGATCGCCGCTTTTCTCGACGTGGAGCATCACGTCTTTCAGCGTGTTGAGCTGGCTGAGCAGGAAGCGGATCAGCAACTGCGAGGCGCACAGCATGGCGAACATCAGAATGAACACCGCCACCGCATAGTTGGCGAAACGTTCGCTGAACACTTGGCTCAGGCTCGGACCATAGGCAATCACCGCGACCTGCTGACCATCGGCGCGGCTGAACACTTCGGCGCCCATCAACGGATTTTCGCCGAACAGCGGCAGGTGATTGATCTCGTTCCAGCCGTTGCTTTCCGTGATTTCCAGCAAGGGTTGATCGTTCAGGCGCGGTGCTTCACCGCGTTTGAAGGTCAGCACGTGATCCGCCTTCGGCAGCGGCTGCCCGGCCGGCCAGGCCTTGAGCAATTGTGCCTGGGCCTGTGCGGATGCTTGCGATGCGTGACTGCGCGCCTGTTGTTCGAGTTGCACGGCGTACAGCACCAGCAGCAGGGTGGTGACGAAGGCGACCGCATTGACCGCCCAGAATTTGTATTTCAGCGAGATATTGCTAAGCCAGGCACCCATGGAGGTCTTCTCTGATAGCGGAAACAGTTTTGGCAAGGTGCCATTATTGTGCCGCTATGCAGATCTGCGGATCTTGATATGAGTCAACAGACAAAGCGGTTCCCCCCGTAGGAGTGAGCCTGCTCGCGATGGCGGCTGCCCATTCGACATTTAGGCGACTGACACACCGCTATCGCGAGCAGGCTCACTCCTACAGGGGGCAATTATGGGGTGTCAGGGGAGGGGGGGGAGGTTGTAAAACGCCCGGGCGCACGCGGTGGTATGCGCCGCCAGATCTTCCTCGGTCTCGCCGCGATGCAACGCCACCTCACGCAGCACTTCAGTCAGATATGCCGGCTCATTGCGGCCGTTTTTCGGTTTTGGTCGGAGCGTGCGCGGCAGCAGATACGGCGCATCGCTTTCCAGCATCAACCGTCCACGCTTGATCTCTTTCACCAGTGGATGCAAATGCGTACCCCGGCGCTCATCGCAGATCCAACCGGTGATGCCGATGTGCAGATCCAGATCGAGATAGCTGAACAGGGCTTTTTGCTCACCGGTGAAGCAATGCACCACAGCGGCGGGCAGGTGATCGCGGAAGTCTTTCAATATTTCCAGCAAACGCTGGCTGGCATCGCGCTCGTGCAGGAACACCGGCATTTGCAGTTCAACGGCTAGCGCCAAGTGTTCCTCAAGGACTTTCTCCTGCTGTGGGCGCGGCGAGAAATCCCGGTTGAAATCCAGCCCGCATTCACCCACCGCGACCACATTGGATTCCTTCAGCAAACTGCGCAGGCGGCGCGCGCTGTCAGCGTTCCAGTCACTGGCCGAATGCGGATGAATACCGGCAGTGGCGAACAGTCGCTGGCCGCTTTCATCGAGTTGCTGGCACAGCTCCAGGGCTTGCTCGCTGCCCTCGACGCTGGTGCCGGTCAGCACCAGTTGGCACACGCCCGCGGCATAGGCGCGATCGAGTACGGCCTGATGTTTGTCGGCGAAACTGGGGTTGGTCAGGTTGACGCCGATATCGATGAGTTGCATGGTTGCTACCTCGGGCCGAAGGCCGGAAAGCATACCAGAGCTGTAGATTCATAAGAAAAGCCAAGAACTACAACGAGTTATAGCTGTCTGTTGATGCCGCGACGCAGACCGGTTTGGTAGAAGTGCCATTACTGTGCCAGTCTCTCGCACGTTGCCAGCGCTCATGGCGCTCTGTTTTCGTCGGTGATTTCGACGGTTTAACGATGAAATCGCCCCGTATTCTTTCCGGAGAGTGGATGGTTCGTCCCTCGGTTTTGCTCCTGTTGTGTGGCTCGCTGCTACTGCCGATGACGGCGGTTGCGCGCCTGCCCGGGCCGCTGCAAGCCGTGCCGGCGGCCAAGGTGCGCGACTTGTCCGAGATTCGCAGCAGCCGCGTATTGCGGGTGCTGGTCAATCAGAGCCGCAACAGCTCCGGCGAAGTCCAGGGTCAGGCCATCGGCGTCGAATACCATCGCCTGCGCGCCTTCGAGCAATACCTCAACGGCCATGCCCGCGATGGTCAGGAAATCACCCTCAAGATCATTCCCAAAGCCAAGGATCAACTGCTCGGCGCCTTGCAGCGGGGCGAGGGTGATCTGGTCGCGCCGGGCGAACTGCTCGATCTGCAATCGGGCTACGCCGTGGCCAGTAGCGAACCAATCGCCAGCAACGTGCCGCTGGTGCTGGTCGGGATCAAGGGCGAACGGCGCTACACCAAGGTCGAGCAGCTCTCCGGTAAAACCCTGGCGTTGCCGACCGGCAGTGCGGCGGGGGAGGCGGTCAGTCAGCTCAATCAGAAACTGGCGTTGCACAAACTGGCGCCGATCAAGATCGAATGGGTCGATCCGACCCTGGCGGTCGAAGACGTGCTGGAGATGGTGCAGGGTGGCATTTTCCACCTGACCATCGTCGAGCAACCCATCGCCGAGCGCTGGGGCAAGATCCTGTCGAAGCTGCGGTTTGACCGGCAACTGATAATCAGCGAACCGGGCGAGGAGTACTGGTTCGTGCGCCGCGACGCCTCGATGTTGCGCGCGAGCATCGATCGCTTTCTCGGCGGTTACAAGAAGCCATCCAATGAAGATGCGGCGTTTTTGCGCATCTATCGCCGTCTTTATCAAGTCCACTATCCCTTGGCCAAGGCTGATCGCCAGCGCCTGGAAAAACTGCGCCCGACCCTGCAAAAGCATGCCGACGCGCAGAACATGGACTGGCTGAATCTGGCCGCACTGGCGTTTAAGGAGTCACGCTTGCAACCCAATGCCCGCAGCGGCAGTGGTCCGACCGGGCTGATGCAGATCACGCCTTCTGCCGCTCAGCGAGTCGGCGTGAACAACATTCAGAATCTCGATGCGAATGTGCAGGCCGGGGCCAAGTACCTGGCGATGATCCGCCGCAAGTTCTTCAACAGTCCCAAGCTCAATGAACGTGAACGCATGGCTTTCACGTTGGCGGCCTACAACATCGGCCCCGAGCGCGTGCAGGGCATGCGCGCTGAAGCCCGGCGGCGTGGACTGAACCCCAATCAGTGGTTCTTCCAGGTCGAACGCATTGCCATGGAGCAGGTAGGAATGGGGCCGGTCAGCTATGTTAATAGCGTGAACAAGTATTACTTGGCGTTCGACCGGGAGCGGGAGTCGTTGGAGCCCGGGGCGCAAAAAGTCGTCTCACGGAAATGATCTAATAAATCGATTGTTATGGCGAAATATTTGCGCTTTTAACATGAAATTTATTGATTAATATAGCGGCCAACCAACACACATAACTTCTCGCAAAAACAAGGAACGCCCCATGAGCTCTCTGATCAACAAAGTACTGTTCACCCGCGCTGGCTACGGTCTGACCATCCTGCGCATCGCTGTCGGCGTAATCTTTGCGGCTCACGGTTCGCAAAAACTCTTCGGTCTGTTTGGTGGTTACGGTTTGGCGGGCACCGCGCAGTACATGGACAGCATCGGTCTGCACCCGGGCTACCTGATGGCGACGCTGGCGGGCGGTACCGAATTCTTCGCTGGCCTGGCGTTGATCATTGGCCTGCTGGTGCGTCCGGCAGCATTGGGTCTGACCTTTCTGTCGCTGGTGGCGATCTTCACCGTTCACATCAGCAACGGTCTGTTTATGGCCAACAACGGTTACGAGTTCGCCCTGGCTCTGCTCGGTGGCAGCCTCGCCGTCCTGATCGAAGGCGCCGGCAAGCTCTCGGTGGACCGCGCCATCGCCGGTTAAGCGCTCTGGCTCAAGGAACAGGCCCGCATTGTGCGGGCCTTTTTTGTTGCGGCTGATTCTTGACACTGATCGGTCACGTTCTCTAGGATGTTGCCCATGCGCCGATTTAAACAGCTACTTGCGGGGCGCCAGGTGACTTCAACAGTTGCCGTCAGAAGCCGGAACAGGGCTTCGAAATACCGCTAAAGCGCTGGTTCGGTGTTGCCTCTCACCTGCCATGCAGACTTTTGAGGCAGAGACACGACACGATGAATGCACTACGCCCTCCAGCACGTCCCGCACCGATCACGGCGCATATCACCCAGCGCAACCCGAAAATCCTCCTTGGCGGCAAACATCAGCCGACACTGTTGCGTTATCTCGATGGCTGGCCACGGCGCAGTGGCGGTCCTGCCGCGTTCCTGATCCAGTTCGTTGAAGACGGCGAGTCGCTGTCACGTTTTGCCAGTGACAGTTTTGATCTGGCGGTGATTCAGACGCCGAGCACTGACGATGCGCCGGAGATGATCAAGCAACTGGTGCGCGTTGCGCGGCAGGGACTGATCACCCGCCGCTGATTCGCTTTACGGATAGTCGATGGCGACGATGTAAACGAACTGCTCGCCGGTCGGCGTCTGCACCCGGACTTCTGCATCCAGCGCCTTGCCGATCAAGGCGCGGGCCAGTGGCGAGTCAATGCTGATCAGGCCCAGTTTCAGATCCAGTTCATCGGGGCCGACGATGCGGTAGCGCGATTGCTTGCCGTCTTCGTCTTCGATAGTCACCCAGGCGCCGAAGTAGACCTTGTTCGGGTCGCTGGGTTTTTCGCTGACGACTTTCAGAGCTTCCAGGCGTTTGGTCAGAAAGCGTACGCGACTGTCGATTTCGCGCAGCATCTTCTTGCCATAGGTGTACTCGGCGTTCTCCGAGCGATCGCCCTGAGCCGCGGCCTCGCTGACCGATTGCGTCACTTGCGGGCGGCGCACATGCCACAATTCATGGAATTCGGCGCGCATCCGCGCTTCACCTTCAGGGGTGATCAGCGCGGTGCCGGCGGTGCGGGGAGGGCGATAACGGCTCATGGCAACTTCTTGTGATTAAGACCGCTTGAGTCTATCAACCCTCACGCAACACTGTCAGTGGACTTGCATTGAGTGCCCGGCGCGTACCGAACACGCCTGCACCGCCAATCAACGCCGCGCCAATCAACGGCAGCACCAAGAGCCACGGATGCGGGTGCCACGGCAGGTCGAACGCGTAGCGATACAACACCAGACTCACCACTTCCGAGCCGATCGCGGCGAGCAAACCACTGACTGCACCGAGCAGACCGAATTCGATGCGCCGCGCCTTGATCAGCAACTGCCGCTCCGCGCCCAATGCACGCAACAACGCACCTTGGCGGATACGTTCATCCAGCGTCGACTGCAAGCCGGAAAACAGCACGGCCATACCCGCCGCCAACACAAACAACAACACATATTCGACCGCCAAAGTGACTTGGGCGAGGATACTGCGCAGCTGTTCGAGTAGCGCCTCGACCTGAAGAATGGTCACCGCCGGGAAGGTGCGTGACAGTTCGACGATCTGCTGATCATGGCCGGGGGCCAGATAGAAGCTGGTCAGGTAAGTCGCCGGCAGATCCTTCAACGTACCGGGCTGGAAGATCATGAAGAAGTTCGGCTGGAAGTTGTCCCAGTTGATCTCGCGCAGGCTGGTGACCTTCGCTTCACGGTTGACCCCGCCGACACTGAACACCATGTGATCGCCGAGTTTGAGCTTGAGGCTTTCGGCGACTTTGCCTTCCACCGATACGCCGGGAACACCGTCGGTTGGCTGATCTTTCCACCACTCACCGGCAGTGAGCTTGTTGCCCGCCGGCAAATCCGCCGCCCAGGTCAGGCTCAAGTCGCGCTGCACAGCGCGATCTCCCGCCGAATCCTTGCTGACGATTTGCTGCACAGATTCGCCGTTGATGCTGATCAATCGGCCGGGTACGACCGGATAAAGAGGTGCGGCTTGCGCGGACACTTTTATCAGGTGATCGGTGAAAGCCTGTTTATCTGCCGGCAGAATATTCAGGGCGAAGTAGTTCGGCGCGTTTTTCGGTAGCTGGTTTTGCCAGGTGTCGAGCAATTCGCCGCGCAGCAGGGCGATCAATGCCATCGACAACAGAATCAGGCCGAAAGCCAGCGACTGACCGGCCGCTGCCAACGGATGCCGCAGCAACTGGCCCAGGCCCAAGCGCCATGGCAGCGAAGCGCGGGCGAGCATCCGTCGCAGGCTTTGCAGCAACAACAGCAGCAAACCACCCAATACCAACGCGGCGACCACGCCACCGCCGAGCAGAGCGAATGTCAGCAGCAGATCGAGGCTCAGGCGCCACATGATCAGGCCTAGCGCACCCAGGGCGGCGCCGTAAACCATCCAGGTGCTCGACGGAATCGGCAGCATGTCGCGGCGCAATACACGCAGCGGCGGCACACGACCCAATGCGGCCAGCGGCGGCAAGGCGAAACCGGCCAGGGCGACCAGCCCGGTGCCGATCCCGGCAATAGCAGGAAACAGACCGCCCGGTGGAACATCGCTTGGCAGCAAATCATGTAGCAGCGCGAACAACCCCAATTGCGCAAGCCAGCCGAGCAAGGCCCCGCTGAGCGCGGCGAGCAGCCCCAGTACAGTCAGTTGCAAACTGAACAGCACCATGGTTTCCCGACGAGACAGACCGAGACAGCGCAGCAACGCACTGGCATCGAAGCGGCGACTGGCGAAACGGTTGGCCGACAATGCCACCGCCACTCCGGCCAACAAGACGGCGACCAGACTAGCCATATTCAAATAGCGCTCGGCCTTACCGAGTGCACCGCCAATCTGCCGGTTGCCATCGCGGGCATCCTGAATCCGCTGATTCGCTGCGAGCCCGGGTTTGATCAGTTGCCGATAGGTTTCCAGCGCCTGCGGTTCACCGCGCCACAGCTCGCGGTAACTCACGCGGCTGCCGGGTTGCACCACGCCGGTGGCCGCGAGGTCGTCGAGGTTGATCATCACCCGCGGCGTGAGGCTGTAGAAGTTGCCGGCGCGATCCGGTTCATACGTCAGCACGCGGGCCAGTTTCAACGTCTTCATACCGACATCAATGCTGTCGCCGATTTTCAGATCCAGTGCAGTCAGCAGGCGTGCCTCGACCCAGGCTTCGCCGGGTTGCGGTTCGCCACCGGTTTCTTCGGTAGCGAAAGGCGCGGGTGCGCTCTTCAGTTCGCCGCGCAACGGATAGGCACGGTCGACGGCTTTGATACTCGACAACTGAATGCCATTGTCGGTGGCGATGACGCTAGAGAATTCCACCACTTGCGCATGCTTCAGACGCAACTCGGTGCCACTCCTGATCTGTTCTTCACGGGCTGGCGAGCTGCCCTCCAGCACCAGATCGGCACCGAGAAATTCGGTCGCGCGCAGCATCATGGCGCCGTTGAGACGGGCGCCGAAATAACCGATGGCGGTACTCGCCGCCACCGCCACCACCAGCGCGAAGAACAACACGCGCAATTCCCCGGCGCGGGCATCGCGCATGAGTTGGCGTATGGCGAGACTGAACAGACGCAACAGCGGCAAACGTGCCATCAAGGCTCCAGAGGGGCGACCAACAGCCCGGCTTCAAGACGGATCAGGCGCCGGCAGCGATGGGCCAGGCGTTCGTCGTGTGTCACCAGCACCAGGGTGGTGCCGCGTTCCTTGTTCAATTCGAAGAGCAAATCGCTGATGCGCTCGCCAGTGTGGCTGTCGAGGTTGCCGGTCGGTTCATCGGCGAACAGCACGTCAGGTTCGGCTGCGAAGGCGCGGGCAATGGCCACACGTTGCTGCTCGCCGCCGGAGAGCTGGCGCGGCGAGTGCGTCAGGCGCTGGCCGAGACCGACGCGCTGGAGCAATTCGGTGGCCCGTTCACGCGCATCTTTGCGGCCGTCGAGTTCCAGCGGCAGCATGACGTTTTCCAGTGCGTTGAGGCTGTCGAGCAACTGAAAGGACTGGAAGACGAAGCCGACATGCTCGGCACGAATGCGTGCACGCTGGTCTTCGTCGAGATTGCTCAGGCCCTGGCCGGCGAGGATGACTTCGCCGCTGCTCGGCAAGTCGAGGCCGGCGAGCAGGCCGAGGAGGGTGGATTTGCCCGAACCGGACGCGCCGACGATGGCGAGGCTGTCGCCCTTGTTCAGTTCCAGGCTGAGTTCGTGCAGGATAGTCAGTTCACCTTCCGCGCTGGGAACCACTTTGCTGAGGTTCTTCGCGGTGAGAATGCTTGCGCCCATGGAGAATCCGATGCGTGTGTGGTTTTTGAGTGCTGGCCTGGCCTTGATGTGCATGGCCCAGAACGCAGCGGCGGGTACTGTCCTGATCGTTGGCGATAGTATCAGCGCCGGTTTCGGACTGGATACCCGCTTGGGATGGGTGTCGTTGCTCGAACAACGGCTCAAACAGGAGGGTTTCGACGACAAAGTGGTCAATGCCTCCATCAGCGGCGACACCAGCGCTGGAGGCCAGGCACGGCTGCCGGCGCTGCTTGCAGAGCATAAGCCTGAGCTGGTGATCCTCGAACTCGGCGGCAATGATGGCTTGCGTGGAATGCCGCCAACTCAATTGCAACAAAATCTTGCCTCGATGATCGACAGCTCGCGTCAGAGCGGGGCCAAGGTGCTGCTGCTCGGCATGCAACTGCCGCCCAATTACGGCAAGCGTTACACCGATGCCTTCGCCGAGGTCTACGGCAAACTCGCCGACGATAAAAAGATCCCCCTGGTGCCGTTTTTCCTCGACGGCGTCGGCGGTCATCCGGACCTGATGCAGGCCGATGGTCTGCACCCGGCAGCCGGGGCTCAGGGCAAGTTGCTGGAAAATGTCTGGCCGACGCTAAAACCGCTGTTATGAGGCTTTTCTAAGGACAGGCTTTCGGCTAATGTGGCGCCCCCTTATCTGGAGCCCCCGATGTCGCGTTCTGCCTGGTCCCTGTTTGCCTACCAACTGATCGAGCCTGACGAACAGCTGGATCTGTTCGCCTGCCAGGAAGTGCGGGTGCATCTGGTGACCCGTCAACTCGAACTCGGTGGCTCGGCTGATCGCACCCTGTGCGGCAGCTTGCTGCCGGCGCAACCGCGCTGGTCGAGCGTCGATCGCCGGGTGTTTCAGGATCAACGCCTGTGCTCGCTGTGCCGGGCGATTCTGGAATCGCAGAAGCGCGGCACCTCGCCGATCTGGCCGGAGCTGCGGTTCGAGCTTTAAGATCAAAAGATCGCAGCCTGCGGCGGCTCCTACATGAAGAGTTTCGCCAGCCTATCGGGCTGTCTCCCCGAATCCCCAAGGTGCGGTGTACAATCGCGCTCTTATACCCTTGTTGATCATGCGAAGGATTTTCCGGATGTTGCCGCGCTTTCCTGCCGTCACCCGCTGCCTGTCACTTGCCGCCCTGTGTGTGGCCGGTCCCGTTGCTGCATTGGAGTTTCCCCTGCCACCACCCGGTGAAGACATCATCGGTCAGGTGCAGGTGATCAAAGCCAAGTACGAAGACACCTTCGCCGATCTGGGCACGAAGTACGATCTGGGTTACTCGGAGATGGTCGCGGCCAACCCGGGCGTCGATGCCTGGTTGCCGGGTGCCGGCACCGAAATCGTCCTGCCGACCCGTTTCATTCTGCCGCCGGGCCCGCGCGAAGGCATCGTTATCAACCTTGCCGAATACCGCCTCTACTACTTCCCGAAAGGCCGCAACGTGGTGTACACGTTCCCGCTGGGTATCGGTCGTGAGGGTTGGGGTTCGCCAATCGCACACACCTCGATCATCGCCAAAACGCCAAACCCGACCTGGACGCCTCCAGCGTCGATCAAGGCTGAACACGCCGCAGACGGTGATCCGCTGCCAAACGTAGTGCCGGCCGGCCCAGACAACCCGTTGGGCCCGTTCAAGTTCACCCTGGGTACGCCGGGTTACCTGATCCACGGTTCGAACAAGAAATTCGGTATCGGCATGCGCACCAGTCACGGCTGCTTCCGCATGTTCAACAATAACGTGCTGGAAATGGCCAGCATGGTGCCGGTAGGCACGTCGGTGCGTATCCTCAACGATGCCTACAAGTTCGGCAGCAGTGGCGGCAAGGTTTATCTGGAAGCGCACACGCCGATCGACGACAAGGGCAACCCGTCTGTGGTCGACAAGCACACTGCGGTGATCAACGCGATGCTCAAGCGTGAAGACGTCACCAGCAACCTGCGCGTGAACTGGGATGTGGTGCGTGATGTGGTCGCGGCCGAAGATGGCCTGCCAACGGAAATCGGCACGCCGACTACCTCGGCCCCGATGGTTTCGAGTACACCGATCGACTTGCAACAGTAAGTCGAGGTTAAAGGCCCGCCGATGCGTGCAGCGCCGGCGGGTTTTTTATTGCCCGGGCAAAAGCATCGGGCACAAAAAAGCCGACCCGAAAAATCGGGTCGGCTCGATAACAACCCCGAAGGATTATTACTTGCGGCTAGCTTTGTCCAGCATGCGCAGAGCACGCTCGTTAGCTTCGTCAGCAGTCTGTTGTGCTTTTTGAGCAGCAGCCAGAGCTTCATCAGCTTTACGGTAAGCTTCGTCTGCACGAGCCTGGGAGCGAGCAGCTGCGTCTTCAGTAGCGGTCAGACGTGCTTCGGTTTCTTTCGATGCGCTGCTGCAACCGGTAGCCAGAACTGCGGCCAGAGCCAGAGCAGAGAATTTCAGAACGTTGTTCATCGTGTTCCCCTTCAAGGACTTTCAATTAAGTGGCTGTCTCCTCACGATTGAGGAAATAGCCGGCGTACATACTACCCATTACTTGTAGTAAGTAAACTGACGTAAGGCAAGAAGCAAAAAAAATTGTAGGCGTTGATTCTTTTTCGAGCAACTTTTAACTGCGCTGTTTAAAAAATATACAGCTGCAAGCCCCGAGCTGAGCGAGTTAATGAGAAAAAGTTCCCGTTGCCACGTGCTGTTTTTGCAGTCTTGGCTAAAGTCTTTCTAGATGAATACGTCGACACTTTTGTTCCGAATTTGCGTGCTGCTTCGCTTATCTTTGTCCATGTTGAGGTGACTTTAAAAAAGGCTGCACGTCTTAAGTCTCAACATCCGGCAATGTTCAGGTGACCGGTTTGGCAAGATCTTCTTCCAGGCCCACCCTGCGTCCATCGGAGCAACCCCCGTCAACCCGCTTGATGACGAGCGTACCTTGAGCATTTTTGCCAATGGTGCCTACTATTTATCAGGTGCCAGGTTGCGCGAGATCGGTGTGGCTCTTCTCGGTGTCCATCAGGCACGGGGTGGCGTAGATGTTCCTTCGCCGGAAAAACATCGGTAAGGTAGGGGTCAGAATTCAAGACCCGCGAGGAGTAGTGATGAGCGAGGCGTTGTCCATCCACCATGACCAGGCTGGTCATCAGTTCGAGACCAATGTGGACGGTCATCGTGCCTACCTGACCTATATGGATCTGGGGAAACAGACCCTGGATATCTATCGCACCTTCGTGCCCAATGCCCTGCGTGGCCGTGGCATTGCCGCAGCGCTGACCGAAAGCGCGCTGCAGTACGCCGAAGAAATGGGCTACACGGTGATCCCGTCTTGCTCCTACGTCGAGCGCTACATGGAGCGTCATCAGCGCCGCGCCGCCAAGATCTGAATCGCACACACAAAAACGCCGGGCATTGCCCGGCGTTTTTTTATGCCTGTAAAACGCTGATCAGCTGCGCTGGCGTTTCGGCAGAACATCCTTGAGCTTGGCGTGCATGCTGCGCAGGGTGTTCTCGGTGGCGGACCAGTCGATGCAGGCATCGGTGATCGACACGCCGTATTGCAGGTCGGCGAGGTCTTTCGGAATCGCCTGGCAGCCCCAGTTCAGGTGACTTTCGACCATCAGGCCGATGATCGACTGGTTGCCTTCGAGGATCTGGTTGGCGACGTTTTCCATCACCAGCGGTTGCAGGGCCGGATCCTTGTTGGAGTTGGCGTGGCTGCAGTCGACCATGATGTTCGGCTTGATCTTCGCTTTGTTCAGCGCCTGCTCGCACAGGGCAACGCTGACCGAATCATAGTTCGGCTTGCCATTACCCCCGCGCAGCACCACGTGACCGTAGGCATTGCCTTTGGTGGTGACGATCGACACGCCACCTTCCTGGTTGATGCCGAGGAAGCGGTGCGGGCTGGACACCGACTGCAAGGCGTTGATCGCCACAGTCAGACCGCCGTCGGTGCCGTTCTTGAAGCCGACGGCCGAGGACAGACCGGAAGCCATTTCCCGGTGAGTCTGCGATTCGGTGGTACGTGCACCGATGGCCGACCAGCTGATCAGATCCTGCAGATACTGCGGGGAGATCGGGTCGAGGGCTTCGGTGGCGGTCGGCAGGCCTTTTTCGGCCAGATCCAGCAGCAACTGACGACCGATGTGCAGGCCGTCCTGAATCTTGAACGAGTCGTCCAGGTACGGATCGTTGATCAGGCCTTTCCAGCCCACGGTGGTCCGTGGCTTCTCGAAATACACGCGCATGACCAGATACAAGGTGTCGGAAACTTCCGCCGCCAGCACCTTGAGGCGATCGGCGTATTCGTGGGCAGCCTTGATATCGTGGATCGAGCACGGGCCGATCACTACGAACAGACGGTGGTCGGTGCCATCAAGAATGTTGCGAATGACTTCGCGGCCCTTGGTGACGGTGCGCAGGGCAGCATCGCTCAGAGGGATATCACGCTTGAGCTGATCGGGAGTGATCAGGGTCTCGTTAGAGGCGACGTTTAGGTCGTTGATCGGTAAATCAGCCATCGTTTACTCGTCAGGTCACGGGTGCCGGCCGCCAGCGATCCCCGCGCGGCGGAGCACAGCAGATTTAAGCGCGTCGGGGAGCGGAACCTTAGCGCGTAAAGCGCCTGCTCGACAATGGGCATGTAACGGTTTAGAGAAGAGCGTCAGTCCAGCACTGGCTGGGCGAAAGCCTTGCGCACGCTGTCGTGGGAGAACTCGTCGGCGTGTTGCTCGACCCATTGCAGGGCCACCGCCTGAATTTCTTGCAGGTCATCGTGGGTGTCGTGCATGCGGCAGTAGCGCTCGATCTGACACACTTGCTCACCCATTCGCGCACTGAACAGCGTCTGCTCATCGGTAAACGCGATGCCCACCAGATAGCCTTTTTTGCGCCGCAGACACCACGCCACATAGCCCGGGTAACAGATGTCGGCATGCAGTGACGGCATGCGCACTTGCAGCGCCGTGCCATGGCGCCAGGCACGGTGGTAATTGCAAGCGATGCCGCCGAGGCTGATAGTGTGCAGCTGTTGCCTGGAAATACACTCAGGCTTGAGCAAGGTTAATTCAACCGGCACCTCGTCCGGATGAGGAATGAAACGTCCCATGAGCACAGACTCCCTGTGTCAGCCATTTGACATTGTTTCCCCCAGTATAGTGGTCGAATCCGAACTGACCGATTTCGACGCCGACCAACGGCTATTGGCGATGAGCGGCGTTTCGCTGGTGATTTTTACCAGCGTCGGCTGCGCCAGTTGCCGATATGCCCGCGAAGTGTTGCCGGCTATGGCGTTGGGGATTGATCGTCTGTGCTGGATCGATGCCGGCGACAACGGCGGGTTGGTCGAGCGCTATCAGGTCTTTCATTTGCCGGCGTTGTTTGTGGTGCGCGACGGCGAGTTCTTTGGAGCATTGCACACGCGCCTGACGGCCGATGCGTTGAACGCGGCGCTAGCGCAGGCACTGGGTCGAATTGCAGAGGAGTTGCCATGATGGGGGCAGTGAACAAGCCGGTGGTGGGGATTATTGGTACCGGCGCAATTGGTGGTTTCTACGGCGTAATGCTGGCACGTGCCGGTTTCGATGTGCACTTTCTGTTGCGCAGTGAGTTTTCGGCGGTGGCTGAGCGCGGTTTGCAAATCAACAGCGCGGTGCATGGCCCGCTGACGTTGCATCCGGCGCAGGCCTATTCGTCGGCCGAAGACATGCCCAAATGCGACTGGCTTTTGGTGGGGGCGAAAACCACCAGCAACGCCGGTCTCGCGCCTTCAATCATTCAAGCGGCCAAGCCGGATGCGAAAGTGCTGGTGCTGCAAAACGGTCTCGACGTCGAAGACAGCTTGCGTGAACTGCTCCCCGAGTCCCTGCATCTGCTGGGCGGCTTGTGCCTGATTTGCGTACACCGCGAAGGTCCGGGTCTGGTGACCCATCAGGCACTCGGCGCGGTCAACGTTGGCTATCACAGCGGCCCGGCCGTGGATGATGGCGCGCGCATGGCGATTGTCGAGGAGGGCAGCGGGTTGTTTCGCGCTGCCGGAATCGATTCCCAGGCAATGCCCAATCTGCAACAGGCGCGCTGGCAGAAACTGGTGTGGAATATTCCCTACAACGGACTCTCGGTGTTGCTCGGCGCCAGCACCACGCCGCTGATGGCCGATGCCGACAGCCGCGCGTTGATCCAGGCGTTGATGGCCGAAGTGGTGCAGGGCGCCAAGGCCTGCGGCCAGGAGATACCGCCCGGATACGCCGACTATCTGTTCATGATGACCGAGAAAATGCCCGACTACTGGCCGAGCATGTACCACGACTTTTTACACAAGCGGCCGCTGGAGCTGGAGGCGATTTACGCTCGGCCACTGGCAGCGGCCAAAGCGGCGGGCTGTGAGCTGCCGCGCATCGAAGCGCTGTATCGTAATTTACGTTTTATCGACCGGCGCAACGTTTAGGTCGTTTTTTTTGTGAAGGACGGGGGAAGGCATGGCCAAGAACATCGATGACAAACTGGTGCTGGCGATTTCGTCGCGTGCCCTGTTCGACCTGAGCGAGAGCCACAAGGTCTACCTGTCGAGCGGTGTCGAAGCCTATCGGCAATACCAGATTGAGCATGAAGACGAAATCCTTGCGCCTGGCGATGCTTTTCCGCTGGTGGAAAAACTCCTGAAACTCAACAGTCGCCTCGGCCGCGCGCGGGTCGAGGTGATTCTGGTCTCGCGCAACAGTGCCGACACCGGCCTGCGCGTATTCAACTCGATTCACCATTACGGTCTGGCGATTTCCCGCGCGGCGTTTGTTGGCGGGCGCAGTCCGTATCCGTATCTGAAAGCCTTTGGTTGCGACCTGTTTCTGTCGACCCATGCCGAAGATGTGCGCGCGGCGCTGGATGCCGGATTCGCAGCGGCGACGATTCTGTCCGGTGGTGCCAGTCGCGCGGCCAGCGACGAATTGCGCATCGCCTTCGACGGCGACGCAGTGATTTTTTCCGACGAGTCGGAACGTGTCTATCAGTCCGGCGGACTCGAAGCGTTTCAGGCCAAGGAGCGTGAGTCAGCTCGTGAGCCTTTGCGCGGTGGGCCGTTCAAGGGCTTTTTGGCGGCGCTCAATCTGTTGCAGCGCGAGTTTCCCGATGACGATTGCCCGATCCGCACGGCGCTGGTCACCGCGCGTTCGGCGCCGGCCCATGAGCGGGTGATCCGCACCTTGCGCGAGTGGGACATTCGTCTCGACGAATCGCTGTTCCTCGGCGGCCTGACCAAATCGGCATTCCTTGAAGCCTTCGCCGCCGACGTGTTTTTCGACGATCAGGCCGGCCACTGCGAGCTCGCCCGCGAAGTGGTCGCCACCGGTCACGTGCCTCACGGCATCAGCAATGAGCCGTCCATCTAAAGCCCTGTGCTTCAAGACGTTGCGTCGCACGTCGTAGTCGCCAAGGCACTGCTAAGCTGAATCAAATCTCCGCCATGTTGGCACGCGAGGAGGTCATATGATTCGTTCGATGCTGTATGCCACTGACCTCGGTCTGTACGCACCGTTAGTGATGCAGCATGCCCTGGCGTTGGCGCGAACGTTCAATGCCGATCTGTACGTGGTGCACGCGGTGGAGCCGATGGGGCTGTTTGCCGAATCGGTGTTGCAGAGCTATCTCGACGAGCAGGCATTGAACGAATTTCACAGTCAGGGTCTGAAAACAGTCATTGCCAATATCGAGCAGCGGGTGCTGGAAAGTTTTCGCGAAGAACTGGGGGATGAAGGCGAACAGGATCTGCAGCGTATTCGCGCCGTGCGCGTGCTGCAGGGCGATCCGTCGCAGGTGATTCTCGACCAGGTGCAGAAACTCTCCGTCGATCTGCTGATCGTAGGCAGTCATAGCCATGGGGTGGGCGCGGAAACGCCGTTGGGGCGCACGGCGGCGCGGGTCCTGCAATTGGCCAAGGTGCCGGTTTATCTGGTGCCGTTAGTGGAGCGGCGGCGGCGGGAGGATCGCTAAGGCAGGAATAATGGCGCTTTGATAAAAAAGTTCTAGATTTATTATTCAAACCATTAATATAGTTATATACCGTCGCTGATGCCCGTGGCGTCTACCTGCTTTGAGGGATTCATATGAAGCTTCAACAATTGCGCTACATCTGGGAAGTGGCGCACCACGACCTCAACGTTTCCGCTACAGCCCAAAGCCTTTACACCTCGCAACCGGGCATCAGTAAACAAATCCGCCTGCTGGAAGACGAACTCGGTGTCGAAGTGTTTGCCCGCAGCGGCAAACACCTGACCCGCGTGACCCCGGCCGGTGAGCGCATCATCACCACCGCCGGTGAGATTCTGCGCAAGGTCGAAAGCATCAAGCAGATCGCCCAGGAGTTCTCCAACGAGAAAAAAGGCACCCTGTCGATCGCCACCACCCACACCCAGGCACGTTATGCGCTGCCGCCGGTGATCAGCAATTTCATTAAACAGTACCCTGATGTAGCGCTGCACATGCACCAGGGTTCGCCGATGCAGATCGCCGAAATGGCCGCTGATGGCACTGTGGATTTTGCCATCGCCACCGAAGCGCTGGAGCTGTTCGGCGATCTGGTGATGATGCCGTGCTACCGCTGGAATCGTTGCGTGGTCGTACCGCAGGGCCATCCGCTGACCAAGTTGCCAAAGCTGACCCTGGAAGCGCTGGCCGAATACCCGATCGTGACTTACGTGTTCGGTTTCACTGGTCGTTCGAAACTCGACGAAGCCTTCAGCCATCGCGGCCTGACGCCGAAAGTGGTGTTCACCGCCGCCGACGCCGACGTGATCAAGACTTACGTGCGTCTGGGTCTGGGTGTGGGCATCGTCGCTAAAATGGCAGTCGACACCAAGCTCGACAACGATCTGGTGGTGCTGGATGCCAGCGAACTGTTCGAATCGAGCATCACCAAGATCGGTTTCCGTCGTGGCACTTTCCTGCGTGGTTTCATGTGCGACTTCATCGAGAAGTTCGCCCCGCACCTGACTCGCGAAGTCATGGCCAAAGCCATTCAGTGCCACAACAAGCAGGAACTGGAAGAGCTGTTCGACGGCGTCGAGCTACCCGTTCACTGATCAGTTGCCTCAGAGTACCTCGGTGACAGCAAACTGTTGCCGAGTGCCCGCCACCAGAATCTCCACCTCATCACCTTCGCACTTGCCCAGCAGACCTTTGCCCAGCGGCGAGCGCGGAGTGATGACGGTAATCGGCTGACCGACCACATCGACTTTCAGGCCTGCTGCATCCGGCGCCAGAAACAGCCATTGCTCGCGACCCTTTTCGTCCTCCAGGCCGAGCAGGGCACCGACTTCGATACCACGGTTTTCATCGTAGGCCCGCAGCGTCAGGTTCTGGCACAACGCCAAAGACTGACGGATTTCCTCGACCCGTTTTGCTTGCCCGGCTGCCAGATACGACGCTTCCAGACCCAGCGTGTCGTACTTGTTTTCGGCGATGTTTTCTTCGTGCGTCGCGGTTTCGTAAGCGGTTTGCGCGGCGCGTTCGGCGATATCGAGGTCGATGCGCAATTTGTCGAGAATCAGTTGGTGGACGGCGTGCTTGTTCATGATCAATCGCAGAATTGCAAAACGTTGGCGCGGGATTTTTCGCTTGGAGCCGTCTGATCCTGTTGCAACCAGAACTGGCATTTTGGATTCGACAGATTGCGCGTACTGCCGCGTGCCTGATCCAGACGCACTTGCTGCTCGCTCTTGCGCAGGTTTTCTTCGTACTGTTGGAACAGCGGGCTCTGCGGCGGAATATCCGGCTGCACCTGCACCGCCGGTGGATTAGCCAACTGCTGCACAGCCTGGGCAACCGGTGCCAGTTGTTCTTTGAACAGCAAATGCGACAGCAGCCAGCAGGTCAGCGCAATGGCGACGAAGCCCAGCCACATGCCCAAGGCAATACTGCCGGTCAAATGCAGCGCGCTAAGCTGAACAGGCAACGGGCGACGCGGGTTGGGACGGTAGGGCATGGCTGCCTCCTGGCGGGTGATTGCGGGCAAGTGGCGATTGTCGCACGAAGATTAATCGCCGTCGGCTCTTCTGCGCGAGGTGATTTATGCGGACAATCGCTGCTTTTGCCAACGGGAGTCTTGAATGCCGCAATTGAAACCCCGCTGGGATATTTTTTGCACCGTGGTCGACAACTTTGGCGACATCGGCGTGACCTGGCGTCTGGCTCGGCAATTGGTGGCTGAGCATGGTTTGGCGGTGCGCTTGTGGGTCGATGATCTGCGCGCATTCGAACGCATTTGCCCGGCGATCGATATCAACGCCGCACAGCAATCGCAACAAGGCGTCGAAGTGCGGCACTGGCCAGCCGAGTGGGTGCACACAGAGGCGGCGGATGTGGTGATTGCTGCGTTCGCCTGTCAGTTGCCCAGTGACTACATGGACGCGATGGCCACGCGACAGCCGCCGCCCTTGTGGATGAACCTCGATTATCTCAGCGCCGAAGACTGGGTGATCGGCTGTCACGGGTTGCCGTCGGTCAAATACAAATCGGTGCAGAAGTTCTTCTTCTTTCCCGGATTCCAGTCAGGTACTGGCGGGCTGTTGCGTGAGCGCGGCTTGCTCGAGCAGCGTCGGCAATTTCAGCAGGATGCCGAGGCTCAGCGCCAATTCCTCCAAGGTCTCGGGATCGATCGTGCGCCTGGCGCCCAGCTGATTTCGCTGTTTGCCTACGAGAACGCCGGGTTGGCCAGTTGGCTGGACGTTTTGGCGGCGGACGCTGCGCCGACTCACCTGTTGGTGCCGGAAGGGCGGATTCTTGGCGACGTGGCGCGCTGGCTCGGGGTGGAAGCGCTGACGGTGGGCGAGATCAATGTGCGTCAGTCGTTGACCGTGCAGGTGTTGCCGTTCGTCCGTCAGGATCAATACGATCAGTTGCTCTGGTGCTGCGATTTTAACGCGGTGCGTGGTGAGGACTCGTTTGTGCGGGCGCAGTGGGCGGGGCGGCCGATGCTCTGGCACATCTATCAGCAGGACGAAGACATCCATCTGGACAAGCTTGATGCCTTCCTCGTGCTTTACACAAAAGGTCTGTCACCGGCCGCTGCCGAGGCGATGAACGGTCTGTGGCGAGCCTGGAGCGCCGGTCAGCCCATCGGTGAACACTGGCTCGAAGTCCGTAAACATTGGCCAGACCTGCAGGAAAATGCCGAAGCGTGGTGTCTGGAACAAGGCTTGCAGGCCGATCTTGCCGCAGCGCTGGTACAGTTTTACCTAAATTGGATATGATACGCGGCCTAGATTTTTGTAAATCCCATCCAAATTCGGATATTCGCAATGAAAACTGGTAAAGAACTGAAACCCGGTACCGTGATCCGTCTCGAGAACGATCCTTGGCTGGTTCAGAAAGCTGAATTCACCAAGTCGGGCCGTAACAGCGCGATCATGAAGACCAAGCTGAAAAACCTGCTGACCGGTTACAAGACCGAGATCGTTTACAGCGCTGACGACAAACTGGACGACGTAATCCTCGACCGCAAAGAAGCGACCCTGTCCTTCATCAGCGGCGACACCTACACGTTCATGGACACCACTGACTACACCATGTACGAGCTGAACGCTGAAGACATCGAAGCTGTTCTGCCTTTCGTTGAAGAAGGCATGACCGATGTTTGCGAAGCGATCTTCTTCGAAGAGCGTCTGGTTTCCGTAGAGCTGCCGACCACCATCGTGCGCGTAGTTGACTACACCGAAGGTTCGGCTCGTGGCGACACTTCCGGCAAAGTCATGAAGCCAGCCAAACTGGCTAATGGTACTGAGCTGCAGGTTGCTGACTTCATCGAAATCGGTGACAAGATCGAAATCGACACCCGCGAAGGCGGTTCCTACAAAGGCCGTGCCAAATAAGCACTGCTTTTTACGGAAAGAAAAAGCCCGGCCATTGAGCCGGGCTTTTTTGCGCCTGCGATATGTGTCACGCCGCAGGCTCACTCCTACATTGGAATTTGCGTATGGCTTCAAACGGTGACGTGCAGACGTACATCGACGTTGCCACGGGTGGCGTTGGAGTACGGGCAGACCTGGTGAGCGGCGTCGACCAGCGCTTGCGCATCGGCTTGTTCCAGGCCTGGCAGGCTGATGTGCAGGTCGATGTCCAGACCGAAACCGCCAGGGATCTGGCCGATACCGACGTGGGCGGTGATCGAGGCGTCGTCAGGGATTTTGCGTTTGGTCTGGCCGGCGACGAATTTCAGTGCGCCGATGAAGCAGGCCGAGTAGCCGGCAGCGAACAGTTGCTCTGGGTTGGTTGCCGCGCCGCCGGCACCGCCGAGTTCTTTCGGAGTGGCGAGTTTGACGTCGAGGATGTTGTCGCTGGAGACCGCACGACCGTCACGGCCGCCAGTGGAGGTTGCGATTGCAGTGTAGAGAGTTTGCATGGTGTGAGCCTCGTTGAGTGTTTTTTTTGCGCTAATTGTTTGCGCGCTAAGTAAGTGCGAAGTGAATGTATCGCGCTAATATATTGCGCGCAAGATAAATTTCTGAAGAATTTGCGTTTCGGCAAAACGGCGAATCGCTGGTCAGCCTGAAAAGTGCGATTTAGACGGGATGGCGGGGAGATCAGGCGTTGAAAAATATTTTTCAGACGACGAGATCAAATGTAGGAGTGAGCCCGCTCGCGATAGCGGTGGTTCAGTCGACTTCTGAGTTGACTGGCACACCGCTATCGCGAGCAGGCTCACTCCTACAGGGATTGGTGGGCCTTAGATAAGGCTTTCTTGTAGATGGCTACGCAGCGCCTGCAACTCTGATTGCAGGTTTTGCAGGCGTTCCAGGGTGAAGCCGCTGGCGCCGAGGATGCATTGCGGAACGGTCTGGGCTTTTTCTTTCAGCGCTTGGCCTTGCTCGGTCAGCTCGACAATCACTACCCGCTCATCCTCACGACTGCGGGTGCGGCTGAGCAACCCTTCGCCTTCCAGACGCTTGAGCAGTGGCGTCAGCGAGCCAGGATCGGTCAGTAGTCGAGTGCTGATTTCTCCGACCGTCAATCCATCCTTCTCCCACAACACCATCATCGCCAGGTACTGCGGATAGGTCAGGTTCAAGGCTTGCAGCAGCGGCTTGTAGACCTTGGTCATCATCAGCGAAGTGGAATGCAGGGCGAAGCAGGCCTGGTTATCCAGCAGCAGGTCGTCGCAGGTGTCGCGTTGGGAAGTCATGTCAAAGCCTTGTTCGGTGATGGTCATGAATCTAGCGCTCGAATCTTTAATGCGCCAGATAATTCTCCGGATCTAATGGCGGCCGAGATCCCGTTGCAGCGCCAGATCCCACGGCGGCACTGGACTGAAACGAGTCTTGAGGTATTCAAGCAACAAGCGGCTGCGCGAGTTGGTTTGCTGTTCCATGCGCAGTGCGTAGATGCCGGTGGATTCCGGGGGCGGCAGGCCGTTCTCGCAGAACAGCGGGACCAGTTCTCCGCGCAGCAGGTATTCGCTCGCCAGCCAGGTCGGCAAATGCGCAATCCCTAATCCCGCCAAAGCCCCACACACCAGCGCTTCGGCATTGTTGGCGCTCATGCGGATGCGCGCCGGGCGGTGCAAGTGCATCTGGCCGTCCTGCTCGAACCGCCAGGCAAAAGGCGGGGCGAGGCCTTCCCAGTCCAGACCGTCATGCTCGCCAAGTTGCGCCGGACTGCCGGGCACACCCCGGCGTTTGAGATAGTCAGGACTGGCACAGGCTATGCGCACCATGCTTGCCAAAGGCGTGGCCACCAATCGTGTGTCAGCCATTTGCCCGGCACGCAGCACCAGGTCAACCTTGCCCAGGTTCGAGCCGCCCATGTCGACGAAACTGTCGATCAAGTGCAACTGCACATCCAGCCCCGGGTAGAGGACGAGAAAGTCGGCGATCACCGGTGCCAGATGCCGTCGTCCGAACGCGGCGGGGGCGTCGATGCGAATCAAGCCTTCCGGCGCGCTGCTCAAGGACACGGCTTCGGCCCGCGCCAGTTGCAACTCGGCGACAATGCGCCGGGCACGTTCGGCAAACGCCAGACCGGCGGGTGTTGCTCTGACGGCGTGGGTGCTGCGTATAAATAACTGGCTGCCGACGGCGCTTTCCAGGCTGTCGATGCGTCGCGCAACGGCCGAAGGTGTCAGCGGATGACGGCGCGAGGCGGCGGAAAAGCTGCCACTCTCCAGCACATCGAGAAACAGCCCTAATTGTTCAGTCAGTTGGTTGGGGTTCATGAGAATTCACGCTTGTGCGAAATCGGCATAGCCATTGTGCGTTGCTGTGCGTTTCCCCGCCAGCCACGACTGCGTAGGATGAATCGCCTGACGTAAGAGGAATTCAGCTGTGATGGAGTTTTTGTTGTACCTGCTGTTCGGCGCCGCCCTTGGCACACTTGGCGGCATTTTCGGCATCGGCGGCGGCTTGATTGCTATCCCGTTGCTCGGTGTGTGGTTCGGCCTCGATCAGCAGATTGCCCAAGGCACGGCGCTGGTCATGGTGGTGCCGAACGTGATGCTGGCGCTGTGGCGCTATCACCAGCGCAATCGCATCGAACTGCGGCATGCGCTGCCCTTGGCGCTGATGGGTTTCTGCTTTGCGTGGATCGGTTCGATCTGGGCGGTGGGTATCGATGCGCAAACCATGCGCATCGGCTTTGTCGCTTTCCTGGTGGTGCTCTCGGCGTACAACCTGCTGAAGATGTTTGGCAAGCAACCCGCTGCGACTTCCGAGATGCGCTATTCCTGGCCTTGGCTCGGCGTCCTCGGTGCGGCGTCCGGAACCATGGGCGGCTTGTTCGGTGTCGGCGGTGCCGTGGTGGCAACGCCAGTGCTGACCAGCCTCTTCGGCACCACGCAAGTGGTCGCTCAGGGCTTGTCGCTGGCGCTGGCGTTGCCTAGCACCGGCGTGACCCTGGTGACCTACGCGGTACATCACGAAGTGGACTGGATGATCGGCCTGCCGCTGGCCATCGGCGGTCTGGCGAGTATCAGTTGGGGGGTGAAAGTTGCCCACGCCATGCCGGAAAAACTTCTGCGCGGGCTGTTCTGCGGTTTTCTGGTGCTGTGTGCGGTGATGCTCGCGTTTAAAGTTTAAAACCTTCGACGATATGCTCGGCCAGGCACTCGGTGATCGGTGACGGATTGTTCAGGTTGCGGATCAGCATGATGCTGGCCTCGGGCAACAGCGGCAGATCTTCGGCGGCGCCGAGAATGCGCATGTCCGGGGTGATCAGGCTTTCCAGTTGCGCGGTGATCGCCAGACCCGCGCTCACCACCGCCATCAACGCCGAGAGGCTGGTGCTGTTATAAGCGATGCGGTATTCGCGGCCCATCGCATCCAGTGCGTTACACGCCCACAAGCGGCAGAAACAATCACTGTTGAACATCGCCAGAGGTAGTGGCGTTTGTTCGTGGGCGCTGAAATTCTGCGCCTCGGCCCAGACAAAACGCTCCTTGCGCAGCAACTGACCGATTTCGTTGCCCGGTTCACGGGTGACGATCGACAAATCCAGGTCAGTACGCTGCAACAGTTGTTTGGTCGATTCGCAATGCACTTCGATCTGGATAAGTGGATAGAACTGCGCAAACCGCGACAGGATCCCCGGCAGAAAACGCATCACGTAGTCATCCGGCGTGCCGATGCGCACGGTGCCGACCATGTGCGGCTCGCGCAAGGTGTTGAACACTTCGCTGTGCAGCTTGAGGATGCGCCGCGCGTATCCGAGCAGCACCTGGCCTTCAGCGGTCAGGCGCACCTGGCGTCCGTCGCGCTCAAACAATTGCCGCTGCAACACGTCTTCTTCCAGACGCTTCATCTGCATGCTCACCGCCGACTGCGTGCGGTTGACCATTTCGCCGGCGCGGGTGAAACCGCCCTGATCGGCAATCGCGACAAAGGTGCGCAGGACATCGGTATCGATACTGGGGTAGGCCGACAATTGATGAATCTCCGTGATGCATGCCATCAGAAACATTCGTTGGATTGATCTTAGCGCCGGCGCGAGACTTGAGCCATCCACAAAGGAGGCAACACGATGAAAGGTCAAAGAGAGTATGTAGACGACGCAAAATTTTCCGGCCACGGCCATCTCGTTTCCGACCTGCTGCACAAGTTTAGCCGCTGGTACGAATTGCACCGTGAACGCGAGTTGCTCGCCAGTCTGAGCGACGAAGCGTTGAAAGACATCGGCGTCAGTCGTGCCGACGTTGAACACGAGTCCGTGCGGCCGTTCTGGGATGATCCGATGCATAAATGACCCGTTGCATAAATGATGAGCAGAACGCTACACAAACCCTCTTCCAGTGAGGTAGGTTGCGAGCAGACAAGGAGATGCTCATGCCCGCGACTCTGGCCTTTTCCCTCAAACAGGCGCGACGACTGGCGCTGGCTGCCCAAGGGTTCAACGGGCGCCAGCCGCCGACCGTCAAGGCGCCACACGTCAACCGGCTGATCGAAAGGCTGGGTTTGCTGCAAATCGACTCCGTCAACGCCGTGGTGCGCTCGCACTACCTGCCGCTGTTTTCCCGTCTCGGTTCCTATTCTTCCGACTTGCTCGACCAGGCTGCCTGGAGTTCGGGGCGACGTCGCACGTTGTTCGAATACTGGGGACACGAAGCCTCGTTGCTGCCGATGTCGATGTATCCGTTGCTGGGCTGGCGCATGCAGCGGGCCAGGCGTGGCGAGGATATTTATCAGCAACTGGCCAGATTCGGTCGCGAGCAGCAGGACGTGGTGCGTCGGGTCTTGAATTCGGTGGAAGAGCAGGGCGCGTTGGGCGCCGGCAGCCTTTCAACCCGTGCAGACAAGGCCGGACCGTGGTGGGACTGGAGCGCGGAAAAACATGCGCTGGAGTGGCTGTTCGCTGCGGGTGAAGTGACGGTGGCGGGGCGGCGTGGTTTTGAGCGTTTGTATGATTTGCCGGAGCGGGTGATCCCTTCATCGATCTTGCAACAGGCGTTGCCTGATGAAGCCGAAGCGCAACGTGGGCTGCTGTTGCACGCGGCACAGGCCTTGGGTGTCGGTACTGAAAAAGACCTGCGTGATTACTTTCGTCTGAATCCGGCGGATGCGCGGCCACGTCTCGCGGAACTGGTTGAAGCCGGGCAGTTGCAGATGTGCGAGGTCGCCGGTTGGCGGCAAATCGCCTATTGCCTGCCGGAGCCGAGCGTCCCGCGCAAGGTCATGGCCAGTGCGCTGCTGTCGCCCTTTGATTCGTTGATCTGGGAGCGTAGCCGGACTGAGCGCTTGTTCGATTTTCGCTATCGGCTGGAGATTTATACGCCACAGGACAAACGGGTTTACGGCTATTACGTGTTGCCGTTTTTGCACAACGAGAGGATCGCCGCACGGGTCGATTTGCGCGCCGAGCGGGCGGCGGGGCAGTTGGCGGTGCATGCGCTGCACGAGGAAGCGCCGGGGCTGGATGAGCAGGGGATGCTGGCGCTGGCGGAGAATCTGCGGCGGATGGCGGATTGGTTGGGGCTGGCGCGGGTGCAGTTGAATTGTCAGCGCGAGAGTGCGGCGCGGTTGCGGGTGGCATTGGCGCAGACAGGCTGTGACTGAGCGGGCCCCTTCGCGAGCAGGCTCGCTCACACAGGGGATATGCGAACGACACAAATCCAGTGTGGGAGCGAGCCTGCTCGCGAAGGAGGCGACGCGGTCTAGCGACGAACCTGCTTCAGGGTTTCAGCGATCAAAAACGCCAACTCCAGCGACTGATCAGCATTCATCCGTGGATCACAGTGCGTGTGATAGCGATCCGACAAGCCATCTTCAGTAATCGGCCGCGCACCACCGATGCACTCGGTGACATTCTGCCCGGTCATCTCGATATGAATGCCGCCGGCATAAGTGCCTTCCGCCTCGTGCACCTGGAAGAACTGTTTAACCTCGCCAAGGATCTGCGCGAAGTCGCGGGTCTTGTAGCCGCTGCTGGCCTTGATAGTGTTGCCGTGCATCGGGTCGGAACTCCACAGCACTTGCTTGCCTTCGCGCTGCACCGCGCGGATCAGCGCCGGCAGGTGATCGCCCACCTTGTTCGCGCCCATCCGCGCAATCAGGTTGAGGCGCCCCGGATCGTTGTCCGGGTTGAGCACGTCGATCAGGCGGATCAGGTCATCGGGGTCCATGCTTGGGCCGACTTTGACGCCGATCGGGTTGTTCACCCCGCGCAGGAATTCGACATGCGCGCCGTCGAGCTGACGGGTGCGGTCACCGATCCACAGCATGTGCGCCGAGCAATCGTAGTAATCGTTGGTCAAGCTGTCGCGACGCACGAAGGCTTCTTCGTAGTTCAGCAGCAGCGCTTCGTGGGCGGTGAAGAAACTGGTTTCGCGCAGTTGCGGCGAGCTGTCCATGCCGCAGGCGCGCATGAACGCCAGGGTTTCATCGATGCGGTCGGCGAGATGACTGTATTTTTCAGCCAGCGCCGAATTGGCGATGAAATCGAGGTTCCACTTGTGCACTTGGTGCAGGTCGGCAAAACCGCCCTGAGCAAACGCGCGCAGCAGGTTCAGGGTCGCGGTGGACTGGTGGTAGGACTGCAGCAGGCGCTCTGGATCCGGCACGCGGCTCTTTTCGTCGAAGCCGATGCCGTTGACGATGTCGCCCCGGTAAGCCGGCAGCGTCACGCCGTTGATGGTCTCGTCGTTGGCCGAACGCGGTTTGGCGAACTGACCGGCCATGCGCCCGACCTTGACCACCGGGCAGCCTGCGGCGAAGGTCATGACGATCGCCATTTGCAGTAACACTTTGAACGTGTCGCGAATCTTCGCAGCGGAGAATTCGGCAAAGCTTTCCGCGCAATCACCGCCCTGCAGCAGGAATGCCCGGCCCTGGGTGACTTCGGCAAACTGGCGGCGCAGTTCGCGCGCTTCGCCGGCAAACACCAGTGGCGGATAACTGGCCAGCGTCTGCTCGACCTGGCGCAGATGCGCCGCGTCAGGATATTGGGGTTGTTGCTGGATCGGCAGGGCGCGCCAGCTATCAGGGCTCCACGGTTGGCTCATCACGGTCTCTAATTGGTTCTACGCACGGGAAGCCCAATGGTAGCAGCAATTAGTGCGTGACCTGCTCCCGCCCCATCGCCGACAATCGCCGCTTTGCCACGGCGCCACAGCGGTGCCATCGCGTCACCGCGCCCGGTGACCATCAGGAGACGAAATGACTGAGGAGCGCGTCGAGCATCTGCTCGCCGAAGTACAGGATGAGTTCGGCGTGATTCGCGTGCTGGAAGTGGCTGATTACCGCTTTCTGGAGTTCGGCGATGCGATCGAGCAGAGCTGCGTGTTCACCGCAGATCCGAGCTGGCTGGAGTACGACTACACCCGGGCGATGCTGATCGGTGCGTTGTGCCACGAGCAGCCGGAGAGCGCGCTGTTTCTCGGGCTCGGCGCTGGTACATTGACCCAGGCCTGCCTCAAGTTTCTGCCGCTGGAAGATGTCGAAGCCATTGAACTGCGTCCGGATGTGCCGCGCCTGGCCATCGAGTACCTTGGCCTGGACGATGATCCACGCTTGTATATACGCGTTGGCGATGCGCTGGAACTGCTGCCGACCGCCGAGCCTGCAGATCTGATTTTTGTCGACCTGTATACCGATGTCGGTCCGGGCGTCGGGCATCTGGCCTGGAGTTTTCTCGGCGACTGCCAGAAGCGTCTGAATCCGGGTGGCTGGCTGGTGATCAATCAGTGGGCCACCGATGACGGCAAGCCGTTGGGTGCGGCGTTGTTGCGCGGGCTGTATCACCGGCATTACTGGGAATTGCCGGTGAAGGAGGGCAACGTGATTCTGATTGTGCCGGCGGATCTAGATCAGGTGTTGGACATGCAGGCACTGACGGCCCGGGCTGAAGCGCTGGCACCGCGGTTGGGGTATTCGTTACAGTCGTTGATCAACAGTATTCGCCCGGCGACCTGAGTCGTCAGTGACGGCCTCTTCGCGAGCAGGCTCGCTCCCGCATTGGAATGCATTTTCCCTGTGGGAGCGAGCCTGCTCGCGAAAAGGATCTGATAACCAGCAAATATTTCAGATCCCTTTGAAGACTCCAGGCCGCCGCTCCACCAGCGACCGCACCCCTTCCTTGGCATCCTCACTCGCCAACAATTTCTTCACCAACGCCGGTAACCCTTGCGCGGCCGCCGTCTCACCCTCATACCTTGCCTGTCGCGCTGACATCAACGTCGCCTGCACCCCCAACGGCGCCTGCCGGGCAATCCGCTCAGCCAATTCAATCGCCCGCGGCAACAGGTCTTCGCTGGCCATGACTTCCTGCACCAACCCCAGGTGCAACGCCTCGTGCGCATCAAACTCATCGCCGGTCAGCAGCCAGCGCATCGCGTTGCCCCAACCGGCGATCTGCTGAAAACGTAAAGTCGCACCACCAAAAGGAAAGATCCCACGCTGCACTTCCATCTGCGCGAAGCGGGTATTGCTCGCACACAGGTTTATATCGGCTGCCAGCATCAGCTCGATGCCGATGGTCAGGCAGTAACCCTGCGCGGCGACAATCACTGGTTTGCTCACCCGTGGCCCGACGAAAACGCCCCACGGATCGCAACCGCCGGTCGGAACCTGCCAGCCCTGGGCGAGGGCGGAACTGGCGTTGACCAGATCCAGGCCAGCGGTAAAGTGCTCGCCATGCCCGAACACCACCGCCACCCGCGCTTCGCTGTCGGCCTCGAACTCGCCGTAGGCCAGGCTCAGCTCGTTGAGCAGGTCGAGGTCGAAAGCATTGCGCTTGGCCGCTCGATCCAGGCCAATCAGATGGACGTGACCACGACGTTCACGGCTGACGCGGCCGGGGCAGGGCTGATTCATGGGTAGATCCTCGGGCGGGAAGGGCGGGTGCAGCGACGGTATGCCGCACATCAGTGAATCGTTTAAGCGTCATCGCCCGCAGGGCCGGGCCTTTGAAAAATAGACCTTCGCGCGATTATCCGCAAAACCCCGTTACACAGCGGTGACACGCTCATTCAGGCAATAAAAAAAGCTCCCTTTTTGGGCAAAATCCGGTATAGTGCGCGCCGGCCTTTAACCGGGCCGCGTTTAGGTAGCGCATTTCCCGAAGTCAGCTTCGGCTGCACGTCCGCATTGCGGGCTCTTCCCGGACGATTCTTTTTTTCATTCATTCGTTTTCGCAAATCCCCGCCGACAAAGCTGCCAGGGCGACTCTTGAGTCTCAACACGGCATGCGCAGCTTTGGAGCATGGGTCTTTGCGGATGCACTTAGAGGCAGACCCATGACCCAGGAAACCGGCGGATTCGCCGCTTTTAATCTTAACCCGAATATTCTTGCAGCCGTCGCAGCGACTGGCTACGAAGAGCCTTCGGCGATTCAGCAGCAATCGATCCCGATCATCATGGCCGGCCAGGACATGATTGGTCAGGCGCAAACCGGTACCGGTAAAACCGCCGCGTTCGCACTGCCTATTCTGCACCGCATCGATCCTGCCAAGCGCGAACCGCAAGCCCTGATCCTGGCGCCAACTCGTGAGTTGGCGCTGCAAGTAGCAACCGCTTTTGAAACCTACGCCAAGCAAATGCCGGGCGTTACCGTTGTGGCCGTTTACGGCGGCGCGCCTATGGGCCCACAACTGAAAGCAATCCGTAATGGCGCACAGATCGTTGTCGCCACTCCGGGCCGTCTGTGCGACCACCTGCGTCGCGACGAAAAAGTTCTGTCGACCGTGAACCACCTGGTTCTCGACGAAGCTGACGAAATGTTGAAACTGGGCTTCATGGATGACCTGGAAGTCATCTTCAAGGCTCTGCCAGCGACCCGTCAGACCGTTTTGTTCTCGGCTACCTTGCCGCAGTCGATCCGCGCCATTGCCGAACGCCATCTGCGCGATCCGCAACACGTGAAGATCCAGACCAAGACCCAGACCGTTACCGCGATCGAACAGGCTCACCTGTTGGTTCACGCTGACCAGAAGACTTCGGCCGTTCTCAGCTTGCTGGAAGTGGAAGATTTCGACGCTCTGATCATGTTCGTGCGTACCAAGCAAGCGACCCTGGATCTGGCCAGCGCCCTCGACGCCAAAGGCTACAAAGCCGCGGCGCTGAACGGTGACATCGCCCAGAACCAGCGTGAGCGCGTCATCGACTCGCTCAAAGATGGCCGTCTGGACATCGTTGTCGCGACCGACGTAGCTGCTCGTGGTCTGGACGTTCCGCGCATCACTCACGTGTTCAACGTTGACATGCCGTACGACCCAGAGTCCTACGTTCACCGTATCGGCCGTACTGGCCGTGCCGGTCGCGAAGGTCGTGCACTGCTGCTGGTGACTCCACGTGAGCGCCGCATGCTGCAAGTGATCGAGCGTGTAACCGGTCAGAAAGTTGCTGAAGTACGCCTGCCGGACGCTCAAGCCGTTCTCGATGCGCGCATCAAGAAACTGACCAACAGCCTGTCGCCGCTGGTCGCTGATGCCGAGTCGACTCACGGTGAGCTGCTCGATCGTCTGACTGCAGACATCGGCTGCACTCCGCGTGCTCTGGCTGCTGCGCTGCTGCGCAAAGCCACCAACGGTCAAGCGCTGAACCTGGCGGCGATCGAGAAGGAACGTCCACTGGTGCCGAACAACGCACCGCGCGGCGACCGTCCTGAGCGCACTGGTGATCGTCCTGATCGTGGTGACCGCGAGCGTCGCGCGCCAATGCCTTTGGGCGAAGGCCGTGCTCGTTGCCGTACCGCGCTGGGCGCGCGTGACGGTATCGCTGCGAAAAACCTGCTGGGCGCCATCCTCAACGAAGGCGGTCTGGCCCGTGAAGCGATCGGTCGCATCCAGGTGCGTGACAGCTTCAGCCTCGTCGAGCTGCCGGAAGATGGTCTGGACAAACTCCTGACCAAACTGAAGGACACTCGCGTTGCTGGCAAGCAGTTGAAGCTGCGTCGCTATCGCGAAGATTGATCCGCCCTTGGGCTGATTGATCGAACATAAAAAATCCCCGACTGGTTCGGGGATTTTTTTGCCTGTTTTTTGCCTTTGTGGGAGCGAGCCTGCTCGCGAAGGCATCAACCGAAGCGGTAAATATCCATGCCCAGCGCACCCATTGTGAATCCCTTGTGCGCAACGCTGAACTCTCCCCCCGCACCCCGCGCGAAATACAACGGCAACAAATGCTCATCACTCGGATGACTGCGCACCGCATGCGGCGCCTGCTGACGATAATCGTGCAGCGCTGCCTCATCGTCGGCCGCGAGCTTGTCGATCACCCAGTCACGGAAATCCCGCGCCCACGGCTCGACACTTTCCGGGCCGGCGTGCCAGTCGAGCTCACGCAGGTTGTGGGTGATGCTGCCAGATCCGATCAGCAAAATGCCCTGATCACGCAGACTCGCCAGCGCGCGGCCGACCCGGGTTTGCAGCGCCGGGCCAGCGCGACTCGGCAGGGAGACCTGCACCACCGGGATATCCGCCTGCGGGTACATCAGCGACAGCGGCACCCAGACACCGTGATCGAACGGACGTTGCGGGTCGAGCCGTGCCGGTAGATGCGCGGCCTGCAACAATTTGGCGACTTCGGCGGCCAGTTGCGGATTACCCGGCGCCGGATACTGCACTTCAAACAGCGCCCGGGGAAAGCCGCCGAAGTCGTGCCAGGTTTCCGGTTGCGCATGGCTGCTGACCAGCAATTCCTGGCTTTCCCAGTGCGCGGAGACGATAACGATGGCTTTGGGTTTCGGCAATTCGGCGGCCAGACGAGCCAGAGCCGGGCCACTGGCACCGGGCTCCAGGGCCAGCATGGGTGAACCATGGGAAATGAACAGGCTGGGCAACATGACGGGTTCCTGAGCGTTAAGATGGCTTCATCTTCAGTCAGATCATTGATCTAAATCTAATATAAGTTTTAACGCTTTTTGATCGAATTATTGGGAGTGATGCATGCAGCCTGAGTTTTGGCACAAGAAGTGGGCTTCGGGGCAGATTGGTTTCCATCTGCCTGAGGTAAACCCGTATTTGCAGCGGCACTGGGCGGTACCGGCAGCGGCGCGAGTGCTCGTGCCTCTGTGCGGGAAAAGTCTGGACCTGGTGTGGCTGGCCGGACGCGGTCATCAGGTGCTCGGGGTCGAACTGTCGGAAAAGGCTATCGAGGACTTTTTCAGTGAACATCAGGTGCAGCCGCAGATCAGCCAGAAGGGCGCGTTCAAGGTCTATCGCGGTGAAGCCATCGAGCTGTGGTGCGGTGACTTTTTTGCGCTAACGGCGAGCGATGTGGCCGATTGCACCGCGTTGTACGACCGCGCCGCGCTGATTGCCTTGCCGGCGCCGATGCGTGAGCGCTATGCGGCGCATCTTCAGCAGATTCTGCCGCTGGCTGTGCAAGGGTTGTTGATTACCCTGGACTACGATCAGGCGCAGATGCCGGGGCCGCCGTTTGCGGTGGGGGATGATGAGGTGCAGCGGTTGCTGAGTGGTGCCTGGCAGGTGCAGGTGCTGGAAGAGCAGGATGTGCTGGGGGAGAGCTGGAAGTTCCTTCAGGCTGGCGTGACGCGGCTGGAGGAGCGGGTTTATCGGGTTTCTTCTCTCTAAGTTGTGTTGGATGTTCCTGCCTCATCGCGAGCAGGCTCACTCCTACAATGATGGGTGCTGAATCACAGATTGTGTGACCTCCACAAAACCCTGTAGGAGTGAGCCTGCTCGCGATCAGGCCAGCCAGAACAACCTGAATTCAAGCCAACGAAAAAGGCCCGCATCACTGCGGGCCTTTTTCATTGTTGCACCGGTCGGATCAACCGCGACGACGCAGGGCGTCGATACGCTCTTCCAGCGGTGGGTGGCTCATGAACATGCGGGCAAAGCCCTGTTTGATGCCACCGTTGATGCCAAAGGCATTAAGGGTGTCCGGCATGTGCACCGGCAGGCCCTGTTCGGCGCGCAGGCGTTGCAGTGCGCCGATCATTGCGCTGGTACCGGCCAGGCGGGCGCCGGCTTCGTCGGCACGGAATTCGCGCTTGCGCGAGAACCACATGACGATCGCACTGGCGAGAATGCCCAGCACCAGTTCGGCGAAAATGGTCGCCACGTAGTAGGCGATGCCCTGGCCTTCTTCGTTCTTGAAGATCACCTTGTCGACGAAGTTGCCGATGATCCGCGCAAAGAACATCACGAAGGTGTTCACCACGCCCTGGATCAGCGCCAGGGTGACCATGTCGCCGTTGGCGACGTGGCCGATTTCGTGGGCCAGCACGGCTTTCACTTCATCGGGTGAGAAGCGCTCGAGCAAGCCCTGGCTGACCGCGACCAACGCGTCGTTCTTGTTCCAGCCGGTGGCGAAGGCGTTTGCTTCGTAGGCCGGGAAAATACCGACTTCGGGCATCTTGATCCCGGCTTCGCGGGACAGTTGCTCGACAGTTTGCAGCAGCCATTGCTCATGCCGGGTACGTGGCTGGCTGATGATCTGGGTGCCAGTGCTCATCTTCGCCATCCACTTGGAGATGAACAGCGAGAACAGCGAGCCGGCGAAACCAAAGACTGCACAGAAAACCAGCAGCTGACTAAGGTCGAGATCAACCCCGTTGGCCGCCATGAACCCGTTGAAGCCGAAAAGGCTCAGGGTGATGCTGGCTATCAGCACGACCGCCAGGTTAGTGGCCAAAAACAGCAGGATGCGCATCATGGTTGTAGAAATCTCCTCAAGCTAAAGATGTAGCGTACTGCGGGGTATATAAGGTGCTGCACCGGGCTATTCAACTGAGTGACTATTTCAAACTGTGTCCTACAGCGGATTCTTCGGTGCCCGGCACATTTCCCACGACAGATAACGATAGGGATGACGGCCAGCCGCGACCCGTCGCCATTAAGCTGGACGCAGGTAAACGGTACGAATCGCAAGTGTAGAAGGCGTGCGCGGACGCGGAACGCAGAAGTGTTGCTGAATCAGACAGTGCGCAACGTTTGGCCGTTGCGCACTGCTGGCCAGTTACTGGCGGTAGGACTTGAGGAAGTTGCCGATACGGCCGATGGCCATTTCCAGATCGTCGACGCGGGGCAGGGTGACCACGCGGAAGTGATCCGGCCACGGCCAGTTGAACGCCGTACCCTGTACCACCAGCAGCTTCTCGGAGAGCAGCAGGTCGAGGACGAATTTCTCGTCGTTATGGATCGGGCAGACTTTCGGGTCGATCTTCGGGAACGCATACAGCGCGCCCATCGGTTTGACGCAGCTCACGCCTGGAATGTCGTTAAGCAATTCCCAGGTGCGGTTACGCTGTTCCAGCAGACGACCCTGCGGCAGCACCAGGTCGTTGATGCTCTGATAGCCGCCCAATGCGGTCTGGATCGCATGCTGGCTCGGCACGTTGGCGCACAGGCGCATGTTGGCCAGCATGTCGATGCCTTCGATGTAGCTCTGGGCATTGTGCTTCGGCCCGGAAATGGCGATCCAGCCGGAGCGGAAACCCGCCACACGGTACGACTTCGACAGACCGTTGAAGGTCAGGCACAGCAAGTCCGGGGCTAGCGACGCGGTGCAGATGTGCACGGCATCGTCGTACAGAATCTTGTCGTAGATCTCGTCGGAGAACACCACCAGGTTGTGCGCGCGGGCGATTTCCAGCATGCCCAGCAACACTTCCTTCGAATACACCGCGCCGGTCGGGTTGTTCGGGTTGATGATCACCATGGCTTTGGTGTTCGGGGTGATCTTGGCCTTGATGTCGGCCAGATCCGGGAACCAGTCGGCGCCTTCGTCGCACAGGTAATGTACGGCGTTACCGCCGGCGAGGCTGACGGCGGCAGTCCACAGCGGATAGTCCGGGGCTGGCACCAGCACTTCGTCGCCATTGTTGAGCAGCGCCTGCAGCGACATCACGATCAGCTCGGACACGCCGTTGCCCAGATAGATGTCTTCGATGCCGACACCTTCAACATTCTTCTGCTGGTAGTACTGCATCACCGCTTTGCGCGCGCTGAACAGACCTTTGGAGTCGCTGTAGCCTTGCGCGGTCGGCAGGTTGCGGATCACATCCTGAAGAATTTCGTCCGGCGCTTCGAAACCAAACGGCGCCGGGTTGCCGATGTTCAGCTTGAGGATGCGCTGGCCTTCCTCTTCCAGTCGTTTGGCGTGCTTGAGCACCGGGCCGCGAATGTCGTAGCAGACGTTGGCGAGCTTGTTCGATTTGCTGAACTGCATGGCGATGTGATCCCGAAAATGAACGATCCAGGCGGCGGATGGACAACCGTACTGGGATTCCTGCGTCTTCACACAGGCGGACGTCTTGAGCCGTGGCTCCCATAATCCGTTTGAATGCGCCCGGTCTGGCTGCCAGACTGGTGCGTGACGAGGCGCAATCATACGTGCCGCCCGATCCGTGGAAAAGGTACAGATCGGGCTTTTTCAGCCGCTGAGGTGTGATGATGGAAAAGTTGGAAAAAACCCTGGAAGAATGGCGGGCGATGCTCGACCCTGAGCAGTACAACGTTTGTCGTCTGAGCGCGACCGAGCGCCCGTTCTCCGGCAAATACAACGACACCAAGACCGATGGTATCTACCACTGCGTCTGCTGCAACGAGCCGTTGTTCGACTCCAAGACCAAATTCGACTCCGGCTGCGGCTGGCCGAGCTTCTACGCGCCAATCGGCGAAAGCGCGATGACTGAAATCCGTGACATCAGCCACGGCATGATCCGCACGGAAGTGAAGTGCGCGCGCTGTGATGCGCATCTGGGCCATGTGTTCCCGGACGGCCCACCGCCGACTGGTTTGCGTTATTGCATCAATTCGGTTTGCCTGGATCTGGTTCCGCGCGCATAAACGAATGAAGGCGACCTTCGGGTCGCCTTATTATTCGATAATTAAATTGCACACAATTTAATTGCTCGCTATGTTTGATCTTTCTTGACTGTCTACGGAGCCCGACGCCATGAGCGACAACCTGTTGAACATTCCGTGCACCACCATCAAGGGGGAGCAAAAGACCCTCGCCGATTTCGCCGGTAAAGCGGTTTTAGTGGTCAACACCGCGAGCAAATGCGGTTTCACTCCACAGTACAAAGGCCTCGAAGAACTGTGGCAGACCTACAAGGATCAGGGCCTGGTGGTTCTGGGCTTTCCGTGCAATCAGTTCGGCAAGCAGGAGCCGGGTAACGAAGGGGCGATCAGTGAGTTCTGCGAGCTGAACTTCGGCGTCAGCTTCCCGCTGTTCAAGAAGATCGACGTTAACGGTGGAGACGCGCATCCGCTGTTCGTGCAGCTGAAAAAACGCGCGCCGGGCCTGCTTGGCTCCCAGGGCATCAAGTGGAACTTCACCAAGTTCCTGATTGGCAAGGACGGAAAACTGGTCAAGCGTTTTGCCCCGACCACCAAGCCGCAGGAGCTGAGCGGCGAGATCGAAGCCCTGCTCAAATGAACAGCTTGCCGGTCGATTCGCTGAAGCTCGACAACCAGTTGTGCTTCAAGCTGTACGCCGCCTCTCGGGCGGTGATTCGTGCCTACAAACCGATGCTCGATCAGCTCGGCCTGACGTACCCGCAATACCTGGCGATGCTGGTGTTGTGGGAATGGCAGGACGCTGCGCCGGAGCAACCGACGGTCAAGGCGTTGGGCGAGCGTCTGGCACTGGACTCGGGCACGCTGACGCCATTGCTCAAGCGCCTGGAGCAGTTGCAATGGGTGCAGCGTCAGCGTTCAACGCGTGACGAGCGCGAAGTGCACCTGAGTCTGACGCCGGCAGGCCAAGCCCTGCGCGAGCAGGTCGGGCCGCTCAAGGCCCGATTGCTGTGCGACAGCGGGGTGGATCTGGACCGTCTCAATGAGTTGCGTGACGGCCTCGATCACTTGTTGGGACAGATCAAAGCGCTGTCGTAGTCGGGATCCACTGATCGAGCAGCGCCGCCAGCTCTTCACGGCGAAACGGCTTGGCCAGATAGTCGCTCATGCCGGCTGCGCGGCAGCGTTCGCGTTCTTCGGACATGGCGTTGGCGGTCAGAGCGACGATGGGCAGGCTCGGCCAGCGCCCGCTTTGACGGATCTGTCGGCTGGCTTCGTAGCCATCCATCACGGGCATGTTGCAGTCCATCAGCACCAGATCGAATTCGTGATACTCCAACTGATCCAGCGCTTCGGCACCGTGGGCGGCGACGATGACCTCGCAGCCCAGTTTGCCAAGCATGCCTTTGGCCACCAGTTGATTGACCGGGTTGTCCTCGACCAGCAACACCCGCCCACGCCGCACCGAGGGAGACGTTTCGAGCTGCGCATCGTTAACGGCGACCACGTCCGGTTGCAGGGTGCGTCGCAGGTTCTGGTACAGCGCATTACGCGCCAATGGTCGGGCCTGTTGCTGCAGAGGCGCGAGGGCGGCGGCTTCTTCGCTGGGCAGGAAACTGCCGTAGGCGGTTACCAGCAGAATCGGCGCCCCAAGCGTCGGGCGCAAGCCGAACAGACACTCCGGACAATCGGTGATCACCACGTCCGGCGTCAGGCCCAGCAGTGAGTCATCGATGGTGCGCTGCTCATATGTAAGTCCCCACACCGGCAGCAGACTCTGCAACAGTTCCGCCAGTCCACTGCTGGCAGCGGTGATGGCGAGGATTTTCCCGTGCAGCGGCGCCGGAACCAGTGCGCGGGTATGACACGGCAGTGGCAGCTCGGCACAGAACTGACTGCCGAACCCGGTCTCGGAGCTGATGGTCAGGCGCCCCTGCATGGCTTCGCAGAGGTTGTAGGTCAGCGCCAGACCCAGCCCGGTGCCGCCGTATTGTCGAGTAATGCCGGCGCCCGCTTGAGTAAACGGCTGGAAGATTTTCAGCTGCGCGTCCTGGGCGATACCGATGCCGGTGTCGCAGACCTCGATGCGCACACCATCCTTGTAGGTCGACAAGCGCACATCCACCCGGCCGAAGCGGGTGAATTTCAGCGCGTTGGACAGCAGATTGCTGACGATCTGCCGCACGCGGGTCGGATCGCCCAGCACCAGTGCCGGGAAGTGCGGGTCGATCAGGCAGGTCAGTTCGACGCTCGGCGCGGCGTTCTGCGACAGCAGGTTGGCGGTGTCTTCAATCAACGAGCCAAGATCGAACGGGATGTGCTCAAGCTCCAGTTGCCCGGCATCGAACTTCGACAGGTCGAGAATATCGTTGAGCAATTCGACCAGCACCTTGCCCGAGTCGTGGGCGATCGACAGTTGTTGCTGCTGTTCGGCATTCAACGGACCGTCGAGTGACAGCGCGATCATTCCCAGCAGGCCGTTGAGCGGTGTGCGGATCTCATGGCTCATGTTGGCGAGGAACGCCGAGCGGGCCTCGGCCATTTCCAGGGCGGTGCTGCGGGCGACTTCGAGTTCCTGATTGGACTGGCTGAGCCGCGCATTGATCGCCTTGAGTTCGGCGGTGCGCGCCGAGACGATATTTTCCAGTTGTCCGAGATAGTCGGTCAGCCGGTTTTCGGCGTTGCGCCGCTGCTGGATTTCTGTGGCGATGTTCTCGAACTGTTGATTGGCGACTTTGACCAGTACGCCGATTTCATCGTTGGCGTGGCCGGCCGGACATTCCAGCGTGGTCGGTTCGGCGCTGCGCGGGTCGCGCCCGCTGAGTTCGCGGATGACCCGCACCAGTGGTTTGGTCAACATCACATAGAACAGCGCCAACAGGATGCCGGTGAGAATCAGGCTGCGGGCGAAGCCATTGAGCAGGGTCACCTCGGCGCGGCGCAGGAAGCGGCTGCCGAAGGCATAGGTGTCGACCTCAAGGCTTAACACGCCCAGCGATTCATTGGGCAGATGATCCAGATACAGACGATCTTCGAACTGGCGTTTGGCGCCAAACAGGAAGTCGCTGATGACCCGATAGCCGCTTTGCAGTTCCGGGCGTTTGACGCTGGCCAGCACCGTATTGTTGTTGTCGATCAGTTGCGCAGAAATGATTGCCGGCGAGCGCAACAGGCCCAGGGTCAGTTCCTGCGCCAGTTCGGCGTCGATGTTGTAGGCGATCCGTGAGGCCGGGTTGTGGCTGATTTCCAGCAAAGACAGGATTTCACGGTTGATGGAGGCGTCTTCACTGGCATAATCGATGCCGATTTGCAGCAGGCTGAGCAGCGTGCCCAGAATGAACCCGACCAGCACGGTAAGCCTGGCTTGCTTGTAAGACAGCCGGTGGGTGAATTTGATATCCATGGGGTGTTGAACCACTTCCGTTTCCCTTCGCTGCTCAAGCATAGTCGATCATGTATGGATACCGAGGTTCCCGAATCGCCTTGTAACAAGGCTTGGTAGGGTGATTTTTATCTGTGTGTCGTCGCATGATTCACCATCATCACTGTGAACGTGCCCGAGGAGAAGACGTGGATTCCCGATTAAATGCTTTTCTTGAACGCGCCGAGTCGGTTCTGGCGCGTATCGAACCGTTGTTGCCGGCACCACGGCCGGTGATCGACTGGGGCACTTGTCTGGCGGCGCGCTGGCAACGCGACGGGCGCAGCGGCTATCTGATGCCGCTGGAAGTCAGCCTCGACATGCGCCTGTCCGACCTGATCGGCGTTGACCGTCAGCTCGAACAACTGGGGCGCAACACCCAGCAGTTTCTCGATGGCATGCCCGCCAACCATGCGTTGCTCTGGGGTTCGCGCGGTACCGGCAAGTCGTCGCTGGTGCGAGCCTTGCTGGCGGAACACGCCGCCGCCGGCCTGCGCCTGATCGAGATCGAGCGTGATCATCTGGCGGATCTGCCGCGGGTGGTCGAGCAGATCGGCAAGCTGCCACAACGCTTCGTGCTGTTTTGCGATGACTTGTCGTTCGAATCCGGAGAAGGCGATTATCGCGTTCTCAAAAGCGTCCTCGACGGCTCGCTTGAACAGGCCCCGGACAATGTCTTGCTGTACGCCACCTCCAACCGCCGCCACCTGGTGCCGGAAAAGGAGAGCGATAACGAAAACTGGAAACGCGTCGACGGCGAACTGCATCCCAGCGAAGCCGTTGAAGACAAGATCGCGCTGTCGGACCGTTTCGGTCTGTGGCTGTCGTTCTATCCGTTTACCCAAGAACACTTCCTTAACGTCGTCGAACACTGGATCGGCCAGTTGGCCGCCAAGGCCGGCCTGAGCTGGCAGCGCGACGAAGCACTGGACATCCTCGCCGTGCGTTGGGCCACCGGCCGCGGTAATCGCAACGGACGTTGCGCGTACCAATTCGCCCGTTACTGGGTGGGACTGAAATTGTTGGAGCACAAGGCATGATTGATTTGCAACAAAGCGGCCAGGGCCTCGAAGGCTATGGCATGTGGGCCGCACAACTGGAATCGCTGCTGGCGGACGAGCGCGATTTCATCGCCAACGCCGCGCAGTTTTCGGCGTTCCTGTTCAACCAGCTCGATGACCTGAACTGGGCGGGCTTTTACCTCAATCGCAACGAAGAACTGGTGCTTGGTCCGTTCCAGGGGCAGATCGCCTGCGTGCGCATTCCGTTTGGTCGTGGTGTGTGTGGCGCGGCGGCGGCCACTCGGCAAACCCAGCGCGTTGAAGACGTACACGCGTTCCCGGGGCATATCGCCTGCGACAGCGCCTCGAACAGCGAGCTGGTCGTGCCGTTGGTCAAGGAAGGGCGTCTGATCGGTGTACTCGACCTCGACAGCCCGAAACTGTCGCGTTTTACCGCGCAGGATCAGGCCGGCATCGAGCAACTGGCAGCGATTTTCCTGCGTCTGACCGACTGCTGATCATGCGGTGAGGCCAGCCTTGTGCAACAGGCTGGCCGGATCGACTTTATCGATCTGTGCGGGATCGAGAAAACGCACGGCGTACTGCATGTAAACGCCTTCGTTGATGAACAATCCGAATAGCTGAGCATCGATGTGCGCCTCACGGCACATGGTGGCCATGATCGCCAAGGCTTCGCTCAGGGTTTTGGCCTTTTTGTACGGGCGATCGGCTGCGGTCAGCGCCTCAAAGATATCGGCAATCGCCATCATCCGCGCGGGCAGGCTCATGTCCTCACGCTTCAGGCGTTTCGGGTAACCGGTGCCGTCCATTTTTTCATGATGACCGCCGGCGATTTCGGCAATGCTGTCAAGGTGGCCGGGGAAGGGCAGGTGGCTGAGCATCATGATCGTCTGCACCATGTGGTGATTGATCATGTAACGCTCTTCGCGGGTCAGGGTGCCACGGTTGATGCTCAGGTTGTACAGCTCGCCGCGATTGTATTTGTAGTGCGGTACATCCAGTTTGAAGCCCCATGGATTGTCTTCGGGGATCAACTCGTTCGGGTCGCGTTCAAGCAAGTGCTCTGGCTTGTCTGCCAAAAGTTTTTCACTGACCGGCAGATTCGGTGCCGGCGTGCGCGCCTGACGCCGGTTCTCCTCCCATGACACGCCCAAGCGGTCATCAAGGGTGCGCAGCCAGGTGCGTTGCGCCAGATGGTCAAGGCGCTGCAGATCCGCCTCTGCCATCGCTTCACTGCCCAGATTGCAGCGCGCGACAAACGTAAAATCGTCGTCCAGCGCCGTCAGCGTGGCATCGCGCAATTCGGCCAGTGCAGTCTCATCGCCGCCCAGAGCGCACGCCTGCCAATAGCTGATCCAGGCATCACGCTTGAGTACTTCGAAACGCGTGCGAATTTCATGAATACGGTCGTTGATGGTTTCCAGTTTGGTGGCCTTGTCGACCACGTATTCCGGCGTCGTCACCTTGCCGCAGTCGTGCAGCCACGCGGCAATGTGCAAGGCTTCCCATTCATCCTCGCTCGGTTGGTAGGCACTGAACGCCGGCGCCTCGCTTGCCGCTGCCGCCTGAGCGAGCATCAACGTCAGCTCTGGCACGCGCTGACAATGGCCGCCGGTGTACGGACTCTTGGCGTCGATGGCGCCAGCGAGCAGTTGAATGAAGGCGTCGAGCAATTGCTTTTGGCGGGCTTGCAGGCGTTGGCTCTCGATGCTGACCGCCGCCGCGCCGGAGACAGCCTGGAGGAATGCGATGCGATCAGGGCGCAGTTTTTCCAGATCGGCTGCTGTGCCGCTGTCGCTCACCAGCAGAATCAGCAGGCCGATGGTTTCGTTGTGGCGGTTGTGCAGGCGGATGCCGATCAGATGGATGCGGGGCGATTGCATTGCCAGCAGGACCTTCTGCAAGTCGCCGGCCTGATCGACGCCGAAGTTGCTCACCACGTTGTTGGCGCCAACCAATTGTTCAAACCACGCCGGCCCTTTGTTCTGCTGCAGGTCGTGGCCCTGAATGTCGAACGCTTCCAACGCCTGAGACGTACCATCGATCACCAGCCCGTATGGCTCCATGCGGCTGCTGTCGCTTTCTCGCAGATAGATCAGCCCGGCCTGCGCCTGCGCAATCTGCACCGTTTCAAACAGCACCCGCTGCAGCAGGGGGGCAAAGCGGGTTTCGGCGCCAAGGGTGTCGGTGATCCGGAAGAAACTCGCCAGGGTGTCTTTCATCCGCGCCATCGACACGCTCAACTGGTCCACTTCAAGCACCGGCGAGCGGCGGGCCAACGGGAAATTGAAATCGAAACTGCGAATCGCATCGGCTTCCTTGACCAGCGCATGCAGCGGCTTGACCAGAATTCGCGAAATCACCCAGCCCAGCGGCAGGCACAGCAGCAGGGTCGCGAGGGTGATCAGCGCGCCTTGCCAGCGCAGGCGGTAGGCATCGATCAATAACTCGTCCTCGGGCACCAGCAGCGCCAACTGCAAACCTTTCGGACCGCCCTCCTGAATGTTGCTGCGGGCGACGATCCACTGGCGACCATCGGCTTCCAGGCGATTGCCTGTGGCTGCGCCGGACAACAGCGCATGCAAGCCCGGACTCAGATCCGCCGCTTTGGCCAGATGCGCGCCGCTACTGTCGACGATCAGGCGTTCGCTGTCGGGATAGGCCACGGCGTTGCCGTCGGCATCGAACAGGGCAATTTCGGTGGAGGGTGTGACGACATGTTTGCTCAGCGCCGCCGACAGGGCGACCAGCGTCAGGTCAGCACCGATGACGGCGTTCTCGCCGCTGCGTCGAGCCAGCGTCGTGCCGACATTGCGCGTGGAGAAAAACACGTAGGGCTCGGTGGTGATTTGTTCGTTTTGCTGGCGAGCATGGTTGAACCACGCACGGCTACGCGGATCGTAGCTGTCGTCGGGGTTGTCCTGACGGCTGATCAGCGACAATGTCTGGTCAAAAAACAGCGATTGCGAGTGCACCGCGCCCTGCGGGTCATGTTCGATACTCCAGACCTGATACGCCGCCGCTTCAGGGGCCTTGAGCAATGTCTTGATGGCGGTGCTGCGCAACGGACGCACCATGAAAAAATCGCCATTGGCATAACCCAGATATAGCGACGCCAGATTGGGATTGTCGCTGAGCGACTGGCTAAACGGTCGGAGCAAGGGCAAGCGTTGTTCTAGGCGCGCGACCTGAGTGGCGGGGTCATCCGCCAGCAAACTCAGCAGGTGCCGAATCGGCTGATAGGTTGCGGACATGTCCAGACGTACGTCTTGTTCGATCCTGTCGAACAGCTTTTTGCTGCTCGAGAGGATGATCTGCGTCGTCTGGTGATAATTGAACAGGCCCAGTACGACCCCGGTGAGCAGCAACAGGAATGTGAACATGACGCTGATGTGCACATGCAGCGGAAACCGGCGTTGCTCCGGGCGCAGTGGGCTGGGCATTTCGGACTCTCCATGATGGTTAACTCACTGCTCAGCGCCAAGCATAGTTAAGGCAAGCTCATTGTGCTTCGATCCGACACCGCCAATTGTTGCTGTAATGCCTGCTCCAGTTCGAGCATGGCGCGGTTGCTCGCCTCGCAACGGCGAGCGACTTCGTCTGTCGCCAAGGCCTCGGCGCAGGCCTGCTCAAGGGCATCGCAACACTCGATCACGCGCGATGCCTGCGCGATACGTGCCGCACCCTTGATTTTGTGAGCGACCACCATCAGCGCGCCGCGATCCTGTTCCGGCGACAGCGCGAGCAGTTCCTCTCGGTCGAGACGGCTGCTTTTGAGCAATTCCGCCAGCAGACGGCGAGCCTGGGCCGGATTGCCACCGGTCAGCATGTTCAGGTTTTGCAGGTTGAAAGCCGGCGGCGCTGATGTCGGTGTAATGCCATCGACCCACTGGCTGAGCAGGCTCAGGCTCAGGGGTTTGAACAGGCAGTCGTTCATGCCGGCCTGCTTGCAGCGCTGGATTTCTTCGGGCTGCGCATTGGCCGTGAAACCCAGCACGGTGCATGGCGGACAGCGCGCCTGCAGTTCCTGCTGCCGAATGGCGCGGGTCAGTTCATAGCCATTCATCAACGGCATGTTGCAGTCGACAATCACCAGATCGAAATGGCCGGTCTTCCACAGTTCCAGGCCGCTGCAACCGTTCTCGGCAATGCTGAAGTGATGGCCGAGAAACTCCAGTTGTTGACACATCAGCAGGCGATTGGCGGGATGGTCGTCCACCACCAACACGCGTAAGGGGGTCTGCGATGCCTTGATCGGGGATTCACTTTTGACCGTGCTCAGCTGTATTGGCAGCGTTTCCAGTGCCAGCGAGACGCAGACCTGGGTGCCGATGCCAGGCTGGCTGCTCAATTGCAATTGCCCGCCCATCATTTCGCACAGGTTGCGGCTGATCACCAGCCCCAGGCCGGCACCACCTCTGCCTTGCTGGCTGCTGTTTTCCGCTTGGGCAAACGGTTCGAACAAGCGCTGCTGATCCTCGGCACTGATACCGACGCCGCTGTCCTGTACGGTCAGCTGCATCAGGGCGCGGGCAGGTACATCGGTGTTCATGAGGTCGAGGGTGATCCGCACATGCCCCTGTTCGGTGAATTTGATCGCATTGCTGACCAGATTCGACAGCACCTGCTTGAAACGCAGTGGGTCCAGATGCACATCGATGGCCAGATCTGGTGGGTTGAAGATGACTTGCAGGGAGAGGTTTTTCTGCCGGGCGAGACCGTCGAAGATCCTGGCCACTGACGTCACCGTATCGACCAGATTGACCCGTTCCGGGCAAAGACTCAGACGCCCGGATTCGATCCGTGCGATGTCGAGAATGTCGCCGATCAAACCCAGCAAGTCCTTGGCCGAGTGGTACGCGGTGTCGATGGATGAGCGATCCGGATGCTGCGGATCCATGCGTTTGAGCGTCAGTTCGAGCATGCCGATCACCGCGTTCATCGGCGTGCGGATCTCGTGGCTCATGGTCGCCAGAAAGGTGCTTTTCGCCCGGTTGGCCTCATCCGCCCGTTCTTTGGCCGTACGCAACTCGTCGAACAGCTGGCGGCGCTCGCTGATGTCGATCCAGCCGCCAATGATGCCTTTCACCTCACCGCTGGAGTCGCGGTACGGCAGTATCCAGTGATAGATCGTCAGACGCCGGTTGCCGATGTGCAGGGGCCGGTCGACGACCATCGGCGTGCCTTCGGCGATGACACGCTGGTAATCGGCCTGAAACGCTTGGGCCTCGAAGGCATTGCTCAGGGAACCCTCGATGACGTTTTTGCCGATGACATCCTCGCGGCGGGCATTGAATGCTTCGAGATAGCTCTCATTGCAACTTTGCAACCGTCCCTGGCGGTCGCGCACGTAAATTGGATGCGGTGTGCCGTCGACCAGCGAACGCATGAATTCGAACTGGTCATTCAGCGCTCGTTCGGCAGCCTGGCGTTTTTTGATCTGGTGGCGCATGTAAGCGTTCCAGACCAGCAGCAACAGCAGTAACAGGAAAGCACCGATGATCACTTGATAGAACAGGCGTTGGTAGTTGTGCCAGATGTTCTGCGAGACAGTGGAGTAACCGCGCCAGCGCCCATTGATCACCCCCAGTTCGTCGGGTGCGATGCTCAACAACGCCTTGTTGATGATCGACGTCAGTTCCGTGTTGTCCCGCGCGGTCGCCAGTGAAAACGCCGCCTGGCCCGTGCCGATCGTGGTGGTGATCTGCAGCGCCTGATTGAAGATTCGCGAAGAAATGAAATAGTTGGCAATTACCAGCGAGTTCACCGCACCGTCGACATGGCCTTCAGCGAGCTGGGACACCGCGCTGAACGTATCTGCCGTTTCGATCAACTGGATGCGCGGATATTCCCGACGCAGGTACTCGACCATCGGATTGCCTTGGGCAATCGCCAGTCGCTTGCCCTTGAGCTTGCCCAGATTGGTCGGACCATCCGCGCTTTTGCGGGTCAGCAGAACATAGGAGTTTTCCAGATAGGGACGACTGAAGTTGAGGGTTTTCTCGCGCTCCGCCGTCGGCAGTAATGCGGCGATCAGATCGGCTTGATGACGGTCGATCTGCTGGATCATTTCCGCGTCGTTGCGGCTGCGACGGATCTCGAAACGCAGGCCGGTGCGCAGACGGATCAGCTCAAGCAGGTCGGCACTGATGCCGCGAAAATTACCGTCATTGTCAAAGAATGTCAGCGGCGCGAACGCTTCATTGACCACCACACTGACCACCGGATGTTGTTTGAGCCACGCTTCTTCGCGCTGGGTCAGTTGCAGTTTCCGGTCGGTGAGCAGCAGATCGCTGCCAGCGCTCCAGCGCTTGGCAATATTGTCACGCTCACTGGCCGGCACAGCTTTTAGTACTGCATCGATGATCGCCAGCAGTTGTGGGTTGTTGCGGCGCACGGCGAAGCTGAATCCCTGGGCTTCCTGCTTGCCGAAATTGGCCATGCGCACGTTGTTCAGATAACCCTTGTTGATCATGTAGTGAGTTGAAAGCGTGTCGCCGAGAAACACATCGGCCTGATCGAACGCCACGGCGTTGATTGCATTCTGGTAGGAGGGGTAGCAGGTGATGAGCGCTTTGGGGTACAGCGCCTTGACTTCGGGCAACGGCAGATAGTGATAGACCATGCTCAATCGCAGCCCGGCCAGGCCTTCGGTGAGTGAGCGGGTTTCGTCCTCGCGGGTAACCAGCACCGGCATGTCAATGGCATAGGGTATCGACAGCGCCAGGTCGGCATTGCCCGCTTCGAAGCCGTTCGCGGTACCGAGCAGGTCGATCCGGCCATCGACCAGTGCGCTAATCGCCGCGTCCCGAGAGGGAAAGCGCTGCACCCGGATCGCTAGACCGGTGGCCTGGCCGAGGAGCCCGGCGTAGTCGGCGGTCAGACCTTCGTAATCCTTGCCACTGGTCGTCATGTCAAAAGGCGGGTAGTCGGGCGCGGAGGTGCCGACGACCAGTTCGTTACGTGTCAGCAGCCACTGCCGTTGGGAGTGTTCGAGCGTGACCGGCACTGGCTCGTCCGCCGACCGGCTGAGCAAGGCGTAGTCAGGTGAGGTGCCGGGCATGGCGAACACATTGGCGCTCAGGTAAAAACCTGCGCTCAACGTAATTAAATAGTCCTTTAAACGGCTGGGCATGCGGGCTCTCACACGAGTGCGTTTCGTTTGGCCATCTCGATAAGTTCTACAAGGGATTTGGCCTTGAGTTTTTGCATCAGACGTTTTTTGTAGGTGCTGACGGTTTTATTACTCAGAAACATGCCCTTGGCTATTTCCTTGTTAGTGCGACCCTGAGCGAAAAGTTGCAAGACCATCAACTCGCGATCATTAACAGATTTGAATAATTCAAGTTCGGCAAAACGGATGTCGTCGCTGCGCACCGGATTCAATGCCTGGCTGGGGAAGTAGTTGTAACCGGACAGTACCGCTTTGATCGCACTGACCAGTTCACTCAAGTCTTCCTGTTTGCAGACATAACCCGATGCGCCGGATTGCATGCAGCGAATGCCGAACAGCGTCGGACACTGTGCCGTCAGGATCAGGATCTTTAACGGGGAACCCATGGCATTGAAGCGAGCCAGTACTTCGAGGCCATCCAGCTTGGGGATGCTCACATCGAGAATGACCAGATCGGGCATGCACTCGCGCACCATTTGCATGGCATCGACTCCGTTATCGGTTTCACCGACGACCTTGTAACCTTCATGCTCCAGCAGCATTCGAACGGCGAGACGGATGACCGGGTGATCGTCGACAATAAAAACGGAGTTCATAATAAAATCCCATGCAAGCACGAATAAAGCGCGCACCTTAGCTCAGTTGAATGAGCACTCGCATGAAGTGACATGGCTTCAGTCACGATATCGGATTAATCCTACAATTAATGAGGAAACGGACTACAACCAAACTAGGTTTGACGTAAGGAAGTGCTGGATTTGAATGGGCTTATAGTTTGACTTGAATGATTTGCAAGTACTGGCCATAAATGGCTTTTTAAAGATGTTTAAAGTTGCCGAGTCATCGGCGCAATAATTGCCGCTATTCCAGCCATATCAGACGCCCGTCGACACTTGTGGGTCGATAATCACAGGCTGTGTGGATACGGGCGGCCATCGTTATGGCCGCCCGTAGGCGAGCGGGTCAGTGACTGGAGCGCCCGGTCATTTCCAGCGCCATGTCGCTGGCGTAGCTGTCGGTCATGCCGGCGATGAAATCGATCATGCGCAGGAACGACGTGTGTAACGAACCTTGCGGATCCGGTGCGTTACTGCCCAGAAGATCGAGAATGCGCCGGTTTTTGAATGACGGTGTACGACCGTTGTGTTGTTCCAGCGCCGCGCCGCAGAACGAGTTGAGCAGAATCTCGAGCGTGGTATAGGCGCCGATTTCATGCAGGGTTTTGCGTTTGTCCTGAAAGATTTTCTTGCGGGCGATGTCCTTGGCATTCAGCACGCAACGCTTGGCCGGGCCGTGCATGTGCTCGACCAGATCGCCGTGCAGCGTGCCGGCGAGGAGGGCGTCCTGTTGCTCGACAAAGGCCCGTGCGGCGGCGTTGGTCAAATGCTCGATGGCCTTGCCGCGCAGGATCGCCAGTTTGCGTCGGCGCGAATCCTGCGGGCCGAGCTGCCGATAGGTTTCCGGCAGATCATCACCCACCAGCCCGAGCAGCAGCGATTCGACTTCGGCGTACTCCAGCAGCTCCATTTCGAGACCGTCTTCGAGATCAATCAGCGCGTAGCAGATGTCGTCGGCGGCTTCCATCAGGTACACCAGCGGGTGACGCGCCCAGCGCTGATCTTCGATTTGCGGCAGGCCCAGTTTGTGGGCGATCTGCTCGAGCAGCGGCAACTCGCTCTGATAGCAGCCGAATTTGTGTTTCTTGTAGCCCAGGGAGTCGGCGTGACGCGCGGTCCACGGATACTTCAGGTAAGTGCCGAGGGTGGCGTAGGTCAGTCGGGTGCCGCCGTCGAACTGGTGATACTCCAGCTGGGTCAGGACCCGGAAACCCTGGGCATTGCCTTCGAAATTGAGGAAGTCAGCGCGTTCGGCTTCGCTCATGCCGTCGAGCCAGCCGCGTCCGGCGGCCTGCTGGAACCAGTGGCGGATAGCATCTTCACCGGAATGACCAAACGGCGGGTTGCCAATGTCGTGGGCCAGACACGCCGATTGCACCACCATGCCGAGGTCGGCCGGGTCGCACCATTCAGGCAAGGTATTGCGCAGAGTTTCACCCACCCGCATGCCCAGCGAACGGCCGACGCAACTGACTTCCAGCGAGTGGGTCAGGCGCGTGTGAATATGGTCGTTGCTGGTGACCGGGTGCACTTGAGTCTTGCGCCCCAGACGGCGGAAGGCGCCGGAGAAGATGATGCGGTCATGGTCTTTGTGGAAAGGGCTGCGGCCAAGTTCTTGCGGGCTGTGCAGCGGCTTGCCGAGGCGTTCGCGGTTGAGCAGGGTGTGCCAATCCAAGGCTGATTCTCTCCGTCAGGTGACTGGGGGCGTTGACCCCTAGCTTCCCGGTTCACGTCCGCCCCTGCAAGCGGAACTACAGTCCGGCGGCGTCAATGTCGATCAGCAGCAAACGTTCACCGTTGTCGAAAAACTGCCCGGCTGTCAGGCAGTACTGATTGCTGGTGGCATCGCGGTAGGTATTGGAGAGCGTCAAGCGCCGCTCCTCCCAACCTTCGGCGAGCAAATGATAGAAGTACGGGCGCCACGACCAGTTGTGCCCCAGATAGCGATTGTCGGCGACCCAGCCATGCTGCCGCCATTCCAGATTGGGTGTCAGTTGCGTGCCGTGGCGATCGCATTGATAAAACCGCAGCAGCCAGGGGAAGGCGTCCAGTTGCGGCAATGCGCTCAAAGGGGCATGGGCCTGAGCCCAGGCCTGCAGGATCGACATCAGTTCAGCGAGTTGCTGGCGCATTTGCATCAGCCGCCCGCGCTCCACGAGTTTCTGCCGGACATAGCGCTGGCGCAGCTCGGCGAAGCGTTGGACGAACGCGTCACTGGGGAAAAACGCCTCCTGTGCCCGCGCGAACAGGAATCCCTGTACATAGCGCGATCCGCATTCCAGGGCGAAATTCAACTGTGCTTCGGTCTCGACGCCTTCGGCGATGATCCAGCAGCCGGTCTTCTCGGCCATCTGCGCCAGGGCCTTGACCACATCACTGCTCGGCCCACCCAATGCTGCGGCCTGGAACAGCCGCATATCAAGTTTGAGAATGTCCGGTTGCAACGCCAGCACTCGATCCAGTTGCGAGTAGCCGGCGCCAAAGTCATCGATAGCGATCCTCGCTCCGGCCTCGCGATAGCGCGCGACGACTTCGGCCAGACGTTGACCATTGCCACCCAGTTCGGTGATCTCGAAGACGATGCGTTGTGGATCGATACCGTAGCGCGCCAATTGTTTGAGGCTGGGCAGGGCCTGATCGGCGCGCAGGCGACTGATCCAGCGTGGCGACATGTTCAGGCTGAGAAACCAGTCTGCCGGCGCTTCATGCAAGCGGCTCAAGGCGTTGTCGCGGATCTGCCGGTCGAGACGGCGCAGGGCAATGGCGGGCGTGCGTGGGTCGGCAAATAGAGGCCCAACCGAGTTCAGTTGACCGTCGGCCTGGCGCAGGCGCCCCAGTGCTTCGACGCCGGCAATGCGTCCGGTGGCGGTATCGATGAAAGGCTGAAAGCAGGCGAGCGGTTGCCCGTCGATCACGGGGCCTCCTTAGTGGTTCTTGTTCTGGTAAACCCCGCCGACCGGGTAGGCGCACGGGATCGAACCTCCGGATAAAGAGGTTCATCCCGCCGACAGTGCAAGAATGTAGCCAGATGTATCTGTTCAGCGTTTCGCCGAGCTCTGCATCACCAGCTTGATCAGCGGTCCGAGGCTGGTGCCGAGCCGGATCAGGCGGGTCAGGCCACCGACACCGCCGCTTTTCGCGCCTTTGCCGGTGATGAAGCCTAATAGCGTAACGGCGGCCACGCCCCACAAAGGCGCGTGTTTGATGCCGAAACCACCTTGCAGGTTTTGCGACATGCCGCGCATGCGCTGCAGAGGCTGCAACACTTGCCCGGCTTCATGGCGGATTTCCTGACGATGCATTTCCATGCGCAGGCGGATCAACGCCTTGCGCATTTCCCGACGCGAGCTGTTGTGTGGCAGTTCAGGCAGGCTCATGGCAGCAGGCGCTCCCGGTCGTTGGCCAGCTCTTCGAGCGTGCCGTGGAAAGGCGAGGACTCATCGAAGATCGCAGCCTTGAGGCGCAGCGCGCAGAAAATCGAGGCAAGGGTATAGAACACGCACAGGCCGATGATCGCAGCAAGGCGATAAGTGTCCCAAAACACAATCATCACCAGTGTCGATAAGCCCACCAGTAATAACAGGGCAAAGACCAACGCCAGGCCTGCGAACAGTAACAGGCTGACGGTACGTGATTTCTGCTCCTGCAATTCAATGCCGAACAATTCGACATGGCTGTGCAGCAGACCGAGAACGGCGGCGCCCAGGCGTCGCGTGGAAGAGGCGGTGCCCGCAGCCGGGCCGGATTCACCGATCGACATAATCAGCGCCGGGTAGCCAACAGGCCGATCAGGAAGCCGACACCGGCGGCAATACCGACGGACTGCCAAGGGTTGGCCGAGACGTAATCTTCGGTGGCCGTGACCGCCGCCTGACCGCGATCACGCAAGGTTTCTTCGGTCAGTTTCAAGGTTTCGCGGGCGCGCAGCAGGCTGTCGTGAATCTGCTCGCGCAGCTCATCGGCCTGATCGCCGGCCAGGGTGGCGGTGTGCTCGAGCAAGCGTTCGGTGTCGGCGACCAAAGTCTGGAAGTCGTTCATCAGGATTTCTTGAGCGGTCTTTGCCTTGATGCTGGCCATGGGTGGATCTCCGTAAGTGACGTCTGAAGCGTTCGAGTATGAGCCTTGCGCGAAGGTTCAGTACAAATGACTGGTACAACTTTTGCTGTGTCGTGGTGCGTTCCCCGGCGGTTGTGCGCTGTTGCCGGGCGTGCGCATTGAGAAACCTTATCCCAAACAAGCCCGGTTCGTGTCAGGACATCGACCTCGTGCGCCAAAGCGGTTCGCCGGACCTTCGGATCTGTGACTGCGTGGTCGCAACTTGGTGCATGAAATGTGCGCATGAACCGCTTTGGTGCCTTTTTCGCCTTTAGGTCTGCCTGCTTATGGAAAATCTGCAAAGCGCTGTGGACACGCTGGTTCACAGCTCCAATACCTTGTTCATTCTGATCGGTGCGGTGATGGTGCTGGCGATGCATGCCGGTTTCGCCTTTCTGGAAGTCGGTACGGTGCGCCAGAAAAACCAGGTCAATGCACTGTCGAAAATTCTCAGTGATTTCGCCGTCTCGACCCTGGCCTATTTCTTTATAGGCTATTGGATTTCCTATGGCGTGACGTTTATGCAGCCGGCGGCGGTGCTGAGTGCCGATCACGGTTATGGACTGGTGAAGTTTTTCTTCCTGCTGACTTTTGCCGCAGCGATCCCGGCGATTATTTCCGGCGGCATTGCCGAGCGCGCGCGTTTCGTGCCGCAGTTGTGCGCCACGGCCTTGATTGTCGCGTTCATCTACCCCTTTTTCGAGGGCATGATCTGGAACGGCAACTACGGTTTGCAAGCGTGGCTGACGGCGCAGTTCGGTGCCGCTTTCCATGATTTTGCCGGTTCCGTGGTGGTGCACGCCATGGGCGGTTGGCTGGCGCTGGCGGCGGTATTGCTGCTGGGGCCGCGTAATGGCCGTTATCGCGACGGTCGTCTGGTGGCGTTCGCACCGTCGAGCATTCCCTTTCTGGCGTTGGGTTCCTGGATTCTGATTGTCGGCTGGTTCGGCTTCAACGTGATGAGCGCGCAGACGCTGCAAGGCGTCAGCGGTCTGGTTGCGGTCAACTCGTTGATGGCGATGGTTGGCGGCACCATGGCGGCGCTGCTTGTCGGACGTAATGACCCGGGCTTCCTGCATAACGGCCCATTGGCCGGGCTGGTGGCGATCTGTGCCGGGTCGGATCTGATGCATCCGGTCGGCGCGCTGGTGACTGGCGCGATCGCCGGTGCACTGTTTGTCTGGTGCTTTACCGCCGCCCAGGTGAAATGGCGCATCGATGATGTCTTGGGTGTGTGGCCATTGCACGGTTTGTGCGGCGTGTGGGGCGGGATTGCCTGCGGGATTTTCGGCCAGACTGCGCTCGGCGGTATTGGCGGCGTCAGCTTGATCAGCCAGTTGATCGGCACCGCGCTGGGTGTTGCGGTGGCGCTGATCGGTGGCTTCGCTGTGTACGGCGTGATCAAGGCGCTGCACGGGCTGCGCCTGAGTCAGGAACAAGAGTATTACGGCGCTGACCTGTCGCTGCACAAGATCGGCGCGGTAAGTCAGGATTAAGTCTCGGCATCGTCGCTACCGGGATAGAAACCGTGGAGCAGGCGATACCGGTCGATGCGCACCTGATCGACTTTTTCCTGCACCTGATGCGCCGGCAAGCCGAGCATGATCAAGGCGTGGGAGGCGAGCATCAGGCTCGACTCCAATAGTTCCGGCACCACTTCGGTGGCGCCGGCGGCTTTCAGTTCGGCCCACTGGCTGTCGTCGCGGGTACGCACCAGTATCGGTACGTGGGCGTTGAGCCGACGTGCTTCCTTGAGGATACGCAGGGCAATGTCGCTCTGATCCACGGCGACCACCAGCAGTCTGGCGCGCAACAGGCCGACAGCAGTCAGCAGATCGCCGCGCGACGAGTCGCCGTAATGCACGTCGCTTTCTCCACTGGCGGCTTCCTGTACCCGCACCGGGTCATTGTCCAGCGCAATAAAAGGCTGCTCGGCGTTGCGCATGAAACGACCGATGGATTGGCCGACGCGGCCGTAGCCGCAAATCACCACATGCTGGTTGAGGTCGGCATTGAGTGCGCTGATCTCTTCGATCTGCGCCTCCTGATTGGGTTTGCGGTGCAGCACTGCTGCGATGCGTGGCGCTGCGCGCAGCAACAAGGGCGTCAGCAACATTGAGCAGAACGTCGCTGCGAGCAGCAGGTCGCCCAGTGCTTCGGGCATCATGCTGTGTTGTTGCATCTGTGCCATCAGGGCGAAGCAGAACTCGCCCCCCTGCGCCAGCGCCAGACCGCTGCGCCATGCTGTTTCGCTGTCACTGCCGCGCCACTTCACCAGCAAGGCGACGACGATACCCTTGATCACCATCAAGCCGACGGTGAGCCCGAGGATCAGCAGGCTGTGACTGACGAACAGTTGCAGGTCGATGAGCATGCCGATGCTGACAAAAAACACCCCGAGCAGAATGTCGCGGAACGGCCGGATATCCGCCTCGATCTGGTGTCGATAGTGGCTTTCACCGAGCAACATGCCAGCCAGAAATGCACCAAGGGCAGGGGACAGCCCCAGCAGGTGCGTCAGCCACGCGGTCAACAGCACAATCACCAGCGCCAGCAGCACGAACAATTCTGCCGAGCGTGACGCGGCCACTTCATGGAACAGCCGCGGCAGTAACCAGCGACTGGCCAGCAGCAGACCGACAAACAGCACCACGGTTTTTGCCAGGGTCAGTGGCAACGCCCAGTACCAGGCTTGCTCGCTGCTGCCGGCAAACACTGGCACCAACGTCAGCAGCAATACCGCGACCACGTCCTGAAACAGCAGAACGCCAACGGCATTCTGGCCGTGACTGCTGAATACCTCGCCGAGGCTGCCCAACTCTTTGGTCACAATCGCCGTTGAGGACAGCGAAAGCCCGGCACCGAGCAACAGCGCCGGCGTCATCGGCATGCCCAACAGCATCAGCAGCAAACCGAGCAGCGCAGTGCTGATCAGCACCTGCTGGCTGCCGAGACGAAACACCACCTGGCGCAGGGCGATCATCTTCGACAGGGAGAACTCCAGGCCCAGTGAAAACAAGAGAAACACCACGCCCAGCTCGGCTACGTCAGGCAAGTGTTCGCTTTCGTTGACCCAGTCGAAGGCGCTCGGCCCGACCAGCAGTCCCACGCACAGGTAACCCAGAACCGGTGGCAACCGCAGGCGACGGAACAGGGCAATGACCACGAGGGACGAGGCGAGGATGATCAACAGATTGGCAAACACTGGACACTCCGATGGCAGATCAGGCTTTTCAAGCGTAGAGGCAAAAAGACCGGGAGGATCGCGCAAATGATTTTTCTGTGGACTGATTTGCGTCAGGGTTTTGCCTGTGCCCCTTTGTTGAGGGGCTGGAGCCTTTGGGCGGCGCTGGCTCGACGGGTTTTCAGGTGCGGCCTAGAATAGGCCCACTCATTTTTTGGTTGAGCAATCATGCCTCCTGAATGTCAGCTGTTCGGCACCCTTGGATGCCATTTGTGTGAAGTCGCCGAGGCCGAGTTGATGCCTTTTGTCGAGCACGGCCTGCTGGTGGAACTGGTCGACATCGCTGAAGACGAATCCTGGTTCGAGGCTTATAGCCTGCGGATTCCGGTGTTGCGCCGTGTCGACAGCGGGGCTGAGCTGGACTGGCCATTCAGCGCTGATGAGGTCGTAGCGTTTCTGGGTTGATCCGCATTTTCTGGTTTATCCCGCCGGTCGCTACTGCCATGCATTCCTTGGCATTTTGCGGTTTCATCGGTTACTGTATGTTCATACAGTAAATGCGTCAGAGGGATGAACCGTGGTCAATGTCGAACAGTTGAAAAACAGCGTGAACCGGATGTCGGTTGACGTGGTGCGCGAGGCCGTTCTCGAATTGCGCCTGGACGGGCTGGTCACGGAAGGCAAGACGCCGTTCAACAAGCTGCATTTCAACACCTGCTTTGCCGAAATCGAGGCCTTGTTTCAGCGTGCCGGTTACCACAAGCAACTGGATGTGGTCGGTTATCAGGGGCTGCTCTACGCCTTGTACGATCCGGGCCGCTGGGAGGCAGTTGATGTATTGCGCTGGCTCAAGGAATTCACTGACGCCGCAGCGCTGAAAACAATTCCGGCCTGAACATTCTGCGCTAGGTTCGCTTCCCTCAGTGCTGGATAATGCCGCCCTGCATTGAGGGTTCGATTTTCGTATGTCCACATCTACATTTTCCGCTGCTCAGAATCAGGCGAGCACACTTTATCTGCCGCCCGGTAAATGGCTGACCGTACTCGATTGCCTGTGCGAGCATTTCAGCGCCATTGACCGTGAGCAATGGCTGGACCGGATCGCCCGGGGACGGGTGCTGGACGGCCATGGCCAGCCGATCCCGGTGGACTTGCCTTACAAGGAAGGTCTGCGGATTCATTATTTTCGCGAAGTGCCGGACGAGAAGCCGATCCCGGTAGTCGAGTCGATTCTGTATGCAGACGAGCATCTGGTGGTGGCTGACAAACCGCATTTTCTGCCGGTGACGCCCGCCGGCGAATACGTTGAGCAAACCCTGTTGCGCAGGCTGATTCATCGCCTGGACAATCCTCACTTGGTGCCGCTGCACCGCATCGACCGGCATACGGCGGGACTGGTGATTTTCTCGGCCAATCCGCAAACCCGATCGGCTTATCAGTCGCTGTTCCCCACGCGGCAGATCGACAAGCGTTATGAGGCCATCGCTCCGGCACTGCCCGATCTGAATTTCCCCCTGGTGCACAAGAGCCGTCTGGTCGATGGCGAACCGTTTTTCCGCATGCAGGAAGGCGTGGGTGCCAGTAATACCGAAACGGCGGTGGAGGTTCGGGAAAAGCATGGCGATCTGTGGCGCTACGGTTTGTTTCCGGTGACTGGCAAGAAACATCAACTGCGCGTCCACATGACTGCGCTGGGGGCGAGCATCTGCAACGATCCGTTCTATCCGCAGGTGTTGAAAGACGTCGAGGACGATTACGCCAATCCGCTGAAGCTGCTGGCGCAAGGGCTGCGGTTTGTCGACCCGGTGACCGGTGAGGAGCGCGAATTCGAGAGCCGGATCACGCTGCAGTGGTGACACCGCCTCGCTTTTCGAGCACCCATGAAAAAGCCCGCAATCAATGCGGGCTTTTCTATATCCGGTGTCGACCCAGAGCTTACAGCTCTTTAACGGTACGAACCTGATCCTTGTTGATGCGAGTTTCTTTGCCGTCCAGCTGTTTGAACTCGTAGAAGCCCGAATCGTCATCGTATTTCGGGGTGTCGACGGCCTGGATTTCGCGACCGTCATTCAAGGTGATCACTGTAGGCGACGAGCAACCGGCGAGGGTGGCAAGGCCCAGTGCGAGCATGAAAGTGGCGAGGGTCCGTTGAGTCATGGGTGTGTCTCCGAATGGGAATTCTTTTGGTTACTGAGCTTGAGACGTATACAAGGCGTGAGAGTTCCTTGAATGGTGTCAGTCTGACACAGTGTTGTGGGAATTTAACAGTTCGGGGGTGTTCAGGTTGGCCAGCCGCGGGTCGTTGTCAGGGCACTCCAGGGCAGTGGAGCCGAGACCGCGCATGACCCGGCCGGGGCTGCGTTCACCGGCATTCCAGGCATCTTCGAAAGCCGTTAGAAGGGCCACCGGAATCACACACAGCAAAGGTTCCCAATGCTCGTCATGGCGCAACATTAAAGGTTTTTCAGGATGCTGATTGGCAGTCTCGCGCATGCTTTGCAGCAGCGCGGCGTCAATTCGCGGAACGTCGCACGGCAAAACCAGCAGGTGGCTATGGCGCGCCGCTTTCAGACCGGCACGAATACCTGCCAATGGCCCCGGAAAATCGCCTTCGTCATCGACTACCAATTGATCGGCAAACGGCGCGTAGCGCTCGCGATTGCGGTTGCAGGAGATGATCAGGTCGTCAGTCAGCCCGCGTACCTTACGCTGCAAATGTGCAATCAACGGTTCGCCCAGCCACTCGACCAGGCCTTTGTCCTGACCGCCCATGCGTTGGCCGCGCCCGCCTGCCAAAAGCAGAATGGAGCAGGGGGGCAATTGCGAATCGCGGGTCATGGCAGCTCTCCAGAGGGGCGGCGAAAAAATAGGGCGCTGTGATATAACACCGGGCTGTTTCTCCTACAACTGGACGAGCCTATGAAAGCCAAGGCTGATGTACCTTTCGTGCCGCTCAATATTGCGGTGCTGACAGTCAGTGACACCCGAACTCTCGAAACCGACACCTCAGGCCAGGTCTTCGTCGATCGCTTGACGGCGGCCGGCCACCGTTTGGCGGAGCGGGTTTTGCTTAAAGATGACCTCTACAAAATTCGCGCGCAAGTCGCCACCTGGATTGCCGACGATGTCGTGCAGGTCGTGCTGATCACCGGCGGTACCGGATTTACCGGTCGCGACAGCACGCCGGAAGCGGTTGCCTGCCTGCTGGATAAACAGGTCGACGGGTTTGGTGAGTTGTTCCGGCAGATTTCGGTAGCCGATATCGGCACCTCGACAGTTCAGTCCCGGGCGCTGGCCGGTCTGGCCAATGGCACGCTGGTGTGCTGTCTGCCAGGTTCGACCAATGCCGTACGCACCGGTTGGGATGGCATCCTGGGCGAGCAGTTGGACGCGCGTCATCGCCCGTGCAACTTCGTGACTCATTTGAAGCAGGCAGCGCCTTGTGAATCCCGTGGGTAAGCCGGGCAAGACCGGTGCGCTGATGCCGGTCGAGCTGGCGCTGGAGCGCCTGCTCGACATGGCCGAGGCGTCGCCGATTGTCGAGCATGAGTATTTGCCGCTGGCTCAGGTTCAGGGGCGTGTGCTGGGCGAAGACCTGATTTCGACGCTGGATCTGCCACCCTGGCCAAACAGCGCCATGGACGGTTATGCGCTGAATCTGGCCGACTGGACGGGCGAACCGATGCCGGTCAGTCAGAAGGTGTTTGCCGGGCAATCCCCCGAACCGCTGACGCCGGGTACCTGTGCACGGATCTTCACCGGGGCGCCGGTGCCCGCGGGCGCTGATTGCGTGGAAATGCAGGAAAACGCTGAGGTTCAAACCGATGAAACGGTGCGTTTCCTTGAGCCGATGAAGGCCGGGCAGAACATTCGCCCGCAAGGTCAGGAAACCACAGTCGGTGAACTGATTCTGCCCGCCGGAACCCGCTTGGGTCCGATAGAGCAGGGGCTGGCCGCATCGTTGGGCCGCGCCGGGTTGAAGGTCGTGCGCAAGGTTCGTGTCGCGGTGATTTCCACTGGCGATGAATTGGTCGAACCGGGCCAGGCCCTGGGGCCGGGACAGATATACAACAGCAATCGAGTGTTGCTGTGCAGTTGGCTGCAACGCCTGGGCTGTGAGGTCGTTGATGCCGGTATTATTCCGGACGATCTGGCCACGACCCGTGCGCGTCTGGGTGAGTTGCAGGATGTTGACCTGATTCTTTCCACCGGTGGCGTGTCGGTGGGTGAGGCGGATTTTTTGGGTATCGCATTGCGTGAAGAGGGCGAGCTTGCCCTTTGGAAGCTGGCGATCAAGCCTGGAAAACCGCTAACTTTTGGCCATTTCCGCAACGTGCCGGTCATTGGCTTGCCAGGCAATCCGGCGTCGACACTGGTGACCTTTGCGCTGCTCACTCGGCCTTATCTGTTACGCCGTCAGGGCGTTCGGGTCGTCGAACCGCTGAAGTTCACCGTGCCAGCAGGGTTTGACTGGCCGGTGGCAGGCAATCGGCGTGAGTACCTGCGAGGCCGCCTTGAGCAAGGACGGGCGACTGTCTACCGCAACCAGAGCTCAGGTGTACTGCGTAGCGCCGCGTGGGCAGATGGATTGGTTGAAGTGCTGGAAGGTCGCACGCTGAGCGTCGGAGACGAAGTGGTCTTCATCCCGCTGAGTGACTTGCTCGACTGATCACTATCTCGTAAATGCAGGCGTCGGCTGATTCAGGCGGCGCCTGCAATGACTGATTCAATTAATTGCTGATCAATGTCACAAGCTGATCGAATCGGCTATTGGCCACCCAGCCCAGCAAACCCAGCACTACCGCTGTTGCACCCGCCGAGTACGCAAGCCGGTGTTTGATCGTTCGGACATCACCGCGAATTTCGTCCATGTCCCGTCGAAGGTATTTGAGATGGGTTTCCAGCTCGGTAACACGGGGTTCCATATCAACTTCTCCAGTGGTTCTGGCGCTGTTTTTGAAATCGGACTTGTGATTCGCGCGACTTTCGACAAGGGGGCCAACCGGACTCACGGGTATTCTTGCTTCATGACCAGGCATGGAAGCATCCACCGATTGTTTCAACTGTTTGCTTGCAACCTTTTCCAGCTCTCGAACCGGCAAGAGCCCATGGGGTGTATCCACTCATTACATGCACGTCCTTGTGTGTTGGATTGAAAATCGATACCGCCAACACACGGTGACCCAATGCTCGAACCGGGTCAATTAAGCCGATTCCGCATGTTTTGTAAGAAAAAATACCGTCGTGTAGGACGTCGAGGCTCGGAACGCTGAATTAATTACGGGTTTGACGGCTTTTTTGCGTGCGCCAGTGGTCAAGATGTCTTAACCGATCGATTTGGGAGTGATGATATGAGTGAACGCCGGGCGCTGTTGATTCTGCATGGCAAGCAGGCACTCAACGAGGCGGTACGCACCGCCGTCGAGGACAAGCGCAAGCAAGGCTGGGAGCTGGCCGTGCGTCTGACCTGGGAGGCAGGGGACGCACAGCGCTGGGTAGAACAAGCCTTGGCCGACGGCTACACGAAAATCATTGCCGGGGGCGGCGATGGCACCTTGCGCGATATCGCCGAAGCGCTCGCCGCGCATCCTGGCAAAGCCAGCCTCGTACTCCTGCCTTTGGGCACTGCCAACGATTTTTCCCGTGCCGCCGGCGTACCGCTGGAGCCTGCCGAAGCCCTTGAGCTGCTCGATGTGCCACCGCGCGCCATCGATCTGGGTGAAGTGGGCGGGCAGATTTTTCTCAACATGGCCACCGGTGGTTTCGGCAGCCAGGTCACGGCCAATACCTCCGAGGACCTGAAAAAAGTACTTGGCGGTGCTGCTTATCTGTTCACTGGCTTGTCACGATTCAGCGAGCTGCATGCCGCTTACGGCGAACTTCAGGGGCCGGATTTTCACTGGCGTGGCGAGCTGTTGGCACTGGGTATCGGCAATGGCCGACAGGCCGGCGGTGGACACGTGTTGTGCCCGGAGGCGCTGGCCGATGATGGCTTGCTGGATATCAGCATTCTGCCGGCGCCCCAGGAGTTGGTGGGCACCTTGAAGACGCTGCTCAGCGATGGTTTCGGGATCGACAACATGTTTGTTCGCACCCGTCTGCCATGGGTCGAAATCAAGGTCGCCGAGGGGCTGTGCATCAATCTTGATGGTGAACCGCTCGAAGGTGACAGTATGCGATTCGAGGCGCGTCCGGCGGCGTTGCGCGTGCATTTGCCGGAACATTCTCCCTTGTTGAGCAGCGCCGGGCTGGTCAGTCGTCCAGGCTGATGATCTGCTCACGCACGGCGAAGAGCACCAGACCCGCCACGTCGTAGATTTGCAGACGCTTCATGATTTGTGAGCGGTGGGTCTCGACAGTCTTGATGCTCAGGCCCAGGCCATTGGCGATTTCCCGGGTGGATTTTCCGCGCACGATCAAGCGCAGGATTTCCAGTTGGCGCGCGGTCAGATTGTGCGAGTCGGCTGCCTCCGGCTGCTGCTTCTGATTACGGGTCAGGGCTTGATTGATGACGGTATGGGCGATCGCCGGGCTCAGGTAGCGCTCGTTGTTGCGCAGGGCTTCCAGTGCATGCTCAAGTTCTGTCGCTGTGGTGTCCTTGAGCAGGTAGCCGTGGGCGCCGGATTCCAGCGCCTGCATGATCAGCGCCGGATCGGTGTGCATCGACAGGATCAGCACCTTGCTCTGCGGGCGCACCCGCTTGAGCCGTTGCAGGGCTTCCAGGCCACCGGTTTCTTTCATGGAGATATCCAGCAACACGATATCCGGATTCAGTTGCTCGACCATTTCGAGCAGCTGCGAACCGTCATTGGCCTCGCCAATCACCGCGTAACCGGGAATATCCAGCACCAGAGCGCGCACGCCGGCCCTGATCAGCGAGTGGTCATCCACCAGAAGTAAGTTGCAAGTCAACGCATAACCTTATTCGTACTGGCCCGCTCGAGTGCGCGTGGCGCCCACGGGAAGAGTGCTTCGATTTGAGTGCCTTTGCCCGGTTCGCTGATGACGTTCAGGGTGCCACCCAGTTGCTCGATTCGTTCGGCCATCCCGGCCATGCCTCGTTGTCCTTCACGACCGGGGTTGGCCGCCGGGGCGAATCCCAGGCCGTCATCGCTGATCAGCAACGTCAGACCTTTGGGCAGACGTTGCACGCGTATCACCAGATTTTTTGCCTGTGCGTGACGCAGGATATTGGTAACAGCCTCTTGGGTAATACGAAAGGCGGCGACTGCCATTTCTTCCGGAATGCCATTGAGCCGCTGCTGGCAATCGAGGCTCCAGTGCACGTTAGTGTTGGCCAATGTCTTGAGCAGGTGCGCACGCAGGCTGGCTTCAAGTCCCAGGCTGGTCAACTGGCGTGGGTTGAGAATGGCTGAAACGTCGCGCACCTTGTTGAGGGTTTCTTCCAGGGTGTCGCACAACGCGGTGCATTGTTCCTGCAAGTCGTCGGGCATGCGCCGCTTGAGCCATTCGCTTTGCAGTTTGGCGGCCGTCAGCAGTTGGCCGATATCGTCATGCAGTTCGCGGCTGAGGCGATGGCGCTCGTTTTCCTGGACTTCCAGCAAGCGGTCAGCGAGTTCCTGCGGCTGAAACTTGATTGATTTGCGTGACAGTCGATATTGCACCCAGACGCACGCAGTAGCAGCGATCTCGAGCAGCAGCAATCCCAGGCAAAGTGGTGTTGAAAGAGCGTAGGTCAGCAGACTGCCGAGCGTGGCCGCGACACACAGTATGAGTGTGAACCGGCGAGCATTTTCGCGGGAGGGTGGCCATGTAGTGATTGACTTGAGGCTGGCGTACATAACGGATGGAGCCAATGGATGTTCGCTGCGGGCAGACCGGCCGGAGGCTGACGGGTCTCTGTCTGAAAATGCTGTCAATTATATTATTGATTTCAACGCGGTTCAGTAAACGTATTGGCCGCCAACTATCAGTGGATAGCGATCTCTGAAGTCACTGTGCCACTAATTTGAAAGCAACTAATGGGCGGCATAATACCACTTAAGATACCGTTGGTCGCGTTTGCTATATATGTCCATTGAGTCAGGAAATACGTGATATTGGACGCAAGTTCCATAATGGAAAAGTCGATTTATTGTGTTCGATAGATGTCGGTGTTGCCTGAAGTTGTGCTTGTTTGCACACAGGTAAACCCTGAGGCCGGCAAAAAATATCGGCGTCGGTCTTCAGTGATTATTTAGTTCGACTTGTCGCTGGCAGGTATGAACTATTCAATTGCGACCTTCAACGCGTGTGTCCCAAGTGCCTGTGCGGGTACCGAGTGCGGATCAGGCTTGTCCCGAGTAGGGCAGTTGGGGCAAACGTTTGCCCGTCCGGGGCGGCTGATGGCGGCTTTGGCTGACCTGGAAGGCGAATGCTTCGAGCAGCAAAGCCTGCTCACTTTCATCCAGACTCAGTTGCCCGGTCTGCTGATCGACCAGTTCAAGCTGCCAGGCCATCAATGTGAAGCAATCCTGCAAGGCTTGCAGGGCCTGTTCGTGAAGGTCGACGTGTTCCTGATTGAGGTTGAGCAGACTGTAAATGTGCAGGGAAAACTCGGAAATCGCCTCCAGCGCCAGGGCTTCAGCCCTGCGTGCGAGTTTCAGGAGAGTACTGAGCATGCACTCGATGGCGTCCTTGTCATTGCTGATCAATTGCAGATGGCTGAGGCATTCTTCGGACTTGGCCAGGAGTTGCTCGGCCTCGACAAGGAATTCGGGGAAGCGTTGTACCCACTCTTTGCGGTCCATTGGCATGCTTATCTCCACAACGTCATGTCTGATGAGGGAATGCCGTGTGTGGCGACGATCGTGAATCGTCGGGAGATCGCGCCCAGACGTGCAAGTGCACAGACTGAGGGGTTCCAGAGGGCTTGTTTCCACTGAACTGCGATCGCACACAATAGCCTGACTCCGTTCATGCAATGAGAATGGCGTCACATTAATGGCTATTGGATATTGCGAATATCAGGTTGGGCCTGATTGTTACTAGGGGAATCCCTTAGGCGCGGGAACCTACCGTGCAAACCGAGGTCGCGCCGCAGAGAATGTAGCAGATGAAAATCACCGGGCCAGTAAAGCATGATGTTAATGTGACATCAATGCCTGTTCATGGCATTTTTGATGGGGTCGGGTATGGCAATCAAGAACTGCGATTTGCCGCCGATAACCTCACATAGTGAATTCATCAGAACAAGCCCAGGAGTCATTGATGGCCGGCATTCTCGACACGGTAGACCAACGCACGCAACTGGTGGGTGAGAATCGCCTGGAAATTCTCATGTTTCGACTGGCCGGGCGGCAGTTGTTCGCAATCAACGTGTTCAAGGTTCAGGAAGTGCTGCAACTGCCGAAGCTGACCTTGATGCCGCAGCGTCACCCGTTTGTGTGCGGGGTGGTCAATCTGCGCGGTCAGACCTTGCCGGTCATTGACCTGTCGCAGGCGATCGGTATGCGTCCGTTGGTGCCGGGCCCCAACAGCACGATCATCGTCACCGAATACAACCGCTCGGTGCAGGCCTTCCTGGTGGGCGGTGTGGACCGTATCGTCAACATGAACTGGGAAGCCATTCTGCCGCCGCCGACCAGCGCCGGGCGTCAGCACTATCTGACCGCGATCAGCAAGGTCGACGATCAACTGGTGGAAATCATCGACGTCGAGAAAGTCCTCGCCGAAATCGTTCCGTATAACGCCAAGGTCTCGCGTGAAAAACTCGATGATCCGGTGCTCGAGCGCGCCCGTGGCCGTGAAGTGCTGTTGGTGGACGACTCCAACGTGGCACTCTCGCAATTGCGCGACACCCTCGGCCAGCTCGGGGTGAAAATGCACATTGCCAGCGATGGCCTGAAGGCGCTGAACATGCTCAAGGCCTGGGCCGATACCGGCGTGAACATGACCGACAAGCTGCTGATGATCTTCACCGATGCGGAAATGCCGGAGATGGACGGTTATCGCCTGACTACCGAAATTCGTAACGATCCGCGTCTGCGTGGCTTGTACGTGGTGCTGCATACCTCGCTGTCCGGTAGCTTCAACGACTCGATGGTGAAGAAGGTCGGCTGCGACAACTTCCTCTCCAAATTCCAGCCGGACAAACTGGTCGACGTCGTTCGCCAGCGCCTGATGCTCGACGAAGTCCCTGCCTGACCACACACCCATTTAGGAGTGAGCCTGCTCGCGATAGCGGTGTGTCAGCCCCGAATCATTACCTGACACACCGCTATCGCGAGCAGGCTCACTCCTACAGTTATTGCTCTTTGATTCCTGATCAAGCTCGTATAGGGTGGCGTTTTTACCCTCCAGGGAGCTGGCCATGCTGCGTCTGAGCGCGCTTTATCGTTACCCGTTGAAATCCGGCAAAGTCGATGTGCTGCAAAGTGTTGATCTCGACAAGCTGGGGCTTGATGGCGATCGACGCTGGATGCTCGTGGACGAGGCCAGCGGCCGCTTTCTGACCCAGCGCGCTGAAGCGAAGATGAGTCAGTTGTCGGCGCTATGGAATGCGCAGGGCGGTCTGACCCTTAGTGCGCCGCAACAGCCTCCCATCGAAATTGCCTTGCCGGGTAACGATGCCGAACTGCGTGGCGTGACGATCTGGCGTGACACCTTGCGCGTGCCGGATGCCGGTGATGAGGCGGCGCGCTGGGTCAGCGATTTCATCGGCAAGCCGACCCGGCTGGTGCAGGTGCCGCTGGATCGCGCCCGGACCACCCAGGCTGGCTTCGGCAAGGATGACGATCAGGTCGCGTTCGCTGACGGATTTCCGCTGTTGTTGATCGGCGAGGCCTCTTTGCAGGACCTTTCGCAACAGGTCGGACGACCATTGGAAATGCTGCGTTTTCGGCCGAACCTGGTGATCGAAGGCAGTGAGGCTTATGCCGAAGACCGTTGGAAGCGCATTCGCATTGGCGATGTCGAATTCCGCGTGGTCAAGCCGTGTTCGCGTTGCATCCTCACCACCATCGACCCGCAAACCGGTGAGCGCAGTGCCGATCGCGAGCCTCTGGCTACCTTGCAGAAATACCGCGCCGAAGCCGATGGTGCGATGTTCGGCCAGAATCTGGTCAACGACAACAATGGCCGACTCGAAGTCGGCATGCCGGTGGAGATTCTCGAATAATCCGTCTCTGAAACGAAAATGCCCGTGTCCTTGGACACGGGCATTTTTTTATCGCAGTGAAAGCCGTGGGTTTAGCCGCGGTACTCGCACAGGTAAGCGGTGTCGACCGCAACTTTCAGCTGGAACTTGCTGTTGGCCGGGACGTTGAACTGGCTGCCGGCGGCGAAGGTTTCCCAGTCGCTGCTGTCGGGCAGTTTGACGGTCAGTGCGCCGGAAACCACATGCATGATTTCACGCTGAGCGGTGCCGAATTCGTATTCGCCCGGGGCCATGACGCCGATGGTCGCCGGACCTTCAGCAGTGCCAAAGGCGATCGACTTGACGGTGCCGTCGAAGTACTCGTTGACTTTAAACATGGGCGATTCCTCGAAAAGGGTTAGAAATTGGAGGCGGCCAGTATGCACAAGGCTTTTCGCGCCGTCACCTGCCCGGCGTCTGTCCGGTGAGTTCTCGAATTGACCCTAGAGTGGCAACACCAGTGGCAACAACCGCGCGGTGTTGCGCGCATCTTCCAGTGCCCGATGCTGCTGGCCGCTGAACTGCATGCCGGCCAATTGCAGCGCACCGTTGAGGCCTAATGGACGCTCCAGGCGCCGAGCCTTGGCGAAGCGTTGTTTGAGATTCATGTGCGGCACCTTGCTCAAGCCACTGTCGATTTGCAGACGCTGCCATTCCTGCAACAACTGCTTGCGGTCGTAATCGCCCCAACTGGCCCAGCCTTCAAGGCGTGTCTGATGTTGCGCGAGCCAGTGTTCGAACGCCCGCCAGACTTCGGTCAGCACTTGCGCCGAGTCGATATTGGCCTGAGTGATGTGCGTGAGTTCACGACAAAAAGGCGTGAGCAACGGCCGTCGCGTCGGTTTGACGAAACGCTGGAAGTGATCCTGCTCGCGCCCGGCGCGATCGACCAGGGTGGCGCCGATCTCGATAATTTCCATTTCGGTGACTGGCCAGCCGCCCTCATCGGTGGTGGCTTCCAGATCTATGACCAGCCAGTGAGGCATCGCAGGGTTCCTGATTTCCGCGTTCTGATAACTCAGAGCGTAGTCAAAACCCGCACGGGCGTGTGGGCGACTACTCGACCTGTAACAGAACCTGACGATTTTTTACCTGATCGCCGACCTTGACCTGCACCCGCTTGAGCACGCCGTCGATGCCGGCCTTGAGCGGGTGCTCCATTTTCATTGCCTCCAGCACCACCAGCAACTGACCTTTGCTGACCGGACTGCCTTCGCTGACCAGTACGTCGACGATGGCACCGTCCATGGGTGCTTTCAGGGTGCCGGAGCTAACGCTGGTCTGACTGTCGATCACGGCGTGAGTTCGATCCTCAAGGCGCAGACTGCCGGGATGGCAGAACAACCAGAGTTGCTCGTCATTCAGGCGGTAGGTGTGGCGCTGACGAAGGCCGTCAACTTCCAGCGTGACCGACTGGGCATCGTGGTCGATAAGTTTCAATTCAAGTGTGCGTTCGGCTATCTGCACTTTGAATGCTCCGTGCGCTTGCGCGAGCAGTTGCACTGTCCAGTTCTGATCGTCGAGACCGAGCCGATAATTCAACGGCACGCCGGCGTTATTGCGCCAGCCGGTGAGTGGCGCGCGGTGGCAGAGAGCGCCGGTCTGATAGAAAAGTACCGCAGCAATCGCCAGGTCCTCGGCGTCGGGAGCATAACGGTGCAGGCAGGGCTGATCGCTGAAGTGGCGGGCAATCAAGGCAGTACTGAAGTCGCCGCTGATGAACTGCGGGTGTTGCAACAGACTGACGAGCAGGCGCTGATTGCTCTGTACACCCAATAGCACCGTGTCCTGTACCGCGCGCAACAGTTTGCGTCGGGCTTCCTCGCGAGTCGCACCCCAGGCGATCAGCTTACCGAGCATCGGGTCGTAGAACGGGCTGACCGATTGCCCTTCAAGCAAACCATGGTCGATTCGCGTACCGTGCTGCAGCGCCGGTTCCCAGGCTTGCACTCGGCCGGTTTGCGGGAGGAAGTCTTGCGCGGGATCTTCGGCGTAGAGCCGCACCTCCATGGCATGTCCGTTGAGCTGAACCTGATCCTGGGTCAGCGGCAACGGCTGCCCTTCGGCAACGAGCAATTGCCATGCGACCAGATCCAGCCCGGTAATCAGTTCAGTTACCGGGTGCTCGACTTGCAGGCGCGTATTCATCTCCAGAAAGTAGAACTGGCCGCGTGTGTCGAGCAGAAACTCAACGGTGCCAGCGCCGACATAGTTCACTGCGCGCCCGGCTTTCAATGCCGCTTCACCCATGGCCTGACGCAACTCGGCGGTCATCACCGGGCAGGGCGCTTCTTCGATGACTTTCTGGTGGCGACGCTGAATTGAGCAGTCACGTTCGCCCAGGTAGATCAGGTTGCCGTGCTGATCGCCGAACAGCTGCACTTCGACATGCCGCGGTTCGATCAGCGCCTGTTCAAGGATCAATTCGTCGCTGCCGAAAGCGTTCAATGCTTCGGAGCGCGCGGTGCGCAATTGCGCTGGCAAATCAGCCGCGTTGTGCAGCAGACGCATGCCGCGCCCGCCACCGCCGGCACTGGCCTTGATCATCAGTGGGTAGCCGATGCGTTCGGCCTCGCGCAGCAACGTTGCGTCGTCCTGTTCAGCACCCTGATAACCGGCGATGCACGGCACGCCGGCTTCGAGCATGGCGATTTTTGACTGGCGTTTGCTGCCCATCAATTCGATGGCTTCGACGCTGGGGCCGATGAAGATCAGCCCGGCCTGTTCACAGGCACGGGCGAATTCGGCGTTTTCCGAAAGAAAGCCGTAGCCGGGATGGATCGCGTCAGCACCGCTGCGGCGAGCGGCGTCGAGGATCGCAGGGATGTTGAGGTATGACTGTTGAACGGGGGGCGGACCAATGCGAACGGCTTGGTCAGCCATCTGAACGTGCAGGGCATCGGCGTCGGCATCACTGAAGACGGCGACGGTGCGATAGCCCAAGGCTTGGGCGGTGCGCTGGATGCGGCAGGCGATTTCACCGCGGTTGGCGATCAGGATTTTGTGGATGGCGGGCATGGTGATCTTCCTGAGTATTTTGCGGTGAAAGTGATGGCCTCATCGCGAGCAGGCTCACTCCTACATTTGGAATGCATTTCCCCTGTAGAGTGAGCCTGCTCGCGATGCTTTTAAGTGGCCCACCGAGGTTTACGCTTCTGCACAAAAGCCATGGTTCCCTCCACACCTTCATCGCCAGTCACTGCCTCGCTAAACCACTGCGCCGCCTCATCAAGCAGTTCACTCGAAGGCTGACCGGCACTCGCCAACAACAATTTCTTGGTCATGGCATTCGCCTCCGGCGCGCAACACAGCACATGTTGCAACACCTCATCCAGCCGCTCGGCCAGCGCTTGGGCATCCTGCTCGACGAAATGCACCAGCCCCAGACGGCGTGCCTGATGGCCATCGAAACGTGCGGCGGTCAGTGCCAGTCGACGGGTTTCGGTGAGGCCGATGCGCTGCACCACAAACGGCGCAATCTGCGCCGGCAGTAAGCCGAGGCTGGTTTCCGGCAGGCCGAATTGCGCCTGATGATCGGCAATCGCGATGTCGCTGACACAGGCCAGACCGAAACCACCGCCGAGCACAGCGCCTTGCAGCACGGTGATCAGCACTTGCGGCGTGTGCTGTGCTTCCTCCAGCAGGGCGCCGAACGCCCGGTTCAGAACGCGATAAGCCTCGGTGCCTTGAGCACGAGCGCTGGCCATGTCCTTGATATCGCCACCGGCACAGAAATGCCCGCCGGCACCGCTGAGCACCAACGCCCGAACAGCGCGGTCATCACGCACAGCCGCCAGCACCGTGCGCAGTTCGCTGACCATCTGCAGGCTCATCGCATTTCGACTGTCCGGCCGATGGAGGGTGATGTGCAGCACGCCGCCATGCAGTTCCAGCAACAGCGTCTGACATTGCGGCAGGCTGCTCATTTCTTTTTCCCCGGGAGGATGCCCATCAGTTTGCAGATAATCCCCAACATGATCTCGTCGGCGCCGCCGCCAATCGATACCAGCCGGACATCGCGGTAGGCGCGGGCCACCGGGTTGTCCCACATGAAACCCATGCCGCCCCAATATTGCAGGCAGCTGTCGCTGACTTCGCGGCCGAGGCGCCCGGCCTTGAGCTTGGCCATCGACGCCAGCCGCGTGACGTCCTGGCCTTTCACGTACTGCTCGGTGGCTTGATAGACCAGCGCGCGCAGGCATTCGATTTCGGTCTGCAATTCGGCGAGGCGGAAGTGGATGACCTGATTGTCGATCAGTGCATTGCCGAAGGTCTTGCGCTCTTTGCAGTACTCGATGGTGCTGTCGACGCAATATTCCAGCCCCTTGATCATGTTTGCCGCGCCGAACAGGCGTTCTTCCTGAAACTGCAGCATCTGCATCATGAACCCGGCGCCTTCATGGCCGATGCGATTGCGCTGTGGCACGCGCACGTTGTCGAAAAACACCTGGGCGGTTTCCGAGCTGCGCATGCCGAGCTTGTCCAGGTGCGAGCTGAGGCTGATCCCCGGCGTGTTCATCGGCACCATGATCAGCGATTTGTTGATGTGTGGTTTGTCGTCCGAGGTGTTGGCCAGCAGGCAGATGAAATCGGCGCGCGGCGAGTTGGTGATCCACATCTTGCTGCCGTTGATCAAATAGTCGTCGCCGTCCTTGCGCGCGGTGGTTTTCAGCCCGGCGACGTCGGAGCCTGCACCGACTTCAGAGACGCCGATGCAACCAACCTGCTCGCCAGTGATCGCCGGGCGCAGGAACTCTTCGCGCAATTCATCGGAGCCGAAACGGGCGAGGGCAGGCGTACACATGTCGGTCTGCACGCCGATCGACATCGGAATGCCGCCGCAATGAATGGTGCCGAACTCTTCGGCGGCGACAATCGAATAGCTGTAATCGAGACCCATGCCGCCGAATTTTTCCGGTTTGGATATACCGAGCAAACCGAGGTCGCCGGCCTTGCGGAAAATCTCGTGGATCGGGAAGCGTCCGGCTTTTTCCCATTCGTCGACGTGCGGATTGATCTCGTGCTCGACAAATTGGCGGACGGTACGGCGCAGGGCTTCGTGTTCCGGGGTGAAGATCATTGTTATTGTTCTCCGTAGGGTCCGTGGCGGTCAGAACCGGCTGACGCCGAAGCTATTGGGTTGCAGCTTGCGAATGTCGGCTTCGTGGCAAATGTCCAGCAAGTAGCCGAGCAGCGTGCGCGTATCGCGTGGATCGATCAGCCCGTCGTCCCACAGATTGGCGCTGCCGTAGAGCGCGGTGGACTGGCTGTCGAGTTTCTGCGCGGTGACCTGTTCGAGCATGTCGAGCATCTTCGGGTCCGGCGTCAGGCCGTCCTTAAGTTGTTTGGCTTCGGTGACGATGCGCAATACCTTGCCGGCCTGCGCACCGCCCATGACCGCCGTGCGACTGTTGGGCCAAGCGAAGATGAAGCGCGGATCGAGACCGCGTCCGCACATCGCATAGTTACCGGCCCCGTACGAGCCGCCGACGACGATGGTCAGTTTAGGCACCCGCGCGTTGGCCACCGCTTGAATCAGTTTCGAGCCGTGTTTGATCACGCCTTGCTGTTCCGATTCGGTGCCGACCATGAAACCGGTGGTGTTGTGAAAGAACAGCAACGGCGTCTGGCTCTGGTCGCACAACTGAATGAACTGCGCCGCTTTGCTCGCACCGTTCGGCGTGATCGGGCCGTTGTTGCCGATAAACCCGCAGGCGCGGCCCTGAATCTTCAACTGGCCGCAAACAGTTTGCTGATCGAACTCGCCCTTGAATTCCAGAAAGCAGGATTCGTCGGCGATGCGCGCGATGATTTCCCGCACGTCGTAAGGTTTTTTCGGATCGTCGGGGATCAGCCCGAGCAATTCATCGATGGGGTAGAGCGGCTCTTTGTATTGCGGCTCCGGCAACCACGGCAGTTGCTCGTTCCACGGCAACATACGGAGGATTTCACGGACCTGACGCACGCCATCGGCATCGTTTTCAGCGAGGTATTCAGCCGTGCCGGCGACTTGCGCATGCATCTCGGCGCCACCGAGTTCTTCATCGGTGGCAACTTCGCCGGTGGCCGCTTTGAGCAGTGGCGGACCGGCGAGGAACAGCTTGGCCTTGCCGCGCACCACCACCACGTAATCCGACAGCCCCGGCTGATAAGCACCACCTGCCGTGGCCGAACCATGCACCACGGTAATCTGCGGCAAACCCATTGCCGACATCCGCGCCTGATTGGCAAAACTGCGCGCGCCTTCGACAAAAATCTCGGCGGCGTAATTGAGGTTGGCGCCGCCACTTTCGGCAAGGGTGATCACCGGGAGTTTGTTTTCCTGGGCGATCTGTTGCAGACGCAGGGATTTTTTCAGGCCAGTGGGCGAGATCGTCCCGCCCTTGATTGCGCTGTTGTTCGCCACCACCATCGCGCGAATGCCGCAGACGTAACCGATACCGGCGATCAGTCCGCCACCGGCGGAACTGCCGTCCTTGTCGTCGTGCAACTTGTAGCCGGCGAGGCTGGCCAGTTCGAGAAACGGCGCGCCGGGATCGAGCAACAGATTCAAGCGCTCACGGGGCAGCAGTTGCCCGCGCTTGTCGAACCTGGCTTTGGCTTCGGTGGCCTTGTTCAGCAGGCTCTGTTCGAGTTGCTGCACGTGTTCGATCACCGCGAGCATGGCCGTGCGGTTGCGGGCAAACGCTTCGCTGTGCGGGTCGAGTCGGGACTGGATCTGCGGCATGGCTTACTCCTTGTCCTTCAGCACATCGGGTAAATACGCGCGGTGGAAACCGTTGAACGACTCGCTGTGGGTCGCCTTGTGCAACGGCCATGCACGGCTGCCGAGGCTGGCCGCGCCGTCGATTTTCAAGGTGCTGCCACTGATAAATGCGGCGGCCGGGCTCAGCAAAAAAACAATCGCCGCACTGACTTCCGACTCGGTACCGATACGCTTGAGCGGCACGTGTTCGCGCAGGGTCGGAATCACCGCTTTGAATGCGCCTTCGTAAGTGTCCATGCCGCTGGAGGCAATCCAGCCCGGCGCCACCGCGTTGACCCGCACGCCGGCATAACCCCATTCGAACGCGGCAGTCTTGGTGAAGTTGTCCATGCCCGACCGCGCCGCGCCAGAGTGACCCATGCCGGGCATGCCGCCCCACATGTCGGCGAGCATGTTGACGATGTTGCCGCCGTGTTTGCTCATCGACTGGTTGAACACTTCCCGCGCCATCAGAAAACCGCCGACGAGGTTGGTGCGCAGCACGGTTTCGAAACCTTTCTGATTGATCGAGGCCAAGGGCGACGGGTACTGGCCGCCGGCATTGTTGACCAGACTGTGGATCGGTCCGTGTTCAGCAATCAATTCGCTGACCAGTTGTTTTACCGCTTCTTCATCGCGGATATCGCAAGCCTTCCAGTGCGCGCGGCCACCGTCCTCGGCGATTTCGTCGGTGACCTTTTGCAGCTTCTCCGGCTTGCGCCCGACCAGCAGCACCTTGGCACCAAGGGCCGCCAGTTCATGGGCGGTGCAGCGACCGATGCCACTGCCGCCACCGGTGACGATGATGGTCTGGCCGCTGAACAGACCAGCGTGGAAAATCGACGCGTAAGCCATGCAAACAATCCTCTAGTCGAGCTGTTCGGCGATGCTCTGCGGCACCGGGATCTGGATTTCCAACAGTTGCTGGGCGAAGGCTTTGCCTTGCGGATCGATGCGCAGACTGGCCACGCCGCCACCGCCGAGGGCGTTTTCCAATAGAAAATTCAGACTGTGGGTGCCGGGCAGATACCAGCGTTCGACCCGGCCGTGGATCGGGTCGAGTACGTGGCTCATCCAGTCGACAACCACGGCCGGGGTCAGCGCTTCGGCGATCCATGGCAGGTATTCGGGTTTGCGCGGCATCACGCCGATGTTGCTGTGATTGCCCTTGTCACCGGAGCGCGCGACGGCCAGTTTTACCAGCGCCACACTGGCATCGGCGCGGACCTGTGGTTTGGGCGGCTGATGGGGCAGGGGCAAATCCGCGCTGTCGAGTGCGCAGAGCGAAGGCAGGGCGCATGGATAACGTTGACCGGCCATGTCGATCTGTACTGTGCAGGCGCTTTTATCGATCAGGAATGAAAACAGACGAATCAGCGGATACACCGTTGGCCGCCCGCCGACGATGCCGGTCAGCCCCGGCGCCATGCCGGTCGCGGCCTGGGCAATTTCCCGGGAAAACAGTACCAGCGCCTGTTTGCTCGGATGGCGCACGGCGAGCTTGATCACCACTTCGCGGCTGTCGCGGCGCTGGCCGTGGGGGCCGTAGGTGGCTTCGCTGCCGAGCAGTTCGATGTTGATTTCGCTGTAGGGCGCCCAGCCGCGCTGGCTGAACATTTGCGAAGTCTTGTCGATGATCGACTGACTGACGCGCTGCGCTTTTTCCACTGCATCGATACCGGCGATCAGGCAACTGGCGGTGCAACGAAACCCGTCCGGGTAGGTGGCGCTGACCTTGTATTTACCGCTCGGTGGCAGGCCTTTGGCGCCCTGCACGTGCACGGCATTCTTGCCTTGTCGCTGAAGTTTGACCTCGGTGAAATCGCAGACCACGTCGGGCAACAGATAGGCCTGCGGATCGCCGATTTCATAAAGCATTTGCTCGCCGACGGTCAGCGGTGTGACCAGTCCGCCTGAGCCTTCCGGTTTGCTGACGATGAACTGGCCGTCGGCGCTGACTTCCACGATCGGAAAGCCGATGTGCTCGTAATCCGGCACTTCGCGCCAATCGGTGAAATTGCCGCCGGTGCATTGCGCGCCGCATTCGATGATGTGCCCGGCCAATGCGGCCTGGGCGAGTTTGTCGTAGTCGTGCCATGACCAGCCGAATTCATGCACCAGCGCCGCACTGACCACCGCGCTGTCGACCACGCGCCCAGTGATGACAATGTCGGCCCCCAGGCGCAGCGCTTCGGCAATGCCCGGCGCGCCAAGGTAGGCGTTGGTCGACACGCACATTGGCGGCAGCGGGGCGCCGCTGAACATTTCGGTGATGCCGCTGAGCTGTTTGAGCTGTGGTTGCAGGTCATCGCCCAGTAAAACGGCGATTTTCAGTGCGACGCCGGCCTTGTCGCAGGCCGCTTGCAGGGCGGCGGCACAGGCTTGCGGATTGATCCCGCCGGCATTGCTGATCACGCGGATGTTCTGCTCGGCCAGTTGTGGCAGCAGTGGTGTCAGCACGTCGATGAAGTCGCCGGCAAACCCCGCCTGCGGGTCCTTCATGCGTGCCCCGGCCATGATCGACATCGTGATCTCGGCCAGGTAATCGAACACCAGATAATCCAGCTTGCCGCCCTCCACCAGTTGCGCGGCGGCGGTAGACGTATCTCCCCAGAATGCACTGGCGCATCCGATGCGAACGGTGGTGGGCATTTTTATCTCCGACTCAGCAACCTGCGACAGAAGTGTCCTGAGGCTACCAAGCAAGCGCTTGGTTTGTAAACAGTTGAAACTATCTTCTGCCCAAGCGCTTGCTTGGTTGCCGCTGGCGGCTTAAATTGCGCGCAACCCTGCGGTTTCAGGGGGCAACAGACTGATCGACTGTAGGAGAGAACGGGTGGACGAGCAAAAAGCCCTGAGGGTCATGCGCGATTTGGTTGATGAAGGCCAATTGACCGACCCCGACAGCGCCCGCGGCAAATTGCTGCAAGTGGCTGCTCACCTGTTCCGCAACAAAGGCTACGAACGCACCACGGTGCGCGATCTGGCCGGCGCCGTCGGCATTCAGTCGGGAAGCATTTTTCATCACTTCAAAAGCAAGGATGAAATCCTCCGGGCGGTGATGGAAGAAACCATCCGCTACAACACCGCGTTAATGCGGGCAGCCCTGGCCGATGCGGCCAATGTGCGCGAACGCGTGCTGGCGCTGATTCGCTGCGAACTGCAGTCAATCATGGGCGGCAGCGGTGAAGCCATGGCAGTGCTGGTTTATGAGTGGCGTTCGCTGTCCGAAGAAGGCCAGGCCAAAGTGCTGGCACTGCGCGATGTCTACGAGGACATCTGGCTGCAAGTGCTGGGTGAGGCCAAGGACGCAGGATTTATCCGTGGCGATGTATTTATTACCCGACGTTTCCTCACTGGCGCACTGTCCTGGACGACCACCTGGTTCCGTGCCGGCGGCAGTTTGAGCCTCGATCAGTTGGCCGACGAGGCGCTGATTCTGGTCCTCGAAGCGCGTTGAAGCACTTTCTATCCGGCCGGGAAACTGGCTAACTGGGCGAAACCGCCTAGCTTGAATGCATTGATCGGTATTTTTTCGGGGAGTGGGGTGTTTTGAAGTCTTTGCCAATTCGGACGGCCGCGGGGTTGATGCTCGCAGCGCTGGCTGCATTTTGGGTATTGCCCGCTCAGGCAGCGCAATTGGTCCGGGTCGGCGCGGCGCATTTTCCGCCTTACACCGTTCGCCCGGAAAACGGTGCCGACACAGGCCTTCTGCCGCAATTGGTCGAGGCCCTCAATCGCCTGCAAAGCGACTATCAGTTCGTCCTCGTGCCCACCTCGATTCCCCGGCGTTTCGGTGACTTCAAGCAGGGCCGGATCGACATGGCAATTTTCGAGAACCCCGATTGGGGCTGGAAGGAAATTCCCCACACAGATGTCGACATGGGTCTTGAGGATGCGGAAATTTTCGTCGCACAACGCGAAGATGGTCGGCAGCAGAATTATTTCGCCGACCTCACTGGCAAGCGCCTGGCTCTGTTCAGCGGTTATCACTACGAGTTCGCCAACTTCAACGCTGACCCGAAATACCTCGCACAGAATTACAACGCCACGCTGACCTATTCCCACGACAGCAACCTGCTGATGGTGCTGCGCGGGCGTGCCGATGTTGCCCTGGTGACCCGTTCCTATCTGTTCGATTACCTGCTGCGTAACGAAAAAGTGCGCGACGAGTTGCTGGTGTCGCAGCGCATCGATCAGGTCTATCACCATTACGCGATTCTTCGTCCGACCGCGCCGATCACCGGCGCGGCGTTTGGCAAGTTGTTGCAGGGTTTGCGCGACAACGGTGAAATGCTGAAGATTTTCGATCCGTACAAGATTGCCGTAGTGCCGGTGCCTCACCACTGAGGCACCGATTTGCGGGCAAAGCCTAAATTTTCCCTCCCGGATCACGTCCCATCGTTGAACTGTCGACGATTATCGTGAGCCCGACCCATGTCCAATCTGAATGACCTGACTTCCCTGGCCTTGCCTGCGGGCAGTCAACTGATCGCTGATGTCAGCGAAAACCGTCTGAGCCTGAGTCTGGACGGACAACCGCTGATCCGCTTGCGCCTCGATCGAGACGCAAAGGGACCGATCCAGATCGATGAGCGTTTTGCGTTGCCGCCCGGGCAGGCGTTGTGGGCAGCCTGTTACTGGCTGTTCGCACGGGATCCGGCGTGCCGTCAATTGACCTGGCAACTTGATCAGCCACCGACCGAAGCCTTGCTCAGTGGCTTGCTGGTGAGCACCGAAGTGGCCGGCGAATATCGCTGCGAGCGCACGCTGTTCTGGCAGTTGCCGCAACCGTGGCTCGGCACTTCGCTGGCAGGCAGCTATCCGCAGCAAATGGTCATCAGCCAGGGCAAGCGTCATCCGCTGCGGCCGGTCAAACCGCGCGGTGAAGTGTATCGGCGTTTCGATGCCCGTCTTGGTGCGTGGATTTCCCTGCGCACTGTAGAGATCGAAGCAGACCTGTCGCGCTTCAACCGCTGGCAGAACAGCCCGCGCGTTGCCAGTTTCTGGCAGGAAGAGGGCAGCATCGAGAAGCATCGCGAATACCTGAGCAAGCTCGATGCTGACCCGCATACGCTGACGCTGATTGGCTGTTTCGATGATCAGCCGTTTGCCTATTTCGAAGCCTATTGGGCCAAGGAAGACCGCATCGCGCCGTTCTATGATGCCGACAATTATGATCGCGGCATTCACATGCTGGTCGGCGAGGAAGAGCACCGTGGCCCGCATAAAGTGGCGAGCTGGTTATCGGCGCTGGTGCATTACCTGTTTCTGGATGATCCGCGCACTCAGCGCGTGGTCGCCGAGCCGCGGGCCGACAACGCGAAGATGATCGGCCATATGCAGAATCAGTGCTTTCACTGTGAGAAAGAGTTCGACTTCCCGCACAAGCGTGCGGCGCTGATGATGCTGGGGCGTGAGCGGTTTTTTGATCGGTGCAAACTGGCCTGAGGTCGCGGGGCTTGAGATCTATGGCGGATTCAAGTCCGCCTTCGCGAGCAAGCTCGCTCCCACATGGGTTCTGCGTACACAGATCCAATGTGGGAGCGAGCTTGCTCGCGAATGGCTTGACGCCGAATTCAGATCTTAACGACGACCCGCAATCACCGCATCCCGACGACTGCCCGAGACCTTGCGGCAGTGCACTAGTGCATCACGAATCATGAAATTGACCAGGGTTGGCGAAACGCCCAGTTCCTTGGCGATGTCCTTTTGCGGCACGCCGTGCAGCCGGTACATCTCGAACGCATAGCGCGTGCGGCTGGGCAGTTCCGTCAGCGCGTCGGCGATGTTTTCCAGGGTCGAGAAATTGATATGCGAGGTTTCCGGCGAAGCACCCTGGATGACCACATTCAGCCCTTCCTCTTCAGGGCCGGAGTACTTCTGCTCAAGCGCCTGTTTGCGGTAGTGATCGATGGCGAGGTTGCGCACGATCTGGAACAGATAGCTCAGTTGAGCCTTGATCGACGACGTGATCGGTGGCGCCGATTGCAGTCGGAAAAACGCATCCTGCACCACATCTTCGGCGCGCGAACGGCAGCCGGTAATGCGGGCTGCAATCTTGACCAGAATCAGTCGATTGTCGACGAATGCCTGAAGTAGCGGTGAATCGCACTTGCTTGTGGATACTTGTTCCGTCATGGAAATCACCTTGCTGCCAAATAGGTTCGTGGGACGCCTTGGGGGATGGGGGCGTCCTACACATCGAGCGACAAATTATGTTGAATGATAATGATTGTCAATTGAGAAAGAGAAGTAATGCGCCACAAAGGTGCGTTCTGAGAACTGCGACACGCCGCCACACCCCAGCCGCATTGGCTCTCCTGCCCGCCGACTAATTATTTCAAGACGTCATCCGTTCTCATTGGTGAATGGTTCCGGGCGCACAACCCCGGCCACACCACATTCCGCAGCCTTGCGTGGTCGGCACAGACCGCGCCCTGCATGCCCTTCGAGGGGCGTGACGCAGCAACCCGATTCCATTAGCAAGCCGAATTCAGGCAGGAAACCTCATGACCGACGCGTTCGAACTCCCCAGCACCCTGGTCCAAGCCCTCCAGCGCCGCGCGGCCCTGACGCCGGATCGACTGGCCTTGCGTTTTCTCGCCGAAAACGAAGAGCAGGCTGTGGTACTCAGTTATCGTGAGCTGGATGAGCGCGCGCGCACCATTGCGGCAGCGCTGCAAGCCGAGGCTGCCTTTGGTGATCGTGCGGTATTGCTGTTTCCCAGCGGTCCGGATTACGTCGCGGCATTTTTCGGTTGCCTTTACGCCGGCGTGATCGCAGTGCCGGCCTATCCGCCGGAATCCGCGCGCCGTCACCATCAGGAGCGTTTGCTGTCGATCATTGCCGACGCCGAACCGCGTCTGCTGCTGACCAGCGCCGACCTGCGCGACGCCTTGCAGCAGATCGAGGGGGCGCCACCGTTGTTGTGTGTCGACACCCTCGACAAGACACTGGCGCAACACTGGGTTGAACCGAGCCTGCCGCAAGACCACATCGCTTTCCTGCAATACACCTCCGGCTCGACTGCACTGCCCAAAGGCGTGCAAGTCAGCCACGGCAATCTGGTCGCCAACGAACTCCTGATCCGTCACGGTTTCGGCATCGACGTGAACCCTGACGATGTCATCGTCAGCTGGCTGCCGCTGTACCACGACATGGGTTTGATCGGTGGTCTGCTGCAGCCGATTTTCAGCGGCGTGCCATGCATTCTGATGTCGCCGGCGTACTTCCTCGGTCGGCCATTGCGCTGGCTGGAAGCGATCAGCGAATACGGCGGCACCATCAGCGGCGGACCGGACTTCGCCTATCGCTTGTGCAGCGAACGGGTCAGCGAGTCGGCGCTGGAACGTCTCGATCTGAGTCGCTGGCGCGTGGCCTATTCCGGTTCCGAGCCAATCCGTCTCGACACTCTTGAGCGCTTCGCCGAGAAGTTCGCCGCATGCGGTTTCAGTGAGCACAGCTTCATGGCCTCGTACGGTTTGGCCGAAGCCACGCTGTTCGTCGCCGGCACCCCGCGCGGCACCGGCATCCCGGCACTGCGCGTCAATGATCAGGCGCTGGCACAAAACCGCGCCGAGCCGGGCGATGGCAGCCCGATCATGAGTTGCGGCATCAGCCAGCCGGAACACGCGGTGCTGATCGTCGAGCCGAGCAGCCTCGATGAACTGGCCGACAACGCTGTCGGTGAAGTCTGGGCCGCCGGCCCGAGCATCGCCCACGGTTACTGGCGCAACCCCGAAGCCAGTGCCAAGACGTTCGTTCAGCACGCCGGCCGTACCTGGTTGCGCACTGGCGATCTGGGGTTTATGCGCAACGGTGAACTGTTCATCACCGGTCGCCTGAAAGACATGCTGATCGTGCGCGGCCACAACCTGTATCCACAGGACATCGAAAAAACGGTCGAGAACGAAGTGGAAGTGGTGCGCAAGGGCCGCGTCGCTGCGTTCGCGGTCAATCAGGATGGCGAGGAGGGTATCGGCATCGCGGCGGAAATCAGCCGCAGCGTGCAGAAAATCCTCCCGCCGGAGGCGTTGATCAAAGCCATTCGCCAAGCCGTGGCTGAGGCTTGTCAGGAAGCCCCGAGCGTGGTGGTGCTGCTTAATCCCGGCGCCTTGCCGAAAACTTCCAGTGGCAAATTGCAGCGCTCGGCGTGCCGTAATCGTCTGGCCGATGGCAGCCTCGACAGCTACGCGGTGTTCCCGTCGAGCACCGCTGAAAGCCAGGACGCAGTCACCAGCGCCTCAGAACTTGAAGCCTTGATCGGCAAAATCTGGGCTGAGCAACTCAACGTCAAACAGGTCAATGCCGACGACCACTTCTTCCTGCTCGGCGGCAACTCGATCGCCGCTACGCAAGTGGTCGCCCGCGTGCGTGAAGAACTCGCGCTTGAGCTGAACCTGCGCCTGTTGTTCGAAGCTCCGACCTTGGCTGCGTTCGCCGCAGCCGTTGCGCAACAGCAGCAGGACGGCGGCAGCGCCCAAGGTGCAATCTCCGTGTTGTCGCGCAGCGAGCCGATGCCGCAATCGCTGGCGCAAAACCGTTTGTGGATCACCTGGCAACTCGACCCACAGAGCAGCGCCTATAACATTCCCGGTGCCCTGCGTTTGCGTGGCGAACTGGACGAAGACGCTTTGCGTGCCAGCTTCCAGCAACTGATCGAACGCCACGAATCCCTGCGCACGCGTTTCTTCGAGCGCGACGGCGTGGCTCTGCAACAAGTGACTGCCGGCACCGAATTCAACCTGCAACTGATCGACATCAGCGACTTGCCGGCGCCTGAGCGCGAGGCCCGTGCGCAACAAATCCGCGAAGACGAAGCACGCACCCGGTTCGACCTGGAAAAAGGTCCGCTGCTGCGGGTGACGCTGGTGCGCCTCGATGATGAGGATCACCAATTGCTGGTGACGCTGCACCACATCATTGCCGACGGCTGGTCGCTGAACGTACTGATCGATGAATTCTCGCGCCTGTACGCCGCCGCTTCGCAAGGGCTGACGGCCAACCTCGCGCCATTGCCAACCCAGTACGCCGACTACGGCAGCTGGCAGCGTCAATGGCTGGCGCAAGGCGAGAGCGCGCGGCAACTGGCCTGGTGGAAAGCGCAGTTGGGCGACGAGCATCCAGCGCTGGAACTGGCCACCGATTACCCACGCTCCGCCAAGCAAACTCACAGCGCCGCACGTCACACCGTGCGTCTGGGCGCGAGCCTCAGCGATGCGATCCGTAACACGGCACAGGCTCAGCAATCGACCCCGTTCATGCTGTTGCTCGCGGCATTCCAGAGCCTGCTGCATCGCTACAGCGGTCAGCGCGACATCCGCATCGGCGTACCGAACGCCAACCGTCCACGCCTGGAAACCCAGGGCCTGATCGGCTTCTTCATCAACACCCAAGTGCTGCGTGCAGAGATTGATTCGCGCCTGTCATTCGTTGCGCTGTTGGCCCAGACCCGCAACGCCGCACTCGGTGCCCAGGCGAATCAGGATCTGCCCTTCGAACAACTCCTCGAAGCCTTCCCGCAGGCCCGCGAACAAGGTCTGTTCCAGGTCATGTTCAACCACCAGCAACGTGATTTGAGTGCGCTCAAACGTCTGCCGGGTCTGCTCGCCGAAGAACTGCCGTGGCACAGCCGCGAAGCCAAGTTCGATTTGCAATTGCACAGCGAAGAAGATCGCAACGGTCGCCTGACCCTGTCGTTCGACTACGCCAGCGAACTGTTCGATGTGGCGACCATCGAGCGTCTGGCCGAGCATTTCAGCAACCTGTTGCGCGACGTCTGCGAACGTCCGGAGCAAGCCATCGGTGATCTGCAACTGCTGACCGCCACTGAGCACGATCAGCAACAGCACTGGGGCGTTGCGCCATGTACCCCGGCGCAACAATGGCTGCCAGAACTGCTCAACGAACAGGCGCGCCTGACCCCGGAACGCACCGCGCTGGTGTGGGACGGTGGCAGCCTCGATTTCGCCGAACTGCACACGCAAGCCAACCGCCTTGCGCATTACCTGCGCGATAAAGGCGTCGGCCCGGATGTCTGCGTGGCCATCGCCGCCGAGCGTTCGCCACAACTGCTGATCGGCCTGCTGGCGATCATCAAGGCCGGCGGCGCCTATGTGCCACTGGACCCGGATTATCCGGCCGATCGTCTGGCTTACATGCTCCGTGACAGCGGCGTCGAACTGCTGCTGACCCAGACCGAATTGCTCGGCCGCTTGCCGGCCAGCGCCGGCGTCAGTGTCATTGCCATGGACGCGTTGCACCTGGAAAACTGGCCGAGCCAGGCACCGGGTCTGCACCTGCACGGCGATAATCTCGCCTATGTGATTTACACCTCGGGTTCCACCGGCCAGCCGAAAGGCGTCGGCAACACCCACGCGGCACTGGCCGAGCGTCTGCAATGGATGCAGAACACCTACCGCCTCGATGAAACCGATGTGCTGATGCAAAAGGCACCGATCAGTTTCGACGTGTCGGTGTGGGAATGCTTCTGGCCACTGATCACCGGCGCGCGTCTGTTGATCGCCGGCCCCGGTGAACATCGCGATCCACATCGCATTGCCCAACTGGTTCAGGCCTATGGCGTGACCACGCTGCACTTTGTACCGCCGCTGCTCGCGCTGTTCATCGACGAACCACTGAGCGCCGAATGCACCAGCCTGCGCCGGGTGTTCTCTGGCGGTGAAGCGTTGCCAGCCGAACTGCGCAACCGCATCCTCGCGCAGCTGCCGGCGCTGCAATTGCACAACCGTTACGGCCCGACTGAAACCGCGATCAACGTCACCCACTGGCATTGCACCACTGCCGATGGTGAGCGCTCGCCGATCGGTCGTCCGCTGGGCAACGTGATCTGCCGCGTGCTCGACGCCGATCTCAATCCGCTGCCGGCCGGTGTGCCGGGTGAACTGTGCATCAGCGGCATCGGTCTGGCTCGCGGTTACCTTGGTCGTCCATCGATGACCGCTGAACGCTTTGTGGTCGATCCATTGGGCGAGCAGGGCGCGCGGTTGTACCGCACCGGCGACCGTGCGCGCTGGACATCCGATGGCGTGATTGAATACCTCGGCCGCCTCGATCAGCAAGTCAAGCTGCGTGGCTTCCGCGTCGAACCGGAAGAAATCGAAGCACGCTTGCTCGCCCAGGACGGCGTCGCCCAAGCCGTGGTGCTGGTGCGCGAAACTGCTGCCGGTGCGCAGCTGATCGGCTACTTCACCGCGACCGATGCCAGTGAAAATCCTGACGAGCAAATCACGCGCCTGAGAACTGCGCTGGCCGCCGAGCTGCCGGAATACATGGTCCCGGCGCAACTGATGCGTCTGGATGCCATGCCCCTCAGCCCCAGCGGCAAACTCGACCGCCGCGCCTTGCCCGAGCCGCAATGGCAAGTGCGTGAACACGTCGAACCGATCACTGCACTGGAACAGCAGATCGCCGCGATCTGGCGCGAAGTGCTCGGTCTGCCTCAAGTCGGCCTGCGTGACGACTTCTTCGCCCTTGGTGGCCACTCGCTGCTGGCCACGCAAATCATCTCGCGTACTCGTCAGGCCTGCGACGTCGAGCTGCCGTTGCGCGCCTTGTTCGAACACAGCGAACTGGCTGATTTTGCCGAACAGATCCGCCTGATCCAGGCCAGCGGTCGCACCAATAAACAACCGCCGATCGACAAGGTCGACCGCAGCCAACCGGTGCCGTTGTCGTACTCGCAACAGCGCATGTGGTTCCTCTGGCAGATGGAGCCGGACAGCCCGGCGTACAACGTTGGCGGCATGGCGCGCCTGCGCGGCGTCTTGCATGTCGAGTGTTTCGAGGCCGCGTTGCAAGCGCTGATCCTGCGTCACGAAACCCTGCGCACCACCTTCCCGAGTGTCGACGGCGTCGCCCGCCAACAAGTGCATGGCGAAACCGGTGTGCGCATGGGCTGGAAGGATTTCTCAAAACTAGCCGCCGATGTGCGTGAGCAAAAGGTTCAGCAACTGGCCGATGACGAAGCTCATCTGCCGTTCGATCTGGAAACCGGCCCGCTGCTGCGCGCCTGTCTGGTGAAGACTGCCGAGCAAGAACATTACTTTGTCCTGACCCTGCACCACATCGTCACCGAAGGCTGGGCGATGGACATTTTCGCCCGGGAACTCAGTGCGCTGTACGAAGCCTTTGTCGATGACCGTGATTCGCCGCTTGAGCCGCTGCCGGTGCAGTATCTCGACTACAGCGTCTGGCAGCGCAACTGGCTGGAATCCGGCGAGCGTCAGCGTCAGCTCGACTACTGGACCGCGCAACTCGGCCGTGAGCATCCGCTGCTGGAATTGCCGGGCGACCGTCCGCGTCCCCCAGTGCAAAGCCATCAGGGTGAGCTGTTCCGTTTCGACCTCAGCGACGATCTTGCCGCGCGGGTTCGTGCGTTCAATGCGCAAAACGGTCTGACCCTGTTCATGACCATGACCGCCGCGCTTGCCACGCTGCTTTACCGCTACAGCGGCCAGACCGATCTGCGCATTGGCGCGCCGGTGGCCAACCGCATTCGCCCGGAAAGTGAAGGGTTGATCGGTGCGTTCCTCAACACCCAAGTGCTGCGCTGCCAGCTCGACGGCATGATGTCGGTCGGCGAACTGTTCGAGCAGGTGCGTCACACCGTGATCGAAGGCCAGTCGCATCAGGATCTGCCATTCGATCATCTGGTTGAAGCCTTGCAACCGCCGCGCAGCGCTGCGTACAACCCGCTGTTTCAGGTGATGTGCAACGTGCAGCGCTGGGAATTCCAGCAGAGCCGCATGCTCGCCGGCATGACTGTCGAATATCTGGCTAACGATGCGCGGGCGACCAAGTTCGACCTCAATCTGGAAGTCACCGACCTCGACCATCGCCTCGGTTGCTGCCTGACTTACAGCACCGATCTGTTCGACGAGCCGACCATCGCGCGCATGGCCAAGCATTGGCGCAATCTGCTCGCAGCGCTGATCGCCGATCCGCAGCAGCGCCTCAGTGAATTGCCGCTGCTCGATGCGCCTGAGCAACAGCACCTGCTCGACAGCCTCGGCATCGAGTCGGGCGAGCATCGTCTCGATCAGTGCATCCATCACCTGTTCGCCGAACAGGCGCTGGCCCGCAAAGACGCGCCGGCCCTGACCTTCGCCGGGCAGACCCTGAGCTACGCCGAACTCGACGCCCGCGCCAATCGTCTGGCCTGGGCCTTGCGTGAGCGCGGTGTCGGCCCGCAAGTGCGGGTCGGTCTGGCACTGGAGCGTTCACTGGAAATGGTCATCGGCCTGCTGGCGATTCTCAAGGCTGGCGGTGCGTATGTGCCGCTGGACCCGGAATACCCGCTCGACCGTCTGCATTACATGATCGAAGACAGCCGCATCGGCCTGCTGCTCAGTGATCGCGCCATGTTCAAAGCCCTTGGCGATCTGCCGCCAAGTGTGGCGCGCTGGTGCCTGGAGGAGGACAGTGCGGCACTCGCCGCTTACCCGGCCAGCGAGCTGCCGTTTATCAGTCTGCCGCAGCATCAGGCGTACCTGATTTACACCTCGGGTTCGACCGGCAAACCGAAAGGCGTGGTGGTTTCCCACGGCGAAATCGCTATGCATTGCCAGGCCGTGATTGAGCGGTTTGGCATGCGCCCGGATGACTGCGAATTGCACTTCTATTCGATCAACTTCGACGCCGCCACCGAGCGCCTGTTGGTGCCGTTGCTCAGCGGTGCGCAAGTGGTGTTACGTGCGCAGGGTCAGTGGGACGCGGAAGAAATCTGCGATTTGATCCGTATGCACAAAATCAACGTGCTCGGTTTCACCCCGAGCTACGGCAGTCAGTTGGCGCAGTTCCTCTCGACGCAAAACGAAATCCTGCCGGTGCGGATGATCATCACCGGTGGCGAAGCATTGACCGGTGAACACCTGCAACGGATTCGCGCGGCGTTCAAACCATCGATGTTTTTCAACGCTTACGGCCCGACGGAAACCGTGGTCATGCCCCTGGCCAGTCTGGCGCCGGAGGTGCTGGAAGAGGGCGCCGGCAGTGTGCCGATCGGCAGCGTGATTGGCGCGCGCGTGGCGTACATTCTCGACGCCGATCTGGCGCTGGTGCCGCAAGGTGCGACCGGTGAATTGTTCGTCGGCGGTGCCGGTCTGGCGCAGGCTTATCACGATCGTCCGGGTATCACCGCCGAGCGTTTTGTCGCTGACCCGTTCGCCACCGATGGCGGGCGCATGTATCGCACTGGCGACCTGGTACGCCAGCGTGCCGATGGTTTGGTGGAATATTTGGGACGAATCGACCATCAAGTGAAAATCCGTGGATTCCGTATCGAACTGGGCGAAATCGAAACGCGTCTGCTCGATCACGACTCGATCCGCGAAGCCGTGGTGCTCGCCCTCGATGTGCCAAGCGGCAGACAACTGGTTGGTTACCTCGTCACCGAGGTCGCCGAACAAAGCGAAGCCAGACAGGCTGAACTGCGCGAAGCCCTGAAATCGCACCTCAAGGCGCAATTGCCGGATTACATGGTGCCGACCCACCTGATTCTGCTGGCGAGCATGCCGCTGACCGCCAACGGCAAACTCGACCGTCGCGCCTTGCCGGCGCCGGACCCTGAGTTGAATCGTCAGGACTACGTCGCGCCGAGCAATGAGCTGGAAATCAGCTTGGCGCAGATCTGGTGCGAAGTGCTCAACGTCGAGCAGGTCGGCCTCAACGACAACTTCTTCGAACTCGGTGGCGACTCGATTCTGTCGATTCAAGTGGTCAGCCGTGCGCGTCAGCAAGGCATTCATTTCAGCCCGCGTGATCTGTTCCAGCATCAGACCGTGCAAACCCTCGCCGCTGTGGCCAGTCGTACCGAGCAGGTGACGGCCGAGCAAGGCCTGGTGGCTGGCGAATCGGCCCTGACGCCGATTCAACATTGGTTCTTCGACACGGAAATCCCAGAGCGTCAACACTGGAACCAGGCGTTGTTACTGGAGCCGACTGTGGCGCTGGAGCCGCACCGTCTGGAGCAGGCGCTGCTGGCGGTGATCGAGCAGCATGACGCCTTGCGTCTGCGCTTCAGCGAGGCCGACGGCCAATGGCAAGCGACGCATCAACCGGTCTCCGATGCGGTGGTGTTGTGGCAAGTGCGCGTGACCTCGATGGACAAGTGTGAAGCACTGTTCGCTGATGCCCAGCGCAGTCTCGATCTTGAACAAGGCCCGTTGGTGCGTGCCGTGCTGGTCGATGGCCCTGAAGGTCAACAACGCCTGTTTATCGCCATCCATCACTTGGTCGTCGACGGCGTGTCGTGGCGCGTTCTGCTCGACGATCTGCAAACGGTGTATCGCCAACTCGACGCCGAACAAGCGGTGAAACTGCCGGCGAAAACCAGTGCCTTCAAAGACTGGGCGGCACGTTTGCAGGCCTACGCCGGCAGCGAATCCCTGCGCGAAGAACTCGACTGGTGGCAGACCCAACTGGCCGGGCCGAACGCTGATCTGCCCTGCGAAAATCCACAGGGCGGCCAGCAGAATCGTCACGCACAAACCGTCAGCGTGCGCCTCGATGCCGAGCAAACGCGGCAGTTGCTGCAACAAGCTCCGAGCGCTTATCGCACTCAGGTCAATGACCTGTTGCTGACCGCATTGGCGCGCGTACTCTGCCGCTGGAGTGGGCAACCGTCGGCGCTGATTCAACTGGAAGGTCACGGCCGCGAAACCCTGTTCGACGAGATCGACCTGACCCGCACTGTCGGCTGGTTCACCAGCGCTTACCCGTTGCGTCTGACCCCGCACAACATCGAAGAAGCTGCGGGGCAGGGCGCTTCGATCAAGGCGATCAAAGAACAACTGCGCGCCGTGCCGCACAAAGGCCTCGGCTACGGCGTGCTGCGTTATCTCGCCGATGACCTCAGCCAGCGCAGCATGGCCGCGCTGCCAAACGCGCCGGTCACCTTCAACTACCTCGGCCAGTTCGACCAGAGCTTTGGCAGCGATGCGCTGTTCCGTCCGCTGGACGAGCCGGTCGGTGCCGCTCACGATCCGCAGGCGCCGTTGCCGAATGAATTGAGCATCGACAGCCAGGTTTACGGCGGTGAATTGCTCCTGCGCTGGACCTACAGCGCCGAGCGTTACGAGGCGCAGACCATCAACGATCTGGCCGATGCCTATTTGGGTGAACTGCAAAGCCTGATCGCCCATTGCCTGCAAGACGAGGCCGGTGGCCTGACGCCATCGGACTTCCCGCTGGCCAGGCTGACCCAGGCGCAACTCGATGCCTTGCCAGTGCCGGCCGCGCACATCGAAGACGTTTATCCGCTGACGCCGATGCAGGAAGGCATGTTGCTGCACACCTTGCTCGAACCGGGCACTGGCCTGTACTACATGCAGGATCGCTACCGCATCAACAGCGAACTCGACCCGCAGCGTTTCGCTCAGGCCTGGCAAGCGGTGGTCGCCCGTCACGAAGCGCTGCGAGCCTCGTTCTGCTGGAACGTCGGCGAAGACATGCTGCAAGTGATTCATACGCCGGGTCGTACGCCAATCGAATATCTGGACTGGAGCGCCATTGCTGAAAACGAGCAGGAACCGAAGCTGCAAGCCCTGCTGAAAAGCGAGCGCGAGGCCGGTTTCGATCTGCTCAATCAGGCGCCGTTCCACCTGCGCCTGATCAAGGTCGGCGCGGCGCGTTACTGGTTCATGATGAGCAACCACCACATCCTCATCGATGCCTGGTGCCGCTCGTTGCTGATGAACGACTTCTTCGAGATTTACACCGCGCTGGGTGAGGGTCGTGAAGCGCAACTCGCTGTACCACCGCGTTACCGCGATTACATTGGCTGGCTGCAACGTCAAAGCCTCGCCGAAGCGCGGCAGTGGTGGCAGCAGAACCTGCAAGGGTTCGAGCGCACCACGCCGATTCCGAGCGACCGTCCGTTCCTGCGTGAACATGCCGGTGAGAGCGGCGGCATGATCGTCGGCGACCGCTACACGCGCCTCAATGTCGAGGACGGTGCGCGTCTGCGGGAACTGGCGCAGGCCCATCAACTGACCATCAACACCTTCGCCCAAGCGGCGTGGGCGCTGGTGCTGCGCCGTCTGAGCGGTGATCGTGATGTGCTGTTCGGCGTTACCGTGGCCGGGCGTCCGGTGGACATGCCGGAGATGCAACGCACCGTCGGCCTGTTCATCAACAGCATCGCGCTGCGGGTGCAGATGCCGGCTGATGATGAACGCAGCAGCGTGCGTCAGTGGTTGAGTGGTCTGCTCGACAGCAACATGCAACTGCGCGAGTACGAATACCTGCCGCTGGTGAACATTCAGGAACAAAGCGAATTGCCGAAAGGCCAGCCGCTGTTCGACAGCCTGTTCGTCTTCGAAAATGCCCCGGTGGAAGTCTCGGTACTGGACCGTGCGCAGAGCCTCAATGCGACCTCGGACTCGGGCCGTACCCACACCAACTTCCCGCTGACGGCGGTGTGCTACCCGGGCGATGACCTTGGCCTGCACCTGTCGTATGACCAGCGTTATTTCGACGAATCGACCATCGAACGCATGCTCGGCGAGTTCAAGCGTCTGCTGCTGGCGCTGGTCGATGGCTTCCATGGCGACATGGCCGATCTGCCGCTGCTGGGTGCCGAGGAACAGGACTTCCTGCTGCACGGTTGCAACCAGAGTGCCCACGATTATCCACTGGAGCAGAGCTACGTGGCGCTGTTTGAAGCGCAGGTTGTCGCGCATCCGCAGCGCATCGCCGCCAGTTGCCTGGATCAGCAACAGAGCTATGCCGAGCTGAACCACAACGCCAACCGTCTCGGCCATGCACTGGTCGCCGCCGGTGTGCAGATGGATCAACCGGTGGCCTTGCTCGGCGAACGCAATCTCGATCTGCTCGGCATGATCATCGGCAGCTTCAAGGCTGGCGCGGGTTATCTGCCGCTGGATCCGGGCCTGCCGAGTCAGCGTCTGCAACGCATCATCGAGCTGAGCCGCACGCCGGTGCTGGTCTGCTCCAAAGCATGCCTTGAGCAGGCGCAGACCTTGCTGGATGAATTCAGCTGCGCCAATCGCCCGCGCTTGCTGGTGTGGGAAGAGATTCAAGCGGCGGCGACATCGGCGCAGAACCTCGGCATTTACAGCGGCCCGGACAACCTCGCTTACGTGATCTACACCTCGGGTTCGACCGGCCTGCCGAAAGGCGTAATGGTCGAACAGCGCGGCATGCTCAATAACCAGTTGAGCAAGGTGCCGTATCTGAACCTGAGCGACGCCGATGTGATTGCGCAGACTGCTTCGCAAAGCTTCGATATTTCGGTCTGGCAATTCCTTGCCGCGCCATTATTCGGCGCGCGGGTGGACATCGTGCCGAACACCATCGCCCACGATCCGCAAGGTTTGTTGGTGCACGTGCAAGCGCAGGGCATCACCGTGCTGGAGAGTGTGCCGTCGCTGATTCAGGGCATGCTCGCCTCGGATCGCCTGAGTCTGGATGGCTTGCGCTGGATGCTGCCGACCGGTGAAGCAATGCCGCCGGAGCTGGCGCACCAATGGCTGCTGCGTTATCCGGACATTGGTTTGGTCAACGCGTACGGCCCGGCGGAGTGCTCGGACGACGTGGCGTTCTTCCGTGTCGACATGGCGTCGACGCGCGGCAGTTACTTGCCGATCGGCACGCCGACCGACAACAACTTGCTCTATCTGGTCGATGGCGCGCTGGAACTGGTGCCGTTGGGCGCAGTGGGTGAGTTGTGTGTTGCCGGGACCGGCGTCGGGCGCGGCTATGTCAGCGATCCGCTGCGCACTGCGCCAGTGTTTGTGCCGAACCCGTTCGGTGCGCCGGGCGAGCGTCTGTATCGCACCGGTGACCTGGCGCGGCGTCGCAGCGACGGTGTGCTGGAGTACGTTGGCCGGGTCGATCACCAAGTGAAGATTCGCGGTTATCGCATCGAGCTGGGTGAGATCGAAGCGCGCCTGCATGAACAGCCGGAAGTACGCGATGGCGCGGTCGCTGTGCAGGAGGGCGTCAACGGTAAACACTTGGTCGGTTATCTGGTTGCGGCCGATTCGGCACTCAATCCGAGTGATCGACTGGAGCGGATCAAACAGCGCCTGCGCGCCGAACTACCGGAGTACATGGTGCCGCTGCACTGGTTGTGGCTCGAGCAAATGCCGCTGAATCCCAATGGCAAGCTCGATCGCAAAGCCTTGCCGGCGCTGGAGATCGGCCAGTTGCAGAGCGAGGATTATCTGGCCCCGCGCAACGAACTGGAGCAGACCTTGGCGGCTGTCTGGGCCGAGGTGCTGAAGGTCGAAAAGGTCGGTGTACGTGACAACTTCTTCGAACTGGGCGGGCATTCGTTGCTGGCCACGCAGATCGCCTCGCGGGTGCAGAAAACCCTGCAGCGGGATGTGCCGCTGCGGGCGATGTTCGAGTGCAGCACGGTGGAGGAACTGGCCGAGTACATCGATGGACTGGCGGCGAGTGATATCACCGAGGAGAAGGTTGATCGGTTAAATGATCTGATGGCGGAGCTGGAGGGCCTTTAGTTCTTTAGCGCCTGCATTGGCCTCATCGCGAGCAGGCTCACTCCTACATTTGGAATGCGTTCCCCTGTAGGAGTGAGCCTGCTCGCGATGAGGCCGGTACATTCATGTACATTACCAAGGTTGACGATAAAGAACCGGCAGCTCAGTCTGCCGGTTCTCTTTTTTTGTCGCGGGGGTGGTCGATGCCTTTTTTCACGGTGGACGGACAAGCGCTGCATTACATTGATCAAGGCTCAGGCCCGGCGGTGTTGCTGGCCGGCAGCTATCTGTGGGATCAGGCCATGTGGGCACCGCAGATTGCCGCTTTGTCGCCGCACTATCGGGTGATTGCGCTGGACCTGTGGGGCCATGGCGAGTCAGGGCGGTTGCCTGAAGGCACGGCATCACTGGATGACATAGCCCGTCAGGCGCAGGCTTTGCTCGATCATCTGGACATCGATCAGATCACCCTCGTCGGGCTGTCGGTCGGCGGCATGTGGGGCGTGCGTCTGGCGTTGTCGGCACCGCAGCGGATCAACGGTCTGGTGTTGATGGACACCTATGTCGGCGTCGAACCTGAACCCACCCGTCAGTATTACTTTTCGCTGTTCAAGCAAATTGAGGAAACCGGCGAAATCTCCGAGCAACTACTGGATATCGTCGTACCGATCTTCTTCCGTCCGGGCATCGATCCGCAGTCGGCGCTGTATCAGGATTTCCGCGCGAAACTGGCGGCGTACTCTTCGGATCGGCTGCGCGAAAGCATCGTACCGATGGGGCGTATCACCTTTGGCCGTGATGATTTGTTGCCACGGCTGGGCGAATTGAACGCAGCGACCACGCTGGTCATGTGCGGCGATCAGGACAAGCCGCGACCACCGTCGGAAACGCAGGAAATGGCTGAGTTGATCGGTTGCCCGTGGGTGCTGGTGCCGGAGGCGGGGCATATCTCCAATCTGGAGAATCCGCAGTTTGTCACCGAGGTGTTGTTTACCTTCCTCAGCGCGCGCAACCGTTAAACCGAGTGATCTTCAATCGCGAGCAGGCTCACTCCTACATTTGGAATGCATTCCCCTGTAGGAGTGAGCCTGCTCGCGATGGGGCCAGTCCAGGCACCGAAAATTATTTAGGCCCGAGAATCTTCGCCAACTTGTCCGGCGAAGGCGCGCCTTGTTGCTGTTGCAGCTCGCCCTTGTCATCCATGTAGAAAATCGCCGGCGTCGCCTGCAAATCCAGGTCTTCCATCAGTTGCATGTTCGCTGCCAGTTTGGTCTGCACGGCCGCCGGAATATCTTTCAGCGCTTTGAGCGAGCTGCCCTTGCCAGCCTTCTCGTGATCTTCCAGCGCCTTGGCCGGGTCTTTCGCCGCCAGCAACGCGGCCGATTTGCCCGGGCTGTCCTCGCGGATGATGCCGACCATGATGTGCCGCAGTTGCACCTTGCCGGCCTTGACCCATGGTCGAGCCTGTTCCCAGAACATGTTGCAGTACGGGCAGTTCGGATCGCTGAACAGGTACACCGTGCGCGGTGCATCCTTGTTGCCGTCCTGAATCCAGTTGCTCGCTTCGAACTTGGCCCAGACTTCCTTGGCCATTGGCGCGTAAACCAGTTTTTGCAGCGGCTCGCTGCTCAGATCCTTGCCGTCGGCGTCGTACAGATTACCCAGCAAAACGTGTTTGCCGTCCGGGGTCAGGTACAGCGCCATGCCACGGTTCTGATACTGCGCCGCATAACCGCGCAGACCATCGGGCGCATCGAACTGGCCGACGATTTTCGCGCCTTTGGCTTCGATCTGTTTGATCGCCGCAGGCAACTCTTCAGCAGCCTGCACCGACGGCAAGTGCAGCAGGGCGGTGCCCAGAGTCAGCGTCAGCAGGTGGCGGAGGCGGGGCATGGCAGTTTCCTTGCAGAGGTGGCCGGTGCAGTGGCCGGGATCGAATTCGGGGTTGGGGTGGCGAAGTTTTCCAGCGCACGCGCCAGGCTGGCGTTGGACAGCTCACCCAGGTGGCTGGTCAGCAGCCGACCATCAGGGCTATAGAACAGCGTAGTCGGCAATGCCATGGAACCGACGGCCTGACCCAACCGGCCGCTGCGGTCGAACAGCACGTTGTTGAGGCTCAGGCCCTGGGTTTCGAGAAACGTCGCCACGCTTTGCATGCTTTCGGCCTGGTTGACGAACAGGAAGGTCAGGTCCGGGCGTTGCATCTGAGCGTTTTCCAGCACCGGCATTTCGCGACGGCATGGCGGGCACCAGGTCGCCCACAGATTGATCACCAGTGGACCGCCCTGATAATCACGGAGCTGAATGGTTTCCCCGGCCGCATTGCGCAGGGAGATGTCCGGCAGACGGGTGCCTTGTTCGTAGAGGTTCAACGACAATGTCGCCAACAGCCAGAACGCCAGGCCGCTGGCCACGCCAAACCCCAACGGGCGACGCAGCCCTGGACGGCGCCAGCCGCGATACAGGGCGACCAGCAACAATACGATCACCCCCGGCCAGGCGAGGAACCCACCGTCGCGCAAATCGATGATTTGCCACGGGTCATTGCGATAGTGCGGCCAGTACAGCAGCACAAAAGCAATTCGCGCCGCGAGCATGCCCAGCAGAAACAGACTGAACAATGCTGACTCGGGGTTATCGCCGCCACGTTTGGCCACCCGCCAGCCGACAAAGGTCGCCAGCGCCAGGGCACTGATCAGCAGCAGGTGGTTAAGCGCGATGGCAAAGGTGCCGAGGGTGAAAGTCAGCATTAATTGGCATCTCGGGTGGCAGTCCAGTGTTGCAGGAACGTCTCGGCGTCGACTTCGCCGGTGATGCGCTGGCTGCGGCGCTCCAGACCATCAGCACCGATCCAGATGAACGTCGGCGGTCCCGGCACTTTGTAACGGCTGAGCAGTTCAGCGCTGGCGGCATTGTCGTCGGTGACATCAAGCCTGAGCAGGCGCACGTTACTCAGCGCCTGCATCACGTTGTCTTTGCCAAACACCTGCTTCTCCATGATCAGGCAAGACTTGCACCAGTCGGCGTAGTAATCGAGCAGCACCCACTGACCCTGAGCCTTGGCGGCATCGAGTTCGCGTTGCAGCGCCGCCGGCTCCTTGATCGTGGTGAACGCTTCATGACCCGAAGGCGCGGCGGTGCCAGCGCGGCCGGCACTGTAGACCTGCAACGGTTGATACGGATCATCGCTGCCGCCCGCCGCACCAATCACCAGCAAACTGCCCCACAGCCCGAGCAGCAGCGAACTGGCGCCGAACAACTGCGCAACGCGGCCAAAACCCTCGGACTGTTTCCAGGCGCAGAACGCGGCGATCAACAGCAGCGCACCGCACAGGCCCAGCCATAACGACGCATCCAGCACCGGGCGCAACATCACCAGCGCAGTGGCGAGGAAGAAGAATCCGAACACGCCTTTGAGCAGGTTCATCCACGCACCGGGTTTGGGCAGGAAGCCATTGCCAACGGTCACCAGCAACAGCAGCGGCACACCGATGCCGATGCCCAGCGAAAACAGAATCAAACCACCGTGCAGCGCGTTGCCGGTCTGCGCGATATACAGTAAGACACCCGCCAGTGGCGCGGTCATGCACGGGCCGACCAACAGACCGGACAATGCACCGAGCGCTCCGGCACCGATCACGCTGCCACCGCTGCGACTGCGCGAGGCGTGTTCCAGGCGATCGCGCAGGGCCACCGGCAATTGCAGTTCAAAGAAGCCAAACATCGGCAACGCCAACACCACGAAGATCGCGGCAAAGGTCCCCAGCAGCCATGGATTTTGCAACCATGCCTGCAGGTTCGCGCCGAGCAGCGCGGCAATCACGCCCATCGCCGCATACACCAGCGCCATGCAAATCACATAACTGCCGGCCAATACGAATCCGCGACGCGGAGTGGCACCGCTGCCGACCACCATACCGGCCAGAATCGGCAGCATCGGCAATGAGCACGGTGCAAAGGCCAGCAGCAAACCGAAACCGAAAAACGCCAGCAAGCTCCAGCCCAACGCGTGTTCTTGCAGGCTGCTGGCCAGGGCTTGATCCGGTGCCTGGTCGTTCGTTGTCGTTGTTACCGCTGTTGTCGCCGGTGTTGTCGTGGCTGGCGCTTTACCGCCCAGGTCGATCACCCGGGTTTGCGGCGGATAGCACAGGCCGGCATCGGCACAGCCCTGATAGCCGACCTTGATCTGCCCCGTGGCCGAGGCTGGAATTTTAATTTCCAGCCCTTGGCGATAGACCGGTTGCTCACCGAAAAACTCGTCGCTGTGGGATTCGCCTTCAGGCAGCGCGGGCTGTTGCTCTGCGCTCAGCCCTTCGAATTTCAGGCGTTTCTGATACAGGTAATAACCGTCGGTTATTTGCCAGAACAACTGGGTTTCACCGGACTCCAGACGTTCGGAGGTGAGCACGAATGCCTGGTCGACCGGCAGAAACTCCGGTTTGGTATCAAATGGATTGTTCCCGGCCTGGGCCAGGCTGGAAATCAGCAGAGCAAACAAAAGAAAAAAATGACGCATGGAGGAGCCTTGTCCCTGTGCAAGTGAGGTGCACAATGGGCGGCGGCGATTAACCGATGATTAACCGCCACGCCCTTGTCGCTGTGACGTTCGGGGCATAATGTCAGCTTAATCGGCCAACTGCCTAATCGGCTTTTTTCTACGGGACTTACCATGCACGTACTGGTTTGCGAAGACGATGAGCTGATCGCCAGCGGCATCGTTGCCGGTCTCACGGCTCAGGGTTTGACCGTTGAGCACGTCAACACTGCCTCGAAGGCGCGGGCGATGCTCAAGGTCGCTGAATTCGACGTGATGGTGCTCGATCTCGGCCTGCCCGACGAAGATGGCCTCAAGTTGCTGCAACAACTGCGTCAGAGTGGCCTGGAGATTCCAGTGCTGATTCTGACCGCGCGCGACTCGGTCACCGACCGCGTTGACGGCTTGCAGGCCGGGGCTGACGATTACCTGCTCAAGCCGTTTGATCTGCGCGAACTGTTCGCCCGCCTGCAAACCTTGTTGCGCCGCGTCGCCGGGCGCAGCGTCAATCTGATCGAGCATGGCGCGCTGACGTACGATCCGAGCAGCCGCGAAACCACCCTGGCCGGGCAACCGGTGGACTTGTCGCGCCGCGAGCAATCGCTGTTGCAGGCGCTGCTGCACAATCGTGGCCGGGTGCTGTCCACCGAGCAGTTGAAGGACAGCGTCTACGGCTTCAACGATGAACTGGAAAGCAACGCGCTGAACGTGCACATCCATCACCTGCGCAGCAAACTGGGCAAAGGCATCGTTGAAACCGTGCGCGGTCTGGGCTATCGCCTCGGCCCGGCCGACGGTGGAGATCAAGGCAAGTGATGAGCCTGCGACTGCGCTTGAGCCTGACCCTCGGCGCTGCGTTTGCGCTGATCTGGGCGCTGGCGGCGGCCTGGATGCTCAGTGACCTGCGCAATCAGATGATGTTTTCCCTCGACCAGCGTCTGGTGGCCTCGGCGCGCATGGTCGCCGGGCTGCTGGAACAGTTGCCGACACTGCCGAGCAAAGGCGAGGGCACGCATTTCAGTGCCGAACAACTGAATATCCCCGGCGGCATGGCCTGTCAGGTCAGTTCCTTGCGCGGGGAAATTCTCGCGCGCAGCCACAACAACCCCGAACAAGCCCTGGAAGCCGAGAAAATGGGCTTCCATGACCAGATGATCGACGGTGCACCGTGGCGCAGCTTCACCCTCGCCCGCGGCGATGTGCGCATTACTACGGCCGACCGGCAGATCGAGCGCGAGGCGCTGAACATGTCGATCCTGCTGGCGGCGTCGGTGCCGGTGGGCGTGGCGCTGCTCGGCTGCCTGTGCCTGTTGTGGCTGGGCATCGGCCAGGGGCTGGCGCCGCTCAACCGTCTGCGTGAGGCGCTGATGCGGCGCAATGCCGACTCGCTCGAGCCGTTGCAGATCCAGACCTTCCCCAGCGAATTGAAGCCGCTGCTGGAAACGCAAAATCAGTTGTTTCAACGCATCGGCAAGACCATCGAGCGTGAGCGCCGTCTGACCGGTGACGCGGCCCATGAACTGCGTAGCCCGCTGACGGCGATCAAGACCCACCTGCAAGTCGCGCGCATGACCGATGGCAGCGCCCGCGATCAGTCGCTGGCGCGGGCCGAGGAGGGCGCCGATCGCTTGCATCGCACCCTCGAACAGTTGTTGTTGCTGGCGCGGGTCGAGGGCAGCCTGTCGTTCGATGACGGTTCGCAGTGCAGCGCCGAGCAAGTGGCACGCCTGGCGATCCAGGACGCCACGGGGGGAGAGCGTTTGCGCATCAAACTGCAGCTGCCCACCGACCTGTCAGCTGCACCGCTGCAGATGCCGGCCGTGCTGTCGATTGCGGCGCTGCGCAACCTGCTCGACAACGCCTTGCGCCATACGCCCGAAGACTGTGCGGTTGAGTTGAGCCTGGAAACCATTGGCAACCGCGTGCGGTTTGTCGTGCGTGATCATGGCCCGGGCATTGCACCGGATGATCTGCAACACCTGACCCAACGCTTCTGGCGCAACGGCCAGAGCACCGGTTGCGGCCTTGGCTTGGCGATTGTCCAGGCGATCGTTCAGCGCTGCGACTGCGCCCTGCATTTCGACAGCCGCCCGGATGGCCTGCGTGTCGAGCTGACCATGCCATTGCAGCCTGTCTGATTCCAGCACAGCCTGTGTAGGAGCTGCCGAAGGCTGCGATCTTTTGATTTTGTTTTTCAGGATCAAGATCAAAAGATCGCAGCCTTCGGCAGCTCCTACAGGAAATCGCGCCAGGCACATCAAATGTAACTTCTCGATGTTCGCTATCCGGCTGAAGTGGGGGTAAGTTCGACGCAGCTTTGACTCAATGGATTGAGGGAATTGCGCCATGGAAGCACCCATCTGCATTCGTCCCGCCACACTGGCCGACGCCGGCATCATCAGCCGCATCATCGAACGATCGATACGCATCGGTTGCGCACTCGACCACCGCAACGATCCGACACGGGTCAGCACCTGGATCGCTCAGCAATCCGCCGACTTCATCAGCGCCCGCCTCGCCGACCCGCACTTCTATTTATGCATGGCTTTACTGGCGGACAAACCGGTCGGAGTCGGCATGGCACAGGCCAGTGGTGACATTTCCCTGTGTTACGTGCAGCCGGAATCCTTTCGCCGGGGCGTCGGGCGGGCGCTGATGCTCGATCTGGAGGGCTGGTTGCGGGTTCGCGACGTTGCTCAAGCGGCCCTCAACAGCACGCGCACCGGCCGTGCTTTTTATTGCCGTCTGGGCTATCGCGAGTCAGCGCCGCTCGTTGAATACCAAGGCGTGCAGACCCTGCCCATGCACAAGTCGTTGGCAGCGCCGGCCTGACAACACGATCACGGGCTAAATCCTCGAGCCCCTTAAGCGTTTCCAGAACAGGAAAACCTGCAAGTGCGCCCCGTGATCGGAATGCGCACCTGTCCGGTGTGCTGTTTTGGTCACTATCCATAGCCAATTGAGGGGTCGAGAGATGTCAGTCGCCACCAGCCTTATCGAAGAGTCGTCGGCCCGGGTTACCTCGGCGCCGGCCGAAACGCTCTACCAGTTCAACGAATCGCCATTGCTGGCTCGTCAGGCCCGGCAGGAGTCCAACGCGCGCAGCTATCCACGACGCATTCCATTGGCACTGAAGCGCGCCAAAGGCCTGTATGTCGAAGACGTTGAAGGGCGCACGTTCATCGACTGCCTCGCCGGGGCCGGCACGCTGGCGCTGGGGCATAACCACCCGGTGGTGATCGAAGCGATCCAGCAGGTATTGGCCGATGAATTGCCATTGCATACCCTCGACCTGACCACACCGGTCAAGGATCAGTTCGTCCAGGACCTGTTCGGCCTGCTGCCGCCCGCCCTGGCAGCGCAAGCGAAAATCCAGTTCTGCGGCCCGACCGGCACCGATGCCGTGGAAGCGGCATTGAAGCTGGTACGCACGGCGACCGGGCGCAGCACCGTGCTGTCGTTCTCCGGTGGTTATCACGGGATGAGCCAGGGCGCGCTGAGCCTGATGGGCAGCCTGGGGCCGAAAAAGCCGCTGGGTGCGTTGCTCAGCCATGGCGTGCAGTTCATGCCGTTCCCGTATGACTACCGTTGCCCGTTCGGCCTCGGTGGCGCGGCGGGTGTGAAGGCCAACCTGAGCTATCTGGAAAACTTGCTCAACGACCCGGAAGCCGGCGTGCAACTGCCCGCAGCGGTGATCGTCGAAGCGGTGCAGGGCGAGGGCGGTGTGATTCCGGCGGACATCGAGTGGTTGCGCGGCTTGCGCCGGATCACCGAAAAGGCCGGTGTGGCGCTGATCGTCGACGAGATCCAGAGCGGTTTCGCCCGCACCGGCAAGATGTTTGCCTTCGAACACGCCGGTATCACCCCGGATGTGGTGGTGTTGTCCAAAGCCATCGGCGGCAGCCTGCCGTTGGCCGTGGTGGTCTATCGAGATTGGCTCGACACCTGGCAGCCGGGCGCGCACGCCGGCACCTTCCGTGGCAATCAGATGGCCATGGCGGCAGGTTCTGCGGTGATGCGTTATCTGGTTGAGCACAAGGTCTGCGAACACGCTGCTGCCATGGGCGAGCGCCTCAGCGAGCACCTGCACATCCTGCAACGCGACTTCCCGCAACTGGGCGACATTCGTGGTCGCGGCCTGATGCTCGGGGTCGAGTTGGTCGAGCCGAACGGCACGCCGGATGCGCTTGGTCATCCGCCGGCGTTTGCGCGACTGGCGCCGCTGGTCCAGCGTGAATGCCTCAAGCGCGGGCTGATTCTGGAGTTGGGTGGTCGGCATGGCGCGGTGGTGCGTTTCCTGCCGCCGCTGGTGATCACTGCCACCGAAATCGACCGTGTCGCGGAAATCTTTGGCCGTGCTTTGGCCGCTGCCACCGCTACGCTGTAATTTTTTCGCCGCGCCGAACGTTCTTTCTACATACCCGGCTGCACTCAGCGTGCAGCCCACCCTTATAACGATGGAGAACCAGCATGACGTCAGTATTCGACCGCGAGGACATCCTCTTTCAGGTCGTGGTCAACCACGAAGAGCAATACTCGATCTGGCCGGACTACAAAGCCGTGCCGCAAGGCTGGCGCACCGTGGGCAAGAGCGGCCTGAAAAAGGAATGCCTGGCCTATATCGAAGAAGTCTGGACCGACATGCGTCCGCTGAGTCTGCGCCAGAAGATGGAAGGGCAGGCCGCCGCGCAATAAGCGGCCGGGCAAAAAGAAACCCGCTGGACTGGAAACAGTCAGCGGGTTTTTTCATTCCTTGGGTTTGTGTTGGCCGGGCTGGCCTCATCGCGAGCAGGCTCACACCTACATTTGGAATGCGCTCGCCCTGTAGGAGTGAGCCTGCTCGCGATGAACGATAATGCGGTTCCGGCTGAAACTAAGCCCCGCTCAAGCCCTTGAGCAGCAAATCAACATTGCCTTCCAGCTCCGCCACCGGATCTACCGCATCGGTACTCAACACCACCAGATGACTGCCTGACTCGGCAATTGCCGCTTTCAGCGGCTCCGATGGCTGACGATGATGCAGCACCACCGCCACATCATTGTCCTTGAGCGTCGCCGTCAGTTTTTTCAGATCCTCCGGCGTCCATTCCGCATCAGGGCGTGGATCCTGGCCAACCAGCTCCAGATTCAGACTACCGATCAGATAACCAAAGTGATCGCTCAAACTCATTACGCTCAGATTGTCGGCACTGGCCAACCGCGCCTCGCTGTCGGCGCTGAGTTTCAACAAGCGCTGCTTCAGCGTCGCCAGGTTCGCCTCGATCACGGGTTTGGCGCCCGGTGCCAGGCGCACCAGATCCGCCGCCATCACGTCCGCCATGCGCCCCATGTTGTTGCTCGCCAGCCAAGGTTGACTGTTCAAGCCATCAACCTTCAGATCCGGTTGCACGGCAATGCCCGGCAGGGCGGCGTCGACCGGGCGCGCCGCGTCGACTTCAACGATGCGAATATTGCTGCGACGGGCGATCGGGTACAGCGGATCATCGGCCCACAGCGAGCGCACGCCAATCACCGCATCGGCGCTCGTCGCCAACTTGCTCAGCGCCGGTGCACCGCGCCCGGTGAAGTATGCGTTCTGCCGGCTGCCCGGCAAGTTCGCCGGTGCCGCGCGTTCAAGCTGGACGTCAGTGCCTTTGAGCAGCACTTCGCCCAAGCCATAGGTGATCGGCAACGAGGCCAGCACTCGCAGCGGTTTAGTGTTATCGGCGGCCATCAACGGCGTGCAGATCACGCCGCACAGAGTCATGGCCAAGGTCAGTTTGCGCAGTGAAAAAGTCATTTATCCAAGATTCCCTTTCAGACTCGGGACAACCCCGCGCGCAATGGCGGCGAGGGCGAAGGCAATGCCAGCGACCAGAATGATCGCGGCGCCGGATGGAATCGGCAGGTCAAACACGATTGGCGCAAGGATTCCGCACAGTGTGCTGACCGTGGCGATCAACACCGAGCACCAGAAGAAACCCTTGAGCGACTGGCTGAGCAAACGTGCCGCCGCCGCTGGAATCACCAGCAGCGCGCCGACCAGAATCGCGCCGATGACTTTCACCGCTGCGACGGTGATCAGCGTCACCAGAATCACGAACAGATAATCCAGAGTCTTCACCGCCACCCCGCGCACTGCCGCCAGTTGCGGGTTGAAACTGGCGAGCATGATGCGGTTGTACAGCGGCAAGGCCAGGGCCATGACCAACGAACCGACGATGGCCAATACCGCCAGATCGTTGCCGTTAACCGTGAGTACCGAGCCGAACAGCACGTTCTCGAGAATGTGCACGTTGATCTTGCCCGCGAGAATCAGTAGCAGACTCGCGCCCAGTGCCAGTGACACCGAGAGGAATACGCCGATCAAAGTGTCCGGTGCCAGACCGGTACGGTTGCGCAGGTAATTGAGCAGGATGCCGAACAGCAGGCAGTAGCCGAACAGGCTGCCGTACGGCCCGGTGTAAGGTTCGCCGAGCAGAATGCCGATGGCCACACCGGTGAGCGCCGCATGGCCCACCGCTTCGGAGAAGAACGCGAAGCGCTTGACCACCACCAGCGTGCCGAGGCCGCCGAGCACCGGGCCGATCAGCAAGCCGGCAAGCAACGCATTGACCACAAAGCCGTAGGCCAGCGCTTCCGGCAGATACCCGGACGAGGCCCAGCCTTGCACCATCAAACGAAAGGCTTCGTAACTCATCAGGCAGCGCTCCGTGGATGGGTCGAGAACAAGGTCAGCAGACGTTCCGGGGTCAGCGCCTCTTGTGGTGAGGCATCGAACAGCACGCGGCGGTTCAGACCAGTGACACGGCTGGCCAGACGCCCGACCGCTTCCAGATCGTGCTCGATCCACAGCACGGTGATGCCCGCTGCACGCCAATCGCCGAGCAGACGTTCGAACACTTGAATCCCGGCTTCATCAAGGGCCGACATCGGTTCATCCAGCACCAGCAATTGCGGCGCCGGGATCAGCCCTTGGGCGAGCAGCACCCGCTGCCGCTCACCGCCAGACAGCGCGCCCATGCGGCGCTTGCGTTTGTCCTGCATGCCGACGCGTTCCAGCGCTTCACCAATGGCGCCGGCGTAGCGCTTGCTCAAACCGAGAAACGCCGGACGGCGCTGGCACATGGCAGCCATGAAATCGTCAACGGTCATCGGCAGACCGCGATCGAATTCCAGCGCCTGCGGTACATAACCGATGGTGCCGGGTTCGCCGGGCCATTGCAGGCTGAGCTGGCCCTGATGGGGCATTTGTCCGAGCAGGGTCTTGATCAGCGAACTCTTGCCGCCACCGTTGGGGCCGACCAGGGCGTGCACGCTGCCGGGTTGCACCTGGAAGGTGACGTTGTCCAAAATCGTCGTGCGCCCCAGCGTCAGACAAACCTCCGCAAAATCCAGCGTCGGCCCCAATCCCTGTAGGAGTGAGCCTGCTCGCGATAGCGGTGTGTCATTCAACAATGATGCCGGCTGATCCGGCGCCTTCGCGAGCAAGCTCGCTCCCACAGGGTGCTCGGTGTCCTGGAGGTTGAGGGTTTCTCTGGAAGTCATGCGCCAGACTCCTGAATCGCCCGCACCACGGTGTTGAGGTTGCCGGTCATTTCCTTTTCGTACTTGTCGGCGGTGTATTCGCCGTAGGAAATGTGCGACAGCGGATACAGCTTGACGCCGGACTCACGCTGGATGGTGTCGACGTAGGTGGACGGGAAATCCATCTCCGAGAAGATCACTTTCACGTCCAGTTCTCGCAACTGGTCGATGGTCTTCTTCAACTGGCTTGGGCTCGGCTCGATACCGTGGGCCGGCTCGACCACGGCGGTCACTTCCAGGCCGAACTCACGCAGCAGATAGTCGTAAGCCGCGTGCACCGTGGCTACGCGCAGTTCGGCGTTCGGCGCTTGGGTCAGCTTGGCCAGGGCGTCGGCGCGCATCTGCCGCAGGCGTTTGCCGTAGGCGCGGGCGTTCTGGGTGTAGGTCTTGGCGTTGTCTGGATCGAGTTTGCCCAGTTCGCGGGCAATGTTGTTGACCTGGGCAATGGAAGCGCTGATCGACAGGAACGTGTGCGGGTTCACCACTTTGCCGGCGCCGCGTGCGGCAACCCCGGTGGCGGCCAGCAACGGCACGTTCTCGTTGGCTTCGATGGTTTTGATGTTCGGCGTTTCGCTGGCAGCGATCATGCGGTCGGCGAAGTCGTCATGGCCAACGCCGTTGAGCACGATCACATCCAGCCCGCTGATGCGTTTGATGTCTTCGGCCCGTGGCTCGTAGGCATGCGGGTTGAAACCGGCCGGGATCAGCGGCACCACCTCGGCCTTGTCGCCGACGATATTGGCCACATAGCTGTAGTAAGGGTGCAGGGTGATGCCGATGCGCAGGCGTTTGGCCTGATCGGCACTGGCCAACGGGCTCAGCAGGCAGGCACACAGGCCCAATAAAAAGAGGCGTAACAATGGACGGCGTGGCGATGAAATAGACATGGGCAAGCGGTCTTCTCTCGGAGGAGGGCGAGGAATCAATGGCGATGTTCGCGGGTAACCCCGGCATCGTATTGCGCGACGATCTGTTTCCAGCCGGCAGCGGACAGCGCCGCCGCAGTGAGTGGCGCCGGGGCCTGAGCGGCAGCATCGCGGCTGAGCCAGATGTCCGGCGCAGCCTTGTCGTCGGCGCTGAGCAGCATCACAAACGAACCGGCGACGGCCGGATTCTGGCTTTGGCCGAAATACGCGGCGTCCGCCAGCAATTGCCAGGCATGACCACCGCGGCTGACCGAACTCGCATCCTGGGCAAATGGCGCAAACCCTTCGTCGGCCAGATTCTGCGGCGTCGGCAGGGCTTGTTGTTCCTCGCGCAGCAAGCGGATTTCATCGAGGGTCACCCGCAGGTCGGCATAGATGCCTTGCTCGGCAGCACTGAGGTCGCGGCGTGCGTCGAGCTGGTGAGTCGCCACTGGCTCGGGCTCATGGGAAACCCCACGCCACGCGACCACGGAACCGGCGACCGCGAGGATCAACAGACACAACAGCAGCACATTGAGGGTTTCATGACCGGCACCGGCCGGGCGCACGATTTGGGTGGTGGGCGTACTCATGGGGCTTCGATATCCGCTTGGTCGATTTCCACCACGTGGCCCGGGCCCGCGTCGAACAGCACGTAAAATTCGCTGCCGGGTTTCTTGAACGTCAGTGTGGAATCGGCGCCGAGCTTGCCCGGCACCAGAATGGTTTCGTCGTAACCGATCACATCGAGGGTCACCCCCGGCGCACCGCTGCCGTCGGAGAATCCGCCGGTGCATTTGATCTGTTCGGCGTCGATGGCGGTGCATTCGCACATCGGATTGTGGGCCAGCGCACTGGCGCTGAAACCGGCGCACAGCACCAGCAACGCGGCCTTCAAGCGCAGGCGGGAAGAGCGTTGGGAACACGTCATGGTTTGACTCCTTGTTTGTTCAGCCAGGCGAAGGTGGCGGGGGAGGCCTGACTCAGGGGAATCGAAGCCTGATGCATGCTGCCGTCCCAGCCTTCCATGGTGATCCACAGTTCGGCATCGGGTCTGGTCTTCTCCGGGATCGGCATCTGCGTGCCCATGCGGTAAGGCGTGCCGAAGAAAATCGTACCGGCGGCGCGCAGGCTGCGTGGCTTGCCGATGCGCAGGTAGGTGGCCTTGACCTGCTCGACACAGGCATCGCACAGGGCCGCGCTGAAGTCTTTCATGTAGCCGGCCGGGCCAGTGAGCACCGGCGCTTCGTTGCGCAGTTCGGCCAGGCGCAGGCTCCACGGGCCGACCTGGATATTGCCGATTTCATGTTGGCCCAGGCCGCTGTCACCGCGAAACAGCGAGGCGTCGGCGAAGTATTTGGGCATGAACCCCAGCGGGATCAACAGCAGCAGGACATTGATGTGGAAGCGCCATGTGTGCCAGAAACGCGCGAGTCGAGAAGGCTGTGCCTTGGTGATGGATTTGCTCACAGGCTGGCCTCCGAGGTTTCACGGCTCATCGCCGGTTGTGCCTTGAGGCGGTGTTTCTTGTCTTCGCGCTTCAACGCGTTGGCGGTGGCCAGCGCAGTGCGTTTGGTCCAGATCAACAAGCCGCTGAGGATCATCATGCTCAGGATCAAACCGAAGAAGAACCAGATCAGCTTGATCCAGATGCCGCCGAAATCGCCGGTGTGCAGTGGCCGCATGGACTCGGTGACGAACTCCAGCGACGAACGATCGGACAGAAGCCGTGAAGCGGCGATGTCGCCGTTGTATGGATTGAGCGTGGCGGTCTGGAACATCAATGGATACCAGCCGCGCCCACCGACGCTCATGTGGCTGTAGGCATTGCCCGGCAGGCTGACGAAGCTGGCTTCCAGCCCAGGAATCTTCTCTTGCGCGAGCTCGACGGCACGGTCCAGGCTGATCCGTGGCGGCGGTGTGCCGGCGGCAGAGATCGGCACGCTCTCGCGGGACATGGCCGGAATGATCGGCTCGCTGGAAATGGCGATCTGGTTGTCGAACAGAATCGCCCGAATCAGAAACCAGATCCCGGTGATGGAAATCACCGCAATGAACCAGATCGACCAGATACCGCACAAGCGGTGGAAGTCACCCCAGAAGATCCGCGCGCCGTGACGCACGCGCAGGGTCGGACGCAGAAAACCTTTCCAGAAGCGTTTGTAGACCACTAGACCTGTGATCAGCGACACCAGCATCGGCACGCCGAGGAACGACACCAGATACCAGCCCCAACTGAAACCGTTGGTGAACGGCACCAGCCACCAGCCATGCAGGGCGCGGGTGAAGGCCTTGAAATCGAACGTCGGGGCAGGGCCCTGAATCACCCCGGTGTAAGGATTGACGTAGACCGTCTGCGAACGACCGTCCGGATAGCTGACCGCAACGTCGAGGGCGAAGTGGGATTCGTCGGGACGACTGATGCTTTCAACGAGGGTCTGCGGTTCGGCTGTTTTGATCGCTGCCATGATCTGGTCATAGCTGAGCAGCGGCGCATCGTCCGCAGGCTGGCTGGCGCGCATCTGCGGGTTGGCCAGCCAGACGATTTCCTGGCTGACCACCGCCAGCGTGCCGGTGACACAGACGATCAGGACAAAGAACCAGATCGGTAACGCCAGCCAGCTATGAACGAGGAACCACAGTTTGGAGCGGGATTTCTTCGACATGATTGCGCGTCTTGATAGCGGTGAAAGGGCGCGTGGCCACGGGCTTCGCAGCACGGCAGACCCCGAAAGACCGAACGTGGCTTTTGCCTACGCGAACGGCCTGCATCTCTATAGGACGAATGAGCGGGACAAATCCCGAAAGGTGATATGAAAGCAAATGTTTCCCAATTCCCCGATCACTACGGTTGCCCCTGTAGGCGTGAGCCTGCTCGCGATGGCACAGGCTCAGCCGGCGTCATCATTGACTGGATCACCGCAATCGCGAGCAGGCTCACTCCTACAAGGGTTTACCGCGTGCATGGGATCAAACACGATTCATGGATGACGCCATCACTGTCTGCCAATTGATGGCCGACCCGCGCTCCCTATGATGGGAATCACCTGATTTCCCTGAGTGAGCGCCTTGATGACCGCCAGAACCCTCTATGACAAACACATCGATTCGCACACGGTGTGCCGCCTCGACGATCAGGGGCATGTCCTGTTGTATATCGATCGTCAGGTGATCAACGAATACACCAGCCCGCAGGCTTTCAGCGGTTTGCGCGCGGCCGGGCGCGATGTCTGGCGGCCGGGCACGGCGCTGGCGGTGGTCGATCACGTCAACCCGACCACGCCTGTGCGCATCGCAGCAATGCCCGACGCCGGCGGCGCGCGCCAAGTGTCGTATCTGGCGGAGAACTGCCGGGACTTCGGCATCGAGTTGCTGGACATCCTCGACAAGCGTCAGGGCATCGAACACGTTATCGCCCCCGAGCAGGGCTTTATTCTGCCCGGTATGGTCATTGCCGCTGGCGACAGCCACACCACCACCTATGGCGCACTCGGTGCTTTCGGTTTCGGCATCGGCACCTCCGAGATCGAACACCTGCTGGCTTCGCAGACGCTGGTCTACAAACGCTTGAAAAGCTTGCGCGTGACGGTTGACGGCGGGTTGGCGCCGGGTTTGACCTCGAAAGACGTGATCATGGCGCTGATCGGCCGGATCGGCGCGTCCGGGGCCAGCGGTTACGCGATCGAATTCTGCGGCTCGACCATTGATGCCCTCAGCGTTGAAGCACGCATGACCATTTGCAACATGGCTGTCGAGGCGGGTGCGCGCGGCGCATTCATGGCCCCGGATGACAAAGTCTTCGCCTATCTCAAGGACAAGCCGCGTGCGCCGCAAGGTGAGCTTTGGCAACGGGGCGTGGAGAAGTGGCGCGAACTGCGCAGTGATCCCGGTGCGCGGTTTGACCGCGAGATTCACCTCGACGCCAGCGTCCTGGAACCGATGGTCACCTGGGGCACCAGCCCCGATCAGGCCGCTGCAATCGGTGCGCGGGTGCCGGATCCGCAAGCGATCAGCGATCCGGTCCTGCGTCAGGACATGCGCCGCGCCCTCAGTTACATGGGCCTCGAAGCGGGCATGGCGCTCAGCGACATTGTTATCAGCCACGCCTTTATCGGCTCGTGCACCAACGCGCGGATAGAAGACCTGCGCGATGCCGCCAGCGTCGTGCGCGGTCAGCAAGTGGCCGGGCATGTGCGGGCGATGATCGTCCCCGGCTCCAGCGAAGTTCGCGCTCAGGCCGAGGCCGAAGGGTTGGCGCAGATCTTTATCGATGCCGGGTTCGAGTGGCGTCAGTCCGGCTGCTCGATGTGCCTGGCGATGAACGACGACGTACTTGCGCCCGGCGACCGCTGCGCGTCGAGTACCAACCGCAATTTCGAAGGCCGTCAGGGCGCCGGTGCGCGCACTCATTTGATGAGCCCGGCCATGGTCGCCGCCGCTGCGATCTGCGGTCGACTCACCGATATCCGCCAATTTGGAGAACGCCCATGAGCCTGCAACCCTTCACCCACGTCAGCGGTCGGGCCGCACCTTTACTGGCGGCCAACGTCGACACGGACGTGATCATGCCCAAGCAATTCCTCAAAGGCATTGATCGCCAAGGACTCGATCGCGGTCTGTTTTTCGATCTGCGGTTTCTACGCGATGGCAGCCCCGATCCCGATTTTGTGTTGAACAAGCCGACATGGCAGGGCGCGAGTTTTCTAGTAGTCGGAGCGAATTTTGGCTGCGGTTCCAGCCGTGAACACGCGGTGTGGGGGTTACAGCAGATGGGCATCCGCGCATTGATCGGCAGCAGTTTTGCCGGGATCTTCTACGACAATTGCCAGCGTAACGGGGTGTTGTTGATCACGTTGGAGGAGGCGCAGGTGCAACGCATCGGACAACTTGTCAGTGAGCCTGAAACGGCGCGGATCGGTATTGATCTGGAGGCACAGCAGATCAGTCTGGCGGATGGCACGGTGATCGAGTTCCAGATTGATACTCTGCGCAAGACTGCATTGCTGCTCGGCCTGGATGCCATCGGCAGCACCCTGCAACGGCGCGAACAGATCAAGGCCTTCGAACGCGAGCATCTGGCCAACAACCCTTGGCTGTCCTGACCCACCACTGATCCCCTTGTAGGAGTGAGCCTGCTCGCGATAGCGGTGGATCAGTCAAAGTTGCTGTGTCTGACACACCGCTATCGCGAGCAGGCTCATTCCTACAGGGGGGGTGGGTTACAGCGACAATCCTTTGAAATGCGCCTGCAAAAACTCCACACACGCGCGCAGTTTCCCCGAGTGTGCCAGCCGCGTCGGGTACACCGCCCAGACGTTGGCGCTCTGGCTGTAATCGTCGAGCAGCTGCACCAAGCGTCCTTGCTCCAGCAACGGTTTCACATCCCACAACGACCGCAACAAAACCCCACGCCCGTCCAGCGCCCACTGCAAAACAATCTCGCCGTTGTTTGATGACAATGGCCCGCTGACCCGCACGCTCTCTTGCCTGCCGTCGCGATCCAGATTCCAGATCCCAAAGGCGTTGTCGCGCTCCTTGATCACCAGGCAATCGTGCTGTTGCAACTCGTCCAGCGTCTGCGGCGTACCGCGCCGTTGCAGATAACCGGGAGCGGCGCACAGCACCCGCCGGTTACTGACCAGACGCCGTCCGATGTGCTGGCCGGGAATGTCATCACCGACGCGGATCTCCAGATCGAAGCCTTCGTTGATGATGTCCACCACCCGGTCAAACAGGTCGAGGCGAATCTCCAGTTCTGGATAACGTTCGGCCAGCAACGACACCGCCGGCGCGACGTGATTGCGACCGAAACCGAAACTGCTGCAAATGTGCAAACGCCCACGTGGGCTGCCGTGGGCGTCGGACAGTTCGTCGTGCAGTTGCTGGAAATCATCGAGAATGCGCAACGCCCAGCGCTGTACGCGCTCACCGTCCTCGGTCAGCGAGACGCGGCGACTGGTGCGGTGCAGCAGGCGCGTGCCGAGGGTGGTTTCAAGAATCTGGATGCGTTTGCTGACGTAGGCCGGTGACAGGCCCAACTCATCCGCTGCAGCGGCAAAGCCGTTCTTGCGGATTACGGTGAGCAGTACGCGCAGGTCTTCGGGCAGGGGCACGCTGTCTTTCTTCTGGGGCATGTCAAAAACGAACACTGGCGGCAGAAGCCGCCAGCATAGCACCGAGATCCGGCGGCTCGGCTCAGCGCAAAAAGGCCAATGCTTCGGCGAGCAACGGTTCGGGGATTTCTTCGGCAATGTAGTGGCCGGCGGGCAATGCCTGACCGCTGACGTTCGACGCCACTTGCTGCCATTCCTTGAGCGGATCGAAGCAGCGCCCGACCGTACCTTCGGCGCCCCACAACACGCGCAGCGGTAGATTCAGCTGATGCCCGGCGGCAATGTCGGCGCGGTCGTGCGCAAGATCAATGCCGGCGCTGGCGCGGTAGTCTTCGCAGATGCCGCGAGCGCTGCCCGGTCGTTGCAGGCAGCGCAGGTATTCGCCAAAGGCTGCATCGGTAAACGGCTTGAACCCGGCGCTGCGGCTGCCCATCACGCTGCGCAGATAGCCTTCCGGATCCGCTTCGATCAGGGTTTCCGGCAGTGGTGCCGGGCGAATCAGGAAGAACCAGTGCCAATACGCGCGGGCGAAGGCTTCGTTGGTTTGCGTATACATCGCCAGGGTCGGGGCGATGTCGAGCAGCATCATGCGCTGCACGGCGTTCGGGTGATCAAGCGCGAGACGATGGGCGACCCGCGCGCCACGGTCGTGAGCGAGAATCGAAAACTGCTCGAAGCCCAGCGCCTGCATCAATTCGACATTGTCGCGGGCCATTTCGCGTTTCGAGTAATGGGCGTGCAGCTCATCAGCGGCCGGGCGGCTGCTGTCGCCATAACCGCGCAGGTCGGCGGCGACCACGGTGAAGTGTTCGGCCAGTTGTTCGGCAATCTTGTGCCAGATCACATGGGTCTGCGGGTGCCCGTGCAACAGCAACAGGCCCGGGCCGCTGCCGCCGAGGCGGTAGGCGATGTCGACGCCGTTGACGTGGCGCTGGTCTTTGCGGAATCCGGCAAACATCGGGCTGATCCTTGTTCAGGGGGCTGGTTGGCTGCATCCTGAAATCGTCCGGCGTTCGCGGCAAGGGGCAAAGCGTGGTGGGCCGGTTCATGAAGTGTGTTGATGACGCTCGGGTTGCCAGTGCCGGCCCCTTCGCGAGCCTGCTCGCGAAAAGGTCAGCCCAGACAACCAAGAAGCTAGCCTTGGCTAAACATCTCCATCGCCCGCTGCTTGATCTGTTCTTCAGTCAGATCTTCCTTGCGCGAGGCCAGAAACCACAGATGCCCATACGGATCCTTCAACGTGCCGCTGCGATCACCGTAAAACTGATCCTTGACCTCGGACACCGTCGTCGCCCCCGCGTCCAGCGCTCGCTGAAAGAACTTGTCGACATCGGTCACGTACAGATGCAAACCAACTGACACGCTTTTATCAGGATTGCTCAACGGTCCCTGATCGCACGGCGAACCGAGCATGATCGCGCTGTCGCCAATACGCAGTTCAGCGTGGCCGATGCCGCCGTCGGGCATGTCCAAACGCATGACTTCGGTGGCGCCGAAGGCTTTTTTATAGAAATCGATGGCCTCGGCCGCTTTGTGGATGCCGAGATACGGGGTAATGCTGTGATACCCCTCGGGGATGGGTTTGACGCTCATGACGTTCTCCCTGAATTGTTGTTCTATGGGACAGGACTCCACCGGATTTGTGGAAGATTCACTATAGAACCGTCCTCGCCGTGCAGGTTTTTGCCCGACGAGCAGTCAATCCTTTGGAAAGTGCGGCCCCGGGCCTTGTTCGCCGAGCACATCGCCCTGATTGCGCAGCGGGCAAGCCTCCATCGACAAACACCCGCAACCGATGCAGCCATTGAGCCGGTCACGCAGTAGCGTCAGTTGTTCGATCCGTTCATCCAGTTCCCGGCGCCATTGCTGCGAAAGGATTTTCCAGTCCGCCGCGCTGGGCGCACGATCATCCGGAAGGATTTTCAGCGCCTCGCCAATCTCCGCCAATGGAATCCCCAGCCGCTGCGCGACTTTGATCAACGCCACCCGGCGCAGCACTTCGCGCGGATAACGGCGCTGATTGCCGGCATTGCGCTGGCTCTTGATCAAGCCTTTGGACTCATAAAAGTGCAGGGCGGTGACGGCGACACCGCTGCGCGCCGCGACTTCGCCGACTGTTAACTGCTTGTGCACATTTTCTTTGCTGATCATCTGCAGACAGCTCTTGACCTTGACTTAACTAGAGGTTTTACCCTGCAGGTCTTCGAGTCGCAAGGCTCGTCTTACGCTGAGTGGGGGCATTCCATGAACAACCGCAGTTTTACCCAATTGATCGAATTTGAAATCGAACCACGCCAACAACCTGCGCTGGTGACCGCACTATCGAGGCAAACCGAGCGTCTGGCTCAGCGCTACGACGGTTTTGTCAGTGCCAGTGTGCAGGCCAGCGATGACGGCCGGCGCGTGCTGAGTTTTCTCCAGTGGCAGACCCGCGAGGCTGGGGAGGCGGCGTTTCGCAGCTTTGAAAGCGGCGAGCAGGACTTCTGGCAGCTGATTCACACCCATCAGGCGAAAACCATCACCTTCAATTCGTTTCAGGTGTTGAGCAGCATCGCCCGCAGTCCCGACGATGCGCTGCACTGCCATCTGGTTGGCTAGATCGACAACTGGATCAAGCGCTCGCCTTGCAGGTTTTCTGTGAGTCGCCGCTTGTTCACCGCCAGTTCGCCGATCTTGATCAGCCGCGTGCGCGTGACGTTGCGGCTCAGACCGAGCAGTGCTGCGGTGTGCACCTGGTTGTAATGGCAAAAGCGATACGCCGCGCGCAGCAAGGCGTCTTCGACTTTCTCGTGCAAAGCACCGGCCTGTTGCGCGAACAGTTTTTGAAAGGCCTGTTCCAGCAACGCTTCCGGTGAATCATCAGCGCTGCTGTGATGATCGTCCGGGCGCTCGATACGCAGGTTCGACAGGCGCAGATCATCGCGTTCGATCACGCCGTTGCGGCAGATCAGCAGGGTGTGATGGATGACGTTTTCCAGTTCACGAATGTTGCCCGGCCAACTGTAGCCACGCAGTTTGTGCTCGGCACCGGGGCTGATGCTGACGCGGCCATAACCGAGGCGCTGGCTGTAGGCCTCGATAAAATGGCGCGTGAGCGGGAGGATATCGCCGGGACGCTCACGCAACGGGCTCAATTCCAGATTGACCACGTTGAGGCGGTAATACAGATCCTCGCGGAAATGGCCGGCATTGATGGCTTTCTCCAGCTGCACGTTGGTCGCTGCCAGCACCCGCACATCGATGGGAATGCTTTTGCGCGAGCCCAGCCGCACCACTTCGCGCTCCTGCAACACCCGCAGCAACTTCACCTGAATCGCCATCGGCAGATCGCCGATCTCATCGAGAAACAACGTGCCGCCATCCGCTTCCTCGAACCACCCGGCCTTGGCACTCAGGGCACCGGTGAACGCGCCTTTTTCATGACCGAATAATTCCGCTTCCACCAGCGACTCGGAAAACGCCCCGCAATTGACCGCGATAAACGGCCGATGACGGCGGTTGCTGAGGTTATGAATATGCCGCGCTACCAGCTCTTTGCCGGTGCCGGTCTCACCGATGATCAGCACACTGGCTTCACTCGGCGCAACCTGTTGCAAATGCGCGAGCAGGGCCTGGGATTTCGGGTCTTCGAACACCTGCGCGGTGGCGCGGATCGACGTGGCGAGCGCGGGGGAGGGCGGTAGGGTCAGCAGTTGCATGAGCTCGTCCTTCTTTTTAGTTCAAATGCAGGCAGGTCAGGAATAGAAAGTCGGCACCGGCAGCGACTGGTTCAGCGCCCAGTCGCCCAGCTCATGGAGTTTGTAGTCCAGCGGGTCGTGCAGGGTTTGCGTGCGCAGGTTGCGCCAGTGGCGATCGAGGCGCAGGGAAGCGTGGGTGGAACGCGCGCCGGTCACTTCGAACAGACGGCTGCAAATCTCCAGGCCCTGACGGCTGGCGGCAACTTTCGCGGTGGCAATCGCTGTCGCGACTTGGCCGCGCTCTTCGGCGCTGAGATTCGCGCCTTTGGCCCAGGCCTCATCGAGCAACGCCGCCGCCCGTTCGACCAACAGGCGAATGCCTTCCAGCGCCACCCAGAACTCGCCGTAATGCGCGAGCACGTAGGGATCTTCGCGCACATCGCGGGCCGTGGATTTATGCCAGAGCCGGGTTTCGCTGAGGGTGTATTGCCGCGCTTCTTCAAAGGCGCCTTCGGCAATCCCGAGAAACATGTGTGTGAAGGTCAGCTGTGCGATCAGTGGCCGTAAACAAGCGAACGGCGTGCTCAACGGACCGGGATCGAGCAGCAGTTCCGATTCTTCGACGCGTACTCGTTCAAACGTCGCGCTACCGCTATCGGTCTGGCGCTGGCCGATGTTGTTCCAGTCGTTGTGCAGGGTGATACCACTGCGGCCGCTGGGAATCGCCGCGATCAGTAACTTGCCGCCGGCGCTTTCATCGACGGCCGAGGCGATCAGCATTTGTGAGTCGCTGGCGCCGGAACAGAAGCTTTTCTTCCCGGAAAACTCGCGCCAGCCACCGAGGTCCTTGACCACGGTACGGGTGTCGAGCGGGTTCAGTGCGTTGCCCCAGAACCAGTTCTGCCGCGCGGTCTGTTCGAACCACGGCTGCCATTGTTCCGGCCGGGAAAACAGGCGCACGGTGGCGAGCATCAAATGATGAAAACCGAAAACGTGGGCGATCGAGCTGTCGACCTTGGCGAATTCGCGAACGACCTGCAGGGTTTCACTCCAGCTCGCGCCGAGGCCGCCGTAGCGGGTGGGAATGCTCAGGGCCAGCAGGCCGCTGTCGCGCAGGGCATCGCGCTCGACTTTTGGCGTGCCACCACGTTCGTCACGTTCGACGGCGGTCAGGGCAAACTCGGCAGCCAGTTGGCGGGCGCTCTGCAATGGGGATAACAAAGTACTTTGCGGTTTGGCGGTCACACCAACACTCCTGAATTCACTCAGCTCCTACACAAGAGATCCGGTTTACGCCGAGGCTTTTGTGGGCAGCACATCGTTGGCAATCATTTCGCCAAACGGCCCGGTCAGATTGGTCACGCCACGCCCGGCCAGACTGGCGTAAGGCTCGGGCAACAGCGGGAACACCAGCTCGGCAAAGCGGTAAGCCTCCTCCAGATGCGGGTAACCGGAAAAGATGAAACTCTCGATGCCCAGATCCGCGTATTCCTTGATCCGCGCCGCCACTTGCTGCGGATCGCCGACCAGCGCCGTACCGGCACCGCCACGCACCAGACCGACACCGGCCCACAGATTTGGAGCGATCTCGAGGTTATCGCGACGACCATCGTGCAAAGCCGCCATGCGTCGTTGACCTTCCGAGTCGAAGCGCGAGAAGGATTTCTGCGCGGCCTCAATGGTCTCGTCGCTGATGTGTTCGATCAGTTTGTCCGCCGCTTTCCACGCCTCTTCGGCGGTCTCGCGCACGATCACATGCAAGCGGATGCCGAACTTCACCTTGCGCCCATGCCGCGCCGCTCGTTCGCGCACGTCGGCGAGTTTTTCCGCAACCGCGGCGGGTGGTTCGCCCCAGGTCAGATAGACATCGACCTGTTCGGCGGCCAGATCATGCGCGGCATCGGAGGAGCCGCCGAAGTACAGCGGCGGATAGGGTTTCTGCACGGGCGGATAGAGGGCTTTGGCGTTCTGCACCTTCAGGTGTTTACCGTCGAAATCCACCGCCTCGCCCTGCAACACGCGGCGCCAGATTTTCAGGAATTCATCGGTGACTTCATAGCGCTCGGCGTGACTGAGAAAACTGCCGTCGCCACGGTTCTCGTCCGGATCGCCGCCGGTCACGACGTTGATCAGCAAACGGCCGTTGGATAACCGGTCAAGCGTCGCAGCCATGCGCGCCGACACCGTCGGCGAGATGATTCCCGGACGGATCGCCACCAGATAACGCAGACGTTCGGTCAACGGCACCAGCGCCGAGGCGATCACCCAGGAGTCTTCGCAGGAGCGTCCGGTGGGGATCAGCACGCCGTGGTAGCCGAGGCTGTCAGCCGCCTGCGCCACTTGTTTCAGATAGTTGAGGGTGACCGGGCGCGCACCTTGGGTAGTGCCCAGATAGTGACCATCACCGTGGGTCGGCAGGAACCAGAAAACATCCATGAACGGCTCCTCAGGCGATTTTCAGCAAGGGTTTGATTTGTGTGGCGAACAGCGGCGCGGCACGTTCGGCCGCCAAGCGGATGCGCGCCTTCAGCAGCTCGCTGGTGATCTGGTAATCGGCGAAGTCGGCTTCGGTGGCGTACACGCCGATCGGCAAGGTCATGGCCTGGAAGAAGCTGAACAGCGGGCGCAACTGGTGATCGAGCACCAGCGCATGGCGTTCGCTGCCGCCGGTAGCGGCTAGCAGCACCGGGGTGTCGATCAAGGCGTTGAGGTCGATCAGGTCGAACAAGTGCTTGAGCAGGCCCGGGTAGGAACCGCGATAAACCGGAGCGGCAACGATCAGCAGATCGGCCTGTTCAATGGCTTGCAACTCGGCCTCAACCTCTGCACTGAGTTCCTGACGCGACAGCGCGCCGCCGAGCGGGCGAGCGATATCACCGAGTTCGATCAAATGGCTTTCAATGGACAAGTGCTCGGCCAGTTCGGCGATCAAAGCTTGGGTCAGTACCAGGGTGCGGGACGGACGCCAGGTGCCGCCGGAGAGGGCGACGACTTTCAGGGGACGCGACATGATCAGTTCCTTTTTTCAACAGTTGCTCAGCGAGCAGTGAGTGAGTCACCGGGTCAGAGCAAGCGCTGTACCAATTCCTGGAAGCCCCGGTTTACAAGGCGTTGAGCGTTAGCGCGGCGGTCGCCCCTGTGAGTAGCAGGGCGCTTTGTTGAATCAGTGTTGGCTGAGCAACAGTTGCTGGAGCAACAGTGCTCAGCGCATGCAGGGAGTTATAAAGGCAGTTTGTTATTCCGCAAAAGAACGTTAATTGATATTTATAGAACGTTAAGAGATATGCGCCAGCACGTGTCGATTTCCTGATAGCCACTATTGAGCGCGTTGATTTCTGCGCAAGCGTGCCCGGGCGTAGCCTTTGTCCATCGACTCCCCATTGCTCGCCAGGACGCTCCCATGAATCGTTTACTGACTGTCTCCCTGTTGCTCGCTGTCTCCGTACTCGCCGGTTGTGCCGGACATGTTTCGCCTGAACTGCGTCCTTACACCGATGAAGAATCCCGCGAATTGGCGATGGAAGCACTGAATCGCAGCGGCTTGTCCTTCGACGAATACCACGCCAAAAAAGCCCAACTGCTCGGCCAGTCGCAGTTCGACAAAAAAGCTGAAATGAGCGCCGAACGTGCCGTACAGCTGCACGGTCGTCCTAGCTGAAAACAAACTGTACTGCTGGAAGTTTTACCCAACTGTCCGTGGGCTTGCCGGGCGGCGTGGGATAGGGTCAACACCTGAATGACCCTGATGGATTGCCTGCCATGAACCTCTCGCTTGACCTGCTGCTGGGCTTTGCCCTGTTTGCCCTTGTCACCTCGATTACGCCGGGGCCGAACAACACCATGTTGCTGGCATCGGGGGTGAACTTTGGCTTCAATCGCACCATTCCGCACATGCTCGGGATCACTTGCGGTTTCTTCGTTCTGGTTGTCGCAGTGGGCTTCGGCCTCGGTGCGGTGTTTCAGACCTACCCGATTCTCTACACGGTTCTGCGCTATGTCGGCGCGGCCTATCTGCTGTATCTGGCTTGGAAAATTGCTCACTCGGGACCGGTCGGCGACAGCGCCGAAGGCGAGGCGAAGCCGATCAGCTACCTCGGCGCGGCCGCGTTTCAGTGGGTCAATCCCAAGGCGTGGATCATGGCCATCGGCGCCATCAGCACCTACACGCCGATGCAGGGTTATTTCACCAATGTCGTGGTGATTGCCGCGGTGTTCGCCATCATCAACCTGCCCAGCGTCGGCGTCTGGGCGGCGTGTGGCACGTTGTTGCGCAATGTGCTGAAGGATCCGCGCTGGTTGCGCGTGTTCAACTGGGGCATGGCGGCGCTGTTGGTGATTTCGCTGTACCCGTTACTTCTCGAAAGCTTTAGCTGACGCATCGCTTCAACCGCAGGCCGGATGCCTGTTAAGCTCGACTTCAGGAGCGTTCCTACGCACTTTTAAATGAAGTTGTTCTTCTTTAACGGCATCCGATCAGGTATTGATGACGCTCTCGAACCGACGCGCAGCTCACAAGGCTGCGCCGTGCCGTTTGCAGACACGAGCCTCCTGATCCCGGAACACGCTCTGCGAGTCTTTTATGAACACACGTCCGTTGTATTTCGATTACGCCGCCACCACCCCGGTTGACGAGCGGGTCATCCAGGTGATGATCGAGTGTCTGGGGTTTCACGGTAACTTTGGCAACCCGGCTTCCAGCTCCCACGCGTTCGGCCAGCAAGCCCGACACACGGTCGAGCAGGCCCGCCGACAGGTCGCCGCACTGGTCGGCGCCAAGGCTGAGCAGATCGTCTGGACCTCCGGTGCCACCGAGTCCAATAATCTCGCGCTCAAAGGCGTGGCGCAGGCCCGCGGTGTCCCCGGCGGCCACATCATTACCAGTCAGATCGAACACAAAGCCATTCTCGATACCGCCCGCCAATTACAGGACGCCGGCATCGCCGTGACCTATCTGGTGCCGGACGCCGATGGCCTGATCACCCCGCAAGCGGTCAGTGAAGCCATGCGCGACGACACCTTTCTGGTGTCGCTGATGCTGGTCAACAACGAGTTGGGTACCGTCAATGATGTTCAAGCGATTGGCGAAGTGGTGCGTAGTCGCGAGGCGTTGTTCCATGTCGATGCGGCGCAGGGCGCCGGCAAAGTGGCAATCGATCTGGGGCAGTGGCCGGTGGATCTGATGTCCTTCTCCGCACACAAACTCTACGGCCCCAAAGGCATCGGCGCGTTGTACGTCGGCCCTCGGGCGCAGCAGCGGTTGCAGGCGCAGATTCACGGCGGCGGACACGAAGGTGGCTTGCGCTCCGGGACGTTGGCGACGCACCAGATTGCCGGCATGGGCGCAGCGTTCGCGCTGGCCGCCGAGACGTTCGATGATGAGAAAAAAACTATCGTCGCGTTGCGTGAACGCTTGCTCGAACAACTGCTCAGCCTGCCGGGCGTACGCCTCAATGGTTGCGCCACTCAGCGCATTCCGCACACTTTGAGCCTGACCTTCAGCGAAGGCGAATTCAACAGCGCGGCGTTGAGCCATTCGATTGCCTTTTCCGCGACCTCGGCCTGCAACTCGGCCAGTAACACGCCATCCCACGTGTTGTTGGCGCTGGGACATGATGCACATCTGGCAGGTCGCACCATTCGCTTGAGTCTCGGCCGTTTCACCACCGCCGAGGATATCGACAAGGCTTGTGCATTGATCAAGACCGCCTGCGCCAGTGCTCCGGCATTCTGGGCGACCGGGCTTTAAACGAGCCGACCTCTCGGCTACGAACAATAACGATGAAGTGATTAGCAGGAGACATGATGAGTACCCAGACCTCGACCGAAGGATCGGTGCCCCAGCGCCTGGCGCAGACCCGTGAACTGATGCGCCGTGAAGGCATTCATGCGTTGTTGGTGCCGTCCGCTGACCCGCACTTGTCGGAATACCTGCCGGGTTACTGGCAGGGCCGGCAGTGGTTGTCGGGCTTCCATGGTTCGGTCGGGACGTTGATCGTCACCGCTGATTTCGCCGGTGTCTGGGCCGACAGCCGTTATTGGGAGCAAGCGACCAAGGAGCTCAAGGGCAGCGGCATCGAACTGGTCAAACTGCAACCGGGTCAACCGAGTCCGCTGGACTGGCTGGCCGAGCAAACACCGGAAGGTGGTGTGGTCGCGGTTGACGGTGCGGTGATGGCCGCGGCATCGGCGCGTACCCTGAGCAGCAAGCTGGAAGCACGCGGTGCGCGTCTGCGTACCGATATCGATCTGCTGCAGGAAGTCTGGAGTGATCGTCCGGGCCTGCCGAATGCACCGATCTATCAGCATCTGCCACCGCAGGCGACGGTCAGCCGTGGCGAGAAACTCGCCAAACTGCGCGAAACTTTGCGGGAGCGCGGGGCCGACTGGCATTTCATCGCCACCCTCGACGACATTGCCTGGCTGTTCAACCTGCGGGGCGGCGATGTGTCGTTCAACCCGGTGTTTGTTTCGTTTGCCTTGATTGATCAGCAGCAGGCGACGTTGTTCGTGGCGCTGAGCAAAGTTGACGGCGAATTGCGCGCTGTGCTGGAACAGGATGGCGTAACGCTGCGTGATTACAGCGAAGTCGCTGATGCCCTGCGTGCCGTGCCGAGTGGCGCGAGCCTGCTGGTCGACCCGGCGCGCGTTACCAGCGGCTTGCTGGATAACCTCGACAGCACGGTGAAGCTGGTCGAAGGCCTGAACCCGACCACGTTGGCCAAGTCGCAGAAAAGTGAAGCCGATGCTCAACACATCCGCCAAGCGATGGAACAGGACGGTGCGGCGCTGTGCGAATTCTTTGCCTGGCTGGAATCTGCGTGGGGCCGCGAACGTATCACCGAACTGACCATCGACGAGAAGCTCACCGCTGCTCGCGAACGTCGTCCGGATTATGTGTCGCTGAGCTTCAACACGATTGCCGCGTTCAACGCCAATGGCGCCATGCCGCATTACCACGCTACCGAAGAAGAGCATGCGGTGATCGAGGGTGACGGCTTGTTGCTGATCGACTCGGGCGGCCAATACCTGGGCGGCACCACGGATATCACGCGAATGGTGCCGGTCGGTACGCCGAGCGAAGAGCAGAAGCGCGATTGCACGCGCGTGTTGAAAGGTGTGATTGCGCTGTCGCGTGCGCAGTTCCCGAAAGGCATTCTCTCGCCGCTGCTGGACGCCATTGCCCGTGCGCCGATCTGGGCCGACAGCGTGGATTACGGTCACGGCACCGGTCACGGCGTTGGCTATTTCCTCAATGTCCATGAAGGCCCGCAGGTGATTGCCTATCAGGCCGCGCCGGCACCGCAGACGGCCATGCAGCCGGGGATGATCACGTCGATCGAGCCGGGTACATATCGTCCGGGCCGTTGGGGTGTGCGTATCGAGAACCTGGCGATGAATCGCGAGGCGGGTAGCAGCGAATTCGGTGAGTTCCTCAAGTTTGAAACCTTGACGCTGTGCCCGATCGACACGCGTTGCCTGCTGCCGGCGCTGCTGACTGAGGAAGAGAAGCAATGGTTTAACGCTTACCACGCACAAGTGCGTGAGCGCTTGAGTCCGTTGCTTGAAGGGGCTGCGCTGGAATGGTTGAACACCCGTACTGCGGCGATCTGATCGGCTGAATTCAGGCGCTGTGTCCAGCGCCTGAATGATCGCTTAGCCTTGGCGCAAGGCTTCCTCAACGAAGTCGAGCCGATCCTGGCCGAAGAACAGCTGATTACCGATGAACATGCTGGGGGCGCCGAACACGCCGCGTTTAACCGCCGTTTCGGTGTTCTCCTTAAGCGCTGCTTTGACAGATTCATCGTTGCTCAGCGCCAGAACTTCCTGCGGGTCGAAACCGTTTTCGCTCAGTACCGCGACGACAGTCGCGGGCTCGTCGAGGCTGCGTCCTTCAACCCACAGCGCCGTGAACAGACAATCGATAAACGCCTCAAAGCGTTCTGGCTGACGCAACTGGATACCCGTGACGGCACGCATCAGCATCAGTGTGTTGATCGGGAAATGCGGATTGAATCTCAGCGGCACCCCGTAGCGTTTCGCGTAGCGATCCAGATCCTGAAACATATACCGACCCTTCGCCGGAATCATTGCCGGTGACGCGTTGCCGGTTGCCTTGAATACGCCACCGAGCAGCATCGGGATGTAAATCAGCTCACTGTTCGTCTCGGCACAAATCTTCGGCAATTGGGTGTAGGCCAGATAGGTGGCAGGGCTGCCAAGGTCGAAATAGAACTCCACGGTTTTAGTCATTTTCGCGTCTCTGTCGTTATTGTTATGGCGTTCGCTTACCAGCGTTCATTCCAGGGGCGCAGATCCAGCTCGAACGTCCAGGCATCCCGCGGCTGACTGTGCAGATACCAGTAGTTCTCGGCGATGTGCTCGGGATTGAGGATGCCATCCTGATCCTTGGTCGCGTACTTTTCGGGAAAACTGTTGCGAATGAAATCGGTGTCGATCGCTCCATCGACCACCACATGGGCGACGTGGATGTTCATCGGCCCGAGCTCCCGCGCCATGCTTTGCGCCAGGGCGCGGATACCGTGCTTGGCACCGGCGAAGGCGGCGAATCCGGATGAGCCGCGAAGTCCGGCGGTGGCTCCGGTGAAGAGAATCGTGCCGCGATTGCGCGTGACCATGCGTTTGGCTACTTCCCGAGCATTGAGGAAGCCTGAGAAGCAGGCCATTTCCCAGATCTTGAAATATTTGCGGGCAGTTTCTTCGAGGATGCTGCATGGCACATTGGCGCCGATATTGAACACAAAGGCTTCGATCGGACCGAGGCGGGTTTCGATGTCTTCGATCAGGGTGATGACGTCTTCTTCCTTGCGCGCATCGCAGGCAAAGCCGTGGGCCTCGCCGCCTTCAGCCTTGATCGCGTCCACCAGCGGTTGCAATTTGTCGGCGCTGCGCCGGGTAACGCAGGCGACGAATCCCTCCCTGGCAAAACGCTTGGCAATCGCCCCACCCGTGGCATCGCCGGCGCCAACCACTAATACGACCTTCTTGTTATTCATGGGTATATCCCTTTATTAAACGATCGTTAAGTGAACGAACGTTATGCTAGGATCCAGATCACGTCAAGGCAGTCGATTCGAGGGCAAACACATGCGTTACTCCGCCAGTCACAAGTTGGAAACCCGGGAAAAGCTATTGCAGAGCAGCTCGCTGTCAGCAAAGCGTTCGGGGTTTTCCACGGTAGGCGTCGACGGATTGATGAAGGCTATCGGATTGAGTGGCGCGGCGTTCTACAGTCACTTTTCGTCGAAAGATGCGTTGTTCACCGCCATCGTCGAGCGAGAGTTGGGGCAAAGCCTTGAGCGACTGGGGGGCGAGGGCGCGCAGGATCGTGAGCGACTGGAGCGCTGTCTCAAGCACTATCTGAGCATGGCTCACGTAGAACAACCTGAAGCCGGTTGCGCGTTGCCGGCGCTGGGCGCGGAAATTGCCCGATCGGATATCCAAGTACGCGAGCAAGCCGAGTTATGGATTCGTCGGCTGCAAGAGCGCTGGGCACAGATACTTGAGAGTGAGACCCTGGCATGGTCGGTGCTGTCGCAATGCGTTGGGGCATTGGTGGTGGCGCGTATGTTGGCCACGCCGGACGTTCAGCAAGCGGTGCTGAAGTCCAGTCATGAAGAGATTGGCCGGCAGATCGCCGGGCAGCGCTGATCTATTTACAGATGACAATCATGCTGCGACTGGTGTAACCCGCAGGATTGAGACCGAACGGGTAATCGCCGGGTTCTTCCACTGTGTCACCGGATTTGGCGATGACCTTATAGCCTTTCGGCAAGCAAGCATTGGCGGCGCTGGCGTAGCATTTGTCCCAGGAGGACGATAGCCCTGAGCAGTTGATGTGCAGCCCTTTTTTTCCGCGTTTTACCTTGGTTTCCGAAGTCGCCGCACAACCCGCAATAGCCAGTATGGCGATCAGTATCAAAATTCGTTTCATTACCGTCCTTATAGCGGCCACGAGTCTAATGCTCGGGTTTGCCTGTGTTCGCCTGCGCTCTAAGCGTTTTGAAATCCCTGTCCGAAAAAATCCATGTCTGGCATTGGGTTACGGGTCTAAACATGGCCTAAATACGCACCAATTGCCAGACCTTCGTCAAAACCTCTTTCAATCAGCCGCTATTGCAGGCTTCGCGGCGCTACCCATGGTCATGGTTGCGCCGACAGACGCCAGAATAATGCACAGGATCGCCATCCATTGTGACAGTGTGAGGAATTCGTGCAGAAACAGCAGGCCCGATAAGGCTCCGAAAGCCGGTTCGATACTCATCAGTGTGCCGAATGTCCGTGCCGGCATGCGGGTAAGGGCGACCATCTCCAGTGTGTAAGGGAGGGCGGTGGATAGAATGGCGACGCCAATGGCAATGGGAATCAGGGAGGGGGTCAAAAGCGCTGAACCAGCATGCACGATGCCAATAGGGGCCACGAACAATGCCGCGATCATTACGCCTAATGCAGCGGTCGTCACACCGTTATCGGCACCTGCCTTCTGGCCGAACAGGATATAGAGCGCCCAACAGATACCGGCTCCCAGTGCATACCCGGCACCGACCAGATCGATTCCGGCGCTGGTGGCACCTGTTGGAATCAGCAACATCAATCCCGCGGCGGCGAGAGCGATCCAGAGAAAGTCGATGGCACGACGGGAGGCATAGATGGCTACAGCCAGAGGCCCGGTGAACTCGAGGGCAACGGCAATCCCCAGCGGCACAGTACGCAATGACATATAGAAGAGGAAGTTCATTCCGCCTAGAGCCATGCCGTAAACGATGACCGTGCGTAGCGACTTGGCGGTCAGCCTGGCTCGCCAGGGACGCAGTATCAACAGCATGATTACACTGGCAAAGATCAGCCGCAGCGTAGTGGTTCCCTGAGCGCCAACGATGGGGAACATGCTTTTGGCAAGTGAGGCGCCGGACTGGATTGATGCCATGGCTATTAATAGCAGGCCAACCGGGAACAGCATTGAGGCAAGAGAGCGTGGCTGGTCATTCATTGCGCGGCATCGTCCAAGGTAAAAAAACAGGGTTTTATTTTGATAGTGGGCAATATACTGCGCATTCGTTGCGATTACGTCTATATAGAGGTCGTCTTTTCCGCCAATCGATAGAAAAGTGAAATTAACGGTTGACGGCAGATTCAGGATGTCTATAATTCGCCCCACTTCCGGCGCAGTCGAAACGGAAAACTCCTTGAGATTCAATGAGTTATGCAGGTTTCGACAGCAGGTTGCTTCAGTTCATCGAAGCCAGAAGGAAGTTGAAAAAGAGGTGTTGACAGCAGCGTGTAACGCTGTAGAATTCGCCTCCCGCTGACGAGAGATCGGAAGCGCAAGTGGTTGAAGTTGTTGAAGAATT
>NZ_JACOPX010000049.1 GCF_015461835.1 Pseudomonas neuropathica | reverse complement strand
ATTTTCCCAAGCCTTGCCACTGCTGCTGCCGGATCGTATGCATCCTCAGCTGGCCCTGGCGGTTTCGACTACGGGTTGGGTGGCGCTTCATCAGGCATGACTTACAACCCTTCCGGGTTCTCGGATGGCGGGTACACCGGCCCGGGCGGAAAATTTGACCCAGCTGGGATCGTCCACGCCGGGGAGTTCGTGCTGCGCAAGGAAGTGGTGGGCCAGCCTGGTATGCGCGCATTCCTAGAGGGTCTGAACGCAAAAGGTTACGCGGATGGAGGCTTTGTACTCCCCGCTGGCAAGTCTTATCCGAGCGCTGCAATGCAAGCGGTAGGGCAAGTTCGGGGCGGCTCGTCGGTGACTATCCAGCAGGATATATCGGTTGACGGGTCGGGCGGGCAAGGTGGCTCCGCCTCTAGCGATATGAGTGCAGTAGCTCAGGCCTATGCGAAAGCAGCGAAGGACGGTGCGCAGCAGGAGATCGCCAAGCAACTTCAACGTGGCGGCATGATCTGGAGTGCCATCAATCGACCCGTCCGCTGAAACAATGACAGAGCGAAATCATGGCAGACACTTTTCACTGGTGCCCGTACATCGAGCCGACGGGCACTGGGACCTTCCGCGTTCGCAGCGCGCAGTTCGGCAACGGCTACCGACAGGTCGCTGGGGACGGCATCAATAATGAAGTGCAGAGTTGGCCGCTCACCTTCCGCGGGCGAGAGGCCTATGTTCAGCAGATCCTGAGCTTTCTCCGGGGCCGCAAGGGATTCATCCCCTTTGTCTGGACCCCGCCGCTTGGCTCGGCATCGCTGTTCACCTGCGCAACCTGGGGCGTCACCCCGCACGGCGCCGGGATATTCACCCTGACCGCGACATTCGAACAATATTTTGGGGCAGCCTGATGGCCGAGAGCATTTACGAGGATATCCAGAAGCTCGCACCGGGTCAGTACGTCGAGTTGTTCGAGTTGGACCTCAGCGCCTTGGGCGGCGATGTCTATTACTTCCACGGCTATACCCAGGTTGGGCCTGTCTTGTGGCAGGGTAAGGAGTACTCTCCCTGGCCGATCAAGGTGGAGGGGATGGGCATGACAGGCGAGGGTCA
>NZ_JACOPX010000048.1 GCF_015461835.1 Pseudomonas neuropathica | reverse complement strand
TACAGGCTTGAAACGCGTTTGGCGCCGCTTTCAAGCCTGCCTAAACAGTGGCTGCAAAGGTACAGTTCCCAAGCGTCATCAGCCACTTCCTTCAGCGCGATGTCCTCTCCAATCAGAGCCTCTCCTAGAAAAATCAGCTGTCCTTTCCATTTAATCTCCCCATTTGACCGAACCTTGCGTACTTCAACATCGGAACCGTATTCAAGCGCAGGCAAGTAACCGGGATAAGCGCGTATCGACGGGCTATAGACAGATGCCGGCGGTTTCATGCCCAGCGCGGTGTGCGGTCGGTGGTGATTGAAGTCTTGGATGAATTCCTGAAAAGCCAACTGCTGGCGCACCAGGTTTTCCGCCGGCGGCACTGCAGCCTTTAGCGTTCGATGCATCCGTTCATGTCGACCATTTTGGTCGGGACGGCCAGGCGTAATCGTTTCGACATGGATTCCAAGTCTGATGAACCAAACCGATAACTTCGAAAGTCGCGCCAGACCTGTCGACGCAAAAGGAGCGCCATTATCAGTGCGGATCACATCCGGCAGCCCATATTCTCGAAAAGCCCACTCAAAGCCTTCCCGCGTCGGCGCTCCGTGCGTACTGGGCAAAGCGCGACAGACGAATAAAAAGCGGCTCATCTGATCGGTAATGGTCAGCGGATAGCACCAATTACCGTCCTGCATTTTGAACTGCCCTTTGTAATCAGCACACCACGTCTGGTTGGGCGCGTCGACCGGACGCAAATGTGTTGGAGCACGGGGACGCGGGGGATAGGGCCGTCGCGCCACCACCAAACCAGCTTTCTTCAACCACTCCCCGGCGGTACTCGCCGCCGGCCATTGGATATGCGGATCGGAATCGCGAAGGCGACCAATGATCTGCTTGGGTCCCCGATCGGGATGTTCGTTTTTCTTGGCCAGCAACTTGGCGATGATTTCATCGGAAGTTTGGTGAGGGCAATTCAGCGGCTTACGCGACTGCTCTTTCAAGCCATCCACGCCCAACGCTGCATACCGTTCCAGCCACTTGTCGATGGTTGGACGACTGACGCCATACCGCCGGCTTAATTGGCTTTTGGTGTAGCTGCCGCTGAGCCAATCGCTAATTAACTTCACTCGTTGATCCATTGGGGACT
>NZ_JACOPX010000047.1 GCF_015461835.1 Pseudomonas neuropathica | reverse complement strand
GCAAGATAAGTCCCCAGAATCGTAATGCAGAACAAACCCCAGAAAACGCCAAGCAAGTTCCCCTTACAAAGGTCGGTAATGATTGAGCCGATTTGCGTTTCTTCGTAGGGTGCGACGCCTACCCGGCTATCTGGGACTGCGTCCGGTCCAATCTCCATATAACTGCGCATGCACTCCCACAGCGCCATCGCGGTGGTGCCACCGCCACAGTTAAAGCCCAGCGAGTAATGCTTGTTATCCTCCTTGGCGTGCGGATCTGGGTTCTCGAAGCCAATGAACAACATTCCCATCGTTGCTCTGCCACCTTGGCTAACTGACGAATGTTGCGTGGCTGCTGCCGTCACGCTTTCCCAGGGGACAATCCAGTACTCGCCATCTGCTTGCGGTACGCATACTTCACGGCGCTGTCGATTGAAACGTACGGGTAAAGGTACTTGGCGGCCTCAAGGAGCAAGTGCAACACCTGATGTAAGGTGTTGTCATGTCTACCCAATACAGTCACCTGAGTACCGAGGAGCGCGTCACCATCATGGTGATGCTATTTCAACGGCAGACGCTACGAACTATTGCTGCGTTGCTAGGGCGTCACCCCAGCACCATCAGTCGAGAGATCAAGCGCAACCCCCAGCAGCCCCACTATGACGCCATCAAAGCCACAAGTAGAGCACAACAGCTTCGACATATGCCTCGTCGTCAACGGCGTTTATCTCCAGACTCTGAGCTGTTTCAAGTGGTCGTCGAAATGCTCCGCATTGGCTGGTCACCACAACAAATTGCCCGCAGACTACACGCTATCTGGCCTGACCAACCCGAGCGACATGTGAGCCACGAAACTATCTACCTCGCCATCTATGCCTACCCACGCGGAGAGCTGAAACGTCAGCTGATCAGTTATCTACGTCAAGCAGACGGCAAGCGTCCTAAGCGAACACAGAGCAATGTGCGTCGAGAGCGCTACCCTGCACAACTGAGTATTCACCTACGCCCTCCCGAAGTTGCAGATCGTCTGGTACCTGGGCATTGGGAGAGTGATCTGATTATGGGGGCCAATAATCGCTCAGCCGTCGCCACAATGGTCGAACGCACAAGCCGATATGTAATCCTCGCCAAACTTGAAGCCCCCACCGCTGAAGCGGCGGCGGAAGCCATTGTGAGGGAGATGTCGCGAATGGCCCCATCACTACTAAAAACCATGACACATGA
>NZ_JACOPX010000046.1 GCF_015461835.1 Pseudomonas neuropathica | reverse complement strand
GGCTGTAAAGCAGGTTCGGATTGTCAGTGGGATGCCAGGCCATGGTGATCGAGTAGTGGGCTTTGCCATCATCGGCGATGAAGCCGAAGGGCAGGCAAAAGCCAGTCTCTTTGGGTATCTCAAATTCTGCGCGCGTGCGGAAGCGCGCGAGCAGGTCACGGGCGGCGGGGAGTAGTTTTTCGAACGAGCTTCTGTGTTCGGAATAGTCGCTTTGTTGGCCGAATGCGAAGCGATAGATTCGGTCGTCACGCCACAAGAGCACGATGAGTTTGTCGGGATAGCGAGCGCCGTAGGCGTCTGGCATGCCGAAGTCGAAGGCGGACTGCTCGGCGTAGAGTTCATCTGTTGGGTAGGTATCGAATTCTTTTTTGTAGGCTTCCAATTCAACTTCAAAATGTTTGTAGGGACGGTTTTCTCTTTTGAACTGATTTATAAAGTCCGCCAGCACAACGAGTTCGGTGCTTATTTTCCGCACTCTTTTTAGTTTTTCGCTTAGCTCGTCAATTTCGTCGTCTAATGCTTTGTATTGTTTAGGGTCGGAGCGCGACAAGTTACCTGTCATTGCTTCTGAGATTTTGTCGATCTTGTTTTTTAAAACCCGCTCTTTAGCCACCGTGATATCTGGGTGGTGTCTGCCGGCCAAATCGGTAAAGGTTTCTATGTTCGTTTTTGGGCTAACTTCAATAGTGACTAACCCGTAAGCATCGTTTGTAGGGTCGCTGCCGTAACTGAGTTGTTTGTCAGCTAGTCTTATGTCTGGCGAATATGTGGTGAAGCCGATGCCGTCGGTGTAAGTCCATTGGTCGTTGAGTAGGTGCCAAGTAATTTCTGATTTTATTTCGAATTGAGAACGTCCCAAGCACTCTGTTCTTGATTGTTGTGCAGTGCTCTTGCTATCTGCATGTGCAGCTTGAGATAATAGTAAGCAGCAGCTGGCCAGAATGTAGATTGATTTAGTATTGCTCATTAAGAGTTTTCCGTAACTCGTTCGTTGGTTAAAGCTGCTCTATTTGCGCCCCCGGATTCTACTTTTACTTGCCGGTCAGGCTGTCCATACCCGGTTGCAACCGGAAGCTCTTCAGGATGTTGAGGAAGTCTTCCTTGCTCTGCTCAAAGGTTCTGACTTGTGTTGAAGCGTAATTCTCGGCCTTCAACACCATGCTCGGTTCATATCCCTTGTTGGCCAGACCTGCGGTCATGACGAATCGCTCTGT
>NZ_JACOPX010000045.1 GCF_015461835.1 Pseudomonas neuropathica | reverse complement strand
CTAAGCTCAAGGGCCTGGGTGCAATGGCGCCGCGCCCATACAATTCTTCCCTCACTGGCCACCCCCAAACGCGCACGCACGCGAAGCAGGCTGCGGTTGCGCACTCACCCGCCCCATGATTTCGCTCATTTCAGCGATGACAGACATGAAGCACCCACGGGGGTCGCGCACGTTGTCGAGTTGAAGCGGGTGAATGCTTTGGCGGTAGCCCATCAGGCCTTCGCCTACGATCTGATCGGCGCAGATCACGATTACGCCGTCCTCGCCAATTTTACGGCAGAACCACACTGGCTTGTTCATGCAGCCTCCTCAGAACTCTTGGAACGCCCATCCACCGCCAGACTTCTTGGTCTTGGCAGTGACGGCGATGATCTTGAATGGGTACAGACTGGCGGCGACCTTGGTCTTGACCTTGGCGTCGTCAGTCCAGAAGCCCTTAACTTCGTGGAGCTGCATCTCGCCGTTGGCGAGCATCACCGCAAAGTCCGGGGTGTAGAACGTGTTGTCAGCCAGGCGCAGCTTGATGCCCTCGAACTTGAACCAAGCGATATGGCCAACGAACTGTCGGTCCTTGAGATACTCCCCGTAAGCGGCCTCGGTCTTGTTCATCTCGCCGGTCTTGAGCCGACCGAGAGCCTGTAAGCCACGCTTCATCCCTGCTGCCATCACTTCACCCCCACGATTACAAAGCCAGCGGCCTGGCGGGTCTTGGCGCACTGCTCGTGGTCGCCCTTGTTGCGTGGCTTGCTGCACACGTCGCAGAAGATCGACATCGAGGCGCGTGAGAACGGCTGAAAGCCGTGGGCTGGGCGCTGTTGCGGTTCGTAGTTCATGCGGGCCTCCGGATGCCCATCTTGGCCAGCAGCAGAGCGCGTGCGGCCTTTGGGTCTGTTGGTATGTTCTGTGCGGCCATCAGGTCGCGTGCTTCCTGGTGCGATGCGGCGAGCTGGATTTGTCTTGGTGTCTTGGATTCGTGGCCAATGCCGGTCGGGATCTTTCCATCCAGGGGCTGAGCGTTCTGGGCGCGGCGCTGGACGATGGCGTAGTTGCGTTCGAAACGCTGGTAGAGCGCTTTGTCGGTGGCCTTGGCCTGGCGAAGATCGAAGGTGCCAGTGGCCTCAGCTGCGACCTTCACGGCTTCATGGGTGTACTTGCCCTGCAGAGCCTCATGCCATGCATGCTCAACCGGTGGAAGGTCATCAACGCGGCGGCACAGCTCCAAGAAGTCGCAGGGCGCTGGTGGAAACTTGCACTCAACGACAAGGCGGCGCAGTCCA
>NZ_JACOPX010000044.1 GCF_015461835.1 Pseudomonas neuropathica | reverse complement strand
CTGTAGATACTCTGTTCACGGTCAAGCTTTTGCGAGGTCTTTTGCGCTAAAAAGCTTGGCCGTGTCGAAATCTTCTCCGGCTTGCATGCAGGCCCACAGGCCGGTCAGGTATTTGCGCATGACGGCGACGATGGCCTGCATTTTTCTCTTCCCTCGCCCGATCAACGCTTCGTAAAAGGCTTTCACGTTGCTGTCGCAACGTATGGCAGTCAGCGCTGGCATGTACATCGCTGAGCGTAGGTAGGCGTTTCCGCCCTTACTTATCCGTCCAGGTTTATCGATGCTGGTACCTGATTGTGTAAGCCGTACATCGAGTCCTGCATGTCGGCTGACTTGCGCGGACTTAAGCGTCACTGGCAAGGTCGTCAATTCAGCCAGTGCCGCAAATACTGAAATTTCGCCCATGCCCGGCGCTGCGATCATGTGCCCGAACTGGGCACTTAGCGTTGGGCAGTTGTCGATCAGCGCCCGACCTGCGAGCCTGAAACGCTCGATTCGCTTGTCAAAAGCTTCAATGGCCTCTTCTTCGTCTTCAATCAGCATTTTCACGGTTGTTTGAGTAGCTTTGAGCGCATGCAGCTCGTTTTTGGCTCGGGTTCGATGACACGTCAAACGATTGATATGCCTTCCGATAGCCCGCAGTTCCAACTGTATGGTCGTGGGCGGCGTCCACAGTTTTGGGCTCATGCGTTCGCCGTATTCAGCTAGTAACTGGGCATCGATCGCATCGGTTTTGCTGTTTTTCAGCATCAGCTTGGCAAAGTTATGAAAGCTCTTCGGGTTGATAACCGAAACGGGCAAACCCGCCGCAGTTAGCTCCATGGCCAAATCCAGGTAATAGATGCCAGTGGCCTCCATGACCACGGACAAAGGATTGAGCTCGAGCAACTTATTGACTGCTGCCTTGCGCCCAGCGGGCGTTTGGTCGATGTTGCACGCTCCTGCAAAATGGCCCTCGTTGCGCCAGCTCATGGCGGTCGTGCGAGACCCCACATCCAAACCGACATGCATGCTCATGCTTTCAACTCCAAGTGAACTGGGTTAGAAATGCATTCTGGTTCCCCTGACCTCGAACTTCATGCCACTGCAACCTTGTAATGCGAAGTCCGACTTGTCGGCTTCTCGATACTCTTCGTGGTGGGCAATGAGGCGGGGGGACCTCTCTACAGACAAGGTCAGGAGCAAGTCCTGCCTTTAGGAGCGATCGGTCTCCCCCAGAAACACATCTTCGTATGTCCGCACCAGCGAGCTTAGATCTCAATTGACTGGTGTGAGGGCAACATACAAGGAG
>NZ_JACOPX010000043.1 GCF_015461835.1 Pseudomonas neuropathica | reverse complement strand
ATGACATCTACTACGTCAACGGCACCTCGGTGAACGTGGTTGAAGCGGTGGGCGGCGGTGATGATGAAGTGCGCACTGTTTTGCTCAATCACACCCTGGCAACCAACGTTGAACGGCTGACCTACGTCGGTACCGGTAACTTTGTCGGTTACGGTAATGCTTCAGACAACGTCATTACCGGCGGAGTCGGTAACGACACTCTGATGGGTGGCGCGGGTGCTGACCAGTTCATCGGCGGTGCAGGCACGGATACCGTGAGTTATACCGACAGCCAAGTGGGTGTGACGATCAACACCAAAACCGGCGTGAACTCCGGGATCGCTGCCGGTGATACCTATGTCGGCATCGAGATGCTGGCGGGCTCCGGCAGCAACGACACCTTTATCAGTGGTGCTACTGCCGATCAGTTCGATGGTTCGAGCGGCACTGACACCATTGATTACTCCGGTTCGTCCAGCGGCGTGACGGTAAGTCTGGTTGGCGGTGTTCTGGGTGTCGGTGGTGATGCCCAAGGCGACAAGCTGTGGAACTTCGAAACCGTCATCGGCTCGTCTTTCAATGACGTCCTGACCGGGCAAACCACGGGCAACGTCCTGAACGGCGGTGCCGGTGATGACATCTACTATGTCAACGGCACTTCGGTGAACGTGGTTGAGGCGGTGGGCGGCGGTGATGATGAAGTGCGCACTGTTTTGCTCAATCACACCCTGGCAACCAACGTTGAACGGCTGACCTACGTCGGTACCGGTAACTTTGTCGGTTACGGTAATGCTTCAGACAACGTCATTACCGGCGGAGTCGGTAACGACACTCTGATGGGTGGCGCGGGTGCTGACCAGTTCATCGGCGGTGCAGGCACGGATACCGTGAGTTATACCGACAGCCAAGTGGGTGTGACGATCAACACCAAAACCGGCGTGAACTCCGGGATCGCTGCCGGTGATACCTATGTCGGCATCGAGATGCTGGCGGGCTCCGGCAGCAACGACACCTTTATCAGTGGTGCTACTGCCGATCAGTTCGATGGTTCGAGCGGCACTGACACCATTGATTACTCCGGTTCGTCCAGCGGCGTGACGGTAAGTCTGGTTGGCGGTGTTCTGGGTGTCGGTGGTGATGCCCAAGGCGACAAGCTGTGGAACTTCGAAACCGTCATCGGCTCGTCTTTCAATGACGTCCTGACCGGGCAAACCACGGGCAACGTCCTGAACGGCGGTGCCGGTGATGACATCTACTACGTCAACGGCACCTCGGTGAACGTGGTTGAAGCGGTGGGCGGCGGTGATGATGAAGT
>NZ_JACOPX010000042.1 GCF_015461835.1 Pseudomonas neuropathica | reverse complement strand
TCACTAGTGTCCGGTAAAAACTGAAGGGGGAGCTTGCTCCCCCTTGCTGTGCCTGCTTCCTGAGCAATAATCAGGTTTTTCAGACTCGATTTTCGCCTATGTTCAGTAGCACCCGATTTGCGCAGATGCTTCAAGCTCTTCCTCATCAGCTTTTCAAAGCAGCGGTCAAGCGCTGTGGCGCTGATCGGTACGCCAAGCAATTCTCCTCCTGGGATCTGCTTGTCACGCTGATTTATGGCCAGATTACTCAGGCCAAGAGCTTACGTACGCTGGCGACAGCTTCGCAGTCTCTGGAACCTCATCGCCACCATCTCAACGCTAAGAACATGGTCCGCTCCACCCTTTGTGACGCGCTGAACAAGCGCAGTTCAGAGCCCTTTCGGTTGGCCTGCGAGCACCTCCTCAAAGGCATCGGTCGTAAACAGCGCAAGTCTCTCGAAGCGATGATCACCTTGATTGATTCGACTTCGATCAACTTGCGCGGCCCAGGTTTTGACGAATGGACCACCGCGACGAAAACCCGTATCACCCAAGGCCTGAAGGTGCATGTGGCCATCGATCCAAGGCAAACAGCCCCAACTTACGTAAACATCACTGCGGCAAACGTCAACGATCTAAGCGATGCGCTGACCATGCCACTCGAAGCGGGCATGACTTACGTTTTCGACAAGGGTTACTGCGATTACAACTGGTGGCACCAGATTGATCAGACAGGTTCTTTTTTCGTCACACGCCTGAAGAAAAACGCCAATCTGAAGCGGGTCGAAAATTTGAAAAAAGAGGATGTTGCAGAATTTATCGAGGCGGATGAATCAGTATTGTTCGCCAAGAAATATCTGAGCACCCGACGCCCGAATCTCTATCGGGATCAGGCGGTACGCCGAATTCAGATTCGCCGAGATGATCACGAAACGCCGCTGATTCTGGTCACTAATGACTTTTCTCGTTCATCTGAAGAAATTGCCGAGCTGTACAAACAGCGCTGGCAGATTGAGTTGTTTTTCAAGTGGATCAAGCAAAACCTCAAGCTCAAACGCTATTTTTGCTTCTCCGAAAATGCCGTTCGTCTTCAGATATACAGCGCTTTGATCACGTACCTCTTGCTGCACCTTTATCAGCGCCGGTCAGGTGGCTCCGGGTCTATTTCCAGCTTCGTCATTCGGCTAGCCCACACGTTGTTCGAACGTCCATCAAGCATTGAACATCTTGAGCACCGAAGGCAGAAGCGAACGGAGCAGAAGGCAGCTCAAGGCTGCCTTCTGCTTGAAACAGGTTTTACCGGACACTAGTGACGC
>NZ_JACOPX010000041.1 GCF_015461835.1 Pseudomonas neuropathica | reverse complement strand
CCCAGGCTCACCAGACGCTTGTAGTCCGGCGAGCCGACGGTAATCTGGTTGCACACCTGGCGCATCGGCGAAGTGTCTTTCAGCAGCTCAATAATGCTGCGGTCCAGTTCTTCCGGCACCGCGTAGCCGCCATCGGCATCGTTACCGATCTGCAAGGCTTTCGCCTGGAGGTCGCCCAGGCCGGTATCGATGCCCTTACGGACGAACTGCATGAACGCCGTCTTGTGCTCGCTGGCTGCCTTGGTTCCGGTGCCGTCGGGACGCTTCAGGTCGGCCAGTTCCTTTTCCAGCGCCGACTTCAACTCGTCGAGCTCGGTCAACTTCTCGTTCAGGGTGTCGACCTGGCCCGACAGCTTGCCTTTCTCGGCCTCCAGGCCGTCGATGCGCTTGTCGTTTTTTTCCTTGAACTCGTCGAACTTCTTGCCCAGGGCTTCAGCGACGTCTTCGATGTCTTTCTTTTCAACAGCCATGAGAGGCTCCTTAAATTCGGTCCAAAAGGGATTTCAGTGATTGAAGTGCTTCGTCGGCATCCGCCTCTCGCGGTGACACTGCACCGTAGCCCTTAGCCATAAAGGCCTTGGCCTGGGAGCCGGAAAACCCTACCTCTCGTAGGGCCCGCTCCACTTTGCTGGGCGGCGGGGTTTCACCACGCGCCAGCAGAGATTTCACGTCGGTGATTCGGGCTTCGTCGTTGGCCGGGAAGGTGACCAGGGAGAGCTCCCAGAGGTCGATCTGCTTCAGGATCCAGACGCCCTTTTCCTTGTCGTACTCGTAGTCATCAAGCATGTAGCCAATGGATGTGCCAGTCAGGCTGCCTGCCTTCATGTGCGCATGAGCACGCTTGGCAAGCGGGTCGTCTTCGATGAGCAGGCGCCCCTTGAAGAACAACCCCACATCATCCTCGCGCATCTCGGTGTAGATGCCGATCGGCTCGCTCATGTTGTGCTGCCAGAGCATTGCTGGGAGACGGCCCTTCTCTTTCCATCTGGCCAGGCTCGCCTCGAAAGCTCCGCGGACAACCACGTCTCCGTAGCTGTCCTCGACACCGAAGACCGAGCCATAACCCTCGAACTCGCCCGTTTCACTGACCGACTTGATGGTCAGCGGCCGGTCAAGGCGCTGTTTTGTCTGCATCGTCGGTAGCCTCTGGTTTAGTGGTCATGTTCATTGGGGTCAGGTAGATGTCGCCGCCCTCTCGAGGGTTCTCATCTTCCAGCTCGCGGCAATCATTGGGGCTCAGGATTCCCCACTGGATACCCTTGCCGTAGGAGTTGTAGCGCCCATTTAGGTCGCCGCGCATCAGGGCGCCGGCGTTGAATTTGGCGTAGTGAGTCAGTCGGTCCTTCTCA
>NZ_JACOPX010000040.1 GCF_015461835.1 Pseudomonas neuropathica | reverse complement strand
CGCTTTGTTGGCCGAATGCGAAGCGATAGATTCGGTCGTCACGCCACAAGAGCACGATGAGTTTGTCGGGATAGCGAGCGCCGTAGGCGTCTGGCATGCCGAAGTCGAAGGCGGACTGCTCGGCGTACAGATCGTCCGTGGGGTAGGTGTCGAATTCTTTTTTGTAGTCTTCCAGTTCAATTTCAAAATGTTCGTAGGGACGGTTTTCTCTTTTGAATTGACTTATAAAGTCCGCCAGCACAACGAGTTCGGTGCTTACTTTTCTGATTCTGGTTAATGTTTTGCGGAGATCGAGTCGTTGCTTTTGCAGTGATTTATATTTTGCGGGGTCCGAGCGAGATAAGTCTCCTGTCATTATTTCTGAAATTTTGTCGATTTTGTTTTTTACTACACGTTCTTTTGCCACGGTTATGTCTGGGCGATGGCTGCTGACCAATTCGTTAAAGGTTTCTAAATCGGTTTTAGGTGAGACTTCAATAGTGACTAGACCGTATGCATCATTTGTTGGATCACTGCCGTAACTGAGCTGCTTGTCCGCCAAGCGTATATCCGGTGAGTAGGTGGTGAAATTGGTGCCGTTAGTATAAGTCCATTGATCATTAAGCAAATGCCATTTTATTTCTGATTGTATGTCGAATACCGAACGCCCCAAGCAGTCTGTTTGTGATTTAGACTCTCCAGTGCTGGCTTGCGCTATCAGTGAACTTATCAGCGCTGACGTAAATAAGGCATATAAGAAGTGAGTGGCATGCATCAGGGGCTTCCGTATCCAGTTGCTGATCGCCATTAACGGGACTTGTATAGCGTATTCGTTCGACTGCTAATTGCTGCGGTGCTGAGCAGATTATCCAAGTCGGACATTGAACAGATCTGCTCTATTTGCGCACCGCAAAATTGCTTTCACTTACCGGTCAGCTTTTCCATGCCAGGTTGCAGGCGGAAGCTCTTCAGGATGTTGAGGAAGTCTTGCTTGCTCTGCTCAAAGGTTCTGACTTGTTTTGAAGCATAATTCTCGGCTTTCAATACTAGGCTAGGCTCCCAGCCTTTATTGGCCGTTCCGGCGGTTATGACAAAGCGTTCTGTGGAAGAGTTTTCATCGCCTTGTGGATCAGTGGGTCTGTAATACTTGCCACCCATAAGTCCTTCGCGCGAACCGATCTTCACCTTTGAAGGCCCGAAGGTTTGAATGACGCCGGCGCTTGGGAACGGGTTGGCCATGATCGGTGTGGTCAATATGGGCAGCAAGTCAAAAGCTTTGCCGATGTCATCACTCAAACTAAGGCTGTACAGCAAGTTCGGGTTGTCAGTGGGATGCCAAGCCATGGTAATTGAGTAGTGGGCTTTGCCATCATCGGCGATGAAGCCGAAAGGTAAGCAGAAGCCAGGCTCTTTGGGTATCTCAAATTCGGCGCGTGTGCGGAACCGTGCTAGCAGATCACGGGCGGCAGGAAGCAGTTTTTCGAACGAGCTTCTGTGTCTGGAATAGGCGCTCTGCTGGCCGAAGGCAAAACGA
>NZ_JACOPX010000004.1 GCF_015461835.1 Pseudomonas neuropathica | reverse complement strand
TACAGACAAGGTCAGGAGCAAGTCCTGCCTTTAGGAGCGATCGGTCTCCCCCAGAAACACATCTTCGTATGTCCGCACCAGCGAGCTTAGATCTCAATTGACTGGTGTGAGGGCAACATACAAGGAGTGAGCCTGCTCGCGATGGCGGCCTGACAGCCGACCTGTTTTTTGCAGATGTACTCAATTCCAATGTGGGAGCGAGCTTGCTCGCGAAGGCGGCCTGAAATCCAACTATCCTCTGCCTGAATGCACCCAGTTCAAATTGTGGGAGCTGGCTTGCCAGCGATGACGGCCCGTCAGTCGCTACCTGTCTGTCTGAATATCCATTGCTCGCTCTGCTCCCGCGACTTCCTACATCTTTTTCAGAAACCTCTGATATTGAGCCAGGGTGCCGCTGATGCTGTACTCAAGCCTCTGTTTTTCCAGAGTCCTTGAGTCCGCCTTGATGAAAAAGCCTCCATCCTTGAAGGGCCGATCCGACCCGGTGTTCGATTTGTTGGTGCGCCCGCCCCACAAGCATCGTCTGGCGGATTATCTTGCGTTGCTCAAGCCGCTCGATGATCAGGGTCGTTATCTGCCATTTGAAGCGTTGCGTTATCGCTGGGCGGCGGGGCTGGATGCCAAACTGTGTTGGGCGTTGGTCAAGAAGGCGCGGGCGGCCCAGTACATCGACCTTCTGCCGCTGGGCGAGCCGGTGCAGTGGGGCAAGTATCTGTTGACCCCTTTGGCACAGAAAACCATCTCCATCGTCGATCGGCAGGCCAGTACGGCCGCGCTGGAATTCATGACCAGCCAGATCGGCGAGCGGGCACATTTCAGTTATCTGCTGAACGATCTGATCGAAGACGAGGCCATCGCCAGTAGCCAGCTGGAGGGCGCGGCGACCACCACGCGCGTAGCCAAGGACATGCTCAAGCAGCAGCGTCTGCCTCGTACTCCGGATGAACGCATGGTGATGGGTAATTACCGGATGATGAATTTTGCCTGGGAGAGACGTTACGCACCCATGAGCGTGGATCTGATCGCAGCGATTCATCGGGTGGGGGTCGAGGGCATTGATGACGAGCAGTATTCCCCCGGGGTGTTCAGGATCAATGACGAAGTGGTCGTTCAGGACGGGGCGGGCAACACCGTGCACCGACCACCCCCTGCAGCAGGATTGGTGTCGCGGCTGGAGCGACTGTCGCAGTGGGTCAACCTGCCCGACGGCTCACCGCAAGAGAAGAGCTATCTGCATCCGCTGATCAAGGCAATTACGCTGCACTTTGCCTTGGGTTACGAACATCCCTTTCGTGACGGCAACGGGCGGGTCGCAAGGGCGTTGTTTTACTGGTTCATGTTCAAGAATGAGTTTGCGGCGTTTCGCTACGTTGCGATCAGTTTGTTACTGCGTAATGCGCCGGTGAAATACGGACGCTCATATCTGCATACAGAGGCGGATGAGCTGGATCTGACTTATTTCATCGAGTTCCAGTGTTCGGTCATTCAGCGAGCGGTGCTCGGGTTTACGGATGTTTATCGCGAGAGCGTGGCCTACACCGAAGAGTTCGAGCGCTGGCTGACGAATTCTGGCTGCTTCGATCAGATGACGAAAAAACAGCACGCGGTGTATCAGGCGGCAAAAAACGGGGTGGCGAAGGAGTTCACAGCGAGCAATGTGGCGGAAAATTTTGTTTGCTCGCACCGCGAGGCGGCTTTGGTTCTGGAGGGGCTGGACCAGTTACAGGTTTTTGAGAAAAAGAAGATGGGACGGGAGTGGGTGTTCTTTTTACGTAGTCCCTTACGTGGAGGGAAGCACGGGAGCGAATGGATTCGCCCCCGCGCTTTGACTGCTTAGAGCGTGCCGAACACCTTCTTCGCCAAACTGGTCGCTGCAGCAGCCGGGTTCTGGCGGATGGTTTCTTCCTGTTTGCCGATCATCTCGAACAAGCCATTGAGCGCTTGCTCGGTCACGTAGTTTTCAACGTTGGCGCTCTTCGCATCGACAACGCCGAACGCAGCAGCCTGACCAGCGAACGAGTTGTACTTCTGTGCTACGCCAACCTTGTCGGTCGCCTGTTTGACGATCGGCAGGAACTTGGCGCGGATCTGTTCGCGGCTGGATTTGTCGAGGTATTGCGTGGCCGAGTCCTTGCTGCCGCTGAGGATGCCTTTGGCGTCTGCCACGCTCATTTTCTTCACGGCGTCGACGAGGATGGGCTGGGCTTGAGTTACAGCGCTTTCCGCCGCTTTGTTCATCGCGGTTTCCAGTTCTTCAACCTGAGCGCCCATGCCGAAGGCTTTCATTTTGCTCGCGGCTTTGCCGAGTTTGCCCGGCAGTTCGATCTTCACGTCGGGGTTGTTGCTGAAGCCGCCGGGTGTACCCAGTTGCTTGACGGCGATTTGCGCGCCTTGGGTCAGGGCATCCTTGAGGCCGCCGGTGGCGTCTGTTTGCGAAAGGTCACTGAGCGACAGCGCCAGCGCGCTGGCGGAGATCATCAGGCCTGCGCACAGGCCGGCGAAGCGAAGGGTAGGGCGGAGCATGGCGGCTTCCTTGTTGCAGAAAGTGAATTAACGAACGGCGTCGACGCGGATCTTCAGCGGCTGCGGGTCGTTGCCGTCGAGTTGCACGGCATGGTTTTCGGTGGTGATGAACATCAACTCACCGTTGACTTCAATGCGCGCGCTGACCGAGTAACGGTGGCCAGGTTTTATCTGCGCTGGATCGTAGCTCAAGTGGAAGGGCAGCGGCACCTGGCCTTTGACCGGACCTTTTTGCTCGTCCAGCACCACCGCTGGCGCGTCGGCCAATGAAACGTCTTGCAGGCTGACGCTGAGGGTCGCGCTCGGAGGCAGGGCGATGCGCTGCAGGTAGAACACTTCACCGTCGAGGCCGACCTTGCCGGCAGGTGTGGTCGACTGGCAGGCGCTGAGCAGTGTGGCGGCGGCGAGCAGGGTGAGTTTTTTCATCGGACGTTCTCCTTTTCAATGTGTGAGCGACGGTGCGACGATTCGACCTGCTCGCGAAAGCGGTTAAGCATTCAACATTTCAGTTGCCTGACACTCCGCCTTCGTTAGCAAGCTCACTCCCACCAGGTTTGCATCAGGTCTCGGGTTGAGTGATGACCTGATCGGCAGCATCTTCACTGCGATGCAGCGCAACCTGGCGGATCGACAGTCGAATTTCCGCCGGCAACACGCGTTTGGCTGCACCTTCGGCAAGCTCGCCAAGCAGTTCGTGATAACTCAGTTTGCCGGCCTCGTCGCGGCGCAGCACGTCGAGGTCGAGCATTGTCTGGATGAAGTGACGGAACAGGCTCTTGTCGAAGAACTCCGGGGCATTCAAGCCATGGAGGATCGACAGGCGCTGGGCCATGACCGTGCAGAGGTCTTCCAGTTCTTCGGCGCTGATGCTGTTCTGGCCGCTGTTGAGCAGCAAGGACACGGTCATGTAGAAGCGCTGCAAGGTCTGGGCGATGCTCTTCGACAGCAGCGTCAGCAGCACGAAATGCCGCGAACTTGGCGCCGGACGCAGATAGACGTCTTTCTCGAAGCGCAACAGGCCTTGTTCGACGAACGCTTCCAGCCACTGATCGACCACACCGTCCAGTTCGTCCAGCGTCCAGCGAATGAACAGCTCCGATTGCAGGTACGGATACAGCGCGCGGGTGTAGCGCAGGATCTGTTCGCGGCTCATGCGCGAAGCGCTCTGGAAGAAGCTCGCCAGCAGTGCAGGCAACGCGAAGATGTGCAGCACGTTGTTGCGGTAGTAGGTCATCAGGACGGCATTCTGCTCATCCAGATAGAGAATCTTGCCCAGCGCATCGTTCTGCTCGGCGAGCAGGTCCATGTCTTTCACATGCTCGATCAGCGCACGGCCGTCGCCTTCCGGCAGCGTGGTGTGTGGCGAATACGGGACTTTGCGCAGCAGCGCCAGATACAGATCCAGCACTCGCGCCATGGCGCGATCATCCAGCGCCAGACGCGTAGTCGACAGCAGCGCCAGCGCCACCAGGTTGACCGGGTTGATCGCAGCGGCTTCGTTCAAATGCTGCGCGACTTTTTCGCCGAGGCGATTGGTGGTCTCGTTGAGCCACGCCGGTTTGTACTGCGGGCCGAGTTCCTGCTGGCGCCAGTCCGGTTGCTCGGCGTCAAGGAATTCTGCGAGTTTGATCGGCTCACCGAAGTTGACGGCGACCTGACCGAAACGCTGCTTGAGCGCGCCGATGACTTTGAAAATGTCGAAGATCGATTCTTTCTTCTTGCTCGCGCCACGCAATTCGCCGAGGTAGGTGCGACCTTCGAGCACGCGCTCGTAACCGATGTACACCGGCACAAACACGATCGGCATCCGCGACGAACGCAGGAAGCTGCGCATTGTGATCGCGAGCATGCCGGTTTTTGGTTGCAGCATGCGCCCGGTGCGCGAGCGGCCACCCTCGACGAAGTACTCGACCGGGAAGCCTTTGGTGAACAGCGTGTGCAGATATTCGTTGAACACCGAGGTGTACAGCGGATTGCCCTTGAACGTGCGGCGCATGAAGAACGCACCGCCACGGCGCAGCAGGCTGCCGATCACCGGCATGTTCAGGTTGATCCCGGCGGCGATGTGCGGCGGGGTCAGGCCGTTGCGGAACAGCAGATATGAGAGCAGCAGGTAGTCAATGTGGCTGCGGTGGCACGGCACGTAGATCACTTCGTGACCCTGGGCGACCTTTTGCACGCCTTCGATGTGGTTGACCTTGATGCCGTCGTAGATCTTGTTCCAGAACCAGCTCAGCACCACTTCGAGGAAGCGGATCGCGGTGTAGGTGTAGTCCGAGGCAATCTCGTTGCCGTAGCGCAAAGCCTGAGCCTTGGCCTTCTCCGGCGAGATGTTTTCGCGCTCGGCTTCGTCGAGGATCGCTTGCTTGACCAGCGGCTGGTTGAGCAGGCCTTTGACCAGGTTACGGCGGTGGGAAATGTCCGGGCCGATGACCGCTGCTTTCAGATTGCGAAAGTGCACGCGCAGGATGCGTTGTGCCATGCGCACGGTGCGTTCGTGGCCCTTGTTGTGCTCGATCAGCTCGCGCAGGTGAATCGGTGCGGAGAACTGCACGCGGGTTTTGCGCCCGAGGACGATGATGCTCAGCAGCCGACGCAAGCGCCCGGTGACCGCCCAGCTGTCGGCGAACAACAATTTCCAGGGACTGTTTTCGCTGTCCGGCGACTGGCCCCAGAACACGCTGACCGGAATGATCTGCGCGTCTTCGGCGGCGTTCTGCGTCAGGGCACTGACCAGTCGGGTCAGGGTCGGCGGTGCGCCGCGCTTGTCCTGGCGACCGAGCCAGTCCGGATCCGGCGTCAGGTAGAAAAACGCCGCCGGTTCGATCAGCGAACCCACCGACACCGGCAGCACCGGACGTGGCAGGCCGGCCTTGGTGCACTCGGTATCGACCACGGCGAGATCGGTCAGCGAAGGGTTTTGCAGGACGTAGAACACCGGACGACTGCGGTCGAGGTTGAGGGTGAGCGACGACTGGTTGATCGTCTCCGAGCGAACCCAGAGGTACAACAGTCGGCGCAAGGTGCCAAACACTAGACGGCGGAACGGGGAACGGGTCATACGGCTTCTGCGTGAGTGGATAAACCGAGCGGTTGCTCGGGAGGGCGACAGTTTGCCGTATTGGGCGAAAATCGGCAAAAAAGCGGCGAAGTAATCTCCTGTTGAGACTTTCCGCACCTGTCATATACTCGGCGGTCTGTCGCCGGGGGCCTTTTATGGACGTCGGACGCAGGCTGACGTTCCGCAAAGGCTTTCCTGCGAAAAGCCTGTCCAATAATAAAAAAGGAGTATGAACAGATGGCAACACGTGAAACCGGCAACGTGAAGTGGTTCAACGACGCCAAGGGCTACGGCTTTATCCAGCGCGAAGACGGGGTGGACGTGTTCGTGCACTACCGCGCGATTCGCGGCGAAGGGCATCGGTCGCTGACTGAAGGCCAGCAGGTTGAATACGCAGTGATTACCGGTGAGAAGGGTTTGCAGGCGGAAGACGTTGTAGGCCTGTAACACAGACCTTCAAAACGCCAAAAACCATTGTAGGAGTGAGCCTGCTCGCGATTGCGGTGTATCAGTCAACATTGATATCGACTGGCACACCGCAATCGCGAGCAGGCTCACTCCTACATGGGATCGGTGTTTAGGCGGTTTTCCAGGTGATTTCTTCTTCACCGTCGGCGCTGATGCGCATCCAGCGATCCGCCGTCTCTTCACCTTCTTCTTCAACCCACGTCCCCGGCGCGCAACGCACTTCGACGTTCAGCGCAGCAAACGCGGCGCGGGCGCAGGCGATGTCGTCGTCCCATGGGGTCTGGTCGCTTTCGAGGTACAGGCTGTTCCACTTGCCCACGGCTTTCGGCAGCCAGGTCACCGGCACGTTGCCGGCCTTGCATTTGTAGGTCTGGCCTTTCTGTACCCAGTCACTGCACGGGCCCAGCGCTTCGCCCAGCCAGGCCGAAATGGCCTTGTGGTCGACGTCGGCGTCTTTCAGGTAAATCTCGATGTCCGGTTGGCGCATGGATGTCCTCACTGCGGGTCTGAAAAATCCATTCGCGGATTTAGCCGGCCCCGGGCACTCGCCCGAGACCAAAAGTTATTGAAGAACGAAATAATCGTAGCGCATCGACACGGTGGTCACGAACGGCTCGGCCTGTTCGATCACCGCCGCACGACGCTCGGCACTGGCGCGCCAGCCGTGAGGTGTCATCGCCAACAGGTTGGCGCGATCCTCAGGCTTGTCCAGCGTCAGCTTGAATTCCAGGGTTTCGCTGTGCGCCAGCGCCATGCCTTCCGGCACCAGGGCCAGATGCTTGTCGTCGGTGTATTCGCGCACTTCGTCATAAAGACGTTCGCGCAACTCCATCAGGTGGCCGCTGGTCGGGCCGACTTTCATCAGGCCGCCGCCGACACTGAGCAGGCGCTTGGCTTCTTCCCAGTCCAGAGGACTGAAAACGCTGGCGAGAAACTGGCAACTGCCCGACGCCAACGGCACACGGGCCATGCTGGCGATCAACCAAGTGATCGCCGGATTACGTTTGCAGGCGCGTTTGACCGCTTCACGGGAGATGTCCAGCGCGTAGCCATCCGCGTTCGGCAAGGCCTCGGCGATTTGCGCGGTGTAGTAACCCTCGCCACAACCGATGTCGACCCAGCGATCTGGCGCATAACTCGCTGCCAGTTCGGCCAGTCGCTTGGCCACCGGCGCGTAATGCCCGGCGTTCAAGAAGTCCCGGCGTGCTTCGACCATGGCCTGGTTGTCGCCAGGATCACGGCTGTTCTTGTGCTGCACCGGTAGCAGGTTCAGGTAACCCTGACGCGCACGGTCGAAGCGATGCCCGGCGGGGCAGACCACGCCGTTGTCCACTGTGTTCAGCGGTTCACTGCAGATGGGGCAAGCGAGCATCAGGCGAGCAACTTGATCAGGGTCTGGTAGTAGATCTCGGTCAGTACATCGAGATCGGCGGCCAGAACGCGTTCGTTGACCTGGTGAATGGTCGCGTTGACCGGGCCCAGTTCAACCACTTGCGTGCCCATGGTCGCGATGAAACGACCGTCGGACGTTCCGCCGCTGGTCGACGCCTTGGTCTCACGACCGGTGATGTCCTTGATGCTCGCCGACACCGCGTCGAGCAGCGCGCCCGGTTCGGTGAGGAACGGCAGGCCGGACAGTGCCCAATCGATGTGCCAGTCCAGATCGTGCTTGTCGAGAATATCGGCCACGCGTTTCTGCAGGCCTTCGACGGTCGATTCGGTGGAGAACCGGAAGTTGAACACCGCCACCAGATCACCCGGAATCACGTTGGTCGCGCCAGTGCCGGAATTGACGTTGGAGATCTGGAAACTGGTCGGCGGGAAGAAATCGTTGCCGTGATCCCAATGCTCGGCGGCCAGTTCGGCCAGCGCCGGAGCGGCGAGGTGGATCGGATTCTTCGCCAGGTGCGGATAGGCCACGTGACCCTGAATGCCTTTGACGGTGAGCTTGGCACCGAGCGAGCCGCGACGGCCGTTCTTCACCACGTCGCCAACCAAAGTGGTGCTCGATGGTTCCCCAACGATGCACCAGTCCAGGCGCTCGTTGCGTGCTGCCAGGCGTTCGACCACAGCCTTGGTGCCGTGGTGCGCCGGGCCTTCTTCGTCGCTGGTGATCAGGAACGCGACCTTGCCTTTGTGGTTCGGGTAGTCGGCGACGAAACGCTCAGCGGCGACGGTCATCGACGCCAGGCTGCCTTTCATGTCCGCTGCGCCACGGCCGCAGAGCATGCCGTGTTCATCGATCAGCGCGTTGAACGGGTCGATCTGCCACGCCGTGACCGGGCCGGTCGGCACCACGTCGGTGTGGCCGGCGAAGCACAGCACCGGGCCGTCGTTGTTGCCGTGGGTGGCCCAGAAGTTATCCACATCTTCGATGCGCATCGGCTCGAGGCTGAAACCGGCATCGCCCAGGCGCTGCATCATCTGCTTCTGGCAATCGGCGTCGACCGGCGTCACGGACGGACGGCGGATCAGGTCGATGGCGAGTTGGAGGGTCGGCGAAAGGTCGGCGTGGGCCGTCATGTAATAACTCCGGGTGCGCACGGTAAACCTGTAGGAGCTGCCGCAGGCTGCGATCTTTTGATTTTGTTTTTTAAAATCAACAGCAAGATCAAAAGATCGCAGCCTTCGGCAGCTCCTACCGAGTTTGTTGGCATTGAAAAAGGCGGTCATTCTAAAGCAAAACGGCGGCCCGAAGGCCGCCGTTTGACGTTATCCGTTACCGATTATGCTGTTGCCGGCTCAGGCTTGGCCGCCGGTTTGGGCAGCGACGACAGGAACGCCATGATCAGCGCGGCCAGATACGGCAGCGACTGCACCAGCAACATCACCACCCAGAAGCGCATGTCGTTGCTTGGCATGCCGTTGACCAGGAAGATCCCCAGCGCCGCGCCCCACAACAGCAGCATGATGAACAGCTCTTCCCGCGCTTCGGAAATCGCCACCCAAAAACCATGGTTGTCGGCGTTTTTCGGCGTGCGGAAGAACGGAATGCTGCTGGTGAAAAAGCCATACAGCACCGCTTTGGCGATGGTGTGCGACAACGCCAGCCCGGCCAGTGCCGCGCAGAAGGCATCTTTCAGGTTCACGCCAACGGCGCGACGGTAAAGGAAGATGATCTTGCCGACCTTGAACACGAACAACGCCAGAGGCGGGATCGCGAAGATCAGCAGCGGCGGATCGACCCGTTGCGGCACGATGATCATCGCCGCCGACCACAACAGCGCGCCGACGGTGAAGAAGATGTTCATGCCGTCCGCGACCCACGGCAACCAGCCCGCAAGGAAGTGGTAACGCTGGCCACGGGTCAGCTCGGTGTCTTTGCCGCGCAACAGGCTGCCGGTGTGGCGCTTGATGATCTGAATCGCACCGTAAGCCCAACGGAAACGCTGTTTCTTGAAGTCGATAAACGTATCCGGCATCAGGCCCTTGCCGTAGCTGTCGTGGTAATACGCCGCCGACAGGCCTTTCTCGAACACGCGCAGGCCGAGCTCGGCGTCTTCACAGATGCACCAGTCAGCCCAGCCCAACTCTTCCAGCACCGAGCGGCGGGTCATGGTCATGGTGCCGTGCTGGATGATTGCGTCACGGTCGTTACGAGTGACCATACCGATATGGAAGAAGCCTTTGTATTCGGCGTAGCAGAGCTTCTTGAAGGTGCTTTCGTTCTGGTCGCGGTAATCCTGCGGCGACTGCACCACGGCGATTTTCGGGTCAGCGAAGTGCGGCACCATGTGCTTGAGCCAGTTGGGGTGCACGCAGTAATCGGAGTCGATCACCGCGATCACTTCGGCATCCTTGGCCGTGTGCGGAATCAGGTAGTTCAGCGCGCCACCCTTGAAACCGGCCAGGGGCGAGACGTGGAAGAACTTGAAGCGTGGGCCGAGGGTTGCGCAGTAATCGCGCACCGGCTCCCACACCGCCGGATCCTTGGTGTTGTTGTCGATGATCAGGACTTCGTAGTCCGGATAATCGAGGGCGGCGAGGGCGTCGAGGGTCTGTTTGACCATGTCCGGCGGCTCGTTGTAGCACGGCACATGGATCGAGACTTTCGGGCGATAGCTGGAGTCGCCCTCGACCGGCAGGAACTCGCGCCGCCGCTTGTGAATCCACACCGCTTCGGCCAGTTCATGCGCTTCGGTGAGCAAAACGATGAACACCCCGAGCGCACCCAGCGCCAAGAGGAAGCCAACGGTCAAACTGAACCACGTGCTGTATTGCAGGCTGTAGTCGTAACCGATCCACACCAGCACCGAACCACAGAGGAACGCGATAAAGGTCAGGAAGATCCGCCCACGCTGACGCAATGCTGAGCCGTCGATCATCAGCAGGGTCAGCGACAATAGCGCCAGCACCACCGAACCGATCGCCAGCACGCGCCACTGCGGGATCGCGACCACCGGGCCTTCGAAGTTGAATTTCTGCTGACGCGCAGCGTTGAACACGCCCCAGTACGCGCCGACCGAGCCTTCGTCGCTGGCCTTCCACGGCTGGTCAAACGCCTCGATCACGAAGTAGTTGAAGCCTTGGCGGTTGAGCTTGTTGACGAGAGTGCGCAGGTAGATCGCCTGATCCGCCGGCGACGCATCGGCACCGCCACGCATGCGACCGTTGCTCGGCCAGCCGACCTCGGAGAGCAGCAGCGGTTTTTTCGGGAACAGCTTTTTCAGATCGCGAGCGCGATCGAAAACGAACTGGCCGGCCTTGTCGACCGGAATGAACTCCCAGTACGGCAGAACGTGCGCAGCGATCAGGTCAACGTGTTTGGCCAGTTCCGGGTGTTCTTCCCAGACGTGCCATTGCTCGGACGTGGTCACCGGCACCTTCACCGCTGCGCGCACGCGATCAAGCAGCACGCTCAGCTCTTGGGCGGTGATTTCCTTGCGGAAGATCGCTTCGTTACCGACCACCACGCGAACCACGCTGCGTGAAGTGTTGGCCAGTTCGATGGCACGGGTGATTTCCCGTTCGTTGCGTTCCTGATCCGGGCTGATCCAGATCCCCAGCGTCACGCGCAGGCCGAATTCTTCAGCCAGTTTCGGGATGTCTTGCAGCGAACCGTCGACCGAGTAGATGCGGATGTTATCCGTCAACTTGCTCATGATCTCCAGGTCGCGGCGCATTTCGTCGTCAGTCGGGTACTGATCTTTTTGCGGATATTGTCCCTGCTGGAACGGCGAATAGGAGAAACCGGAGATCTGCTCCGGCCAGTTCGGCGCGGAAACCGGGCGATTGATCAGCGCCCAGAAACCGGTGAACAGGGCGGCGATTGCCAGAACCACCACCAGGTTGAGTCCAAATTTACGCGATGACATAGCTATTTCGGGTTCCAAAGGCTGTGGAACGGAGGATCGGTCGGCTATACGCCCGAGGGGCGCGCATCCTACACCGGCAGTTCGCAAGTCGTACATCAGACAGGGAAATGCCCGACATTGGGCAGCCGACTTTGACTTAAGTTCTTACACTTGTAGTTCGAAGCTTAAAACTTGTCGCTGTGTAGCCCTATAATGCGCGCCGGTTTTTGGGGTAATGGTCATGAGTACAGAAGATCCGCGGTTTGCAGGCATCGCCCGTTTGTATGGCATCGAAGGCATGGAGCGCTTGCGCGCGGCCCATGTGGCGATCGTCGGCGTCGGTGGCGTCGGTTCCTGGGCGGCGGAAGCCATGGCCCGTTGTGGTGTCGGCGAGATTTCGCTGTTCGACCTTGATGACGTTTGCGTCAGCAACGCCAACCGCCAGTTGCACGCACTGGACAGCACCGTCGGCAAGCCCAAGGTCGAAGTGATGGCCGAGCGTCTGCGCGGGATCAACCCGGATTGCACCGTGCACGCCGTGGCGGATTTCGTCACCCGCGAGACCATGGCCGAATACATCACGCCGAACATCGACTGCGTGATCGACTGCATCGACGCGGTCAACGCCAAGGCTGCGCTGATTGCCTGGTGCAAGCGCCGCAAGATCCAGATCATCACCACTGGCGGTGCGGGCGGGCAGATCGATCCGACGCTGATTCAGGTGTGCGATCTCAACCGCACGTTCAACGACCCGTTGGCCTCGAAAGTGCGTTCGACGCTGCGTCGTGATTATGGTTTTTCGCGCACCGTGACCCGCCATTACAGCGTGCCGTGTGTGTTCTCTACGGAACAACTGCGTTATCCGAAGCCGGATGGCAGCATTTGCTTGCAGAAGAGTTTTGTCGGTGACGGTGTGAAGCTCGACTGCGCCGGCGGGTTTGGTGCGGTGATGATGGTGACGGCAACGTTCGGTATGGTTGCGGCGACCAAGGCTGTGGACAAGATTGTCGCGGGTGTGCGGCGCCCGGCCGACAGAGTCAAGCCTCAGGTTTGATGGTGGGGCTTATGGCCTTATCGCGAGCAGGCTCACTCCTACAGGGGAACGCATTCCAATTGTAGAAGTGAGCCTGCTCGCGATGGCTGCGAAGCAGCCGCTTTAAAGCGCCAACTCATTCATCCGCTGGAGCACGGCATTGAGGCCATTGCTACGCGATGGCGATAGCTGCCGCGAAAGCCCTAGTTGATTGAACCAGTCCGGCAAATCAACCTGCTGCAGCTCAGTGGCCGACAAACTGTTAACCCGCAACAGTAACAACGCCACCAACCCGCGAATCATCCGCGCATCGCTGCTGGCGCTGAATTGCCAGTGACCGTCGTGCAGTTCACCAACCAGCCAGACCTGACTCTCACAGCCATGCACCCGGTTAGCCTCGCACTTGTCGGCGTCACTTAGTGGCGGCAAACGGTCACCAAACTGCATCAACAACCGCGCCCGCTGCTCCCAGCCCGCTGCATTCTGAAAAGTCTGCAGCGCCTCAGCCGCTTCGACCGGCAAACTCATCGCAATAACTCCAGCGCCTGATCCAGCGCTTCAAAGAAGCGTTCCAGATCTTCCGAGTCGTTGTACAGCGCCAGCGAAACCCGAATCGCCCCAGCCAGTTCGAAGCTTTTCAGCAGCGGCATCGCGCAGTGATGCCCGGCGCGCACGGCGATCCCTTGCTCGGTCAAAAGATGCGCGAGATCGGCGTTATGCACACCCTCGACAACAAAACTCGCCAGCGCCAATTGCGGCTTGCCGAGCAAACGAATGCCGTTACGGGCGGCGAGACCACGCAGCAAATAGTCATGCAGCGCAGCCTCGTGGGCGGACACCGCGTCCTGATCCAGACCGGCCAGATAATCCAGCGTCGCGCCGAGGCCGATCACGCTGGCAATCGGCGGCGTACCCGCCTCGAAGCCCAGCGGTGCCGGGCGGAAACGCGCGTCGTGATAGTTGGCTTCCAGCACCATCTCACCGCCGAACTGCCAGGGCTTCAGCTGTTCAAGCGCAGCGTTGCGTCCGAACAGCACGCCGAGGCCATCGGGGCCGTACAGCTTGTGGCTGGAAAACACGTAGAAGTCGCACCCTAGCGCCTGCACGTCATGCCGACCATGCACCACGCCTTGCGCGCCATCGACCACGGTCAGCGCGTTCTGCGCCTTGGCCATGCCCAGCAGCGCCGGCAACGGTTGCCACGCACCGAGCACGTTGGACAACTGACTGACTGCCAGCAATCGCGTGCGCGGGCCTATCAAATGCACAGCGGCAGCAAGGTCGATCAGACCGTCGGCATCCAGCGGCAGGATCACCAGTTTGAGACTTCGCCGTTGGGCCAGTTGCTGCCACGGCAACAGGTTGGCGTGATGCTCCAGGGCGCTGATGACAATTTCATCGCCCGGGTGGAAAAGATGTTCCAGGCCATAAGCCAGGAGGTTCAGCGCACTGGTGGCGCCGTGGGTAAAGATGATTTGCCCGCTGTCATCAGCATTCAGCCACTGGGCAACCTTCAGCCGACTGTCCTCGAACGCCTGCGTGGCATGGGCGCCGGGCAGGTGTTGCGCACGATGCACATTGGCCGCGCCGTTGGCGTAGTAATGCGTCAGTGCGTCGAGCAGGGCTTGGGGTTTTTGCGTGGTGGCGGCGTTGTCCAGATAGGTCTGGTCTTGCCGTTGCAGCGCGGCGATGGCCGGGAAATCGGCACGCCATGGGGAGGGAATCATCACAGTTTTTAGCCCTGGTGAAGAGGGGCGGGATGTACGCCAAATCCTGTAGGAGTGAGCCTGCTCGCGATGGCGTCCGTGAGGGCGCTAAAAGCATCGCGAGCAGGCTCACTCCTACAATGGATTATTCAAGCACTTAGTTGTGAGCGTGCAGCGCTTCGTTCAGTTCGATCGCCGATTTGTGGGTTTTGCACTCCACAGCACCGGTTTCCGAATTGCGACGGAACAGCAGGTCAGTCTGACCGGCCAGCTCACGCGCTTTCACAACTTTAACCAGATTGTTGTGCTCGTCCAGCAGCGCAACCTTGGTACCCGCCGTCACGTAGAGGCCCGACTCAACGGTGTTGCGGTCGCCCAACGGGATACCGATACCGGCGTTGGCGCCGATCAGGCAGCCTTCGCCGACCTTGATCACGATGTTGCCGCCGCCCGACAAGGTGCCCATGGTCGAGCAACCGCCGCCCAGGTCCGAACCCTTGCCGACGAATACGCCAGCGGAAACGCGGCCTTCGATCATGCCCGGGCCTTCGGTGCCGGCGTTGAAGTTGATGAAGCCTTCGTGCATCACGGTGGTGCCTTCACCAACGTAAGCACCCAGACGCAGACGCGCGGCGTCAGCGATACGCACGCCGGCCGGAACCACGTAGTCGGTCATTTTCGGGAACTTGTCCACCGAGAACACTTCCAGCAGCTCGCCACGCAGACGGGCTTCCAGTTGCATTTCCGCCAGTTCGCTCAGGTCGATGGCGCCTTGGCTGGTCCACGCTACGTTCGGCAGCAGCGGGAAGATCCCGGCCAGGCTCACGCCGTGTGGCTTGACCAGACGGTGCGACAGCAGATGCAGCTTGAGGTAAGCCTCAGGTGTCGAGGTCAGTTGCGCGTCTTCGGCCAGCAGGGTGGCGACCAGCGGCTTGTGGCTTTCCGCCAGACGGGTCAGCAGCTTGCCTTGTACGGCGTCGATGCCTTTCACGGCTTCAGCCAGTTGCGCCGCTTGGGCGGTGGTGAAGGTGATGGCCTGGTTGCCTTCGGTGTAACCGAGGATCGGCGCAACGGCAGCGACCAGTTCGGCCGACGGATTGAGCAGTGGCTGGGCGTAGAACACTTCCAGCCAGGCGCCTTGACGGTTCTGAGTGCCGACACCAAAGGCGATGCTGAACAGGGAGTTGGACATGTGAATACCTCTAGCAATAAGTGACGGGCTGCTTATTTGAGTGCGGCCGCGTAGATGTCTGGCTTGAAGCCAATCAGGGTTCGGTCACCGAGATCGAGCACCGGGCGCTTGATCATCGAGGGTTGAGCGAGCATCAGTTCGATGGCTTTCGACTGGTCGAGATCGGCTTTGCGTTCGTCGTCGAGTTTGCGAAAGGTCGTGCCTGCGCGGTTCAACACCGTTTGCCAGCCGTGTTCGTCACACCATTGGGTCAGGTGTTCACGGTCAATGCCGGCGGTTTTGTAATCGTGAAAGTCGTAGCTGACAGCGTGTTCATCGAGCCAGGTGCGCGCCTTCTTCATGGTGTCGCAGGCTTTGATGCCGAAAAGGTGCAACGTTTTACTTGAAACGGTCAAGGAATCGCCCCCTTTACAGGTGCTGGAGAAAAATGGTGTCGGATTATGCCATGACCAAAGCGTTTCGGGCGCCCGGCTTCATTTGGCAATGCAAAACCCTGTGGGAGCGAGCTTGCTCGCGAAGGGGCCGTGTCAGGCAAAATCTCTGTTTATGACACACCGTATTCGCGAGCAAGCTCGCTCCCACATTGGAATGTCGTTGCGGGCGTGAGACATAGGTGCAACGGTCAGATCCATCCTAAGCGGCTAATATGGCAGTTCAACGCTGTCGATTGTCTGAGATTTCCGCTTTATGCAAACCGCTTACACCGTCCTGATCCTGCTGATGCTGGTCAGCGTCTCGCGGCTGGTCGGACGGGTCATCCCGTTGCCGCTGCCATTGGTGCAGATCGCCGCCGGCGCCTTGCTCGCCTGGCCGACCCTGGGTCTGCACGTGGCCCTCGATCCCGAATTGTTCCTGTTTCTGTTCCTGCCTCCTTTGTTGTTTTCTGATGGTTGGCGCATGCCCAAGCGTGAGTTCTGGCAACTGCGCGGACCGATTCTGACGCTGGCCGTCGGGCTGGTACTGTTTACCGTGGTCGGCGCCGGCTACTTCATTCATTGGTTATTGCCGTCAATTCCGCTGCCGGTGGCTTTCGCCCTGGCGGCAGTGTTGTCGCCGACGGACGCTGTGGCGGTGTCGGCCATTTCGCAAAACCGCTTGCCGACCCCGTTGATGCATATATTGCAGGGCGAGGCGCTGATGAACGATGCCTCCGGTCTGGTGACCTTCAAGTTCGCCCTGGTGGCGGCCATCACAGGCGTGTTCTCGCTGACCAATGCCAGCCTGACTTTCGTCCTGGTGGCGCTCGGCGGGTTGGCGGTCGGTGTGGCCTTGAGCTGGTTGGTCGGGCGCTTGCGGGCGTGGATGATTGCCCGTGGCTGGGATGATCCGGCGACGCACGTGGTGTTCATGTTGTTGCTGCCGTTCGCGGCTTATGTGCTGGCCGAGCGTCTCGGCGTCTCGGGCATTCTCTCGGCCGTGGCGGCAGGGATGATGCAGAGCTGGCTTGATCTGTTGCCTCGGCAGACCAGCACCCGCTTGCTCAATCGCAGCGTCTGGTCGCTGCTGGAGTTCGCTTTCAACGGTTTGATTTTCCTCCTGCTCGGCCTGCAGTTGCCGGACATCATCAAAGCCGTGGTCAGTCACGAGCCGACGTTGTGGCCGACGTTGTTCTATCGCTGCCTCGATGTCGTGGCGATTTTTCTTGCGCTGGTGTTGTTGCGGTTTGTCTGGGTGCAGAGCATCTGGCGTTTATCGGTGCTGTTGCGACGCTTGCGCGGCAAGGGCGAGCTGACGCAAGTCCCGACCGCGCGCTCCTGCTGGCTGCTGACTGTCGGCGGTGTGCGCGGTGCAGTAACGCTGGCCGGCGTGATGTCGGTGCCGATGTTGATGGGGACGGACGCGTTTCCCGAGCGTGACCTTCTGATCTTTATCGCCGCCGGGGTGATTCTGCTGTCGCTGATTTCGGCATGCATCGCGCTGCCGCTGTTGTTGCGCGGAATTGAAAAAAGTCCGGACGACAAGCGGCGCCAGGAAGTGCGCGATGCCTGGCGCAAAACCGCGGAAGCGGCGATTCATGCGCTAGAGACAGTGGAAACCACTCCGCAGGACGCTGCTCAGGCGGCTTTGTCCGCCGAGTTGAAGGCGCGGATCATGTCCGAGTATCGCCATCAACTGGACGTTTTCAACGATTCCGCCGAAGCGCAGGCCCTCGCGTTTCAGATGGATTTACTCGAGCGGCGCATGCGCCTGAAAGCGCTCAGGGCACAGCGTCTGGAACTCTATAGTCTCAGTCGTCATCACCAGATAGGTGATGACGTCCTCAGAGAAGTGTTGGCCGATCTGGATTTGAGTGAGGCTAATCTGGGGAAGGTCAAATAATCCACCAAGAGTCCGCATCAGATGCCTGGTGCGGACTCTTGATGATTACTGCTGGCGAGTGATGAAGGCGCGAATCCGTTCGGCGGCTTCGACGCATTCGGCCAAGGGGGCGACCAGCGCCATGCGCACACGGCCTGCGCCCGGGTTGACGCCATCGACATCACGGGACAGATACGAACCCGGCACCACGGTCACGTGCTCCTGCTCAAACAGATCGCGGCAGAACGCTGCGTCATCACCTTGCACGTTCGGCCACAGGTAGAAGCTGCCATCCGGGCGCTGCACGTCCATCACCGGGCTGAGGATCTCCAGCACCGCATCGAATTTCTCGCGATACAGCGCACGGTTGGCACGCACATGCACTTCGTCATTCCACGCGGCGACGCTGGCCAGTTGCGTTTGTACCGGCATCGCGCAGCCGTGGTAGGTGCGATACAGCAGGAAGCCTTTGAGGATGTCGGCATCGCCGGCAACAAAACCCGAGCGCAGGCCCGGCAGGTTGGAGCGTTTGGACAGGCTATGAAACACCACGCAACGCTTGAAGTCCTTGCGACCCAGTTCAACACAGGCAGTCAGCAGGCCCGGCGGAGGGGTTTGTTCGTCGAAGTACAACTCGCTGTAGCACTCGTCGGCGGCGATCACGAAATCGTATTCGTCGGCCAGGGCGATCAGTTTTTTCAGGGTGTCGACCGGGATCAGCGCGCCGGTCGGGTTGCCCGGCGAGCAGAGGAACAGGATCTGGCAACGTTTCCAGATGTCCGGCGAAACGGCATCGAAATCCGGGTTGAAGCCGTTCTCGTCCAGGCACGGCAGGTAGTGCGGCTTGGCCCCGGCGAGGAACGCGGCGCCTTCGTAGATCTGGTAGAACGGGTTCGGGCTGACCACCAACGCATCATCGCCACGGTTGACCACGGTCTGGGTGAACGCAAACAACGCTTCACGGGTGCCATTGACCGGCAGCACGTTGCGCGCCGGATCGATCCAGCCGCTTGGCACGCCGAAACGACGCTCGCACCAGCCGGCGATGGCTTCGCGCAGGGCGGGGATACCGAGGGTGGTCGGGTAGACGGCCATCTGATCCAGACTGTTGGCCAGCGCTTCGGCGACAAAGCTTGGCGAGCGATGTTTCGGCTCGCCGATCGACAGGGCGATCGGGCGTTTGTCCGGGTTCGGCGTGACGGTGCCGAGCAGGGCGCGGAGCTTTTCGAACGGGTACGGCTGGAGCTGGTTCAGAGCGTTGTTCATTGGGGCTGGGTCTCTCGCAAAGCCATTTGAATCCGGGGCACCATCAAATACTGAGGCGCGACAATTTGATATCGGGTTCCTGATTGACGCTCAGTTGCTCAACGATCGCATCCTGCAAACGGCTGCACAGCAACGGGTCGGACAACGGTTGGTTGTGGGCGTCGGTGATGAAGAACACGTCTTCTACTCGTTCGCCCAACGTCGCAATCTTGGCGTTCTGCAGCGACAAGTCGAACTCGAGGAAAATCCCGCCGATCCGCGCCAGCAGTCCTGGGCGGTCGGGTGCGGTCAACTCCAGCACGGTCACCGGACGCTGGGCATCGTTGTGAATCGTCACCTGTGGCGCAAAGGCGAAATGCTTGAGCTGGCGCGGCACGCGGCGCTGGATGATCGTCGGGTAATCGTCCGGATTGCGCAGGGCTTCGGTCAGGCCTTCGCGGATTTGCTTGACCCGTGCCGGGTTGTCGCCGATCGATTCGCCTTCGTTGTCGAGCACGATGTAGGTGTCGAGGGTGAACTGGCTGCTCGAGGTGATGACCCGGGCGTCGTGAATGTTCAGGTTGAGCTGATCCATCGCCGCCACGGTCACGGCGAAAAAGTCGTGCTGGTCCGGTGCATAAATGAAGATCTGCGTGCCGCCCTCGAATTCGCGCTGGGTGGTTTCCTTGATCAGCACGAGCGGCCCGCCATCGACTGGTTGCTGCAGGATCGCATCGCTGTGCCAGGCCACGTCGCCGGCGGTGTGGCGCAGGAAATAGTCATCGCCCAATTGCGCCCACAACTGCTCGACGTCGTCCGGGTCTGTGCCTCCACGCACCAGAATATCCAGCGCGGCGCTTTGGGTCTGGCGGATCTGTTCTTCGCGATCCACCGGGTTTTCCAGGCCACGGCGCAAGGCGCGCTTGGTCTCGGTGTAGAGCTGGCGCAACAGGCTGGCGCGCCACGAGTTCCATAGCGTCGGGTTGGTCGCGTTGATGTCGGCCACGGTCAGCACGTAGAGATAGTCGAGGCGGGTTTCATCGCCAACGGCCAGGGCAAAGTCGTGGATCACCTGCGGGTCGGACAAGTCCTTACGCTGCGCGGTGGTCGACATCACCAGATGGTTCTGCACCAGCCAGACAATCAGACGGCTATCCCACACCGGTAACTGATGACGCTGGCAGAACGCCTCGGCATCGACTGCGCCGATCTCCGAGTGATCGCCATGCCGGCCTTTACCGATGTCGTGGTACAGGCCCGCCATGTAGATCAGTTCGGGTTTGGGCAGTTTGGCCATGAGCTTGGCGGCCAGCGGAAATTTCTCCGAGACCTGGGTGTACTGCAATTTGCGCAGGTGCTTGATCAGGTTCAGCGTGTGCGCATCGACCGTATAGATGTGAAACAGGTCGTGCTGCATCTGCCCGACGATAAAGCCGAACTCCGGCAGATAACGCCCGAGAATGCCGTAACGGTTCATCCGGCGCAGGTTGCGGTGGATGCCGATCTTGCACTTGAACAGCTCGATGAACAGGCTGGTGTTACGGATATCGTTGCGGAAGTTGTCGTCGATCAGGTGACGGTTTTCCCGCAGCAGACGAATGGTATCGGCACGCACGCCTTTGATTTCCGGCTGCTGGGCCATCAGCACGAAGATCTCGAGCATGGCGAATGGCGTGCGGCGGAACACGTTGTCGTTGCGTGCCTCGATATAACCGTCGTGCAACTGGAAGCGCGCATTGATCGGCTGCGGCGGCGCTTCGTCTTCCGGCGCGAGGATGACTTCTTCGAAGTGCTGGATGATCAGGTCGCTGAGCTGGGCGATGCTCATCACCACGCGGAAATACTGTTGCATGAAGTTTTCGACCGCCTGTTTGGCGTCGTCGCCTTCAAAACCGAGCAGCCCGGCAATGGTGCGCTGGTGATCGAACAGCAAGCGGTCCTCGGAACGGCCAGCGAGCATGTGCAGGGCGTAACGCACTTTCCAGAGGAATTCCTGGGAGGAGGCGAGCAGGGCGTTTTCGCTCTCGACCAGGAAGCCTTCGCCGGCGAGGGCGCGCAGGTTCAGGGTGCCGTACTGACGCCGGGCCACCCACAGAATCGTCTGGATATCCCGCAGGCCACCGGGCGAGCCTTTGACGTTGGGTTCCAGGTTGTATTCGGTGTCGTTGTATTTGTGGTGACGGGCTTTTTGCTCGGCGCGCTTGGCCAGGAAGAACTCTTTGGCCGGCCACATGTGGGCGGTGCTGGTGACATCGAGCATGCGCTGGCGCAGACGCTCGGGGCCGCAGATGGTGCGGCTTTCCATCAGGTTGGTGACGACGGTCAGGTCGGCGCGCGCCTCTTCGGCGCATTCGTCGACCGAGCGCACGCTCTGACCGACTTCCAGGCCGATGTCCCACAGCAGCGTCAGAAAACGCTCGATGGAATCGCGGAAAACTTCGTGATCGGCGCTGTCCAGCAGGATCAGCAAGTCGATGTCGGAATACGGGTGCAGCTCACCGCGACCGTAGCCACCGACCGCGACCAGCGCGATGTCGGCGTCTTCGCTCCAGTTGAACTGCTCCCAGGCCTTTTGCAGGATGTTGTCGACGAACCAGGCGCGGTCTTCGATCAGGCGGCGAATGTCGCGACCCTGGCGAAAACGCGTGTCGAGCACCTCGCGAGCCTGGCGGATCGCCTTCTTGAACGCCGCGATAGGACTCGCTTTCAGGGCCAGTTCAGCCTGGAACTGGCCGCGGTCGAAGAGTTCGGGATCCACCTGCGGCATCGATTGGCTTTCCTTCTATAAGGCTGGGAGCGTTGTGTGGATCAGGCCGAGACGCGCGGGATGGTGTCATCGGCGCGCAGGGTGAAGATCTCGTAGCCGGTGTCGGTGACCAGCAGGGTGTGTTCCCACTGTGCCGAGAGCTTGCGGTCCTTGGTGATCGCGGTCCAGCCGTCGCCGAGTACTTTGGTGTCGGCCTTGCCCTGGTTGATCATCGGCTCGATGGTGAAGGTCATGCCGGCCTTCAGTTCCATGCCGGTGCCCGCGCGGCCGTAGTGCAGGATCTGCGGCTCTTCGTGGAAGACCTTGCCGATGCCGTGACCGCAGAACTCGCGAACCACCGAGAAACCGTTCTTCTCGGCGTGCTTCTGGATCACTTCGCCGATGTCGCCGAGGCGGCAGCCGGGTTTGACGATCTCGATCGCCTTGTACATGCATTCCTGGGTGATCTGCGACAGACGCTCGGCCCAGACCGGCACTTCGCCGACGTGGAACATGCGGCTGGTGTCGCCGTGGTAGCCGTCCTTGATCACGGTCACGTCGATGTTCAGGGTGTCGCCGTTTTTCAGCGGTTTGTCGTTCGGGATGCCATGGCAGACCACGTGGTTGATCGAGGTGCAGATCGACTTCGGGTAGCCCTTGTAGTTGAGCGGGGCAGGGATGGCTTGCTGCACGTTGACGATGTAGTCGTGGCAGATCTGGTTCAGCTCATCGGTGGTGACGCCCGGCTTGACATGTTCGGCAATCATTTCCAGCACATCGGCGGCCAGTTTGCCGGCGACGCGCATGCCAGCGATGTCCTCGGGAGTTTTGAGGTTGACGGTCATACAGGCTCTCTCTGCGCTCGGCGGCGCTTGCTGATACGAATAGGGTGGCGAGTGTTCGATTGGCGACCCTGAAAAACGCGATTCTAACAGACGCACGGCGCAATTCAGCGCCCGCGTGCATCGCTTCTCTCTATACAATGGTGCGTTCGGGGCCGATTCCAAGGGGGCTGCGCCCATGTCCTTGGTACGAATACAGATTCCGGGTTCCGTTTCTGCGCACCCTGTGGTATAAAATGCGCCGCTTTCCGGGGATACCCCGAAAAGCTTAAATCCACACACGTGTCGACACGATGACCTGGGTGCTTTTGGCTTTATGCCACTGGTTGGTCATTGGGATACGTGGAGGCCAAACCCGACTTATTAAGGAACTATCATGTCCCAAGTCAACATGCGCGATATGCTGAAGGCCGGTGTGCACTTCGGTCACCAAACCCGTTACTGGAATCCGAAAATGGGTAAGTACATTTTCGGCGCGCGTAACAAGATTCACATCATCAACCTTGAAAAAACCCTGCCAATGTTCAACGAAGCTCTGACTTTCGTAGAGCGTCTGGCCCAGGGCAAAAACAAGATTCTGTTCGTCGGCACCAAGCGTTCCGCTGGCAAGATCGTTGCTGAAGAAGCAGCACGTTGCGGTTCGCCGTACGTCGATCACCGCTGGTTGGGCGGCATGCTGACCAACTTCAAAACCATTCGTGCTTCCATCAAGCGTCTGCGTGACCTTGAAGTTCAAGCCGAAGACGGTACTTTCGCCAAGCTGACCAAGAAAGAAGCGCTGATGCGCTCCCGTGACCTGGAAAAGCTGGATCGTTCGCTGGGCGGCATCAAGGACATGGGCGGTCTGCCAGACGCACTGTTCGTGATCGACGTTGACCACGAGCGCATCGCGATCACCGAAGCCAACAAGCTGGGCATCCCGGTAATCGGCGTTGTCGACACCAACAGCAGCCCGGAAGGCGTTGACTACATCATCCCAGGCAACGATGACGCAATCCGCGCTATCCAGCTGTACATGGGTTCGATGGCTGACGCAGTGATCCGTGGTCGCAACAATGTTGCTGGCGGCACTGTAGAATTCGCAACTGAAGAAACTCAGGCTGCAGCTGAGTAATTAACGCCCTGGCGTTAACTCAGTAAGCAAAAAGGGGGCTTGGCCCCCTTTTTGCCACCTCGAAAACCATTTGTCGGCGGCGCAGCTACAGCTCCTGTAACGTGCAGCAGCTACAAGGTGGGGCTCGGGACGAATTGAACGCCCGTTCGATCGGGTGGAATGGTTGAAAACCTATCCAAGAGGAATTTGAAAATGGCAGCAATTACTGCAGCGTTGGTTAAAGAACTGCGCGAGCGTACCGGCGAAGGCATGATGGACTGCAAGAAAGCCCTGGAAAAGGCTGACGGCGACATCGAAAAAGCCATTGATGACATGCGTGCTTCGGGCGCGATCAAGGCTGCGAAAAAGGCTGGCAACGTTGCCGCTGAAGGCGCAATCGCAATCAAGGACGACGGTAAAGCTGCCGTTATCCTGGAAGTGAACTCGCAGACCGACTTCCTGGCTCTGCAAGACGACTTCAAAAACTTCGTTGCTGCCAGCGTTGAAAAAGCCTTCGCTGACAAGCTGACCGACGCTGCTCCACTGATCGCTTCGCAAGAAGCTGCTCGTGAAGCACTGGTTGCCAAAGTAGGCGAGAACGTCAACATCCGTCGTCTGACCCGTATCGAAGGTGACGTTGTAGGTTCGTACCTGCACGGCAACAAGATCGGTGTTGTTGTGGCTCTGAAAGGCGGTGACGTCGAGCTGGCCAAAGACATCGCGATGCACGTTGCTGCCAGCAACCCTGAGTTCCTGCTGCCTTCGCAAGTTTCGGCTGAAGCGATCGAGCGTGAAAAAGCTGTGTTCCTGCAGCTGAACGAAGAGAAGATCAAAGGCAAGCCAGAAAACATTGTTGAGAACATGGTCAAAGGCCGTATCAGCAAGTTCCTGGCAGAAGCAAGCCTGGTTGAGCAGGCGTTCGTCAAGAACCCTGAAATCAAGGTTGGCGAGCTGGCCAAGAAAGGCGGCGCAGAAATCGTTTCCTTCACTTACTACAAAGTAGGCGAAGGCATCGAGAAGCCGGTCGACAACTTCGCTGAAGAAGTTGCTGCCCAGCTGGCTGCCGCCAAGCAATAAGACGGTTTTTCAACTGTCGCCCGAAAGAGGCTGCCCGCTTACGCGCGCAGCCTCTTTTCAGATGGGGTTGCCAATTTTTAATTGGTTTCCACTTGGAACTGACTTACAAAGCCATGTTCCGATGGCGCTGAAGCAGCGCCAAGCTAGAGTGAACGCCAGCTGTAAACAGCTCGCAAAGAATTTTTAAATACGCCGCAGGAGAGATTCGCAATGGCTCAGCAGGGCAGTGGTTATCAGGCTCGCTATAAACGCATTCTACTCAAGCTTAGCGGCGAGGCCCTGATGGGCTCGGAAGAGTTCGGGATCGATCCAAAAGTGCTGGATCGGATGGCGCTGGAAGTCGGCCAACTGGTCGGCATCGGCGTACAGGTCGGTCTGGTGATCGGTGGTGGCAACCTGTTCCGTGGCGAAGCGTTGAGCAAAGCCGGTATGGATCGGGTGACAGGTGACCACATGGGCATGCTGGCCACTGTGATGAACGCCCTGGCCATGCGCGACGCGCTGGAGCGTGCCAATATCTCGGCCATCGTGATGTCGGCCATTTCCATGGTGGGCGTGACCGATCACTATGATCGCCGCAAAGCCATGCGCCACCTGAACTCCAAAGACGTGGTGATTTTCGCGGCCGGTACCGGTAATCCGTTCTTCACCACGGATTCGGCAGCCTGCCTGCGTGCAATCGAAATCGATGCCGATGTCGTGCTCAAGGCGACCAAGGTCGATGGCGTCTACACCGCTGACCCGTTCAAAGACCCGCATGCCGAGAAGTTCGATCATCTGACTTATGATGAAGTACTGGATCGCAAGCTGGGTGTGATGGATCTGACTGCTATTTGCCTGTGCCGCGACCACAAGATGCCGCTGCGCGTATTCAACATGAACAAGCCCGGTGCCCTGCTGAACATCGTCCATGGCGGCGCTGAAGGCACCCTGATCGAGGAAGGTCAACAATGATCAACGAAATCAAAAAAGACGCTCAAGAGCGCATGCAGAAATCCCTGGACTCTCTGACCCACGCCTTTGGTCAGATTCGTACCGGCAAGGCTCACCCAAGCATTCTGGGTAGCGTGATGGTGCCGTACTACGGCGCAGACACCTCCATCACTCAAGTGGCGAACATCACCGTTAAGGACTCGCGTACCCTGCAAGTCGTTGCGTTCGAGCGCAACATGCTCGCCGCAATCGACAAGGCGATCCAGAGCGCTGGCCTGAACCTCAACCCGACCAACCTGGGCGAGTTGTTGCTGATCTCCATGCCGGCCCTGACTGAAGAAACCCGCAAGGGCTTCACCAAGCAGGCGCGCAGTGCCGCCGAAGACGCGCGAGTTGCCGTGCGCAACATTCGTCGTGATGCCTTGGGTGAGCTGAAGAAGCTGGTCAAAGACAAAGAAATCAGCGAAGACGAAGAGCGTCGTGCTGCTGCCGATATTCAGAAAATCACCGACAAGGCTGAAGCTGATATCGACGCGGCTACCAAGCAAAAAGAAGCGGATCTGATGGCCGTATAAGGTTCGAGCTTTTAATGGACAAGACCAAGCAGACTGCGCCGTCCGCGGTGCCGCGCCATGTCGCGATCATCATGGATGGCAACAATCGCTGGGCGAAAAAACGCTTTATGCCGGGTGTCGCCGGGCATAAAGCGGGCGTGGATGCTGTGCGTGCCGTCATCGAGGTGTGCGCCGAGGCCAAGGTCGAGGTGCTCACCCTGTTCGCGTTTTCCAGTGAAAACTGGCAGCGCCCGGCCGATGAAGTCAGTGCCTTGATGGATCTGTTCTTCAAGGCATTGCGTCGTGAGGCCAAGCGCCTCAACGACAACAACATCAGCCTGCGCATCATCGGCGATCGTTCACGCTTTCATCCGGAGCTTCAGGCAGCAATGCGTGAAGCTGAAGCGATGACGGCCGGTGCCAACCGTTTCATCCTGCAGATCGCCGCCAATTACGGTGGTCAGTGGGATATTGCACAGGCTGCCCAGCGTCTGGCACGTGAAGTCCAGGCCGGGCACCTGCGCCCGGAAGACATCACCCCGGATCTTTTGCAAACCTGTCTGGCGACCGGCGATCTGCCATTGCCGGACCTGTGCATCCGTACCGGTGGCGAACACCGCATCAGCAACTTCTTGCTGTGGCAACTGGCTTACGCCGAGTTGTACTTCTCCGACCTGTTCTGGCCGGACTTCAAACACGATGCCATGCGTAATGCGCTGGCCGATTTCGCTTCGCGCCAGCGTCGCTTCGGTAAAACGAGCGAACAGGTCGAAGCTGGAGCCCGGGTTTAATGCTTAAACAACGAATCATCACTGCGCTGATCCTGCTGCCGATCGCCTTGTGCGGTTTTTTCCTGCTCGAAGGTTCGGGTTTTGCCCTGTTCATCGGTCTGGTCGTGAGTCTGGGCGCCTGGGAATGGGCGCGACTGGCGGGCTTTACCGCTCAATCGTTCCGCGTCGGGTATGCCGCGGTCGTCGCATTGATGTTGTTCGTCATGTATGTGCTGCCGGGCCTGGCACCTTGGGTGCTGGGTGCCTCGGTGCTCTGGTGGGCGGTGGCGACTTATCTGGTGCTGACATATCCGCGTTCCAGCGAGCATTGGTCCACGGCTGCCACCAAACTGGTCATTGGCTTGCTGATTCTTTTGCCGGCCTGGCAAGGTCTGGTGCAGATCAAACAGTACCCGCTGGGTAACTGGCTGATCATGGCCGTGATGGTGCTGGTCTGGGGTGCCGATATCGGTGCCTACTTCTCTGGTCGCAAATTCGGCAAGCGCAAGCTGGCCCCGCAAGTCAGCCCGGGCAAGAGCTGGGAAGGCGTCTACGGTGGTCTGGCGCTGAGTCTGCTGATTACCGCCATTGTCGCGTTTGTCCGCGACTGGACCGTCGCCGAGTTGCTTAAAGGCTTGATTGGCGCTGCGCTGATCGTCTTCATCTCCGTGGTTGGCGATCTGACTGAAAGCATGTTCAAGCGTCAGTCCGGTATCAAGGACAGCAGTAATCTGCTGCCCGGTCATGGCGGCGTGCTTGATCGTATCGACAGTCTGACCGCGGCAATTCCGGTGTTTGCCGTGCTGTTGTGGATGGCTGCGCCGTGAGTCGTCCTGAGCAGATTACCGTTCTGGGCGCGACGGGCTCGATCGGCCTGAGCACGCTTGATGTCATTGCCCGTCATCCTGAGCGTTATCAGGTTTTCGCGTTGAGTGGTTTCACGCGTTTGAGCGAGCTTTTTGCCTTGTGCGTGCGCCACGTGCCGCAATTCGCTGTGGTGCCCGAGGCAGCTGCCGCGCGCAGTTTGCAGGACGATTTGCGTGCCGCCGGTTTGCCGACCCGCGTATTAGTAGGGGAAGAGGGCCTGTGTCAGGTCGCTGCTGCTCCGGAAGTCGACGCGGTGATGGCAGCAATCGTTGGTGCAGCAGGGCTGCGTCCGACCTTGGCGGCCGTTGAAGCAGGCAAGAAGATTCTTCTGGCCAATAAAGAGGCGCTGGTGATGTCCGGCGCCTTGTTCATGCAAGCGGTGCGCAAGAGCGGTTCAGTGCTGCTGCCGATCGACAGCGAACACAACGCGATTTTCCAGTGCATGCCACTGGATTTTGCTCGTGGGTTGAGCTCGGTCGGTGTCCGTCGGATTTTACTCACAGCCTCTGGTGGTCCGTTCCGACAGACGCCCATGAGTGAATTGGCGCATGTTTCACCTGATCAGGCGTGTGCGCACCCGAACTGGTCCATGGGGCGCAAGATTTCGGTCGATTCGGCCAGCATGATGAATAAAGGTCTTGAGTTGATCGAGGCTTGTTGGTTGTTCGATGCAAGGCCTTCGCAGGTCGAGGTGGTGATTCATCCGCAGAGCGTGATTCACTCGCTGGTCGATTATGTCGACGGTTCGGTACTGGCGCAGTTGGGCAATCCCGATATGCGTACACCGATTGCCAATGCGCTGGCCTGGCCGGAGCGCATTGATTCCGGTGTAGCACCGCTGGATCTGTTCGCCCTCGCGCGTCTGGATTTCGAAGCGCCGGATGAAGAACGCTTCCCTTGCCTGCGTCTGGCGCGGCAAGCTGCCGAGGCTGGCGACAGTGCTCCGGCGATGCTTAACGCGGCCAATGAAGTGGCGGTGGCGGCGTTTCTCGATGGACGGGTCCGTTACCTGGAAATCGCGAGTATCATCGAGGAAGTCTTGAACCTCGAGCCGGTTGTTGCATTGGCAGATCTCGAGGCCGTGTTCACGGCTGATGCCAAGGCGCGAGTCCTGGCTGAGCAATGGTTGAAGCGTCACGCTCGATAAAATTTGCAACACAATGGCTACACGCGGCACTGAACAGGATTGCGGAGAAAGTAGATGAGCGCGCTCTATATGATTGCCGGCACCCTGATCGCCTTGGGTGTGCTGGTCACCTTTCACGAATTCGGCCATTTCTGGGTCGCGCGTCGCTGTGGCGTCAAGGTTCTACGCTTTTCCGTAGGCTTCGGCATGCCGTTGCTGCGCTGGCATGACAAGCAAGGCACCGAATTTGTAATCGCGGCGATACCGTTGGGTGGCTACGTCAAGATGCTCGATGAGCGCGAAGGCGAAGTGCCAGTCGATCAGCTTGATCAGTCGTTCAACCGCAAATCCGTGCGTCAGCGTATCGCCATTGTTGCCGCTGGCCCCATTGCCAACTTCCTGTTGGCGTTGGTGTTCTTTTGGGTGTTGGCCATGCTCGGCAGCGAGCAGATTCGCCCGGTCATTGGTGCAGTTGAATCCGGCAGTATCGCCGCCAGTGCCGGTTTGAACGCTGGTCAGGAAATTGTTGCTGTCGATGGGGAGCCGACTACCGGTTGGGCTGCCGTCAATCTGCAATTGGTCCGGCGCCTTGGTGAAAGCGGTTCCCTGCAGTTGCTGGTGCGCGAACAGGGCACGACTGTCGATTCGCCGCGTGAGCTGAAGCTGGATAACTGGCTCAAAGGCGCAGATGAGCCGGATCCGATCCGCTCCCTGGGGATTCGCCCGTGGCGCCCGGCCTTGCCGCCGGTACTCGCCGAACTTGATCCGAAAGGTCCGGCCCAGGCGGCCGGCCTGAAGACTGGCGATCGTCTGTTGGCGCTCGACGGTCAGGCGTTGAATGACTGGCAGCAAGTGGTTGATACAGTGCGTACGCGTCCTGATACCAAAATCATGCTGCGTATCGAGCGCGACAATGCTCAAATCGACGTCCCTGTGACCCTGGCAGCGCGCGGTGAAAGCAAATCGCCCAGCGGATATCTGGGAGCGGGCGTAAAAGCTGTCGACTGGCCACCGGAGATGATCCGCGAGGTCAGTTACGGGCCGTTGGCTGCAATTGGCGAGGGTGCCCGTCGCACTTGGACCATGAGCATTCTGACGCTCGATTCACTGAAGAAAATGCTGTTCGGCGAGCTCTCGGTAAAAAACTTGAGTGGACCGATAACCATTGCTAAAGTGGCGGGCGCTTCTGCCCAGTCGGGCGTCGCTGATTTCCTGAATTTCCTTGCTTATCTGAGTATTAGCCTGGGCGTTCTGAATTTGCTGCCCATTCCTGTACTGGATGGGGGGCATTTGTTGTTTTATCTGATCGAGTGGGCGCGTGGTCGTCCCTTGTCGGATCGGGTGCAAGGTTGGGGGATACAGATCGGTATCAGTTTGGTGGTCGGGGTGATGTTGCTTGCTCTGGTCAACGATCTGGGTCGTCTGTAACGCTTCGCTGAATTGCGAATCTGCCGCATTTTGCGGCAGTTTGTTTATTGCCAGTTGGAATAAGAAAGGACTTCATGAAACGTCTGCTGCTAACTGCGGTTCTCACCGTATTGATGATCGCCGAAGTTCACGCCGAGTCCTTCACTATCTCTGATATTCGCGTCAATGGCCTCCAGCGGGTCTCCGCGGGTAGCGTCTTTGGTGCCTTGCCGTTGAACGTCGGTGAGCAGGCGGATGATCGTCGCCTGGTGGAATCCACTCGTGCGTTGTTCAAAACCGGTTTCTTTCAAGATATCCAGCTGGGCCGCGAAGGCAACGTTCTGGTAATCACGGTCGTTGAACGCCCGTCGGTCGCCAGTATCGAGATCGAAGGCAACAAGGCGATCTCCACTGAAGACTTGATGAAAGGTCTCAAACAATCCGGTCTGGCCGAAGGCGAGATCTTCCAGCGCGCCACCCTTGAGGGTGTGCGTAACGAACTGCAACGTCAGTACGTCGCGCAAGGTCGCTACTCGGCTACCGTTGATACTGAGGTGGTATCGCAGCCGCGTAACCGCGTGGGCCTGAAGGTGAAGATCAACGAAGGCACCGTTGCGGCCATTCAGCACATCAACGTGGTAGGCAACACGGTTTTCCCCGAGGAAGACCTGACCGACCTGTTCGAGCTGAAAACCACCAACTGGCTGTCGTTCTTCAAGAACGATGACAAGTACGCCCGTGAAAAACTGTCCGGTGACCTGGAGCGTCTGCGTTCCTACTACCTGGACCGTGGCTATATCAACATGGATATCGCTTCGACCCAGGTGTCCATCACCCCGGACAAGAAGCACGTCTACATCACTGTCAACGTCACCGAAGGCGAGAAGTACACCGTTCGTGACGTCAAGCTCAGTGGTGATCTGAAAGTCCCTGAAGATCAGGTCAAGTCCCTGTTGTTGGTGCAGAAGGGGCAGGTGTTCTCGCGCAAGCTGATGACTACCACATCCGAGCTGATCACCCGTCGTCTGGGTAACGAGGGTTACACCTTCGCCAACGTCAACGGCGTACCTCAGCCACACGATGATGATCACACTGTAGACATCCTGTTCGCCGTTGATCCGGGCAAGCGTGCCTACGTCAACCGCATCAACTTCCGTGGCAACACCAAGTCGGAAGACGAAGTGCTGCGTCGTGAAATGCGTCAGATGGAAGGTGGCTGGGCTTCGACTTACCTGATCGACCAGTCCAAGACCCGTCTTGAGCGTCTGGGCTTCTTTAAAGAAGTGAACGTTGAAACTCCGGCTGTCCCGGGTGTCGACGATCAGGTTGACGTGAACTACGCCGTTGAAGAACAGGCTTCCGGTTCGATTACCGCCAGCGTCGGTTTCGCCCAGAGCGCCGGTCTGATCCTCGGTGGTTCGATCACTCAGAACAACTTCCTCGGTACCGGTAACCGCGTCAGCATCGGCCTGACCCGAAGCGAATACCAGAGCCGCTACAACTTCGGTTACGTTGACCCGTACTGGACCGCCGATGGCGTGAGCCTGGGTTACAACGCGTTCTATCGCACCACTGACTACAAAGACCTCGACGTCGACGTAGCAAGCTATGCGGTAGACAGCCTGGGTGCCGGCGTGAACGTTGGTTACCCGATCAGCGAAACTTCGCGTCTGACCTTCGGCCTGTCCGCGCAGCAAGACAAGATCAAGACCGGTACTTACACCGTTGACGAGATTTTCGACTTCGTTAAGCAGGAAGGCGACCAGTACCTGAACTTCAAGGCATCGGCCGGCTGGTCCGAGTCCACCTTGAACAAAGGCGTATTGCCGACCCGTGGTCGTTCGCAGAGCCTGACCCTGGAAACCACCATTCCAGGTAGCGACCTGTCGTTCTACAAACTTGATTACCGTGGTCAGCTGTTCCAGCCGATCAGCGAGAACTACACCCTGCGTCTGCACACCGAGCTGGGTTATGGCGACGGTTACGGTTCGACTGACGGCTTGCCGTTCTATGAAAACTACTATGCTGGTGGTTTCAACTCGGTTCGTGGCTTCAAGGACAGCACCCTCGGCCCGCGCAGTACGCCGAGCCGTGGTACCAACCCGGGTACGCTGGCTGACCCGGACCAGGATCCACTGCCGTTCGGTGGTAACGTCCTGATCCAGGGTGGTGTCGAGGTTCTGTTCCCGCTGCCGTTCGTGAAAGATCAGCGTTCCCTGCGTACTTCTGTTTTCTGGGATGTGGGTAACGTATTTGACTCGCAGTGCAAGGACACTACCAATGCAAACGGCTCGACGTCGAACACCAAGTGCAACGACATCAGCCTGAGCAACATGGCCAGTTCCGTCGGTGTGGGTGTGACCTGGGTCACCGCACTGGGGCCTCTGAGCTTTGCGTTGGCCATGCCGATCAAGAAACCGGATGACGCTGAAACTCAAGTGTTCCAATTCTCCCTCGGCCAGACGTTCTAAGCGTCTGACCCAAGATAACGACAATGGATTTTGTAGGAGTGCATCGTGCGTAAGTTGACTCAATTGGTTCTCCTGGCCTCCTTGATGGTGGCAGGCCCGGCATTTGCCGACATGAAAATTGCCGTTCTGAACTATCAGATGGCCTTGCTGGAATCCGACGCGGCGAAGAAATACGCCGTTGATGCCGAGAAGAAGTTTGGTCCGCAACTGACCAAGCTGAAGACGCTGGAAAGCAGCGCCAAGGGCATTCAGGATCGTCTGATGGCCGGCGGCGACAAAATGCAGCAAGGTGAGCGCGAGCGTCTGGAGCTGGAATTCAAGCAAAAGGCCCGTGACTTCCAGTTCCAGTCCAAGGAACTGAACGAAGCCAAAGCCGTTGCCGACCGCGAAATGCTCAAGCAACTGAAGCCGAAACTGGATAGCGCAGTGGAAGAAGTCATCAAGAAAGGTGGTTTTGACCTGGTGTTCGAGCGTGGCGCAGTGATCGATGTCAAGCCTCAGTACGACATCACGCGCCAGGTTATCGAGCGCATGAATCAGCTGAAGTAACCCATGACCGTGACTATCAAGCTCGGCCAGTTGGCCGAGTTCCTCGGCGCCACCCTGCGTGGCGACCCTGAGAAGCAAATTACTGGGCTAGCCACTTTGCAAGAGGCTGGCCCAGCTCAATTGAGCTTTCTGGCAAATCCTCAATATCGCAAATACCTGACGGGCTCGCAGGCGGCAGCACTGTTGCTTAAAGAGGCCGATGCCGAAGGTTTTGCCGGTAATGCGTTGGTGGTGCCTGATCCTTACCTGGCGTACGCGCGCATCTCCCACCTGTTCGATCCGAAGCCAAAAGCCTCTGCGGGTATCCATCCGTCAGCGGTGATTGCGCCGGACGCGGTGGTTGATCCAAGCGCCAGCATCGGCCCCTTTGTGGTGATCGAAGCCGGTGCGCGGATTGGCGCGCAGGTGACACTGGGCGCACATTGCGTTGTTGGTGCCCGCAGCGAAATCGGTGAAGGCGGCTGGCTCGCCCCACGCGTGACGCTGTATCACGATGTGCGCATCGGCAAGCGTGTGGTGATTCAGTCCGGTGCCGTGCTCGGTGGTGAAGGCTTCGGCTTCGCCAATGAGAAAGGTATCTGGCAGAAAATCGCCCAGATCGGTGGCGTGACCATCGGCGACGATGTCGAGATTGGCGTGAATACCGCCATCGACCGCGGCGCTCTGGCCGATACCGTGATCGGCAATGGCGTGAAGCTCGACAACCAGATCCAGATCGCCCACAACGTCCAGGTCGGTGATCACACCGCGATGGCGGCGTGCGTGGGGATCTCCGGCAGCACCAAAATCGGCAAGCATTGCATGCTGGCCGGCGGTGTTGGCCTGGTGGGCCATATTGATATTTGCGACAACGTTTTCCTGACCGGGATGACCATGGTGACTCACTCGATTACCGAGCCGGGTGCCTATTCTTCCGGCACAGCCATGCAACCGGCGGCCGAATGGCGCAAAAGCGCGGCCCGCATCCGTCAGCTCGATGACATCGCGCGACGTTTGAAACAGCTGGAAAAGCGCGTAGGGGAAGTGACCCCTGACGGCAATGCTTCATCAGATGGCTGATACCATTTCCATATCAAGTGTGCACAGCCTCTAGACTGCCTCCTTGATTTGCTAGAGGAGTGCGCGTCAGTCGCGCTCCCAATCTTTACATAGGCTTCCCCCCGAAATGATGGACATCAACGAGATTCGCGAATACCTGCCTCACCGTTACCCGTTCCTGCTGGTGGATCGGGTGGTGGAACTGGACACTGAAGGCAAGCGCATTCGCGCCTACAAGAATGTCAGCATCAATGAGCCGTTCTTCAATGGTCACTTCCCGGCGCACCCGATCATGCCGGGCGTGCTGATCATCGAAGCGATGGCTCAGGCTGCCGGGATCCTCGGTTTCAAAATGCTTGATGTGAAGCCTGCCGACGGCACGCTGTATTACTTCGTCGGTTCCGACAAGCTGCGCTTCCGCCAGCCAGTCTTGCCGGGCGACCAGTTGATCCTCGAAGCCAAGTTCATCAGCTGCAAGCGTCAGATCTGGAAATTCGAGTGCCAGGCTTCGGTCGATGGCAAGCCGGTCTGCTCGGCTGAAATCATCTGTGCGGAACGCAAGCTATGAGTTTGATTGACCCTCGCGCAATCATCGATCCGTCGGCCGTTCTGGCTGAGGGCGTCGAGGTCGGCCCGTGGTCGATCATCGGCGCAGGTGTGGAAATCGGCGAGGGTACCGTGATCGGGCCGCATGTAATCCTCAAAGGCCCGACCCGCATCGGCAAGCACAATCGCATCTACCAGTTTTCCTCGGTAGGTGAAGACACGCCTGATCTGAAGTACAAGGGTGAAGAAACCCGCTTGGTGATCGGTGACCACAACGTCATCCGTGAAGGCGTGACCATTCACCGTGGCACCGTCCAGGACCGTTCGGAAACCACGCTGGGTGATCACAACCTGATCATGGCTTATGCCCACATCGGACATGACAGCGTTATCGGCAACCACTGCATTCTGGTCAACAACACCGCGTTGGCCGGGCATGTGCACGTGGATGACTGGGCGATCCTCTCCGGGTTCACTCTGGTGCACCAGTATTGCCACATCGGCGCCCACAGCTTTTCCGGTATGGGCACCGCCATCGGCAAGGACGTTCCTGCCTTCGTCACCGTGTTCGGCAACCCCGCCGAAGCGCGCAGCATGAACTTCGAAGGCATGCGCCGTCGTGGTTTCAGCGAGGACGCGATTCACACTCTGCGTCGCGCCTATAAAACCGTTTATCGCCAAGGTCTGACGGTTGAGCAGGCACTGGCTGAGCTGGCCGAGCCTGCTGCGCAGTTTCCGGAAGTTGCGGTGTTCCGCGATTCCATCCAGTCATCGACTCGCGGCATCACTCGCTGATCATGGCCAATCTGCGTATTGCGCTGGTGGCGGGTGAAGCTTCCGGTGACATTCTCGGTGCCGGCCTCATGCGCGCGCTCAAGGCTCAGCATCCGGCGGTCGAGTTCATCGGCGTCGGCGGTCCGTTGATGCAGGCCGAGGGCCTGACGTCCTACTTTCCCATGGAACGTTTGTCGGTCATGGGCCTGGTGGAAGTCCTTGGTCGCCTGCGCGAGCTGCTCAAGCGCCGCAAGGACCTGATCGCGACGCTGATCGCCGAGAAACCGGATGTATTCATCGGTATCGACGCGCCGGACTTCAACCTCAATATCGAACTCAAGCTGCGTCAGGCCGGGATCAAGACCGTGCATTACGTCAGCCCGTCGGTATGGGCGTGGCGGCAGAAACGGGTGCTGAAGATCCGTGAAGGCTGCGACCTGATGCTGACGCTGCTGCCGTTCGAAGCAAAATTCTACGAAGAGAAAGGCGTGCCGGTGCGGTTCGTCGGTCACACGCTGGCCGATACCATTCCGCTGGAAGCCGATCGCGCTGCGGCGCGTGCCGAACTGGGCCTGCCCGACGGCCCGCTGGTGGCGTTGATGCCCGGCAGTCGCGGCGGCGAAGTCTCCCGTCTGGGCGCGCTGTTCCTCGACACCGCCGAACGTCTGCGTGCGATGCGCCCGGGTTTGCGCTTTGTCATCCCGTGCGCCAACCCCGAACGCCGCGCGCAACTTGAAGAGCTGCTCGCCGGGCGTGATCTGCCGGTGACCTTGCTCGACGGCAAATCCCATCTGGCCCTGGCAGCGTGCAATGCCGTGTTGATTGCCTCCGGCACCGCGACCCTTGAAGCGCTGTTGTACAAGCGGCCGATGGTGGTGGCGTATCGCTTGGCGCCGTTGACGTTCTGGATCCTCAAACGCATGGTCAAGAGCCCGTACGTGTCCTTGCCGAACCTGCTGGCCCAGCGCCTGCTGGTCCCTGAATTGTTGCAGGATGATGCGACAGTCGACGCGCTGGCACAGACCCTGTCGCCACTGATCGAAGGTGGCGAAGAACAGACCCGTGGTTTCGACGAGATCCACCGCACACTGCGGCTGGATGCCTCCAATCAGGCGGCGGACGCCGTCCTTAACCTGATCGGTCAAACGCGATGAGCAAGACAAGCATGCAGATGGGCCTGGATTTCACTCTGGTCGCCGAAGTAGAAGAGCTGGTTGCCGGCGTTGATGAAGTCGGTCGCGGCCCGTTGTGCGGTGCGGTGGTGACGGCGGCGGTGATCCTCGATCCGAACCGGCCGATCCTCGGTCTCAACGACTCGAAGAAACTCACTGAGGCCAAGCGCGAAAAGCTTTACGACGAAATCATCGAAAAGTCCTTGAGCTGGTGTATTGCGCGCGCCGAAGTGGAAGAAATCGACGAGCTGAACATCTTGCACGCGACCATGCTGGCCATGCAGCGCGCGGTGGCCGGCCTGCACATTCAGCCGAAACTGGCGATGATCGACGGCAACCGCTGCCCGCAACTGCCGATGCGTGCCGAAGCGGTGGTGCAGGGCGACGGCAAGGTGCCGGCGATTGCTGCGGCGTCGATTCTGGCCAAGGTCAGCCGCGACCGCGAAATGGCTGCCTTCGAATTGATCTATCCGGGTTACGGCATCGGCGGCCATAAAGGCTACCCGACGCCCGTTCATCTGGAAGCCTTGTCGCGTCTTGGCCCGACGCCGATTCACCGGCGCTCGTTCGCCCCGGTGCGTCTGGCTTACGAAGCGCTGGAAGGTCTGACGCAGGTTTAGTCGCAAGGCTGATGTTTTGTTCGAGGCCCGGTACAATCCGGGCCTTGTTGTCTCTATGTAACTGGACAGGATCACTATGCCGGCTTCATTCGTTCATCTACGCCTGCACACTGAATACTCCCTGGTCGACGGGCTGGTGCGGATCAAGCCGCTGGTCAAGGCACTGACGGCCATGAACATGCCGGCGGTCGCAGTCACCGACCAGAACAACATGTGTTCCCTGGTCAAATTCTATAAAAACACCATGGGCGCGGGCATCAAGCCGATCTGCGGTGCCGACCTGTGGCTGTCGAACAAAGATCCGGACGCTCCGCTGAGCCGGCTCAGCCTGTTGGTGATGAATGCCAAGGGCTATCGCAACCTCACCGAGTTGATCTCGCGCGGCTTCATCGAAGGCCAGCGCAACGGCATGATCATCGTCGAGCGCGAGTGGGTAGCTGAAGCCAACGAAGGTCTGATCATGCTGTCCGCCGCCAAAGAAGGCGAGATCGGCATGGCCATGATCGGCGGCAACCCGGCTGAGGCCGAGGCTTTGGCGCGCGAATGGATGGCGGTATTCCCGGATCGTTTCTATCTGGAAATCCAGCGCACCAACCGCCCTAACGATGAAGAACAGCTGCACGGTGCTGTCGCGCTCGCTGACAAGCTCGGCGCGCCGCTGGTGGCGACCAACGATGTGCGCTTCATCAAGCAGGAAGACTTCGCCGCCCACGAAACCCGCGTGTGCATCGGTGAGGGCCGCGCCCTCGACGATCCGCGCCGCTCGAAGAATTACAGCGATCAGCAATACCTGAAAAGCGCCGAGGAAATGATCGAGCTCTTCAGCGATATTCCCGACGCGATTGAAAACACCGTCGAGATCGCCAAGCGCTGCAACATCGAAGTGAAGTTGGGCACGCACTTTTTGCCCAACTTCCCGATTCCCGATGGCATGACCATCGACGAATATTTCCGCAAAGTCTCCTTCGACGGTCTCGAAGAACGCTTGTCGGTGCTGCTGCCCAAGGACACCACCGAAGACTACGAAGCCAAGCGTCAGGTCTACGTCGACCGGCTGAATTTCGAGCTGGATATCATTATCCAGATGGGTTTCCCCGGTTACTTCCTGATCGTGATGGACTTTATCCAGTGGGCCAAGAATAACGGCGTTCCGGTAGGTCCTGGCCGGGGGTCGGGTGCCGGATCGTTGGTGGCTTATGTACAGAAGATCACCGACCTCGATCCGCTGGAATACGACCTGCTGTTCGAACGTTTCCTTAACCCGGAACGGGTCTCGATGCCCGACTTCGACGTCGACTTCTGCATGGACGGTCGTGACCGCGTGATCGATTACGTGGCCGAGAAGTACGGCCGCAACGCGGTAAGCCAGATCATCACTTTCGGTTCCATGGCGGCCAAGGCTGTGGTGCGCGATGTGGCGCGTGTGCAGGGCAAGTCCTACGGCCTGGCGGATCGTCTGTCGAAGATGATTCCGTTCGAAGTCGGCATGACCCTGGAAAAAGCCTACGAGCAGGAAGAAATCCTCCGTGACTTCATCAAGGTCGATGAAGAGGCTGCGGAAATCTGGGAGATGGCGCGCAAGCTCGAAGGCGTTGTGCGTAACGTTGGTAAACACGCCGGTGGTGTGGTTATTGCGCCGACCAAACTGACTGACTTCTCGCCAATCTATTGCGATGAAGCCGGTGACGGTCTGGTGACCCAGTTCGACAAGGACGACGTTGAAGCGGCTGGTCTGGTGAAGTTCGACTTCCTCGGTCTGCGGACTCTGACGATCATCGACTGGGCGCTGAAAACCATTAACCGCGACCGCGCCAAGGTCAACGAGCCGCCACTGGATATCGCGTTTATCCCGCTGGACGACAAACCGACGTACTCGTTGTTGCAGAAAGCTGAAACCACCGCGGTGTTCCAGCTTGAATCGCGCGGCATGAAAGAGCTGATCAAAAAGCTCAAGCCCGACTGCCTGGAAGACCTGATCGCACTGGTGGCCCTGTTCCGTCCGGGCCCGCTGCAGTCCGGCATGGTGGACGACTTCATCAACCGTAAGCACGGTCGCGCCGAACTGGCTTACCCGCATTCGGATTACCAGTACGAAGGTTTGAAGCCTGTTCTGGCACCGACTTACGGCATCATCCTGTATCAGGAACAGGTGATGCAGATTGCTCAGGTCATGGCCGGTTACACCCTCGGCGGTGCGGACATGCTCCGTCGGGCGATGGGTAAGAAAAAACCCGAGGAAATGGCCAAGCAGCGCGGCGGTTTCATTGAAGGTTGCGCGACCAACAACATCGATGCCGACCTTGCCGGTAACATTTTCGACCTGGTAGAAAAGTTCGCCGGTTACGGCTTCAACAAATCCCACTCCGCCGCCTACGGTCTGGTGTCGTACCAGACCGCGTGGCTGAAGGCTCACTACCCGGCGCCGTTCATGGCTGCGGTACTGTCGGCGGATATGCACAACACCGACAAGGTCGTGACCTTGATCGAGGAAGTGCGCACGATGAAGCTGCGCCTCGACGCGCCGGACGTGAACACTTCGGAGTTCAAGTTCACGGTGAACGACGACGGCCGCATCGTCTACGGCCTCGGCGCGATCAAAGGTGTTGGTGAAGGCCCGGTTGAGGCGATCACCGAGGCGCGTCAGGAAGGTCCGTTCAAGGATCTGTTCGACTTCTGCGCGCGTGTCGACCTCAAGCGCATCAACAAACGTACCCTCGACGGCTTGATCCGCAGCGGTGCGCTTGATCGTCTCGGGCCGTACTTCCACGACGAACAAAAAGCCTATCAGGCCAACATCGACCGCAATCGCGCCGTACTGCTGGCAGCGATGGAAGAGGCGATCAAGGCGGCCGAGCAGACTGCGCGTACCCACGACTCTGGCCACGCCGACCTGTTTGGCGGGCTGTTTGTCGAAGAAGATGCCGACGTTTATGCGTCCCATCGCAAGGCCAAGGAGCTGACCCTCAAGGAACGCCTCAAAGGTGAGAAAGACACCTTGGGTCTGTACCTGACCGGTCACCCGATTGACGAATACGAAGGCGAAATTCGCCGTTTCGCTCGTCAACGCATCATCGATCTGAAGCCGGCGCGCGATACGCAAACCGTGGCGGGGATGATCATTGCCCTGCGCGTAATGAAGAACAAGAAGGGCGACAAGATGGGCTTCATCACCCTCGACGACCGCTCGGGGCGGATCGAGGCATCGTTGTTTGCCGATGCGTTCCATTCTGCGCAGTCGTTGTTGCAGACCGACGCGATGGTGGTGGTCGAAGGTGAAGTCAGCAACGATGACTTCTCCGGCGGCCTGCGCCTGCGGGTCAAACGTGTGATGAGCATGGAAGATGCGCGCACCAATCTGGCCGAAAGCCTGCGCCTGAAGCTGCAAACCCAGGATCTGAAAGGCGATCAGCTACGCTGGTTGGGGGATTTGCTCAAGCGTCATCGCGGCGCGTGCCCGATCACCATGGAGTACACCAGTCCGGATGCGAAGACCTTGCTGCAGTTCGGTGAGACCTGGCGGATCGATCCGGCGGATGCGTTGATTCAAGCCCTGCGTGACCAGTTCGGGCGAGACAACGTCTTCCTCCAATACCGTTGACCGGCAAGCGCCATCATGGCGCTTGCCCGCAACCTGAATTTTTAATCTCGACCTCAGCGCGCCTCTCCCTTAAGGTAGGGCGCGAATAGACAACCGGCCGGCCCAAGCTCATTTGGGACACGACCCAAGACGGACGCCTATGAACCCGAATTTTCTAGATTTCGAACAGCCGATCGCCGACCTGCAAGCCAAGATCGAAGAGTTGCGCTTGGTCGGTAATGACAATTCGCTGAATATCGGCGATGAGATCTCCCGCCTGCAGGACAAGAGCAAAACGCTGACCGAAGACATCTTCGGCAAGCTGACCAGCTGGCAGATCGCACGTCTGGCGCGTCACCCGAAACGCCCGTACACCCTCGATTACATCGAGCACATCTTCACCGAGTTCGACGAACTGCACGGCGACCGTCACTTCTCTGACGACGCGGCCATCGTTGGCGGTATCGCCCGTCTGGAAGACCAGCCGGTGATGATCATCGGTCACCAGAAGGGTCGTGAAGTCCGCGAGAAGGTGCGCCGTAACTTCGGCATGCCGCGTCCGGAAGGCTACCGCAAGGCTTGCCGTCTGATGGAAATGGCCGAACGTTTCAAGATGCCGATCCTGACCTTTATCGACACCCCGGGTGCTTACCCGGGTATCGACGCTGAAGAGCGTAACCAGAGCGAAGCGATCGCTTGGAACCTGCGCGTGATGTCGCGCCTGAAGACCCCGATCATCGCCACCGTTATCGGTGAGGGTGGTTCCGGTGGTGCGCTGGCCATCGGCGTCTGCGATCAGTTGAACATGCTGCAATACTCGACCTACGCGGTAATCTCGCCGGAAGGTTGCGCTTCGATTCTGTGGAAAACCGCCGAAAAAGCGCCGGATGCTGCTGAAGCAATGGGCATCACTGCCGAGCGTCTGAAAGGCCTCGGTATCGTCGACAAGGTGATCAGCGAGCCTCTGGGCGGCGCCCACCGTGATCCGGCAGCTGCCGCTGCGTCGATCCGTGCCGAGCTGAGCTCGCAACTGGCGATGCTGAAGAAGTTTGATAACGAAGCGTTGCTGAAGCGCCGTTATGATCGACTGATGAGCTACGGTCTCTAAGTTGAACGCAATACCCCTGTAGGAGTGAGCCTGCTCGCGATGAGGGCGTAACATTCAACCAATGTGTTGGCTGTCACACCGCTATCGCGAGCAGGCTCACTCCTACATTTGTTTTGGGGCAAAGAGTTAAATATGGGTCGGTCCATGATTGATTTGCCTTCACGGTTTTTGCGCAACCTTGAGCCGTGGCGCAGCGCCGCTCATTGGCGGATTGCGTTTTCCGGTGGTCTCGATTCCACCGTCCTGCTGCACCTGCTTGCCGATCTGGCAAAAACCGAATCCATCCCCGCGCTAAGCGCAATCCATATCCATCACGGCCTTCAGGCTGCGGCTGATGCGTGGCCGCAACACTGCCAGTCTGTCTGCGATGCGCTGGGGGTGCCGTTGCTGATTGAACGGGTGAGGGTGCAACCGGGTGCAAGTCTGGAGCGGGCGGCGCGGAATGCGCGATACGCCGTGTTCAGTGCGCTGACGCAAGCCAATGACATGTTGCTCACTGGCCAGCATCGTGATGATCAGGCGGAAACACTGCTGTTCCGGCTGCTGCGTGGAGCGGGAGTGCGTGGATTGTCGGGAATGCCGCAGCAAAGGCCAGTGGGGCAGGGCACGCTGATTCGCCCGTTGCTGGATGTCACTCGCGCCGAGTTGGAACGTTACGCACAGGCTCACTCGTTAAGCTGGATCGAAGACCCGTCAAATCAGGATCGGCAGTTTTCGCGCAATTACCTGCGCCATCAGGTCATGCCGGTGCTGAGCGAGCGCTGGCCGCAAGCGCAGGCGAACATGGCCCGCAGCGCCGCGCATCTGCGTGAGGCGCAGGGGCTGCTCGATGAGTTGGCGCAGATTGATCTGGCTCAAGCCGCCACCGCTCATGAATTCGAATGGCTGGGATTGTCATCGCTGGAGCTGGCGCCACTCGCCGCACTGTCCGCCGCGCGCCAACGGAACGCGATCAGCCATTGGCTTGAACCCTTCACACAATTGCCTGACACCGACCATTGGTCGGGTTGGACGGATCTCTGTGATGCCGCTCCCGATGCTTCCCCTATCTGGCGTCTGGCAGATGGCGAACTGCACCGCAGCGCCGGGCGCCTGTGGTGGCTCAGCGGCGGCTGGTTGCACACGCCAGTGATCGGCGCCGAGTGGCAGAGCCCGGCGTCAGCGCTACGCTTGGCGGATAACGGACATGTCACGTTCAGCGGGCAGACTCCCGTCGGGCCTTTGCGCATTGCCTATCGTCAGGGCGGTGAAGTCATGCAGCTGGCGGATCGCGGCCACCGTGACCTCAAGCGCCTGCTCAATGAGCGCGCGGTGCCGGGCTTCGTCCGTGGCAGATTGCCGCTGCTGTTTCGCGGCGATGAATTGCTCGCGGTGGCGAACCTGCCGGGACTTGATGGTCATGCACAGGACGGCTGGAAATTGCATTGGCTGCCAACAGACGAAGATCAAGGTTTGAGCTGAAAGGAGCATTCCGGTAGACTACGCTCCCTTCTTGATACAACTTCTGTGGATTCGCCTGAATTGCAGGAGTTGCCGATTACCAAGCAGTCTTTGCTGGGCGATTCCAAAAAATGTGTAGCGAGCAACGTACCGGTGTTTCACCTGCCGGTCTGTCCCAACGCGGCGGTTTTTTTGAAAGGTGCACTGTGATTAATGCAGGTGATCGGGGGCTTCGGCCTTCCTTCGCTTTCCCCGGCGGCTCGTACCGCTTTAACGCAGACTTCTAGGGTTTTTCATGACGCGCTACATATTCGTCACGGGCGGTGTTGTTTCTTCATTGGGGAAAGGCATTGCATCGGCTTCATTGGCAGCCATCCTGGAGGCGCGGGGACTTAAGGTCACCATGCTGAAGCTGGATCCGTACATCAACGTCGATCCGGGCACCATGAGCCCGTTCCAGCACGGTGAAGTGTTCGTCACTCACGACGGCGCCGAGACCGACCTGGACCTGGGGCACTACGAGCGGTTCATCCGCACGACCATGACCCAGAACAACAACTTCACCACCGGCCGTGTCTACGAGCACGTGCTGCGCAAAGAGCGCCGTGGTGACTACCTGGGTGCAACCATCCAGGTGATCCCGCACATCACCGACGAAATCAAGCGCCGCATCATCAAGGGTGCCGGTGACGCTGACGTGGCGATGGTTGAAATCGGTGGCACCGTCGGTGACATCGAGTCGCAACCGTTCCTCGAAGCCATCCGTCAACTGCGTTTCGAAGTCGGCGCCAAGCGCGCGATGCTGATGCACCTGACACTGGTGCCGTACATCGCCACCGCTGGCGAGACCAAAACCAAGCCAACCCAGCACTCGGTAAAAGAACTGCGTTCGATCGGCCTGCAGCCAGACGTGCTGGTGTGCCGTTCCGATCACCCGATCGACATCTCGTCGCGTCGCAAGATCGCTCAGTTCACCAACGTTGAAGAACGTGCGGTGATCGCGCTGGAAGACGCCGACACCATCTACAAGATCCCGGGCATCCTGCACTCGCAGGGTCTGGACGATTTCGTCGTTGAGCGTTTCGGCCTGCAATGCGGCAGCGCAGATCTGTCCGAGTGGGACGCAGTGGTTGACGCCAAGCTGAACCCGGAACATGAAGTGACCATCGCCATGGTCGGCAAGTACATGGAGCTGCTGGACGCCTACAAGTCGCTGATCGAAGCGATGAGTCACGCCGGCATCAGCAACCGCACCAAGGTCAACCTGCGTTACATCGATTCCGAAGACATCGAAAACCAGGGCACTGCGCTGCTCGAAGGTGTTGACGCGATCCTCGTACCGGGCGGCTTCGGTCTGCGTGGCGTGGAAGGCAAGATCACTGCCGTTCAGTACGCTCGCGAAAACAAGGTTCCGTACCTGGGTATCTGCCTGGGCATGCAAGTGGCGGTCATCGAGTTCGCCCGTAACGTGATGGGCTGGAAAGACGCCAACTCCACCGAGTTCGATCGCGCCAGCGGTCATCCGGTGGTCGGTCTGATCACCGAGTGGGAAGACGCGACCGGTGCTGTTGAAGTACGTACCGAATCGTCCGACCTGGGCGGCACCATGCGCCTTGGCGCTCAGGACTGCCTGCTTGAAGCCGGTTCCAAGGTCCACGACTGCTACGGCAAGGACGTGATCGTCGAGCGTCACCGTCACCGTTACGAAGTGAACAACAACCTGCTGCCACAGCTGATCGAAGCTGGCCTGAAAATCTCCGGTCGCTCCGCTGATGCGGCGCTGGTTGAAGTGGTTGAAGCGGCCGATCACCCATGGTTCGTCGCTTGCCAGTTCCACCCTGAGTTCACCTCGACACCACGTGATGGCCATCCGCTGTTCAGCGGTTTTGTCAAAGCAGCGTTGGCTCAACACCAGAAGAAGGCGTAACCCCGATGGCACAGAAGATCATCCGCGTCGGCGACATCGAAATTGCCAACGACAAACCCATGGTGCTGTTCGGCGGCATGAACGTGCTGGAAAGCCGTGACATGGCCATGCAGGTTTGCGAAGAGTACGTAAAGGTCACCGAAAAACTCGGTATCCCTTACGTGTTCAAGGCCAGTTTCGACAAGGCTAACCGTTCTTCTGTGACCTCTTATCGTGGTCCTGGCCTGGAAGAGGGCATGCGCATCTTCCAGGACATCAAACAAGCCTTTGGCGTGCCGATCATCACCGACGTCCACGAGCCTGATCAGGCCGCGGTCGTCGCTGAGGTCTGCGACATCATTCAACTGCCGGCCTTCCTGTCGCGCCAGACCGATCTGGTCGTCGCGATGGCCAAGACCAATGCAGTGATCAACATCAAGAAAGCCCAGTTCCTCGCGCCTCAGGAAATGAAACACATCCTGAACAAGTGCGTGGAAGCGGGTAACGATCAATTGATCCTCTGCGAGCGTGGTTCGAGCTTCGGCTACAACAACCTCGTGGTCGACATGCTCGGCTTCGGCATCATGAAGCAGTTCGAGTACCCGGTATTCTTCGACGTGACCCACGCGCTGCAAATGCCGGGTGGTCGTGCCGACTCCGCCGGCGGCCGTCGTGCCCAGGTTCTGGATCTGGCCAAGGCCGGCATGAGCCAGTCGCTGGCGGGTCTGTTCCTCGAAGCGCACCCGGATCCGGACAATGCCAAATGCGACGGCCCTTGCGCCTTGCGTCTGGACAAACTGGAGCCATTCCTGGCCCAGCTCAAGGCTTTGGACGAACTGGTGAAGAGTTTTCCGACGGTAGAAACCGCGTAAACCTCAATTCTCCGGTAAAGTACCGCACGATTTGTCGCTCATGCCCTCGGGTGTGAGCGTTATCGTCTGCAAGCCTGCCCGCTGCACACCCCTTGCCGACGGTAAAAAGATTTCCTCTAGCTGCGTCGTTTTCGTCAACTTTGGAGTGTTTACAACAATGGCAAAAATCGTCGACATCAAAGGTCGTGAAGTTCTCGACTCCCGTGGCAATCCCACCGTGGAAGCGGACGTGCTTCTCGACAACGGCATCATCGGCAGCGCTTGCGCGCCGTCCGGTGCATCCACTGGCTCGCGTGAAGCACTCGAGCTGCGTGATGGCGACAAGAGCCGTTACCTGGGCAAGGGCGTGCTCAAAGCGGTAGCCAACATCAACGGTCCGATCCGCGATCTGCTGCTGGGCACCGACCCAAGCGACCAGAAAGCCCTGGATCACGCGATGATCAAGCTAGACGGTACCGAAAACAAAGCGACACTGGGCGCCAACGCCATCCTCGCCGTGTCTCTGGCTGCGGCCAAGGCTGCTGCGCAGGACCAGGACCTGCCGCTGTACGCACACATCGCTAACCTCAACGGTACTCCGGGTGTCTACTCGATGCCGGTGCCGATGATGAACATCATCAACGGTGGCGAGCACGCTGATAACAACGTCGACATCCAGGAATTCATGGTACAGCCGGTTGGCGCCAAGTCTTTCTCGGAAGGTCTGCGCATGGGCACCGAGATTTTCCATCACCTCAAAGCTGTGCTGAAGGCCCGTGGCCTGAGCACTGCCGTTGGCGACGAAGGCGGTTTCGCACCGAACCTGGCGTCCAACGAAGACGCGCTGAAAGTGATCTCGGAAGCTGTGGCCAATGCCGGTTACAAGCTGGGCACCGACGTGACCCTGGCCCTGGACTGCGCGGCCAGCGAATTCTACGAAGACGGCAAGTACAACCTGTCCGGCGAAGGTCAGGTGTTCACCGCTGAAGGTTTCGCCGATTACCTCAAAGGCCTGACCGAACGTTATCCGATCATCTCGATCGAAGACGGTCTGGACGAGTCCGATTGGGCTGGCTGGAAGATCCTCACCGACAAGATCGGCGAGAAGACTCAGCTGGTGGGCGACGACTTGTTCGTAACCAACACCAAGATCCTGAAAGAAGGCATCGATAAAAAGATCGCCAACTCGATCCTGATCAAGTTCAACCAGATCGGCACCCTGACCGAAACCCTGGAAGCCATCCAGATGGCCAAGGCTGCCGGTTACACTGCAGTGATCTCGCACCGTTCGGGCGAAACCGAAGATTCGACCATTGCCGACCTGGCTGTGGGCACCTCGGCTGGCCAGATCAAGACCGGTTCCCTGTGCCGTTCCGACCGCGTTTCCAAGTACAACCAACTGCTGCGTATCGAAGAGCAGTTGAATGGCAAGGCCAAGTACAACGGTCGCAGCGAGTTCCGCGGCTAAGTACAAATCGATGGAAGGACACCGGATTGTGTCGAAAAAGTCGTGACAGCGATGGATTTGCCACTAATCTGATGCCTTAACAGCACAAGCCTGGGTCTTCCAGGCTTCGTGCTATCAGATGCTTCAAAGTTTTGGCGTGGCTGTCTTTTTTCACTGGATACCTGATATTCGATGCGCAGTCCTTACTGGTTGTTTCTCGTTTTGCTCTTGCTACTGGCCGGTCTGCAGTACCGCCTGTGGGTGGGCAATGGCAGTCTGGCGCAGGTCGCCGAGCTGAATCAGCAGATTGCTGATCAACACGCCGAGAACGAAGGTTTGCTGGAGCGCAACCGTGTGATGGACGCTGAAGTCAGCGAGTTGAAAAAGGGCATGGAGACCGTTGAAGAGCGGGCTCGTCACGAACTGGGCATGGTCAAGGACGGCGAAACCCTTTACCAGTTGGCCCAATGATCAATTCCCTGCCGGCCTTCTGGGCCGTGATTCCTGCTGCGGGCATCGGTGCCCGAATGGCCGCGGACCGTCCCAAGCAATACTTGCAACTGGGCGGACGCACAATTCTCGAACACAGCCTCGGCTGTTTCCTCGATCACCCAAGCCTCAAGGGCCTGGTGGTCAGTCTTGCTGTTGATGATCCTTATTGGCCGAACCTGGCGTGCGCTGGCGACTCGCGTATTCAGCGCGTCGAAGGCGGCGCCGAGCGTTCCAGTTCGGTGCTCAATGCCTTGCTGCATTTGCATGCGCAGGGTGCCGATGATGAGGATTGGGTGCTGGTGCACGATGCGGCACGACCGAATCTGAGTCGCGAAGATCTCGACAAGTTACTGGATGAACTGGCGGACGATCCGGTCGGCGGCCTGCTCGCCGTCCCGGCGCGCGACACCTTGAAGCGAGTCGACAAGTACGGTCGAGTGCTGGAAACCGTCGATCGCAGCGTGATCTGGCAGGCGTATACGCCGCAGATGTTTCGCCTCGGCGCGTTGCATCGGGCGTTGGCGGACAGTCTGGTGGCGGATGCTGTGATCACTGATGAAGCTTCGGCGATGGAGTGGGCGGGGCTTAAGCCTCGTCTGATTGAAGGGCGGGCGGATAACCTTAAGGTGACCCGGCCGGAAGATCTTGAATGGTTGCGCCAGCGTTGGGCGAATCGCCGCTAAAAGATCAAAAGATCGCAGCCTTCGGCAGCTCCTACATGGGTTCGCATGCCTTTGTAGGAGCTGCCGAAGGCTGCGATCTTTTGCTTTTCAACCTCGATATTCCGGCCGCTCAGCCAATCCTTCCTTGAGAAAGTCCACCAACTTGCGCACCTTCGGCGACAAATGCCGCTGTTGCGGGTATAGCGCCCACACTGCCGTATTTGGCGGCTGATGCGCCTCCAGCAACGAAATTAGCGCGCCGCTGTGCAAATGCTCCAGCACGTAATAATCGGGCAACTGACACAACCCCACCCCCTGTAACGCCGCATCCAACACCGCTTGCCCGCTGTTGCAGCGCCAGTTGCCCTGCACGCGCTGGGAAAACTCCCGCCCGTTTTGCTCAAGCTGCCAGATGTCCGAGCTGCCAATCAGGCAATTGTGCCGACTCAATTCCGACAGGCTATGTGGGCGACCGTACCGCTCGACGTAGGACGGTGATGCGCACAGATACATTCGCCGTGGCGCCAGGCGTGTCGCGACCAATCGCGAGTCCTGCAAACGACCCAGGCGAATCGCCAGATCCAGCCCTTCATGCACCAGATCGAGCTGGCGATTGCTCAACTCGATATCGATGCGCAACTGCGGATAAAGGCCCATAAATCGCGTCACCAGCGGCACGATAAAACGCTCGCCGTAAGCCACGGCGCAGGTCATGCGCAGCATGCCTTTCGGTTCGCTGGTCAGATCGCCGACGGCGCGCAAGGCTTCTTCGCGGCCATCCTGCAAGCGTTGGCAATGTTGCAGGAAGGTCTGCCCGGCCTCGGTCAGCGTCACCCGGCGTGTGCTGCGATAGAGCAGGCGCGTCTGAAGTCTTTCTTCCAGCCGTACGATTTGTCGACTGATGTGCGAGGACGAAACCCCAAGGCGTTCGGCGGCGGCGGTGAACTGGCTGCATTCGGCAACGGCGACAAACTCGTCAATGCCTTCCCAGCGGCTTTCGGACATCGGGATTATCCCTGTATGGCAATAATGTTTTGCTTTTGTCCTGATTATTCATCAGTTGGCGTTGAACTACACTGGCCGTCTGGTTTTTTATTCATTGGATTCACTGGAGAGTCAGCATGATCAAGTCGCGCGCCGCCGTTGCCTTCGAGGCCAAGAAGCCGCTGGAAATCGTAGAAGTCGATGTCGCCATGCCCAAGGCCGGTGAAGTGTTGCTGCGCGTGGTGGCTTCCGGGGTTTGCCACACGGATGCCTACACCCTGTCCGGTGCAGACCCGGAAGGCATCTTCCCGTCGATCCTCGGCCACGAAGGCGGCGCCATCGTCGAAGCGATCGGCGAAGGCGTGACCTCGGTTGCAGTGGGCGATCACGTCATTCCGCTGTACACCCCGGAATGTGGCCAGTGCAAATTCTGCAAGTCGGGCAAGACCAACCTGTGTCAGGCGATTCGCGCGACTCAGGGCAAGGGTTTGATGCCGGACGGCACTTCGCGTTTTTCCTACAAGGGCGAAACCATTTTCCACTACATGGGTACTTCGACATTCTCGGAATACACCGTGTTACCGGAAATCTCCGTGGCCAGGATCTCCAAAGATGCGCCGCTGGAAAAGGTTTGCCTGCTGGGCTGCGGCGTCACCACCGGTATCGGTGCGGTGCTCAACACTGCCAAGGTCAAACCCGGTGACACCGTGGCCATCTTCGGTCTGGGCGGCATTGGTTTGTCCGCAGTCATTGGCGCGGTGAAAGCCAAGGCTGCGCGAATCATCGCCATCGACATCAACCCGGCCAAGTTCGAGATCGCCAAACAACTCGGCGCTACCGACTGCGTAAACCCGAAAGATTTCGATCGTCCGATTCAGGAAGTGATTGTTGACATGACCGATGGCGGCGTCGACTTCTCCTTCGAATGCATCGGCAACGTGCAACTGATGCGCGCCGCCCTTGAGTGCTGCCACAAAGGTTGGGGCGAGTCGGTGATCATCGGTGTGGCCGGTGCCGGCCAGGAAATCGCAACCCGTCCATTCCAGCTGGTGACTGGTCGCGTCTGGCGCGGTTCGGCGTTCGGCGGCGTGCGTGGCCGTACCGAATTGCCAAGCTATGTCGACATGGCCCAGAGCGGCGAGATTCCGCTGGATACTTTCATCACCCACACCATGGGCCTGGAAGACATCAACAAGGCCTTCGACCTGATGCACGAAGGCAAGAGCATCCGTACCGTCATTCATTTCTAAAAGCAGCGCCAAGTACAAGCTTCAAGCTGCAAGCAAAGGCGCTTTTGCCCTTTCTTGGAGCTCGAAGCTTGCCACTTGCAGCTGGGAGAATCCCATGAGTCTGGAAAACATCTCCTGTCAGAAGAGTTTCGGCGGTTGGCACAAGCGTTATCGCCATCGCTCAGACGTGCTCGGTTGCGACATGGTGTTCGCCGTGTACCTGCCACCGCAGGCGGAGCAGGGCGGCAAGTTGCCGGTGCTGTACTGGTTGTCCGGCCTGACCTGCACCGACGAGAATTTCATGCAAAAGGCCGGCGCGATGCGCATGGCTGCCGAACTGGGTCTGATCATCGTTGCGCCGGACACCAGCCCCCGTGGGCCGGATGTGCCGGGTGATCCGGATGGCGCGTGGGATTTCGGCCTCGGTGCCGGTTTCTATCTGAATGCCACGCAGGAACCTTGGTCGCGCCACTATCGGATGCATGACTATGTCGTGCATGAGTTGCCTGCACTGGTCGAAGCGCATTTCCCCGCCTCGGACAAACGCAGCATCAGCGGTCACTCCATGGGCGGTCACGGTGCGCTGGTCTGTGCGCTGCGTAACCCGGGACGCTATCAATCGGTGTCGGCGTTCTCGCCAATCAACAACCCGATGGATTGTCCGTGGGGCCAGAAAGCCTTTTCGCGCTACCTGGGCGAAGACCGTTCCAAATGGAAAGAGTGGGATGCCTGCGCACTGATTGCCGAGGCGGATGAAAAACTGCCGCTGCTGGTCGATCAAGGGGATCGCGATGACTTCCTCGCCACCCAGCTCAAACCCGAAGCTCTGCAACAAGCGGCAAAACAAGCGGGTCATCCGCTGACATTGCGCCTGCAACCGGGCTACGACCACAGCTATTTCTTCATCTCAAGCTTCATAGACGACCACTTGCAGCATCACGCACAAGCCCTTCGGGACTAATGCAGGTAGAATCACGCCCTGACAAAAATCGGGGCGTTTTTTTATGCGTATTGGCCACGGCTATGATGTGCACCGTTTCGCTGAAGGCGATTTCATTACTCTGGGCGGCGTGCGCATCGCACACAGCTTCGGGCTGCTCGCTCATTCCGACGGTGACGTCCTGCTGCACGCCTTGAGCGATGCCTTGCTCGGCGCCGCTGCGCTGGGTGATATCGGCAAGCATTTCCCGGACACCGACCCGCAATTCAAGGGCGCCGACAGCCGTGCGCTGCTGCGTCATGTGGTCGCGCTGATCCATGCCAAAGGCTGGAAAGTCGGCAATGTCGACAACACTATCGTTGCCCAGGCACCGAAAATGGCCCCGCATATCGAATCGATGCGCGCGCTGATCGCGGCGGATCTTCAAGTTGAGTTGGATCAAGTGAACGTGAAAGCTACCACCACCGAAAAGCTCGGCTTTGTCGGTCGCGAAGAAGGTATCGCCGTGCACTCCGTTGCCTTGTTGCTGCGCGCATGAACGAACTGCAATTGCTCGGCCCGCGGGCCTATGGTGAACCCCTCGGCACTGCGGTACTGAAAGCCATCGCTGAAGACTTTCAGGTCGATGAAGTCCTCGATATTCCGTTCAGCGGCGATGGCGAACATCTGTGGATCTGGGTCGAAAAACGCGGCCTGAACACTGAAGAAGCCGCGCGGCGTATCGCCAAGGCTGCCGGCGTGCCGTTGCGCACCGTCAGCTATGCCGGCCTCAAGGATCGTCAGGCGCTGACTCGCCAGTGGTTCAGCGTGCAATTGCCGGGCAAGGCCGATCCGGATCTGTCAGCGGCGGAAAATGACACGCTGAAGATTCTCAAGACCACTCGTCACAAACGCAAATTGCAACGCGGTGCGCATTCGGCCAACGGTTTCACCTTGCGTTTGACTCAGTTCGATGGCGATAAAGCGGCGATTGACCAGCGCCTGCAGCTGATAGCCCAACAAGGCATCCCCAATTATTTCGGCGCCCAGCGTTTCGGCCACGACGGCGGCAACGTCGTTGATGCGCGTTCGTGGGCGGCGCGCAAGGCCTTGCCGGAACAACGCAATGTGCGTTCGCGCCTGCTCTCGACGGCGCGCAGTTTTCTCTTCAACAAGGTGCTCGCCGCACGAGTGGCCGATGGCACCTGGCAAAAAGCCCAGGTCGGCGACCTGCTCGCGTTCACCGACAGCCGCAGTTTTTTCCCGGCCGGTGAAGCCGAGTGCAGCGACCCGCGTCTGGCGATTCTTGACCTGCATCCGACGGGCCCGCAGTGGGGCGAGGGTGACTCGCCGACCGCAGGCGCTGTCCATGATCTGGAGCAGGGGATTGCTGCCGGTGAAGCAGAGCTGCGCGATTGGTTGATCAACGCCGGTATGAGCCACGAACGTCGCATCCTGCGGCTGCCCATTGGCGGGTTGACGTGGCATTATCCCCAGCCTGACATTCTGCAACTGGAATTCGTCCTCCCGGCCGGATGCTTCGCCACCGTATTGGTGCGCGAACTCGTTGATCTGGTGCCGGTGGGGCAGACGGACAGCCCATGCGTATTCTGATTTCTAACGACGATGGGGTAACCGCACCCGGTCTCGCCGCGCTTTATGCTGCGCTGGCGGATTACACCGAGTGCGTGGTTATCGCCCCGGAGCAGGACAAAAGCGGCGCCAGCAGTTCGCTGACGCTCGACCGTCCGCTGCACCCGCAATACCTGGCCAACGGCTTTATCAGCCTCAACGGCACTCCGACCGACTGCGTGCACCTGGGCCTAAACGGCTTGCTGGAGCGCGAGGCGGACATGGTGGTTTCCGGGATCAACCTCGGCGCCAATCTTGGCGATGACGTGCTGTATTCCGGGACAGTGGCGGCCGCCCTTGAGGGACGTTTTCTCGAACGTCCGTCGTTCGCTTTTTCACTGGTCTCGCGGCAGGTGGATAATCTGCCGACGGCGGCTTACTTTGCGCGCAAACTGGTCGAGGCCCATGCCGGGCTTGATCTGCCACCGCGCACGGTGCTCAACGTGAACATTCCCAATCTGCCGATCGACCATATTCGCGGTATTCAATTGACCCGCCTCGGCCATCGCGCCCGTGCAGCGGCGCCGATGAAAGTGGTCGATCCGCGTGGCAAGGCCGGTTACTGGATTGCTGCAGCCGGCGACGCCGAAGACGGCGGCCCGGGCACGGACTTCCATGCGGTGATGCAGGGCTACGTTTCCATCACCCCGTTGCAGCTCGATCGCACCTTCAATGATGCGTTCAGAAGCCTCGATGGCTGGCTGGAGGGACTGCGCTGATGGCCCGTGAACATGAAGACAGGCTGCGCAGCGGGATCGGCATGACCTCTCAGCGGACCCGCGAGCGGCTGATCCAGCGACTGTACGAAGAGGGCGTGTCCAACGCCAAGGTGCTGGAAGTGATCCGGCGTACGCCGCGTCACCTGTTCGTCGATGAAGCGCTGGCACACCGTGCTTATGAAGACACGGCGCTGCCGATCGGCAATAACCAGACGATTTCCCAGCCTTATATGGTGGCGCGCATGAGCGAGCTGCTGCTGGAGGCGGGCCCACTGGATAAGGTGCTGGAGATCGGCACCGGTTCCGGTTACCAGACGGCGGTGTTGTCACAACTGGTTGAGCGGGTGTTCTCGGTTGAGCGCATCAAGGTACTGCAGGATCGCGCCAAGGAACGTTTGGTTGAACTGAACCTGCGCAACGTGGTGTTCCGCTGGGGCGATGGTTGGGAAGGGTGGCCGGCGCTGGCACCTTATAACGGCATTATCGTCACCGCCGTTGCCACTGATGTACCGCAAGCCTTGCTTGATCAACTGGCTCCGGGCGGACGCATGGTGATTCCGGTAGGCTCCGGGGAAGTGCAGCAATTGTTGCTGATCGTGCGTGAGGAAAACGGCTTTTCCCGGCATGTTCTCGGGGCTGTCCGTTTTGTGCCGTTGCTCAATGGGCCACTGGCCTGAGCATTTGTTTACGCGCGCTGAATTCCTTTCGTTCGCCTGTGTCTTACTCGGGCAACGATGGTTTAAACGCAGCAGATTGTCAGCTGGCAAACGTGTGCGTGAAGCCATTTCGCTTCATTAAAGGTAAAGCCGATCCGGCCCGTTATACTTGCGACACCTCATGCCGACATCCGGCATTCCACATTTTTCAGCCACCACAAAGGGAGCGGCGGGTGAGTCTCACAGTCATTGCGCAGCGTATGGGTAACACGAGCTTTCAGCGCCTGGTGACTGGCCTTGTCTTGAGCACCTTGCTGGTCGGTTGCTCCAGCACCAAATCGAGCAATGTGCGGGTGGTCGATCGCAATAACGCGGTGGCCCAGCGTCCTACGGTGACGACCGGACAGTATGTAGTCCGTCCGGGCGATACGATGTTTTCGATCGCGTTTCGTTACGGCTGGGACTACAAAGCCCTCGCGGCCCGGAACAATATTCCTACGCCGTATACGATCCATCCGGGTCAGACGATTCGCTTCGACGGCCGCACCGGTTCAACGCCGACGGCGGTGGTGAGCAACAGCAGTTCTTCACCTTCTTCGTCGAGTAAAACCACGGTAATCCGGCGCCAGGCAAATGGCACCACGACCACTACAACCACCGGTTCTACGGGGGCTGTACCGTCCGTCGCCAACAAGCAAGCGCCCGCGCCGTTGCCTCCGGCAGGCCCAGCCCCGACCGGCTGGGGATGGCCATCTAATGGCATTCTGATTGGAAAATTCTCTTCAAACGGTAGTTTGAATAAAGGAATTGATATCGCCGGAGATTTGGGACAGCCTGTTTTAGCTGCGTCTGATGGGACGGTGGTATACGCCGGGAGTGGCTTAAGGGGCTACGGCGAATTAGTCATCATCAAACACAGCGAAACCTACGTCAGTGCCTACGGACATAACCGCAGGCTGTTGGTTCGGGAGGGACAGCAGGTCAAGGTCGGACAGACAATTGCCGAAATGGGGTCAACGGGTACAGACCGGGTGAAACTGCATTTTGAGATTCGCCGCCAAGGTAAACCTGTAGATCCGCTGCAGTTCCTGCCAAGACGTTGATTTGTAAGCCAGCCTGTTCCGTCGCGTAGAGGGGACAGGCTCCAGCGCTGCCAAGGATAAAGGCGTCGCTTGAGCTTGGGGTCGAACTCACCAAAGGACTATAACAATGGCTCTCAGTAAAGAAGTGCCGGAGTTTGACATCGACGATGAGGTTCTCCTTATGGAGACCGGCATCGATTCGGAATCTTCGATGTCGAATGATGAAGGGGCTGCTCCACCTTCCGTTCGTTCCAAATCCAAACACTCCGCTTCACTTAAACAACATAAGTACATCGACTACACGCGTGCACTTGATGCCACGCAGTTGTATCTCAACGAAATCGGCTTTTCCCCACTGCTCTCTCCGGAAGAAGAAGTTCATTTTGCGCGACTGTCGCAAAGTGGCGATCCGGCCGGGCGCAAGCGCATGATTGAAAGTAACCTGCGGCTGGTGGTCAAAATCGCCCGGCGTTACGTCAATCGGGGGCTGTCGCTGCTGGATCTGATCGAAGAGGGCAACCTCGGATTGATCCGGGCGGTGGAAAAGTTCGATCCCGAGCGCGGCTTCCGCTTCTCGACCTATGCGACCTGGTGGATTCGTCAGACCATCGAGCGCGCGATCATGAATCAGACCCGGACCATCCGGTTGCCGATCCATGTGGTCAAGGAGCTCAACGTGTACCTGCGGGCTGCACGGGAGCTGACACAAAAGCTCGACCACGAACCTTCACCCGAAGAAATCGCCAACCTGCTGGAAAAACCGGTGGGCGAGGTCAAGCGCATGCTTGGCCTGAACGAGCGGGTTTCTTCTGTCGACGTCTCGCTGGGTCCGGATTCGGATAAAACCCTGCTGGACACCCTTACCGACGATCGTCCGACCGATCCTTGTGAATTGCTGCAGGATGACGACCTGTCGCAGAGCATCGATCAATGGCTGTCGGAGTTGACCGACAAGCAGCGCGAGGTGGTTGTACGCCGCTTCGGTCTGCGCGGCCACGAGAGCAGCACGCTGGAAGATGTAGGCCTGGAGATCGGCCTGACCCGGGAACGGGTGCGGCAGATCCAGGTAGAAGGCCTCAAGCGCCTTCGTGAAATCCTCGAGAAGAATGGCCTGTCGAGCGAGTCGCTGTTCCAGTAAGCGCCTCACACGCTCGCCCGCAAGAAGCCCCGACTGGTTCGGGGTTTTTTGTTAGCCTCGATTTGCTGGGCATTCCGCCGCTCTTTTTCATTGTCGGACGTACGGTTGGCATTTCCATCCTTTGTAGTCTCGCGGTGTAAGCCTTGGCTTACTCTCTCGTAAGTGTTCCCTATTTTTACAAGACGGCAGACGTCGATTGCGGCCATCGTCTCAATCTAACTTATTGTTTTATATGTTTATTTTTTAACATTAAGTGCTTATGACAATTTTTTTCGGCACCCACAGCCGATTGCTCTTGTCAGGGAACTCTCTAGTATCGGGGCTGTGTCGACGGACAGACACGCCCTTCAAGGAAGAGGGGAACGGACATCGCAGGACGCGATTCATCAGGACGATGAAAAGGAATACAGGGAATAGGGAAAAATGTGGGCGGGTCATACCGCCCCTTTTTTCGCCTGCAGAAAAGTAAAAAGGCCCGCGAGGGGCCTTTTCGTTCGAGCGCGGGGCTGATCAGCGTTCGAGGTCTTTGATCTTGCCTTTGACGCCATCCCACTCTTCGGCATCTGGCAGCGATTCTTTCTTCTCGGTGATGTTCGGCCAGATTTCAGCCAGCTCAACGTTGAGTTGAATGAACTCCTGCATCTCTTCCGGAACTTCGTCCTCGGAGAAAATGGCTACGGCCGGGCATTCCGGTTCGCACAGGGCGCAGTCGATGCACTCATCCGGGTGAATCACCAGGAAGTTCGGGCCTTCGTAAAAGCAGTCCACCGGACACACTTCTACGCAGTCGGTGTACTTGCACTTGATGCAGTTGTCGGTGACGACGAAGGTCATTTCTAATTTTCTCCTCAGGCGGCGGCAGCGTTGCCCCTTCACGGTTGGGGTCGCCAGGTTCGGGAGCGATACCTGCTGGCCAGGCTATTAGCCAGCAGCATCCCAAACCGCGCGAGATTCTAACAGCTTGAAGCCGTTTGCGTTATATCCGCTTCTTCAGTGCTTATATCCGGTTCTTCAGTGCATAGAGCATTTCGAGAGCTCGGCGCGGGGTCAGGTCATCCAGATCCAGTTTAGCCAGCTCATCGAGAACCGGGTGTGGCAGGCTGGCGAACATGTCGCTTTGCTGCGGCGTTACCGGTTTGCCTTTGGCTGCAGGTTTCGGCGCTTCATGCGGCAAAGCGGTTTCTTCCAGTCGGCTCAAGTGCTCGCGGGCACGCACGATGACTTCACTTGGCACACCAGCCAGTTGCGCCACCGCCAGACCGTAGCTCTGGCTGGCAGGTCCCGGCAGCACGTGGTGCAGGAAGACGATGCGTTCGTTATGCTCGGTCGCATTGAGGTGGACGTTGGCCACCAGTGGCTCGGCTTCCGGCAACACAGTCAGTTCGAAGTAGTGGGTGGCAAATAGCGTGTACGCGCGCAGATGCGCCAAGCGCTCGGCCGCCGCCCATGCCAGCGATAGACCGTCGAAGGTGCTGGTGCCGCGCCCGACTTCGTCCATCAGCACCAGGCTGCGCTCGGTAGCGTTGTGCAAGATGTTGGCGGTTTCGCTCATTTCGACCATGAAGGTCGAACGGCCACCGGCCAGGTCATCGCTGGAACCGATTCGAGTGAAGATGCGGTCGACCAGCGACAGTTCGCAACTGGCTGCCGGCACGAAGCTGCCGATGTGAGCGAGCAACACGATCAATGCGGTTTGGCGCATGTAGGTGGATTTACCACCCATGTTCGGGCCGGTGATCACCAGCATGCGCGTGTTGTCATCGAGGCTCAGGTCGTTGGCCACGAATGGGGTGGTCAGCACTTGCTCGACCACCGGGTGACGACCCTGGGAGATGCGCATGCACGGCTCGCTGACGAAGCGCGGGCAGTTCAGATCAAGATTCAGCGCACGCTCGGCGAGGTTGCTCAATACGTCCAATTCGGCCAGCGCGCCGGCGGTGTCCTGCAAAGGTGGCAACTGGCTGATCAGGTCTTCCAGCAGCGCCTCGTACAGCATCTTCTCGCGCGCAAGGGCACGGCTCTTGGCGGAGAGGGCCTTGTCTTCGAACTCTTTCAATTCCGGCGTAATGAAGCGCTCGGCACCCTTCAGCGTCTGGCGCCGGATATAGTCCGCCGGGGCCGATTCGGCCTGCTTGCTCGGCAACTCGATGAAGTAGCCGTGAATACGGTTGTAGCCGACTTTGAGGTGGCTCAGGCCGGTGCGGGCCTTTTCCCGAGCTTCCAGGTCGATGAGAAACTGGCCGGCGTTTTCGCTCAGCGATTGCAGCTCGTCGAGTTCGCTGTCATAGCCGGTTTTCAACACACCGCCGTCACGGATCACCGCTGGCGGGTTGTCGATGATGGCTTTTTCCAGCAATGCCGCCAGTTCCGGATAAGTGCTGGTGATCGTCGCCAAACCTTGCAGGTGCGGCGCTTCCAGATCGGTCATCGCCATTTGCAGTTCAGGCAGTGCGCCGAGCGCGTCACGCAGGCGCGCGAGGTCACGAGGGCGGGCATTACGAAGGCCGATCCGCGCGAGGATCCGCTCAATGTCGCCAATTTCTTTGAGCTGCGGTTGCAGCTTTTCGAAGCGATAGCGATCAAGCAGGCATGTTATCGAGGTCTGGCGCGCCAGCAACACGGTCAAGTCGCGCAACGGACGGTTCAACCAACGGGTCAGCAAGCGGCTGCCCATGGCGGTCTGGCAGCGATCGACCACCGATTGCAGGGTGTTGTCGCGACCACCGGCCAGGTTGGTGTCGAGTTCGAGGTTGCGGCGGCTTGCGCCGTCGAGTACCACGGTGTCGTCGAGACGTTCATGGCGCAGGCTGCGCAGGTGGGGCAGGGCGGTGCGCTGGGTTTCTTTGGCGTAGGCCAACAGGCAACCGGCCGCGCCGATGGCCAGGGTCAGGTTCTCGCAGCCGAAGCCTTTGAGGTCCTGAGTGGAAAACTGTTGGCAAAGACTTTTCAGCGCCGAGTCACGCTCGAAATCCCACGGTGCGCGGCGACTGACACCACGGCGTTTTTCCGCTGGCAGGTCTCTCGGCCAGTCATCCGGAATCAGCAACTCAACCGGGTTGATCCGCTCCAGTTCCGCCAGCAGGTTTTCCCAGCCTTTGATTTCCGACACGCTGAAGTTGCCGCTGGTGATGTCCAGCACGGCAAGGCCGAACAGACGTTCGTCACCCAGCAGGGCTGCAATCAGGTTGTCGCGGCGTTCATCCAGCAGTGCCTCATCGCTGACCGTCCCCGGCGTGAGGATACGCACCACCTGACGTTCCACCGGGCCTTTGCTGGTGGCCGGGTCGCCGACTTGCTCGCAAATCACCACGGACTCGCCAAGCTTGACCAGTTTTGCCAGATAGCCTTCCGCCGCGTGATACGGAATCCCGCACATCGGAATCGCCTGTCCCGCCGACTGTCCGCGCGCGGTCAGGGTGATGTCGAGCAACTTGGCCGCCTTCTTCGCGTCTTCGTAGAAGATCTCGTAGAAGTCGCCCATGCGGTAGAACATCAGCTGGTCCGGGTGCTGATTCTTCAGGCGCCAGTATTGCTGCATCATCGGAGTGTGGGAGGACAGATCTGAAATAGCTTTATTCATCAGTAGGTTAGCGTTAATCGTAAGGATAGGTGGGGCAGAAATGGGGCAAATTACAAAACAGCCTGATATTTATTTTCGAATGGTGCTGTTCTTTTATTGTCCCAGTCACTAGCATGAGTTGAACGAGGTTAACACGATGAGAAAATGTCGTCCTCGGGAGCTATGGAGAAGGGGTGTTTCGTCGGACTATGTTGCTTGATGCCAATCTGCTACGTAGACTTCCGCCCCCAAGGCGAGAACGCTTACCTATGTAAGGATAGGTAAGCGTTTTTGCGGTCCGCCATGCACGGTAGAGATCGCGAAAATTATGGCAAGGAAAGCCGTTCAAAGGAGGGTTTATGCCCGTTCCCCAGCTTGCGACCGCAGGCATCACAGATAGGATCCAGGCCCTCAGCGACCAGGAAACCAAACGTCCTTTTGACGTTAAGTCTATCGAGCGTGATATCGAGCGTCTGAAAGCTATTAGCGCTGCCGAAGCTTTTATGCTCTCCGGTATGCTTAAAGCAGCACTTGGCGAATATGATGCTTCTAAGGAGCTTCATCTTAAAAACCTGCGCTTATCCATGGATGAGGTCGGGTTGGTTAACTACGGCATCTCATTGAGAATGCTCGGTAGGTACACCGAGGCTAAAGTTTATTTTCTTAAAGCTTTAGAAAGATCGCCAGGCTCTCCAGAAATACTCGAAAAAATTGTACATACGAGCACTTTTGTTTGTGACTACGAAGATCTTGAAAAGATTGTCGCGGGTTTTGCGAGAGCAAATCCAACTTTTGTCATAGAGGATATGCCTTGTATGGCCACTGCACGATCTGTTATCAGCCATCTGGGAGAGATGAATATCTCTTTGTCTGAATATAAGTTGGTTGGTACATTTGTTGAGCAGGCAATGATTGAGTTTGGGCTTGTTGCAAGCTTTATGCATGAGAAGCTCAGTAACTTCGACGGCGTTAAGCATATTTATATTGAAGTTCCTTTACCTGTGAAGGATGCAGCGCAGTTAGTTGCAATCAATGATCGTGTTGCTGAGTTAGTGCTCGGTTGTGACGATATTTTAAGCTGGGATAGATTGGTAGTGAACTTCATTGATCGTCGTTCGGTCCTATCTTCCGCGGTAGCGTAAAAGGATTTGCGGTATGCCAGTCAGTTATGAAGATATTAGCAATGTAGCGTTGACCTTACTGAATGCGGTGCCCGGTACAGAGGCTGAGCGACGTAGTGCTGTATCGCGTGCGTATTACGGTTTGTATCATGTCTCTCTCGAGTATGCTGATACGATAAGTGTGCCTCCAGTTTCTGATGTAAGAGGGCCAGTTCACGCCACCCTCGGGGCGTACTATCAAAATCATATGCACGCTGATAAACAGGTCAGAATGCATTTGAAACAGATTGGATGGTCCCTGAAGAGTCTGCATGAGTTGCGTTGTAAATCAGATTATCATCTGGATGCTACTGTCACTCATATTGATGCTGAAGCGGTATACCTTCGCTGTGCGTCTAAAATTGCGTTGGTACAGCAACTTATTTCCTCAAAGGCGGCATGAAAAAAAAGGAGCTTCGGCTCCTTTTTCTATTTTTCGCACCTGTTATCAGGGGCTTCAGTTAGACATCAATTTCGAAATTCCTTTCCAGATATGGATGTTCTCAATATTTGAGGCGTTGTCCATCCATTTCGCATAGACAACCACGAGCATAGTGAAGTCTTTGTGTCCCATCCGTTTCGCAATGAACGCCAAATTTCCGCGCGCAGTCATTCACTGGCATGCATATGTATGTCTGGACTGATTGGGTCGACGTGGGCGTATCTCAGCGCTCCTGTATGGCGGCCCATTTGGTATTCCATGACGGTGGGACGTAACAGTGATTGATTATTTTCTTTCTAGCCTGCGTGGTCGGAGACGGCAATGGCGTCCCATTTCCTCCCTGCTCTCATGCTGATTCATATAGATCTCGATCCTACTCGGCTCATAGTTGGCAACCAACCTATAAGGGTTTTGCACGCATCGAGGGCTGGAGGCATTAAAAACACGGTGCGAAGCTTTCCGGTCTTGGGTAGTTTGAAGGTGCCACCTGCAGTGATCGCCCTGGTTATGTGCTGCTGTCCGGGTTCGAGGTCAATATCCTCCACTGCAAGCCCGCATAGTTCTCCGGGCCGAAAGCCTTAGTACTCGGCGAGTGTGATCGCAGCCGAATCCTGAACGTGTAAACAGCCCTTATTTATTCACTGGTCGAACTCTGCCTTCGTCAGGGGACCTGGTTCACGACCGATCATTGCAAAACGTGTGGGAGGACAGGTCTGAAATTGTTCTATTCATCAGCGGCTTAGCGAGCTTTGTGAAAATATCTAGGGTAAAAAAGGGGCGAATTTTATTTTCTGCCAAGGGTTTTTGTGCGTTGCTTCGATTGGGAAAGACTACAACGAACCGATGTTGAAGATTTCGCGAGAGTCAAGGCCGGTGCCATACTGTCCATTAGCCATTTTTGGGACGGGTCGAGGGATCGTTATGAGAAGTTTATTTCCAGGGCAGTTCGCAAATGAACCTGAGAAATTGAAAGGGCTATGGGAGGGCGGGATCATTGCTCTCGACGCAAATGTTTTACTGGACCTATATAGATATTCAGACTCAACACGTGCTGCGCTAATCAATGTGCTTGAGTTGCTGAAAGACCGGATTTGGGTTTCTAATCAGGTTGCCAAAGAGTACTTTTCAAATAGACTGAAGTTGATAGGCGATCAGGCTAAGTTGTACGATGGGGCTATAGCTGATTTAGTTAAGCTGAAATCTGGTTTTGAAAACCAAAAGCAACATCCATTTATTGGTGCTCAAGCACTTGAGGGGTTTGTGGATTCATTCTGTAAGGTGGTTGATGAGTTAAAAGTGAATAAAGAGATTCATGATCGACGCATCTACGAGGATGATATAAAGGATAAGCTGGCTGACTTGTTCGAAGGGCGTGTGGGTGAAGGGTATGAGGTCGAAAGGCTTGAAGATATTGTCACAGAAGGAATCGCTCGTTACCAACAGAAAATACCGCCAGGATTTAAGGACGCTGCCAAAGGGGGAGATGGAGTTACACTGAGTGACCGTTGCGCACCATATGGTGATTATATTGGATGGTTGCAGCTCATTGAGAAGTCGAAAGAAGAGGGGGTAGGTGTTATTTATGTGACGGGGGATGTTAAGGAGGACTGGTGGCTAAAACAAAGCGGGAAAACCGTCGGACCATTGCCTGAGCTAATAGAAGAGTTTATTCTTAAAACATCTAATTCCTTTTATATGTATCAGCCTGATCGATTTCTTGAATATGCCAATGGGTTTCTTCACCAAGAAGCCTCGCCTGAAGCAGTTGAGGAGATTAGAGAAACTCGGTTGGAAGAGACTATATCAAATTCTGTCGCGGAATCCTTCGTCAATAAGTCAATTAATCGGACTATTTCACGGGCGCTAAACAATTTGTATCGCGGTGATGATGCTGGGGGCGTTCCTGAAGAGCCCTCTTTTTATCACGGTTTAACTGAGTCGGAATGCAAGGCATATATCGCAAATTTATCTTTTAGACGAGATCTCGCAAAGTCAAGTTTGGATAGGCGCTATCGTGATTTGGATTTGATAAATTTGGGCGGAGATGTGGGTAGGGACGTGTCAGAGGCTGACGTTTTTGAAGAGGTACGAAGCATTGAGCAGAATATCAAGGTTTTAAACAGCAGGCTCGCTATTGCTAATAATTATCTGGCAGCTCTTATTGAAGAACAATAGAGACTGTTGCGAGGCAACCGCCCAAGTTTTTGGGCGGTTTCGGTGTTTATCTCATCGTAGGTTGTTCCAAATGCGGGACAGCTCATCCGGTGACTCATCATCCATCCATCGAGCGTAAACATCGACTAGCATAGTGAAGTCTTTGTGCCCCATTTGCTTTGCGATGAATGCAAGGTTTCCGCGAGCCGTGAGGCACCAACATGCATAGGTATGTCGTGTCTGGTAAGGCCGGCGTGGTCGGGTACCGGCACGTTTTTGAATGGCTGCCCATTTGGTGTTCCAGGATGTAGGAACAAACCAATGATTGATGATTTTCTTTCGGGCTTGTGATGATGGTGATAATAGGGAAGTGACCGTTTCCATCCGGCTCTCATACCGATTCATATAGATTTCGATTGTCCTAGGTTCATGCTTCGCAACGAGACCGATAAGGGTTTTACACGCGTCGAGGGCTGGTGGCATCAAAAACACGGTGCGAGGCTTGCCAGTTTTGGGGACTTTGAATGTGCCGTCTGCAGTGATCGCACGGGTTATGTGTAGCTGCCCGGAGACCAGGTCTATATCCTCCACTGCCAGCCCGCATAATTCCCCGGGCCGAAGACCGGTGTAAACGGCGAGTGTGATCGCAGCTGAATCCTGAATGTGTAAACAGCCTTTATTTATCAACTGGTCGAACTCTGCTTTCGTCAGTGGATCTGGTTCACGTCCGATCATTGCAAAACGGACGCAAGCCGCCGCCAACCCCTCACGACAATATCTGTTGTCTTCACACCACGCTAAGAAGCCTGCGAAAGTAGCCAAGTAATGGTTAGCCGTCGACGGCGCCCTGGTGGCGATCAGTTGAGTCCGCAGTCGCTGGATATCTTCGGGTAACAGGATGCCCGCCAATCGGTCGGAGCCGAGCAGTTCGGCGCAGATGTCCAATGCATAGCCGTATTTTTCTTCGGTCATCGGGGTTATGTCGACTGCCTTCAGCGGTTTGTAACGTTCCATCAGCGCCCCGATCCGCTCGTCTTTTACCACGGTGTAATTGGTCGCGTTCTTTGAGTTTGGGAAGTGGCGACCGTATTCAAAATGTCCCGTCTTGATCTCGTGAAGAATTGCCGCCCTGAGTAGGGCGGCGTGCTTGATGTTGGATTTAGTTACAGGTAAGCCAAGGGTCTCGCGGCAACGAATTCGCCGCCACATGAACACGACGCGAATGCTTCCGCCGTGTATTTCAATTCCTTTGTGTTTAGCCAGCTCCGCTTCTAGGCCGCTTGCTGAGGTGCGCTCTCGGCCCACTTGTCATACTCCGTCATGTTGATTGCGATTCGGCCGTCTGGTGTTTTGCGCCAAACTCGCCCTTGTGCCCAGGTACCGTTCTTCACTTTGTGGCGAATCGCGTCTTCGCTATAGCCAGTCAATTCAGAGGCACGATTAATCATCACCCAGCGCGGTAGGCTCATATTTCGTCCTCCCCGTTTGATTTGCTGCGGCTGAGCCCGAGACAACGATTACGCTCCCTCATAATGCAGATTGCCTTTTCTAACGCCTCCTCGCGGGCAAGTACTTTTTCGTGACGTGTTGTGAGGAATTCGAGTTCTTCTTTAAGGATCAGCTCTCGCCTATGAGCGGCATCGCGTTGTTCAATTGAATTCCCGTAAGAGGAGGTGACGAAGCATTCTTTGTCACGTAACGCATCCAGTAGAGCTGGTGGAGGAGCGTAGAAAACAATTGATACTTCGCTCATGCGGCCTCCAGTGAGGGACGCTTATACCCCTCTGCAAGCTGCGCGGGCGGGCGATTCTGAGCGTTTAGCGTGGCATTGGGGGGCGCTGCCTCGCGCAGCTTTTTGTGGGGTATAAGCGCCTCGGTGGTGCTGCTGGAAGGTGGAATAATGCCTGCTGCTGCGCAGCAGAGACTGTTTGTTTCTACTGTGTCGACGCTGGTTTCCTTGCGGAGCAAAGCGGTCGTGGTTTGGGTGTCGTGCTGGTCCATTTGCATGCCGCTTTCCTCCGAAATTTGAGTGCGCGTTGGTGCATCAATCGCTGATGGGGCGTTAGCCGGGGTGCGGTGGGTGCTGGATTGGGGACGGATTTCGCTCATGCGGCGTTTTCCTGCTCGGCCGGTTTCAGCAGAGCAGCCATGGCTAGCGCCTGGTCACGGAGGACGCCGGTATCGCGTTCCAGCTTTTTGCCGGTGCGAAAGGCGCTGAATGTTTCAGATGCGATCCGGAGTTTCTCGGCGATTTCCAGTAGGGTCAGTCGTTCCTGTTCGCCAAGTTTTGAGGCAGCCAAGGCGCGCTCGTAGTGGGTGTAGAGTTTCTTGCGTTGGTCGTGCGCCTGATCAAGGGTGTGCTGCAGGTTGCGGATTTCTTCCGCGCTATCAGCGCTCTGGCTCGCTTGACCGTCCCGAAACCCAACACAGCCGCCAACGTCATAGCCCTCGCTGTAGCCCTCTGAATGTCCCTCGGCTCGGCCGCTGCTGAAGCCGTGCCGGTAGGCGAGCCAATAAACGCCGACGATCATGATGGCGATTACTATCAGGGCGTAAATTTGAACTGTGGTCATGTGGTGTGCTCCTGGGGAAGTCTTCGGCTGGTGGTGGCAGCCATTCGGTTTTGGGTGTTACTCGTTGGTGTCGTCCTGCTGTCGCTGCATGTCTTCGTCGGCCTTGTAGGCGCGGATGTCGATTAGGGAAGCGACGTGGCGGATGTGTGCGTACTTCGGTGCCTTGCGGCTGGTGTCCAGCGTTGTGATGGGGAGCTGGATTCGGCCGCTGCTGATCTCGGCCACGAACGATTGCTCGTTGAGGTTGCGGAAATACTGCTCGCGCACTTTGTCGAGCGGGATCAGGACGTCGCCGAAGATGCGGTAAAGCAATTCGACGGTGGCTGATTCCGGCGCCGGGTGCAGGCGTAGCGGGTTTTGTGCTGTGTTACTCATGGCTTTGTTGGGCCTCCTTGCGTTGTTTTCTGGCCGGGTGGTTCCAGGCGTTCAGGCAATGCGTTCTGGTCAGCTCGCGCAGATGTTCGGGCACTTCGAGGAGCGCGGCGTTGCGCTCCTCTCGTGTCCGCATGGCGATGATCTGGCGGGCGTATTCCCTAGGCCACGTCACGGTTGTCTGCCGGGATGGCAGGTAGGTCGATGTTCAACTGGTCGGCCAGCCAGCGGATGCCGGGTTGTTTTACCCGGGTCGATTGGCTGTACTGCATGCCGAGCTGGTCGTGGTACCACTGGCCGTCCTTGATGCGCAGGTAGTCGCGATCACGGTTGGGGTAGGCCGGCAGGTTTCGCTCGTTGAGCAGACCTTTTTCCCGCATGCGTGCGATCAGCTTGGGCCGGGTCAGGCCGAGGTGGGTTGCGGCTTGGGCGAGGGTGCGTTCCATGGTCTGCCCCTCATGCCGCGTGCGCGGCTGGAGTTGCCGCTGCAGCAAGGTGGTTGATGGACTCGCTGACCTTGACGTAGATCTCGGCATCGCTGCCGTACACGGTGAAGCACCGGGTGTGCGGGCTTTTGTTACCGATGCTCAGGATGGTGGTGACACCTGTTCGAGATTGAGTGCGGTGCAGCGCGACAATTAGCGGGTAGTCAAAGCCCATGTCGAGGTTCAGCACGCCGCCGGTGCGCACCAGCTCGAACACCTGCTGCTTATCCGATGCCTCAAAGCGGCCGTATTCGCGGCTGGCGTGAGGGCGGTGCAGCAGGTCGCCGGTATTGCTCGCATCGAACGGGCCGTTGGCGATCTCTTCGATGAAGTCGGCCAGCTTGAGATGCATCTTCTTTTCGTTCGGCAGGGTCAGCGTATGGCGTTCGTTGCCCAGCTCCACGACGAACGTGCTTTCCGTAATGCCACGTTCAGCTTTGAGGCGAAACGCTAGGCACTCTCGCTTTGGCGCAGCCCGGAGTACATGGCTGAAAGTTTCGGTCAGGTTGACCTGGGCGTTGAGCAACTGAAGGGTACGGTTGTCGATTTTGAACTTGATCATGCCGCGTGCCCTCCGCCTTTCGGATTGAATGGGGTAGGAGTGGCGCGTGCCTTCAGCTTCGATTTGGTGGCGACAAACGCGCAGCCGGACTCGCGGGCTAGGCGGCGAATCTCAAAGATTTGGAAGGGGTTAGCCGTGGCCGGGTGGACGTGCAGGGTTGCTGTGGTGTGCATGGTGTTGCCTCGCTCTGTGGTGGAAGAGTTAGGCGATATTAACCTTAAAGGTTAATAAATCAAGTTTTGCGATGTACCTTTAAGGTGTTTTTTTCTTGAGGCACAAAAAAACCGCTAGGACATAGCGGTTTTATGTCTTGCCTGCCGGGTCATTTATTCGACGTTTGTTGTGTCGAGCCAGCCTGCGTTTGTTGGGTAGTATTCGCTGACGGAGTTTCTTGCGTTGCTGGTGTGGTTTTGGCTTGGGCCACCACGGGTTTAAATTGCGCGAACATGTCCATTGACTCCTGCGAGAGAGTCAAGGAATTCGTTTTCGAGTTTTCTGTCATTTTTGCCGCCTTATCTATATACGCATTTGCCGCTGTTGAGATGCCAATGACGGAAGCTAGGATTACGCCCCCCATAAATGACACTACTGCAATGCGATCTAGCGTAGCAAGTATGGGGTCGCTGATTGGGCCAGCGTCTGAGATGCATGAAATAAGATATTTTGCATTTCGATCAAAAATCGTGAGGACTGTGACCAAAGTGATGACGAAGCAAATCATCGTCAGCAGGCTGAGAATTAAGCTCTCAATAGAACGCACGCCTACAGTGGAGATCAACGTAATGACTAGACCGATTCCAGCGGCGCTCAAGGTCAGTAAGCTTTTATCGAGTTCAAATCTTGTGGTTTGCCAACCGTTCAACGCGGCAGCGTAAAACTCGACTGCCTTTGCTTGTTGGTGCTGCAGGTCGTCTTGGGACATTCAAGTGGCTCAAGGTGGGTACAGGATCAGTGGTCAGTAGCTGGAATATCAGGCTTCAGAGATCAGAAATTTTCCACCGCGCGCGGCCACAAATGGTCCATTCCTCTGACATACGAATAATTCTCTCAGGCCAGTCAGGGTTTAATGCATAAAGGAATTGTTCGCTTCCTTCCTGTCTCAGTTGCTTCAACGTTGCGGCCTGATCCCTGGTTCGTTTGGCGGCAACAAAATGACCTGGCAATGCTTCAAGTGATGGGTCGATAACAATCTTGTCGCCCTCCATGAATTTTGGCTCCATGCTTACACCTTCGACCCTCAGAATGAATGCCCGAGCGCCCACTGGTCCGGGAGAATCGATCCACTCTTCAGCATCTCTTGGGTCAAAATTCGCGTCAGGTTCGCACCATGCGCCAGCTGCAATTGATCCCATCACGGGTAGCTTACGTCCTGTATGACTTAATACGGTGGCGTTGTTGAACTCCCCTAAGCCAAATGGCATATCCAAGTAACCCGAATGTAGCTCGAGAGCTTTTTCCAGCTCACGAGCTATTCGGTCACCAATGCCTTTTGTAGGGTTTTTGCCTCCAAAGGCGCTGACTTGGGCAGGTGCCTTGCCAAGCCGATCCGCTATGTCTATCAGGCGAAGCTTTTTCTCGGCTATGACGCGTCGGAAATTTTGAAGGCGGGTGTCTGAAATTTTCATATTGCGATTCTGGCGCGATTAACCTTTAAGGTGAATTTCCTTGTGGGTATTGAAAAAAATAACCCAATAGGTTAATTTTTGTCTGGAAGGGCAATTTCCATGAATTTGCGCGAATACATAAATACTTTGGACCCACAGGGGCTTGCTGCATACGCTGATCGATGCAACATCGCATCAAGCTATCTTCGACTTCATGTCAAATATGCGAGTAAGGATCCCAGTGTTTCTTTGATCAAAGCTTTAGCCCGGGAAAGTGAAGGAAGCGTGCCTTTGGCTGAGGTACTCGAACATTTTGGTATTACGGAAGAAGTGACTATCAGAAAAGCCGCAGCGTAGTAAGAAAAAAGGCGACCCAAAGGTCGCCCAGTTCCTCCCGGCACGCACCACCACAGCGCTGTCGGGTCGCGATAAAGGTAGGCGGGCACACCACATGCAACCGTCTTCCTTTATCGCGCTTTTCCAAGGCTCGGAAGCCTTGGTGTTGCTGCCTCTTCCACCACAGATTTGGCAGCTGTTGCGCCAGGGGTGAGCAACGGATTGCTCGCCCCGGCACGGTGCCGGTATCGATCCCTAAGATCTAGCCGGCGTTTGGGCCCTTTCAAGCCACGCGGCAAATGTATCACCACTGCATGTCGCGCGGCACTGGCAACTTACAAGGATTAATGCCATGAGCCGTATCGCTTTGAGTTCTGTTGAGCGGGCGCAGCGGGAAGTTTTGCCGCTTGATCTCGCGCTTTACCATGCCGCACGGGACTACCCCGGCGGCGCCGCAGCCATCGCCGCCACCACCGGCCGAAATGCGACCACGCTGCAGCACAAGCTTTCCCCAACCCACCCCAGCCACACGGTAAACATTCAAGAGTTCGGCGAGATTCTGGAGCTGACCAAGGATCGCCGCATTCTGGATGCAGTGCATGCCTTGGTTGGTGATACGACTTGGCAGGAACTGGCTGAGGCGTACACCAATGACATGCCGGAGACGTTGACCACCGGGATTGCCGAGTACTTCCGGCAAGTCGCGGATCTGGCGGATACCTGGGCCAAGAGCATTGGTGACGGGGTTGTTTCCGATGAGGAACTGGCTGCGATTCGCCTGCAGGTGTTTCGTGGAATTCAGGGGCTGTTGGGGTTGTTCAACCGCGCCACCTATGTCAATCAGACGACGCGGGGTACTGATCGTGGTTGATATCGTCGACTTCGCTAATGACCTGGTGCAGGAGCGCATCGATCAGGCACTCGCTGCACGTTTCCTCGCCGCCAAGCCCGCTTTGGCGGCGCATTCGTTTCTGTTCTGTGAAACCTGCGATGGTCCTATCCCCGAGGCTCGACGTTTGGCGCAGCCCGGCTGTACCCAGTGTGTCGACTGCCTTTCCCTCGCGGAATTAAAAGGGGCACGCCATGCTCGATGACGTACTGGGGCAATTCGCGGATTACGGTCTTGAGCCTGCGCAGCCTTTGGTGTTCGGCAAGTTGACCCGCTGCAAGACGACGCAAGACAAGGGCAAGGAAAAGAACGGCTGGTATGTCGTTCATGAACAGCGCACTGAGAAAGGCGAGACGCTGATCTTCGGTGCGTTCGGGGACTGGCGTTCTGGTGAGTCTCAGAAGATCAAGGTCAAGGCCGGGCGGATGTCGCCTGAAGAGCGCGAGGTTATGCGTGCTCGGCAGGAAGAGGCCAAACGCCGCGCCGCAGAAATTTCGGCCAACGGGGCACGTCGTGCGGCGAAGCGCGCAGCGGGTATGTTCAAACGCATGCCGGAGAAGGGCCGTAGCGACTATCTGGATCGCAAGCAGATTGTTGGCTTCGGCGTTCGGTATGCGCCGCGCACCGGTGCGTTTCTGGTGCCGATGAGCAATGTGCGTGACGAGATTGTCGGACTGCAGGTGGTGTTCCCGACCAAACAAGAGGACACCGGTCGGGACAAGTCCTATTGGCCTTACGGCATGTCGAAGGAGGGCGCTTTCCATCTGATCGGGCCGCACCCGGATCCGGGCGAGCCGGTGCTGGTATGTGAGGGCTACGCGACCGGTGCAAGTCTGCATATGGCCACGTCATTGACCGTGGCCGTTGCGTTTGATGCGGGCAATTTGCTGGTGGTTTGCAAGGCCATGCGCGAGCGTTTCGCCGGTTGCCCGCTGATCATCTGCCGAGACGACGACTGGAAGACCACGAAGCCGAATGGCGATGCGTGGAACCCCGGTGAAGAGAAAGCGAACAACGCGGCGCTGATTGTCGGTGGCCAGGTGGTTGCGCCGATCTTTTCCAGTGAGCGGGAAGCCAAGTGGACCGACTTCAACGATCTGCATGTCGCGGAAGGTTTGGAGGCGGTGCGCCGGCAGGTGTTGGCGGTGGTCAAGCCGCCGGCTGCTGGTGGTTGGAAGGATCTACTAGCCCGTAGCGAAAGCGGCGCGCTGATTGCGCACATGCAGAACGTCGAGTTGATCCTGGCCAATGATGAGCGTTGGGCCGGGGTGATCAGCTACAGCGCGTTCAGCTCGAAGATCGTCAAGCTACGTGCGGCGCCTTATGGCGGTGGCACAGGCGATTGGAGAATTAAGCATGACAATCATCAGCAAAACGGAGTTTGCGGCCCGGCGCGGTTGGGCCAAATCCTATGTTTCAAAATTGGCCAGTCAGGATCGGCTGGTCCTTACCGAGAACGGCAAAATCGACCTTGAGGCCACCGAGGCGCTGCTCGATAAAACCAGCGACCGGCGCCGTCGACGTTCAGGCCAATCGTCTAGAACTGATGGTGATGGGCTTCGGCGTCGGCATGGAGCGGTGGGTTGTTGACCACCAGATCATCTGGGGCGACCCGGCAGACGAACGCACCTGGGCGGTGCTGGACGAGAAACTCAAGGCTCGTTACCGGCATCCCTGCGGTGTGGGTCTAGCGATTCTCGCCGTGGGTGTCGACTCCGGCGGTCATCACACCGATGAGGTCTACCAGTTCTGCCGCGTTCGCCGCTGGCGCAACATCTTCGCCATCAAGGGCGCGAGCAAGCCGGGCCGACCGGTGATTGCACAGCGCCCGTCGATGGTTGACGTGACGTGGAAAGGCCAGACCGAACGCAACGGCGCAGAGCTGTGGTTCGTCGGTACTGACACCGCCAAAGATTGGATCTACAACCGCTATCCATTCCCAGACGGGCCGGGATCGCTGCACTTTGCTAACGACCTGCCGGACGAGTTCTTCGCCCAGTGCGTCGCCGAACGCAAAGTCGTGCGCTACGTGCGGGGCCACAAGCGCATCGAATGGGTGATGCCCGTGCCGATCAGGTTGCTGACGCGCTTGTCGATGACGTTGAAGGCATACGGGTCATTGCGAACCGCCGCCCGCGAGCGCGACCGCAGATTGCGCAGGGCGGGAGTGTTGATACACGCATACTGGAAGAACTTTACAAGCTGGATAACAAGCAGTCGGTCCGGGTCGCCACCACCGGAAACATCGTGTTGTCAGGACTACTGACCATCGACGGTGTGCCATTGCTGGCCGGTGATCGAGTTTTAGTGAAAAACCAGAACACCGCCAAAGACAACGGAATATGGGTAGCGCTAGCAGGCGCTTGGACTCGTTCAACCGATGCGGATTCAGACTCTGAAGTGACATCGGCTCTAATGGTGTCTGTCGAACAGGGCTCCACGCTGGCTGATACCCGTTGGCAATTGATAACTGACGGAACAATTGTCCTGGGCACTACACCGCTGATGTTCCAGAACGTGACTTATGGTTTCGCGCCGATAAGGTCCCCAGTGTTTTTGGATAATCCAACCGCTCCAACCCCGGCGCAGTTCGACAGCAGCAAGTCGCTGCCCACCACTGAGTTTGTTCAGCGAGCGCTAGGGAATGATTCCGACTTCGCCATTCTGGTGGGTGTTACAACTCTCAATGCAGGGCACGCTGGAAAACTTATCTATGCCGGCGCCGGTGGAAATTACACGGTGACGTTGCCTTCTGCGGCGGCTGTTAAGGCGGGCACAAGACTACCTATTGTGATGTTTGCCAGTCAGCCCTGCTTTATCGTTACACAGCAGAACCAGTTGATTTATTTCAATGGGAGCCAAACCTTATCAAGCATCACACTCGGCCTTGGAGACAGCCTGACCGTCGAATCGGATGGAGCTAACTGGTACGCGGTGGGGGGAACAGCACAGCTAAAATATGCCTCGGCATTCGGTTCATCGGTAGATATCAATAGCTTCCAGAAGCTGCCGAGTGGTCGAATAATCCAGTTTGGAACTGTTGCAGGAAGTGCTAACGGACCAGTTCCATTTTCCTTCCCGGTGATTTTCCCCTCATCGCTCGATAGCCTGGTATTGACGGTTGCAATTACTCCAGGATCGAACGGTGTTTTCGGCACGATGGAGAGCCAAACTACTGCCGGCGCTCGCTATCAAGCGTGGTCATCATCGACAAACCGGGTGGCGTTGAACTGCTACTACATTGCGATAGGTCGATAAGGAGAAATTCATGTTTGCGTCGAGATCTGCACGCGGCTTTTATGACGAGTCCATTCATACAGCTATGCCGGATGACGTGATTAAAATCTCTGCTGAATACCACGCAGAGCTTCTGGCAGGGCAATCTGAAGGTAAGGTAATTGACTGGGATCGCGATGGTGTTCCTGTTCTGGCCGACCTACCGCCGCCCGGCAATGAGCAATTGGCCGCCACCGAAAGGAGCTGGCGAGACCAACGGTTATCCGAAACGGATGGTGTAGTGGCTCGTCATCGTGATGAGTTGGAGGAAAGCAGCGACCCCACTTTGACGGCCGTGCAATACGCCGAGCTTCAAGCGTATCGCCGAGCGCTGCGCAACTGGCCGGAGTCCGGTGAGTTTCCACTGGTTGACCACCGACCACCGACACCTCGTTGGCTGACTGAGCAGCTTCAATAAACGCCCCGCAATGACGGGGCGTTTTCTTTTCCGTTACGCGTAACACCAACACCCTCACGGCCTCGCTCATGCGGGGCTTTTTCGTTTCTGGAGAACGAGCCTTATGAGTTTTTTCCACGGCGTCACGACCACGTCGGTCGATACTGGGGCGCGCACCATCTCGCTGCCGTCTTCGTCGATTATCGGTCTGTGCGACACCTTCACACCGGGCGTTCTCGGCGGTGGTACGGCCAAGGCGGGCGAGCTGAAGTTGATCACCACCGAGCGCGAGGCCATTGCCGCCTTCGGCGCCGATTCGGCAATCACCAAGGCGTGTAAGGCGATCTACGTCAAAGCCAAGGCGGTGATCGTCGCCATCGGCGTGCCCAAGCTGGAAGACGCCGCGCTGCAAACCTCAGCGATCATTGGCGGTGAACTGGTCTCGGGTCAGCGTACCGGCCTGCAGGCGCTGCTCGACGGCAAAAGCCTGTTCAACGCCCAGCCGCGGTTGTTGATCGCGCCAGGCCACACGGCCACTCAGGCGGTGGCCACGGCGCTCGATAGCCTGGCGCAGAAACTGCGTGCCATCGGCATCATCGATGGCCCGGGCACGACCGACGAGGCCGCCATGGCCTACGCCGATAACTTCGGCAGCCGCAACCTGTTCATGGTCGACCCGGGCGTCAGGTATTGGGACACCATCACCAGCAAGACCGTCGACGCGCCGGGTTCGGCATGGGCAGCGGGCCTTTTCGCCTGGACGGATGCTGAATACGGTTTCTGGGCTTCGCCGTCAAACAAGGAATTGACTGGCATCACCGGAACCGGTCGCGCGGTCGAGTACCTGGACGGCGACGAGACCTGCCGGGCCAACCTGCTCAACAACGCCAATATCACCACAATCATTCGTGACGACGGTTACCGCCTGTGGGGCAACCGTACGCTGTCGAGCGATCCGAAGTGGGCATTCGTTACCCGCGTTCGCACGCTGTTCATTCTCATGGACGCGGTTCAGGCCGGGCACAAGTGGGCGGTCGACCGCTCGATCACCAAGACCTACGTGACCGATGTCACCAACGGTCTGGATGCGTTCATGCGCGACCTGAAAGCCCAAGGCGCAATCATCAACTTTGAAGTGTTCCCCGACACCGAACTGAACACGGCCAGCCAGATCGCCCAGGGCAAGGTGTATTGGCGCATCCGTTTCACCGACGTGCCGCCGGCAGAGAACCCGAATTTCCTTTTCGAAGTCACCGATCAGTGGATGACCGAAGTGCTTGAAGCAGCCTAAGGGGGCGTAGCAAATGATTCCTCAGACTTTGTACAACACCAACCTGTTCGTCGACGGCGTGAACTTTTCCGGCGACGTGCCGAGCCTGACGCTGCCCAAGCTGACCACCAAGACCGACGAATATCGTGGCGGCGGCATGGCTGGCCCCATCGATATGGATCAGGGGCTTGAAAAAATGGAAGCCTCGTTTGTCACCAAGGGCGTGCGCCGTGAGTCGCTCAAATACTTCGGCCTGGCTGATGGCACAGCGTTCAACGCCACGTTCCGAGGTGCCTTCAAGGGCCAAAAGGGGGCGGTGACAGCGGTTGTTGCCACCCTGCGCGGTCGCCTCAAAGAGGTCGATCTGGGTGACTGGAAAGCCGGTGATGCTGCCGAGATCAAACACGCCGTTGCGGTCACGTACTACAAGCTCGAAATCGACGGGCGCCTGATGTACGAGATCGACATGGTCGCCGGCATTCAGGTGATCGACGGTAAAGACCAACTGCTCGAAGTGCGCCAAGCACTCGGCCTGTAAGGAATAGATTCAGATGACTCAAGCAATCGCTAAAAACCTTCCGGCCTGGCTGTCGCTCAGTGCAGTCGGTGCCGTCGTAACGCTGACCCGCCCAAGCCAAGCCAATAGCATCGACGTCGAGACGTTGAACCTGCGTAACCCGACGGTGCGTGAAGTGCGCGCGGCTGGGCGACGTGCGGGCGGCCAACCGTGAAGTGGGTGGCGATGATGAGCAGCGCGAGCTGGTGTTGTTCGCTGCATTGTCCGGTGCGCGTGTGGCGGATCTGGAGGGGCTGAAGCTGGTGGATTTTAACCGCTTGCAGGCCGGCTATTTTCGCATGGACAACGACGACGGGCTTTAACCCCAGCGTGATCAAGTCCGCGGCGAAACGTCTGGCGGCGGAAACTGGATTTTCCGCCGCCGAGATCCAGTCGATGCCGTTCGCGGATATGGTGTGGTGGCTCACGGATTGAGCCGCCATCGGTAGTGCTGGGCACATGAGGGCCATGACATGGCAAACAAACTCGCCCTCGGGCTGGTGATCGGCGGTGCCGTCAGTTCCACGGTCGGCGCCGCGTTCAAGGACGTGACCGGGCGCATCAAGCGCCTTGAGGCTGAAGGCAACAAAGCGCGCGTGCTGCAGCGCACGATTGGCGACACCAGCCGTTCCGATTGGGCGTGATCATCGTCCTGCCGGATTTGCCGAGTCCGACCAGTGAGGGCGTCAGTTTGTGGGATTGACGCAGGCTGCCCGCGCCGCCGCACAGCCGCGCTAGGCGTAACGACACGTTGTTTTTCTGACCCGCCCTGTGCGGGTTTTTTATTGGGAAAAATCCATGACACCGATGTTTCGAATTGTCGCCGATGGCGCCGATGTCACGGCCAAGATCAATGATCGGCTGTTGTTACTGCGTACCTCTGACAAGCCGGGCATGGAGTCCGACGAGTTTGAGTTGCGTATCGACGACCGTGATGGGCAAGTGCAATTGCCACGGCGTGGCAGCTCAATCGAGATCTACCTGGGGTATGCCGAAACGACCTTGGCGCGCATGGGCAGTTACACCGTCGACACGGTCGAGGTATCAGGCCCACCGGATACCATCGTGATCAAGGGCAAGGCCAGCGACATGCGTGGCAGCGGCAAGACCATCCGTAGCGGAAGCTGGGAAGACGTGCCGCTGTCCAAGATCGTGGCTGACGTCGCGGCGCGCAATGGCTGGACACCGGTGTGTCCGGTGTCGACCAAGGTTGCTCGGGTCGACCAGCTCAACGAGTCCGATTTTAATTTCATCACCCGTCTGGCCAAGCAGTACGACTGCACGGCCAAGGTCGCCGACGGCAAGCTGTTGGTTATGCCGCGCCAAGGTGGCCAGACGGCCAGCGGCAAAGCATTCGGCGCTATCACACTGACCCGCCGCGATCTCAGTCGCTGGCAATTCAGTCTCGGCGATCGCAACTCGCACAAGGCGGTGGCCACCAAGCATCAGGACAAAAAGAACGGCAAGCTCGCGGTGGTCACCATCGACAACGATGACGCACCAGACGGCCTGCCGGCAGTGCATACCGACCGCCATATCTACCCGAACAAAACGGCTGCAGAAGCGGCGGCCAAGGCTCGTCTATCTGCGTTCAACCGCTCGACCGCCGATGTGCGGCTTGAAATGCCCGGCCGGACGGACATCTTCGCCGAGCGTCCCATCATCGCTCAGGATTTCAAGGTCGGGCTTGATGGCGAATACCTGGCGGATTCGGTCGAGCAGGTGTTCACCCAGTCCGGCTGGTCCACTACGGTCGAATGCAACGCCGGCAAAGCCGGTAAATCCAAGGGCAAGAAAAAGAAAGGGCCTAAACCACCCCTCAAGGTGGTGAACATCGAGAAACAGTAACCCCATCCCATCGCCGCCTGAGTGCGGTTTTTTTATGTCTGGAGTTTGTATGTCCATCACTGAACAACAGCTGCAAAGCATCATGCCCAACGCCCGCCGCCAATCGGGCGTTTTTGTATCCGCCCTCAACGCAGCCATGGCCCATCGACAGATCAACACGCCGAAACGCCAAGCCGCATTTCTAGCGCAAGTCGGTCACGAGTCGGGTCAGCTGCAGTACGTCCGGGAGCTAGGCGGCGACCAGTACCTGAGCAAATACGACACCGGCAACCTGGCTGCGAAACTGGGCAACACACCGGCAGCGGATGGTGATGGCCAGCGCTATCGCGGTCGCGGCCTGATCCAGGTCACTGGCCACGACAACTACCTGCGCTGCAGCTTGGCGCTGTTCGGTGACGAGCGATTGCTGCGCACGCCTGAACTGCTGGAGCTGCCGCAGTGGGCCGCCGAGTCGGCCGCATGGTTCTGGTTCGTGAATGGGCTGAACGCGCTGGCCGATCAAAACGAATTCAACACGATCACCCGCAGGATTAACGGCGGCCTCAATGGCCTGCAGGATCGGCTGGAATTGTGGGGGCGGGCGAGGGCGGTGCTATGCGTCTCGGCGAACTGATACCGGCGCCGTATCGGCTGCCGGCCAAAGGCGTGCTGCTGGCCGTTTTAGCCGGTGCTTCCGCCGCCATCGCCTGGCAATTACAGGATTGGCGCTACGGCAAACAGCTCGCAGAGCAGGCCCGACTCCACACCGAAACCTTTAACCAGTTGGCCCTGGCCACGGTTGCGCAGCAGCGTGCCGAACAGGACAAACGCCTCGCGCTCGAGCAGCGCCTGGCCACCAGCGAACAAATCCATTACCGAGCCTTGAGCGATGCCCAACGTGATCAAGGTCGCCTGCGCGACCGCCTTGCCACTGCTGATCTGCGCCTGTCAGTCCTACTCGATGCCACCACCGGCGTCGGCAACGGATTGGTGTCAGCCGCCACCGCCACCGGCGGCGTGGTTCATGGCCCCACAAGAGCCGAACTTGACCCAGCGCATGCTCAACGAATTATCGGCGTCACAGATGACGGCGACCGGGGGCTGATTGCCCTCGCGGCCTGTCAGGCGTACGCCAAAGAAGTCTCAACACCGAAGTGAAAAAGAGCGGTCGATCCGGATGCGTCAACATCCGGATCGACCGCCGTCCCTGCAGATGGTCCCTGCAAGTCCAGCCAAGGCTCTTGCTCCGTGCACAAAGCGCGGCGAGCCTAGCACCTGTTTATACATACAGTAAAGGTCTTGCTTTTTATGTCTACACCCATCGTCCCTTGGATGGGCGGCAAACGCCGCCTGGCCGACCGCCTCATTCCGCTTTTTCCGCCACACGAATGCTACGTTGAAGTCTTTGCCGGCGGTGCCGCGCTCTACTTCATGAAGCCCCAGCCATCGCCGGTCGAAGTCCTCAACGACATCAACGGCGACCTGGTCACGCTTTACCGCGTCGTGCAGAACCACCTCGAAGAGTTTGTGCGCCAGTTCAAATGGGCGCTCAGCTCGCGGCAGGTGTTCGAATGGCAGAAAATGACCCGCCCCGAAACCCTTACCGACATCCAGCGCGCCGCCCGTTTCTTCTACCTGCAGCACCATGCCTTCGCTGGCAAGGTATCTGGTCAGACGTTCGGCACGGCGACCACTGCTCCGGCCATCAACCTGCTGCGGATCGAGGAAAACCTCTCGGCCGCTTGGCAGCGCCTGTCCGGTACCTACGTCGAAAATCTTCCTTGGCTTGAATGCGCTGAACGTTACGACCGCGCCCATACCTTCCATTACATGGACCCGCCTTACTGGCAGACTGCTGGTTATGGTGTGGACTTTCCGTTTGAGAACTACGAACGGATGGCCGGCTTCATGCGCCGCTGCAAAGGCAAGGTGATGGTAAGCATCAACGACCATCCGGACATCCGCCGTGTGTTCGAAGGCTTCCACTTTGAGACTTTGGACATCCGCTACACCACAGCGAATCAGCGGCAGGTGAAGGCCGAGGTCAGCGGTGAACTGGTGATCATGAATTGGGAGCCGGTAGCTTTGGGTGGGCTGTTCTGATCACCAAAACTGCACGCTGGCTAATTGGGTTAGCAAAATATTTATAAGACGAATAGTTTCAATGTAGGCAGTTATTAACAGTGCGCTAGTCATAAATTTCGCTCGCAAGTGTACGTCGCCTCGTTTAGCGAGGTGACGTGTTATTAGTTGGGCTGCAACGAGGAGCGAACATACCCCTTGGTTGATTATCATGTCAATTGACTGCGGAGTTATTTTTTAAAAATGTTTTTGTGGGTAATACCGTATTACCGCTTACTCACGCTAAGAGATGGTGTGGTGAACCTTGATAAGTCCGCTGACGTAAAGACGTAAAGACGTTAAGACGTTAAGACGCAATGACGTAATGACGTAATGACGTAATGACGCAATGACGCAATGACGCAATGACGTAATGACGTAATGACGTAATGACGTAATGACGTAATGACGCAATGACGCAATGACGCAATGACGCAATGACGCAATGACGTAAAGACACATAGGTGAAAGCGAATAGGTGGACAAGTGGATAACTGCACAAGTGCACAAGTGCACAAGTGCACAAGTGCACAAAAAATTTTGTAAGTTCATCGCGGGTATGGTGTGGAGATAATAATAAGAATAATAAGAATAATAAGATAATAAGAATATTATTATTATGCGGGTGGGTTAACTGTGGTGGTGCTGGTGATGCATTGGATGTCACGCTGAAGGTAATGGGCCGGTTCAGCCGTTTCCCTTTTCGTCGCCGTCGGTAATCGCGCTTTTTGGTTCGATAATTTCCGGGCCATGGTTGCGAACGTTGCCCACGGCCCGATCCACTTGGAACCATTCGAACGCTTCGGTTGACTCGCCTTGGAGCAACGCCATCTGCTCGGCGTGCTCCTTGGGCGTGTGCGGGTCCAGCCATTCCCGAGCCAGTTCCGGTGAGAGCGTCACCGGGCGCCGATCGTGAATGTCCACCATGCCACCAGCGCTGTCGGCGGTGATGATCACGAAACCGTCGTGCTCGCTTGGCGGGTGCTCAGCGCTGGGGTATTGGCCGATGGCCGCGCACAGGATCGGCGCCCGGTCCTTCCGACGAATCAGGTAGGGCTGTTTCTTCGGCCCGCCTTCATCCACCCATTCGAACCAGTTGTTGATCGCGATGATTGCCCTGTGCGGCCAGATCGCGCGGAAGAACGGACCGTGGGCCACTTTCTCTACCCGGGCATTGATTGGCGAGGCGCGGTCCTTAGCCCAGTGCGGCCGCCAGCCCCAGCGAACCATGTCTGCGTGCAGGTACTGGCCTTCCTGGTGGAAGATGGCCAACTGGGTAGTGGGAGCGGCGTTGTAGCGTTCGAAGGGCAGGTCGCCAGCGTTGTTAACCAGGGCGTTGGGCATGCTCAACGCTGCAACGAAGTCGTTAATACCGTCGTACTGCGAAAGTCGTCCGCACATAGCACGCCCGCCTATCAGATATTCCCTACATAAATTGACCGCAAGCCTTTCTGAAAGTTAACTGTACATTCGTACAGTATTGGAAGTCGTGCGTCATGAGCTATTCAATTCTAGGTCCTATCGCCGAGGGCGGCCTGAAGCTGCCGCTTTGCCTGTTCCAGGTGCCGGCTGGTTTTCCTTCACCAGCAGCAGATCACATCGAGGCGCAAATATCGCTAGATGAGGTGTTGCACATCCGCGCGCCGCACGTCTACCTGGTGTCGATCATCGGTGAGAGTATGCAGGGCGCGGGAATCTTCGAGGGCGATCTGGCGGTGGTGGATCGCTCGCTTGAGCCTGCACACGGCCACATCGTCGTTGCATTGCTAAACAATGATCCGGTGTGCAAGCGCCTGTGCATTCGCGGCAAAGATGTGATCCTGCTGTCGGAGAACCCTAAATACCCGCCACGGTACGTGCTTGAGGGGGACGAGCTGTCCATCTGGGGCGTGATCACCGGCAGTGTGCGCAGCCATGTCTAAGTCGCCACCGGTTTTTGGCTTGATCGACTGCAACAGTTTCTATGCCAGTTGCGAGCGTGTGTTCCGCCCAGATCTGGCCAAAGTCCCAATCGTGGTTCTGTCAAACAACGACGGCTGTGTCATCGCGCGCAGCTACGACGCCAAGCCCTTCGTGAAAATGGGCGAGCCGTATTTCCAGATCAAGCACAAGCTGCGGCAGCACGGCATCGTAGCGTTCTCGTCGAACTACGCCCTATACGGCGACATGAGCGAGCGGGTGATGACGCTAATCGAATCGATGGTCCCGGCGGTGGAGGTGTACAGCATCGACGAGGCCTTTGCTGATCTCACCGGTATCGACGGGCTGGACGTGCTCGGCCGACAGATTCGCAGCCAGGTCCTGCGATGTACCGGCATTCCGGTTGGTGTGGGTATCGCCCCGACCAAGACGCTGGCCAAGCTGGCCAACCACACGGCAAAGCGATTGCAGGCCCAAACCGGGGGTGTCGTGAATATTTGCGACCCGGTGAAACGCGATTGGGTGTTGCGCAATACCGACGTGGCCGAAGTGTGGGGCGTGGGGCGGCGCATGAAGATGCACCTGAATGCCCTGGGTATCAAAACAGCGATGGACCTGGCTAAGGCCGACGCGTGGTCGCTGCGAAAGAACTTCAGCGTGGTAATCGAGAAGACGGCGCGGGAGTTGACCGGCACCTCATGCTTAGAGCTGGAAGAGCCGAACCCGCCGAAACAGGAAATCTGTTGCAGCCGGATGTTCGGCAAACGACTGAAGGATCTGCCGCCGATCAAGGAGGCCGTGGCCACTTACATGATGCGGGCTTCGGAAAAGCTCCGCGCCCAAAAAACATTGTGCAAGAAGATCCGCGTCAGCATCCGCACGGGCATGTTCAATCCGGAAGAAGCCAAATACGCGAACGGTGTAGTGGTGGACCTGCCGTACCCAACTGACGACGTCCGCCTGTTGACCAAGGTGGCGGTCGATGCGCTTGATCGGGTGTTCCGGCCTGGCTTTAACTACAGCAAGGCAGAAGTGATGCTGTTGAATCTTTGCCAGCCAGGTGAGTACACCGACGATCTGTTTGCCATTTCCCAGCCAGCAAACGCGACCCGCGTGATGGCGGTGTTGGACCAGATCAACGGGCGTTGGGGGAGAGGTACACTTCGAGCCGCTAGCGTTCCGACGAATCCGGACTGGGGCATGCGCCGGGATATGATGAGCCAGAGTTATACGACCAGGCTTGATCAGCTGTGGGAGGTGGCTTGCAAATAGTGATGTGAAGCCGCCAGGCAGGATGGTAAGGGAGCGGAATAGGCTGGGGCGTCTGAGCGCAGGTGCCCGTTTAAGCTCATTAGGTATCTGAAAAGCCAGATACAGACACCTTAAAAGTCACTTGGTTGAAGCGGAGTAGGCTGGCTATTGAAAACAGTAGAGCGGGTGAAGCGAATCGAATCCTTATTATCAGCGTAGGACGCTGCCGCCAGCCATCGTCGTACTGTCGTGCCTCGTCGGTACAGCAGCTCGAAACTTTTCGTTTATAAACAAGCTGCTATCAATATGAGTGGGGAGTAATGCCATTTGATAAGGACACATGGCCTACTGGTCGATATAGAACCTTCTCGTCTGTGTGGCAGTAATAAGCTTGATAGAAAGTAAAATCATCTCTGCGTAGGTTTTTACATAGCTGCTCAATCATTTTCATTAATTTGTGTTTTTCAGCGAGTGGAGTGCTGATGCCGAATATAATTCCTTCTAAATCATTGAAATCATATTTCAACTTTCTATCTTGATTTGAGAGGTTTGAGCCAAAATTAGGTTTGTATATTAGTCTATATTCCTGTTCGCTTTTCCAGTGGCGGGTTTTAGTTGTTAGGCTCAGCTTGTCGCTTGACTGGTAGTGTTCGCGCCATTTTCTAAGGTTGCCAAATATATCATTTATACGGTTGCTTTTTTCGCCTCGAATGTTTGTGTACCATTTGCTGATTAGTTCTTTTTCCGTGTAGGAACCTAAGCTTAAGAAAAAATCTAGTTCTGGGCTTTTTTTTGTATAGTGAACTTTTTGGAACACAAAATTTGTCTGTGTCCACCACTTGGCTACCGGCTTGTTTGCTGTTGGAACTTGCAGTGTAATAGTTGGAGTTCCTACAACCTCTCGAACCTTAAATTTTAGGCAGACTCCCTTGTGATTATTTCCGTAGGTTCCCCAAATGGAGGAGTTTGAGCAATCCTCCATGAAACAGGAAACGAACCAATCAGGATAGGTTAGGCGAATCCGAGAATTTAAAAAATCCTCAGGCGATTTGTTGCATAGATGCAACCATTCGGATGAGTTGCCTCGCATGACGTCTGTATAGCTGTTGACCAAATCAATGCTCTGCAAGGCAGCTAACATGGTTTGATCGAAGAACAATCCTCTCTCAGGGGCATCCCTATGCTCCAATTGATCCATAAGTTTACTAGACGTACTTAAAAGAACGTCAAGGGACTCACCATTAATCCCATACCCTTCAGGGATTAGATCATATTTAACGAGAACTTTTGAAATGATTTGCATTGCAAAAAGTTGTATGGATCGTAGGTGTAGCAAAAGCTCATTGCTATATATAGGGTGCTGGTTGGTGGAGAGGTATTCTATATGTCTTTGTATGTTTTGGTTTTCAGTGAATTTGTATATTTCATTTTTTATGTCTGTCGCGTGCTCTTGGGGCATTTCATTGAAGTGGGGGTGTAATGGGAAAACACGTTCTCCGAACTTTCCAGCGAGATACTGCATGTTGCGAATAAATATGCATTCAATGTAGTGATTGAAGAAGTTTGTCCAGATTATTTTGTCGCCTTTCCAGACCAATTCTCTATAGCCTTCCAGCGGGTCATTAAGTTGCTCCGGTGAGGCGAAGTATATATATGTCCCCTCAAGCTCGCTTTCACGATCTATCCCCAGCAGGTTAGCAACAGGGCGAAATCGATAAAGATATTTAGGTGTCAGACTCATCATTCCTGCTCCTTTCTAATTTGATCAGATACATCGGCGAGTCCGCTGCGGTGTGTCATCTATACCATTTCCAACGTGTGCATCTGCTGAAGCTAGCTCAGAGCGGTGGCTGTGTGTTGTTTGAGTCGTCAGACAGATGCTGCGCCAAGCGCTGAGTATAGGTGGGCTAAACGACCAAATACTCCAGCGCAATCGGAGTATGAAAGGCTAGATTTTTCTTCGGTCGCCGATTTCCCTCGCTGTGGGTGCCGTGACGTGGGGAGAAGGCTTTGATGTAATTTGTTCGTAAGTTTCTTTTTCCAAAATTTTCGTTAGTTTTTCGCAAGAAATATCAAACTCCAATGTTATCCATTCGAGTGCGCGGTCAGTTAGAGCTTTCAAACTGGACCAGTGAGAGGCGTCAAGTGTTGAGCTCGTTGAGGAGATACAAACTATTTTTTCTACATGGTAATCTTTGCCTCCATCGTTAATGGCTGCACAAGATAAGCACTGGTTGTAAGGGTTTTCATCATGAGCAATGTGTTTGTTTCTAAGTAGTTTAAAGTATTTAAATGACTCATTAGCTTCCTTTGGTAGGCCCTTATATATCTGGTCGGACATCAGAAGAAAGCGGATGCCATCCCCAAAGCATTTGAAGAAATGGATGACTGCAGATCTCCATAAAGCTTCCCGTATAATTTGGTCCTCAGTGCGATTAATTGCATCAAGGCAAGAGTTCGAAAATTCAATATCAATTTTATGTAAGTAAAGATCAGCTACGCGCTTGGCCAGTGGATGATCAATTTCAACGAGCTTTACTGCGTCGGTAATTCCAAGAAGGTTCAATCCATTTTCAGTCATGACTAAATTTAGATTTTCCAATCGTACTCTCCGCTCTTAAGCTCATTAGGACAAGGTCGGTTGAGCGCATCAGGTATGAGGTTGGGGGCATTCAGCTGCGCACGGGACGGATGTCTGATAGCTGTTTTGGAGGATTTGATTCAGCTGGCTTGGTTGGCCAGTTCTGATAGATTGCAGTCACTTCCTTAACCTTGAGTATGGTGGCGTTCGGAACATGAGCTGCGCCACCTAGCTTTTCAGTGACCGCTTTCCCCAGCAGCGCAGGCAGGTTCAGTTTTGTTAGGTCACTCGCATAGCTACTTTTATCAATCGAGATTGCTACATATAGGTCCATGCACGCCTCGTTCGAGTTTTTGTTCTGCTAGCGTAGCCGGTAGCGGATGAAGATGTAGGTATTTATTTAGGGCAAATCTAGGGCAAACCCGGGGCCGGCGTAGGCCGTAATAAGCCAGTTGCAGAGGGCCAAAGCATCGAATTTACTGGCCTTGAGCGGCATACAAGGACGCTGGCGGGGGTTCGAGTCCCTATCCAAACAATCAGTAGCGGCAATTGCTCCAATAGGGGAGCGAGGTCAGGTCTTGGCGGGCTATAACTTCAAGTGATCTCCTGGACGCATTTAAGGCCCAAGACCAGGTCAAGATGCCTGCGCGATTGGACGTAATAGATGTCCTATCTAACGAGGCGCACTAGACTGCCTAAGTCGCATGATCGCGTCAGTGATCGTTTGCGCATTTCGATCAAGCGTTTCCAAGGCCGCAACGGCGTTATCGGCAACAGTGTCTGCGCCAGTCCCTGAGATCCAATGGGTGATTTCTTCGATTGCTGCACCGAGTGCATGCTGGTTATGCAGGAGCAACGTCAGAGCATCTGCCGTGACGATATTGAAATCCGACGGATCTGGCATGGTGTTCGTCCTTGAAGTCGATGCGTGGCTAAATCTGTCCATCATTCTGCATGATCCTAGTCCAAAGCGAGCGACTCCGGTTCGCACATTGTACATTTGCCACTTCGAAAGGTCCGGCCATAGGCCTCTTGGGATGGGGCAAAAATGGGGCAAACCGTACGCCATTTAATGCCATTCAATGCCAAGCATGCGTTTGCGCATGCAATGGTGAAATGCGCTAATCCTTAACAAACACTGGGGGTTGGGGCATAACGACCAAAGTACTCCAGCACAATCGGAGTGTGGGAGGACAGGTCTGAAATAGCTTTATTCATCAGGGGTTTAGCTTTACCGGAAAAAGTGACAAGGCAAAAACGGGGTCGTTTGCATCTACGAAATGGCGAGTGTTTGCCAGCGATGCGGCCCGTGAGTTGATTCAGTGGAGCCGAGTATGAAGTTTTTTTGAGGTGGATGCAGCAACGCACCGCCGCTTGGGTTTGCATTGTGTCCTATAGTGCCGAAAAGCTATCGAATGATCGGAATTCGAGGATTGCAGATCAGTTGAGGACGCAGCTTGGAACAGTCAGAGGGCATCGGCTCACAAGCGTCAGCGAGCGATTGTTACTACGATGCAGAAAAAATGACCCTCAGCCGGGCGCGGCGGTCAGCCTTGCTGGGCAGCAATGAAAGCGATCTGCTGCTGGCGCTGATAGCCGGCGTGACCGATAAGGAACAGCTCATTTCCAGGGTCTGGGGGGAGCGCGGACTGGTGATTTCCGACAGCAGTTATTACAAGACCCTGCACATGCTTCGCACGCATTTCGCTGACGTCGGGTTGCCTCGGGACAGTCTCAAGACCCTGCCTCGCCGTGGCGTGGTGCTGTTGTGTGAAATCCGCTTGGTCAGGGCACAGACTCAAGCCTCTGAGTCGCAGCCCGCGCTGATAATTGATGCTGAACCATTCATCGTCGACGCCTCCTTGGTGAAAACGCCATTCAGTCGTTACTGGCGCTTCCTTTTGCCTGCAATCCTGGCGCCGGCGATTGCTCTTCCGGTCTTTTACGCTTATCTGGTGTTTAAAAAACCTGCTGATCTGGAGGAGTGGAAACTCATCTGGCAAGAAGGCGAAGCGAAATTGTATGTTGAAGAAAGTGAAAAAATGTCCAAAGAGGATATTGTCAAAGCGCTCAGCGAGTTCGAGCCACCCATTGTATTGTCCGATATTAACTACTATGTGCGAAAACCGCTCTCCCAATTACTGGTCAAGTGTATCAAGCCGGAAAGTAAAGGGGAGGCCATATGCGTGAATTACCAACTCGTTGGAAAAAAGTAATCGCACTGTTTGGTATCTTGTCTGTATGCATTTTTGGTGCTCTGGTTATCAAGTATTTCTATTTTATTAATCGTGATATTCCACGCGCCCCCTGTTTCGCATCCATCGATTTTGTCCATACTCATGATCACAAAGTTCGTTGGCATGGCGTTGGTGATATGACGATCGATCCAAGGGAGGGCGCTCTCTATGTGTACTACGTCGTCAAAACCCCTGAAGGCAAAGTTTATACCTATGATCGCAAGTTCGAGATTGCACTGACACATCTGGACACTTCCAGATTTCTGTTCAAGACGCGTTCGATTGTAAAGTTTGATGCGGACAACGCCGGCGATGAACTTCCTTTTATGGAAAGAGGTTTTCAAGGTGGCATGGTGACGTTCAATTACTTCTCCGATGCCGAGTATTATTACAATATCAATAACCTGATCAATGGCGTATGCCACGTCCCTCGCTAACGCAAACCCTTGAGGTGCAAAGCCTCTGGGCGAGTAAGTAAGACTGAGTAAGATGCCAGTAAGGCCTCGGCGGCCCTGCGTTGTTAATGTGGTTCGAGTCAAGCCAACAGCCCCCGCGACTACCGGAGAGTCAGGCGTAGTGCGGCTGTTTAGTTGCCTTGAATGACATGATGATGTTTAAGCTGTTGAGGAAAGTTATAAATGCTCTGGTTTTGCGTGCGCAGTTCTCACGGGGCCAAGTCTCCCGCCTGGAAACGATCGATTGCAATAAATCGGGAAGGTATGGTGTTTGTGCCGGCGGCTATTGCTGGAAAAGAAAAGGACGTCAGTTTTTCCACGTTGTCCGATCGCACTCCGGTTTTGCTTTGCTTTGATCATGTTTACGTACCAGTGGTATGGATGGTCGAACACTTTCCGGTGTGCAGAACTCGCTGTCGCGACATGATCATGGCGGCACTTTCTGGTGTGCGAGAAACGTTGGGTTGTCGTAAGGCATGGTCTCGGGTGAGCCACTTCCATGGACGCGCTGGAGAAAAAAGTTATATGGGTTTTGTTTTATGAGGCCGAGTCTGTTTTGGCATCTGTCTCTTCTGATGGGTAGCGTTTTGATCATCGATAGTTCATGGGCTGGCGCGCGGGAAAGTTGCGCACAGCGCCGCGCTGAACTTGTGTTGCAGATTGAGCGCGCTGAGGCGGCGGACAATGTTTATCGCCAATCCGGTTTAGAACAGGCACTTGCCAATGTCGAGCGTTATTGCCAAGAACCTTCCGCGCAAGATGACCGTTCAAGCGCCATCCAAAAGGCCGCAGCCGAAGTGCGGCGCAGACAGAACTATCTGGAGGCCGCGCGTCAGTACGGTGATGTGAAAGTCATCAAAAAACAGGAAGCCAGGCTCGAACGGGCTCAGACAAAACTGCGAAAGCTCATGGATGAGTAAAGGGGCCACCGCCAACGAACCGCAGCAGGTTTTCTCTTTCAACTCTGCAATCCAACGTGCTCATCAGTGACACTGGAAAATCGAATATGAAAAACATCCTTATCTTTGCTTCAGTCTTTACTTCTGCTGTGCTGATCTCTGGCTGCACCGCCACCGATTGGGTGCATGCTGCCGGTGGAATCATGGGCGCCAAGGACGATTACGACAGGAAGGCCAGAACCGATCGACTGAAAAAAGCCAATGCTGCCGCGCGACGCGTCAGAGGCTGATAGCAAGTTACAACCGGGCCGTTATTCAATTCAAAATGATGGCTCGGCAATATCATTTTGAGGATGAATTCATGTTTATGCGTTAATTATGCAAATCAGCATTTGTCTTCGCGAATAACTTCAAGCACTATGCGCGTTATGCAAAAACGCAACGTAGCCTCCGTCTTAAGAGCACTGCTCGACCAGCACGGGATCTCCCCCACGGAGCTCCACCGTCGCACCGGCGTGCCTCAATCCACTCTCTCGCGGATTCTCAGCGGGAAGATCGTCGATCCCTCGGATAAACACATTTCGAAGATCGCCGAATACTTCTCCGTGAGCACCGATCAATTGCGCGGGCGCGCAGATGTCGCGTCGTCGGCCGGAGCCGCGCGTGATGACGTACACGCGGAACTCAAGGACATAATGCTGTGGGACGACGATACGCCGGTCGATGATGACGAAGTATCGGTGCCGTTCCTTCGCGAGGTTGAATTGGCAGCAGGATCAGGAAGATTCGTCATCGAAGAGAGCGAGCGCTCTAGCCTGCGCTTCGGCAAGCGTAGCCTGCGTCATAACGGTGTGCAGTTCGATCAGGCCAAATGTGTGACCGTGCGTGGCAACAGCATGTTGCCAGTGCTGCGTGATGGCGCCACTGTCGGCGTGAATGCGGGCAAGTGCGGGATCGGCGACATCATTGATGGCGACCTGTACGCGATCAATCACAACGGCCAGTTGCGCGTGAAGCAACTCTATCGCCTGCCGACCGGCATTCGTCTGCGCAGCTTCAATCGCGATGAGCACCCGGACGAGGACTACAGCTTCCAGGAAATCCAGGAAGAGCAGATCGTCATCCTCGGTCACGTCTTCTGGTGGGGCATGTACGCCCGCTAACCACACCGACTTCAGATAAGCCCGCCAATCGGCGGGTTTTTTTTCGCCTTGATGAAACCGCCAAACCCTTGAGCTGCGGGGCTTCCATGCATCTGCGCATTTCAAATGCATAAATACATGCATTTACGCATTGACTGGATATGCATACATGCATATCCTTGCCACCAAGCCGCTCGACAAAGCGGTTGGCAAGAAAGCTCTTTAGTTCCACAAGAAAAGGCAGCGATGAACCGGCCTCAACGGTTCAGAGGGTTGGCAACTGACCCGGGTGTGCAGCGTAAAGCACCAGAAGCAGTTATCCGGCGGGCAGGGACCGCGGTCGGAAAAACAATTTGAATGGACTCGTACCGCGCCAGTAGCGCCGAACAGTCAGCTTCCTTCTTGAACACAGGATTTGAAGGAAGGCGAAGGAGCGCATTACTGAAAAGCCCGGCGCACTGTCGGGCTTTTTGGAATGCCTTCCTGGCAGAAACTGAAGCCTCGACGCAGGCAATCAATAAGGATGATGAGCATGAAAAAGTACGCACGTGTTGTTGCGGGCAAAGTCGACAACATTTTTGAAACCGCTAACCCGATCACCGATGAGTTTCCAGCGGATCAAGTCTGGGTGGATGTCAGCGCGCTGCCCAAGATCGACTATTCCTGGAACGCGGTGAACACCGACGGCGTCTGGACATTTACCGACAGCGATATGTGGGGCCAGCCGTCCTCGCTGGCTATTCAATTGCGTATCGCAAGAACAAATCGTCTTGATAAAGCCAACACCACTCTGGCGACGTCGGCCCTGGTGCAAAAGGTTGAGCTGGGGCTGGCCACGCCGGCTGAGGAAACTGCGCTACTGGAATACAAGCAGTTCTTCATCGCTCTGAGCAACGTCAACAAACAGCCGGGCTACCCGCTGACGGTTACTTGGCCTGAAGTTCCGTAAACAGCGTTTGCTGCGCCGATACCGACATTCGCAGCGCATCGCTGAAAAGCTCGGTGGATAACCGGGCCTCTTCAAAGATGCCTGCCCGATATTTACTCAGCGCGTAAAACCAACAGTCGCGATGAGTGCCAGCAGGAGAAACAAATGAACCGCTACGCTTTTGTTCGATTCAACTATTCGAAAGCCTTCAACAAAGTTCTGGTGATTGTCGACGCTGTAGAGAAGCCTACGGCCATGCCAGTAGAAGCACAGTTGTCGAATGGTTTCTGGGTGGATATCAGCACAAACCCGGCAGTCCAGGTGGGATGGAAGGGGACGACGACAAACTTCGTTGATTGGGAGTTCAGTGAACCCACCTATCAAGAGCTCGAAAAGGATGTGGCGCAAGAAGCGCTAGAGCTTCTGTATGCTGCTGGCCAGTGGCTGATGTTGAATTCTCTGCATTACAAGGTCGACCTGGATGTTGCCACCCCTGAAGAACAAGCGCTGTTGCTCGCCTACAAACAGTACTGCGTGGATCTCAGCGACATGAAGAAACAATCCGGCTATCCGTCCACCGTCAACTGGCCGGTGGCGCCGTTCTGATTCGATCATCACCCCCATAGCCTCTATCGAGAGCGCATTACTGAAAAGCCCGGCCCTGCGCCGGGCTTTTTGGAATGCCTACCTCAAGAGAAAACGATTGAACCCAACACACACCATTCATCCAACACTCCCGGAGGCGTGACATGACAAACGAGCAACAAGCGTTGGCGGACATGCCGATCTGGCTGGTCATCCTGCTCGCCGTGGTGGGCGGGGTGTCCGGCGAAATGTGGCGCGCGGACAAGGAGGGCGCCCGTGGCTGGCCGCTTATGCGGCGTCTGGCCTTGCGCTCCGGCGCCTGCATGATCTGCGGCGTGTCGGCAATCATGCTGCTGTACGCCGCAGGACTTTCGATCTGGGCCGCCGGCGCGTTCGGTTGCCTGACAGCGATGGCCGGCGCCGACGTCGCCATCGGGTTGTACGAACGCTGGGCCGCCAAGCGCATCGGCGTCTGCGAAGTTCCGCCTCGCGACCAACCTTAACCAAAACCAATTTTCCGTGCCGCCATTTTGGCGGCAGGGTTTCGCGTGGACGATTGAAAAGGAGGTCATGTATGCCCACACCGATCCAGCAGCCGTCGCAACTGTTCACCGCCATCGCGACGACGCTGCGCAACACCGCCGGGCTCAACCTCAATGTCGGCAATCACGAAGATTTCACTGCACCGGGCGATCAAGCCTGGGTGCTGATTGACTTCGACCGGAATGCGCCGGGCGCCCGTGCCGCAGATGGGCGTATCGCTCATGTCCTGACGCTATCGCTGCAAGTCATTCCGGCACTTTCAGCCAGCGCCTTTGCAGCGTGCGACCTGATCGCCGTGCTGAAGAACCTGATCACCGACAACCGCTGGGGCCTACCCGGCGATCAGTCTGATCTGCCGACCAATATCGATGGCTTGCCGTCATTACTCGCCCAGCAATACAAGGCCTGGACCCTGACGTTCGAACAGACGCTCTACCTCGGCCCGACCTTGCTCGACGACCCGCTCGGCACACCGAAATTCGCCCGCACCTGGGAAGTCAGCAATATCGACGATCCAGACCAATACACCGCGCTGGAGGCCTGACCGATGTTCGACGCATTACTGCGCATGCAGCTCGGCCCGATCATCGAACGCCTGGCCGAAATGGAAGCGGAAATCGACGACCTGCACCGCCGCGCCGAAAGCTTCTGTCGCATCGGCATTTGCCAGACCGTCGATGCCGCGAGCAACACCTGCCAGGTCAGCCACGGTGGCTTGCTCACCCCGGCTATCAAGTTTTTCAACCCCAGCGCCGGCGCGCAAAGTGAGTCGCGGATTCCGACCGTGGGTGAGCAGTGTCTGCTGTTCAACTACGGCAGCGGCGAAAGCGGCGCGCAATCCGTGGCGCTGTTCGGTCTGAACAGCGATCGTTTTCCACCAGCCTCTACGATCCCGACGCTGACCCGTCGCGTGCATCAGGATGGCAGCGAAAGCGGTTACGACGATGCTTCGCACACCCTGCACTGGCAAAACGGCCCGGCAGACTTCAGCGGTTCTCGCGAGTCGCTGGAACTGAGCATCGGCCCGGCCCGGTTAGCGATGACACCACAAATGATCACCCTGCAACTGGGTGCCGTCGGCCTGACCATCGACCCTTCGGGCGTGCACTTCAGCGGTCCATTGGTCGATCACCAGGGCCGTGTCATCAGCCCCTGATTCAAGAGCCTCCACATGATCGGAATCGATAGAGACAGCGGGGCCACGGTCGACGACTGGCTGCAATTTGTGCAGCGCGCGACCCGGGCCCTGACCACACCGCTGGGCACCCGGCAAAAACGCCCGTTGTACGGATCGTTGATCCCCACGCTGCTGGGGCAGAACCTCGGTGACGACGTTCTGCTGTTGGCCCAGAGCCACGCGGCGCAAGCGTTCTACAACGCGCAAAACGGCATCGACGATTTTCAGCCGCAAGTGATCGTCGCCAGCCGTCAGGGCGCCGGTCTGCTGCTGCGTTTCGCCGGCACCTGGAAAAACCGTCAACAAACCTTCGAGGTCGTGACATGAGCATGTTGATCCCCGGCCAGAACCAATTGGCCGAACCCGCACTGATCACCGTTGAAGCCTTCGAAGACTTGCTCGCCGAGTTCAAGACTTTCGTCGTCGAATACGTCGGCGCGCGTTCGCCGGACAGCGCCGCAAAACTCAAGACCAGCCTGGAAAACGAAAGCGAACTGCTGACGCTGGCGCTTGAGGCTTTCTGTGTCCGGCTGCAAACCCACGAACGCAAATACAACGCCCGCATCAAACAGATGCTGGCGTGGTGGGCGACTGGCAGCAACCTCGATGCGCGGCTGGCGGACATGGGCCTTGAGCGGCAGTTGCTGGATGCGGGCGACCCCGCAGCATTTCCGCCGGTGCCGGCGATTTATGAAAGCGACGACGACGCCCGCCTGCGTTATTACCTGGCGCCGCATGCGCCGGCAGCAGGTTCGCGGATGCAGTATCGCCGCGAAGTCTTTACGCTCGGCGAGCGTCCGACGGTGCAAGTCGAATCCACCGAGGCAGGTGTGGTGAATGTCACTTACACCTTCAACCCGGACGGTCTCGCTGCGCAGGTCAAGGATGGCAATGCTCGGCGTACCGCGCCGGGCGAAGTGCAGGTCACTGTGCTGTCCCGCGACGGCGATGGCACGCCTTCCCAGGCATTGCTTGAAGGCGTTCGTCAGCACTTCGCACGACCGGATGTACGACCTGAAACCGACCTCGTCACCGTCAAGGCTGCTGACATTCAGCGCTATAAGATCCGCGTCGTCGTCAAGATCAATTCCGGCCCGGATTCGGGTCTGACCAAAGTCGCCGCGCAACAGCAATTGCAGGCCTACGCCGACAGTTGCCATCGCCTCGAAGGTCGGGTTGATCCGAGCTGGATCGACTACACGCTGCACAGCGCCGGTGCCGTGCAATTGCAGATTCTTGAACCGCTGGTGCCGATCGTGACTACGGCGTTTCAAGCGCCGTATTGCACGGCGGTCGAGGTTGAGGTGCTGACGCTATGAGTGAAAAAACTCAGCGCCCCACACTCCTGCCGGCCAACAGCTCGGCACTCGAACGAGGTCTGGATCTGGGCTTCGGCGCACTGCTTGATCGCATCGCGCCGCCGTTTCCCGAACTGATGAACCCGAGCGAAACGCCGGTCGCATTCCTGCCTTATCTGGCAGCGGATCGCGGTGTCGCCGAATGGAGTACCGCCGCACCGGAAGCGGAAAAACGCCTGACCGTCGAACTGGCCTGGCCCACCGCGCGTCAGGCGGGCACTCGCAAGGCGCTGGAAAACGCCGCCAAGGGTTTGCAACTGCGCCCGGAAATCCGCGCCTGGTACGAACAGACACCGCCCGGTGCGCCGTACAGCTTTTCCGTACGAGCCTTCAGCGACCAACCCTACAGCGAAGAAATCGACGCCCGTCTCGACCGACGCCTGGCTGATGCCAAGAGCGAACGCGATGTGTTGACGGTCTCCGTTGGCTTGAGCGCTTTCGGCAATCACGTCATCGGCGCCGCGACGTTTTGCGGAGAGCTGACCACGGTTTATCCGGTGTTCATCGAAGGGCTGGAAACCTCGGGAGAGGCATTCATGGCCGCCGGCATGTACACCGTCGAAACATCCACTATTTATCCTCAGGGGGCCTGAATGGCTGACTATTACACCCTGCTCACCAACGCAGGGATTGCCTACGAAACGGCGTGCAAGGCCGCGGGCACGCCGATCAAGCTGACGCAGATTTCCGTCGGCGATGGCGGCGGCACGGTCTACAACCCGGCCGCGACCGCCACGGCGCTGAAGCGCGAAGTCTGGCGCGGGCCGCTCAATGCGCTGTTCCAGGACGAGAAGAACCCGAGCTGGCTGCTCGCCGAAGTGACCATTCCGCCGGATGTTGGCGGCTGGTATGTACGGGAAGCGGGGCTGTGGACTGATACCGGGATTCTCTATGCCATCGTCAAATATCCGGAGTCGTTCAAACCGGTGCTGGCGACGTCGGGGTCGGGTAAAGAGTTTTATATCCGCTCGATTTTCGAGACCAGCAATGCGTCCTTGGTGACGTTATTGATTGATGACACGGTCGTGAAGGCTACTCGTGCCTGGGTCGCGGAGTATGTGGCGGATGAGCTGGCGAAGCTTGATGCCAAGCAGTCGGTGCGCGTGGCTACGACTGGCAATATTACATTGAAAGCGGCACAAACCGTTGATGGTGTCGCCGTCGTTCCTGGTGACAGAGTGCTGGTGAAAAACCAGACGTTATCGAAAGATAATGGACTGTACGTTGTTGCAAATGAAGTCTGGATTCGTGCAAAAGATGCCGACTCAAATCTTAAGGTAACGCCAACTCTGACCGTATCTGTTGAGCAGGGTACAACTCAAGCCGACACGATCTGGCAGCTTGTTACCGATGGTCCTGTGCTCCTCGGCACTACTGCTTTGGTGTTTCAAAACATCACCTTCGGCTTGGCACCGCTCAGTTCTCCGGTGTTTTCCGGCAGCCCGACAGCGCCAACGGCTAGCGCTTTTAGCAATGATGATGTTCTGGCAACTACGAAGTTTGTCCAACGAGCGCTGGGTAGTTACGCCGGCCAGACAAACTATGACTCCAACACCCAGTTGACTGTTGCCGACGTCGGGAAACTGTCGATCTTTACCACAGCAGGTTTGACGGCGACGCTCCCCGATTGGAACAGCGTGCCTCCGGGGGGCTTGGTACATCTGACAAGTACTGGGGGGCTAACGGTCAAGACCCGGGCAGGAGAAACCTTTGGAGCTGTAAACACAACCAACTTGACTAGCGTTGTGCTCCAACCAGGCAATTTTGCGGTTTTCAGGCGCTTGTTGCTTGGTCCTGGGTGGAGTCTGGACTCGGGGGATGCTGCGCTGAAATATTCGCCGATGTTTCAGTCTTTGCTTACAGGTACTAACGGTTACAAAAAAGATCCCAGCGGATTGATCGAGCAATGGGGTTTTTTGCCTGGTTACAATACGGGCGGAACGATTTCCGTTGTTTATCCCACCGCGTTCACCACATCCACTTTTTCAATTATGACTCAACGGATGGACGGGGTGATTACCTCGGGCACGATCGTAGTCAATAGCTCGTCGTTGAGTGGATTCAGCTTTGTCGATACTGGTCTGCCTGCAAATGACGTCAACGCCATATATTGGACTGCAAAAGGAAAGTAAGGGACCACCAATGCACTATTCACCGTCAAAAAATGGATTTTATGATCCGGGTTTTACCGGCCAACATCCTATCGACATAGTACCGATTACCACAGAAGAACATCTTCGTTTGCTGAACGGGCAAAGTAACGGGCAAATAATTGAGGCGGGTCCGGAAGGCTACCCAATCTTAAAAGACCGGCCTGCTGCTACACCCGAGCAATTAGCGATCTCCGAACGCTATTGGCGCGATCAGCAACTGGCGGAAACGGACGGCATTGTCGCCAGGCATCGAGACGAGCAAGAAGAAGGTCAGAACACGACGCTGGCACCGGAGGAATATGGTCAGTTGCAGTCTTATCGTCGCGCATTGCGTAACTGGCCGGAGGCGGGGGGGTTTCCGTTGTCGGCACACCGTCCTCAAGCGCCTGCATGGCTCTCGCTGCAGCCCCTATAAACTCCCCTTACTCCGGGGCGTTTTCTTATCCGCTCAAAAAAAAACAACACCCGCCAAGCCCCTCCCCAAGAGGGGCTTTCCCGTTTATGGAGAAACGAAAAATGGCAACCCGCCAAACCTACACCGTGCTCGTCCCATTCCCCACCGGCGGTGGGCACTGGTCGAGCGTCGGTCAAGACCTTGATCTGCTCGACGTCGAGGCCAGTGCCCTGCACACCGCCGGTCGACTGCAACTGAAAACCCCCACCACCCAGGCCAAAAAGGCCGCTGCCAAGAAGGCTGACTAACCATGGCTGAGGTTTTGAACTTCGAGCACAACGGCATTACCGTCAATGCCACCGAATCCCCCGAGGCCATGGGTGGCCTGGGTGACAACGTCATCGGTCTGGTCGGCACTGCGCCGAAAGCCGATCCGCTGATTCCGCGTAACGCGCCGTTTCGCATCAACAGCTTCACCACCCATGCGCTGCTCGATCCGACCGGTTCCGAAGAGGGCACCCTGTACCACGCGGTTTACCAAATCCTCAAAGTGGTCAAGGTGCCGGTGTACGTGGTCATCGTCGAAGCGGGCGCAACCCCGGCCGACACCGTCAACAACGTGATCGGCGGCGTTGATCCGCTGACCGGCCGCAAGCTCGGTCTGGCTGCGCTGGGCAGTGTTCCGGAAGACCTGACCATCATCGGTGCGCCGGGCTTCACCGGTACCAAAGCGGTGGCCAGCGAGTTCGCCTCGTTCGGCAAGCGCATCAAGGCTCGTGTGGTACTGGATGGCAAGGACGCCTCGGTCGCTGATCAAGTGACTTACAGCCAGGAACTCGGCGGCGCCGATCTCGGTTTCGACCGTTGCCTGGTGGTGCACAACATGCCGGCCGTGTACTCGAAAGCAGCGAAGAAAAACGTCTTCCTGTCGCCTTCCAGTCTGGCGATCGCTGCGCTGGCCAAGGTCAAGCAGTGGGAGAGCCCGGGCAATCAGGTGACCTACGCCGAAGACGTCTCCCGCGTCGTCGAATACAACATCCTCGACACCTCCACCGAGGGCGATCTGCTCAACCGCTACGGCGTCAGCTACTACGCCCGCACGGTGCTCGGCGGCTTCTCGCTGCTGGGTAACCGCTCGATCACCGGCAAGTTCATCAGCTACGTCGGCCTCGAAGATGCGATCAGCCGCAAGCTGGTCAAGGCCGGCCAGAAAGCCATGGCGAAAAACCTCACCAAATCCTTCATGGATCAAGAGGTCAAGCGCATCAACGACTGGCTGCAAACCCTGGTCGCCGACGAAACCATTCCTGGCGGCAGCGTTTATCTGCACCCGGAACTCAACAGCGTCGAGAAGTACAAGAACGGCACCTGGTATGTGGTCATCGACTACGGCCGCTACGCGCCGAACGAACACATGGTTTATCAACTCAACGCCCGCGATGAAATCATCGAGCAGTTCCTGGAGGACGTTCTCTAATGTTTACCAACCGCGTAAGACAGGCCATCGCGGCCACCCTGCAAGGCCTGCCGTTGTCGGCAACCGTTGAAGAATTCACCCCGCCGAAGATCGAATTCGACGTAGAAGAGATGCGTGGCGGCCGCTTCATCGTCGAAGAAATGGCCAAGGGCGGCAAAGCGCTCAACGCCAAGCTGACCCTGCAAGGCCTCGGCGCCGAAGTCATGCTCGCACTGGGTGTGAAGCTGGGCGACGACATCCTGCTGAACGTGCGTGAAGCCGGTCAGGATCAGGATGGCAACACCTGGTTCACCTATCACACCGTCGGCGGCAAGCTGAAATCCCTCGAAGAAACCGCGGTGAAAATGGGTGAAAAACCCAAGACCAATCTGGAGCTGTCCTGCCGCACTTACAACCGCCTGGAAAACGGTGTACCGGTGATCGACATCGACGTGCGCACCCAGAAGTTCGTGCTCAACGGCGTCGACATCCTTGGTGATGCCCGCCGTGCGGTGCTGATGCCGTAACACTCGGCACAACACAAAACCCCTGTAGGAGTGAGCCTGCTCGCGATGACGTCAGGTCAGTCGAATCATCGTTGACTGACACATCGCTATCGCGAGCAGGCTCACTCCTACAAGGGGTGCGAAACCCACAATCACCAAGGAATTCATACATGTCGTGGATGCCACCCCAGCATGAGCTGCTGTCTCCAATCACCGGCGACGACGGTTCGCAGATCAACCAGCTCCAGCTCAAGCCGCTGTTCTACGCCGCGCAAAAAGAAGCGCTGGAACGTGCCGGCGATGATGAAGACGATCAGTTCTTCGAACTGGCGCTGCTCGCCACCGGCCTGTCGGTCAAGGAACTCGACCAGCTCAAGCGCCCGGATTACGTGAGCATCGCCCAGTACGTGCACGAGATGTCGACACGCCCTGCGGCGTACTTTCTCGATCAGGTCGAAGACGCGCAAAAATCCGACGATCCCGATCAGATCCAGCTGCTGCAACCGCTCGCCGTCACCGGCCGCACCGTGACGTCGCTGAGCCTGGAAATGCCCGTGCTGCGCGCGACCAAAGTGATGAAGAAACTGAAAACGGCCAAGGAACGCGCCGAGTTCATCACTGCCCATTGCACCGGCCTGATGATCCCCGATCTGGCCCACTTGACCGTCCCGGACTGGACGCAATTGCAGGTGCGCATCGACGATTTTTTAAACCAGCCGGCGGCCTACTTTCGGAACGCGACATCGAAGTAATCCTCGATATCGTCCCGCTCATTTACCCGGTAAGTGAAGCGGAGATTCTGGAATGGGACGCCGAAAAGGCGTTGCGCCGCTACGACATAGCGATCACTCGCCTTGGCGTAAAACAGGAGTAGAGCGGCATGGCAGAGAGCAAATATGCGCCGATGAACGCTGATGAGCACAGTGCAGCGGCCCCCGGCAATATCAGTTTGAACATGGCAGCGGTGAGCTCCGGTACAGGAGCGATCGGCCGCGAGCAGATTTCCAGCCTGAGTCAAGCGCTCATCACCGCGAGTATCAAGATCGGCTCGCTGACGGCCGCGATCGACTCATTGAGGCTGGCGTTGTCCAGCCTGCGTTCGATTTCGCTGAACAGCAATGCGAAGAGCGAGTCGCCCCGCGAACCGACAACGTCGGGTGAGGCCAGTGAGCGGGCCAAGGTGCCTGAGAGTCTCAAGCCAGCGATTGACTTTTACACGGCTGCTGCCGAGTTTGGCAGCGCCGCGCAACTGCCGCCAAAGCAGTCCAATGAAATGGCGCTGTCGAGCCTGATAATGGCCACTAAGCCATTGGTGGCAGCGGGCGGCACGAGCGGTCTAGAGTTGCTCAAGGTCGCCACACTGGCGGCTGACGCAGGGGTCGGCAATGAGCTCACCAATGCGTCGGACAAACCTTTTGAATTGCTCAACTTCGCCAGCGACGCTGCGATCGTTGCGTCAGCCTTCAAAGTTCCGGCCACGGAAGTCGCCGAAATGATGGCGGTTTGGCGCACTTCGATGAAGCTCACTCGCGATCAGGCGTTTGATCTCGCGGATGCGACAAACCAGCTCGGCAAAATGCCGGGTGGCGCCAAACCGGCAGACATCGGTGCCGTTCTCAAACAGTCGGGTGATGCGGCGATTGCGGCAGGCCTGCAACCCGAGCAAGCCGCCGCGCTGTCCGCAGCCTTGCTCAACAGCGGGACGAAACAAGACGATGCCAGCGAGGCGTTGAAGCGCATTTCCCACGCGCTGGACAAGGGGGACAACGCGTCCGCCACTGAGCGTGGTGCCTGGAAGCAACTGGGGCTGGATCCCGCGGTCGTAACCGCGGCGATGCATGACCCGGACAAGCAAAGTGCACAGGGAGCGATACTGTCGGTGCTGGCTGCGCTGAACGCTAAACCGGCCGAGCAACGCGCCCAGTTGGCGCAGACACTATTTGCCGATGGCGGTAATGCGGTGCAGTTGCTGTCGCAGAACCTTGGCGACGTCAACCAGGCCTTCACGCAAGTGAAGGACAAAGACCAATACGCGACGTCGAAGGTCGGTGATCAGAGCTCGGTGCGCCAGTCTGCACTGATGCTCTCCAATACCCCGCAAGGACAGTGGAATGCTCAGAACGCGCGAAGCGAGCGCTTGGCCATCGCCAGCGCCAATGCCGTGTCGCCTTCTCCAGAGGTGCTGAGTGTTGCCGGTGCCAGCCTCGACAGGATGAGTGAATTCGCCGAGGCCCATCCGACGACTGCGGCAGTGATCATCACTGTCGGCACAGCCTTGAAAAAGATATTCGATCTGCTGTTGGACACCGCTGTCGAGGAGGGGAAAGAGCGGTTGGGCAAACGGATACCCGGTGGCGCACCGGGCAATCCTCCCGATCTTTCATCTACTGGCGATTCTGCAGTGCAGCTTCCAACGGATGCGCCGGTGGTGGAGATCGCCAGTCTGGCGCCCGCAGCCGCCAGGGAAATGGACATCGGCGAACCCTCCTTCTTGCTCAATACGCCGCGTCTGGGGCCTCCGAGCGTTGCCTTGGAAACGATTGCTCAGGTTGCTCCAGCCTCGGACAGAGACGCGGGAGCCGCATTGAGTGATCGGCTCGTGTTCTTCGCTCCCGACACACTCTCCGCGCCCGGCCAGGTCAGCAAGGATCTGGCGAGCGCTCAGGCCGCCAACCAGCATGTCACTTACGCACCTTCGGTTCAGGTGTACTGCAGTGATCCGGGCAGTTCGGAAAACATCGGATTGCTGGTGACACAGCACCTGCGAAGCCAGTTCGACAGCCAATTCACACCGCTGATGACCAGCAACCCACTCGCCACCCGCCGTGACGCAGCCCTGACCGATGGAGTCGCCTGATGAAACAACAAATGGCATTAGGCAGCTTCATCTTCGGCCTCTCGCGCCAATTTGCGTACCACTCGTTGTTGCGCAAGTCCGATGGCGGCTGGACGGAAATACAGATACTCACCAGCAAACCGAAATCCAGCCAGACCGGCCAGAAGCCGGAAACCCTGACCATCACCGGCAAATCGATGTACGCCGTGGCCATGGATCGGCTGGATGAATTGCGCGCCTTGCAGGCGCTGCGTATTCCGCTGCCGCTGATCGATGGCATTGGTCGCAACTGGGGTCTGTGGCGGATCAACAGCGTTCAGGAAACCCAGACCCAGATCATCGATGACGGCACAGCGATGGTCGTCGATTGGGTCATCGAATTGGCGGAGTTCAACAATGCGTAAGGTCCGAAGCGTGGCCGGTGATTCGGTGAATCTGCTGCTCTACCGCGAAACCGGGCGCAGCGATGATGCCGCCGAAGAAGCCCTGTGGAAACTCAACCCGACCCTGGCCGAACGCGGCCCGGTTCTGCCCGCTGGCATCTGGGTCGTGCTGCCTGAACTCGACAGCAAACCCGCCGCGACCAAAGCGCTCACGGCCTGGGATTAAGGAGGTTGTATGGCATTGGGTTTTACCCCGGTCGTGCAGATTTATGGCGCAAACGCGGATCTGCTCAACCAGCGTCTGATCAGTTGGGAACACATTGATGCCGCCGGTATCGAGTCGGATCAACTGACCCTGACCATAGATCTGGAAGGCCTCGAAGGGCTGCCAAATCTGGGCGGGAAAATCGGCCTGCTGGTGGGTTACCTGGAAATGGAAGAGATGGTCGACAAGGGCCAGTTCAAAGTCACTCGCCTGACACCGACGCTGTTTCCGTTTCGCCTGACCCTGGTAGCCACTGCAGCGCCTTTCAGCAAGGATGACGAGACCGGCTTCAAGCAGCGCCGCACCGCCAGTCATGGACCGACGACACTCGGTCAGTTGTTTAGCAAACTGGTGTCGCAGCACGGTTTTTCATCGCGTGTCGCAGCGGATGTGTCGATGATCAAGATCGCCCACGTCGACCAGTCAAACGAAACCGACATGGGCTTTCTGACGCGGCTGGCGAAGAAGTACAACCTGGTCGCCAAACCTTATGGCGATGCGTATGTGCTGGCGCGGCCCGGTCAGATCAAATCAATCTCGGGGCAGAAACTGCAGGATGTGACGCTGTCGGTCACCCACAACAATCGTCCCAGCGATCACGCCTTCATCAGCGCCACGCTGGAAGAGGCTGCCCGCGAACAGGCCAAGGGCTGCAAGACCTGTTTTGTCGATGCTGTTACAGGCGTTTTGCATTGGATCGAAACGGGACTTGCACCGTTCAAGACCATCCGCCAGAAGCAACCCAACGAAGCCGACGCCATCGCCGTGGGCGAAGGCGAAGTGCGCAAAATGCTCCGGCAAAAGTTCAAGGTAAAGATCACCTGCCCGGGCAATCCGCAGCTGGCCGCCGAAGGCCTGGTGGTGCTCGATGACACCTGGCCTGACTTTATGCGCGGGCGCTGGTCGATCGACAAAGTCACTGCCAGCGGCAATCGCGAGAACAGCTATCGCTGCCTGATCGATGCGTCGTGCCTCGACCCGAAAGCCGAAGCCAAGGACTGATCTCACAGCCCACGAGCCCCCCTGTAGGAGTGAGCCTGCTCGCGATAGCGGTGCCACATTCAAAACCAACGCGCCTGACACACCGCTATCGCGAGCAAGCTCACTCCTACAGGGGCCTGCGGTAACTCCCACTATTTTGGAACACCCCCATGAAGATCACCCCGATCCTCACGCAGTTGCGTGGGCAATGCCCAAGCCTTGCCAATCACATTTCGGTGGGTGTCGATCTGGCGTTGCTGCAAGGCAACCCGGATCTGCCGACACCTTCGGCCCACGTGCTGCCACTGGCCGACTTGGCGAGTGAAAGCACCACCCAAAACCTCACCACCCAACCGATCCGCGACCGCTTCGAAATCGTCCTGGTGCTTGACGCCACCGACGCTACAAAAGCGCTGGATCTGTTGCACGACCTGCGTGCCGAACTGTGGCGCGCAGTGGTGGGTTTCAAGCCCGACAAAGACTACAGCGCCATCGTCTATGACGGCGGCGAAATGGTCTCGATCAACAGCAGCCGCGCCTTCTACCGGCTGCGCTTTTTTGCCGAGTTCCAGCTCGGCCGCAATCTGCCGAGTCAGCCTGCGGAGAGTTGGCACGAACGCGAACTGGACGGTTTGTCGTCCTTTACCGGGGCCACCGTGCGGGTCGATGCGATCGATCCGGCCGACCCCAACCTGAAACGCCCGGGCCCCGATGGGCGCGTGGAAATGACTTTCTCTGGAGACGTAACCCCATGAGCAATCGCATCACCGTACTGCCGGCCGAAGGCCGCGTCGTACCTGACCCGGAGGCCGGCGATCTGCTGCCGCTGGAAGGCCGTGAAGTGCTGGACAGTGCCTGGTGGCGCCGACGTCTGGCCGACGGCGATATCACCCTCAAAACCGCACCAGCCAAACAAAAGGGAGCCAAATAATGGCGATCGGATTCAGCAACATCCCGGCGGACATTCGTGTACCGCTGTTCTATGCCGAAATGGACAACTCGGCCGCCAATAGCGCGAGCTCGACCCTGCGTCGTTTGATCGTCGCTCAGGTCAACGACAACATCGCGCCGACCGAAGTCGGCAAACTGGTGCTGGTCTCCAGCGTTGCGCTGGCCAAGAGCATCGGCGGTCAAGGCTCGATGCTCGCCTCGATGTACGAGACCTTCCGCAAGGCTGACCCCATCGGTGAGATCTGGTGTCTGCCGCTGCACAACGCTGAAGGCGCGATCGCCAAAGGCGTGCTGACCCTGACCGGCACCGCCACTCAGGCTGGCGTACTCAACCTGTATGTCGGCGGCGTGCGTGTGCAAGCCACCGTGGTCAACGGTGCCACCGCTGCCCAGGCAGCCACTGCACTGGCGCAAAAAATCAACGCCACCGCCGACCTGCCGGTCAGCGCTGCCGCTGCCGAAGGTGTGGTCACCCTGAACGCCAAATGGACTGGCGACAGCGGTAACGACATCAGCCTGCAATTCAATCGTCTGGGCAAGAGCAACGGCGAAGACACCCCGGCTGGCCTGACCACTGCGGTCACTGCCATGACCGGCGGCGCCGGCGTGCCGGATCAAGTGGCGGCGATTGCCGCGCTGGGTGATGAGCCGTTCGAATTCATCGCACTGCCATGGTCCGATCTGTCGACCCTCAACACCTGGCAAGCGGTCATGGATGACAGCACCGGTCGCTGGTCGTGGGCCAAGCAACTGTTCGGTCACGTCTACAGCGCCAAGCGCGGCACCGTCGGTACGCTGGTCGCAGCAGGCCAGGCCCGTAACGATCAGCACATGACCATTCAGGCGCTGGAGCCGGGCGTACCGCAACCGTTCTGGGTGCAAGCGGCGGCACTGGCTGCGCGCACTGCGGTGTTCATCTCCGCCGACGCCAGCCGTCCGACCCAGAGCGGCAGCCTGCCGGGCGTTGACCCGGCACCGGCGAGTGAGCGCTTCACCCTGACCGAGCGGCAGTCGCTGCTCAACTACGGCATCGCCACCGCGTACTACGAAGGCGGTTACGTGCGTATCCAGCGCTCGATCACCACCTACCAGAAAAACGCTTACGGTCAGGCCGATAACTCCTACCTGGACAGCGAAACCATGCACCAGTCGGCGTTCATCGTGCGCCGTCTGCAAAGCGTGATCACCAGCAAGTACGGCCGGCACAAACTGGCCTCCGACGGTACCCGTTTCGGCGCCGGCCAGCCGATCGTGACGCCAGCGACCATTCGCGGCGAGCTGATCGCGCAGTACGCCAAGCTCGAACTGGAAGGCCACGTCGAGAACGCCGAGCTGTTCGCCGAGCACCTGATCGTCGAGCGCGACGTGCAGGATCCGAGCCGCGTGAACGTGCTGTTCCCGCCGGATTACATCAATGGTCTGCGCGTGTTCGCACTGCTCAACCAATTCCGTCTGCAGTACGACGACGCGGCTTGATCGCCGCGTTTGACCACCAGCATTCAGCCCACCGCGCGTGGGCTTTTTTATTCAAGGGAGTAACACCATGGGTCAACTGATTGCAGGCACCTGCTACGTCAAAGTCGACGGCGCACAACTGACCATCAATGGCGGCTGCGAAGCCCCGCTGATGGCGGTCAAACGCGAAACCGTCGTACCCGGCTTCTACAAGGAAACCGACATCGCGCCGTCGTTCAAAGTGACTGCGCTGCACACCGCCGACTTCCCGCTGAAGAAGCTGATCGAAGGCACCGACATCACCGTCACCTGCGAATTCAGCAACGGCAAAGTCTACGTACTGGCCGGTGCGTATCTGGTCGAAGAGCCAGTCTCTAAAGGCGATGACGCCACCATCGAACTGAAATTCGAAGGCATCAAGGGGACCTGGCAATGAGCGGCGCCGTGAAGCTTCAGGTTGCGATCGAAGCTCACGGCGAGCCCCTGACCGAACTCGTCCTGCGCCGTCCGACGGTGCAGGAAGTGCGAGCGATCAAGGCGCTGCCGTACAAGATCGACAAGAGCGAAGAAGTCAGCCTCGACATGGACGTGGCGGCCAAATACATCGCCGTGTGCGCCGGTATTCCACCGTCGTCGGTCAACCAGTTGGATCTGGCTGACCTCAATGCGCTGAGCTGGGCCGTTGCAAGTTTTTTCATGAGTGCGGCGTCGGCGCCATCACCGACCTGATCGCCGTCGCCTATGACCTGGCCTGGTTCTGGAAGGTTGACCCCGAACAGATGATGGCCAGGCCACTGGATGTGCTCCGCGAATCGCTGGAGCACGCGCAACGGATCAATGCGATGCAGCAGGTGCAGTGATGGCAGACGAAGAAACGAAAGTAAAAACTCCGGTGCTGATCACGGGCATCGATGAGCTATCGCCCAAGCTCAGCGCCCTTCAGGCCAAGGTCGGCAGTTTCAAGAAAAATCTCGAGCAGGTTGGCCTCGACAAACTGGACATCAGCGGGCTGTTCAAGGGCGGCAGCGTGATCACGCCGTTCGTGGACGGGATCAAATCGGCGGCGGCGTTTCAGGGCAAATTGACCGAAGTCAGCGACACGGCAAAAACCGTCGACCTGCCCGCCACACCGAAAGTCGCAGCGCAGAACATGAACGTGTTCAGTGCGTCGATGGAAAAGGTTTCCGCAGCCGTGGACGCGGCACTGGTGCCAGCGGTGGGCGCGTTGGTGGTCGGGCTGGAACCGATGCTGACCCAGGTCGGCAGCCTGCTCGCCGACAACCCGAAACTGGTCGAAGGCCTGGCGGCGGGGGCGATTGCCTTCTCGGCGATGCAAACCGCTGTCACCGGTATGACCCAGGTGATGGACGTGATGAGCATGGTGCTCAAGACCAATCCGATCATGTTGATCGCCATGGGTATCGCAGTGGCGGCCGGTTTGATTTATGCCAACTGGACGCCGATCAGTGCCTTTTTCAAGGGCATGTGGGAGGGCGTGAAAAACATCGGTGTGAGTGCGATGGCGACGTTGCGCTCGATCCTCGATTGGCGACCGCTGGATACACTGGCGGCTTTGTGGTCACCGATTGCGGGATTCTTCTCGGGCATCTGGGACAAGGTCAAAACCGTCACCGCGCCAGTGATCGACTTCTTCAAATCGGTGTTCTCGTGGACGCCCGCCGGCATGATCCTGGAAAACTGGGCGCCGCTGACCGGGCTGTTTTCGGCGATCTGGGACTTGCTCAAGGCCTTGAGTGTGCCGGTGATGGCGTTTCTCAAAGGTCTGTTCGACTGGACGCCGTTGGGGATGATCATCAACAACTGGGGGGCGATCACTGGCTTCTTCGCCTCGATATGGACGGCGTTGCAACCGGCGGCACAAGCCATCAAGGACTTCTTCGGCACGTTGTTCGACTATTCCCCACTGGGGATGATCGTCAACAACTGGGGCAGCATCGTCACGTTCTTCGAACCGATCTGGGCCGCATTGCAAACCTCGGCGCAGCAGATCAAAAGCTTCTTCCAGAGCCTGTTCGAATGGTCGCCGCTGGAACAGATCGCGATGTACTGGCAACCGATCAGCGAAGTGTTTTCGGCGCTGTGGGGCGTGGTGCAAGCGTTGGCCGCGCCGGTGCTGGAGTTTCTGCACAGCATGTTCGAATGGACGCCGTTGGGGCAGATCATCAAGAACTGGGGGCCGATCACCGAGTGGTTCGGCGAGTTGTGGCAAAAACTGCAAACCGTGATTGCGCCGATCAAAGAGCTGTTCGACGGCGGCTTTGCCGGACTGATCGCCAAGGTTACCGGCAAGGTTGAAACGTTCACCGAAGCGCAACGCCAGACCAATGCCGAAGGCAAAGGCGAACTGACACCCGCGTTCTTTGGGGCAACGCCGCAAGCAGCCAACGGTGCACTGCAAAGTGGTTCGTTGCCACAGAGTTCCGGCGCACTGATTCAACAAAGCGCAATCAACAACCGCACGCAACTCGAAGGCGGCCTGACCGTGCGCTTCGAAAATGCGCCGGCAGGCCTGCGTACCGATCAACCGCAAACCAATCAACCAGGGCTGGCGCTGTCTTCGCGCATCGGCTATCGCTCGCTGTCGGCAGGAGGTTCCAATGAACTGGCGTGACCGTTTGTTGCCGGCATCCTTTCGTGGTGTCGGCTTCTGGATCGATCAGGCGAAAACCCCGGTCGGTCGCAAAGGTCAGTTGCACGAATACCCGCAACGCGACCTGCCGTATTTCGAGGACCTCGGCCAGCAGGCCAGGATTCACGATGTCACCGCATTCATCATCGGCGCCGATTGCCTGGAGCAGCGCGACAAGCTGCTCAAGGCTTTGGAAGCGGGCAATGGTGAACTGGTGCATCCGTGGCTCGGGCGCCTGCAAGTCAAGGTCGGCGAATGCGACATGACCCACACCCGCCAGGACGGCGGGTTGGTGACCTTTACCCTGAAGTTCTATCCAGACCAACCGCTGCCGTTCCCGACTGCCACCGTCAGCACACAGAAAGTGTTGCTGGCCAAGGCCGACACGCTGTTGGGTTCGGCGGTGGCACGCTTCGAACAGGCGATGACGCTGATCAAGGCCGCGCGGATCGGCATTGCCAATCTGCGTAACAGCCTGACCGGGGTTTATGAGGTGATCAAAGAACAGCTCAAGCCGCTGATCGAGCAGTACCGGCAGATCACCGAACTGGTCAAGGCAGTGAAGGAGTTGCCCAAGGAAGTGGCGGCGGAGTTCAAAGGCCTGCTCGGCGATATCAAGGAGCTCAAGGAGTTTGCGAAGGAGGGCTACCGTGGCGTGATTGCCGACGTGTCGCAACAACTCGAAGCGATCCGCAAGGCTGATGCGCCGAAGATCACCACCGGCAAGGACACCAACGCCGCGGCGCAGGCCATGGCCGATCTGGTGCAGGACACGATGCTGGTCAAAGTGGCGCAATGGGTAGCGTCGATGCCAGTGGCGAGCCCCGCCGTGAAGCTGTCGTCGACACCTTCGGTGGCGCAGCAGGCGGATCAACCCGTGACCCGTCCGGAAGTACCGGTGACCGATGAAATGAAAGCACTGCAGAAGGCGGTCGGGGTGGCCATTGATCCGATGCTGGACAAGGCCGATCCCAAACACCACCAGGCAATCAACGATGTGAAGGAAGCGCTGCTGGCGCATCTCAAGGCAGTGGCGTCATCCGGTGTGCGACAGGTCACCAAATCGTTCCAGGAAAGCCTGCCGGCGCTGGTTGTGGCCTACAAGCAATTTGCCGATGCCACACGGGTGACTCAGGTGACTCAAAGCAACGCGATGAACCATCCGGGCTTTTCACCCAACGACGTGAAAGTGTCCAGGGAGTGAGCCATGAGCGAGATGGATAACCGCGTCACATTGACCGTCAACAACATGGAATACGGCGGCTGGAAAAGCGTGGAAATCACCGCTGATCTGGAGCGCCAGTTCCGCACCTTCAAACTCGACATCACCTGGCAGTGGCCAGGGCAGACGGTGGATCAGCGGATCAAACCGGGTGACCCCTGCGAAGTGAAAATCGGCCAGGACCTGGTGCTCACCGGCTACGTGTTCAAGGCCCCGATCAGCTATGACGGACGCCAGATCAGCCTGAGCATCGAGGGCAGTTCCAAGACTCAGGATCTGGTCGACTGCGCCGCGAGAAACCAGCCGAACCAGTGGCAGGAGCAACCGCTGTTGAGCATCGTTCAGGCACTGGCAATGGAGTACGGGCTGATGGTGGTCAATGAAATTCCCGAGACTGCGCGGCTGACCAAGCACACGATAGTGCCGGGTGAAACCGTGTTCCAGTCGATCGACCGTTTGCTCTCGTTGCTGCGGGTGTTTTCCACCGATGACGAGCAGGGCCGGCTGGTGCTGGCCAAACCCGGCAGCGGTGGGCGGGCCAGTGATGCGCTGGAGCTGGGCAAGAATATCCTGTCGGCCAACGCCCCCATGGATCAGAGCCAGGTGTTCTCTGAATACCGGGTGATCGGTCAGCAGAAAGGTTCGGACAAGAAGAGCGGGGCGGCAGTCAGCGAGGTTGAATCCAGTGCGACCGATCTGAGCTTCAAACGTCGCCGCACCACGATCATCAACGAGGGCACCGCGCTGACGTTCGAACTGGCCCAGCAACGCGCCCAGTGGGAGAGCGCCACCCGTATGGGGAGGGCGCAGACCACCACGTATCGGGTGCAGGGCTGGCGTCAGGCCAACGGTGATCTTTGGCGGCACAACACGCTGGTCAAAGTCACGGATCCGGTGCTTGGGTTTGATGGTGACATGCTGATCTCCAAGGTCACTTATTCGCTGTCGGCACAAGGCTCGGTGACCACGCTGCAAGTGGCGCCGCCGCATACCTTCGACGCCAATCCAATGCCACCGAAAAAATCCCCGGCCTGACACCGAACCCTGTAGGAGTGAGCCTGCTCGCGATAGCGTCGGCAGCCTCAACATCACAGTGCCTGACCCACCGCCATCGCGAGCAGGCTCACTCCTACAGTTGATCGCGTCGTGGCCGCCTCTTTGAAGGACACCCCATGAGCCTACTGACACGCCTGCTGGCGCGCGGCACTGTCGTGCTCGCCAATTCGGCATCCAAGCTGCAATCGCTGCAAATGCGCCTCACCGCCGGCGAAGTGAACGACGACATGGAGCACTTTGAACCTTACGGTTTCACCAGCCACCCGCTGGCCGGCGCTGAAGGTGTCGTCACGTTCATCGGCGGCGACCGTTCCCACGCCATCGCCCTGGTCATCGCCGACCGCCGCTATCGCCTGCAATCGCTGGCCGCCGGTGAAGTGGCGATCTACACCGACGAAGGCGACAAAATTCACTTCAAGCGCGGGCGGATCATCGACATCGAAACCGCCACGCTGAACATTCGCGCCAGCAGCGCGGTGAACTTCGATACGCCGGTGATCAACCAGACCGGCAAGATCGTTTCCACCGGCGATCAGCTCGCCGGTGGCATCAGCCAGATCAAACACGTGCACGTCGGCGTACAGGCCGGCAGCGGCCAGACCGGCGCGCCGGCAGGAGGCAAGTGATGCTGATCAGCCAAAACCTCCACGCCACACTGACCCGCTCCGTACTCATCAGCCTGTTCACCTGGCGCCGCGCCGCCGATGACGACGCCCTCGACGACGAAGAGCGTTTCGGCTGGTGGGGCGACAGCTTTCCTACCGTCGCCGATGACCGTATCGGCTCGCGGCTGTGGCTGTTGCGCCGGGTCAAGCTGACCCGACAAACGCAGATGGACGCCGAGTTCTATGCCCGCGAAGCCTTGCAATGGCTGATCGACGACGGCCACTGCAGCGCCATCGACATCATCAGCGAACGCCTCGACGCCCAGCGCCTGAACCTGCGCACGGTCCTGACTCTGGCCGACGGCGAACGTCTGGACATCAACCCCGATAACAGTTGGCAGGTGATCTATGCCGTTTGAAACCCCTTCGCTGCCGGTACTGATCAAGCGTACCCAAAGCGACCTGGCCGGCGATTCGCTGCGCCAGTCCGATGCGCAAGTGCTGGCCCGCACCCTCGGTGGCGCGGCTTATGGTCTGTACGGTTATCTCGACTGGATTGCCGAGCAGATCCTGCCCGACAAGGCTGATGAGTCGACCCTGGAGCGTATCGCCGCACTGCGTTTGAACCAACCGCGCAAACCCGCGCAAGTCGCTACCGGCAGTGTCAGTTTCACCGCCACGGCCGGTGCGGTGCTGGACGTCGACACATTGCTGCAAGCGAACGACGGCCGCACCTACAAAGTCACCGCCGCGCGCACGACCGTCAATGGCAGCAACACCACCACGATCGCCGCGCTGGATGCCGGCAGCCTCGGCAATGCCGACACCGGGCTGGCGCTGACACCGGTGCAGCCGATTGCCGGCGTGATCGGCACCAGTTTTGTCGTGCTGGCGCCGGGACTCAGCGGCGGTGTCGCGCGGGAAAGCCTGGAGTCGCTGCGTTCGCGGGTGATCCGTTCCTACCGCGTGATTCCCCATGGTGGCTCGGCCAGTGACTACGAGACGTGGGCGCTGGAAGTGCCGGGCGTAACGCGCGCCTGGTGTCGTGGCGGCCTGCTCGGGCCGGGCACGGTGACGGTGTTCATCATGCGTGATGAAGACCCGCAACCGGTGCCCAACGAAGAGCAATTGGCGGAGGTTCAGGACTACATCGAACCGCTGCGTCCGGTGACCGCGGAAGTACACGTGCAGCGGCCGATTCAGGTGCCGGTGGTGTATCGCTTCAAGAGCGTCAATCCGGACACCACCGCTGTGCGCGCCGCCGTTGAAGCGCAGTTGCGCGACCTGCACAACCGTGAGGCCGATCTGGGTGTGCCGTTGCTGATCAGCCATATCCGCGAAGCCATCAGCAGCGCCGGAGGTGAGTACGATCACACGCTGACCGCGCCGGCCGCTGACGTGCCTGCCGGGCAAAGCGAACTGCTCACCTTCGGAGGTTGCGTATGGGGGGCATAAGAACCGCCGCGCAATATCAGGCGCAACTGCGCGCCTTGCTGCCCAGTGGCCCGGCGTGGGACCCGGAACGCGTACCGGAACTCGAAGAAGTGCTGCAAGGCGTCGCCGTCGAACTGGCCCGCCTCGATGCCCGCGCCGCCGACCTGCTCAACGAGATGGACCCGGCCGGTGTCAGCGAACTGGTGCCGGACTGGGAGCGGGTGATGAACCTGCCCGATCCGTGCCTGGGCGCCACGCCGCTGTTCGACGACCGCCGCCTCGCCGTACGCCGGCGCTTGCTCGCGGTGGGGAGCCAGGCTGTCGGTTACTACATCGACATCGCCAAAAGCCAGGGTTACCCCAACGCGACCATCACCGAACTTGAAGCCCCGCGCATGGGCCGCTCGCGTTTCGGCTCGGCGCATTGGGGCACGTGGGAAGCGCAGTTCATGTGGACCCTCAACACCGGTGGCCGCTTGCTGCTCGGTCGGCGTTTCGGCGCGAGCTATTGGGGTGAACGTTTCGGCGTCAATCCGGGTTCGGCGCTTGAATGCCTGATTCATCGCAGTGCACCGGCGCACACCAAGGTGCATATCAATTATGACTAGGGAGGAATGACTGGATGGATTATCCGAAGAGTGTGCCCAGTTCGGGGCTGGTGAATGGCAAGTTTGTTGATGAAAACCCATTGATGGGCACGCCGGGATCGCTGATTCCGGCGCGGTGGGGCAACAGCGTCACCGATGAAATCATCAACGCGATCACTGCTGCCGGTCTCGTCCCCGACGAGGGCGACAGTACGCAACTCAGAGCGGCGATTTCGGCAATTGTCGAAAAGAACAAAAGTGATTCTCTGGCAACCAAGGATGAAGCAGAGGCGGGCACAAGCAGCAGTCGCCTGATGACGCCGCAGCGGGTGTTTCAAGCGATCGAAAAGAAAGTGGTGCAAGCCACGGAAGCTGTTTTTGGCTGGGCGCGGATCGCGACTCAAGCCCAGGTCAACGCAGGGACTGATGACACCACCATCGTCACACCGAAAAAGCTCTGGTTTGGTGTTTCCTACAGCGTTGGCGCAAACGGCTATATCGCTTTTCCGAGCTGGCTGGGCGGCTTCATGATCCAGTGGGTCATGATCACCATCGCTACAGATAAAACCTATGTTGCAAAACCCTGGCCGGTGGCTTTCAAGACCCAGTGCGCCGCTACCTGGGCAAGTTACTCGCACAGCGGCAACGCACCCTTTTTCGATATCGTCACTCCGCCCTTGGTGACCTACTTTGATCCCAGCCAGGTTCAAGTCTTGAGCAATTCCGGTGGCTCCGGTTTTGTCACTGTCCTGGGGGTGGGGAACTGACATGAAACGTTTCTATAGCCGCACCACCGGCAACACCTATTTGTCGGGTTATCACACCAGCCTTCCAGACGATGCCGTTGAAATCGACGAGGCGCGGTATGAGTCGGTCATCGCAAACCCAGTAGCGGGTACCGAGCGATCCCATGACGATCACGGTCTGCCGATCCTGGTCGAGTTGACAGCTCTTTCTGATGAGCAAACTTCGGCCGAAGCCAAGGCGTGGCGCGATCAGGAATTCAACCGGCTTGCCTGGTTGCGCGATCGCCACCGTGACGAAGTGGAGCTGATGAAGGCCACCACGCTGTCCGACGCTGAATACCTGACGCTGCTGAATTACCTGCAGGCGCTGCGCAAGTGGCCGCAGGCGAAGAAATTTCCCGCCAAACGCTCTCGACCGAAAAAGCCTGCCTGGGTGACTGCCGAGTGACTGGATGCTGCGTTGTCGGCATCGCCCATCAATGTTCCAGGTATAGGAAAACCAATTATGGATTATCCAAAAAGTGTCCCCAGCGTCGGCCTGGTCGATGGTCGTTTCGTCGATGAAAACCCGCTGGCGGGAACGCCGGGGTCGTTGATTCCGGCGGTTTGGGGCAACAGTGTGACTCAGGAGATTCTGAGTGTGGTTACCGGCGGCGGGTTAGTGCCGTCCGAGGCGGATACCGGGCAGTTGTACAAGGCGATTCAGTCGATCATCGGCAGCACGAGTCCGATGCGTTCGGTCATCACCCGATTGGCCGCGTCGAAAACCCTGACCGATGCCGAACTCGGCCTCGTCCTGATCGATGGCAGCCCCGGCCCGGTGACCTTGCTGCTACCACCGGCCAACATCGCACTCGGTGTGCGTGATGTGATTGTTCGGCGGGTGGACAACAGCGGCAACCGTATGGTCATCCAGGCATCGGGCACGGATCGCATTCGCTTTCATACGCATCTGGCGGCCAGCGGTTATCCATTTTTCGTGTTGATGGGCGGCGGAGACTGGTGGCATTTGCGCAGTGATGGGGCCGGGAGTTGGTGGCCGGTCGGACGCTTCGACAATACCCCGCTTGGCCGGCCGTTTTTCGAGACAACCGTCATGCTCAGCCCCGGCGGATACGGCGCGCTTAATGGCTCTGTCATGAAGCGCGCGGAATGGCCGTGGCTGTGGGATCACGCCCAGCAATCAGGCATGTTGGGCGCTGAAGCCTTTCGGGCGAGCACTGAGGGCAAATGGACCACAGGTGACGGTACGACAACGTTTCGCGGTCCTGATGGGCGAGGGGAGTTCCTTCGGGTTCTGGATGAAGGTCGTGGTGTGGATACCGGACGCGGGATGGGTACTTTTCAGCCTGGATCGACGCACTCGTATGCGATGGGGGCGAATGGTGGCGGTGCCGTCGGGTCGCGCTGGACGGACAGCCTGACGGCAGTGGGGGCGGATACTCGAGAGGAGCCTCAGTACGTATCGGGGCTGAGCAATGGTGGCCCGATTTATCCAGCGGGTACCAGTTATCAAATGGACCCGTCAGCGACACTGCTCTACGCCTTCAAATCCCGCCCGCGCAACATGGCCTATCCCGGCCGCATCAAACTCATCTGAGGCGCTTTATGTTCAATTATCTATTTGATGGTTCGGGCGCTCTGTCCGGGCCTGTCGAGTTCATTGCCACGCCAGGCATCGGCGTTCAGTTGCCCGGTAATGCTGTTGAGCTGGCTTACGAGTTACCTGAGCCGGAAGCCGGTCGCAGTTGGGCGCTGATCAACGGTGTCCCCCGTGAAGTGATCGATCGTCGGGGCATGGTTTATCGCAAGGACGGCGGTACCCATCAGATCTGGACCGAGCTGGGAGAGTTGCCAGACACCCTGACCGCACATCCATGGCCAGGGGAGTTCCATATCTGGCGCGACAACACCTGGGTATTGGATGAGCAGGCTCGTTTGATGAGCGTAGGACAGCAATGCCTCGATCAGCGCGACGCACTGCTACGCGATGCCGTGCTACGCATCGCGCCCCTGCAATACGCCGAAGACATCGGCGATGCCAGCCATGACGAACAACTGCTGCTGATCGAATGGAAGCTCTACAGCGTCGAGCTGAACCGTATCGAAAAACAGGCCGGTTTCCCCGATGAAATCACCTGGCCGGTTGCACCCGGCACGGCCGTAGCCAACTGATTCGGCACAGGGAACAGTGCAATGGACTATCCAAAAAACATTCCCGGCGTGGGGCTGGTCAACGGCGGCTTTGTCGATGAAAACCCGCTCGCCGGTACACCGGGATCGTTGATTCCGGCTGCGTGGGGCAACAGTGTCACGCAGGAAATTCTAAACGCGATCAAAGCTGCCGGATTGACGCCGGATGAAGCCAAAACCGATCAGTTGGCCAGCGCAATCGGGGCACTGGTCGACTTCAACAAACTGAAAAACACCCCCACCACATTGAATGGCTATGGCATTACCGATGCGGTGGGGCGGTTGCTGGCAGTCCGGCAGATCGAGACGGTCGGGATCACTGTTTACAAGCCCAATCCAAGAGCCAAGCGCATTCGCGTTCGACTGGTGGGGGCGGGTGGATCCGGCGGCGGTTGTGCATCTGTCGCCACCGGTAATCTGCGTCTCGGCGGCGGTGGTGGATCGGGTGCCTATGCGGAAAGCCTGTATGACGTGACATCACAAATGCTCGCCGGGGTGCCTGTTTCATTAGGTGCCGGTGGAGCTGCCACCACTTCGATGGGCTTGGCAGGCGGTGGGGCTTCCTTCGGCTCCTATATGAGCGTTACAGGAGGCGGCGGTGCACAGATCCTGAACATCGATACGACAACCTCTTCCTCGGGGTACGTTCAAGGTGGCACTGGAGGTCAAGACGCAGTGGGCGGCAACCTTGCCAATGCACGGGGTCACACCGGTGGCTACGCGATGTTCAACGGCAATTGGGGAATGCTCTCCGGAGGCGGAGCGGCGAGCCCATTCGACGGTGGCGGCCCGTACAGGGGCGTACACAATCCTGGTTTCGCTGGCGTCCGAGGCTCGGGAGGCAGTGGCTCTTGTTCGTCCAATCCTTCGAGTTCATTCGTCAGTGGCGCTGGCGGCAACGCCTTCTGTGAAATCTGGGAGTACGAGTAATGGCCCGTTATGCACGACTGGAAAACGGTATCGCGATCGAACTGATCGATACCGGTGAGTACGCAATCACTCAACTGTATGCACCGGCTTTTGTCGAGGCGATGGTGCAGGTGCCGGAAGGCATGCACGTTGAGATCGGCGCGCCCCTCACTGAACTGCGCCATGAGGTCGCGCCGTTACCGGTCATGGGCAATCCTGTCGTCATTCCTGAAACTGTCGTCGAGGAGCAAGAGCCTTTGACGGCAGCGCGAACGTGGCGTCAGTCAAGCCTGTCGGCAACCGAGTGGCGGGTGACGCGGCATCGCGACGAGCAGGCGCTGGGCCGTGGGACGACGCTCAAGGCCGCGCAGTATCTGGAGTTGCTGGAATACCGCCAGGCGCTGCGCGACTGGCCTGAGGCTAAAGGTTTCCCGACGGCGGTTTCTCGCCCGACAGCACCGCAATGGTGGGTCGCCAATGCGGATTGACTGGTCTCAGGCATTTTTAAATAAGGAGTTGAATCATGGATTATCCAAAGAGTGTTCCTAGTGCCGGGTTGGTAGATGGCAAGTTTGTCGATGAAGATTTACTGACGGGCAAGCCAGGGTCGTTGATTCCGGCCAGTTGGGGTAATGGTGTTACGCAAGAGTTGTTGACGGTCATCCAGAGCGCAGGGCTGACACCGACGGAGGCCGCCAATAATCAACTGCTCAGTGCGCTGCGCAGCAACAACCTGTTCGTCACGGCACCGCAATTCAATCAAGGCAAAGCGGTCGCCACTACCGAGTTCGTCGCCCGTGCGGGTCTGCAGTTTTCCGGCTTCGTTTCTTATCCGACCAGCACTGTCCTGACCGTGGCCCACGTGGGGGGCGTGGCGAGTTTCGCCAGCGCGACGCCGATCACGGCAACGTTGCCCTCCATCAATGGCATTGCTCATGCCAGCACGCTACACGTGATCAATGCGGGCAACGGCGTTCTGACCATCAACCCTGCCGCAAACGAGCAAATTGAAACCTGCAACGGCACGTTCGGGTCGCTGAAACTCGGACTCGGCGACTCTGCATGCCTGATCAAACTGGCGAGCCAATGGCGGCTGTACGGAGGGACGATCAGCGATCGTTACGCCACGGCCCATTCCGGTGTCTATGGCAACGTCGGTTACCAACGGTTTGCCAGCGGCAACATTGAGCAATGGGGTGTCGGCACAACAGATGCCAAGGGCGAAGTCGACGTCATTTTCCCAATCTCTTTTCCTACAGCCTTTTCTTCTCTGGTGGCCACTCACGCCGGCGGTGACGGCGCAATGGTCATCCTGATTGCGGGTTCTGGAAAGCAACAAGGCTGCAAGCTCAAGGTTCGTGATTACAGTGGCAGCGTCGCTGCGGGTTGGGGCATCAATTATTTCGCAAAGGGCTATTGAATGAATCCGTTCAACGTTTTGTTCAGCGCCGGCACCCGGGGCGTTTATGTACCGGGTATCAACTCAACTGACATTCCCGACGATGTGATCGAGATTCCTCAGACTTATTGGATCTCGCTGCTGCAGCAATTGGCCGTTGCGGCAAAGGTGATCGGCGTGCGTGCGGATAACGGCTATCCGATTCTGGTCGATCCTGCGCCTCCTTCGGCCGATGAAGCGGCCGACGCCGAGCGCCGTTGGCGCACCGCGCAACTGGCCGCCACCGACGGGTTGGTGGCGCGCGATCGCGATGAGTTGGAAGACGGCGGCGGCACGACGCTGACCACAGAGCAATATGCCCAATTGCAGACGTATCGCCGCGAATTGCGCGACTGGCCGCAGGGTTCTTTTTTTCCGTTCAGCGAGCATCGGCCGATTGCGCCGAAGTGGTTGGCTGCTGCGCTGTAAGTCATCAGGGAAATTGAAATGGACTATCCAAAAAGCGTTCCCAGTGTCGGGCTGGTGAATGGCAAATTTGTCAATGAAGACGTCGTCGCGGGATTGCCCGGATCGTTGATCCCGGCGACCTGGGGCAACAGCGTTACCGATGAACTGTTGAACGTCGTCAGGTCTGCGGGTCTTGAACCCAATGAAACCGATGCGACGCAGCTGTTGCAGGCGCTGAAAAAAATCAGTCAGGCCGGTGAAGACAAGCATGCGATCGATATCGGCGCCGCCAATCTGTACATGGCCAACTACGTGCCGGCCATCAGTACGTTGAAGGACGGTTTGGCGCTGCGCTTTACTGCTGGTAATGCCAACACTGGAGCGAGCACGTTCGCGCCGAATGGCTTGCTGCCCAAGCCGTTATTGAACCTTGGGCTGAGTGCATTGCGGCCAGAGGAGATTGTCGCCAGCAGCCTGTGTTCGGTGGTGTACAGCGCTGCACTGGACAGTTGGGTGCTGGTGTATGCCAGCGGCGGTAATGCTGTAAGCGGCCGGTTGTTGGGGGTGAAGACATTTACCGCATCCGGCACCTATGAGCCGACAACCGGAATGAAGCATGTTCTGGTCAAGGTGTTGGCTGGCGGTGGCGGAAGTGCGGGAGTCGGTGCGACCACAACCTCCCAGTATGCAACCGTGGGTGGCGGCGCATCCGGAAGTTATGCTGAAGCATGGCTGTCTTCCGACACGATTGGTTCTCGTCAGGTTGTTACGGTGGGGGCTGGCGGAAGCGCGGGACTCGCAGCGGCGAATGCCGGAGGTGGTGGTACCAGTTCTTTTGGCTCGCTGGTTTCTGCTGCCGGTGGTGGAGGGTCGCCGTGGATTGGATTTGTCGCGAATCAGGGTATGGGGCTTTATACCGGTGGCTATCCCGGTCAGACGGCCAGTGGCGGCAACATCGTCAATAGTGCGGGAAATGCAGGCACCCCCGGGATATCTGTCAACGGCTCAACCCTTGCTGGGCACGGTGGCAGCTCGCCGTTGGGCGGAGGAGGTTTTGGCAACAGCGCAGCAGGCTCTCTGGCCGCACCAGGTTCCGGTTTCGGTTCCGGTGCGGGAGGAATCGCCAACGCCCCCAATCAACCTGGCAGACCAGGTGGCGCAGGTGCTTCAGGCGCCGTGATCATCTACGAGTACGCCTGATGAAAACCTACGCACGCATCGTCAACAACACCGTAGTCGAATTGTTCTCCACCGGCGGCAACATGGTAGAGATGTTTCACCCGGATCTGCTCTGGGTCGACATCACTGAAATCACTCCAGCACCGCAAATCGACTGGACCGCCAACTTCGGCACCCTCGGTTGGTTCTTCGCATCACCCGAAGAACCTGCGCCGGACAGCACCCTGAAAACTCTGGCAAAAAAATGGCTGACAGGCATTGGCCGTCAACCGTGATTCAATCGGGGCAATATCCAGGGAGGATCAAGCATTATGCAAATAACTGAAAACAACCTTATCGACATCATGCCCAACGCCCGCTCCCAAGCGGGCGTTTTTGTTTCTGCACTCAACAGTGCCATGGCTCGCCGCCATATCGACTCGCCCAAGCGCGTCGCAGCGTTCCTCGCGCAAGTTGGCCACGAGTCGGGTCAATTGCGCTATGTGCGTGAACTGGGCAACAACCAATACCTGAGCAAATATGACACCGGCACGTTGGCTTTGCGTTTGGGCAACACACCGGAGGCCGATGGCGACGGACAAAAGTATCGGGGGCGCGGGTTGATTCAGATTACCGGCCGTTCGAATTACCGTCAGTGCAGCGTTGGCCTTTTTGGCGATGAGCGTCTGCTGTCGTTGCCCGAGCTGCTCGAACAACCTCAATGGGCCGCTGAGTCTGCCGCTTGGTTCTGGGAGCAGAACGGCTTGAACGAACTGGCCGATCGCGATCAGTTCAACACCATTACACGTCGCATCAATGGTGGGTTGAACGGCTTGCAGGATCGCCTGGAAATCTGGGCGCGGGCGAGGGCGGTGCTATGCCACTCCCCTGGCGAATGATCGGCATCCTGTTGCTGGCCGCTGCTGCGTTTGCAGCGGCCTGGCAGTTTCAGGAGTGGCGCTACGGCCGACAGCTGGCCGAGCAGGCCCGGTTAAACGCCGAAATCCTCAATCAACTGACGCAGACCGCCGCCAGCGCGCAACAGGCCGAGCAGGATAAACGCCTAGCGCTGGAGCAGCGGCTCGCGACCAGTGAACAAACCCACTATCGAGCGCTGAGCGATGCCCAACGTGATCAGGATCGCCTGCGCGATCGCCTTGCCACTGCTGATGTGCGCCTGTCAGTCCTTCTCGACGCCGGCGACGTTGTCCCAGGCTGCAACGTGCCAGCCACCGCCAGCGCCAGCGGCGTGGATCATGCAACCGTACGCGCCCGACTTGACCCGGCGCATGCTCAACGAATTATCGCCATCACCGACACCGGCGACCGCGGACTGATTGCCCTGCAGGCGTGTCAGGCGTATGTCAGAGCGCTCGCGCCCGAACATTTTGAATGAGTCTGTGTATTGAAAGCGCAACCGGGTCGTGTACGGTGGAGGCATTCCACACGATCCGGAGCACGCCGTGAAAGAGATCACTCAATTGGCCGCCGACCTTGGCCGACGTCTGCAACTGCTCAATGCCCACGTCACCACCGCTGAATCCTGTACCGGTGGCGGGATTGCCGAAGCCATCACGCGGATCCCGGGCAGTTCGGCATGGTTTGAGGCTGGCTACGTCACGTATTCCAACCGGCAGAAAACCCAGCAACTGAATGTGCCGGTTGAGCTGTTCGAAACAGTCGGGGCGGTCAGCCGCGAGGTGGTCGAGGCGATGGTGCGTGGTGCCCAGGACAAAAGCCTGGCGCGATTTGCCGTAGCGGTCAGCGGTGTGGCCGGGCCGGACGGTGGCTCGCCGAACAAACCGGTCGGCACGGTGTGGCTGGCCTGGGGCGTTGGCGAGACGGTCATCACTGAGGTTCAGCACTTCCCCGGCAACCGCGATGAAGTCCGCCGACAAACGGTGAAGGCCGCGCTAGAGGGGCTCCTGCGACTAGCGGCACGAGAAATCGAAAATCAGGGGTAGGCGATCCGCGAACGCTGTGGAATAATACTGGCTACTTATACAGGTGTTGGCCGTCAGGCCTTATTGATTACGTGAGGACTTTAATGGACGACAACAAGAAGAAAGCCTTGGCTGCGGCCCTGGGTCAGATCGAACGTCAATTCGGCAAGGGTGCCGTGATGCGTATGGGCGATCAGGACCGTCAGGCGATCCCGGCTATCTCGACTGGCTCTCTGGGTCTGGACATCGCACTCGGCATCGGCGGCCTGCCAAAAGGCCGTATCGTTGAAATCTACGGTCCTGAATCTTCCGGTAAAACCACACTGACCTTGTCCGTGATCGCTCAGGCGCAAAAAGCCGGTGCGACTTGCGCATTCGTCGACGCCGAACACGCCCTCGACCCTGAATACGCCGGCAAGCTGGGCGTCAACGTCGACGACCTGCTGGTGTCCCAGCCGGACACCGGTGAACAGGCGCTGGAAATCACCGACATGCTGGTGCGCTCCAACGCTGTTGACGTGATCATCGTCGACTCCGTGGCAGCACTGGTACCGAAGGCTGAAATCGAAGGCGAAATGGGTGACATGCACGTGGGCCTGCAAGCCCGTCTGATGTCCCAGGCGCTGCGTAAAATCACCGGTAACATCAAGAACGCCAACTGCCTGGTGATCTTCATCAACCAGATCCGCATGAAGATCGGCGTGATGTTCGGCAGCCCGGAAACCACCACCGGTGGTAACGCGCTGAAGTTCTACGCTTCGGTTCGTCTCGACATCCGCCGTACCGGCGCGGTGAAGGAAGGCGACGAAGTGGTTGGTAGCGAAACCCGCGTCAAGGTTGTGAAGAACAAGGTCGCTTCGCCATTCCGTCAGGCCGAGTTCCAGATTCTTTACGGCAAAGGCATCTACCTCAATGGCGAGATGATCGACCTGGGTGTGCTGCACGGTTTCGTCGAGAAGTCCGGCGCCTGGTATGCCTACGAAGGCACCAAGATCGGTCAGGGCAAGGCCAACTCGGCCAAGTTCCTGGCGGATAACCCGGAAATCGCCGCGAAGCTCGAGAAGCAACTGCGTGACAAGCTGCTTACTCCAGCCGTGATCGACTCCAAGGCCTCAGCAGTCAAAGAGACTGAAGACGACCTGGCCGACGCTGACATCTGATTGCAGCGATGACCACTGCAGTACTCGATACCCTCGTCGCGGTGCGACGAACTGCCATGGACCTGCTCGCACGTCGCGAGCATGGTCGAGTCGAGCTGACGCGCAAATTGCGTCAGCGCGGCGCCGAGGCGGAGATGATCGAAACAGCCCTCGACCGTTTGACGGAAGAGGGGCTGCTTTCCGAAGCCCGTTACCTTGAAAGCTTTGTTTCCTACCGTGCCCGTTCCGGCTACGGCCCTCTACGGATTCGCGAAGAGCTGAGCCAGCGCGGTTTGCAGCGCGCCGATATCGAACTCGCCCTGCGCGAAAGCGGTATCAGTTGGCAGGAGCAATTGCAGGAGACGTGGCAACGCAAGTTCTCCGGGCATTTACCGATTGATGCGAAAGAACGGGCCAAACAGGGCCGGTTCCTGGCCTATCGGGGGTTTTCGATGGAGATGATCAACCGCTTGTTCAGCGGTCGAGGAATGGACGATTAAACCGATTCAATAAAAACGGCCCGCTATGAAAATAGCGGGCCGTTTTTTTTTACCCTCAAATTGCCTTTGACGGTTCGCGGCTGCGTTGCGCTGTTTGCGGTTGGGAATCTGCCCAGTTTTCCGGCAGGTTGATGTAATCGATCAACTCCCTCAGACGCCCGTGAGTGCGCGCGTTGAAAGCGAAGGCCAGTCGCGCCAGATGGCTGAACTGCGCTTCATCGTGTTCCTCGCCGGCGTAGGCGTGTTGATGAAACTGATCGCTCAGGCACAAATCGGCAAAGGCCTCCTGCATGTGCTCCAGCGCTTGATCGCTGAGTTTGTGATTCATGCGGATCACGAATTGCCGCTTGAGCCAGCGACTGGAGTGGAAGTTGCTGTAGAACTGGTTGATCTGCTCCACCGCCTCGTCGACGCTGTAGACCAGTCGCATCAGTTTCATGTCGGTCGGCAGGATGTAGCGGTTGCTCTCCAGTTGCTGGCGGATAAAGTCCATCGCGCCTTGCCAGAATGTGCCGCCCGGCGCATCCAGAAGCACCACCGGCACCAATGGACTTTTACCGGTCTGGATCAGCGTTAGCACTTCCAGCGCTTCATCCAGCGTGCCGAACCCGCCGGGGCATAAAACCAGTGCGTCAGCCTCTTTGACGAAAAACAACTTGCGGGTGAAGAAGAAGTGGAACGGCAGCAGATTGCCGGTGCCATCGACCGTGGGGTTGGCATGCTGTTCGAAGGGCAGGGTGATATTGAACCCGAGGCTGTGATCGCGGCCGGCACCTTCGTGCGCGGCGGCCATGATGCCGCCGCCAGCACCGGTGATGACCATCATTCCCGAGCGGGTCAAGGCTGCACCGAGTTCGCGAGCCATCGCATACAACGGATGTTCGACCGGTGTGCGCGCCGAACCGAATACGGTCACTTTGCGTCGGCCCTTGAATTGCTCCAGTACCCGAAACGCCTGCTCCAGTTCGCGCAGGGCTTGCAAGGTGATTTTGGCGTTCCAGCGATTGTGGTCTTCCTGGGCCATGCGCAGCACGGTCAGGATCATGTCGCGGTAGATAGGGATATTCGGGCTGTTGGGGGAAACACGGTTGAGTTGTTCTTCGACCTTGCTGATGAGGTCGGGGCCGCTTTCCTGAAAATGACGACTGAGCAAGTCATTCGGTTGGTAAGGCATTCAACGTCTCCTTCTGCACAGGGCGTCGGCCCTGACGAGCGGCGTCAGTGCCGCGCTGCAAAAAACACACGATCGGCAGTTCCTTGCCTGCCGTTGAAAAAAGATCGGGAATACACTGAATCTAGACCCTCGCACGGATTTGCGCTGACTTGATCATTGCGCCGTAAAGTTTTGGCTGGCAATCGTTTATTGATTTTCCGCGCGTTGCTTCACCGCTCGTCCGAACGTGCGCCAAGCGGTAATCCCTCTGATTAACTAACGTACAGGCGCCGTACGACAGCTTTGCGTCAACGACCGTAGGCCAGGCGCATGCAATTCAAGGATTCGTGGGTGGCAAGGAGGCGGGACATATGGCCAGAGTGATTCTGGAGATCGATACGCAGCTGTATCGGATGTTGAAAGCGGCAGCCGAGACCAATCATCTCAGTCTCGAAGAGGAGTGCTGCCGGCGGTTGGCGGGCGGCGAGCGCCGTTCGCACTATCTACAGGCCTTGCTGGCCGAACTGCGCGCCGAGGATGAACAGCGGCGCGCCAATTCGCGATGATTACTTCTTCTTCGCCGGGGCGGCTTTCGGGCAATCCGATTCCTGGTAGCTGGCGGAGCCGATCGCTTTGTTGGTTTTCACTTCAGTGAAGTCGTAACGCATGATCGCACCCTTGGCCATCAGCTTGCGGAACGACGGGTTGTTGCACACCGAGGCGCCCAACTGGAAATACACGGCTTTAGGGTCAGCGCGCATTTTGTCGGCGTGGCTCTTCTGCACGCTCAGGTGGTTGATCAACTGCGTGCCTTCCACGGTGAAGCCCTGATCAAGAATGTCTTCACTGATGGCGCGTGGAGTGCCGACGCTGCTCTGGGCGGCGACGTTGCGCAGCTCGCGGTTCAGATTCTGCTCACTCAGGGAGGCAGCCTGAGCGGTGAAGGACGACGCCAGCAGAATGGCAGCGGTGGGAACGATAAGGCGCAGCATGAAACTCTCCTGGTTCAGTGACTGGTGGTTCGACCAGCCACGTGACTGTGCGTTCAGTGGCGGCGAATTATAGGGGAGCCGGTCGGGAGGGTACAGGCTTGTGCCCGTCGCTCTGGTAAACTGCCGGCCTTTATTGCCCTGCCGAGTGTTGTTCGTGTCGAGTTTTCCTGCTTTTCGGCGTTATCCGCGATGAATCATGCCCCCAACGCCGTCGCTCGTCTGCGCGACCAGCGCGAAGACGAAGGTATCAAGCCGATTCAGGCCCGTGGCTTTCGCTCCGAGCGTTGCCGTGATTGCCGGGTGATCATCAGCCATTGCCTGTGCGCCTGGCGACCTAGTGTCGAGACGCGGTCGGGCGTGTGCCTGATCATGACCGGCAAGGAAGTGTTCAAACCGAGCAACACCGGTTGGCTGATTGCCGACGTGGTGCGCGATAACCATGCGTTCATCTGGTCGCGCACCGAGCCCGATCCGCAGATGCTGGCGCTGCTCAATGACCCGCAATGGCAACCGTACCTGGTGTTTCCCGGCGAATACGTCGAGCCGTCACGGGTGACCAATACGGTCGCTCCCGATAGCAGCAAGCGCCCGCTGTTCATTCTGCTCGACGCCACCTGGACCGAAGCGCGGAAGATTTTCCGCAAGAGCCCGTATTTCGACCGTTTGCCAATCCTCAGCCTGCTGCCCGATAAACTCTCGCGCTACCGCTTGCGCCGTTCGACCCGCAGTGAGCACCTGTGCACCGCCGAAGTCGCGGCGTTGTGCCTGGAGCTGGCCGGTGACAGCGACGCCGCCTCGGCGTTGGACGCCTATTTCGACGTGTTCAGCCAGCATTACCTCGGCGCCAAACAGCAACTGGACATGAATGAAGCGACGCCGGCCCACGTCGAGTTGTTGCCTTATATACCAAAGCCGCAGCCGGAGTTGGCCCAATAGTGGCCCATACTGTACAAGCCAGCGGCCGTGCTGCTTGACCACCCCGTCTTCGCTGGGCATGCTTGGCGCCGATTAGGGTGCGGCCAAGGTTTGAAACGCCGTGTTTGCTGTTGATTGGCGTTGAACGTGCCCCTGTGGATATCGCTTGAAAGCGGCATCTTGAGTTGCTTTGGCCAGACCGGAATGCTCCGGGTCTGCCATCAAAAACAGGATCATTTGAAAAATGGCCACATACGACATCCTGATTGCCGATGATCACCCCCTGTTTCGTAGCGCCCTGCATCAAGCGGTGACGCTGGGCCTTGGCCCGGATGTACGGCTGGTGGAAGTGGCGAGCATCGCCGAGCTGGAAGCGCGTCTGACCGAAAAGGCTGATTGGGATCTGGTCCTGTTGGACCTGAACATGCCCGGCGCTTTCGGGTTTTCCGGGTTGGTCATGCTGCGCGGGCAGTACCCGCAGATACCGGTGGTGATGGTTTCGGCGCAGGAAGAAGCTTCGGTGATGGTCAAATCCCGTGAGTTTGGCGCCAGTGGCTTTATTCCCAAGTCCAGCGACCTCAGCGTGATTCAGGAAGCGGTGCGCAAAGTGCTCGATGGCGATGTGTTCTGGCCGCCACAAGCGTTCGAGGCGGTCAGTGTTTCCGACGAAGCCAAAGCCGCCAGCGATGGCCTCGCCAGCCTGACGCCGCAGCAGTTTCGCGTGTTGACCATGGTCTGCGAAGGCCTGTTGAACAAGCAGATTGCCTATGAGTTGAGCGTGTCGGAAGCGACCATCAAGGCCCACGTCACGGCGATCTTTCGCAAGCTGAATGTGCGCACTCGCACGCAAGCGGCTTTACTGCTGCAACAACTTGAGTCAATTCCGAGCCAATAATGGCTGGCGTCTTCACGCTTTTTTGACTTTTGTTGCTCTAGCTTTCCCACTCCTTTTTGGTTGGTTTCTACTTTATGTCACCTTTCAAGGGCCAGACCGGCCTGAAACGTATCCTCAATGCCTCCGGTTACTCGCTGGATGGCCTGCGCGCGGCTTTCACTGGTGAAGCGGCGTTCCGCCAACTGGTACTGCTCAATGTGGTGCTGATTCCGCTGACGTTCTTCCTCAATGTCAGCCGTGTCGAACAAGCGCTATTGATCGCTGTGTGCCTGTTGGCGCTGATCGTCGAGTTGCTGAATTCGGCGGTGGAAGCGGCCATTGACCGCATCTCGCTGGAACTGCATCCACTGTCGAAGAATGCCAAGGACATGGGCAGCGCCGCACAATTCGTGGCACTGAGCATGATCGCGCTGGTGTGGGCAGTAATTCTGCTTTAAGCGATTGTCGGCAAAACGATCTCGTCGCTGCGCTGCACCCCGGCGGTGAAAGCGCGGCACAGATCGAGAAATTCGCGCATGGCAGAAGTCTGATATTTCTGTTTGTGCCAGATGAAGTAGAACTGTCGCGCCAGATCCAGATCCGGCGTTTCCACCGGCACCAGACTGCCGCGGCGGAACGCATCACGCAGCGCCAGCCGCGAGATGCAGCCAATCCCTAGTCCTGATTCCACCGCGCGTTTGATCGCTTCGGTGTGTTCCAGCTCCAGACGGATATTCAGTGCGCTACGATGGTGACGCATGGCCTGATCGAAGGTCAGCCGCGTGCCGGAACCCTGTTCACGCAGAATCCATGCCTCGCGAGTCAGTTCTTCCATGGTTGCGCTGCCGCGTTTGGCCAGCGGATGCTGCGGCGCGCAGAACACCACCAGCTCATCTTCGACCCAGCTCTGCACTTCGATGTCCGGGTGGCTGCAATCGCCTTCGATTAGACCCAGATCAATTTCGTAGTGGGCGACTTGTTGCACGATATTGGCGGTGTTCTGTACGTGTAGCTTCACTTGGCTTTCCGGGTGGCGCTGCATGAAACTGCCGATCAGCAGGGTCGCCAGATAATTGCCGATAGTCAGCGTCGCGCCCACCGACAGCGAGCCGAAACCGGATTTGCCGTTGAGCAGGTCTTCGATTTCCTTGGCCTGATCGAGCAGGGCCACCGCCTGCGGCAATAGCTGTTTGCCGAGGGCGTTGAGGCTCAGCCGTTTGCCAGCGCGGTCGAACAGCTGGCAGCTGGATTGGCGCTCGAGTTCGGTGATCGACGTGCTGGCGGCCGACTGCGAGAGGTTGAGCAGACCCGCAGCACGGGATACGCTTTCCTGCTGGGCGACGGCGACGAAGACTTGCAGTTGACGGAGAGTAAATCGCATATCGATATAACCGATAACCCTTATCTTAATAATCCAGTTAACAGATATTGTCGTCGCTATTAGAATGCGATGCAATTGCGCACCGTAGCCTTCAAAAGCCAGCGCAGACCCAATCTCCAGGAGTCAAACGTACATGAGCAACATGAACCACGAGCGTGTCCTCAGTGTTCATCACTGGAACGACACTCTGTTCAGCTTCAAGTGCACCCGCGATCCGGGCCTGCGCTTCGAGAACGGTCAGTTCGTGATGATCGGCCTGCAACAGCCCAACGGCCGGCCGCTCATGCGCGCTTACTCGATCGCCAGCCCGAACTGGGAAGAGCATCTGGAATTCTTCAGCATCAAGGTGCAGGACGGCCCGCTGACCTCGCAACTGCAGCACTTGAAGGAAGGCGACGAGATCATCATCTCGAAGAAGCCTACCGGCACCCTGGTTCTTGACGACCTGAACCCGGGCAAGCACTTGTACCTGCTGAGCACCGGCACCGGTCTGGCGCCGTTCATGAGCGTGATTCAGGACCCGGAAACCTACGAGCGCTTTGAAAAAGTGATCCTGGTTCACGGCGTACGCTACGTCAACGAAGTCGCCTACCGCGAATTCATCACCGAGCACTTGCCGCAGAACGAGTTCTTCGGCGAAGCGCTGCGTGACAAGCTGATCTACTACCCGACCGTGACCCGTGAGCCTTTCGAGAATCAGGGCCGCCTGACCGACCTGATGCGCAGCGGCAAGCTGTTCAGCGACATCGGTCTGCCACCGATCAACCCGCAGGACGACCGCGCGATGATCTGCGGCAGCCCGAGCATGCTCGACGAGACCAGCGAAGTGCTCGACAGCTTCGGCCTGAAGATCTCGGCGCGGATGCGCGAGCCGGGTGACTACCTGATCGAGCGTGCGTTCGTCGAGAAGTAAGCCCCACTGAAAAAGCCCCCATTGCCTATGCAGGCAATGGGGGCTTTTTTATGCCCGAAACATTCACCTGTAGGAGCTGCCGAAGGCTGCGATCTTTTGATCTTGCTTTTGAAGAGCAAAATCAAAAGATCGCAGCCTGCGGCAGCTCCTACATTGGGCGCGGCTTCAGACCATGGCGGGAATGACTTCCAGCACACGAATCTGCTCAGGCGTCGGGTAATGCCAGCGCACATCCAGATCCCAGAATTGCGCACCGTACTCGCGTTCAGGCGCCGGGGTTTGATAGGCCGGACGCGGATCCTGGGCCAGGCACTGTTCAATCAGCTCAACCAAGGGTTCGTCAAGGCGCTGAGCGTGTGTGTGCGCTTGTTTCAGCGCTGAGTCCGTCCACTGCACGTCAATCAATTGCGGCGCGGCGCTGGCGATGCTATTGGCGGCGTCGGGGATGATATCGGCGTAAGGCACGTAGGGTTTGATGTCGAGAATCGGCGTGCCGTCGAGCAAATCGATCCCGGAGATGAACAACCGATTGGCTTCAACCTTGTCCAGTTTCACCACCGATTGGCCGATGCCGTTTGGCCGGTGGGTGGCACGGGTGGCGAACACGCCCATGGACTTGTTGCCGCCCAAGCGTGGCGGGCGCACTTTCAGTCGTGGTTTGTCTTCCAGCGCCTGATGGAACAGAAACAGCAGCCAGACATGGCTGACCTGTTCCAGGCCCTGCACGGCGTCACCCTGATCGAACGGCGCCACCAGTTCCAGCACGCCACGTGCGGCGGGGGCCAGTTGCGGTTGACGGGGGATGGCGAATTTCTCCTTGAAGCAGGAGCGCACGAAGCCGATGGGGGAGACGCTGTAAGTCATGGTTTGCATTCGAAGCGGGGCAGGGGGGGGGCATGATAACCCGTCCCGTCTCAAGTCTGGTGATGGCAGGGCGGACGCCATCGCGAGCAGGCTCACTCCTACAGGGTTGTGGATGTACACAAAATCTCTGTTCGCTGAAAACCCCTGTAGGAGTGAGCCTGCTCGCGATAGCTTCACCGCCGACCTAGAGGCTGAACCCACCATCCAGCGGAATAATATTCCCCGTCATATAAGCCCCAGCCGTACTCGCCAGACTGATCGCCAGCGCCGCCATCTCCTCCTCCCGTCCCCAACGCTTCATCGGAATCAACGCCGTATCCTCAGCCAGCGCCTTCTCATCATTACCAATATGCTGGGTCATCTTGCTCGGAAAGCGCCCCGGCGCAATCACGTTGACGTTGATGTGCTGGCTCACCAGTTCCCGCGCGAGAATCCGCGACAATTGATGTAGGGCGGCCTTACTTGGCCCGTAGGCATACGCCTGCTCGCCAAACGAAGAAATCCCCGCCACCGAGCCAATGTTGATGATCCGCGCCGGGTTCGCCGCCGAACCCGCTTTGCGCAACAACGGCAGAAACTGCTGGATGCAACTGAACACCGACGTCACGTTGAGCTGCATGACTTTTTCCCAACCCTTGACCGGGTAGCTCTCCAGCGGCGCGCCCCAGGTAGTGCCGGCGTTGTTCACCAGAATATCCAGATGCGTGATCTGCTCGCCCAGGCGCGCGGCCAGTTCCTGCACGCCTTCTTCCGTCGCCAAGTTTGCGGCAATGCCATGACATTTGCCCAAAGCGCTGAGTTCTTCAGCCGTTTGATGGCAGGCTTCGGCGTCGCGCGAGCAGACGTAGACACGCGCGCCAGCCTCGACAAAGGCTTTGGCGATCATTTTGCCGATACCACGGGTGCCGCCGGTCACCAGAGCGGTGCGGCCTTGCAGGGAGAAATACGGGTGCATGGCGAGTCCTGAGGATTAGGGGTCAATACACCCTAGTCGTCAGCCGCGAAAAGCGGAGCCACTATTTTCAGAGGGAATGAGCGGTCATGCGTTGCGGCGGCGACCATCGGTCGCCACCGCAGAAGGGGATCAGGCCGGGCGAACGCGCAGGGTCAGACCCTTGAGGAAGTTGCGCAGCAACTGGTCGCCGCACGGGCGGTAGTTGGTGTGGCCGACCTTGCGGAACAGCGCACTCAGCTCAGGCTTGGACACTGGGAACTCGGCGGCCTTGAGGATCGCGTGCATGTCGTCTTCTTTCAGTTCGAAGGCCACGCGCAGCTTTTTAAGGATGATGTTGTTGGTCACCGGCACTTCGATCGGCTGCGGCGGACGGCTTTCGTCCTTGCCACGCTTGAAGATCACCAGACCGTCGAGGAAATGCGCGATGACTTCGTCCGGGCAGCGCACAAAACCTTCTTCGTCTTCTTCTTTCTTGTCGAGCCAGGTCACTACGTCGGCGAGCGCTACTTCCATGCCGCCGAGTTTGATGATCTCGACAACCTTCTTGTCGCTGATGTCGAGCATGTAGCGCACGCTGCGCAATACGTCGTTATGAATCATGTGAGTAATCCTGATAAGCGTTGTGGGCCGCACGCAGGCGCGCTGCCGGAATGTGTGGCGGCAGTGGAAGTCTTAGAACTTCTCTTTGCCGGACAGGTAGCGCCATTGGCCGACCGGAACCTTGCCGATCGAGACGCCGCCGATGCGGATGCGACGGATGCCGATGACCTTGAGGCCCACCGCTTCGCAAAACTGGGCGATGATGCCGGGCTGCGGGTTTTTCATGGCGAAGCGCAGCCGGTTTTCGTTCTGCCAGCTGGCCTTGACTGGCGGCAGCTCCTTGCCCTTGTGGGTCAGGCCATGCTGCAAACGGTTGAGGCCGTGGGCGACCATGTCTCCTTCGACTTCAACCACGTATTCCTGCTCGATCTTCGCGGCGTCGGCGGTGAGTTTGCGGAGGATTTTCCAGTCCTGGGTGAACACCAGCAGGCCGCTAGCCTTGGCTTGCAGGTCGGCGCTGGCGGTCAGGCGCAGGAAGTGCCCGCGCAACGGGCGTTTGCTGAAGCGGTGTTCTTCGCTGAGGGTTTCGGCGCTCAGCGATTGCATGGCGGTCTCGACATCCATGCCAGCCGGCGCGTTGAGCAGGATGGTCACCGGCTCCGGCGCAGTGGCCTTGGCGTCCTTGTCGAGCTCGACCTTCTGGTCGCCGACCTTGAATTGCGGCTCGTCAATCACTTCGCCGTTCACGGTGACCCAGCCGCCCTCAATGAACAGCTCGGCCTCCCGGCGGGAGCAACCGACCAGTTCGATGAGGCGTTTGGAGAGGCGAATCGGGTCAGTCATGACAGGGCCGTAACAAAAAAGGGGTGGGCATTGTACCTGTGTGGCGCCGGTTAAGCCCGGTTCCATTTGTAGGAGCTGCCGAAGGCTGCGATCTTTTGATCTTTAAAAAGCAAAGATCGCAGCCTTCGGCAGCTCCTACAAGGGTACGGTGGTGTGTCAGGCGTGGCTGGAGCGCTGCTGGTTCTGGCGCAAACGCATGTGCAACAACGGATACGGCTGGCCCATGCCATCCACCTCCGAACGGCCGATCACCTCGAAACCCTGCTTGAAGTAGAACCCCAGCGCCTGCGGGTTTTGTTCGTTGACGTCGAGTTCATCGGCATTCAAATGTTGCAGAGCGTAATTCAACAGTTTCTTGCCCAGTCCCTGTCCGCGATGCTCAGGATCGATGAACAGCATTTCGATCTTGCCCGCCGCGACACCGGCAAACCCGGTGATGCGCTGGTCGGTGTTCTTGGTGCAGATCAGCATCACTGCATCGAGATAGCGGGTGAGCACCAGATTGCGCAGCAGCTCGATATAGCTGTCCGGCAGAAAATCATGGGTCGCGCGGACCGAGGCCTCCCAGACCCGGGTCAGTTCCTGATAATCGCTGAGTTTCGGCGTGTGGATGACCGAATGGTGACGCATGCCCGTCTGCCTCTTGTCCGTTTCAAGGGAGTCCGTCCCCCGCTAAACGATAGCCGTAAAAAAGCCCCGCATCTCGTAAAAAGAGCGGGGCTTTTTGTATTTTTTGCGGTGTCTGGCTGGCTGTTTCTGTCGCCAGCAAGATCTCTCCCCCTCACCCCAACCCTCTCCCCCAAGGGGGCGAGGGGGAAGGAAGCTGATCTTCGTGCTTTTCAAACCTGCGTTCGACCGGATAGCTCAGGTCGATGTACCTCGAAAGAACAACACGATCAGCGCCCTCTCCCTCCGGGAGAGGGCTGGGGTGAGGGGCTTTTGATCTTTAGATCAGATCTGCTCAGCCCACAGGTCATATTCGTCAGCGTCAGTCACCTTGCACCAGACCTTGTCGCCAGGCTTCAGGTTGCTGCCGTTGTCGATAAACACGTTGCCATCGATTTCCGGGGCGTCGAAGAAGCAGCGGCCAACCGCGCCTTGCTCGTCAACTTCGTCAACCAGCACTTCAATCTCACGGCCGATGCGCATTTGCAGGCGGGCCGAGCTGATCGCCTGCTGGTGCGCCATAAAGCGATCCCAGCGATCTTGCTTGACCTCGTCCGGCACCACTTCCAGATCCAGATCGTTGGCAGGCGCGCCATCGACCGGCGAGTACTGGAAGCAGCCCACGCGGTCGAGTTGTGCTTCGGTCAGCCAGTTCAACAGGTACTGGAAATCTTCTTCGGTTTCGCCCGGGAAGCCGACGATGAAGGTCGAACGGATGATCAGGTCCGGGCAGATTTCGCGCCAGTTCTTGATCCGCGCCAGGGTCTTGTCTTCGAACGCCGGGCGTTTCATCGACTTCAAGACTTTCGGGCTGGCGTGCTGGAACGGGATGTCCAGGTACGGCAGGATCTTGCCGGCAGCCATCAGCGGGATCAGCTCGTCAACGTGCGGGTACGGGTAAACGTAGTGCAGGCGGACCCAGACGCCGAGGGTGCTCAATGCTTCACACAGTTCGGTCATGCGGGTTTTCACCGGCGCGCCGTTCCAGAAGCCGGTGCGGTATTTCACGTCAACGCCGTAGGCGCTGGTGTCTTGCGAAATCACCAGCAGCTCTTTAACGCCGGATTTGACCAGGCGCTGAGCTTCGTCGAGCACATCACCGACCGGACGGCTGACCAGTTTGCCGCGCATCGACGGGATGATGCAGAAGCTGCAGCTGTGGTTGCAGCCTTCGGAAATCTTCAGGTAGGCGTAGTGACGCGGGGTCAGTTTGATGCCTTGCGGCGGCACCAGGTCGATCAGCGGGTTGTGATCCTGACGCGGCGGCACCACTTCGTGCACGGCGTTGACCACTTGCTCGTACTGCTGCGGACCGGTCACGGCCAGCACGCTCGGGTGCACGTTGCGGATGTTGCCTTCTTCCACGCCCATGCAGCCGGTGACGATCACCTTGCCGTTTTCCTTGATCGCTTCGCCGATCACTTCCAGCGACTCAGCCTTGGCCGAATCGATGAAACCGCAGGTGTTGACGACTACAACGTCGGCGTCCTGATAGGTGGACACCACGTCATAGCCTTCCATACGCAGCTGGGTCAGGATGCGCTCGGAGTCGACCAGTGCTTTCGGGCAACCCAGAGATACAAAGCCAACCTTTGGATTGGCCGGCGCAGGAGTGGTGGACATGTCTAACCTCGGTATTTTGTGACATCGCTTTCTTGGTGCGAAAGCCGACGGACGGGCGCTTAGGGCGCGCCTCTGATCAAAAAGTGCGCAATTCTAGCGGCGGGCAACGCACTTGACCAGCTTTATGCAGGGAAATACGACGAGTGCTGCGCTATGCTTCGCGCCGTTGAGCTTTACCAATTTTTTACAGTCAACAAAACGTCTGTAACAACAGGTAAAACAGCGCATGCTGCACCACAAAGCATAGTGCTTCATTCAAGAAGCCGGTTCTGAGAAGTAGGAGTGTTGGATGGGTCAGGCAAGTAGTCATGCGGCAGGCGCCGAGGGTTCGGCCTCCAAGCCGCTGAGCATGCTGGTCGCGGCGGTCGGGGTGGTTTACGGCGACATCGGCACGAGCCCGCTGTACACCCTCAAAGAAGTGTTTTCCGGCGCTTACGGCGTATCGGTCAATCACGATGGCGTGCTGGGTATTCTGTCGTTGATCTTCTGGTCGCTGATCTGGGTCGTGTCGATCAAATACATGATGTTCGTGCTGCGCGCCGACAACCAGGGCGAGGGCGGCATCATGGCGCTCACCGCACTGGCGCGGCGCGCGGCGGGGCATCGCAAGAAGTTGCGGTCGTTGCTGGTGGTTTGCGGACTGATCGGCGCGGCGCTGTTTTATGGCGACAGCATGATCACCCCGGCGATTTCCGTACTGTCGGCGATTGAAGGTCTGGGGCTGGCATTCGATGGCATCGACCATTGGGTGGTGCCGCTGTCGCTGGTGGTGCTGGTGGCGCTGTTTCTGATCCAGAAACACGGTACGGCGCGGATTGGCATTCTGTTCGGGCCGATCATGGTCACCTGGTTCCTCGTCCTCGGCGCCCTCGGTGTGTATGGCATCAGCCACACGCCAGAAGTGCTGCATGCGATGAATCCGATTTGGGCGGTGAATTTCTTCGTCGTTCATCCGGGCATGGGCGTAGCAATCCTCGGCGCTGTGGTGCTGGCGCTGACCGGTGCCGAAGCGCTGTACGCCGACATGGGCCACTTTGGTCGCAAGCCGATTGCCCGGGCGTGGTTCATCCTGGTGTTGCCGGCGCTGGTGCTCAACTACTTCGGTCAGGGCGCCTTGCTGCTGGAAAACCCCGAAGCAGCGCGTAACCCGTTCTATCTGCTGGCACCGAGCTGGGCGCTGATTCCACTGGTCGGTCTGTCGACGCTGGCCACGGTGATTGCCTCGCAAGCGGTGATTTCCGGCGCGTTCTCCCTGACGCGTCAGGCGATTCAGCTCGGTTACATCCCGCGCATGTACATCCAGCACACCTCCAGCGATGAGCAGGGCCAGATTTACATCGGCGCGGTGAACTGGGCGCTGATGGTTGGCGTTGTGCTGCTGGTGCTTGGCTTCGAATCCTCCGGCGCACTGGCCTCGGCCTATGGCGTGGCGGTGACGGGCACCATGCTGATGACCACCATTCTGGTGTCGGCAGTGATGCTGCTGCTGTGGAAATGGCCACCGATCCTTGCGGTGCCGGTGCTGATCGGCTTCCTGCTGGTGGACGGCCTGTACTTCGCCGCCAACGTGCCGAAGATCGTTCAGGGCGGCGCATTCCCGGTGATCGCCGGTATCGCGCTGTTCGTGCTGATGACCACCTGGAAGCGCGGTAAACAACTGCTGGTCGATCGTCTCGACGAAGGCGCACTGCCGCTGCCGATCTTTATCAGCAGCATCCGCGTGCAACCGCCGCATCGGGTGCAGGGCACTGCTGTGTTCCTCACCGCGCGCTCCGACGCCGTGCCGCATGCGTTGTTGCACAACTTGCTGCACAACCAGGTACTGCATGAGCAAGTGGTGTTGCTGACGGTGGTCTACGAAGACATCCCGCGCGTACCGCCATCGCGGCGCTTCGAGGTCGAGGCCCACGGCGAAGGCTTCTTCCGGGTGATCCTGCACTTCGGCTTCACCGACGAGCCGGACGTGCCGCAGGCGCTGAAGCTGTGTCATCTGGATGATCTGGACTTCAGCCCGATGCGCACCACGTACTTCCTCAGCCGCGAAACGGTGATTGCCTCGAAACTTGAGGGCATGGCGCGTTGGCGTGAAGCGCTGTTCGCGTTCATGTTGAAGAATGCCAATGGGAACTTGCGGTTCTTTAATCTGCCGCTGAACCGGGTGATTGAGTTGGGGACGCAGGTCGAGATGTAACTTCGCGTTATAGAAAGAGCCCCCGTCAGCCTTGTGGTTGGCGGGGGCTTTTTTGTCGGCGGCAACTTCAGATCAAAAGATCGCAGCCTTCGGCAGCTCCTACAGGTTTCGCATTCCATGTAGGAGCTGCCGAAGGCTGCGATCTTTTGATTTTCAAACCTTTACAAGCCTTCAGGTATCTCTGCTTCAGACTCGGTCTTCGTCCGCGCAGGTCGTGGGATCAGCGCTTGGATCACATCATCAATCAAGGCTTTGCCCATCACCGTCAGGTAATGCGCAGCCCAGGCATGGCGGTCGGTGTCTCTGATGAAGGCAGCATCCTCGGCGAAGGATTTGGCGAGGGATAGCAGGTCGGAGGATTGGGACAAGGCATCGATGATAGGGATGCCGGCGCGGACGTTGAAGAACGCTTGATCCGAGTGGTAGAGGAAGGGGGTGAAGCCGATGGTTTTAACGTTTGCGAGTCCGTGCAGATCAGTTTCGGGCATCTTGTTACTCCTTGGTTCGTAGCGCCGCGACTTTCGTTACCACACGAAAGGGAGGCAGCTGTACGCAGGGTGGTAAACCGGGAACCAAAGAAACCGGCACGCCCGAAAGCGTCCCACGCACAGCCGCCATAACTTGAGGAGCGCGCTGTTGCGATGGTTTCTCCGGGTTACCACACCCGATCTCTGAATGGGTCAGCGACGTCCGGAGAGTATCCCGTCGAAAAACAGCGCAATAGAGCGGCACAGCGCCCCAACAAGAGTTTCGGAGTTTGCCTACAAGGTCCGTGGGCGTCATCTGATATTGCGAGACTGGAAGTAAACGAAACTAAACGTTGCTGGCGGTTTTGCGGGGATTTGTTCAGCAGATGAATGAGTGTGGAGTTGACGATTCGATAATGCCAATCAAGCAGGTGTCCACGTTTTATGGAATGTGGACACTTGGCGTTTTTGGCTTCCTGAAGAGTCAAGAAATTTACGGTCACTGCACAAAATCTCGAATCCAGCGCCATCCCTTGTAGGAGTGAGCCTGCTCGCGATAGCGGTGTGTCAGTTGGCAAATAGGTGGCTGACACTCCGCTATCGCGAGCAGGCTCAGTCCTACAGGGGAGCGGGTTCTTCGTCCGAGATGTAAAAAGCCCCCGCAACTGCGAAGTTGCGGGGGCTTTTTATGGGCGTGGCTCAGATTACTCTTCGGCGACCGAGTCCTTGCTCTGACGCTTCTCGATCAAGTCCACCAAACGCTTGGCCAGCGCCGGGTAGTTCTCGTCGAAGTGGTGGCCGCCGGGCAATTTGACTGCCTCGCCCACCGCAGTTTTGTCGGTGCAGCCACTCTCATCCGTCTCTTCTTCACCATAGATGCACACAACCTTGGCCGCTGGCAGCTTGGCCATTTCCGGGCCGGTGGCGGCTTCTTTGCCGGCGTTGCCCAGCCAGCCTTCGACTTCGATTTCGAAGCTGCCGGTGCGGGCGAAGGCCAGCAGGATGATTGCGTCGACGCGCTGCTGCTCGGTTTCTGGCAAGCGGTTGTAGATCGCCGGCAGGACGTCGGCACCAAACGAGTAACCGGTGAGGATGAAGCGCTTGGTGCCCCATTTCTGCCGGTAGTGCTGCATCAGTTCGGTCAGGTCCAGTGCGCTTTGTTCCGGGCTCTTGTGCTGCCAGTAGTAGCGCAGGGTGTCGATGCCGACGACCGGGTAGCCGATCTTGGCCATTTCACCGGCCACGTCGCGGTCGAGGTCGCGCCAGCCGCCGTCACCGGAAAGGAACAGGGTCACGGTGTCCTTGGCTTGACCGGCCGGCACTTCCACCACCGGGATCGCCAGACCGCCGTTGGCCTTGTCGCCGCCGACGAGGATCTTGCGCAGTTCGTTGTTCAGCACTTGCGGCAGGTTGATGTCGTAGTCGCTGATGCTGGTTTCGGCGTTCGGTTGATCGCGCACGAAACCTGCGCTGGCGTCGTCCGGGTTGTCGTTCCACGCCACCAGCCAGTGGCCGTGGGCGGCGGATTTCGGCAACAGGTGAGTGCAGCCGGGTTTTTCCAGCGCCAGGTCCACGGAAATCGCTTGGGCCTTGTCGTCCTTTTGCTCGGACAACCAACGCCAGGCCAATACCGCGCCGGGGCCGATACCGCTTACCAGCGTAGCCGGGCCGTTCAGTTCGCGCAGACCGGTTTGCAGGGCGCGGCTTTGCAGCAGGCAGTCCTTGGGCAGAATCACCTGAACGATTTGCGCCGAGGCGCTGCGGCTCAGGGTGGTCAGTTGTTTTTCAGAGAGTTTCTGGTCGTCGTTGACCGCGACCAGCACCTGCGCCTTGGGTTTGGTGCCGGGGATGACGCGGGTCAAAACGGTGCCGTCTGCCGCCGTAACAGGTTCGAGCGTCGGTTCCGGTGCCGGGCGTTTGAGGTACCAGAAACCGCCGCCGGCAATCACGGCCAGCACGATCAGTGCGGCCAGGATGTACTTCAGGGAGCGTTGAATCATCAGCGTTTCACCAATCCAGTCAAGCCGCCCGCGATCAGGGCAGCAGTGTCGGCCAGGGCCACCAACGGATCGAGTCCGGCGGGCACGGCCATATAACGGGGTTCCCAGTCAGGCTGGAACTTGTCTTTGAAGCGGCGCAAGCCTTGGAAGTTGTACAGCTGCTCACCACGGCGGAAAACCATCGAGCCCAGACGCTGGGTCAGCGGTGCACCACGCCGGGGTTGCAACCCCGACAACGGCACCATGCCCAGGCTGAAGCGCGCGTATCCGTGACTCTTATAGTGTTGAATCAGGCCGACCATCATGAATTCCATGGTCAGCTTGGGGGCGTCCGGGTGTGCGCGCATCAGGTCGAGACTGGCCAGGTCATGGCTATAAGTTTCGAGCAGGTTGGCGAACGCCACCGGGCGACCTTCGAAGCGAATCACCGCGATGCGGAAATGCTTCAGGTAATCGTCGCTGAAGCGGCCGAGGGAGAAGCCTTTCTCACGCACGTTCTTGCCGGTCAGCCACGCATCGGAAATCACTTTCAATTCGTCCATCGGCGCCTGACCCGGCTCGTGGATTTCCAGCGACAAGCCGTCGCGGGTGCCACGGTTCCAGGTGTAACGCAGGTCCTTCATCTCTTTGCCCTTGGCTTCCAGGTCAAAGCGCAGCAGATCGACCCGGGCTTCTTCGCCGAGTTTGATCGCGGTCAGGCCGATGTCCATGTAGTACGGCAGGTTCTCCGCGCGCACCTGGTAGAACACCGGGCGGGCGTGGTGAATGTCGCAAAGGTCGCGGAACTGCCAGATCATCTCGGCGCGCTGCTGGCCGGGGCCGATCGGGTCGTACAGCGCCACCAGGCTGCGGCCACGGCGTGCGTACATCAGGAAGGCTTCGTCGTTCTGGTGAAACAGCAGTGCCTTGTCACCGGTCAGCGCGAGGCCGCCATCAGGTTGCGACGACGCCATCAGAATCTTCGCCGCGCGATCGAGCTCGTCAGGTGTCGGCAGGTGAATGACCGGGCGCGCGGTGCGCAACAGCCAGGTCAGCGCGATGACCAGCAACAGCACGGCAGCGCCGAGTAGCGAGCGCAGGCCACGCGGGGCGTCAGCGTCGAGGGTGAACTGCCACCACAGTTGATGGCTGTACGGCACGTCCTGATAGGCGAACAGCAGCAGCCACGTCGAAGCGCCCAGCACACAGAGGCTGGCCACCAGATACAGGGGGGAGAAGGGCAGTTCGGTCAGGCGGCTCGGGCGATAAAACGAGCGACGGAACACACCGAGCAAGGCTGCGGTGAGGGTCATCAGCGTCGCTTCTTCCCAGTCGAAACCTTTAAGCAGCGAGAGCAGGGCGCCGACCAGCAGCAGAATGGTGGTGAGCATCCACGCCGCCGACAGGCGACGACGCAGACCCTGAGCGAGCATCAGACAGAGCACGCCGATCAGGCTGGCGCCGAAGTGCGAGGCGTCGACCAGACGATGCGGGATCAGAAAGCCGATGTGCTCCAGACGTGTATCGATCTCGGGCGTCGCGCCGGAAAACAGCAACACCACGCCGGACAGGAACACCAACACTGCCAGAATCGGTGCCGCCAGGCCGGACGCGGCGCGCATGGTCTGGGTTTGAAACAGGCGCTGGCCTTCGTTGATCAGCAGCAGTACGCAGGCGACCAGCAGCGGCAGCACCACATAGATCAGTCGATACAGCAGCAGGGCAGCGGCCAGAGGCGCGGCACCGAGCTTGTCGGCGAAAGCGGCCAGCAGAATCGCTTCGAACACACCGACACCGCCGGGCACATGGCTGAGTACGCCGGCAGCCAGCGCCAACAGGTACACCAGCAGGAATGCACCAAACGGCGGCGCCTCCGGCAGCAATAGATAGAGGACAGTAGCGGCAGCGGCAACGTCGAGCGCGGTGATGATCAGTTGCAGGAACGTCAGGCGGCGGCCCGGCAGGCGCAGCGTGCGCCGGCCGACCCTGACCAGCAGATTGTCGCGCAACGGTTGTTCCGGCAGGCGCCGACGGTAGATGCCGACAGCCAGTACTGCGCCAAGCGCCAGCACGACAGCGGCGACTGTGCCGAGCAGACCTTCGGACAAACCCAGGGCTTGAGAGGCAGCAGGCAGGTCGCTCAGCGTCGCGAGCGCTGCCAGCGGCGGCAAGGCGCAACCCAGCGACAGACTGGCGAACAAGGTCATGTGCGCGACTTCCGACGCCCCCAGACCCAATCGTGCATATAAACGGTAGCGCACCGAACCGCCGGACAGCAGCGACAGACCGATCGCATTGCCAATCGCAAACGCGGTGAAGCCGCCCAGCGCCAATGTGCGCGGCGGTAAGGTCACGCCGGCATAACGACTGGCCGACCATTCATAGCCAAGCAGAATAATGAAGCCGACCACGGTCGCACCGAAGGCGCCGAGCAGGGCGGGTTTCGGCACGTCGAGAATCGAGTCGTGCAGCGCATCGAGATCGAGTTCGGCGAGCAGATGACGACAGGCAATCAGCGCAATGGCGAACAACAGCAAGGTGACCCCCAGCCCGATGGGCTGACGGTATTTGCTCAACCGATCCAGCAAGCGCAGGCGCTCGGGTTTGATCGGGTGTTCCGCTGTGACGGTGTCTTGTGGATCAGACGAGTTGGCGCGCATCAATCACCTCTTGGATTGTGCGCGACAGGATGGAGGTATCCAGCCAAGTTACCAATCCCTGTAGAAAAAAATAATCACAAAATACTACGCCTCTCACCGGGTATCGGCGAGGGCAGTTCCTGGATTGCAGAGGCCATGCCTGCGACTCAAGCATAGTCGCAAGTGAGTACTTCTGAAGATCCCAAGCGGTTCACTGCACAGTGACAGATCATTGTTGCGAAAGGACTTTTTCAACAGATACAAAAAAGGCCACTCTTTCGAGTAGCCTTTTTTGATGTTTGGTTGCGGGAGCCGGATTTGAACCGACGACCTTCGGGTTATGAGCCCGACGAGCTACCAGACTGCTCCATCCCGCGTCTGTGTGGCGGCATTCTACAGGCGAACGGCGAGGTGTCAACCGCTAATCCCGTAAAGGGTCAAATAAGTGTGCAATCGCGTCAAACGGTCGCAGGTGGCGCGTTAAGTTTCGGAAATGCAAAGAATTCCTGTTTGGCGATCGCTTCTCTATAAGAAGAGGAAATCGATAAAACAGACGCGCACAAAAAAGGCCACTCTTTCGAGTAGCCTTTTTTGATGTTTGGTTGCGGGAGCCGGATTTGAACCGACGACCTTCGGGTTATGAGCCCGACGAGCTACCAGACTGCTCCATCCCGCGTCTGTGTGTCGGCATTCTACAGAGGAACGCCGGGGTGTCAACCTGCAATCTGAATAAAATCTGTTGAGGTTCAATCGGTTAGCGCTTTTTGTCGGGTGTTTTTCGCGCTGCAGGGCAGGTGGCGCAAGGCTTTCAGCTCTATTGGATGCCTCTCTTCGATTGATAAAATAAATTCAAAGGACATTTCCTACCGTCCGGAAAGAACCTTCATACCACTGGTGCTATATACAGGTGTCAGTGAGATACTGCCGATCCGGCTCGCCACGTTTCCTTTTCTGACATGACTCAGCGAAAAATCATCCACATCGACTGTGATTGCTTCTACGCCGCTATCGAGATGCGCGATGACCCGCGTCTGGCCGGCAAGCCGTTGGCGGTGGGTGGTTCGGCGGACCGGCGCGGGGTGATCGCCACCTGCAATTACGAAGCGCGGGCCTATGGTGTGCGTTCGGCGATGGCTTCGGGACATGCTTTGAAGCTGTGCCCGGACCTGACCATCGTCAAGCCGCGCATGGACGCGTATCGCGAAGCGTCGAAAGAAATACACACGATCTTCAGCGACTACACCGACCTGATTGAACCGCTGTCGCTGGATGAGGCTTATCTGGATGTTTCCGATAGCGCGCATTTCGGCGGCAGTGCCACACGCATTGCCCAAGACATTCGCCGGCGGGTCTCCAATCAATTGCACATCACCGTGTCTGCGGGCGTGGCGCCGAACAAGTTTCTGGCAAAAATCGCCAGTGACTGGAAAAAGCCCAACGGCTTGTTCGTTATTACGCCGGATCAGGTGGAGGAGTTTGTCAGCGGTTTGCCGGTGAGCAAGTTGCACGGCGTCGGCAAGGTCACCGCCGACAAGCTCGGCAAGCTGGGGATCGTCGACTGCCAGCACTTGCGCGAGTGGGACAAGCTGGCGCTGGTGCGCGAGTTCGGCAGTTTTGGCGAGCGACTTTGGAGTCTGGCCCGTGGGATCGATGATCGGTTGGTGCATAACGACAGCCGGCGTCAGTCCATCAGTGTGGAAAATACCTACGACGTTGATCTGCCGGATCTGCGCAGTTGCCTGGAAAAATTGCCCGAACTCCTGGAAACCCTGAAAACCCGTATGGCGCGGATCGACAGCAGTTATCGGCCGGGCAAGCCGTTCGTGAAAGTGAAGTTTCATGACTTTACCCAGACGACGCTGGAGCAGGCCGGGGCGGGGCGGGATCTGGGCAGTTATCAGTTGATGCTGACGCAGGCGTTCAATCGCGGCGGCAAACCGGTGCGGTTGTTGGGGGTTGGGGTAAGGCTGGAGGATTTACGCGGAGGGTTTGAGCAGATGGAGTTGTTTGAGCGGTAGTTTTGCGGTGTCTGTCAGGGCCTCTTCGCGAGCAAGCTCGCTCCCACATTGAAATGCGTTCCAATGTAGGAGCTGCCGCAGGCTGCGATCTTTTAATAGGCCTTAATTCGGTCCCGGATCAGCCACCAGGCGCCCGGCATCCTTGGTCAGCGACTTGAGAAACTCGGTCTGCAACTCGGGATCATTGCGCGTCAGTTCGATCAGGCTTTGTTCCAGCTCGCTGGCTTCTTCTTCAAGACCCAGTTCCGACAGACGTTTGACCCGGTGCACCCACTGGCTCACTTCGTCGTCTTCCAGGTCGTCATAAATCAGCCCGTGCGCTTCCAGCAACTTGCCGCGCAGATGACTGCTGATCATCAGCGATGAGTCAGAGTGCACGTCATCCTTGGCGTCTTCGACGCTGATCTGCAGTTTGCCGACATGATTAAGGTCATTTTCGGCAAACGGACTGTCGAGCAGGTTCAGGCGCAGCACACCGTTACGATCAGTGGTCATGTCGAAGGTCTGTTTGCCAGCCTTGACCTGCACCGGACGTTCGCTCCACGGCAGGCTCGAATACTCCGTACGCTTGTCGCGCTGGACTTCATCGATGCCGGCCAGGTTCTGTTGCGCACGACCGTTGGACTGCGCGTTCATGAACGGGTTGAGCCCGGCAAAACCATAGCTCAGCCAGTCCCTGGTGACGCTGTCCGGCAAGTTGCCGAGGGCGAACACATTGACCACGTTGGCGCCGATGCCGCCCACCACGGCTACCGCGCCTAGCGGAATCTCATAGATCTCCCGCCAAGGCTGGTAAGGCGTGTAGCGATCGTAGCGACGCGTCACTTCGAACTCGGTGACTTCGAAGGTCTTCTGCTCGTTGATCTTTACGCGTCGCTGCGGCAGCTCAAGCTCCTTAGGCTCACCGACATCGATCTGCAGGCTGTGGTCGAGCAATTTTCGCTCGACCCGCTCTTCGTGCTCGCTGCGTTGTGACATGTGATTGGCACAGCCGCTGACCAGCAGGGCACCGCACAGGGCGGTGCCACCGAGGCCTAAGGTGTTTCGCTTGAACATGACGTCTCTATCTGGTTTCAGCGGCGGATACGGGCCTGAAGGAAGGACACCACATCGGCGACCGGCAGCGCTTGCGCTTCCGGCTCGGTACGGCTCTTGTATTCCAGGTTGCCTTCGGCGAGGCCGCGGTCGCTGACCACGATCCGGTGTGGAATGCCGATCAGTTCCATGTCCGCGAATTTGATGCCCGGGCTGGTTTTCTTGTCGCGATCGTCCAGCAGCACTTCGAAGCCGGCGGCCGTCAGTTCGGCGTACAGCTTGTCGGTGGCTTCACGGACCTGCTCGGTTTCATAGCGCAGCGGTACCAGAGCGATCTGGAACGGCGCCAGGGTGTCGCTCCAGATGATGCCGTTGGCGTCGTTGTTCTGCTCAATGGCCGCAGCCACCACGCGAGATACGCCGATGCCGTAGCAACCCATTTCCAGGGTGACTGGCTTGCCGTTCTCGCCCAGCACTTCGCACTTCATCGCCTTGCTGTACTTGTTGCCCAGCTGGAAGATGTGCCCGACTTCGATGCCGCGCTTGATTTCCAGCGTGCCTTTGCCGTCCGGGCTTGGATCACCGGCGACCACGTTACGCAGGTCAGCGATGGTCGGAACCGGCAGGTCACGCTCCCAGTTCACGCCGAAGTAGTGCTTGTCGTCGATGTTCGCGCCGATACCGAAGTCGCTCATCAGTTCGACCGAACGGTCGATGATGATTGGCAGCGGCAGGTTGAGCGGGCCGAGCGAACCGGCGCCGGCGCCGATGGCGTCACGCAGTTCGGCATCGGTGGCCATGACCAGCGGGCTGGCTACGCCAGGTTGCTGGGCAGCCTTGATTTCGTTGAGTTCGTGGTCGCCGCGGATGACCAGCGCGATCAGCTTGCCTTCTTCTTCGGCGCGCACGATCAGGGTCTTGATGGTCTTTTCAATCGGCAGATTGAATTTTTCCACCAGCGCCGCGATGGTTTTGGTGTCTGGCGTATCGACCAGGCGCAGCTCTTCGGTCGGAGCGGCGCGCGAGGTTTCGCGTGGCACCGCTTCGGCTTTTTCGATGTTCGCCGCGTAGTCGGAACCGTTGCTGAAGACGATGTCGTCTTCGCCGGATTCGGCCAGTACGTGGAATTCGTGCGAACCCGCGCCACCGATCGAACCGTTGTCGGCTTCAACCGGACGGAATTTCAGGCCCAAGCGGGTAAACACGTTGCAGTACGCTTGGTGCATGCGGTCATAGGTGACCTGCAGCGATGCCTGATCAGCGTGGAACGAGTAAGCATCTTTCATGATGAATTCACGGCCACGCATCAAGCCGAAGCGTGGGCGGATTTCGTCACGGAATTTGGTCTGGATCTGGTACAGGTTGATCGGCAGCTGTTTGTAGCTGCTCAACTCGTTGCGCATCAGATCGGTGATCACTTCTTCATGGGTCGGGCCCGCGCAGAAGTCGCGACCGTGGCGGTCTTTGATGCGCAGCAGCTCAGGGCCGTACTCTTCCCAGCGCCCCGATTCCTGCCACAGCTCGGCCGGTTGCGTGCTCGGCATCAACACTTCCAGAGAACCTGCAGCGTTCATCTCTTCGCGAACGATGGCTTCAACCTTGCGCATGACTCGCAGGCCCATGGGCAGCCAGGTGTACAGGCCGGAGGCGAGCTTGCGGATCATGCCGGCGCGCAGCATCAGCTGGTGGCTGATCACGACCGCGTCGGAAGGCGTTTCTTTCTGTGTGGCGAGCAAAAATTGACTGGTGCGCATGGTTGGCCGTTGTCGGTTGCTATGACTGGAAATGACTCCGCAGTGTACCGGCGAGTTTTGCCGACGTACAGGCGTGAGGTCAGTAGGGGGGGGCACGACGGCGGGATTCCTCCCGCCGTTGCCGAAACGTCTTACGATTCTTCTGCGACCGGTGTCGGCACAGGCTCCGGCGTTGGCGTCGGGCCTTGGCGGCGGCTCTCCTGGAACCAGTGCAGGGCGATCAACAGCAGAGTCGGCACACCGAGCAGGGCGGTGATCAGGAAGAAACTGTGGTAACCGAACTTCTCCACCAGAACCCCGGAATAGCCGCCCATCAGACGCGGCAACAGCAGCATGATCGAGCTGAGCAGCGCGTATTGCGTGGCCGAGAACTTCAGGTTGGTCAGGCTCGACAGGTAGGCAACGAACGCCGATGTCGCCAGGCCGGAACTGAAGTTGTCGAGGGATATGGTCACCACCAGCATCTGCAGGTTCGGGCCCATGTCGGCGAGCATGACGAACAGCAGGTTGGTGGCTGCCGAGGCCGCCCCACCGATGAACAGGATCGGCAGAATGCCGAAGCGCACGATCAGCAGGCCGCCCATGCCGGCGCCTACCAGCGTCATGATCAGGCCGAAGATCTTGCTGACACTGGCAATCTGATCCTTGGTAAAACCCTGGTCGATGTAGAACACGTTGGCCATGACGCCCATCACCGTGTCCGACATTCGATAGGTGGCGATCAGGCCGAGCAACAGCAGTGCCTGCCAGCGATAGCGCAGAATGAAGTCATTGACCGGCGTCAGCACCGGGGCGAGGCCGCGACGGCCCATGGTCGACAGGCACAGACCGGTCAGCAGCGTATACAGAATGGCGCGCAGAAACGCGCGGTCTTCAAGCAGCAGGTCGAGCGGGCTCATGCCGCCGAACAGTACGCTGGCGAAATCAGTGTTGTAGAGCTGGGTGAACATCGCCGGTACCGAGACCAGCAACACGATCAGCACAAACACCGACATCAGTTGGTGCATGAAGGTGTAACGCCCGGCCTGCAACTGAGTGCGTAGCGGCACCGGTGGCTCGCGCATGAACAGCGTGGTGAGCAGCGCGGGAATCATCAAGGCACCGAACAGCGCGTAGGTGCCGGCCCAGGCCGAATGCTGATAGTTGAAGCCAGTGGAGCCGAAGCCCTCAGCGAAGAACAGCGCGCCAGCGGTGGCCAGCAGTGCAGCCACGCGATACCCGGACATATAGCTGGCGGCGAGGGCGGCCTGGCGGTTGTCTTCGGCGATTTCCAGGCGATAGGCGTCGACCGCGATGTCTTGGGTGGCGGAGGCGAAGGCGACGACAACCGCAATGGCGATCAACCAGGACAGGTGCTTTTGCGGGTCGCAGAAACCCATGCCGATCAAGCCGAGGATGACCAGGGCTTGTGAGAGCACCAGCCACGAACGGCGACGGCCAAGTTTGCCCAGCAACGGCAGGCGCCATTGGTCGAGCAGTGGTGACCAGACCCATTTGAACGCATAGGCCAGGCCGATCAGGCTGGCGTAGCCAATGGTTTCACGGGCGACACCGGCTTCACGCAGCCAGACGGAAAGCGTAGAGAACACCAGCATGTACGGCAGGCCGGCGGCGAAACCGAGCAACAACAGCACGAGCGTCGAAGGACTGGCATAAGCGGCTAGCGCGGCGCGCCAGGTTTTACGGGGCATGGGCTGAAGTCTGCCTCAAGATTGCGGAAACAAAGCGCGCACTCTAACCGCTGTGCTCTACCGGACGCCAGCCATGGCGCTGAATATCCACACGATTGTTCAGGACGGTGATGCCTTCCGTGCGCAATCGGGCCCGTTGTTCATCGCCGGACGGGCTGCCCACCGGCAGGCTGATCCGACCGCCGGCGCCCAGCACACGGTGCCAAGGCAGCTTTGTATCGCCGGGCAACTGACTCAAGGTGCGGCCGACCCAGCGGGCGGCGCGCCCCAACCCGGCCAGTTCAGCTAACTGACCATAGCTGACGACTTTGCCTTCGGGCACTTGGGCGAGCGTCGAGTAGAGCGCCGTGCGTCGGATTTGCGCATCGTTTTCAACGCTGTCGAGCGGGTCTTTCACGTACGCGGTTCCTGAGCATGAACAGTCTGATGACTTTCAGAGTAAACGGTGATCGCGCAATTGAGAAATGAACTCATCGGAAATCGTCCGGTCAGTCCTTGTCAGGGTCTTATTCCTACGGATAATGCCGACCTTTTTTCGCAAACTTGAGCCTTCGATTTGCTTATGTTGTCCAGATCCCTGCTGTGCCTTGCTGTTTTCAGTGCGTCCACGCCCCTGCTTGCCGACACCGTCTGGTTGAAGAACGGTGACAAGTTGAGCGGCACCATCACCGTGTTCGATGGCGGCAAGCTGTTGATCCAGACCAAATACGCCGGTGCGGTCACTATTGACTGGAAAGAGGTCAAGACGCTGGACAGTGATCAGCACTTGCTGGTCAAACAGGATGCCTACAGCGGTGAAGTGTCCAAATCGCTGACGGCCGCGGAAGATGGCAAGGTCACCCTGGCCAACGGTGAGGCGCCGAAAACCGTTGAGCTGGCGAGCATTCAGCAGATTCTCAAACCGAAACCGGTGGTCGAAGATCTGGTGTGGAAGGGCAATGTCGATTTGGCGCTGGATTATCAACGCGCCGAGAAAGACACCGATGACTACGATGTCGGCTTTAAGACCACGGCGCGTCATGGTCGCTGGCGTCATACCGCCGAAGGTGAGTACAACCGCGAAGTCCAGGACGACGAAACCACCACCGACAACTGGCGCGCCGAATACGCACTCGACCGCTTCCTGACCGATAAATGGTTTTGGCAGGGTCGTCTGAACTACAAGCGTGATCACATCGAAGAGCTGGCGCGTCAGCGTGTGGTCGGTACCGGTCCCGGCTATCAGTTCTGGGATGACGAGTTGGGCGCGTTCTCGCTGGGCTCGCTGCTTAACCGCACCGACTACGAGTATCGCGATGGCAGCAAGGACAACTTCTATTCCGTCGCGATGAAGTGGGATTACAACCGTTACCTGATTGGCAAGAAGGTCGAATTTTTCACCAACGGTGAAGTGGGCAAGCCGCTGTCGGGTGTTGCCGATTACGCGCTTGATGCTGAATTGGGGCTGCGCTACAAGGTTACCGACTGGGCGTCGCTCAACCTCAAGGCTGAGCGTGACATCATCAGTGGCACCAACGATGCCGATCTGAACAAGACCCGTTATACCGCCGGGTTTGGCGTGGCCTGGTAAGGCACCCACAAAAAAATCGCAGCCCTGGCAGGCTGCGATTTTTTTTGCCTGTACAAAACAGACGCCCACAAAAAAGCCCCGCTTTTAAGGGCGGGGCTCTTTTCTAAAGAAGCTACAAGTTAGATAACTTGTACTTCTTCAGCTTGCATGCCTTTCTGACCGCGGGTAGCGATGAAAGAAACCTGTTGGCCTTCTTTCAGGCTTTTGAAGCCGTCGGATTGGATAGCTTTGAAGTGAACGAACAGGTCGTCACCGGATTGTGGAGTGATGAAGCCGAAGCCTTTTTCATCGTTGAACCACTTAACGGTACCGGTTTGGCGATTAGACATGGTGTAACTCCTTGAACAAAGATAACTGCGACTCAGGAAGAACCCTGGCCGAGACTGAGTGCAAAGAGCAGGAAAAATTCTTGTAGATGGTTGGATCGAAATTCAACATATCGTGTAGAGATTCTCAGTGACACAAGCAACACAGTGACGCCACCTTAACCCAGTTTCCGAGAAGTGCCAATGCTTCTTGCGAAGGTTTCTCTGTTTTCGGGATCGGCGGTGTGACGGTTCGTCGCCAAAGCCCGTATTTCATGGGTGTTCGGCGAGAATTGCACCGCGCACTTTGAACCCGGCGGCGCGCCCGGTAAGATGCCGGACAGAATTTTTCCACCTCGCTATTCAGGACACCCCGCCATGAGCATCAAATCGGACAAGTGGATTCGCCGCATGGCGCAGGAACAGGGCATGATCGAGCCGTTCGTCGAGCGCCAGATGCGTGGCAGCGATGACAGCCGAGTGATCTCCTACGGTGTATCGAGCTACGGCTACGACGTGCGCTGCACCAATCACTTCAAGGTGTTCACCAACATCAACTCGTCCATCGTCGACCCGAAAAACTTCGATCCGGGCAGCTTCGTCGACGTCCACAGCGATGTTTGCATCATTCCGCCGAACTCCTTCGCCCTGGCCAGCACCGTCGAATATTTCCGCATTCCGCGCAATGTGCTGACCATCTGCCTGGGTAAAAGCACCTACGCGCGTTGCGGCATCATCGTTAACGTCACGCCGCTTGAGCCTGAGTGGGAAGGCCACGTGACCCTGGAATTCTCCAACACCACCAACCTGCCGGCGAAAATCTACGCCAACGAAGGCGTGGCACAGATGCTGTTCCTCGAATCCGACGAGGAATGTGAAGTGTCCTACAAGGACCGTGGCGGCAAGTACCAGGGCCAGCGTGGCGTGACCTTGCCGCGCACCTGATCGGTCCATCCGACAGATCGCGGGAATTCTTTGGCGGGCAGACACTCTATGGGGTGTACTGCCCGTTTTTGCTTTCGGCAAAACGGGCCTTCGCCGAGGAGTGCCCTATGAAGATCGATCCGCAAATCACTGCCGAACTGGCAAGGCTCGAGCCCAATCAGATTGGCGTATTGGCCTGGTCCTTGTTGGCGCATCCGTCGCTGAGCATGGCTGGCGGAATTCCCGGACAGCCCGATCCCGATACCCCCAACGAACAACCGACCGAACCGGGCGAACCGACGCTGCCGGACGAGCCGCCACCGGCACCAGTTGCCTGATCAGCATTGACAACCAATGGCCAGTCAGATGAGGTCTGCAAAGACTTCAACTGACTGGCCATATTTCGTTATCGCCGATGACGAAAATCCTGCAACTCACTTCGCGCTCGACCGCATAGCCGCCGGTGAAGGCGCCGAATGCCGGTAGCAGGCTGAAGCGTTCGCCGAGCCTGAAACACGCCAGGCGCAAGCTTTGCCGACCCTTGCCGTGCAGGCGATAGACCGGGTGTACGTGACCCGCCAGCACGTGCCTTTCAGGGTGCGGATCAGGCTCGTGCTGCAAGGCGAATGGCCCGAGCAGCAGCGGTTCCGGCACCACCCGGATATTCAGCGATTCAGGTGGATCACCGGCGCGTTTGTCATGATTGCCGCGAATCAGTGTCATCGGCAGATCCGCGTGGCGCGCGCGCCATTGTGCCAGCGCGTCCAGCGTGCCTGGCGCATGAGAGCCGGGCCCGTGGAGGAAGTCGCCGAGAAAGATCAATAACCGGCAGGGCAGCTTCGCCAGCAGTTGATCAATCACTGCGATATTGCTCGCCGTGGTGCCGTGCGGAACCGGTTGACCCAGACTGCGGTAAGCCGCCGCTTTGCCGAAATGCACATCGGCAATCAGCAGGACCTGTTGTGCGGGCCAGTACAGGGCTTTTTCCGGCAAAAGCCATAGTTCTTCGCCGGCCAGGCGTACCGGGTAGCCTGAACTCATGAGGATTTATCCTTGTCGGCGCTGTTCTCCAGATCACCAACCATTCGTCTGATGCGATCAGCGAGTTTTTCCGAACTCATGCTTTCGCGCATGCGCTCCACCAGCAGCGGGAAGCCCAGCGGTGTAGGACGTTTAACCTGATGCACATCCAGTTTCATCTGATTGATCCGGTCCAATGTCTGCTCCAGACGCTGAATATCCAGTTCTTCTCGCAGGACTTCTTCCCCGGCCTGGGCCAGCAACAGATTATCTGCGTCGTATTGTTTGAACACTTCAAAAAACAGTCCGCTGGACGCCTGCACCTGTCGGGTGCTTTTCGGTGCGCCGGGGTAGCCGGCGAAGACCAGCCCGGCAATCCGCGCGATCTCGCGAAAACGGCGCAAGGCCAGTTCGCCTGCGTTCAGACTGGCCAGAACGTCCGCTAATAAATCATCGGCATTGAAGAGATCGGCATTCAAATACTCGGCCCAGTCGATCGGCGTGGCGCTGAGCAATTCCAGGCCGTAATCGTTCACCGCGATGGAAAACGTCACAGGCTGCCGTTGACTGACGCGCCATGCCAACAGGCTCGCCAGTCCCAGATGCACCTGGCGCCCGGCAAAGGGATAGAGGAAAAGGTGCCAGCCTTCGCGGGACTTCAGCACCTCGGCCAACAGGTTTTCGGTGGTGGGCAGGCCAGACCAGCGCATCTGCGTTTCCAGTAACGGCCGCAGTGCGTGCATTTCCGGCCCGACAAACTCACCCTGCGCGGCCGCGCTGAAACGACTGACGACGGCGGCGGCGAGCTCATTGGAAAGCGGCATGCGCCCGCCATTCCAGCGCGGCACGGCGGCTTTTTTTGCGGTGCTGCGTTTGACGTAAGCGGTCATGTTTTCCACTCGCACCAACTCCAGTAAACGCCCGGCGAAGAGAAAACCGTCACCCGGTTTAAGCCGTGCGATGAAACCTTCCTCGACACTGCCCAACTGTTTGCCACCGCCGCCCTTGCTCCAGAATTTCAGATGGATGCTCGCGTCACTGACGATGGTGCCGATGCTCATGCGATGGCGCCGCGCCAATCGCGCATCCGGCACCCGCCAGACGCCATGCTCGTCTGGCTCGACCCGGCGGTAATCCGGATAGGCTGTCAGAGACATCCCGCCATGGCGTACGAAAGCCAGCGCCCAGGCCCAATCGGCGGGTGTCAGGTCACGATAAGCCCAGGCGCCACGGACTTCTTCGTACAGCTCATCGGGTAAAAATCCACCGCCGAGGGCCATGCTGACCAAATGCTGGACCAGCACATCCAGCGGTTTGTGCGGTGACTGGCGTGGTTCGATACGCCGTTGTTCGACGGCATCACGGGCGGCAGCGGCTTCGATCAGCTCAAGGCTGTGAGTCGGCACCAGCGTTACTCGCGAGGTGCGCCCCGGAGCATGGCCGGAGCGCCCGGCGCGTTGCATCAAACGTGCGACGCCTTTGGCCGAGCCGATTTGCAGCACGCGCTCGACCGGCAGGAAATCCACGCCCAGATCCAGGCTTGAGGTGCAGACCACGGCTTTTAAATGGCCGTCCTTCAAGGCCTGTTCCACCCAGTCACGGGTATCGCGGGACAGAGAGCTGTGATGCAAAGCGATCAACCCGGCCCAATCGGGTCGCGCCTCCAGCAGTGCCTGATACCAGATTTCCGATTGCGCCCGGGTATTGGTGAACACCAAAGTGCTGGCGCAGGCCTCCAGTTCGGCGACCACTTGCGGCAGCATCTTCAAGCCGATGTGTCCGGCCCACGGAAAACGTTCAATCGCCGATGGAAGGAGGGTGTCGACCTTCAACGCTTTTTCGTTTTGCCCCTGAATGCTGATGCCGCCGCCCTGTGGGATCAGCACTTGTTCGGCGTGGGATTGATTACCGAGAGTGGCGGACACCCCCCAGACGATCAGCTCGGGTTGCCAATGCCGCAGGCGGGCGAGGGCCAGTTGCAGTTGCACGCCGCGCTTGTTGCCGAGCAATTCGTGCCACTCATCGACGACGATCATGCGCAGGCTCGACAGCGCCACCTGTGCATCGGCGCGGGCGAGCAGCAGGGTCAGGCTTTCCGGAGTGGTGATCAGCGTGGTCGGCAGGCGCCGGCTCTGCCGGGCGCGTTCGCTGCTGCTGGTATCGCCGGTGCGCAGGCCGATGCTCCATGGGATCTGCAGGTCATCGACCGGTGTTTGCAGGGCGCGCGCAGTGTCGGCGGCGAGGGCGCGCATGGGGGTGATCCACAGCACGGTCAGTGGTTCGGCCGGTGGTTTGCGCTTGCGTGAGATTTCAACAACAGCGGCGGATTTGGCGAAGCGATTGAGCGCGGCAAACCACACCGCATAGGTTTTACCGGCACCGGTGCTGGCGTGGAGCAGACCGGATTGGCCGTTTTTGACCGCCGCCCAGACCTGTTTCTGAAAGGCGAACGGCTTCCAGTTGCGGGCGCTGAACCAGATTTTTGCCAGGTCGGAGGATTTCGCCATGCGGGCTGCGCGCGCTCTGGAGGGGTTCTTCCAGTGACCACATCAGTTGGCGAAAGGTTTAATCAGGGTGACCGTGTAGGAGCTGCCGAAGGCTGCGATCTTTTGATCTTGATCTTGATCTTGATCTCTACAAAACAAGATCAGAAGATCGCAGCCTTCGGCAGCTCCTACAGGGGAACGTGGGCTACTTGAGGTTTCCGCTGAGGAATTGTTTGAGGCGCTCGCTTTTCGGATTGCCGAGCACATCCTCGGGCGCGCCTTCTTCTTCAACCAATCCCTGATGCAGAAACAACACCTGGCTCGAAACCTTCCGGGCGAAGCTCATCTCATGGGTCACCATGATCATGGTCCGGCCTTCCTCGGCCAGCCCTTGAATCACCTTCAACACTTCACCGACCAATTCCGGATCGAGCGCCGAGGTCGGTTCATCAAACAGCATTACCTCCGGCTCCATCGCCAGCGCCCGGGCAATCGCCACGCGCTGTTGCTGACCGCCTGAGAGAAACGCCGGATATTGATCGGCCACTCGTGCCGGCAGGCCAACCTTGTCCAGATAACGCCGCGCACGGTCGTCGGCCTCCTGTTTGCTGCAACCCAGCACCCGGCGCGGGGCCATGGTGATGTTTTCCAGCACGGTCATGTGGCTCCACAGGTTGAAGTGCTGGAACACCATCGCCAGCCGCGTGCGCAGGCGTTGCAGTTCATCGGCGTCGGCGACGTGCATGCCGTGGCGGTCGGTGACCATGCGGATCGCCTGGCCATCGAGGCTCATGGCGCCGTCGTTGGGTTGTTCGAGAAAGTTGATGCAGCGCAAAAAGGTGCTTTTGCCCGAGCCGCTGGCGCCGATCAGGCTGATCACGTCGCCGGTCTTGGCCTTGAGCGAAACGCCTTTGAGCACCTGATGGTCGCCATAGCTTTTGTGCAGGCCTTCAACGGTCAGTTTGTACATGGGACAGACATCCTCAAGGCGAAAGTAGGTAGCCGCTGCGATAGGCTTCAGCGCCCGCGACGTGGGCGATAACCATGCCGGCAGTGGCCATGCGTCGCAGCGAGCGGGCGTACATCACGCCGGCGCTGGTGCAATGAACGGGGGTGACCCGGTCGTGGATCGGGTCGATGATTTCGGCGATCTGTTGCCCGGCTTCGAGGTATTGACCCGCCGTGGCGGTGTATACCAGCAGCCCGCCGACCGGGGTGGTCACCGGTTCCACACCGGCCAGCGGCGTAGCGGGGAACGGCAACGGTGGTTGCGATTTGGTCTCGCCGACAATCGCATCGGACTGGATCAGATAATCGATCAGCGCCTGGCAGTCGCGGCTGGCCAGCGGATGGGTGACGTCGCCCTGGCCGCGCAACTCGACGGTGACTGAAAAACTGCCCAGCGGAATCTCGAAGTGTTCGCCGAAGCGCTCCTTCAGTTGCCACCACAGCAGGGTGAAACATTCGTCGAACGACTGACCGCCTGAGTCGGTGGCCAACAGACTCGCCTGAGCTTCGATATAGCGCGCCAGCGGTTCGACCTGCGGCCATGCTTCGGGCGTGGTGTAGAGGTGCACCACCGATTCGAAATCACAATGCAAGTCCAGCACCATGTCCGCGTCGCAGGCCAACCGTTGCAGGGTCAGACGCTGGGATTGCAGTTGCGTGCTGGCGGTCTGGCGGGCGAGCGCGTCGCGCAGATGCGTGCGGATCAGTTCGAGGTTGTGTTGCGGATCGTCGTTCAGCTTGCCTTCGATGGCGTTGCCGATCTCTTCGCTGAGATCGACGAACCAGCGGTTGAAGTTCTGCCCGCTCTCCAGTTCGTAGCGGCCCAGCGGCACGTCCATCAGCACTTGTTCGAGGCCGACCGGGTTGGCCACTGGCACCAGCACGATTTGGCTGCGCAGGCGCCCGGCGGCTTCCAGCTCCGCCAGACGCTGCTTGAGGTGCCAGGCCACGAGCATGCCGGGCAATTCATCGGCGTGCAGCGAGGACTGAATGTAGACCTTGCCTTTGGCCTGCTCCGGGCCGAAGTGGAAGCTGTGGATCTGTCGTGCGGTCCCCGGCAGCGGGGCCAGCAAGTCATGAATCAGGTGGCGCATTTTTTATCTCTTTATTCCTGAGCTGGGCCTAGTGAGTCGGCCCGAGGAAGGCCAGCCATCGGCGTTCGGCAAGGCGGAACAGGCCGACCAGCGCAAAGGTGATGGTCAGGTAGATCAGCGCGGCGATGCCGAACGACTGAAAGGTCAGGAAGGTCGCCGAGTTGGCGTCCCGCGCAACTTTCAGGATGTCGGGGATGGTCGCGGTGAAGGCCACGGTGGTCGAGTGCAGCATCAGGATCACTTCGTTGCTGTAATACGGCAACGAACGGCGCAGCGCCGACGGCATGATCACGTAGGCATACAGTTTCCAGCCGGTCAGCCCATAAGCCTTGGCCGCCTCGACTTCGCCGTGGTTCATGCTCCGGATCGCCCCGGCGAAAATTTCCGTGGTGTAGGCGCAAGTGTTCAGGGCAAAGGCGAGGATCGTGCAGTTCATCGCATCGCGAAAGAAACTGTCGAGCAGCGGCTGCGCACGCACGGCGGCCAGGCTGTAGATCCCGGTGTAGCAGATCAGCAGCTGGATATACAGCGGCGTGCCACGGAACAGGTAGGTGTAGAACTGCACCGGCCAGCGGATGTAGAAGTGCGGTGAGACGCGCGCGATCGATAACGGGATCGACACCAGGAAACCAATGAAGATCGAGGCGCTGAGCAACCACATCGTCATCGCCAGCCCGGTGATGTTCTGGCCGTCGGTATAAAGGAAGGCGCGCCAGTATTCCTGCAGAAGTTCGATCATCGTACGGCCTCCCGGGCACCGGCGGCGTAGCGGCGTTCGAGCCAGCGCAAGATGAAGTTCGAGGCACTGGTGATCAGCAGATAGATCAACGCGGCGAGGACCAGGAAGTAGAACAGTTGATAAGTGCTTTTACCGGCGTCCTGCGCCGCTTTGACCAGGTCGGCGAGGCCGATGATCGACACCAGCGCGGTGGCCTTGAGCATCACCATCCAGTTGTTGCCGATGCCCGGCAGGGCGAAACGCATCATTTGCGGGAACACCACGAATCGAAAGCGCTGGCCGCGTTTGAGGCCATACGCGGTGGCGGCTTCAACCTGACCGCGCGGAACGGCGAGGATCGCGCCACGGAAAGTTTCGGTGAAATACGCGCCATAAATGAAGCCCAGCGTCAGCACCCCGGCGCTGAACGGGTTGATCTCGATGTATTCCCATTCCATGTAGTCAGTCAGGGACGTCAACCAGGTTTGCAGGCTGTAGAAGATCAGCAGCATCAGCACCAGGTCCGGCACCCCGCGAATCAGCGTGGTGTAGAGCTGGGCGGGCAGGCGCACCAGTTTTATTTTTGACAGTTTGGCGCTGGCGCCCAGCAGACCGAGCAACACGGCCACCAGTAGCGACAACGCCGACAATTTGATGGTCATCCAGGTGCCTTCCAACAGCAAAGGGCCGAAGCCCTTGAGGCTGAAGGCGGAGAGCCCCAGATTTTGTAAGAGGTTTTCGAACATAAATCAGCAACCTGAGCGGATGGAAAAGGCGCCCATCGAGGATGGGCGCCGGGGCATTATTTGCCGCTGTACAGATTCAGATCGCCAAAGTGTTTCTTTTGAATCTCGGCGTATTTGCCGTCATCGTGTAACGCTTTGATACCTTTATCTAAAAGCGCCTTCAGCTCAGTGTTACCTTTCTTAATACCGACAGCGGTTTTGGCTGGCAGCAATTCGTTGTCGACGGGCTTGCTGACGTCATAGTCGGCACCCTGTGGCGACTTCAAGAAGCCCAGTTCGGCTTGCAGCATGTCCTGAATACCGGCGTCGAGACGGCCGGAGGTCAGGTCGGAGTACACCTGATCCTGGTTCTGATAGGCCTGGGTTTTCACGCCGGCCTTGTCCAGCACGGCTTTGGCGTAAGCTTCCTGAATGGTGCCTTGCTCGTAACCGACGGTTTTACCCTTCAGCGAAGCAACGTCGGCGGTGATGCCGGAGCCTTTTTTCGACACGTAAGCGGTCGGGCCGGAGAACAGTTCGCTGGAGAAGTCGATGACTTTTTCGCGAGCCGGGGTCACGGTCATCGACGAGATCACACCGTCGAATTTGTTGGCCTTGAGGCCCGGAATCATGCCGTCGAAGTCACTTTCGACCCACTTGCACTTGACCTTGAGTTCGGCGCAGATCGCGTTGCCCAGGTCGATGTCGAAGCCCACCAGGCTGCCGTCGGCCGCTTTCGACTCGAACGGTGCGTACGAAGGGTCAACGCCAAAGCGCAGCTCTTTGTATTCCTTGGCCAGCGCGGAGCCAGCGGCCATGCACAACGCCAGTGCAGAAAGGGTCAGCAATGCTTTTTTCATTATTCAATCCCTAAGAACCAATATGAGCGCTTGTGGCGCAGAATTATTGTTACTGGAACGCGTACGACCTATAGAAAGTAGCAATTTCCGAACCAGAGTCCCGAACAAGTGTTTTAAAAGGTTGGGCGGGGAGGGATGAGGACGATTGAATGCCCGGAAATGGGCATTGCAGAAAGCGTGCACTGATTTGAAGCCGATCGATCAAATGATCGATTGATGTCCCGGGAAAAGGGGTCAGGCCAGCAGATCCTGCAAAGTGGCCAGGCTATCCGCTTCATCCACGGTCTTGTCCTGCCGCCAGCGCAGCATCCGCGGAAAACGCACCGCGATCCCGCTCTTGTGTCGGCGTGACAGGGCAATACCTTCAAAGCCCAGTTCAAAAACCAGACTCGGCTTCACACTGCTGACCGGGCCGAACTTTTCTACGGTGGTCTTGCGCACGATGCTGTCGACCTGACGCATTTCCTCATCGGTCAGCCCCGAATACGCCTTGGCGAACGGCACCAGCGCGCGCTGACTCGAATCGGGCGGGCCGTCCCACACGGCAAAGGTGTAATCGCTGTACAGACTGGCCCGGCGACCGTGACCGCGCTGCGCGTAAATCAGCACCGCATCGACGCTGAACGGGTCGACTTTCCACTTCCACCACACGCCCATGTCCTTGGTTCGCCCCACGCCATACAGCGAATCCCGCGCCTTGAGCATCATGCCCTCGACACCCAGTCGCCGCGAGGACTCGCGTTGGCGGGCGAGGTCCAACCAATCAGTGCCGGTCAGCACCGGTGAGGCCAGCAGCACCGGGCTGTTGCAGCGCGCAATCACCGCTTCCAGTTGCGCCCGACGTTTCGCTTGCGGCTGGTTGCGCCAGTCTTCGCCTTGCCATTCCAGCAAATCGTAGGCGAGCACCACCACCGGCACGTCTTCGAGGATTTTCTTGTCGAGGGTCTTGCGGCCGATGCGTTGTTGCAGCAGGGCGAACGGCTGCACCGCCGGCGGTTCGGTCGATTGCGGATCAAAGGCGTCTTCGGTGCGCGGATGCGTGCTTTTCCACACGACGATCTCGCCGTCGATCACCGTGCCGTCAGGCAGGCCGTGCACCAGCACATCCAGTTCGGGAAAACGCTCGGTGACCAGTTCTTCGCCCCGCGACCAAATCCACAGCCGCCCCTCACGCTTGACCACTTGTGCGCGGATGCCATCCCATTTCCATTCAATCTGCCAGTTGCTCGCAGGGCCGATCAGCGTTTCAAACTCTTCGACCGGTTGCGACAACGCGTGGGCGAGGAAAAACGGGTAAGGCTGGCCACCGCGCTGGGCATGTTCATCGCTGGACTCAGGGGCGATCAGTTTCAGATAACTGGCCGCACTCGGCCGGTTCGACAGATCGGTGTAACCGACCAAGCGCTGCGCCACACGTTTGCTGTCCAGCCCGGCCATCGAGGCCAAGGCCCGGGTAACCAGTAGTTTCGAGACACCGACGCGGAAACTGCCGGTGATCAATTTGATGCACAGCATCAGGCTTGATCGATCCAGTTGCGCCCACAGGGCCGGCAGTTGTCGGCTCAAGTACTCTGGAGTTTCACCGCGCAGCGGCAGGAGTTTTTCTTCGATCCATTCGGCGAGGCCGGCGTCGGAGCTGTGCGGGTTTTCTGCGAGCACCAGTGAAATGGTTTCCGCCAAGTCGCCGACCGCTTGATAGCTTTCCTCGAACAGCCACGGTTCCAGGCCGGAGACCTCGACCGCGAGCTCGCGCAGGATTCTCACCGGCACCAGTTGCCGGGGCCGGCCACCGGAGAGAAAGTACACCGCCCACGCGGCGTCGTGCGGTTCGGCCTGGGCGAAGTAGGCTTGCATCGCCGCCAGTTTGGCGTTGCTCGAGGTGGTCGCGTCGAGTTCGGCGTACAGCTCGGCGAATGCTTTCATGCGGGCATCTCTGCGATGGTCGGTTCGGTGGCGAGGTTTTCTTCTTCGTCATCGCCGTATTCGGTGTTGAAACCCTGGGCATCCAGACCCCGTTCGCGCAGATGCCGCACCAGCACGCCGATCGAACCGTGAGTGACCATGACGCGTTCCGCACCGGTTTGCTCGATGGCCCACAACAGGCCGGGCCAGTCGGCGTGATCGGAGAGCACGAAACCGCGATCGACGCCGCGCCGCCGCCGGGTACCACGCAAGCGCATCCAGCCACTGGCAAATGCGTCGCTGTACTCGCCAAAACGGCGCATCCAGCTGCTGCCTCCGGCCGAGGGTGGGGCGATGACCAGGGCCTGGCGCATGATCGGGTCGTTTTTTTTCACCTCTCCGGCGTAGATTGTCGGCGGCAAATACACGCCGGCCTCGCGGTAGACCCGATTCAGCGGTTCGACCGCACCGTGGCTGAGGATCGGACCGAGGCTTTCGTCGATGCCGTGGAGTATTCGTTGAGCCTTGCCGAACGAGTAACAGAACAACACGCTGGCCTTGCCGGCCGCGATGTTCGTCGCCCACCACTGATTGATCTCGCCGAACACCTGCGCTTGGGGCTGCCAGCGATAAATCGGCAAGCCGAAGGTCGATTCGGTGATGAAGGTGTGGCAGCGCACCGGTTCGAACGGGGCGCAGGTGCCGTCCGGTTCGATCTTGTAATCGCCCGATGCGACCCAGACTTCACCGCCGTATTCGAGGCGTACTTGAGCCGAGCCGAGCACGTGGCCGGCGGGGTGAAAACTCAAGGTGACACCGTGGTGCGTCAGGCGCTGACCGTAGGCGAGAGTTTGCAGGTTGATGTCCTGACCGAGGCGCGCACGCAGAATCCCTTCGCTGGCGCTGCTGGCGAGGTAGTGCTGATTGCCGGTACGGGCGTGATCGCCGTGGGCATGGGTAATGACCGAGCGCTCGACGGGGCGCCACGGGTCTATGTAGAAATCTCCCGCAGGGCAATAAAGGCCTTCGGGGCGGGCGATAACAAGGTCCATGTCATTACCAGAATGGAGGGCTTGTTAGCTATGAGGCTGGCGCGTGTCCGGAAGTTCTATCGACTTTGAAGAGCAACCCTCACCCCAGCCCTCTCCCAGAGGGAGAGGGGGCCGACCGAGGTGGCTGGCGAGCTACATCGACCTGAAAAACCGAGTCGATTATGGATTGGGTGACAGCACGAAACGAGCTGACTCTGGATTCGGCACTACACGAACCGAGTTGATTCCGGATTCGGCACAGCACTGTCAGGTCGGCGTAAGTCTGCAGCATCCCCCAATCAGTCCCCTCTCCCTCCGGGAGAGGGTTAGGGTGAGGGGCTTTTGATGTACAGCTTATTTGCCGGGGGTGAGGGTCAGGCGGGTCTTGCCGTACACCCGGTCAAAGTTCTGCGGCTGCATCGGCAAGCCGATGTACTGCCCCTTCAACCACGCATCGATGCCATTGAGGTAGTTCGGACTCACCGGATTACCCGATTGCCCCGTACCGTTCTGCCCCATCAGCGGTTCAGCCTGGCCGAAGTCGACAATGAAACGCATCGACGGCGCACGCGTCGTGGTGAAATCCTGACCCCAAGCGAACGCCGACGTGTTCAACGTGGTGTGATCGCCACCGGCCGCCAGTGGTCCGCGCACGGTCTGTCCATTGCTGTTCTTCCAGGCATAACTGTGCAGCTTGCCCCACTGCCAGGCGCGGTGATCGCCGCCCAACTGACTCTCGCCAGCGCTGATCGCCGCCGCGAAGCTACGGGCAAGAATCACCGCTTTGTCTTCTTTCTGCGGTGTACGAATGTCGTCCCAGAACGGACTGTCTTCGCGCCCCAACAGATGGTCAGCCTGCGCCGCGTAGGACAAATCACCATTGGCGATAAACGCCTTCCACGCAGGACTCGATTCCGGACCGAGCTCATCGAGGAAGATCTGCTTCATGCTTTCCTGCAGGAACAGCTCGTAGATCGCCGCATCCGCCGAGGTCGGGCTGAGCTTGCCGTCGAACGCCATCAACCGCGTGAACGCTTCGCGCGCCTTGCTGCGATCCGCTTCCGGCAGGGCATCGATCGCCTGTTTCAGCGGCTGCTTCATGCCCGGTGCTTCGAAGACTTTCTTCAGCTTGGCGGCGAAGGTGGTGGTCTGGTCGTACTGCATGGCGATCACGCTGCGGCTGTCGTGCTTGCCGCTGCCGGCCAGTTCGGCCAGACGTTCGCCGCGCTCCGGCGCTGCCCAGGAGTTGGACAGTTGCATGCCGTAGCCGTGAGGAATCACACGCTGGTTGGCGGTGCCGAGCCAGCCTTGCGCCGGATCCTGATCGTACGGATGCAGCATCGGGTCGGCGTAACCGTCCCAGTCGTAGCGACCTTCCCAGCCCGGCGACGGCAGCAAGCCTTCGCCTTCGCGGCGGTTGGGGAAACGCCCGGTGACCTGCCAACCGATGTTGCTCGCATCGGCGAACACCAGATTCAGGGCGATGGCGCGGATCTCGCGGCTCGCGTCGGAAGCGCGTTCAACGGTTTGCGCACGGGTCAGATCAAAAAACGCATCCAGCGACTTGTCATCAGTGAAGCTCGGGGTCTGCAAGGCCAGACCGAAACCGCTGCCTTGCGCGGCCGCCTGAGCACTGTTGAGCAATGCGCCGTGGCGGGTTTCGTACACCGCTTCGCGAATCGGTCGTTGGCCTTTGACGAAGTAGGTTTCGTTGCGCACGCCCAGTGGCTGCCATTTGCCGTTGACCTCGTAGGTCAGGCTGCTGCCCTGGCGACGGATTTTTTCCAGAAACAGATCCTGGTTATCGCCGAGCACGCTGGTCATGCTCCACGCGACTTTGCCGTTGAAACCGCCGAGGACCATCGGCAGACCGGCAACGGTGACGCCGGCGGCCTGATATTTCGGTGCGCGGATCTGCACGAAACTCCACAGCGACGGCGCGGCCAGCGGCCCATGGGCGTCGCTGGCCAGCAGGCTCTTGCCGCTGCGGCTGCGTTGCGGGGCGATCGCCCAGTTGTTCGAAGACGGGGTGCCGAGCAGGTTCAGCGCCGACAGTTGCTGGCTGGCGTTGCTCAGTTCGGTCAGGCCGGGAATCTGCCCGTTGAGCTTGAGGCCTTGCAGCTTGTCGGCCTCGGCCAGTGGCAGGTTTTCGTCAGGCGCGGACGGCGTCAGCCAGGCGAGTTTGTCGGTAGTAACGGTTTGCGCCAGCACCAGCGAGGAAATCTCTTCCGGCAGATTGGCTGATTGGCTGAAATTCAGCAGGGCGAAAATCAGCGCCGAGTCTTCCGGTTTCCAGTATTCCGGCTTGTAACCACTGGAGGCGAGATCACCCGGCAACTTGTCGGCGTAGCGGAACAGGTAGGCGTTGACCCCTCGTGCATAGACTTCGAAGAAACGCTTGAGGCGAGGCGACGAGGCCTTGTACAGCTCGCCAGCGCTTTTCTTCAGATTGACCGCGCGCATGTAGCGGTCGGCGTCGAGCATTGACGCGCCGGACATTTCCGCCAGACGGCCCTGCGCCAACAGGCGCAAGGTCACCATCTGGTTGATGCGGTCGCTGGCGTGCACATAGCCGAGGCTGAACAGCGCGTCGTGGAAGGTGTTGCTCTCGATCAGCGGCATGCCCATGGCATTGCGACGTACCGACACGTTCTGCGCCAGACCCTTGAGCGGTTGCACGCCTGAGGTCGGCGGGAGGGTGTCCTGAGCATTCCAGGTTTGGCAACCGGACAGGCCCAAAACACCGGCCACTGCTGCGGCAACGCCGAACCGGGGAAGAAAATGTGTGAGGGCTGGCGAGGCCATGGCAAAGCTCCTGCGGGGGGTAGCGTCAGTAAAGGCGCTACGTTAGTGAGCAGGAGGTGGCCGCGCAAGCGGGGGCGGGGGTTATTTGCGTATTTCTGTCGAATGGAAAAGATCGCAGCCTGCGGCAGCTCCTGCATAAGCATGTGTTCCCCTGTAGGAGATGCCGAAGGCAGCGATCTTTTGCCGTTCAATCAAGCCTTCGGTGGTTTGATTTTCTGCACCAACGCGTAGGCCTTCACCGTCGCCGGGCGATCCTTGATGTGGTTGAACCAGCGCTGCACATGTGGGAAGTCTTCAAGGTTCTGGCTTTGCCACTTGTGCGAGACGATCCATGGATAGATCGCCATGTCGGCAATGCTGTATTCGCTGCCGGCGACGAATTCGTTATCAGCCAGTTGCTTGTTCAATACGCCATACAACCGCGCGGTCTCGTCGATGTAGCGCTTGATCGCGTAGGGGATTTTCTCCGGGGCGAACTGGCTGAAATGGTGATTCTGCCCGGCCATCGGCCCCAGTCCGCCCATTTGCCAGAACAGCCATTGCAGCGCCGTTTGCCGACCGCGCAGGTCTTGGGGCAGAAATTTCCCGGTCTTCTCCGCCAGATACAAAAGAATCGCCCCGGATTCGAACAGCGACAGCGGCTCGCCGCCATCGGCCGGTTCATGATCGACGATGGTCGGGATGCGGTTGTTCGGGGCGATTTTCAGAAAGTGTGGCTGAAACTGCTCACCCTGACCGATGTTGATCGGGTGCACGTTGTACGGCAGGCCGGCTTCTTCGAGGAACAGAGAGATCTTGTGGCCGTTGGGGGTGGTCCAGTAATACAGGTCGATCATGGAGAGCTCCAAAGCAGAAATGGACTTGCGTGCGGACAGCAAACGCCGGCGTCAGGTCGTCCCGTGTGCGTTCGATAGCTTGCTTAGTAGGAAGAGGTGATGCTGAACTGCGCAGAATTCAATGACTCTGCATGAGAAAAATCGCCATGGAGCTTCAGGCCAACGCTGCACTGATCATCATCGACCAGCAAAAAGGCATCCTGCAGCCGCGTTTGGGGCGAAGGAATAATCCTCAGGCGGAAGAGCGAATCCTTGATCTGCTGGGGCTGTGGCGGCGTAGCGCAAGGCCGGTGATTCATGTGCAACATCTGTCACGTGAACCGGATTCGGTGTTTTGGCCGGAGCAGGAAGGGGTGGAGTTTCAGCAGCGGTTTTTGCCGCAGGACGGTGAGTGGCTGATTCAGAAACAGGTGCCGGATGCGTTTTGTGCCACCGGGTTAGAGGCGCGGCTGCGTGAGGCGGGGATTGGGCAATTGATCATCGTCGGTGTGGCGTCCAACAACTCGGTGGAGTCGACGGCGCGCACGGCGGGCAATCTGGGGTTCGATGCATGGGTGGTGGAGGATGCGTGCTTTACCTTCGACAAGGTCGATTATTTCGGCACGTTGCGCACAGCTGAAGAAGTGCACGGGATGTCGCTGGGGAATTTGCAGGGTGAGTATGCGACGGTGGTCAACTCTGCCCGGATTCTAGGGGCAGGCTGAAAAAACTTCGCCGTATGTGCCGGCCCCTTCGCGAGCAGGCTCGCTCCTACAGGGATTGCATTCCAACTGGAGGAACTCGAATGACTGTGGGAGCGAGCTTGCTCGCGAAGGCGGCAGGTCAGGCGAAGAGGTTCTTCGCCCCGGGCATCACGCCCCGTGGCACTTCTTGAATTTCTTGCCGTTGCCGCATGGGCACGGGTCGTTGCGGCCGACGTCTTTCAGGGCGTTGCGCACCGGTTCCTGGTGGGCGTGGCCGCAGTTCGGGCCGTGCACGTGGCCGTGGTCATGTTCGTGATGATGGTCATGATCGTGGTTGCAGTCAGGGCCATGGACATGAGGTTGCTGGGTCATCGGTGTTGCTCCGGAATTAAATCGGCGGGGATTATCACGCCATTGCGCTCAAGGTGCACGTAGTGGGCGATGAATAAACCGGTTTCCATCTCACCCTGCAAGCGATAGGGAATCTGTTGATTCGAGCTTTTCAGCATTTTCACCACATCTTTTACCCGGGGCCACAGGTTGGTGCGGATCGGCACTTTGAAGTAGGCACTGCGTTTTGGTCCGACCGTAAACCATTGTTCATGTTCACCCTCGGCCAGCAGTATGTCGGCCAGATGTATGCGGTATTCGAGGCCGCGCACGGTCAGGTCGCTATCGTTGGGGTTATCGACGCGAAAGTGCAGGATGAATTTCTGTTCGAGCAGTTTGGCGCGCACCACTTCGACTTTCACCAGATGCACGGCGGGGTCGACGCTGTCATCGTTGAACCACGACGCGCAACCGCCGAGATTGAGCATCAGCATCAGAATGAAGCATTGGCAGGTGCGCCGACGACCGAGCATGGTTTAACTCCCTTTGGTGCCAGTCTAGACGCTAAAAGATCGCAGCCTGCGGCAGCTCCTACAGGGGAAACGCAAATCCTGTGTAGGAGCTGCCGCAGGCTGCGATCTTTTGATCTTCAACCTCAAGCGCCGAAATATCCCGCACAGCACTTCTTGAACTTCTGCCCACTGGCGCACGGGCAACTGTCATTGCGCCCCAGCTTCAACTGCACCGTCGGGTCGATGAAGTACCAGCGCCCGGCGTTCTGCACGAACGACGAACGCTCGCGATGGCTATGCTCGCCCTGACCGTCATGCCAGCGCGCGGTGAAGGTGACGAAAGCGTGTTCCGGCTGGCCACCGAAGACTTCCGAGCTCTCGACTTCAAGGCCGAGCCAGGTGCTCTGCGCGCTCCAGTCGGTGATCGATTGGCGATTGAGGCCCGCTTGCTGGGCGGGCAGGGTGGTCGCCACCAGATAGTCGATCAGCCCCAGCACATAGGCGCTGTAGCGCGAACGCATCAGCGCTTCGGCGCACGGTGCCGGATGGCCGTCGTGATAATGGCCGCAGCAGGCCTCCAGCAGATTGCCGCTGCCGCACGGGCAAATGGCTGTACTCATTGCATTACCACCAGTATTTCCCGAAGTTTTCCGGATTGGCCCAGAACCGTGAGTTGAGCCAGTCGGGGACTTGTTTGTATTCAAGCAGATCATAGGTGAACAGGGTCAGCACTTGATCGTCGCGTTGAAAACGTTCACTGGCTTGCAGCGCCAGTGAATAGAAGTCGGTTTCCTGCCAGCCGCTGGCCGCCAGATCCGCCAGCACGGCGATGCGGCTGGCGTTGAGATTGCGAATCCCGCCCAACAGGTTCAGGCCATCGCGTTTGGGCAAATGTTCCAGGCAATCGACCACCAGCGCCAGATCGAAGCGCTGCGCCGCCAGTTCAGCAGGCAGTGCGCCGGGCGCGGCGTGGGCCACGACGGTGTCTGGATGTGCCTCTTTAAAGGCGCTCAGGGCTGGAAATTCGCTGGCGCCGATCAGCAACAGCCGCGTCGGGGCGTAGCGATCCAGCAAGGCGGCTAACGCCTGTTGCGGCGTGCGGGAAGAAATGGCGACGTTCATCGAAGCTCCTCAATCAGACCGCCAAGACTAGCCTGCCTGACGGTGGCGGCAAAGCGCCCTGTTCCGCCCGTTTCGGGTAAATGTGCCGAAGTCCTGTGAACAGGCTCGCAAACAGCGGTGGCCTATTGCTGGCGGAGATTAAAACTCCGGTCTTTACTCCCTGAATCGGTTCTAAGCCGATCCCTCAGGAGAAAACCAGATGAGCATAGTTCGGACAGCATTACCTTTGATTCTGCTAACCAGTGTGTTGACTGGTTGCGCAGGTTTGCAGAAAACCGACTGGCCGACCTGTGCGGCGGTCGGTGGTGTCGTCGGTGCCGGTCTCGGCGCAACCGAAAGTTCGGCATGGGCCGGCTACGGTGCGTTGCTGGTCGGTGGCACGGCAGCGGCCTATTGCTGGGTTCACGGCGATGGCGATGAAGACGGCGATGGCGTGCCGGACAGTCGCGACAAGTGCCCGGGCACGCCTAAAGGCGTACAGGTCGACGCTGACGGTTGCCCTCCACCAGCGCCTGCACCCGTGGTCGAAGAAGCTGTAGTGGTCAAGGAAGAAACCATTGTTATCCGTGATGTGCACTTCCAGTTCGACAAAGCCACGCTGACCGGCCCTGACAAGCAAGTGCTCGACAAGGTCGCCACCCGCCTGAAACAGGAATCCTCGACGGCGCAACTGACCGTGACCGGTCATACCGATAGTGTGGGCAGCGATGCCTACAACAAAAAACTGTCGGATCGTCGTGCGCACTCGGTGGTGGACTACCTGATCCAGCAAGGTGTGCCACGCGCCAGCTTCGTTTCGGTGTCCGGTCTGGGTGAAAGCCAGCCAGTGGCCGACAACAAAACGGCGGATGGTCGTGCACAAAACCGTCGTACCGAAATCAAAATCCAGCGTTAAGCCCCTCTCGCATCCGCGCCTTGTGCAGTCGCGGATGCGGGTCTTTACTCCTGTGTAACCGGTATGGGCCGGTGACACAGGAGCTTTCACAATGACTGTTTTCTCAAGGTCCGTCTTGCCGGTGCTGCTGCTAGGCAGCTTGCTCACCGGTTGCGCCACCCACAGCGATGGCACTGCACCCCTCAATCAACGTACGTGGCCGATCTGCAGCCTTATCGGCGGGCTGGTCGGTGGCGGTCTCGGCGCTATTGAAAGTGGCGGCTGGGCCGGCGGCGGCGCAGCGCTGGGGATTCTTACCGGCGGACTGATCTGTTACGCCCAGGACGGCGATGAAGACGGCGACGGTGTATTCGACCGCCGCGACCGTTGCCCGGACACCCCGGAAAATACCCCGGTCGATCACCGTGGTTGCCCGTTGCCGCAATACCCGGTCACGGAAAAAGTGCCGGAGCCTGCACCGCAAACTGAAGTCATCACCCTCAGCGATGCCGGCAACGTGCTGTTCGATTTCGACAAATCCGACTTGACCCCGGCGGCGAAAGCCCAGCTCGATACGCTGATGGACAAACTGCGCAATGCCGACGTGGTGAGCATCAAGGTCATTGGTCACACCGACAGCAAAGGTTCGGATGCGTACAACCAGGCCTTGTCGGAACGGCGTGCAAGCAGTGTCGCCACGTATCTGCTGAGCCAGGGGCTGGCGCCCAACAAACTCACCAGTGAAGGGCGCGGTGAAAGCGAACCGGTTGCCGATAACGCCACCGATGAAGGTCGTGCGCAGAACCGGCGTGTGGAGCTGCACATCAATCGTTAGGACGCGTCTGTAGGGCGCAGGCTAGAGCTGCCGGGCGACGATCAGCGTCGTTTCGGCAGCCATTTGGCAGACGATCGAAGTTTTTTCATTTTCCCCTCTGGCTTATCCCCCGCAGAAGCCGTTACTGTGCGCCCAAAGAATAATTCGCAACACGGGGGAGCGTATGAAAGTGTTCTGGGGGCTGGGGCGATTGTTGACCCTGCTGTTCTGCTGCGTGGTGCTGGCCAACCAGTTGGTGCCGTTCGTACATCCGTTGCATCTGCTGGTCAATCTGGCCGGCGGTCTGTTGTTGCTGATTCATCTATTCGAAGTGCTGCTGTGTAATCGCAGCCTCAAAGGTCGCCCGCACCCTTGGCGTGACCGTGGCCGTATTTTGCTGTTCGGCGTATTCCACCTGCAAACCATCCCGGCCCCGGCCGCTCCGGAGGCTTCTTCCCATGCGTAAACTCTGCTTGCTCGCTGCATTCATCAGTCCATTGGCCTGTGCCCAGGTGGTCAGTGTCGAAACCAATTCGCTGATGCGTTTGCCCAATACCGCCAGCACCTTGCAGCTGGAAAAACTCGAAGTGGCCGATTACGGCACGCTGTTGATTCCGGCGAACGTGACCGAGTTGAGTGTCGGTGAACTACGTCTTGGCCATGAAGCACGCATCGCAATCGTTCCGGGCGAGAACACTTTGGACATGAAGGTCGTTCGCGCAGAGCTGAGCGATGGCAGCCAGATCACCGCGCGCGGGGCGCCGGGGACGTATGAAAAAGCCGCCCGTGCGGGGCGCAATCTGAATCTGCAATTCAAGGCGTTGAGCGCGCCGCAACTGTTGGTCGATGCCCGTGGCGGCACCGGTGCCCCTGGTTTTGTCGGTCTCGATGGCGGTAATGGTGAAGACCCGGGCTGCACTTATGGCTCGGCCGGGCATGGTTTTGATGGCAGCAACGGCAGTGATGGCCAACCTGGAGCACCGGGTGCGCTGGTGCGGCTGGAAGTGCCGCGCGAGTTTCCGGCTGAGTTGATCAAGGTCAACGTGGCGGGTGGCAACGGTGGCCCGGCGGGTGTTGGCGGCAAAGCAGGGAAGGGCGGCAAGTCCAAGGGCTGCCTGGTGTATCGCGCCGATGGCGGCAAGAATGGCAAGGCCGGGGCGGATGGACAGCCTGGGCCTGTAGGGGCGGCGGGCGCTGTGACTGTGCAGCGTCTGTAAAAGCAGACCCTCATCGGAACGCCGCCCGCCCAGCCCTCTCCCGGAGGGAGAGGGAGCCGACCGAGATGATTCAGGCCATCCATCGACCTGAAAAAACCAGTCGATTATGGATTCAAAGCGAATCTCTCAAGTCGGCGTAACTCTTCAATATCCCCCACTCAGTCCCCTCTCCCTCTGGGAGAGGGCTAGGGTGAGGGGCTTTTGATGTTCAGATCATCGGCCGAGCCGCCGCAATTGCCACCAGCACCAACCCGACAATCAGATTAAGCCCCACCACCCGGCGAATCCGCCCCAGCACCGCCGCACCCGCCGGCCAATCCTTCGCCTCCACCGCCGTACGCAGCTCCGGCAGCATCAGCCCCTGAATCCGGATAAACAGCGCCGTCATCACCACATACAAGCCCATCATCACCTGCACATACTTCGGCGCGGTCTCAAAGCCGACCTGCTGCACATGCAACATGCCCACGCCGCTGATCGGCAACAGGATCACCGCAACCCAGACCCAACGGAAAAAACCTTGAAACACTTCCACCCACAAGGTCAGTCGGGCAGGGCCGTCGAGGGCCTTCACAGCCGCCGGGCGCAGGATCATCCAGGCGAAAAACATGCCGCCGACCCAGACCAGGGCAAACAAGACATGCAGGGGATAGACGAGGCTAAAAGGTGTCATTGGGTTACTCCGTTCTGCGCAGGATCGATTCGCGGGGTATGATAGCCGCCGATCCAAACCACTGAAAATTTATCCAGCGTTTTTTGCGCCCGACAATCCATGATCAGTACTGAACTCAAAACCACGATCCAGGGCGCCTATTCGCGTTTTCTAGAGGCCAAGAGCCTCAAGCCGCGTTACGGCCAGCGCCTGATGATCGCTGAAATCGCCAAAGTCCTCGGGGATATCGACACCGACGACGAAGGCCGGCGCAGTGGCGACCCCGCGATTGTCGCGGTGGAAGCCGGCACCGGTACCGGCAAGACAGTGGCCTACAGCCTGGCCGCGATTCCGACTGCCAAACTCGCTGGCAAGCGCTTGGTCATCGCCACCGCGACCGTGGCCCTGCAAGAGCAGATCGTCTACAAGGACTTGCCCGACCTGATGCGCAACAGCGGGCTGAACTTCAGCTTCGCCTTGGCCAAGGGCCGTGGCCGCTACATGTGCCTGTCCAAGCTCGACATGCTCTTGCAGGAAGGCCACGCGCAAACCGCCACCGCGCAGCTGTTCGAAGAAGAAGGCTTCAAGATCGAGGTTGATGAGGCCAGTCAGAAGCTGTTCACCAGCATGATCGAAAAGCTCGCCGGCAATAAATGGGACGGCGACCGCGACAGCTGGCCGAATGCGCTGGAAGACGCCGACTGGGCGCGCCTGACCACCGATCACAGCCAGTGCACCAACCGCCATTGCCCGAACTTCGGCCAGTGCGCCTTCTACAAGGCCCGCGAAGGCATGGGCAAGGTTGACGTGATCGTCACCAACCACGACATGGTGCTGGCTGACCTGGCATTGGGCGGCGGCGCAGTGCTGCCGGATCCACGCGACACCATTTATGTGTTCGACGAAGGTCACCACCTGCCGGACAAGGCCATCGGCCACTTCGCCCACTACACGCGCCTGCGCTCCACCGCCGACTGGCTGGAAACCACGGCGAAGAACCTGACCAAACTGCTGGCCCAGCACCCGCTGCCGGGCGACCTCGGCAAATTGATCGAACAGGTGCCGGAGCTGGCGCGGGAGATCAAGGCCCAGCAGCAGTTCATGTTCAGCGCCTGCGAGCAGGTCGCCGATTTCAAACCCGGCGAAGACGTCGAGGGCCGTGAGCGTCCGCGTCATCGTTTCGTCGCCGGGGTGATTCCCGAGCACATGCGCGAAATGGGCATCGAGCTGAAAAAAGGTTTTTCCCGTCTCAACGATCTGTTCACCCGTCTGACCGACCTGCTCAAGGAAGGCATGGACGGCGAGGTCAACATCGGCATCGCCAGCAATCAGGCTGAGGAATGGTATCCGCTGTTCGGCAGCCTGTTGTCGCGTGCCTCCGGCAACTGGGAGCTGTGGACTGCGTTCACCGCCGAAGACCCGGAAGACAGCCCGCCGATGGCGCGTTGGCTGACCCTGGCCGAAAGCGGTTCGCTGTTCGATATCGAGGTCAATGCCAGCCCGATCCTGGCGGCAGAAACCTTGCGCCGCAGCTTGTGGAACGTGGCTTACGGCTGCCTGGTGACCTCGGCGACCCTCACGGCGCTGGGCACTTTCGACCGCTTTCGCATGCGTGCCGGTCTGCCGAAAAAGGCTGTCACTGCTGTGGTGCCGAGCCCGTTCCATCACGCCGACGCCGGGGTATTGCGGGTGCCGGATCTGAAGGCCGATCCACGGGATGCCGCCGCACACACGGCAGCGATCATCCGTGAGTTGCCCGATCTGGTCGAAGGCTCGCGCGGCACCTTGGTGTTGTTCTCCTCGCGCAAACAGATGCAGGACGTGTTCGACGGTCTCGACCGCGACTGGCGCAAGCAAGTGTTCATTCAAGGCAACCTGTCGAAACAGGAAACCCTGAACAAGCACAAGGCGCGGGTCGATGGCGGTGATTCCAGCGTGCTGTTCGGTCTGGCCAGTTTCGCCGAAGGTGTCGACTTGCCGGGCGCGTACTGTGAACACGTGGTAATCGCCAAGATCCCGTTCTCGGTCCCGGACGATCCGGTTGAAGCGGCGTTGTCGGAATGGATCGAGGCCCGTGGCGGCAATCCGTTCATGGAAATCTCCGTGCCCGACGCTTCGCTGAAGCTGGTTCAGGCTTGCGGGCGTCTGCTGCGCACCGAAGAAGACCGCGGCACCATCACCTTGCTCGATCGGCGCCTGGTTACCCAGCGCTATGGCAAGGCGATCCTCAATGCGTTGCCTCCTTTCCGTCGTGAAATATCCTGAGACAACGGTGGGCAGTTTTGCCCGCCGTGTTGTCTATCTCTCTGCCATCGCTTTTCCATTGGCCATTGTTGGTCGTTAGGGAGAACTCCGTTCTTATGATCCGCCGTTCGTTGCCTGCCGTATTTGCCTTGATCTTCGCTGCCCCGTTGCTGGCAGCGCCCGCCGGTCAGCAGACCCTGTTCAACTTTGTCCGTCCTGCCGACGTGGTGAAAATCGCCACTGAAAACGCTGATCTGCCGCAAGCCAACGCCGAGCAAACGCCTGAGGGCGAAGTGCTGCGCCGGGTGACGTTCAACCCGGTGGCGCGCCCGACCTTGCGTCTGACGCCGCAGACCGGCGCCTGGGACTGGTCGCAGTCGGGCATGATGACCTTGCGTTTGCAGAGCGCAATGGACTGGGCGGTGACGGTCTACGTACAGATCCAGAGCAACGACGGCCGCACCCTGGTCAGCCGCGTCGACCTGCCGGCCGGGCCTGCGCAAACCCTGTTGGTGCCGCTGGTCGCGTCAACACCGCTGAGTCAAGGCATGAAAGCCGGGCCGCCAATGCCGATGACGGTCGATGGTCAACGGATACTGCTCGCCAGCAGCAGCGGTGAGATCGACCGCAGCCAAGTGGTCTCGGTGAGCCTGTCGATGGATCAGCCGAAAGTCGCGCAGAGTTTGCTGCTGGAGCGTTTCGGTGTGCAGGACGGCGAATCGGTCACCCAGGCCGTTTACGGCAATCTGGTCGACGCCTACGGGCAATCGACGCGTAGCAAGTGGCCGGAAAAGATCAGCAACGACGAACAACTGAAATCCGCCGCCACCAAGGAACAGCAACAACTGAAAACCTGGCTGGCCGAGCGTGAGAAGTCCTCGCTGGACAAATTTGGCGGCTGGAACAAAGGCCCGGCGTTCAAGGCCAGCGGTTTCTTCCGTACTGAAAAGCGTGATGGCCGCTGGTATCTGGTCACGCCTGAAGGTCATCCGTTTTACTCGCTGGGCGTGAACACCGTCAGCCCGCAGGTCAACCAGACCTACGTGGCCGGTCGTGAGTACATGTTTGAATCCCTGCCTAAACCTGATGAACCGTTGGCCAAGCATTTTGGCGAGGGTGACAACCGTGGCGGCAACGGTGTTGATCAGGGCAGGGGATACGGCAACGGACGCTGGTACGACTTCTATGGCGCCAACTTGCAACGTGTCTACGGTGACCCTTGCAAAGCGGACAGTGAGAGCAAATCCGGGGTAGCCGAAGCGGCCAGGTCTGCAGCCGCTGAAACGGCCGCCGAGAAAGCCGCAGAGCCTGTGTCTGTGGTTGCCGAGCCGAAGTCTGGCGTCGCTGAGGCAGCCAAAACTGACACCGGACAAGCGACAGCGCAAAAGGCTGCTGAGCCGTGCAAGGCCACCATCGATGAGCAACAGTGGGCCAGCCACACGCTCGATCGCCTGCAAGCCTGGGGCTTCAACACGGTTGGTAACTGGAGTGCCGATTCGCTAAGTGATGCCGAGCGTGTGCCTTACACCTTGCCGCTGTCGATCGTCGGTGACTACACCAGCATCAGCACCGGCAGCGACTGGTGGGGTGGTATGCCGGATCCATTTGATCCGCGTTTCGCCATGGCCACCGAGCGCGCCGTCGCCATCGCCGCCCGCGATCACCGCGACGATCCGTGGCTGATCGGCTACTACGCCGACAACGAACTGGCGTGGGCCGGTCCCGGCGATGATCCGAAATCCCGCTATGCGCTGGCCTATGGCACCTTGAAGATGACCACCGACGTACCGGCCAAACGTGCGTTCCTCAAGCAATTGCGCGACAAGTACCGCAATCAGGCGGGGCTGTCGAAGGCGTGGGGCATCGATCTGCCGGCGTGGGAATTGATGGAAGACCCGGGTTTCGTGCCTCCACTGCCGAATCCCGAGCATCCGGAAATCGAGGCGGACTTCAAATATTTCCAGAAGGTTTTCGCCGACACCTACTTCAAAACCATTTCCGACTCGCTGAAATGGCATGCGCCGAACCAGCTGCTGCTTGGCGGTCGCTTCGCCATCAGCACGCCGGAAGCCGTGGCGTCCTGCGCGCAGTATTGCGATGTACTGAGCTTCAACATGTACACGCTGAAACCGCAGGACGGTTATGACTTTGCCGCCCTGGGCGCTTTGGACAAACCGGTAATGATCACCGAATTCAACTTTGGCTCAGCGGATCGTGGCCCGTTCTGGGGCGGCGTCACGCAACTGGCCAAGGAAGAAGATCGCGGCCCGGCCTACGCCAACTTCCTCAAACAAGCGCTGAGTGAACCGTCGATTGTCGGTGTGCATTGGTTCCAGTATCTCGACCAACCGGTGACCGGCCGTCTGCTTGATGGCGAGAATGGTCACTTTGGTCTGGTGGGAGTGACTGATCTGCCGTATCAGGGTTTTGTCGAGTCAGTGCGCAAGAGCAATTTGCAGGCGATTGATCAGTTGGGCAAAGAGGCCGAGAAAGCGGCCGCAGCGGCGGGGCATGAGGCTGAGGGCGGGCGCAAAGGCGAGGCCGGTAAAGGGCCGGGGGCAGGGCATGCCGGTGGACATTCGGGGAATGGTCACTAACCTGTGATGCTCTAAAAAGATCGCAGCCTGCGGCAGCTCCTACATGGGAACGCGTTTCTCTGTAGGAGCTGCCGCAGGCTGCGATCTTTTGACTTGGCTTTTAACCGTCCGGCCCGCAGCTGTTCCCAAATCCCTCAAGGGCTGGAACAATGCGGGCCACTTTGTAGAGCGTTTTCGCGGGGGAGTTGCGGGTGCAGATTCAGGGACATTACGAGCTTCAATTCGAAGCGGTGCGCGAAGCCTTTGCCGCATTGTTCGACGATCCCCAGGAACGCGGCGCAGCCCTGTGCATCAAGGTCGGTGGAGAAACCGTTCTCGACCTCTGGTCCGGCACTGCCGACAAGGATGGCACTGAGGCCTGGCACAGCGACACCATCGCCAACTTGTTCTCCTGCACCAAAACCTTCACCGCCGTCACCGCGCTGCAACTGGTCGGCGAAGGCAAGTTGCAACTGGATGTTCCGGTCGCCCGCTACTGGCCGGAATTCGCCGCTGCCGGCAAAGAATCCATCACCCTGCGCCAATTGCTCTGCCATCAGGCCGGTCTGCCGGCCCTGCGCGAGCTGCTGGCGCCGGAAGCGCTCTACGACTGGCAAACCATGGTCGACGCCCTCGCGGCAGAAGCGCCATGGTGGACGCCGGGTACTGGCCACGGTTATGCCGCGATCACTTATGGCTGGCTGATCGGTGAATTGCTGCGCCGTGCTGACGGTCGTGGGCCGGGTGAATCGATCGTCGCTCGTGTCGCCAAACCGTTGGGCCTGGACTTTCACGTTGGCCTGGCCGATGAAGAATTCCATCGCGTCGCACACATCGCTCGCAGCAAGGGCAACGCTGGCGATGCCGCCGCGCAACGTCTGCTGCAAGTGACCATGCGCGAACCGACAGCCATGACCACCCGTGCCTTTACCAATCCGCCGTCGGTGCTGACCAGCACCAACAAACCTGAGTGGCGGCGCATGCAGCAACCGGCAGCCAATGGCCACGGGAATGCGCGCAGTCTGGCCGGTTTCTACGCTGGTTTGCTCGACGGCAGCCTGCTCGAAAGCGACATGCTCGAAGAGCTGACCCGCGAACACAGCCTCGGCGAAGACAAGACTTTGTTGACCCAGACCCGTTTCGGTCTGGGCTGCATGCTTGATCAACCGGATGTGCCCAACGCCACTTACGGCCTTGGCCCACGGGCGTTCGGCCATCCGGGCGCGGGCGGTTCCATCGGTTTTGCTGACCCCGAGCATGATGTCGCGTTTGGTTTTGTGACAAATACCCTTGGGCCGTACGTCTTGATGGATCCGCGCGCGCAGAAGCTCGCGCGGGTGCTTGCCACTTGTCTGTAAAGTTCCATTCGGGATTCCAGGGCCGGAACCTCGAACGTTTTTTCGTTTCAAAGCGACTGTTTATCCGGGCGAAAGTGCTCTGATTTTTCATTACTTCATTTTGTGGATTTTCAATGTCATCTAAAAAGACCCTCGCCCTGGCCCTGTGTGTAGCGATCACCGGTTGTGCACAGACCCCGAAAAACGATGCGGACGGCGGCAGTTGGTGGCCGTTCGGTTCTTCCGACAAGGTGGCGGCCAAAGAACCCGCGCCGGCGCCTTTGAAACCGGCTGCTACCGCACCGGTTGCCAAATCTGAAAGCAGCAGCCCATGGTACTGGCCGTTCGGTTCCGATGACGAAGCGGCCAAGGCCGACATGAAGGCTGAAGTCGCCCCCGAAGCAAAAAAACCGGTCACCGTGGCCAAAGCTGAAGCCGATGCAGGTGGCAAATGGTGGTGGCCGTTCGGCGGCAAGGATCAACCCACCACCAAAGCCGTGCCGATGCCGGATCCGAAAGTGACCCAAGCCTGGCTCGACGACTACGAGCCGCGCCTGCGTGAAGCAGTCAAGGACAGCAATCTGCAACTCGAACGCCGTGAAAACGTGCTGGTCGTGACCGCGCCGGTGGAAGGCTCGTTCAACCCGGATCGTCCAGCCATGTTGCTGCCGGTCACCCTCGGCCCGTTCACCCGCGTGGCGAAAATCCTCGAAGCCGACCCGAAAACCGCCGTGCTGGTACTAGGTCACAGCGATACCACGGGTGCCGCCCCAGCCAACATCAAGCTGAGCCAGGAACGTGCCCAGGCCGTTGCCGCGATCTTCCGCCTCAGCGGCCTGCAGCGTGATCGCCTGATGCTGCGCGGCATGGGTTCGGAAGCGCCACGTGCCGCCAACGACAGTGTTGAAGGTCGTGCCCTGAACCGTCGTGTCGAACTGCTGGTGACCCCGCAGAACACCATGGTTGCCCTGCTGAGCAAGTACAACATGCCGGCGCCGAAGCCAGTGACCATGGTCGCAGCGCAAGACGTCAAGCCTGCCGCCAAGCCGGTCACCCCGGCCCCTGCCGCGAAAAAAGCGGCTGTTCCGGCAACCAAGAAGGCTCCGGTGAAAAAAGCGGCTGCCAAGGCACCGGCCAAAAAAGCCCCAGCCAAAGCCCCAGCGAAAAAGACTGCGCCAGCCAAAGCCGCCGCGACCGACAAGAAAGTCGCCGCGACCGATGCCACCAAGAAGTGATCCGCTAACGAAAAGGAATGCGCCATGACCCAGGCTCTGGCAGATATGCGTCGTGATTACACCCGGGATGGTCTGACCGAGGCGCAAGCCCCGGCCGAGCCGTTTGCGTTGTTCCACCAGTGGTTCGCCGACGCGGTGAAAACCGAACAGGCGCCGGTGGAAGCCAACGCCATGACCCTGGCCACGGTCGACCAGGATGGGCGACCGCACTGTCGCATTCTGCTGCTCAAGGGCCTGGACGAGCAGGGCTTCACCTTCTTCACCAATTACGACAGCGCCAAGGGCCAGCACCTGGCGGCTAACCCGTTCGCCGCCATGACCTTCTTCTGGCCGACCCTGGAGCGTCAGGTGCGCATCGAAGGGCGGGTGGTCAAGGTCACGCCCGCGGAGTCGGATGCGTATTATCAGGTGCGTCCGCTGGGCAGCCGTCTCGGTGCCTGGGCATCACCGCAGAGCCGGGTGATCAACGGGCGCGGTGAACTGGAAGATTTGCTCAAGGCCACCGAGCAGCGTTTCTCCGATACTCAGCCCGACTGCCCGCAACACTGGGGTGGTTACCGCTTGCTGCCTGAGCGCATCGAATTCTGGCAGGGCCGTCCGAGCCGTCTGCACGATCGCCTCAACTACCGTGCGCAGGGCGCCGACTGGATTCTTGAACGTCTGGCACCCTGAGCAGTCTACCGAGCGGGATAGCCTGCCGCAGCGGCCTCCAGCCACTTCGGCAGATCCCGGCGCTTGATCTTCTGCATCTGAGCATTCGCTAACTGTTCGAGCATGAAGGCGCGTTTGCCTTCATCCTTGCCCGCCAGCGACAACGCCAGGTCGCGATCCATCCAGCGTTTGATCCGCACGTACAACCACCAATGGAAGTACAGACCGGCGGCCGTGGTGACGACGATGATGAAGTAATCCATGAAAATCCTTGGTGTCCGTGGCGCAGAATCGGTAATTTGGCGCTACTGTTGGGAAACCTTGCAGGCGTCTGTACCGCGCCTGAATGAAAGCCAATTTATCCGGGCGGCGTCGTGACAGGCGTCAAGCCACGGAGTTTAATGAATATATGTTCCTTTGGAGTTGATGCTATGCGTAAGTCTGTTCTGCTGGTTGCTTCCTTTTCCACGATGGCGATGTTGCTTACCGGCTGCCAATCGAGCCTGACCGGTGACTCCTACTCCCGTGACGAAGCGCGTCGTGTGCAGACGATTCGCATGGGCACCATCGAATCCCTGCGCCCGGTGAAAATCGAAGGCACCAAGACCCCGATCGGCGGCGCTGCAGGCGCGGTGGTCGGCGGCGTCGGCGGCAGCGCCATCGGCGGCGGCAAGGGCAGCATCGTTGCTGCGGTTATCGGTGCGGTGGCGGGCGGTCTGATCGGTTCGGCGACTGAAGAAGGTCTGACCCGTACCCAAGGTGTGGAAATCACCGTGCGTGAAGACGATGGCAGCATGCGTGCCTATGTGCAGCAGGTGCAGGAGAACGAAGTGTTCCGTGTTGGCGAGCGCGTGCGCATCTCCACCGTTGGCGGGACCAGCCGCGTCTCGCACTAAGCGGAGTTCAGGGTAAAGAAAACCCCGATCAGGTGACTGGTCGGGGTTTTTCTTTATTGTTTTCAGCTGTTGAGTCAGTAGTCGAAACAGGTTCCCATGAAGTATTCCAAGCCTCTCGGGAAGCTCTCCTTGAGAAGAGATTCCAGCGCAGCTACTTGATCCGTGCTCAATGATAACTCGCCGGGCTCCAGTTCACTCACCAGCTTGGGCTCTATGAGTTGTGCGACTTTCTCATTCATCTCGATACCGGTGATGTACCGCTCGAATTGCAAGGAGTTGTCCTGAACTTCATCAGGGAAAAATCCCATGATCGAAAGGTAGCGCATTACTATCAATTAGCCTGTTTTCGCTATTCACTGTAGTCAAACGAAATTTGATAGTCGTTGGTACCCACGGTGATTTGATGTTGAAAGTGCGGCTGAATAGTAGCAACCCACTTTTCTACAACGTTGAAGCTGCCATTATTGATGTTGCCCTCCACTGGAATGCCTAAGGCATTCAATACTGATTCATCATCCCCCAAATCTTTTGACGATTCTTCGCCTTGGAATTCCAGGGTTGCTGTGTCGTACCATTCCATTCTCAGTTTCAGTCCCATCTCTTCCTCACAGATATCTTTTTTTGATACTTCTTTCTTTTATAGGCCCTTCGCGTTGCTCACCTGTATAGGGATCGAAGGCTCCCAGGTGCGTTCCATCTCTTCGGTATATTTCTAACTCTCCATGCCTTGAATCCCATTCGTAAATTCTCTTTCCTTTGGCATCTGTCCAGCGCTTACGAAGTCCACCTCCGCCCTGGACCGGATTCTTGTCTTTACCTTTTTTCAAATCTGGAAATGCGGTGATTTGTTCTGTACTCGGCGGTTGATGGTAGCTATGACCCGCAGGTGCCAGGCCTTTGCGTATCGTGTTCAGTACAACGTATAACGGTTTTACCCCCCGACCCCACCGGAAAAACCAGAATAAAATCCCGGTACTCCGGCGGATAAATGGGATTAACCAGAATCCCATCCGCCGCTTTCGTCGGCGGATAAACCCAGATGTGCGGTGCCTGCGGTGCAGCCTCCAACGCCGGAATACCAAGGATGTCCGAACCATCCACAGCAGGCGTCCAGATCAGTTCTACGCCTTCGCCCAAGTCAGCAATGAACTGGCTGTCACGCAACTTGAACTGCACGACATCAACCATTTCCCAATCGCGATTCTTGCCGGTGTAGAAGCCGTAGCCCTTCAGGCTGCCGTCGGCCTGCTGTTCGACCCTCAACCGAACACGCGTTCGCGCCTGTTCAAGTCCACGCAGTTGATCGTCGGTATAGAGCGCGCTGTCACCAAGGCTCGATGGGATGAACAGCGCAACCAAACCAACCAAAGGTGCAACAGCCGCACCGGATACAGCAGCGGGCAGTGCTTCAAACACCGATCCCGCCAGAGCCAGACTGCCAAATCCGGCCGGAATAGCGGTTGCGCCGATTTTCTTGAGCGGAACTGCGCCGCTTTCATCGGCCTCACGCGCGCCCAGCAGAATCAGATTGCCGTAATCCTTCAGGCTGTCAGTTGGCACCATCCCCGCAGGATTGGAGTAATCGATAATCGCATCCGGCAATTTGCAGGACTTGGCGAATACGCAGCCAGCGCGCACGGGATCGGCTTTTTTGACCGCCACCTCACGACTGCGCTCGAACGCCTCCTGCCGCGCCAGCATGGCGTCGTAAGCGTTTTGTCTGGCATCGCGCTCGGCCAGTTCAGTGGCCGTCATGTAGCGGTAGGTGACGTGATGCCCGTCGCCTTGCGGTGGGTTTTGAACCCGGGGAATGTCCTTGTTGCCAGCCACTGATCGTCCTTTCGTTCATCCATCGACAGCCCTTCGCAAAGGGCTGCGCAACGTTAACGAAGCAGGAAAATGGAGGCTGTAGGACGCGTCGCTAAAGACGTGGGATTGTTCGCTGTGTAACAGGAACGCAGGAAACTTGTGGCGAGGGAACTTGCTCCCTCGCCACAGAGGTTATATCGCTTGGGAATTCTTGCGACTCGCCGCCGCCGTCACCGCATAACCAATCAACGCCGCCAGAATCGACCCGGTCAAAATCCCCATCCGGTCCATGCCAGCGTAATCACTCACGCCCGGTTCAAAGGCCAGCGAACCGACGAACAGGCTCATGGTGAAGCCGATTCCGCAGAGGATTGCTACGCCCATGACCTGGCCCCAGTTGGCGCCTTGGGGCAGGGTGGCGATGCCGATCTTCACGGCCAGCCAGGTCAGGCCGAATACACCGACGGTCTTGCCCAGCAGCAGGCCAACCGCAATGCCCATCGGCACATGATGGGTGAAGCTTTCCACGGTGACGCCGCTCAGCGACAGGCCAGCGTTGGCGAAGGCGAACAGCGGCAGGATGCCGTAGGCCACCCATGGGTGCAGCGCATGTTCGAGGGTCAGCAACGGCGACGGCTCGGCGTTTTTCGTGCGCAATGGAATGCAGAAGGCCAGGGTTACGCCAGCCAGCGTTGCGTGGACACCACTCTTCAGTACGCAGACCCACAGGATCAAACCGATGATCATGTACGGCCCAAGTTTGACCACACCGAGCCGGTTCATTGCCACCAGCGCTGCAATGCACGCTGCCGCGAGGCCCAACGACAGGGTCGAGAGTTCGCCGGAGTAGAAGATCGCGATGATCACGATGGCACCGAGGTCATCGATGATCGCCAGGGTCATCAGGAACAGTTTCAGCGACACCGGTACGCGTTTGCCGAGCAGGGCCAGCACGCCGAGGGCGAAGGCGATGTCGGTCGCGGTCGGGATTGCCCAGCCGTCGAGGGCTGCCGGATTGTCACGGTTGAGGAACCAGTAAATCAGCGCCGGCACCAGCATGCCGCCGATCGCGGCTGCACCGGGCAGGACGATCTGCGACGGTTTCGACAGCTGACCGTCGAGGACTTCGCGCTTCACTTCCAGGCCGATGAGCAGGAAGAACATCGCCATCAGACCGTCGTTGATCCACAGCAGCAGGGGTTTAGCGATTTTCAATGCACCGATCTGCGCCACCACCGGGGTGTCGAGCAGGCCGGTGTACAGCCACGACAGCGGCGAGTTGTTGATAATCAGGGCCAGGATGGCCGCGGCGATCAATAACAGACCGCTGGCAGCTTCCAACTGAAAGAAACGCGTGAAAGTGCTACGCAGAGGCAAGGTCGCTCTCCATCGATAAAGTCAAAAGGTGGGACACCCTAACCCGTACTGTTAGTTGTTAAAACAAAAGTTATATTCTTTTTTGTTATATGTCGTTACAAGGTGTCTGGCTCAAGCCACGCTGAGCCTAGCAGTTGCCTGACATATTGAGACTCAGCTGTATCTGTGCGCGCTATCGGAATTTTCCTAAGCTGATGAGTGAGCCTTTCGAACAGCTTCATCTCCTGCCGATTCAACGAGAACCATCACCATGAGCGACAACCGACAGTGGGCCCGCGAAGCCATCCGCATCATCGAGGCGGATTTTCAGCGCAGCGCCGACACCCACCTAATCCCTTTGCCGCTGCCGGGTTTTGCGGGCATCGAGTTGTACTTCAAGGATGAGTCGAGCCATCCGACCGGCAGCCTCAAGCATCGGCTGGCTCGTTCGCTGTTTCTCTATGCATTGTGTAACGGCTGGCTGAAACCTGGCGCGCCGGTGATCGAGGCGTCCAGCGGTTCGACGGCGATTTCCGAAGCGTATTTCGCGCGGATGCTCGGATTGCCATTCATCGCAGTGATGCCGGCGACCACCTCCAAAGAGAAGATTGCGCAGATCGCTTTCTACGGTGGCCAGAGCCATCTGGTGAAAGATCCGACGCAGATCTACGCCGAATCCGAGCGCCTGGCCCGTGAGCATGGCGGCCACTTCATCGACCAGTTCACCTACGCCGAACGTGCCACTGACTGGCGCGCGAATAACAACATTGCCGAATCGATCTTCCAGCAGATGCGTTACGAGAAGCACCCGGAACCGAGCTGGCTGATTTCCAGCCCCGGCACCGGCGGCACCACCGCGACTCTGGGTCGTTACGTGCGCTATCGCCAGCATTGCACCCGCGTGTTGTGCGCCGATGCCGAGCGTTCGGTGTTCTTCGATTACTACCAGACGGGCGACGCCGGTTTGCGCCTGGATTGTGGTTCGCGCATTGAAGGCATTGGCCGACCGCGCGTTGAGGCGTCGTTCCTGCCGAAGGTGATCGATGCAATGGTCAAAGTGCCGGATGCCTTGTCGCTGGCGGCCATGCATTATCTGGCGCAGCGTCTGGGACGGCATGTTGGCGGGTCCAGTGGGACCAATCTGATCGGTGCGTTGATGGCGGCGCAGCAGATGAAAGCGGCGGGGGAGTCGGGGTCGATCGTGGCGATTCTGTGCGATGGCGGCGAGCGGTATGCCGACACCTATTACAATCAGGATTGGCTGAAGGCGCAGGGGTATGAGTTGAGTGGGTTGATCGAAGCGGTGGCGGCGAGTGCCGAGCGTGGGGAGGCGCTGCCGACTTCAGTACTGCGCGCCAATATCTGACACACCGAAATCAACTGTAGGAGTGAGCCTGCTCGCGATGGCGAAATAACATTCAACATTGATGTTGAATGGACTACCGATATCGCGAGCAGGCTCACTCCTACAGGGTTTAGTGTCAGTCAGTCAGGCCGAGAATATCGCGTGCCACGGCTTCAGCAATGCGAATCCCGTCAACACCCGCCGACAGAATCCCGCCCGCATAACCCGCGCCTTCACCGGCTGGGAACAAGCCCTTCACGTTCATGCTCTGCAGCGTTTCGTTACGAGTGATGCGCAGCGGTGACGAAGTACGCGTCTCGATCCCGGTCAACACTGCATCGTGCAACGAATAACCGCGAATCTGCTTCTCGAACGCCGGCAACGCTTCGCGGATCGCCTCAATGGCAAAATCCGGCAATGCCAAGGCCAGGTCACCCAGCGCCACCCCCGGTTTGTACGACGGCTCGACTTCGCCCAACTCGGTCGAAGGAATGTCGTTGATGAAGTCGCCAACCAGTTGCGCCGGTGCCTTGTAATCGCTGCCGCCGAGGATGAACGCATGGGATTCCAGACGTTCCTGCAACTCGATCCCGGCCAGCGGGCCACCCGGGTAATCGACTTCCGGGGTGATGCCGACGACGATGCCGGAGTTGGCGTTGCGCTCGTTACGCGAGTACTGGCTCATGCCGTTGGTGACCACGCGGTTCGGCTCGGAAGTCGCCGCGACCACGGTGCCGCCCGGGCACATGCAGAAGCTGTAGACCGAACGGCCGTTCTTGGCGTGGTGCACCAGCTTGTAGTCGGCGGCCCCGAGTTTCGGGTGGCCGGCGTACTTGCCCAGACGTGCACGGTCGATCAGCGATTGCGGGTGTTCGATACGGAAACCCACCGAGAACGGCTTGGCTTCCATGAACACGCCACGACTGTGGAGCATGCGGAAAGTGTCGCGGGCACTGTGGCCGAGGGCCAGAACCACGTGTTTTGAATGCAGGGTTTCGCCGCTCGCCAGTTGCACGCCGACCAGTTGGCCGTCTTCGATCAGCACGTCGCTGACGCGCTCCTGGAAACGCACTTCGCCGCCCAGTTCGCGGATCTGTTCACGCATGTTTTCAACCATGCCGGTCAGACGGAACGTACCGATGTGCGGTTTGCTGACGTAGAGGATTTCTTCCGGCGCGCCGGCCTTGACGAATTCGTGAAGGACTTTGCGCCCGAGGAATTTCGGGTCTTTGATCTGGCTGTACAGCTTGCCGTCGGAGAACGTCCCCGCGCCGCCTTCACCGAACTGCACGTTGGACTCGGGATTGAGCACGCTTTTACGCCACAGGCCCCAGGTGTCCTTGGTGCGCTGACGGACTTCGGTGCCGCGTTCGAGAATGATCGGCTTGAAGCCCATCTGTGCCAGCAGCAGGCCGGCGAAGATCCCGCACGGGCCGAACCCGACAACGATCGGGCGCTGGCTCAGGTCGCTTGGCGCTTCGCCGACGAATTTGTAGCTGACATCCGGCGCCACGTTGACGTTACGGTCGTCGGCGAACTTGCCCAACACTTTGGCCTCGTCGCGCACTTCGAGGTCGATGGTGTAGATGAAGCACAGTTCGGAGGACTTTTTGCGCGCGTCGTAGCTGCGCTTGAACAAGGTGAAATCGAGCAGATCATCGCTGGCGATGCCCAGGCGTTGCACGATAGCGACGCGCAGGTCTTCTTCGGGATGGTCGATTGGCAGCTTGAGTTCAGTGATTCGTAACATGGCGAGGATCCGGGTTCGCGGGGCGCACAACTGCGCCAGGGCGTTTGAAGGCCGCGATTATAAGCCGCAAAGGCCGGATCCGGTGAGGCTAAAACGCTCAGTCGTTGCGCGATCCGCCGAAATACCCGCAACCGCGCTGCACCTGGCCGTCGATGCGCAGTTCGGCGCTCATGTGCTGCACGCTGCCGGTGCTGCTGTCAACGCAGCGCTGCGGCGCGACCCACAACTCGATGCGCTGGTTATTGGCTTCGCTGCTCAGATTGAAGCGGCCGTCGCCCAGTTGTTCTTCAACATAGGGCACCGCGAGTGGCGGCTGGCCTGCGCGGTCAATGACCATGCCTTTGCCGCTGACTTTGACGTTCCATTCCGGGCCATGGCCGGCCGCGCGCAGGATCAGTTGTTTGAAGTTGGGATCATCGCAAGCCGTGCCCGAGCGCTCGACGCGGTACAGCTGAGTCAGGTCGAGTCGATCGCCAGCAACTTTGCCGCGAACATCGGCAAACAGTTTGCCTTGCTCATCAGCCAGCGTTGCCGCTTCTTGCAGAATGCTGGTGCCACCAATGTCATTGACCACCAGTTGACGCTGATCCTGACACGGCTGGAACACCAGTTTGCCGTCAGCAGCGGTCAGTTGCCCCTGCATCCGCGTCTGCCCGACGTGCGAGGCACTTTCTCGCTGGCCATCGAACAACTGGCAAGCGGCAAACAATGGCAGCAGGGCAATAACGACTAACGAACGGGCAACACGCATCTTTGGCTCTCCAGACAAGTGCCGCCACGTTACTGAGGCTGACTGCTGATCACAAGGTTTGTGTGGCCACTATTGAGTTGGGCATGGGGTCGCCGCATAGTCTTGCGCTTGTCTGGTTTGATGGATCGAGGTGCGCTCAATGCAATGGAAGGTCGCGATACTGCTATTGGTAACGTCATGCGCTGGCACCAGCCAGGCTGCCGATCTTAATTTTTCCTCAGCGGCTGATTTCGCAAGGATGGAAATTCTGCTCAAGGATGATCAGGGCGCCCATCCGGACTTTGCTCAGCTTTCCGTTACCCTGACTCCCGAAGCGACCGCCCGCGCCAAGGCAATCAGTCGTGAGGCGCTGGGCCAGCCATTGAACCTGTCGATCAATGGCCAGCACATTTCAACAACTACAGTGCATTCGGAGCTTGGTGGGCTGCTCAGGATCGTGATGCCGCGGCCTGTTGCCAAAAGCCTGTTACCGACTTTGATCGAGTAAATGAAGCTCAGCCTACGTGAAACGTCTGACCTGTCTGCAGGCCTTCAACACTTTTCGCGTAGGCCAGCGCTACGTCCGCTGCAGGAACCGGCTTGTAGCCTCGGAAGTACGGGGCGTAGCTGCCCATCGCTTCCAGTAGCACGGTCGGGCTGATCGAATTCACTCGCAGGCCGCGTGGCAGTTCGATGGCGGCGGCGCGAACGAAGCTGTCCAGTGCACCGTTAACCAGCGCTGCCGAGGCGCCGCTGCGGATCGGATCGTGGCTGAGCACGCCGGTGGTGAAGGTGAACGAGGCGCCGTCATTGGCGAATTCGCGGCCGATCAGCAGCAGATTGACCTGACCCATCAGTTTGTCTTTAAGTCCGAGGGCGAAGCTGTCTTCAGTCATCTCGCCCAGTGGGGCGAAGGTCACGTTGCCGGCGGCGCACACCAGGGCATCGAACTTGCCAGTCTTTTCGAACAGTTTGCGGATCGATGCGCTGTCGCTGATATCCACCTGCAAGTCACCGCTGGTGCGGCCAATGCGGATGACTTCATGGCGTTGCGACAGTTCTTTGTCCACCGCCGTACCAATGGTGCCGCCGGCGCCTATCAACAGAATCTTCATCGTGCTGTACCTCAAGTGATTGAACGAGGTTTCAGTCTAGAGTGGTTTTTTCTGTGGATAAGCGCGCTAATGGGCAACCTTTGGTTTTCAAATGGAAACAATCCATGAGCGAAATGGATGATCTGGCGGCCTTCGCGGTGTTGATCGAAGCGGGCAGTTTTACCCTGGCGGCGCAGCAGTTGGGCTGCAGCAAGGGTCAGTTGTCCAAACGCATCAGTCAGCTCGAAGCACAGTTTTCCGTGGTGCTGCTGCAACGCACCACCCGGCGCTTGAGCCTGACCGCCGCCGGCGCAGCATTGTTGCCGCAGGCCCAGGCATTGGTCGTCCAGGTGGAAAAGGCGCGTCAGGCCTTGGCGCGGTTGAAGGACGATATGGCCGGACCGGTGCGCATGACGGTGCCGGTGTCATTGGGCGAAACCTTCTTTGATGGTCTGTTGTTGGAGTTCTCGCACAAATACCCCGAGGTGCAGATCGAGCTGGAGTTGAATAACAGTTACCGCGATCTGTCTCGGGACGGCTTTGATCTGGCAATCCGCAGCGAAGTGGCCAACGACGAGCGACTGGTCGCCAAACCGTTACTGGCATGGCAGGAAATGACCTGCGCGAGCCCGGCTTACCTTGAGCGCTTCGGTGAACCGTTGACCCCGCAGGCACTGGCCGAGCATCGGTGTTTGCTCAACAGCCACTACAGCGGGCGGGAGGAATGGCTTTATCACCAGCAGCATGAATTGCTGCGGGTGCGGGTGTCAGGACCGTTCGCCAGCAACCATTACAGCTTGCTCAAGAAAGCCGCACTGGCGGGCGCCGGGATTGCGCGGTTGCCTTCTTATCTGCTGCAAGCAGAATTGGCTGACGGCCGATTGCGCTGGCTCCTGCGCGACTTTCAGACCCGGCGCATGCCGATGTACCTGGTGCATCCGTATCAGGGCGGACTGCCGAAGCGCACGCAAGTACTCGCTGACTATCTGATCGGCTGGTTCAAACGCAGCGGTGAGGCGCTGGATCGCCTTCAGCGCTGATCATATGCACATAAACCCCATGTAGGAGCAGCCTTCGGCAGCTCCTACAGGTCGGCATTCAGTTGGAGAAATGGCGGGCGATCAGATGATCAATCGACAACTTGCCCGGCCCGGTCGCCATCAGGTACAGCAACACCGCCGCCCAAGTGCCGTGAGTCGGATACGCATCGGGATACACAAACAGTTGAATGGTCAGGGTCATCCCCAACAGCGCCAACGCCGAAAAACGCGTAGCGAAGCCGATCAGGATCAACAGCGGAAAAAAGTGCTCGGCGAACGCGGCCATGTGCGCGGCAATCTCTGGCGACAATAACGGCACTTGGTATTCGCTCTTGAACAACGGAATCGTCGAGTCGGCCAGACGTGGCCAGCCGAGTTGAAAAGTGCCGTCAATCAAATCAATGGCCAAACCTTCAACCTTGGTCTGTCCTGATTTCCAGAACACCGCGGCAATCGAGAAACGCGCAATGAACGCGATCAGGCTGCGGGGGATTTTTTCCAGCAGCGCGATGGCGCGGGTGATTAGCGTTTTCATGGCAATTCCTTGTTATTCAAGTGGGTAATGACGTTGTGCGCGATCAGCAAGCCGAGGGTTTGCGCGAGGTCGAACTCAGGGCTGTTTTCCGCCGCTTTCAGCAGTGGCTGGCCATCGATCAGATTGCGGATAAACGTGCTGGCGCCGGAATCTAGGGCAAACACTTCGACGTCCAGGCCATTGCGCAACACCAGCGCGTGTTGCCTTTGGTTGATGCCGACGCCCTCCAGCGTCGCGTCGTGTTGATGTGCGCCCCAGATCGCCACCACGGCATAGGTTGAGTCGAGCAGGTGCAGGGAGGGATGAAGGTCCAGGCGCAACTCACTCAGTGTTTGCGCATCAGTCAGTGCTGCCGTGATTTCCTCTGGCCGGACGGGCAGGGCGTCGGCGGCGTGATAGGCGAGGGTACGCAGGTGCTCAAGGCGCGCCACGTCGGCCAGATAAGGCACGCTGCCGGCCGGTTCAAACGCTGCGATGAAGTCCGCAAATTGTTCGCCGTAGCGGCTCATCAACCGACTTTGCGGCGGTTGCTGTTGTACGAAAACGGCCGCCATGGCGCGGAAGAATTCTTCGCCCACCAATTGCACAACCACCGGGTAGCTGTCGCCTAACGCATTGATCAGCGAGCCCTGCACATTGTTGCGATACACCGCGAAACGGCTCGCCGGATCAGCGCCATTGGCACTGCACAGACCTTCGGGGCAGGGCAGCCGGGTGTCGATGAGCGCCACAGCGAAAGCGCGTTGAGTGCTCATGTGCGGCCTCCGGCATTGCGCAAAAGCGCATCAGCCTGTCGCGCCTCGGCCAGTAGCACTGCGAACGCCGGCACTTGATTGTCGCGTTCGATCAATGTCGCCACCGGGCCGATGCGCTGCAGTGCTTGCCGGTACAAACCCCAGACGGCTTGATCGATCGGCGCGCCGTGATCATCGATCAGCAAACGGTCGCCGAGGCTGTCGCTATCTTCGGCAAACCCGGCCAGGTGAATCTCGCCGACACTGTGCAGGGGCAGGGCATCGAGATACGCCAACGGATCACGCTGATGGTTCACGCAGGAAACGTAGACATTGTTGACGTCGAGCAACAGGCCACAGCCGCTGCGGCGGATGACCTCTGCGATGAAGTCTGCTTCATCGATCGTCGAGCGCTCGAACGCCAGATAGGTTGCCGGATTCTCCAGCAGCATGGGTCGTTGGAGGGTGTTCTGCACCTGATCGATATGCTCGCAGACACGGTTCAGCGTCGGCGTGTCATAGGCCAGCGGCAACAGATCATTGAGAAACACCGGGCCGTGGCTCGACCAGGCCAGATGTTCGGAAAAGGCTTGCGGTTGATAGCGCCGAATCAGCTCGGCAAGGCGTTGAAGATGTTGTTTATCCAGCGGCCCTTCAGCACCGATGGACAAGCCGACACCGTGCAGCGAGAGCGGATACTGCTCGCGGATCAAACCGAGAAAATGATGAAACGGACCGCCGGCCACCATGTAGTTTTCAGCGTGGACTTCGAAGAAGCCGATGTCCGGTGATGAGCCGAGCACTTCACGAAAGTGCCCGGTCTTGAGTCCCAGCCCGGCACGGGGCGGGAGCCCGGTGAGGGCTGCCTGAGTGCGGGGTTGGGCATGGTCATTGAGGGTGAGCATGATCGTCACTCAGGCAGTTCGCGGATCAGGACTTGGCTTTGAAGGCTTCCATCTGACCGAAACCGGTCGGCGAGGTCTTGCTCTCGGTGGTGGCGCAAGTGCCTTTCGGAACCAGTTTCCAGGCGTTGGCCTGGTAGTCCATTTTCGACGTGCCGGCACAAGTGGTGCCTGCGCCTGCGGCGCAATCGTTGTGACCTTTCATGGCCACGCCGAAGCATTTTTCCATGTCGGCGTCAGCGGCGTGGACGGTCGATACAGCAGCCATGCTCAGGGCAGAACCGAGGGCCAGGACCAGGGCAGTGGCGGACAGGGTGCGAGTGGTAGCAGTCATGATGTTTCTCCAGTCTTGTTCAGGGTTTTTACAAGCGCGATTGCGCTTGCTTGTCCCTCTAGAGAAACGAGGTGGCGTTGCGTTACAGCCCGCTCAAAATCTTTTTGGAAAAACGCAGAATCCTTTAGGCGTGAGCCTGCTCGCGATGGCGTCATGTCAGATACTGGCGATGTTGAATGACACGACGCCATCGCGAGCAGGCTCACTCCTACAAGGGATTTTTGGAGAATCTGAAAATCGTGCAGGCACAAAAAAACGGCCCGAAGGCCGTTTTTCTGTTTGGCGACATGTATCAACCGCCGAGATACGCCTCGCGTACTTTCGGGTCGGTCAGCAGCGCTTCACCGGTGCCTTGCATGACCACACGGCCGTTCTCCAGAACGTACGCGCGGTCAGCGATTTTCAGCGCCTGGTTGGCGTTCTGCTCAACCAGGAACACCGTCACACCGTCCTTGCGCAGCATTTCGATGATGTCGAAAATCTGCTGGATGATGATCGGTGCCAGGCCCAGCGACGGCTCGTCGAGCAGCAACAGTTTGGGCTTGCTCATCAGCGCGCGGCCGATGGCGAGCATTTGCTGTTCGCCGCCGGACATGGTGCCGCCGCGCTGGTTAAAGCGTTCTTTCAGGCGCGGGAACAGGCCGAGCACCTTGTCCATTTGTTCCTGATAGTCGCCCTTGTCGGTGAAGAAGCCGCCCATGGAGAGGTTTTCTTCAACGGTCAGACGGGCGAATACCCGACGACCTTCCGGCACCACGGCGATGCTTTTGCGCATGATCTGCGACGAGTCCTGGCCGACCAGTTCCTCACCCATGTAACGGATGCTGCCGCTGTGCGCTTGCGGTGAACCGCAGAGCGTCATCAGCAGCGTGGACTTGCCGGCACCGTTGGCACCGATCAGGGTCACGATCTCGCCCTGACGGACTTCGACGTTGACGCTGTGCAGGGCCTGGATCTTGCCGTAGAAGGTGGAAACGTTTTCGAACTGCAGCATTTACGCTTCCCCCAGGTAGGCTTTGATCACTTCAGGATTGTCGCGGATCTGTTCCGGTGTGCCGTCGGCCAGAGGCGTGCCCTGGTTGATCACGACGATGTGGTCGGAAATGCTCATGACCAGTTTCATGTCGTGTTCGATCAGCAGCACGGTGACGTTGTGCTCTTCGCGCAGCACGCTGATCAGCGCCTTGAGGTCTTCGGTTTCCTTCGGGTTCAGACCGGCGGCCGGTTCGTCGAGCATGAGGATCCGTGGACGGGTCATCATGCAGCGGGCGATTTCCAGACGCCGTTGCTGACCGTAGGCCAGGGTGCCGGCGGTACGGTTGGCGAACTCTTTGAGGTTGACCTTTTCCAGCCAGTACTCGGCAAACTCCATGGCCTCGCGCTCGCTTTTGCGGAACGCCGGGGTCTTGAACAGACCGGCCAGGAAGTTGGTGTTCAGGTGACGGTGCTGGGCGATCAACAGGTTCTCGACCGCCGTCATGTCCTTGAACAAACGCACGTTCTGGAAGGTGCGCACCACGCCTTTGAGGGCGATCTTGTGGCCCGGCAGGCCCTGAATCGGCTCGCCGTCCAAAAGGATGCTGCCGCCGGTGGGCTGATAGAAACCAGTCAGGCAGTTGAACACAGTGGTCTTGCCCGCGCCGTTCGGCCCGATCAATGCAACCACCTGTTTCTCTTTGACGGTCAGGGCCACACCGTTGACCGCCAGCAAGCCGCCGAAGCGCATGCTCAGGTTTTCGACTTTAAGGATCTCGCGGCTCATTTGCGCAACTCCATGTGTGGGCGTTGCATCGGCAGCAGACCTTGTGGACGCCAGATCATCATCAACACCATCAGGGCACCGAACATCAACATGCGGTACTCGCTGAACTCACGCATCATTTCCGGCAACAGGATCATCACCACGGCCGCGAGAATCACGCCCAGTTGCGAGCCCATGCCACCCAGCACGACGATGGCGAGGATGATCGCCGACTCGATGAAGGTGAACGACTCCGGGGTCACCAGACCCTGACGCGCAGCGAAGAAGCTACCGGCGAAACCGGCGAATGCAGCGCCGAGAGTGAACGCGGAGAGCTTGATGATCGTTGGATTCAGACCCAGCGCCCGGCAAGCGATTTCATCTTCACGCAGCGCTTCCCACGCACGGCCGATCGGCATGCGCAGCAGACGGTTGATGACGAACAGTGCCGCCAGCGCCAGCAACAGCGCAACCAGGTAGAGGAAAATCACCTTGTTGATCGAGTTGTATTGCAGGCCGAAATACTCGTGGAAGGTTTGCATGCCTTCCGCCGCTTTACGCTCGAAGGTCAGGCCGAAGAACGTCGGTTTCTCGATATTGCTGATGCCGTTCGGGCCACCGGTGATGTCGGTCAGGTTACGCAGGAACAGACGGATGATCTCGCCGAAACCGAGGGTCACGATCGCCAGATAGTCGCCGCGCAAACGCAGCACCGGGAAGCCCAGCAGGAAGCCGAACGTCGCCGCCATCAGGCCGGCAATCGGCAGGCAGATCCAGAAGCTCAGGCCGTAGTAGTGCGACAGCAGCGCGTAGCTGTAGGCGCCGACGGCGTAGAAGCCGACGTAACCGAGGTCAAGCAGACCGGCCAGACCGACGACGATGTTCAGGCCTAGGCCAAGCATCACGTAGATCAGGATCAGCGTCGCGATGTCCACCGCGCCACGGGAGCCGAAGAACGGCCACACCAGCGCCACCAGGATCAGCGCAATGATGAAATAACGCTGGGTGGTTGGCAGAGTGAGGAAGTTACTCGCCTTGGCCGGAATCAGCGGCAGGCCCGGCGACGCGCGCCAGGCTTTGCTGATCTGCTGGTTGAACAGCACGCGCAGGAACATCAGTACCGAACAGATGGCGATGGTCGCCAGCACGGTCGAGCTGGTGTTGTGCACTTCCAGGTTGATGCCGACGATAGTCAGTTTCAAACCGAGTACCGGGTAGGCCACAGCCCACACCAGCAAGGCACTGAACAGTGCCTGTTTAAGATTCCTAGTCATACTTTCTCAACCTCCGGACGGCCCAGAATGCCGGTCGGACGGAACAACAGCACCAGAACCAACAAGCCGAAAGCCACGACGTCCTTGTACTGGTCGCCGAAGATATCGGCACCAAAGGCTTCCGCCACCCCAAGCACCAGCCCGCCGAGCATGGCGCCTGGGATGCTGCCGATACCGCCCAGTACCGCTGCGGTGAAGGCTTTGAGGCCGACGAGGAAACCGGCGTTCGGGTTGATTACGCCGTACTGCATGCTCAGCAGCACAGCCGCAACGGCTGCCAGCGCGGCACCGATGACGAAGGTCAGGGCGATGATGTTGTTGGTGTTGATGCCGAGCAGGTTGGCCATCTTGATGTCTTCGGCGCAGGCGCGGCAGGCGCGACCCAGGCGAGAGCGGGAGATGAACAGCGTCAGGCCGAGCATGGCGATCAGGGTCACCACGAACACCACGATCTGCATGTAGGAAATCAGCACTTCTTGTGCGCCACCTGGGCCGAAGGCAATGTTGCCCGGAATCAGGTTGGGGATAGCTTTGTCCTTGGAGTCTTGCGCCAGCAGAACTGTGTTCTGCAGGAAGATCGACATACCGATCGCGGAAATCAGCGGGATCAGACGGTTGCTGCCGCGCAACGGGCGGTAGGCAATGCGTTCGATGCTGTAACCGTAGGAACTGGTGACGACGATGCTGGCGATAAACGCTGCGGTCATCAACAGCGGGACACTGTCGAGTCCCATCATGGTCAGCCCGGCGATGGCGATGAACGCCACGTAGGAACCGATCATGTACACCTCGCCGTGGGCGAAGTTGATCATTCCAATGATGCCGTAAACCATCGTGTAGCCGATGGCGATCAGGGCATACATGCTGCCAACGTTCAGGCCGTTAACCAGCTGTTGGAAGAAGTGATAGATGTCAGGCATTACAGCGCTCCTAAAAACCTGATACGCATTTCACTGGTGGAGTCATTTTCCCGCCCGGCCCCGTGGATCTTTATCCACTTCGAATCCGGGTTTTGCCAGCGAACCGCTGATGACGGTTTTGAGATTTTCAGGTGGGGAGACTGGCGGATCACGCCAGCGCGGCCCAATACATTCGTAAAACAAAGCCCACGGCACGCCGTGGGCTTTATTGGCAGTCAGTCAGGCAGCGCCTTACTGAGGCGACACTTCGGTTTTCGGCTTGCCGTTGTGCCACTCGTAGACCACGAATTTGAAGTCTTTGAGGTCGCCCTTGGCGTCGAAGCTCAGGTCACCAGTCGGGGTCTTGAAGGTCCCGGCGTGGATGGCTTCAGCCACTTTGGCCGCGTCTTCGGACTTGGCTGCCTTGATGCCTTCGGCAATCACTTCAACCGCCGAGTAGGACGGGAACACGAACGGACCGCTTGGATCTTCTTTCTTCGCTTTGAAGGCATCGGCCAGGGCGATGTTGGCTGGATCCTGGTCGAAGGATTTCGGCAGGGTCACCAGCAGGCCTTCGGACGCTTCCTTGGCGATCTGAGTGATCGAGTCGTTACCCACGCCTTCCGGACCCATGAACTTGGCTTTCAGGCCTTTTTCCTGGGCTTGACGCAGGATCAGGCCCAGCTCTGGGTGGTAGCCGCCGTAGTAAACGAAGTCGACGTTGGCTTGCTTGAGCTTGGCGATGATCGCCGAGAAGTCTTTGTCGCCGGCGTTGACGCCTTCGAACACGGCAACCTTGGTGCCTTTCTTCTCGAGAGTCGACTTGACCGCGGTGGCGATGCCTTCACCGTACTGCTGCTTGTCGTGCAGGACGCCGACGATTTTCGGTTTGACGTGATCGGCAATGTAGTTACCGGCGGCAGGGCCCTGGGCGCTATCCAGACCGATGGTACGGAAGACCATTTTGTAACCACGGGCAGTGATGTCCGGGCTGGTGGCAGCCGGTGTGATCATGATCACGCCTTCGTCTTCGTAAATGTCCGAAGCCGGTTGAGTGGAGCTGGAGCACAGGTGACCGACGACGAACTTGACGCCGTCGTTGACGACCTTGTTCGCGACCGCTACCGCTTGTTTTGGATCGCAGGCATCGTCGTATTCAACGGCTTCGAGTTTCTTGCCGTCGACGCCGCCCTTGGCGTTGATTTGCTCGATGGCCATTTTTGCGCCACTGAACTGCATGTCGCCGTACTGGGCTACTGGACCGGTTTTAGGACCGGCGATCCCGATTTTGATGGTGTCAGCTGCGAACGAATGGCTGGCAACCCCGGCCAGAACCATAGCGGCAAACAGTTTGGAAATCTGCTTAGTAGCCTTAGTCATAGTGCTCCACTCTTACTGTTGTAATTTTTTTGAGTTCTGGCGCCGTAGCAGCAGAACCGGGTCAGATATCTTTGCGATACCCTCCGGAAATGCCCCCGGCAACTGTACCGGTACAGTGTAGAGCGCCGGTTGTCAGCCTGGGAAGCGGGCGCCGAGGGGCAAAACTTCGGGGTGTCGCATTTTTGAATGAAAAAGACAGAATTGCGGCGGGGCGTTCGTGGGCATATAGCCCAATCAGCAGCATTCCTTGGCGTTCCTGCTCTTTTCGTTCGGTGCAGCCATTTGCAACCGGGTTTTGCTGACGGACCACCGACGTTATTATTCGCGTCGATTTCTTTTCCGGACAGCACCCATGAATCAAGAACCTAGCACCCTCTATGCCAAGCTGCTTGGTGAAACCGCATCTATTACCTGGAAAGAGTTGGAGCCGTTCTTTGCCAAGGGTGCCCTATTGTGGGTCGACCCTGACCTGGATTTGATCGCGGCGGCCGAGGCCGTGGCTTCGGATGAGGGCGAGAAAGTGGCCGCCTGGCTGGCCGCAGACAAAGTCGCCAAGCTCTCTGAAACGCGGGCGCTGGATCTTTTCGAACGCGATCCACAGTTGTGGGCGGTGGTGGTTTCGCCGTGGATTCTGATCCAGGAAAGGGCAGTCGCTTCTGACGTTGCACCTTGATGGTGCGACCTGTCGTCAGCGAAAAGTGTGTAGCGGAGTAGCGTGATGGCACGTTGCCGTAGAGAAACACCACAAGCGCGGGTGGCCTCACGGTGACGTAAACGTAACGGGAACAGTTTAGTAAGCAGCCTAACGGCTGCTTAATTGTTTCTGGATATTGGATTTGAGATTTCTGTCGTCTGAAAAGGCCTCATCGCGAGCAGGCTCACTCCTACAGGGAATGCATTCCAATTGTAGGAGTGAGCCTGCTCGCGATTGCCGCGACTCGGTCTAGCGTCAGACCGAGAACGACTTGCCGGTATGGTTATTGAGAGAAATAACCTTGGTCTTGCCAATCCGGTGACGGTAAATCTCGCGCAGGTACTTGATCGACTTCTTCACGCAATCACGCGACAAACGAATGTCGTTGATCGAGACAAACTTCTCTTTGTCGTTGATCAGCTCGCGGTACTTCTTCTCGTACATCGGTTTGATCGCGTACCAGTTGGTATCGAGGATCTTCGCCGGATTCTCGAACTCGTTGAGCAGGTCGTCGATGCGGTCTTCGTCGAACTCCTCGTTGATGATGAAATCGAGGATCGAGTTGTCCAGGGTCTCGTCGAAACGGTACGGGTTCTTCGCGAAGCAGCGTTTGATGAACGCGACGATCAATGTAAGGAAGTCATCCGACAGGCACGGGCTCTTGGCGATCAGGGTGGTCAGCGACAGGTTGGCCGAGGCGCCGATCACCAGTGCGTAACGCTTGAGCGTGGTATTCGGGAACAGGCTGTTGAGGTGGGTCTTCAACCGGTTCAGGTCCATGTACGACAGCTTGTAGTCTTTCGGCAACGAGACAATCGAGACCACCGACGAGCAGTTCTTGAAGAAGTGCAGGTCGTGCAGGGCGGCGGCGTCGTAGCCGGAATTCTTGTACTGCTCCAGCGAAGCGCGATAACGCTTGGACTCGATCGGCAACAGGCTGATGCCTTCAATCGCCTGGGTCACTTTGTTGAAGTGCGGCAGGTCGATCGAGCGGAAGAACAGGTCGTCGATGTTCAGGCGCTGCGGCTCTTTGTCGAACACCTTGAACTTGTCGCTGCTCGGCGGCGGGGTTTCCGGCACCACCGATTCGGCGTAGGCAATCGCCACCGGGCCGGCCAGACTCATGAACAGGTCGTTGGCATCTAGGCGAATGGTCTCACCGATGTCGATGCCGGCGCGGCGGAAATAGTTCTGATCGTAGTCAGTCGTTACCGCCTGCGCCGTCAGAATGTTGAAAATCTGCTGCGAGATGTACTGGTTGGCGTGCTTCTCCATCGCATTGACATCAATGTTCTGGATGTTGCCGTCATCGCTTTCTTCGGCGTAACGCATGATGTCGTTGGAGATCAGCATCATCGCGTTCCAAGGGCGGATACGGCCCATGACGCTGGCTTCGCTGCTGTCTTCATTGGCGAAGTTGTAGGAGAAATCCCATTCTTCCGAAAGGTATTTGCACAGCAGGCGACCGGCGTTGATGTGCAGCGCCTCGGACATTTCGCTGCGGTGATCGGAAATGTTCGGCAGCACGCAGATGCCGCTGGTGAAGATCGGTTCGAACACGAACGAATGCCCGCTCTTGCCGTCATGTTCATCCATCGGCTTGGTGTCGAACGTCTTGTTCATGTACGAGTGCTGCTGCGCCAGGCCGAATTCCGAGGCCATGCCGGAACCGGTACCGCCGCCGGCACTGAAGATCGAGAAATACAGGCGCGACTGGTTGGCCTTGATGCCGCAGCTGTCGATCAGGTACGAATGGATCATTTTCCAGTCAGGGCTGGAGAAGCGCTGGGTGTCCTTGTTGAGGATGATCTTCGCCAGATACTGGCCGAGGATCGGCGCGTTACCGGCGCCACCGGCGTGGACTTCGGACAAGTCCATGATCTTCATTTTGCTGTAGTCGCGCAGGAAGCCGCTTTTCTCGCCTTTGCGCGAGAAACGGATGCGCCCGGCGATGTCCTTGTCGAGGTCGCCGAGCATCACCAGCGGTTCGACCAGGAACACCGGTTTGGTCGATTTGTTCGGGCCGATGCGCAGGTTGTTCTTGATCCACTGCGCCGGGCTGTAACCCTTGTCGGCCAGTCGGCGATCCGCCGCACGGTCTTCGTTGTTGAATTCGTTGAGGTAAAACTTGCGCGCGTTGTACACCAGCTCCGCGACATCAAGGGCGATGTTCGAGCCGCAGCGACCGAGGCCGATCAGGCACACCGACGGGAATTCCTGGTCGTTGTGCTGTTCGTTATCGCCTTCCAGGTGCGGCGGGCGCGGGAACACCAGATCACGCAAACCGTCGAGATTGTCGAGGATACGGTCGGTATTGGTTTCGGTGAAGTACAGGTATTGCTGAGTCGACAGCGGGCGCGACGGCAGCAATGGCTTCGACGGTGACGGGCTGTTGGCGGCGGGGCTCAAAGTCAGATCGGATACCGCAGTGGCGGGATTGTTTTTAGAAGTCATTGTGCGCCATATACCTGGACTGGGTTGGCTCGCGGGCTTTTGCCTGCGAACCTCACGGAATAAGATCTCGCGTCTTTGTGCGCGAATTGAGCCCGAGCATCAGGTTTTTGGCCTGACTGTCGCTGGGGGGAATCCTTTCCTGATCGTTGATGAATCGGCCATTATTCGGCGATCTTTAATCGAAAAGAGGCAAAATGATGTCAACGCTACCTTCGTTGGGGTTCGCCGGAATCGGTCTGATGGGCCTGCCCATGTGCCGGCGTCTGTTGGCGGCGGGTTATCCGCTGACCGTGTGGAACCGCAACCCGGCCAAGTGCGCGCCATTGGTCGAGGCCGGCGCGCGTCAGGTAGCGAGCCCCGCTGAACTGTGCGAACACGCCGACGTGGTGATGCTGTGTCTGGCCGACACGGCGGTGGTTCGCGAGGTGGTCTTTGGCCCTGTTGGTGTTGCCGAAGGCGCGAAGAGAGGCCAGTTGCTGGTGGATTTTTCCAGCCTGGAGCCGACCGCCACGCGCGAGATGGCCACAGAACTGGCGGAGAAAACCGGCATGGCCTGGCTGGATTCACCGGTGTCCGGCGGCGTGGTCGGTGCCGAGGCGGGCAGTCTGGCAATCATGGTCGGTGGTGACGCTGCGGATCTTGAGCGGGTGCGCCCGGTGTTGCTCAATCTCGGTCAGCGCGTCACGCACATGGGCGGAATTGGCGCAGGGCAGGTTACCAAGGCCTGTAACCAGATGATCGTTGCCTGCAATGCTTTGGTCATCGCTGAAGTGGTGGCACTTGCCGAACAGGCTGGAGTCGATGCGAGCCTGATCGCTGAAGCGCTGGCCGGTGGTTTTGCCGATTCGAAACCGCTGCAGATCCTCGCCCCGCAAATGGCTGACAGCCGTTTCGAACCGATCAAATGGCACGTGCGCACATTGCTCAAGGATCTCGACACCGCCGTCAAATTCTCCCGCGAACAGGGTTCGGCGACGCCGATCAGCGGATTGGCCGCACAACTGATGCGCCTGCATGGGGCGCAAGGCTATTTGGCGCAGGATCCAGCGACACTGGTGCAAATGTACCGCGCGCCAGAATCAGCGGATTGACCGTGTGTGAATGCTTGCGCTGATTGATTTCTTCCAGCACCGGGCGCAACTCGTCCAGCGGCACGGGGCGACTGAGCAGGTAACCCTGGATGAAATCGCAGCCTGAGCGTTCAAGGAATTCGTACTGCTCCAGACTTTCGACGCCTTCGGTTACCACCTGCAAATGCAGGGTGTGGGCCATGACGATGATCGCCTGAACGATCTCCATGTCGGCGGTCGCCGTAGGAATGTCGAGGATAAACGAGCGGTCGATTTTCAGAGTGTTGAGCGGCAGGCGTTTGAGGTAGGCCAGCGAGGAATAACCGGTGCCGAAGTCGTCGATCGACAGTGAGACGCCAAGCGCACGGATCTGTCTCAGCAATACCAGGGTGTTGGCAATGTTGCCCATCAACGCGTTTTCGGTGACTTCCAGTTCCAGCCGTCCCGGCGCCACCCCGGCGGTGCGTAATGCGCTTTCGATTTCCGTGGCCAGTTCTTCCCGGGCGAGGTTGAGCGGTGAGCAGTTCCAGGCAATTTTCAGTTCTTCGCAGCCATGCCGCGAGAGTTCGCCCAGATCCTTGCAGGCCCGGCGCAGCACCCAATTATCCAGCTCGGCAATCAGACCGTTATTTTCAGCGATGGAGATAAAGCGATCCGGGGTCAGCAACCCGTGCAGTGGATGCTGCCAGCGGATCAGTGCTTCAAGCTTGGTGACGCGGCCGGTCTTCAGTTCGAAGATTGGTTGGTAATACAGCGTCAGGCCGTTTTCTTCGCGCAAGGCGTGGCGCAATTCTTCTTCCAGTTGCAGCTCGAAGCTGGCGCGGGTCTTGAGGTTGGAACTGAAAAAATGCAGGCCGTTACGTCCTGCGCCCTTGGATTGATACAACGCCAGGTCGGCGTGCTTGAGCAGTTCCTCGCAGGTGGTGCCATCCTCCGGAAATAGACTGATGCCGATGCTGGTGGTCATCACCATGCGACGCCCGGCCAGCTCGATCGGCTCCTTCATCTTGAGCATGATGCGCTGGGCCATGTTGCGGGCTTCTTCGCGGTCACGCAGGTTGATGAGGATGCAGAACTCGTCGCCGCCGAAACGCGCGACCACGTCCTCATGGCTGCGCACCGAGCCTTTGATGTGCTGGGCGATGACCTTGAGCAGTTCGTCACCGGCGTCATGGCCGAGGCTGTCGTTGATCCGTTTGAAGTGGTCGATGTCGAGAAACATCACCGCGAGCATCCCGCCTTCGCTGGTTTTCTGGCTGAGTTTCTCGGCGAAGATCTGGTTGAAACCGCGACGGTTGATCAGGTTGGTCAGTGCGTCGTAGTTGGCCGCTTGTTGCAGCGACATGCGCGCCTGATCGAGCTGGCTGAGCAGGGCGTTGACGCGGCGCAGGTCCTCTTCTTTGTTCTGCAGTTTCTTGTCGGCCAGCGCCGCACTGATCGCACTGCCAAGGATCAGCAGGATGATCAGCGCCACGGTCAGGCCCAGTTGCAGATGCCCGTTATTGCCGCCGCTCGCTGTCAGGCCTCCCTCGGGAAGAACCAGATCCAGCGCGGCCATGCCGGTGAAATGCATGCTGATGATGCCGGCGCCGAGAATCAGCGCAGCGCCATACTTGAGCAACTGATGCGCCACGCCGCTGCCTTCGCTCAGATAGCGGGCCACCCACAGCGCGGCGAAACTGGCGCCGATGGCGATCGCCACAGACAGTGCGAACAGTCCTGGCTGATAGTAGGCGGTGGCGCTCGACTTCATCGCCGCCATGCCAACGTAATGCATGCCGGCGATGCCTAGGCCGATGACAAACGCGGTTTTCAAGCAATGCAACGCACTCGGCTGCGCTTCGCTCAAGGTTTGCATGGCCAGCCAAGAGGCGGTCAGGGCGATCAGCAACGAGAAAAGCGTGATGCCAAGGTCGTACTGAATGTCGATCGGTGTCTGGAAAGCCAGCATGCCGATAAAATGCATGGCCCAGATGCCGCCGGCCAGGCAGGTCGCGCCGATCCAGCGCCAGATCCGCCGTGACCCCGGATCTTCGGCATTTACAACGCGCTCAGTCATATCCAGGGTGGCGAAACTGGCTGCGCAGGCGACCAGATACGCAACCATCACCAGGAGAGGGTTATGACTGCAATCGAGGATGACCTGCCCGCTCTCCGGCAGCTCGGCAACAAACTGCAAACCAAGCCACTCCATAGCATGCCCCGTCTCTGAAGTCGTCCCGAGTGCGCGTTGAACGCAGTTGAATGTCAGGAGTATAGAGGCCGATTTCGGCATGCAAGCGGTAGTGGCACATTGGCGCTAATGATTTTGGCATTAGCGTCATAGCGATTGGCGCTAAAAGCTTAAGCGATCTGTTCGAAAGGGATTTGCGCCCAATCGGGTTGCAGGGGCGGCAAGCCGAAACGCGCGCGGGCCTTATCGCAATCGACATTCTGCTCGCCATTTTCCCATGACGACTCGAATTCGCGGCAGGGGCTGGAGCGCAGTTCATAAATCGAGCACTTCACCTCGCTGCCGACTTCACCGACCAACGCCGTGCAACGCGGCGATTTGCAGTCGGTGCCGTTCATCGCCACCCGACTCGGGCTGATCTGTGTGACCAACTCATCAGGCACCGTGCCGCCGGAAGATGCGCACTCACCCCAAAAGAAAGACACGCGAAAATGGGAACAGCAGGCACCGCAATTCAGACACGGACTGACTTCAGACATGGGCGAGGGTATCAAAGGGATTGATCGGGAGATCCGGACGGATCCGGCGGCCATTCTAGGCTTTGCCGCAGACTTGGGAAGGGGGGCGCGAAAGTATTTTTTTGTGGCAAGGTTTTGCCGCAAAAGCCCCGGTTTTCGGGGGATTGCTGACTTATCAAAGGCTTACGTTTCGTTACAGTGCCATGGGCCGATATCAGGCAGACGAATGATCACAGACAGCCATTGCGCGGCTGACTAGATTGCAGGTTCCGGGCTCGGATGCGGTGGCAGTGAAGCCCTATAACAATAAAGAGACGGACCCATGCAGAACTCGACCCAAGCGGCGAATGCCTGGCGCATTCTGTTCCTGCTGTTCCTCGCCAACCTGTTCAACTTTTTCGACCGCACCATTCCGGCGATCATCATCGAGCCGATCCGTATGGAATGGCACCTCAGTGACTTTCAACTGGGCATCGTCGGTACCGCATTCACCATTGTTTACGCGATCGCCGGACTGCCGCTGGGGCGGATGGCCGATACCGGTTCGCGCAGCAAGCTGATGGGCTGGGGCCTGGCAACGTGGAGTGCGCTAACGGCAGTCAACGGCCTGGTCGGCAGTTTCTGGAGCTTCCTGATCGTGCGCATGGGCATCGGCATCGGTGAAGCCAGTTATGCGCCGGCGGCCAACTCACTGATCGGTGATTTGTTTCCGGCTCATCGTCGGGCGCGGGCGATGGGCATTTTCATGCTCGGTTTGCCGTTAGGGCTGTTGCTGGCGTTTTTCACCATCGGGGCGATGGTCAAGGCGTTCGACAGCTGGCGTGCGCCGTTCTTTATTGCCGCAGTACCAGGGCTGATCCTGGCGATTTTCATGTTCTTCATTAAAGAGCCGAAGCGCGGGGCGGCGGAAACCGTGCAGGTTTCGCAAGAGAAAGTCGACAAGCCGATCCGGCGGATTCTCGCAGTGCCGACCTTTCTCTGGCTGGTGATGGCCGGGTTGTGCTTCAACTTCGCCACCTATGCCTGTAACTCGTTTCTGGTGCCGATGCTGCAACGCTATTTCCTCATGCCGTTGCAGGAAGCGGCGGTGGCCACCGGAGTTATCGTTGGCGTGACCGGGCTGGTCGGCTTGACCCTGGGCGGCTGGATTGCCGACAAGATTCACCAGCGTGTGGCCAACGGGCGGCTGCTGTTTGCGGCGTTCAGTCTGATTATCTCGACCTTGTGCACGGCGTGGGCGCTGCATTCCGGGCGGATCGAGATTGGCGTGTTTGTCGCGGTGTTCAGTGTCGGCTGGCTGTTCGCCTACAACTTCTACACCTGCGTTTATACGGCGATTCAGGACGTGGTCGAACCGCGCCTGCGAGCGACGGCGATGGCGTTGTTCTTCGCCGGGTTGTATCTGCTGGGCGGCGGTCTTGGACCGGTGGTGGTAGGGGGCTTGTCGGATCATTTCGCGCATACCGCGATGCTGGCGGCTGGGGCGGAGCAGATGACCGAAGCGTTCAAGGCAGTCGGGCTGCATGATGCGATGTACCTGATTCCGGTGGCGCTGTTTTTGACCATGGTGTTTCTGTTTCTGGCTGCGCGGTGTTTTGTCCGGGATGCGCAGCGGATGAAGGAGGGGTTGGTTGCTGTGGTTGAGCCAGAGGTTGCAGCGGCGACGGCATGATTGCCTTCGCGAGCAAGCTCGCTCCCACATGGGAACGCATTCCAAACTGTGGGAGCGAGCTTGCTCGCGAAGGGGTCATCAGCATCAGCTGAAAAATCACAGGCAAACAAAAAAGGCCCGCATCACTGCGGGCCTTCTTGTTTTCAGCGATGGGGCAGGGCGATTAACCCGCTACCAACACCCGAATCGCTTCCAGACGCAACGCCGCTTTATCCAGCATCGCCAGACCCTGCTCACGCTGTTCACGCAACGCCACCAGTTCGCTGTCACGCACGGTCGGGTTGACCGCTTGCAACGCGGTCAGGCGCGCCAGTTCTTCGTCGGTGTCGGCGGCCAGACGGCGGCGGGCCTCGGCCACGCGCTCGGCGTGACGCGGGGCGATCTTGTCTTCACCGGCGTTGATCCGTGGCGTCAGCTGATCGCGCTGGGCCTGGATGAACTTGTTGGCGCTGGCACGCGGCACGCTTTCCAGTTGATCGTTGAGGGTTTCGAAGGAAACCCGTGGCGACAGGTCGTTGCCATTGGCATCGAGCAGGCAGCGCAGAGCGGCCGGCGGCAGGTAACGGCCCAGTTGCAGCGAGCGCGGCGCGACCACTTCGCTGACATACAGCAATTCCAGCAGTACGGTGCCCGGCTTCAGTGCCTTGTTCTTGATCAGCGCGACGGCGGTGTTGCCCATCGAACCGGACAGCACCAGATCCATGCCGCCCTGCACCATCGGGTGTTCCCAGGTGATGAACTGCATGTCTTCGCGCGACAGCGCCTGGTTGCGGTCGTAGGTGATGGTCACGCCTTCGTCGTCGCCCAGCGGGAAACTGGCGTCGAGCATTTTTTCGCTCGGCTTGAGGATCAGGGCGTTTTCCGAATGGTCCTCGCTGTCGATGCCGAAGGCGTCGAACAGGGTTTCCATGTAGATCGGCAGGGCGAACTGATCGTCTTGCTCGAGGATGTCCTCGACCAGCGCTTCACCTTCGCCGGCGCCGCCGGAGTTGAGTTCCAGCAGACGGTCACGACCGGTGTGCAGTTCGGCTTCCAGACGCTCACGCTCGGTGCGCGCTTCGTCGATCAGGGCTTGCCACTCGCTGTCGTCGGCTTCTTCGAGCAGCGGCAGCAGGCGCGGGCCGAACTGGTGCTGCAAGGCGTTGCCGGTCGGGCAGGTGTTGAGGAACGCGTTCAGCGCTTCGTGATACCACTGGAACAGGCGCTCTTGCGGGCTGGTTTCCAGGTACGGCACGTGCAGTTCGATGATGTGTTTCTGGCCGATCCGGTCGAGACGACCGATACGCTGCTCGAGCAAATCCGGGTGCGACGGCAGATCGAACAGCACCAGGTGGTGCGCGAACTGGAAGTTGCGACCTTCACTGCCGATTTCCGAGCAGATCAGCACTTGCGCGCCAAACTCTTCGTCGGCGAAGTAGGCGGCGGCGCGGTCACGCTCAAGGATGTTCATGCCTTCATGGAACACCGTGGCCGGGATGCCGGAACGCACGCGCAGGGCGTCTTCCAGGTCCATCGCGGTTTCGGCGTGGGCGCAGATCACCAGCACCTTGGTGCGCTTGAGCATTTTCAGCTGATCGATCAGCCATTCGACGCGCGGGTCGAATTTCCACCAGCGCTCTTCTTCGCTGGCGTCCGGCTGGGCCTGGAAGCTGACTTCCGGGTACAGCTCGGCGTGTTCGCCCAGCGGCAGTTCGAGGTATTCGTCCGGGCATGGCAGCGGGTACGGGTGCAGTTTGCGCTCCGGGAAACCCTGCACGGCGGCGCGGGTATTACGGAACAGCACGCGGCCGGTGCCGTGGCGATCGAGCAGTTCACGCACGAGGCGCGCGCTGGCTTCGGTGTCGCCATCGTTGACAGCGGTCAGCAAGGCTTCGCCTTCGTTGCCGAGGAAACCCTGAATGGTTTTGTGCGCTTTGGCCGAGAGACGGCCCTTGTCGAGCAGTTCCTGAACGGCTTCGGCCACCGGGCGATAGTTGTCGCTCTCGGCGCGGAAGGCAGCCAGGTCATGGAAACGGTTCGGGTCGAGCAGGCGCAGACGGGCGAAGTGGCTGTCCTGGCCGAGTTGTTCCGGGGTGGCGGTGAGCAGCAGCACGCCCGGAATGACTTCGGCGAGTTGCTCGACCAGCGAATATTCCGCGCTGGCTTTCTCTTCGTGCCAGACCAGGTGGTGGGCTTCGTCGACCACCAGCAAATCCCAACCGGCTGCGAACAGTGCGTCCTGCGCCTTCTCGTCGTCGACCAGCCACTCCAGCGCCACCAGCGCCAGTTGCGTGTCTTCGAACGGGTTGGTGGCATCGCTTTCGATGAAACGTTCTTCGTCGAACAGCGCAACTTGCAGGTTGAAGCGGCGGCGCATTTCGACCAGCCACTGGTGCTGGAGGTTTTCCGGGACGAGGATCAGCACGCGGTTGGCGCGGCCCGAGAGCAGTTGGCGATGGATCACCAGACCGGCTTCGATGGTTTTACCCAGACCCACTTCGTCCGCCAGCAGAACGCGCGGAGCGATACGGTCGGCGACTTCACGGGCGATATGCAATTGGTGCGCGATTGGCTGCGCGCGAACGCCACCCAGGCCCCAGAGCGAAGATTGCAACTGGCGGCTGGTGTGTTCGAGGGTGTTGTAACGCAGCGAGAACCACGCCAGCGGATCGATCTGGCCGGCGAACAGACGGTCGCTGGCCAGACGGAACTGAATGAAGTTCGACAGCTGGGTTTCCGGCAGGGTGACGGCTTCGTTCTGCCCGTTGAGACCGTGATAGACCATCAGCCCGTCGACGTCATCGACTTGCTGCACAGTCATTTTCCAGCCTTCGAAGTGGGTGATGCTGTCACCCGGCGAGAACCGCACGCGGGTCAGGGGCGCATTCCGTAGCGCGTACTGGCGGGTTTCGCCAGTGGCCGGGTAAAGCACGGTCAACAAGCGGCCGTCCTGTGCCAGAACGGTGCCTAAACCAAGCTCTGCTTCGCTGTCACTGATCCAGCGTTGCCCCGGTTGATACTGCTGCGCCATGCTGCCTGACTCCCACCTTGAAAAAGCGGGCTATCTTAACGGAATGCGACCCTGAGGCCAAAGGAATACTGGGGTATGAGCTGCCGAAGGCTGCGATCTTTTGATCTTGGGGAACACTTGGAATCGGTGTTGTCCCATTAAAAGATCGCAGCCTTCGGCAGCTCCTACAGTGCCAACCCGGTCACAAGTTTGCGACCGACGGCTCAAGGCGCCTTTGCCGCAGCCGATAGCCTGCAGACAGGAGACCCTTTATATGTTGCCACCGATGCTCCCTCTGAGCGCTGTGCCGATCACTTCCCAGCAGGATCCGATCCGCCAGCGGCCGGACATTCCTCCGGTGGTGCCGGTGCAGGAAAGCTCCAACGAAAGCACGATCGATCTGCAAAAGCGCGATCCGGAAGAGGATCGCCTGCTGGCGCGTGAAGAACAACGCCGTCAGCAGGAGCGTGACCGACGCCGCCGCGAAGCCGACGAAGACCCGGAAGAACACCTCGCCGTGCCCGGCACCGAGCTCAACGCCGACAACACCGTGCCGGTGGTGCCACTGATGGAAGATCAGCCGCGTCAGGGCTTGTGGGTCGATATCGAGATCTGAGTCGTTGTACCACGTGAGGCTTGCCGGCTGGTCAGCGCGCGTCTGAGGCTGCATTATTGGCGCTGTCCTGCCGGTGATGTGGCAGTTGTGATTCTTTCAAGTGATGTACTGACGCCATGAGCCAAGATGACAAACTGATTGACCTCAGCACTGAGCGCGCCAAGCGTGTGCATGACATTAAAGAGAAGCGCCTGAACGAGGTGCGCCAAGCGTTCGAGCAGGCTATGCCGCTGGGAAAAGCCAAGAAAAAGTCGAAAAACAAGCCGAAAAAGCGTTGATCTCCCCCTGCGTTCGTTGATGCAGGTCAGTTATTTTCCCTCCTTTGTCCCCCTTCGTTGCTGGTATTGATCCCGGTCAATTTGTGCGCCTGTGTGTTTGGTAACTTAGTCCCATCGCAGCAGAGCAGGGGCCAGGAGGCCAGTCATGTTTTTCGATAACGTGGTGTTTGCCGGGGTCCTGACTGTAGGGCTGATGGTTCTGTTTTTTGCAGGGTTTGGATTTTTTATCTGGAAGGATGCGAATAAGCGCAAGAAGTGATTCTTCTGGATTGATGAGCACGCAAGGCATTTTGGGGCGACTTCGGTTGCCCCTTTTTTTTTGTGTCTTGGCGGCCTTTGGGCCGACCATGCTCTTGGGGTTTTGGGTGTATATCCGTTGCTTCGGGTGTTGCTGATTAGGGTTCCGCCCTTACGGCGGGTCACTTTTTCCAGACGCCGAAAAAGTAACCCAAAAGGCTTGCTCCTACGTGCGGCCCGCTCGCTGGGGCTCGGGGTTCCTTCGCTGCGGGATCGATCCGGGCGCAGCGCCTACGGTTTGCTTCGCTGCACCTCCTCTCGCTGTGTTTGGCTGCGCCAAACGGTCGCTGCGCTCCCACGCCCGGATCAATCCCTCCACTCAGCCTTCCGACGTCGCCCGTGGATCAAGATCAAGAGCAGGCGAGCTGACACTCGGCCTATTGAGTGGTGAAGAGCGGGTGTTCGGCTTTGGTTCGGTGTTGGATTCGCCCCTCATCGGAACGCCGCCCGCCCAGCCCTCTCCCGAGGGAGAGGGAGCCGATTTGTGGGCCTTTCAGAATTTGAGTTCAACGCGGAATTGCACGTCGGCGTAGCTCTCCCAAACACCTCGGTCAGTCCCCTCTCCCTCTGGGAGAGGGGCTTTTGATCTGTTTCAGAATCTGAGTTCAACGCGATATTGCACGTCGGCGTACCTCTCGCAAACGCCTCGGTCAGTCCCCTCTCCCTCCGGGAGAGGGCTAGGGTGAGGGGCTCTTGATCTGGCTTTTGATCTTGCTCTGGCTTTGGCTTTTGATCTTTTGCCCCATCGGCAGGCCGAGCGGAGGTGTTCATCCGGGGGTAGGCGCGCAGCGCCGTGCGGCGAAGCCGCATACATCGAGAGGAGGTGCAGCGAAGCAAACCGTAGGCGATGCCCCCGGATGGACACCGTAGCGAGGGAACACTGAGCCTCAGCGAAGTGCCGTACGCCAGGGGCAAAGCCTTTTGGTTCCTTTTTGCTGGGCCGGCACTCCGGCGTTTGAAAAAGGGACTCGCTGTAAGAGCGAAACCGCCAGCGGCAACACCCGCAGCAACGGATATGCCCCCAATCCCAAACCCCAAACACAAAAAAAGGCGCGATCCTCTCGAATCGCGCCTTTCTCATGTGCCGCTAGCGATCAACTACCCAGCGCCTTCGACGCCAGCCAGAACAACCCGGCCGATAGCGCCACAGTCGCCGGCAAGGTCAACACCCAAGCCAACAGAATGGTACGCACCGTGCCACCCTGCAGGCCGCTCTTGTTGGCGACCATGGTGCCCGCCACGCCCGAAGACAGCACGTGAGTGGTCGACACCGGCAGGCTGAAAATATTGGCCATACCGATCAAACTGGCAGTAGTGATCTGCGCCGACATGCCCTGGGAATAGGTCATGCCCTGCTTGCCGATCTTCTCACCGATGGTCAGTACCACGCGCTTCCAGCCGACCATGGTGCCCAGGCCCAGAGCCAGCGCAACCGCCAGAATCACCCAGAACGGGGCGTATTCGGTGGTGGTGGTCAGGTCTTTGCGCAGCTTGTCGAGGTCAGCCTTCTCACGGGCTTCCAGGCCAGGCAGTTTGCCAACCTTCTTCGCGGTGTCGTCCAGGCAGAGCAGGTAACGACGCACTTCGATGCGGCTGTCGGACGACAGCGAATGGTAGTCCGCTACGCCTTTAAGCGTGTGCAGCAGGGCGCTGATGGTCGGTTCGGTCTGCTGCGGATTGCAGCGGAATTTCTCCGGCAGGTCGCCTTCCACGCTTTTGCCCAAGGCCAGGAATTCACCCAGCGAATCGGCGTTGCGCTGGTAGAACTGGCTCAAGTGCAGGGTCGCATCGCGAGTGCGTTCGATCTGGTACGTGGTGCTGTTCAGGTCAAGAACGAACTGCGCCGGGACGATACCGATCAGCACCAGCATGATCAGGCCGATGCCTTTCTGGCCATCGTTGGAACCGTGCACGAAGCTTACGGCCATGGCCGAGATCACCAGAACCAGACGGTTCCAGAACGGTGGGTGCTTCTTGTCGTCAATCTTGCGGCGCTGTTCCGGCGTCTTGTGCATCTTCGACAGCGGACGCCACCACTTCAGGCCGATCAGGATCAGCGCGGCGATCAGGAAACCGGCCATTGGCGAGAACACCAGCGAGGCGCCGATGTCGATCGCTTTCTGCCAGTTCACGCCGTCGGCCAACGGAATGTCGTTGATCAGGGCATTGGCCAGGCCAACACCGAGGATCGAACCGATCAAGGTGTGCGAGCTGGACGCCGGGATACCGAAGTACCAGGTGCCGAGGTTCCAGGCGATTGCCGCGGCGAGCAACGAGAACACCATCGCCAGGCCATGGCCGGTGTTCACATTGATCAGCAGCTCAACCGGCAGCAAATGGACAATGGCATACGCCACGCCAACGCCGCCCAGCAGCACGCCGAGGAAATTGAACACACCGGAAAAGAACACCGCCAGGTGGGGCGGCATGGCTTTGGTGTAGATAACAGTGGCTACCGCGTTAGCGGTGTCATGAAATCCATTGATGAACTCGAAGGCGAGGACAAACGTCAGGGCGAGCAAGAGGCTCACAAGCACCCAAGCATCCAGTCCGCTGAATAAATCGATCATGAAGGTTTTCTGACCCGGTCGTAAGGGGGCGCGATTATGCCAGAAAAGACTGGAAATCGATCCCCTACCTGCTCATCGGTTACACACTTCTTCGATTTAATTTGTTGCAGCACATGAAAACCTAGCGTTTTGCAGGGTTTTTCAAGTCATTGATTTTGTTAGTAAAAGCATTGTTTTGCAGGTGATTTCGGCCATGCGCAAGGGTCTCAAACGCTTGTCTGAAATATCTGTGAAACGTGTAGGACGCCCGTCCTCAGTCTGCCAGACCGGTTGATGGCCGCTGCCCGCGGGTAGCGGGCGCGCAAGGCATCGTCGTTCCACCGCGCTTGTAACCGGTGTGGACGCAAACCTTCAGAAGATCCGAAAACCGTGGCTCAAGGCTCTTCGGCTTTGAGTTCCTTTTCGATCTTTTCGATTTCCTGCTTGAAGACCTGATCCTGAACGGTAGGGCGTTTACGCCATGCTTTGCGTTCCGGTTCGGGCTGAGCGGCGTAGGTGGTGACTTCCCCGCCGTAAACTTCCTTGTAACGTTGTTCCTGGCGCTCAAGTTCCGCGCGCAGTTCGTCTTTCGTCACAGTGCTACCTGTATGAGTTGAGTTAAGTGTCTGGTGAAACGCACTGCAACGAATCGGTTGAACGGAGCCACCGCGAGTTCAACGCCCGGACAGGCATTGGTGTAAACGGTGGGGCGATCAAGACTTCCGTGTTACAGGCGGCTACGGCACCAGATAAAAACTGACGCAGCATCAGTTTCCTGTTTCAGCGAGCGCAGGCGTTGCATGAGTGATTCGCGTCAGGCGCTGGCCGGGCTGTTGGCGATGGACATCGCCGCAGCGGGTGACGACCTCAGCGATTAAAAACGAGGTGCCACTGAGCTGCATTATAGCGGTCGATTCAGGAATGACTATCTTTGCCAAGTTAAAAACGGTTCCGGATGTGTGATTGTTTTGTGACTCGCAACTTTTGTTACTAGTTGAAGTGCGTGTTGGCCCTTATTGGGTGGGTGATCTGTTTTTGGCGCCATTTAGTCGGACAACTAAAGCTGTGATTCTGATAATCGCAAAGTTTGGCTTGCCCCATAAATGGCTAGACGCTCTCCCAACAGCTGATTGCGATTATCGGGCGGCGGTTCGATAATCGCCCAATCTTGCTGGTTCGACGCTTGTGCATTTGTCGGCGAGCCGCTTGTATAGCCCATTGATCCGTGCCGGATAAAAGGACAAGAAATGAACGATCAAATGCGCAACTCCTTCACCTCTGTGGCGCCGCCGATCGTCGCCTCGCCGGCCAAACGCATCCAGGCGCTGACCGGTGATCCGGACTTCATGACTTCGCTGGCTCGTGGTCTGGCGGTGGTGCAGGCGTTTCAGGAGCGCAAGCGCCATCTGACTATCGCCCAGATCAGCCACCGCACGGAGATTCCCCGCGCCGCCGTGCGTCGTTGCCTGCATACGCTAATCAAACTCGGCTACGCCACCACGGACGGTCGCACCTATTCATTGCTGCCCAAAGTGCTGACCCTCGGCCACGCCTATCTGTCGTCGACGCCGTTGGCAGTGTCCGCTCAGCCGTACCTCGACCGCATGAGCGAACAACTGCACGAAGCCTGCAACATGGCCACGCTGGAGGGCGACGACATTCTCTACATCGCCCGCTCGGCGACCACCCAGCGGCTGATTTCGGTGGACCTGTCGGTGGGCGGTCGCCTGCCAGCGTATTGCACGTCGATGGGGCGGATTCTGCTGGCAGCACTTGATGACACCTCGCTGCGTGAATACCTCGATCACGCCGAACTGGTCGCCAAGACCAGCCGCACGATTCACACCCCCGACGCGTTGCTCGAATGCCTGCAGGAAGTGCGGCAGCAAGGCTGGTGCATCGTCGATCAGGAACTGGAACAAGGTCTGCGTTCGATTGCCGTGCCGGTCTACGATGCTTCCGGTCAGGTCGTTGCGGCGCTCAACGTCAGCACCCACGCCGGTCGCGTCAGTCGTACCGAGCTGGAGCAGCGCTTCCTGCCGGGCCTGCTCAGCGCCAGTCGCGACCTCAGTGCGCAGTTGTTTGCCTGATGAAGTGTTCGATAAACGCACAGTGTTGCGTTTATCGAATTGACGCTAAAACCCTCGGATCATTAATGTCGCGGCAGCGTCATCCGGCGCTGATGTGAATGAGCCCGCCGGACTGCCGACTCCCATAATAATGACAAGAGGCAACTCACCATGCGCATGCTCTCCGACTGTCTCCGCCCCATCCGCTGTTGCCGGGTTCACCGCAACGCCTGATCCAGACCTTCTATTCTTGTGACCGTGCCGCTCTCTGGCCGGCCGCCGTTCGACTGCGTTTTTTGCGTGGAATAAAAATAATGAACCAGCCTCAGTCCGCTGTGGGTAACTGCCTCGACGTGCAGACCTTCATCAATGCCCAACCGATCTCGCGCTATCAGTGGCGCGTGGTGATCCTGTGTTTCCTGATTGTCTTTCTCGATGGCCTCGACACCGCCGCGATGGGTTTTATCGCCCCGGCGCTGTCGCAGGATTGGGGCATCGACCGGGCCAGCCTTGGCCCGGTGATGAGTGCCGCGCTGATTGGCATGGTCTTCGGCGCATTGGGCTCCGGCCCGTTGGCTGACCGCTTTGGACGAAAAGTCGTACTGGTGGGCGCTGTGGTTCTGTTCGGCGCCTTCAGCCTTGCTTCGGCTTACAGCACTAACGTTGAACAACTGCTGGTGCTGCGCTTCCTGACCGGTCTCGGCTTGGGCGCGGGAATGCCCAACGCCACCACACTGCTCTCGGAATACACCCCGGAGCGCAAGAAGTCGCTGCTGGTAACCAGCATGTTCTGCGGTTTCAACCTCGGCATGGCCGGCGGCGGATTCATTTCCGCCAAGCTGATTCCGGCGTTCGGCTGGCACAGCCTGCTGCTGATCGGCGGGATCCTGCCGTTGATCCTCGCTGTGGTGCTGCTGTTCTGGTTGCCGGAGTCGGCGCGTTATCTGGTGGTACGCAATCGTGGCACGGACAAAGTGCGCAAGACTCTGGCGCCGATCGACCCGGTCACCGTCGCTCAGGCCTCGAGCTTCAGCGTACCGGAACAGAAAACCGTCAAGGCGCGCAACGTGTTCGCGGTGATCTTCTCCGGCACTTACAGCACCGGCACCTTGCTGCTGTGGCTAACCTACTTCATGGGGCTGGTGATTGTTTATCTGCTGACCAGTTGGTTGCCGACGCTGATGCGTGACAGCGGCGCGAGCATGGAGCAAGCCGCATTTATTGGCGCGTTGTTCCAGTTCGGCGGGGTGTTGAGCGCGGTCGCTGTGGGATGGGCCATGGACCGCTTCAATCCGCACAAGGTCATCGGCACTTTCTACCTGCTGGCCGGGGTGTTTGCCTACGCGGTCGGGCAGAGCCTGGGCAACATCACGTTGCTGGCGACTTTGGTGCTGGTGGCGGGGATGTGCGTGAACGGCGCGCAATCGGCGATGCCGTCGCTGGCCGCGCGGTTTTATCCGACTCAGGGGCGGGCGACCGGGGTCTCGTGGATGCTGGGGATTGGCCGCTTTGGCGCGATTCTCGGAGCGTGGATGGGCGCTACGTTGCTGGGGCTGGGCTGGAATTTCGAGCAGGTGTTGACGGCGTTGGTGATTCCGGCGGCATTGGCGACCACGGCGGTGGTGATCAAGGGCATGGTCAGTCATGCGGATGCGACCTGATATTTCGATGTAAAGCGAAAAGATCGCAGCCTTCGGCAGCTCCTACATGTGAACGCGTAACCCTGTAGCTGCCGAAGGCTGCGATCTTTTGCAGGCAACACGAACCGATAGGCTGACAACAATCTGTTCGATAAACGAACACTCAGTCGATTATCGGATTGTTTGGCCATTTCCCCAGGCTTAATCTGCAGTGACTCCGGCGCTGAACCTCGCGCCTTTTTATCACTGGCGATTCACTACAAAAACAGGAGCCCGCTCCATGGCTGAGATCCTTTCGCTGCACGACGCGGTGAAGCAATTCGTCAACGACGGTGACACCGTCGCACTCGAAGGCTTCACTCACCTGATCCCTACGGCAGCGGGTCATGAAATCATTCGTCAGGGCAAGAAAGATCTGACACTGGTGCGGATGACGCCTGACCTGATCTACGACCAACTGATCGGCGCGGGTTGCGCACGCAAACTGATTTTCTCCTGGGGCGGCAACCCGGGCGTCGGTTCGCTGCACCGCCTGCGTGACGCGGTCGAGAAACAATGGCCGCATGCTCTCGAAATCGAAGAGCACAGCCATGCCGACCTGGCCAATGCCTACGTCGCTGGCGCATCCGGCCTGCCGTTCGCGGTGCTGCGTGCCTATGCCGGTTCCGACCTGCCGAAGGTCAATCCACTGATCAAAACCGTGACCTGTCCATTCACCGGTGAAGTGCTGGCGGCGGTGCCGTCGGTGCGCCCGGACGTGACCGTGATCCACGCACAGAAAGCCGACCGCCAGGGCAACGTGCTGCTGTGGGGCATTCTCGGTGTGCAGAAAGAAGCGGCTTTGGCCGCCAAGCGCTGCATCGTCACCGTCGAAGAAATCGTCGACGACCTCAAGGCGCCGATGAACGCCTGCGTCCTGCCGACCTGGGCCTTGAGCGCAGTCTGCCACGTACCCGGCGGCGCACATCCGTCCTACGCCCACGGTTACACCGAGCGTGACAATCGTTTCTACCAGGCGTGGGATCCGATCGCCCGTGACCGTGAGACGTTTACCGCGTGGATCAACGAATACATCCATGGCTGCGCTGACTTCAGCGCGTTCCAGGCCAAGCTGGCCGCTGCTTCGGAGGCCAAGTAATGACTTACACCACCAATGAAATGATGACCGTCGCGGCGGCCCGTCGCCTGAAGAACGGCTCGGTGTGCTTCGTCGGCATCGGCCTGCCGTCGAAAGCCGCCAACCTTGCGCGCCTGACTTCTTCGCCGGACGTGGTGCTGATCTACGAATCGGGTCCGATTGGCGCCAAGCCAAGCGTGTTGCCGCTGTCCATTGGTGACGGCGAACTCGCTGAAACCGCTGACACCGTCGTACCGACTGGTGAGATTTTTCGCTATTGGTTGCAGGGCGGACGCATTGACGTCGGTTTTCTCGGCGCTGCGCAGGTCGACCGTTTCGGCAACATCAACACCACCGTGGTTGGCGATTACTTCTCGCCGAAAGTGCGTCTGCCGGGTGCCGGTGGCGCGCCGGAGATTGCCGGTTCGGCAAAAAGCGTTCTGATCATCCTTAAACAGTCGGCGCGTTCGTTTGTCGACAAGCTCGATTTCATCACCTCGGTCGGTCACGGTGAGGGCGGCGATTCGCGCAAACGTCTGGGCCTGCCGGGCGCCGGGCCGGTCGGCATCATCACCGACCTGTGCATCATGGAACCGGAAGCAGGCACCCACGAATTCGTGGTCACCGCGCTGCACCCGGGCGTGACCCGCGAGCAAGTGGTCGCGGCCACCGGTTGGGCGATTCGTTTTGCCGAGCATGTTGAAAACACCGCTGAACCGACTGAAGTCGAACTGAGCGCGCTGCGCGATCTCGAAGCGCGTACTGCCGCCGCCCACGGCCAGGCACCTGGAGAAGCATGATGCGTGACGTTTATATCTGCGACGCGATTCGCACGCCGATCGGCCGTTTCGGCGGCGGTTTGTCCACCGTGCGCGCCGATGACCTGGCCGCGGTGCCGATCAAAGCCCTGATGGAACGCAATCCCTCGGTGGACTGGAACGCCATCGACGAAGTGTTCCTCGGTTGCGCCAACCAGGCCGGCGAAGACAACCGCAACGTCGCGCGCATGGCGCTGCTGTTGGCAGGCCTGCCGGACAGCGTACCGGGCGTGACCCTCAATCGTCTCTGCGCTTCGGGCATGGACGCGATCGGCACCGCATTCCGCGCAATCGCCAGCGGCGAGATGGAGTTGGCAATTGCCGGCGGCGTCGAGTCGATGTCCCGCGCGCCGTTCGTGATGGGCAAGGCGGACGCGGCGTTTTCGCGCAACATGAAGCTGGAAGACACCACCATCGGCTGGCGTTTCATCAACCCGTTGATGAAGGCGCAGTATGGCGTCGATGCGATGCCGCAGACCGCTGACAACGTCGCCGACGACTATAAAGTGTCGCGCGCCGATCAGGACGCTTTTGCCCTGCGCAGCCAGCAACGCACTGCTGCCGCGCAGGCCGCCGGCTACTTCGCCGAAGAAATCGTCGAAGTGCGGATCGCCCACAAGAAGGGCGAAACCGTGGTCAGCGAGGATGAACATCCGCGCGCCGACACCACGATTGAAGCGCTGACCAAGCTGAAACCGGTCAACGGCCCGGACAAAACCGTCACCGCCGGCAATGCTTCCGGCGTCAATGACGGTGCTGCTGCACTGATTCTCGCCTCCGCTGAAGCGGTGAAAAAACATGGCCTGACCGCCCGCGCCAAAGTGCTCGGCATGGCTAGCGCCGGTGTGGCGCCGCGCGTGATGGGCATCGGTCCGGTACCGGCGGTGCGCAAACTGATCGAGCGCCTGGGCGTCGCGGTCAGCGATTTTGACGTGATCGAACTCAACGAAGCGTTTGCCAGCCAAGGCTTGGCGGTGCTGCGGGAACTGGGTCTGGCGGATGACGCCGCGCAGGTCAACCCGAATGGCGGCGCAATTGCCCTCGGTCACCCGTTGGGCATGAGCGGTGCGCGTCTGGTGCTGACCGCACTGCATCAGTTGGAAAAGACCGGTGGCAAGAAAGGTCTGGCGACCATGTGTGTCGGTGTCGGCCAAGGTCTGGCCCTGGCCATCGAACGCGTCTGACGCAAGCCGTGACGAAATAGAACAGAGGAAAGCGACATGTCTGACAAGCCTGGTTACCGTCGTCCGCAGGAAGGCACTCAGCCTGAGTACCTGCACCCAACGTATCAATCCACCAACCTGCGCTCGCCGTCCAAGCCATTGGTGTTTCTGCCGCACTCGCTGTCGGAAATCACTGGGCCGACCATCGGCGCCGAGCGCGTGGGCGACACCGATAACGACCTGACCGCCCAGCATGAAGGCGAGCCACAAGGTGAGCGCATTATCGTTCACGGCCGCGTGCTCGACGAAAACGGTCTGCCGGTGCCGGGGATTCTCGTCGAGATCTGGCAGGCCAACGCCGCCGGCCGCTACAACCACAAGCGCGACCTGCACGATGCGCCGCTGGACCCGAACTTCACCGGCACCGGCCGCACCGTCACCGACGCCGACGGCTGGTATCAGTTCCAGACCATCAAGCCCGGTGCCTATCCGTGGGGTAACCACCACAATGCCTGGCGCCCGGCGCATATCCACTTTTCGCTGTTCGGGCCGAGCATCCTTACGCGCTTGGTCACGCAAATGTATTTCCCGGGCGATCCGCTGCTGGCGTACGACCCGATCTACAACTGCGTGCCGGACACTTCGGCCAAGGAGCGCCTGATCGCCAGTTTCGATCTGGAAAAAACCATTCCGTCCTACGCCCTCGGTTATCGCTGGGACATCGTGCTGCGCGGGCGTGAAGCCACGCCGATGGAGAAATAAGATGACGCTTACTGCGACCACGTCCCACACCGTCGGGCCGTATTACCACATCGGCCTGACCTGGCTGAACCGCGAAGACCTCACCGTCGAGCAAACCCTCGGTGAGCGCGTGGCGATCACCGGGCAGGTGGTGGATGGCAACGGCGATGTCGTTAACGACGCCATGCTTGAAGTCTGGCAGGCGAATGCCGCCGGCAAGTACGACCACCCGGAAGACGAGCAGAACAAACCGCTCGACCCTAATTTTGAAGGCTTTGGCCGGGTGCCGGTGGACGCTGAAGGGCGCTTCCGTTTCACCACGATCAAACCGGGCACGGTTGAAGGGCTGAAGGGCTCGACTCAGGCGCCGCATCTGGTGGTGCTGGTGTTTGCCCGTGGCCTGGTGAAGCATTTGCTAACGCGGATTTATTTTGAAGGCGAGCCGGCGAACGTTGATGATCCGTTGCTGGAATGTGTGCCGGCTGAGCGGCGCAGTACGCTGCTGGCGAAGAAGGACGCCTTGGGTGTTTATCAGTGGAATGTGATTCTGCAGGGCACCGACGCCGAGACGGTGTTCTTCGATTACTGAAGAACACCCCAATCCCTGTAGGAGTGAGCCTGCTCGCGATGGCGGTGTGTCAGATTTAAATGGTCTGAATGACACACCGCCATCGCGAGCAGGCTCGCTCCCACAGGTGAGAACTGTGTTGCAGATGGAACTGTGGAACGGGACTGTTGCAAAGTATGTCTAGACTCTCACTGTCCCTATCGAGTGAAAAACAATGACAACCACCACCTCCCATTACACCGGCGAAGAGCGTAGCAAGCGCATCTTTGCCATTGTCGGCGCCTCGTCCGGCAACCTCGTCGAATGGTTCGACTTCTACGTCTACGCCTTCTGCGCGATTTATTTCGCCCCGGCGTTCTTCCCCTCCGACAACCCGACGGTGCAACTGGTCAATACCGCTGGCGTGTTCGCCGCCGGCTTCCTGATGCGCCCGATTGGTGGCTGGATTTTCGGCCGGGTTGCCGACAAGCACGGACGCAAGAACTCGATGCTCATCTCGATTCTGATGATGTGCTTCGGCTCGTTATTGATTGCCTGCTTGCCGACCTACAAGGACATCGGCGTCTGGGCACCGGTCCTGCTCTTGTTCGCCCGTCTGCTGCAAGGCCTGTCGGTCGGCGGCGAGTATGGCACCACCGCGACTTACATGAGCGAAGTCGCCCTCAAGGGCCAGCGCGGGTTTTTCGCCTCGTTCCAGTACGTGACGCTGATCGGCGGGCAACTGCTGGCGGTGTCGCTGGTGGTGGTTCTGCAGCAATTCCTTACCGAGGAAGACCTGCGTGCCTACGGCTGGCGGATTCCGTTTGTGGTCGGTGCGGTGGCGGCGCTGATTTCGCTGTTCCTGCGTCGCAGCCTGAAAGAAACCACCAACAAGGAAACCCGCGCGCACAAGGACGCCGGCAGCATCAGCGCATTGTTCCGCGATCACAAAGCCGCGTTCATCACCGTGCTCGGTTACACCGCCGGTGGCTCGCTGATTTTCTACACCTTCACTACCTACATGCAGAAGTACCTGGTCAACACCGCCGGCATGCACGCCAAGACCGCCAGCTACATCATGACCGGCGCGCTGTTCCTGTATATGTGCATGCAGCCGCTGTTTGGCATGCTCGCCGACAAGATTGGTCGACGTAATTCGATGCTCTGGTTCGGCGCGCTCGGTACGCTGTTCACCGTGCCGATTCTGTTGAGCCTGAAAAGTGTCAGCAGCCCGTTCCTCGCATTTGTGTTGATCACCGTGGCGCTGGCGATTGTCAGTTTCTACACCTCGATCAGCGGCCTGGTAAAAGCCGAAATGTTCCCGCCAGAAGTCCGCGCCCTCGGTGTCGGTCTGGCCTACGCGGTGGCGAATGCGATCTTCGGCGGTTCGGCGGAATTCGTCGCCCTGAGCCTGAAGAACATCGGCATGGAAAACTCCTTCTACTGGTACGTTACAGCCATGATGGCAATCGCCTTCCTGTTCAGTCTGCGCCTGCCGAAACAGGCGGCGTATTTGCACCACGATCTCTAACCCGAAGTGCGCGGGCCGTCACGGCCCGCGCCGGCAAGGACTGTTTATGACTCAGCGACCGGGCAATCAATTGTTCGATGCCTATTTCACTGCCCGCGATATGCGCGAAGTGTTCTGCGATCAGGGCCGCGTGCAGGCGATGCTCGACTTTGAAGCCGCATTGGCGCGGGCCGAAGCGCGGGTTGGTTTGATTCCTTCTTCGGCTGTCGCACCGATTGCTGCGGCGTGTAACGCGGGGTTGTATGACTTCGCGGCGCTGGGTGAGGCGATTGCCACGGCGGGCAATTCGGCGATTCCGCTGGTCAAGGCGTTGGGCAAACAGATTGCCTCCACCGATGCAGAAGCCGAGCGTTATGTGCATTTGGGCGCGACCAGTCAGGACGTGATGGATTCCGGGCTGGTGTTGCAATTGCGTCAGGCGCTGGAGTTGATTGAAAGCGATCTGGCGCAACTGGCTGACTCTCTCGCCACCCAGGCGCAACGTCATGCCGCTACGCCGCTGGCAGGGCGAACGTGGCTGCAACATGCGACGCCAGTGACCCTCGGCATGAAAGTCGCTGGATGGCTCGGCGCCGTGACACGCAGCCGTCAGCGTCTGCGTGAACTCAAGCCGCGTCTGCTGGCGCTGCAATTCGGTGGCGCATCCGGGACCCTCGCCGCGTTGGGCGAACAGGCCTTGCCGATTGCCGAAGCGCTGGCTGAAGAACTGCAACTGACCTTGCCGGAACAGCCGTGGCACACCCAGCGTGATCGCGTGGTGGAGTTTGGCGCGGTGCTGGGTTTGATCGCCGGCAGCCTGGGCAAATTCGGCCGCGACATCAGCCTGTTGATGCAGACTGAAGCGGCCGAGGTTTTCGAGCCGTCGGCACCGGGCAAGGGCGGTTCGTCAACCATGCCGCACAAGCGCAATCCGGTCGGCGCAGCGGTGTTGATCGGCGCAGCGACGCGCGTTCCGGGTCTGGTCTCGACGCTGTTCAGCGCCATGCCCCAGGAGCACGAGCGCAGCCTCGGTCTGTGGCATGCCGAATGGGAAACCTTGCCGGAGATTTGCTGCCTCGTTTCCGGTTCGCTGCAACAGGCACGCTTGCTCGCCGACGGTCTGAAAGTCGATGCCGAGCGCATGGCCCGCAACCTCGAATTGACTCAGGGGCTGGTGTTGGCCGAAGCCGTCAGCATCGTCCTCGCCCAGCGTGTCGGCCGCGACGCCGCGCATCACCTGCTCGAACAATGCTGCAAACGCGCGGTGGCCGAGCAGCGCCATTTACGCGCCGTACTCGGTGACGAACCGCAAGTCACCGCCCAGTTGAACAGCGCTGAACTCGATCAGCTTTTGAACCCCGCCCATTACCTCGGTCAGGCAAAAACCTGGGTCGAGCGTGCGGTGGCCGAACACAACGCATTGTCTGACTGAAAGGAGAGGGCTGTGGCTTTCGTTCAACTCGCCGATGGCGAACTGCATTATCAAATCGAGGGCCCGGTCGATGCGCCGGTGCTGGTGCTGTCCAACTCGCTGGGCACAGACCTGCACATGTGGGACGCGCAGATGCCGGCCTTCACCGAGCACTTTCGCGTGCTGCGTTTCGATACCCGTGGCCATGGCCAATCGCTGGTGACACCGGGGCCTTACCGCATTGAGCAATTGGGTCATGACGTGCTCGGTCTGCTGGATGCGCTGCACATCGAGCGTGCGCATTTCTGCGGGCTGTCGATGGGCGGTCTGATCGGGCAGTGGCTGGGGATCAACGCTGGTCATCGTCTGCACAAGCTGATCGTCTGCAACACGGCGGCAAAAATCGGCGATCCGTCGGTGTGGAATCCACGCATCGAAACCGTGCTGCGCGATGGCGCGGCGGCGATGGTTGCTCTGCGAGATGCATCGATTGCTCGCTGGTTTACCCCGGATTTTTCCGCTGCACATCCGGCCGCAGCCAAGCAGATTACCGACATGCTCGCGGCGACTTCGCCTGAAGGTTACGCGGCCAATTGCGCGGCGGTGCGTGATGCCGATTTCCGCGAGCAACTGGCGTCGATCAACGTGCCGTTGCTGGTGATTGCCGGCACTGAAGACGCGGTGACGCCGCCGGCCGGTGGGCATTTCATTCAGGAGCATGTACGCGGTGCCCAGTACGCCGAGTTCTACGCGGCGCACCTGTCCAACGTGCAGGCTGGCGCGGATTTCAGTGATCGTGTGTTGGCGTTTCTAAACGCCTGACAAGGGGATTTTCGTGGACGAGAAACAACGTTATGACGACGGTATGCAAGTGCGCCGCGCGGTGTTGGGTGATGCGCATGTTGATCGCAGCCTGACCACACTGACCGAGTTCAACTCGGAATTTCAGGAGATGATCACTCGGCATGCCTGGGGCGATATCTGGACGCGTCCGGGCTTGCCTCGGCACACGCGCAGCCTGATCACCATCGCCATGCTGATCGGCATGAACCGTGAAGGCGAGCTGAAACTTCACCTGCGCGCGGCGGCCAATAACGGCGTGAGCCGGGGCGAGATCAAGGAAGTGATCATGCAGAGTGCGATCTATTGCGGGATCCCGGCGGCGAATGCCACTTTCCATCTGGCGGAGTCGGTGTGGGACGAACTGGGTATTGAATCCCGCGAATGACGGTTGAAACCGAAAAAGATCGCAGCCTTCGGCAGCTCCTACATTTGGAATGCGTTCCCCTGTAGGAGCTGCCGAAGGCTGCGATCTTTTGCTCTTCAAACCGTGGCGACAATAAATATCCGCTTGAACGCAAACAACGTATGCCCATCCCCCTCCTGCGGATAATGCTTATTCACTCGCATCAGATAGTGATAGATAAACCGCGCCTGTTCCGCTGAACTCAACGCCTGCATCACCGGCCGCAGCGCCGAGACCTTCACCCAGTCATACACCGGCGACTTGCCGTCAACCACCTGCAACTGCTCGGTCTCCCAGATATCCAGCGACGTGGTCAGCGGCGCCAGCAAACGGTAGTAATCCTCCAGTGCCAATAACGGCCGCGCCGCCATACGCTGGCGCAGTTCAGGTGTGCCCATTGACGTGCCGCCGGGGCCGCCATTTTCGAGAGTGTCGAGCATCAATCGATACCACAGCGCATCGCGCCAGTCCGGCATGTGCGCCGCCAGACAACCGCCGGGATTGAGATAGCCGAGCAGGTGCGGCAGCAGCGTTTCATGGCCGTCGATAAAGTGCAGCACGGCGGCAGCGAGCAGCAGGTCAGCCGGCTGCTCCGGTTGCCAATCGAGCAGATCGCAGTGTTTCCACGATGCCCGGAACGGCAGACAGCGCGCTTCTGCGAGCATCTGTGCCGAGCTGTCGATCCCCTGCAACTGCGCGCGCGGCCAGCGTTTGGCCAACAACTGCGTAGCAATGCCGGTGCCGCAGCCCAGGTCGTAAATGCGTTGAGGATCTGGCAGGTCAACACGGTCTAGCAATTCATTGACCGGGCGTTGCCTGAGACGGAAAAACTGCTGGTACGCCTTGGCGTCCCAGTCGGGTGTTGCAAGACGAGAGATCATTGAGGTGGTCCTCCAGTGATCGATGGTGTCTTCCGATGACAACCTGGCTCCCAGCTTGAGGACCGACTACGACGACGGAAGCGGAAAGGTGAAGCACCTGAGTCCTTCAGGTTTTGTCACTTTACCTGCCGACCGGCAAAGTGCCACTTCTCCTGACCAATGGCAAAAATCCAATGTAGGAGCTGCCGAAGGCTGCGATCTGTTGATCTTAAAAACAAGATCAAGAGATCGCAGCCTTCGGCAGCTCCTACAGTTTTGATCGGTGTTTAGAGGAGGCTGATCGGGTAGCTAACGATGAGGCGGTTCTCGTCGAACTCGTTATTGCTGAAGTCCCGGCGCATGGTCGAGTTGCGCCATCTGACGTTCAGATCCTTCAGCGCGCCGCTCTGCACGGTGTAGCCCAGCTCCGATTCGCGGCCCCATTCCTTGCCGTCGGTGATCGTCCCGGTGTGCACGTTGTCGCCGCTGATGTAGCGGTTCATCAGGGTCAGGCCGGGGACGCCCAGCGCGACGAAGTTGTAGTCATGGCGTACTTGCCAGGAACGTTCCTGCGCATTGTCGTAGCTGGCGTTGTAGCTGTCGTTGGCCAGGGTGCCGCCGCTGGTGCCGTTGACGCGCATCCAGGCGCTATCGCCAGTGAGTTTCTGCAGGCCGACGTAGAAGGTGTTGCCGCCGTACTTCGCCGAGAACATCCCAGACCAGGTCTTGTTGTCGAGATCGCCCGCGCGGGCGCTGCCATCGTCCTTGCCGTAGAAGAAACCCAGGTTGGCGCCCAGCGTCCAGTCGCCCAGCGGCTGGCTGTGGATCAGGTTGACGTATTGCTGGCTGTAGATGTCCTTGAGTTCGGCGTTCCACAGGCCGATCTGTGTGCGTTTTTCGTTGAAAACGTATTCACCGCCCTGAAAGTTGAAGCGATCAGAGGTGAACGCCGCTTTGCCGGTCATCGACATGTCGCTCATGCTGCTGTCGTCACGCGGGCTGTTGGCGCGGAACTGGCCGCCGTATAGGGTCAGGCCGTCGATTTCTTTGGACGTGATCTGCCCGCCACGGAAGGTCTGTGGCAATGAGCGGCCATCGTCCGAACGCAGGATCGGTAGCACCGGCATCCACTCGCCGACCTTCACTTCGGTCTGCGAAAGCTTGGCTTTGAAAGCGACGTTGGTGCGGCCGAAGTTGTCCGCCGGGCGACCGTCATGGTCCAGCGGCAACAACTGCGTGCCGCCTGTGCCTTTGCCGCCATCGAGCTTAATCGAATACAGACCGAGCACATCCATGCCGAAGCCGACGGTGCCTTGGGTGAAGCCGGACTTGGCGTCGAGGATGAAGCTCTGTGTCCACTCTTCAGCCTTGCCCTGAGCTTTGGTCGGATTGGTGAAGTTGCGGTTGATGTAGAAGTTGCGCAGGTTGAGGTTGACCTTGGCGCCCTCGATGAAACCGGCTTCTTCAGCCGCTGCGGGCAGCGCCGCGCCGGCCAGGGCCAGGGCGATCAGGCCGGGAATTGCGTAAGGCGCAGGGGAGTTTGTCATGGGCTCGGGTCTCTCTTGTTTTTTTAAGGCGAACGGGTGCGCTGCCACCGTTTTTTACGGTGCAGAAATGCGATGAATTCAGGGGGCGAAGCGACGGCGGTCAGCCGGTCGGAGCAGGGCGCGGGAGCATGGTGTCGAACCTGTTGTTATTGGTTTTGTTGATCGAATGGTGCGGGGGGCGGATGTTCGGATTCAATTGGGTAAAGCGGGTTTTGGGCGATTATCGAACAGCATTGAAGATCAAAAGATCGCAGCCTTCGACAGCTCCTACAAGGATTTGCATTCCAAATGTAGGAGCTGCCGAAGGCTGCGATCTTTTGATTCTCAGGCAACAAAAAGCCCACCAATCGGTGGGCTCCTTGTATTCACCTGATGATGATCAGAACAACTTCATCTTCGGTGCTTCTTCTTTCAGCGGTTCGTTCTGCGCGGTCTGCGCATTCCAGCCACCGCCCAGGGCCTTGTACAGGTTGACCGCACTGGTCAGCTGCGCGAGGCGGTCGGTGATCAGCGCTTGTTGCGCACTGAACAGCTGACGCTGGGCATCGAGGAAGGTCAGGTTGCTGTCGACGCCGATGCGGTAGCGACGCTCGGCCAAACGGTAGTAATCCTGGTTGGCCTGCACGAAGTCACGCTGCGCTTGCAGCTGTTCGGTGTAGGTCTGGCGTGCGGCCAGGCCGTCGGCGACTTCCTGGAAGGCCGTTTGAATGGACTTCTCGTAGTTCGCCACGCCAATGTCCTTCTGGATCTTGGCGTAGTCGAGGCTGGCGCGCAGGCTGCCGGCGTTGAAGATCGGCAGGTTGATCTGCGGCTGGAACAGCCACGTCCCCGAACCACCCTTGAACAGACCGGACAGATCCGGGCTCAGGCTGCCCGCGTTGGCGGTCAGGCTGATGCTCGGGAAAAACGCTGCACGGGCCGCGCCGATGTTGGCGTTGGCCGCTTTCAGGTTGTACTCGGCTTGCAGAATGTCCGGACGACGTTGCAGCAGGTCCGAAGGCAGACCCGGCGGTACGTCGCTGAGCAGGTCATCCGCCAGCGGCTTGGCCGTTTGCAGATTGGCCGGGATACCGGTGCCGAGCAGCAGGGTCAGGCTGTTTTCGTCCTGCGCCACCTGGCGGGTGTAACGCGCCAGTTGTGCGCGGGCGTTCTCGACCGAGGTGCGCGACTGCGCCAGGTCCAGTGCCGAAGCCACACCGACTTCGTTGCTGCGGCTGGTCAGCTTGTAGCTTTCTTCGAAGGCACCGAGGGTGTCTTGCGTCAGCTTGAGCAGTTCCTTGTCCGCTTGCCAGGTCAGGTAAGCGTTGGCGACGCTGGCGACCAGACTGATCTGGGTGCTGCGGCGCGCTTCTTCAGTGGCGAAGTACTGTTGCAACGCTTGTTCGCTCAGGCTGCGAACGCGACCGAACAGGTCGAGTTCGTAGGCGCTGATGCCGACGGTGGCGGAGTAGGAGCTGGTGATGCCCGCTTCGCCGGTCTGCGACGCACGCGCCGGAACCCGCTGACGGCTGCCGCTGGCATTGGCCGAAACCGCCGGGAACAGGTCGGCACGCTGGATGCGGTATTGAGCCGCGTAAGCATCGATGTTCAGCGCCGCGACACGCAGGTCGCGGTTGTTTTCCAGGGACACCTGGATCAGCTGTTGCAGCGCCGGGTCGTGGAAAAACTGCTTCCAGCCTTGCTCGGCTGCGGCCTGCGCCGGAGCCTGGGCCGGCGAGTACGCCGGTCCCTGCGGGTACTGACCTGCGACCGGAGCCTCAGGCTGCTGATAGTCGGGTATCAGCGAGCAACCGCTCAGCACGAAGGCGGCGACTGCGATGGAGAGTAGCGACTTGCTCATTGGCCAGCCTCTTTAGGAGTTTCAGTCGTTTCATCCTCGTCAGCGATTTTACGCTGGCCTAGGGACGAAACCGTAACGAAGAACAGTGGGACCCAGAAGATCGCCAGGATCGTGGCCGTGAGCATACCGCCAATCACGCCCGTACCGATCGCATGTTGACTGCCTGAACCGGCGCCAGTGGAAATCGCCAACGGTACAACACCGAGGACGAAGGCCAGCGAGGTCATGATGATCGGGCGCAGACGCATGCGGCAGGCTTCGATCGCCGCATCGCGCAGGCTGCGTCCCTGTTCATGCAGTTCCTTGGCGAACTCGACGATCAGAATGGCGTTTTTAGCCGCCAGACCGATGGTCGTCAACAGGCCGACCTGGAAGTACACGTCGTTGGACAGACCGCGCAGGCTGGTGGCCAGCAGTGCACCGATGATCCCCAGCGGTACCACGAGCATAACCGCGATCGGAATCGACCAGCTCTCGTACAGCGCCGCCAGACACAGGAACACCATCAGCAGCGACAGGGCGTACAGCGCCGGCGCTTGCGAGCCGGACAGACGTTCCTCATAAGACAGACCCGTCCAGGAGATACCGACACCCGCCGGCAGCTTCTTGGCAATCGCTTCGACTTCGGCCATCGCATCACCGGTGGAGTAACCCGGCGCCGGAGAACCGAGGATCTCCATCGCTTCTACACCGTTGTAACGCGCCAGTTTCGGCGAGCCGTAGATCCACTCGCCCTTGGCGAACGCGGAGAACGGCACCATGGTTCCGGCGCTGTTGCGCACGTACCACTTCTTCAAGTCTTCAGGGCTCATGCGAGCACCGGCCTGACCTTGCACGTAGACCTTCTTCACTCGACCACGGTCGATGAAGTCGTTGACGTAGCTACTACCGAAGGAGATCGACAGCGTGCTGTTGATATCGGCAATGCTCACGCCGAGGGCCTGGGCTTTCTGATCGTCGATTTCCAGGTGGTATTGCGGCTCATCGTTCAAGCCGTTCGGACGCACCTGATAGAGCACCTTGCTCTGCGCGGCCAGACCGAGGAACTGGTTGCGCGCTTCCATCAGTTTTTCGTGACCGATACCGGCGCGATCCTGCAGGAACACGTCGAAACCGGTGGCGTTACCCAATTCCAGTACCGCTGGCGGGGCGAAAGCAAACACCATCGCGTCGCGGAAGCTGAAGAAGTGTTGCTGCGCACGCTGGGCGAGGGCGAACACGCTGTTGCTCGCGTCACGCTCGTCCCACGGTTTGAGCATGATGAACGCCAGACCCGAACTCTGACCGCGACCGGCGAAGTTGAAGCCGTTCACGGTAAACACCGAGGCGACCGCGCCGGATTCTTTCTCCAGCAGGTAGGAACGCATTTCGTCGATCACGACTTGCGTACGTTCGGCACTGGAACCCGCCGGGGTTTGCACCTGGGCGAACAGTACACCCTGGTCTTCTTCTGGCAGGAACGCGGTTGGAATACGGGTGAACAGCCAGATCATGCCCACTACGATCAGCAGGTACGCCAGCAGGTAAGGAGCCTTGCGCGACAGCATGTTGCCGACACCGCGCTCGTAGCTGCGAACGCCACGGTCGAAGTTACGGTTGAACCAGCCGAAGAAGCCTTTTTTCGGCGTGCCGTGCTCGCCTTTCGGAATCGCCTTGAGCATGGTGGCGCAGAGCGCCGGGGTGAAGATCAGCGCGACCAGTACCGACAGGGCCATGGCCGAGACGATGGTGATCGAGAACTGCTTGTAGATCACACCGGTGGAACCGCTGAAGAACGCCATCGGCAACAGTACCGCCGACAGAACCAGAGCAATACCGACCAGTGCGCCCTGGATCTGGCCCATGGACTTCTTGGTCGCTTCCTTCGGTGACAAGCCTTCTTCGCTCATCACCCGCTCGACGTTTTCCACCACAACGATGGCGTCGTCCACCAGCAAACCGATGGCCAGCACCATACCGAACATGGTCAGGGTGTTGATGCTGAAACCGAAGGCCGCGAGGATGCCGAACGTACCGAGCAATACCACCGGCACCGTCATCGTGGTGATGACCGTGGCGCGGAAGTTCTGCAGGAACAGGAACATCACCAGGAACACCAGTACGATCGCTTCGACCAGGGTTTCAACCACACCCTTGATCGACTCGGTCACCACCGGGGTGGTGTCGTACGGGAACACCACTTCCATGCCTTGCGGGAAGAACGGCTTGAGTTCGTCAATCGTCTTGCGCAGGGCTTTGGCGGTGTCGAGGGCGTTGGCGCCGTTGGCCAGTTTTACCGCCAGACCGGAAGACGGTTTGCCGTTGAACTGCGCCGAGATGGTCGAGTTTTCGCCACCCAGACCGACATCGGCGACGTCGCCGACGCGCACTTGCGAGCCGTCCTGGTTAACCTTGAGCAGAATCGCTTTGAACTGCTCGGCAGTCTGCAGACGGGTCTTGCCGATGATCGTCGCGTTCAGTTGCTGGCCAGGCAGCGCCGGCAAACCGCCGAGCTGACCGGAAGACACCTGAACGTTCTGCGCGGAGATTGCAGTGCTGACGTCGCCCGGGGTCAGGTTGTACTTGTTCAACTTGGCCGGGTCGAGCCAGATGCGCATCGCATACTGGGCACCGAAGACCTGGAAGTCACCGACGCCAGCAGTCCGCGAGATCGGATCCTGCATGTTCGACACGATGTAGTTGGACAAGTCGTCCTTGGTCATGCTGCCGTCACGCGAGACCACGCCGATAACCAAGAGGAAGTTTTTCACTGCCTTGGTCACGCGGATACCTTGTTGCTGCACTTCCTGCGGCAACAGCGGGGTAGCGAGGTTCAGCTTGTTCTGAACCTGCACCTGCGCGGTGTCGGAGTTGGTGCCTTGCTCGAAGGTCGCGGTGATGGTCATGCTGCCGTCGGAGTTACTTTCCGAGGACACATAACGCAGGTTGTCGATACCGTTGAGCTGCTGCTCGATCACCTGGACCACGGTGTCCTGCACGGTTTGCGCCGAAGCGCCCGGGTAGGTCACGGAGATCGCAATGGCCGGTGGCGCAATGCTCGGGTACTGGTTGATCGGCAATTTCAGGATCGAAAGTGCCCCGACCAGCATGATCACCAGGGCAATTACCCAGGCGAAAATCGGACGGTCGATGAAGAATTTTGACATGGATTACTCCCCTTTGCCGCCGTCGGCTTTGTCAGCTGCCTGAGCGGGGGCCGGGTTCTTTGTGCCTACGTTAGTGGCTTCGGTCGGGTTCACCTGAACACCCGGGCGCACGTATTGCAGCCCTTCGGTGATCAGACGATCGCCAGCCTTCAGCCCATCTTCGATCAGCCACTGGCTGCCGACGGTGCGGCTGGCCTTGAGCTGACGCAGTTCGACCTTGTTGTCGGCGCCGACGACCAGAGCGGTCGGGGTGCCTTTGAGGTCACGGGTCACGCCTTGTTGCGGCGCCAGAATGGCCGCAGCGTTGACGCCGGCCTGCAACTGGGCGCGGACGAACATGCCTGGCAGCAGGGTGTGATCCGGGTTCGGGAACACCGCGCGCAGGGTCACCGAACCGGTAGTCGGGTCGACCGTGACTTCGGAGAATTCCAGCTTACCGTCGAGCTTGTACTGGCTGCCGTCTTCCAGGGTCAGTTTGACCGCTGCCGAGTTTTCGCCGGATTTCTGCAGGCGACCGCTTTCCAGCTCGCGGCGCAACTCCAGCAGCTCAACCGAGGACTGGGTGACGTCGACGTAGATCGGGTCCAGTTGCTGAATCGTCGCCATTGCGTCGGTCTGGCCATTGCTGACCAGTGCACCTTCGGTGACCGAAGAACGGCCGATGCGGCCGGAGATCGGTGCGTAGACCTTGGTGTAACGCACGTTGATCTGCGCGCTCTGCAAGGATGCTTCCGACTCCATGCGGTTGGACACGGCGGTGTCGTATTCCTGACGGCTCACGGCCTGCTCGTCGACCAGTTGCTTGTAGCGGTCAGATATCGACTTGGTCGAACGCAGGTTGGCTTCGGCGCTTTTCAGGGTCGCTTCATAGACCGACGGATCGATCTGGTACAGCTGCTGGCCGGCTTTGACATCGCCGCCTTCCTTGAACAGACGCTTGAGAATGATGCCGTTGACCTGCGGTCGAACTTCCGCGATGCGGTACGCACTGGTGCGGCCCGGCAGTTCGGAGGTGAGGGTAAACGCTTGTGGTTGCAGGGTGACGACGCCGACCTGAGGCGGTGGAGCGGCCGGTGCCGCTTCTTCCTTTTTACATCCGCTGAGCAGCGATGCCAGGGCGACGGCAGTGACCAGAGCGGTAACAGCTGGCTTGAATTGCATGAAGATCCTCGGGTCAGGCGCGCGAAAAGCGCACAAGAAGTGTGGAAGGGTAAAAATTGGGTACCGGGTGGATAAGTAGCTTGCTAAGGAATATACTTACGTTCATGGTTGTTTGTAAACACCTTTGCCACGTACCCACCCTGTTACAAAATTCGTCGCAAGGTTTGAAATTGTAGGCCGGGGAGCAGATCCGTGAGAGATCGCCCCCTCTTTATTCAGCGGATATTCAGCCATCCCTGAAACATCCTGTTTGAGGTTTTACTGTCATGGTCCGTCGTACCAAAGAGGAAGCTCAAGAAACCCGTAGCCAGATCCTGGAAGCGGCGGAGAAAGCCTTTTATGAAAGGGGTGTCGCTCGTACGACGCTGGCCGATATCGCGACAATGGCCGGGGTCACACGCGGTGCTATTTACTGGCATTTCAGTGACAAGGCCGATCTGGTCCAGGCCATGCTGGATTCGCTGCGTGAGCCGCTGGATGAATTGGCCAGGGCCAGCGAAAGTGAAGATGAACTCGATCCGTTGGGCTGCATGCGCCAACTGCTGATTCATTTGTTTCATCAAGTTGCGCTGGACCCGAAAACCCGGCGGATCAACGAAATTCTGTTTCATAAGTGCGAGTTCACCGATGAAATGTGCGATTTGCGCCAGCAGCGCCGGGACGTCAGTCTCGATTGCAACGAGCGCATCGCTCTGACGTTGCGTAATGCGGTCAATCGCGGCCAGTTGCCGGAAGATCTCGACACCGTCCGCGCGGCCATCAGTATTCACAGCTATATCGATGGCCTTCTGTATGGATGGCTTCTGGCGCCGGACAGCTTTGAGCTGCATGCCGAGGCCGAGCGTTGGGTCGATACAGGGTTGGATATGCTGCGCCTGAGCCCCAGCCTGCGCAAATGAAACAAAATGCGTAATTGACACCGCTCATGTCAATTGGCCTGCCTTTAAATAGCTTCGCAGCGGGGGGAGTTTAAACGTAGCGAGCTAGGCATTTTGTAGGGAATTTGTGTCTTCTGTGTGAATGAGTGTGAGCCGCTTGCCCTCACCCTCACCCTAACCCTCTCCCAGAGGTAGAGGGGACTGACTGAGGTGTTCTTGCGAGTTACGCCGACCTGAGATATCAGGTCGAACTCCAGATTTGAAACGCACACAGATCGGCTCCCTCTCCCCTGGGAGAGGGCTGGGGGGGCGGCGTTCCGATGAGGGGCTACGTACTCAGCCGCGCAATCATTCTCCAGGCGAGCACAAAAAAGCCCCCGACTCTCAAAAGTCGGGGGCTTTGTGTTCCTACTGCTTACAGCGCTGGATAGTCGATGTAACCGACCGGGCCTTTGCCGTAGAACAACTCCGGACGCGCCTCATTCAACGGCGCATCCGCCTGCAAACGAGCCGGCAGATCCGGGTTGGCAATGAACGGCACACCAAATGCCACGGCATCAGCCTTGCCGCTGGCCAGCCACTCATTAGCGCTGTCCTTGGTAAAGCGTTCGTTGGCGATGTAAGGGCCGCCGAAAGCTTCTTTCAATTGCGGACCGAGGCTGTCGGCGCCTTCTTTCTCACGGGAGCAGATGAACGCGATGCCGCGTTTGCCCAGTTCACGTGCGACGTAGGTGAAGGTTTCCGCCAGGTTGTCATCGCCCATGTCATGGGAGTCAGCGCGCGGTGCCAAGTGCACACCAACGCGACCAGCGCCCCAGACTTCGATCGCGGCGTCAGTCACTTCCAGCAGCAGACGCGCACGGTTTTCCAGCGAGCCACCGTAATTGTCGGTGCGCTGGTTGGTGCTGCTTTGCAGGAACTGGTCGAGCAGATAACCGTTGGCGCCGTGGATTTCCACGCCGTCGAAACCGGCGGCTTTCGCGTTCTCGGCGCCGGTGCGGTAGGCGTCGACGATGTCGGCGATTTCAGCGGTTTCCAGTGCGCGCGGGGTTGGGTAGTCGGCCAGTGGACGCACCAGGCTGACGTGACCTTTAGGCTGGATCGCGCTCGGTGCCACCGGCGCTTCACCGTTGAGGTACGACGGATGGGAAACCCGGCCGACGTGCCACAGTTGCAGGAAGATCTTGCCGCCGGCAGCGTGAATCGCTTTGGTCACGTTGGCCCAGCCGCGCACTTGATCGTTGGACCAGATACCCGGGGTGTCCGGGTAGCCAACACCCATTGGCGTCACCGAAGTGGCCTCACTGAGGATCAGGCCAGCGGACGCGCGCTGTACGTAGTATTCAGCCATCAGCGCGTTCGGTACGCGGCCTTCGTCGGCGCGGCAGCGGGTCAGTGGGGCCATGATGATGCGGTTGGCCAGCTCGATGTCGCCGAGTTTGATCGGATCAAAAATAGTTGCCATGTCTACAACCCTCGCAAGTGAAAGTTAATCAGTTGGTAGCAGGGGCCAGATCGGCATTGCCGTTCTGACGGAAAGTAATCAGGGTCACCAGCAAGGCGAGCACTGCCAGGGCGGCGGCTGCGAGCGGCACACTGGTCAGGCCGTAGCCGTGGGCGATGACGCTGCCGCCAACCCAGGCGCCGAGGGCGTTGCCGACGTTGAAGGCGCCGATGTTCAGGGTCGAAACCAGGTTCGGTGCGGCTTTGCCGAAGGTCACCACGTTGACTTGCAGCGCCGGTACGGCGGCGAAACAGGCGGTGGCCCAGAGGAACAGGGTGATTTCAGTCGGGATCAGCGCGACGCTGGTCCAGGTCAGCACGGTGGAGACCACGGCCATGGCGATGAACACGCCGATCAGCGTGGCGGCCATGCCCTTGTCGGCGAGTTTGCCGCCGATAATGTTGCCGACGGTCAGGCCCAGGCCGATCAGCATCAGCGTCCAGGTCACGCCACGCGGCGACACGCCGGTGACTTCGCCGAGCAGCGGGGCGACGTAGGTGAACAAGGTGAATACGGACGCGGCGAACAGCGCGGTCATGCTCAGCGACAGCCAGATACCCGCACCTTTGAGGGCGGCGAGTTCGGCGCGCATGTCGAGTTTTTCTTCGTCACGCTTGGCCGGCAGGAAGCGGATCAGGCCGATCAGTGCGATCACGCCGATAACGGTCACCGCCCAGAAGGTCGAGCGCCAGCCGTATTGCTGACCCAGCGCAGTGCCCAGCGGCACACCGAGGACGTTGGCCAGAGTCAAACCGGTGAACATCAAGGCCACCGCCGAAGCACGCTTGTTGGCTGGCACCAGATTGGCCGCTACCACCGAACCGATACCGAAGAAGGCACCGTGACACAGCGCGGTGATCACCCGGGCAAACATCAGCACGTTGTAATCACTGGCAATCGCACACAGCAGGTTGCCGACAATAAAAATGCCCATTAACGCGACCAGTGCCGCTTTACGCGGCAGTTTGGCCGTGGCCATTGCCATGAACGGCGCACCGATCGCCACGCCGAGGGCGTAACCGGTCACCAGCCAGCCGGCGCCGGGGATCGACACACCGAGGTCGGCCGCCACATCGGGCAGCAGGCCCATGATGACGAATTCGGTGGTGCCGATGGCGAAGGCGCTCAAGGCGAGGATGAGGAGCGAGAGGGGCATGCAGGTTTCCTTGTCGGCTGGCTGACGTTAAGGGTCAGAGCTCTTTACTGAGGGTGCTGAGGAACGCCTGGATCACGTCCTCGTTACGTTTGAAAAAGTGCCATTGACCGGCCTTCTGGCTGCTGATCAGACCGGCGCGTTGCAACGTCGCGAGGTGTGCCGAAACGGTCGACTGTGACAGGCCGCAGCGTTGATCGATCTGCCCGGCGCAGATGCCGTATTCGTGGTTGTGCAACTGTTCCGGAAATTCGTTCTTCGGGTCTTTCAGCCAGTTGAGGATGTCTCGTCGTACTGGGTGCGCCAGGGCTTTTATTATTTCGTCGAGGTCGAGGTTCATGGCAGGGTGCTCACAATGTGTACAACGCTATATCGCGATGTGGCGAAATATAAATCGTTAGATCGCGATACACCAATATGATTTTGATCTGACGTCAGCATAAATTGGTATATCGCGTTATAACGATACATGGATGTATGGATACCGGGCCGCAGTGCTAAGCTGCGCCCATGAACTATCTCGCACATTTACACCTCGGTGGCCAGCGCCCCGGGCAACTGCTCGGCAGCCTGTATGGCGATTTTGTCAAAGGTCGGCTGCAAGGGCAGTTTGCGCCGGAGGTCGAGGCGGCCATTCAACTGCATCGGCGGATTGACGTGTTCACTGATCGCCATCCGTTGGTGGACATCGCCCTGGGGCGGTTTTCCGACACGCGTCGGCGTTACGCCGGGATCGTGCTCGATGTGTTTTTCGATCATTGCCTGGCGCGGGACTGGACGCTGTATGCCGATCAGCCACTGGAGGTTTTCACCGCTGATGTCTATCGGGTGCTGTCCCGTGAACCGCAACTGCCCGAGCGACTGGCGAAGATCGCCCCGCACATGGTTGCCAATGACTGGTTGGGTTCTTATCAGGAGTTTGAAGTGCTGGAGCAGGTGTTGCGCGGGATCTCGCGGCGGCTGAGCCGGCCGGAAGAGCTGGCGGGGGCGATGGAGGAATTGCGGCGGTTGTATGAGCCGCTCAGCGAAGACTTCGCTTTGTTCTACCCGCAACTCCAGGACTTCGCCCAAAACCCCAAGACACCGCAGATCTAATGTAGGAGTGAGCCTGCTCGCGATGGCGGTGGGTCAGTCAATACTAATGTCGACTGACCCACCGCCATCGCGAGCAGGCTCACTCCTACAGGGGATGTGTGCTTTCACGCAGCGATCAGTTCGCCGGTGCGACGCGGTTCGACCGGTTTCACCACTTCGCCAAACAACGCCTTCTGCACCGCCTGCTGCGCTTCAAACGCCAATGCCGCCCGTTCACGACCCTGGCAGGCAAGCGGCTTGAGCAGATGGACTTCGACATCGCCGCAATCATTGCTGAACAGACGCATCAGGTGCGAGAGCAGATCATCGTCACCAATGAACGGCGCCAGCGCATCGATCTCGCCATCACGCAGATAACGGATCGCCACCGGTTGCAGCATCACCTCGGAATCAATCGCCGCCGCCAGCAAGCGACCATGAAAGGTACGCAGCGAGCGCCCATCGGTGGTGGTGCCTTCCGGGAACATCAGCAGGGCGTGGTCGGTTTGCAGGTGACGGGTCATCTGCTTGCGGATCAACTGGCTGTCGCCCGAACCGCGACGGATGAACAGGCTGCCAGCCTTCGCCGCCAGCCAACCGGCCACCGGCCAGGTGCGCACTTCGGCCTTGGACAGAAACGACAACGGCGTGAGCATGCCGAGCAGCGGAATGTCGGTCCACGACACATGATTGCTGACCCACAGCATCGGCTGTTTCGGCAACTCGCCGTGCACAGTCACGCGAAAGGGCAGGGCATTGCTCAGGCGCGCCATGAAGAAGCGCGACCAGCGCTGACGCCGTTCCATCGAATGCGCCAGACCGATGCGTTCAAACACGCCAAAGACGCTGGCCATGGTCAAGCCCAGCGCCACCACCAGCAGCACCCGCGCGATCCGCGCGTATACGCGCAGCCGGCTCATCACACGGCCGCCTTGAAGTGCTTGGCGTAGCGCGGGCAGAGTTCGTCGCGCTTGAGCAGGATAAACACGTCGGCGACCTGGAAGTCTTCGTCCCAGCACGGCTCGCCGCAGATCTTCGCGCCCAGGCGCATGTAGGCCTTGAGCAGCGGCGGCATTTCGGCGATCACGTTGGAAGGAATATCCAGCGTCGGCAGCGGATTTTTCGGCTCGGCGCGCAGGTTTTCGGTGCACAGATAACGTTCGCGCAGGCGCTGCATGATCGCGTGGGCCTGGATGCCGCCGTCTTGCATCGGAATGCTCGCGCAACCCATCAAGTAGCTGTAACCGCCCTGATTCAACACTTCGGCCAATTCGCCCCACAACACCGCAATGGTGCCGCCGTTGCGATAGGCCGGGTCGACGCAGGTGCGACCGATTTCGAGGATCGGGCCTTGCAGATGCGTCAGGCCGTGCAGGCTGAATTCTTCTTCGCTGTAAAACTTGCCGAGGCTGCTGGCGGCGGTGTGATCGAGCAGACGCGTGGTCGCCACCAGACGGCCGGTGTTCAAATCACGCACGCCGATGTGGCTGCAGTGAACATCATAATCATCCATGTCCAGACCCAGTTCCGCGCCTTTCAGTTTGGCGTTGAACTCGCCGCTGAAGACGTTGAAGCGCAAGGCCTGGGCTTGCTGCAAGGCCTCGGCGCCGATCAGGCGTTCGGCTTGCAGGCGGCGTTCATTGCCGGTGTCGCTGATGCGGGCGATCTGAGTCATGTGAATCTCCGTACGGGCCTTTAACCCGTCGTGGGTTGCAGCCGATCGACTTTCTTTATGCAGCCGTGTTGTGCAAAGTCAGGCTATGTAGCCCCGGTGTCATCGCCATGAACGTTCGGTGATGCTTATATGACAGCCCACAAGGAGCCTCTTATGCCCTGGCCAGATTTGCTGCACCGCCGTGACCGATTGCCCGCCGTTGCTGACCTGGCCGAGGGTTTTGCGACGTTGTTGCAGCAACTGGGCAACGTCACCCCATTCGAATTGGCGGTCGCGGGCGGGCGGCGGATGGCGACGCCGGGGCTGGCGTTTCTGGTCGGTTATCAGGCGGCATTGCGCATGTTGTGGCCGAGTGCACCGCTGAGCCTCGGTGCGTTGTGTGCGACCGAACAGCGCAGTTTGCGTCCGGCGGACATGCAGACGCGGCTGACGGATTTACGTCTGAGCGGACGCAAGGATTTTGTCACCGCCGGCGATGCGGCGGACTGGTTGCTGATCGCCGCGCGCAGTGAAGAATCCGGCGAAACGCCGCGCCTGAGTCTGGCGGTGGTGTATCCCGGCGAACCCGGCGTGACCGTGGAGAAGCTGCCGGCGCTGCCGTTGATGCCTGACATCAGCCATGGTCGGCTGCAGCTTGATAACGCGTTGTGCGAGTTGTTGGCCGGCGATGGTTGGGACGCTTACGTCAAACCGTTCCGCACCCTGGAGGACGTTTATGTGCTGAGCGCGATGACCGCGTGGCTGTTTGGCGTCGGCCAGGACAGTGATTGGCCGCAGGCGCTGCAATTGCGCTTGCTGGCGCTGTTGGCCGGGGGTGCGGAGGCGAGTCGGCAGCCACCGAACAATCCGGCCGGGCATGTGTTGTTGGCTGGGTTGTTTGCGCAGTTTGAGGCGCTGGAGGGGGAGGTGAGTCAGGCGTTGCGTGATGGAAATCCGGAGTGGGCGGCGATGTGGCAGCGCGATCAGGGAGTGATGCAGTTGGCGGCGGGGGCTCGGGCCAAGCGCTTGGCCAAGGCTTTGGCGCAGGCTTGACCGGCCTCTTCGCGAGCAGGCGAAGGCCTACAGTTGATCGAGTTTCGTCTGTTGAAATGCGATCCCCTGTAGGAGTGAGCCTGCTCGCGATAGCAGTCTAAATAACACCGCATACTTGTCATCAACCCCGACTAATCTCAGCAGGTTCTCTCAAGAGCCCTCACCATGCGCAAAGGCCTGTCGCTGTTCCTGCTGCTGATCTGCTTCACCGTTCACGCCGAACAATGGCCGGGTGAAGAATGGCCAATCGGCACGACGATCACCGATACAGAGGCACTGGAGAATTACGCCTTCCCACCCCGCGATGACAACACCCGCCAAGGCATCCGCACCGACGCCTTGCTGATTATCCGCGACGGCCAGATCCTCTACGAACGCTACGCCGGCCCGACCGCCGAACAAACCCCGCACCTGACCTGGTCGATCAGCAAAAGCCTGATGGCCACTGTCCTCGGTGTGGCGTACGGCGAAGGCCTGTTCAAACTCGAAGCCCCGGTCGTGCAGTTTTACCCGCCGCTGGAACAACACCCGGCCATCAAAATCGCCGACCTGCTGCACTGGGCCTCCGGTATCGACTGGCAGGAAGATTACGAATACGCGCCACTGAAATCCTCGGTGGTGGCGATGCTCTACACCCGGGGCCGTCGCGACATGGCCGCGTTCACCGCCGATCACGATGCTTACGCCGAACCGGGGCAGGCATTCCGTTATTCCAGCGGCGACAGCAACCTGCTCGCGGCGGCGTTGAAAAATATCGTCGGCCCGCAGCGTTATCCGGATTATCCGTGGACGGCGTTGTTCGAACCGTTGGGCATCCGCCACGCCGTGTGGGAGACCGATGCCAACGGCACGTTTGTCGCTTCCTCTTATGCCTACCTGACCGCGCGGGATCTGGCACGGGTCGGTTTGCTGATGGCTCGTGACGGGCGCTGGCATGATCGGCAGTTATTGCCCAAGGAGTGGGTGGCGTTCAGCCGCACTCCCTTCGCCGGTTACAAAGCCCATCAGGACGAAGCCGTGCCCGGCGGCCAATGGTGGCTCAATCGTCCAGCCGATGGTGCTGAATCGCCATGGCCCGCTGCACCGCCCGACACGTTTGCCGCCCTCGGGCATTGGGGCCAGGCACTCTACGTGATCCCCAGTGAAAAACTGCTGATCGTGCGTTACGCCGATGACCGCGACGGCAGCTACAGCCATAACGAACTGCTCAAACACGTGCTGAAGGCGGTGCGGCCATGAAGCGCTTCTTGCTGTTAATGCTGGTCCTGCTGCTCGGCTGGATCGTCTACGAGCGCGAAAATCTGTGGGCCTTCCCCGACATCATCAGCGCCTATACCGCGAAGGAATATTGTTCGTGCCGCTATGTGATGAATAACAATGCCGAGTATTGCCGTGGCTATGTCAAACAATGGCTGCCGACCAGCCAATTCACCGATGACAGCGCCAGCAAAACCATCACGGTCAGCGGCATGGGCCGCAGCAACCGCGCCCAGTGGCAAAGCGAACGCCAGGGCTGTCGCCTCAATCCCTGAAAACACCCGATGGTTTTTTGTGGGAGCGAGTCTGCTTGCGAATGCAATAGCAGGCGCACCTTCACTGTTGAGGCCGATGACGTCTTCGCGAGCAGGCTCGCTCCCACCGGGGGTGATCTGCAGTTTGCAATAACCGCGTGGGCGGTTAAGGTTCGTGCAGGTTTATCGGCCCCACGAGTGTTCAATGTTCAACCGCTCCCTGTGTGCAACCCTCTCCAGTCTGCTGCTCGCCACCATCGCGCTGCCGGCGCAGGCCAATTGGTATCTGGACGGCGAGTCGTCGCGGCTGTCGTTCGTCAGCACGAAAAACGCCAATGTTTCCGAAGTGCAGCGCTTTCTGGTGTTGCACGGCAAGGTCGACCCCAACGGTCGCGCCGAAGTCGAAGTCGAGATGGATTCGATCAACAGTGGCATCCCGCTACGCGATGAGCGCATGCGCAAGGAGCTGTTCCAGATCGAGCAATTCCCCGAAGCGACCATCACCACCCAGATCGACCTGCGTCCGATCAACGATCTGGCCCCCGGTGCGCAGCTGGAATTGCGTCTGCCGCTGACCGTCAACCTGCACGGCAAGCAACACGAATACCCCGCCGAACTGCTGGCGACGCGTCTCGATGACCGGCGTTTTCAAGTGGTCACCCTGGAACCGTTGGTGATCAGCGCCGAGGATTTCGATCTCGTGCCGGGGCTGGAAAGCCTGCGCAAACTTGCCGACTTGTCGGCCATCAGTCTGTCGGTGCCGGTGGGTGCGGTGCTGATCTTCACGGCGCGCTGACATGCGCGGCGCGGTGTTCCCGTGGCGGGATGGCAACCGGTTCGAACTGTTGATCGATGGTCCGCAATTTTTCCCGCGCATGCTCGAACAAATTGCTGGTGCTCAGGAGCAGATCGAACTGGAGTTGTATCTGGTCGAGGCTGGCGCTTGCGCCGAAACCATCGTGCAGGCGCTGGTGCTGGCGGCCGAGCGTGGCGTGCGTGTGCGCTGCCTGTTCGACGATTACGGCAGCCTGGCGTTTACGCTCAATCTGCGCCAGCGCCTGACACACGCCGGCGTCGAACTGCGTTTCTACAATCGGCTGAACTGGCGGCGCTGGGTCGGTAATTTCTATCGTGATCACCGCAAGTTGCTGCTGGTCGATCAGCGTCTGGCGGTGGTTGGCGGCACCGGTGTCACCGATGAGTTCTGGACGCCGGGCCATGACTCCAGCGAGTGGCACGAAGTGATGGTCGAGATCAGCGGCCCGCTGGTGATCGACTGGCAGTTGCTGTTCGACCGACAGTGGATCGCCAACCGTTATCGCCGTGCCTGGCGCCCGGCCGCGCATTTTGGTTTGCCACGGTTACCCCGCGTGCCGGACAAGGGCGAGGGCATGGGCCGCGTGGCGTATGCCGACGCCCGTCAGCACCGCGACATTCTGCAATCGCTGTTCCGCGCTTTGAACAGTGGGCAAAAACGCATCTGGATGGCCACGCCGTACTTTCTGCCGACCTGGAAAATCCGCCGCTCACTGCGCAAGGCTGCTGCACGCGGAGTCGATGTGCGGCTACTGCTGACCGGGCCGCGCACCGATCATCCGTCGGTGCGTTACGCCGGGCATCGCTACTACCCGCGACTGCTCAAGGCCGGGGTGCAGATCTTCGAGTACCAGCCGTGCTTCCTGCACTTGAAAATGGTGCTGGTGGACGATTGGGTGAGCATCGGTTCGTGCAACTTCGATCACTGGAACCTGCGCTTCAATCTGGAGGCAAATCTGGAGGCGCTGGACCCGTCGTTGACGGCAGCGGTAGAGGCGAGTTTCGTGAAGGACTTCGGACTGAGCCAGCAGGTGAGTCTGGAGGCGTGGCAGCGCCGGCCGTTGTGGCGGCGGGTGAAGCAACGGGTGTGGGGCTGGGTGGATCGGGTGGTGGTCAACATTCTCGATCGCCGCGGGTAAAACCGATTTTGAATACACCCTAAATCCAATGTGGGAGCGAGCTTGCTCGCGAAGGCGGTGTGTCAGTCAGTACTTGTTTAACTGAATGACCGCTTTCGCGAGCAAGCTCGCTCCCACAGGGGTTTTGGGGTGTGCTTGCGGTTACAGCAATTCAAAGCTCTGCTGCGTGACGTCCTGGGAATCCAGGCCGATCTGCACGTTGAACTTGCCAGGCTCCGCCGCGTATTTGAGCTGGGCGTTGTAGAACTTCAGGTCATCCTCGCTGATGGTGAAGTGCACGACTTTCTGTTCGCCGGCCTTGAGCATGATTTTCTGGAAGTTCTTCAGTTCCTTCACCGGGCGGATCATCGAGCCGGTGACGTCCTGGATGTACAGCTGCACCACGGTTTCGCCGTCACGCTTGCCGGTGTTCTTGACCATCACGCTGGCGTCGAGTTTGCCGGTGGCGTTCAGGGTGGTCGACGACAGCGCCATGTCGCTCAGGGCGAATTGCGTGTAGCTCAGGCCATAACCGAACGGGAACAGCGGCCCGGTCGTGTCATCGAAATACTGCGAGGTGTAGTTGCCCGGTTTGCCCGGCGTGAACGGCCGGCCAATGCTCAGGTGGTTGTAGTAGGTCGGGATCTGGCCCACGGAGCGCGGAAAGGTCACCGGCAGTTTGCCCGAAGGGTTGTAGTCGCCGAACAGCACATCGGCGATGGCGTTGCCGCCCTCGGTGCCGCTGAACCAGGTTTCCAGAATCGCGTCAGCCGACTGGTTCTCTTCGAGAATGGTCAGTGGGCGGCCGTTCATCAGCACCAGCACCAGCGGTTTGCCGGTGGCTTTCAGCGCGCGGATCAGCTCACGCTGGTTTTCCGGAATGTTCAGGTCGGTACGGCTGGAGGATTCGTGAGACATACCACGGGATTCGCCCACAGCCGCAACGATCACGTCAGCGTCCTTGGCGGCTTTCACCGCTTCGTCGATCAGCACGTTGGCCGGTCGCGGATCGTCGACCACTTCCGGCGCGTCGAAGTTGAGGAAGTTCAGGTAGTCGAGGACCTTCTTGTCGCTGGTGATGTTGGCGCCACGGGCGTAGATCAGGTTCGCCTTGTCGCCGATCACCGAACTCATGCCATCGAACAGGGTCACCGATTGCGCAGGCTTACCCGCTGCGGCCCAGCTGCCCATCATGTCGATCGGCGCTTTGGCCAGCGGGCCGACCAGCGCGACTTTTGCGTCTTTCTTCAGCGGCAGGGTTTCGTTCTGGTTCTTCAGCAGAACGAGGCTGCGACGCGCCACTTCACGGGCCTCGGCGCGGTGCAGACGGCTTTCGGCGTAGGTGTTGGCCGGATCGTCTTCAGCCTTGCCGATGCGCAGGTACGGGTCCTTGAACAGGCCCATGTCGTACTTGGCGGCGAGCACTTCACGCACGGCGTTGTCGATGTCTTTCTGCTCGATCTCACCGGACTTGAGCAGCCCCGGCAGTTCTTTGCCATACAGGGTGTCGTTCATGCTCATGTCGATACCGGCCTTGATCGCCAGCTTCGCCGCTTCACGACCGTCGCGGGCCACGCCGTGCTTGATCAGTTCGAAAATCGCGCCATGGTCGCTGACCGCCAGGCCCTTGAAGCCCCAGTCTTTGCGCAGTAGATCATTCATCAGCCAGGTGTTGGCGGTGGCTGGAATGCCGTTGATCGAGTTGAGCGCAACCATCACACCACCGGCGCCGGCATCAATCGCGGCGCGGTACGGTGGCAGGTAGTCCTGGTACATCTTCACCGGGCTCATGTCGACGGTGTTGTAGTCGCGACCGCCCTCGACCGCGCCGTACAGGGCGAAGTGTTTGACGCTGGCCATGATGCTGTCGGCCGCGCTCGGGGTGGCGCCCTGATAGGCGCGAACCATGACGCCGGCGATGCGCGAGGTCAGGTAGGTGTCTTCACCGAAGCCTTCGGAGCTGCGGCCCCAGCGCGGGTCGCGGGAGATGTCGACCATCGGCGCGAAGGTGATGTCGAGGCTGTCGGCAGCGGCTTCTTTAGCCGCAACGCGCCCGGACTGACCGATGGCGTCCATGTCCCAGCTCGAGGCGAGGGCCAGCGGAATCGGGAAAATCGTACGGTGACCGTGGATCACGTCGTACGCGAAAAACATCGGAATCTTCAGGCGGCTGCGCATGGCCGCGTCCTGCATCGGACGGTTTTCCGGGCGGGTGATCGAGTTGAACGTGCCGCCGATGTTGCCGGCGGCGATCTCTTTGCGGATCAGCTCACGGGGCATTTCCGGGCCGATGCTGATCAGGCGCAACTGGCCGATCTTCTCGTCGAGGGTCATTTGCTTCATCAGGTTGCTGATGAACGCGTCCTTGTTTTCCAGGGGTACCGGGGTCGTGGCGGCCAATACTTGATGACTGGCCAGGCTGACGAACAGACCCAGCAAACACAGCTTCTTCATGAATAGTTTTCTCAAGGGCCCAAGCGGCAATGCAACGCCGGCCAGCCAAAATTTAGGGAGCGACTATTGTTGTTCGGGTACAGGCTCAAAGAAACAGAGCCAAAAAACGGCAGTCGACACTTGGCCGCATGATCACGCAGGGCACTTTTTAGCCCATTGCCCCGTCGTAATCCAGCGACGCGGCCGATTATGCCCCAAGAGCCCGCTGAGAATGTTTCGCGCTCGGTTTTTATAATGATATGTGCCAAGGAGCATCACTGCGATGAATGTAAGCCCAACCAATCGCTCGCGTTTGCAGGTCGCCACATTGCTGGTGCTGGCCACGCTGTTGACCGCGTGCGGCATCAACAATATCCCGACCCTCGACGAACAGGCCAAAGCTGCGTGGGGCCAGGTGCAGAACCAGTACCAGCGCCGCGCCGACCTGATCCCCAACCTGGTGGAAACGGTGAAGGGTTATGCCAAGCATGAAGAGGAAACCCTCACGGCAGTGATTGAGGCGCGGGCGAAAGCGACCTCGATTCAGGTCGACGCCAGCACCCTCGACAATCCCGAGAAACTCAAGCAATTCCAGCAGGCGCAGGATCAACTGACCGGCGCATTGAGCCGCTTGATGGTGGTTTCAGAGCGCTATCCGGACCTGAAAGCCAACCAGAACTTCCTCGCCCTGCAATCGCAGCTGGAAGGCACGGAAAACCGCATTGCCGTGGCTCGCCGCGATTTCATTCTGGCGGTGCAGAAATACAACACCGAGATTCGCACCTTCCCCGGTCGCCTCTGGCACAGCGTGATGTACAGCGATCTGCCGATCCGCGAAACCTTCGAAGCCACCACGCCGGATGCCGATAAGGCACCCCAGGTCAAATTCTGAGAACACACCTGTGTAGGAGCTGCCGAAGGCTGCGATCTTTTGACGTTGGTTGGTAAAAAAACAAGATCAAAAGATCGCAGCCTTCGGCAGCTCCTACAAGGGAACGCTGGGGGTATGCATGCGTGTGTTGAAAATGGGTCTGGTGCTGATGCTGTGGCTGTTCGCCGTCAGCGCCCGGGCCGAGTTGACGTTCCCGGCGCTGAGCGGGCGGGTGGTGGACGAAGCGCAGATGCTCGAGCCCTCGGTGCGCACGCAACTGAGCCAGCAGTTGCAGGCCCACGAACAGGCGACCGGCGAGCAGTTGGTTGTGGTCACGCTGCCGGATCTGCAAGGCACGACCATCGAGGACTTTGGCGTTCAACTCGGGCGTCATTGGGCGATTGGTCAAAAGGACAAGAACAACGGCGCGCTGCTGATCGTTGCCCGTGACGAGCGCAAACTGCGCATCGAAGTCGGTTATGGCCTGGAGGATCGGCTGACCGATGCGCAGACTTCAGTGATCATCCATCAAGTCATCACGCCCGCGTTCAAGAGCGGCAATTTCAGCAAAGGCATCAGCGACGGCGTGGCGGCGATGCTGGTGGTGCTGGGCGGCAGTCCGCTCGATGAACCGTCGACGGTGTATGAATCCACCGGTGATCCGTCCGATGATTTCATCTCGCGGCATCCAGGATTGTTCGTGTTTTTGGTGATGTTGTTCATCCTGACGGTGTTTGTCTGCCAGATGCTCGGTATCCTGCCTGCCGGCCGGGGTGGCTCCGGAGGAGGGGGCGGCTTCGGCGGTGGTGGCGGATTTGGCGGCGGCGGTGGAGGTGGAGGCTTCAGCGGCGGCGGGGGCAGTTTCGGCGGCGGTGGTTCGTCCGGCGGCTGGTGATATCAGAAGAATAATGAGCAGGCACTTTTCAACATGGCACTACTGACCGAACACGAACAACGCAAAGTCGCCGAGGCGATTGCCCGGGTCGAGCGCGACACCGACGCCGAACTGGTGACGGTGCTGGCCGCGCGCGCCGATGACTACGCCTACATCCCGCTGCTGTGGGCAAGCCTGTTGGCACTGGTGGTGCCGGGCGTCGTGCACTACCTGACCGGGTGGCTGACCATGCACAGTCTGCTGCTGCTGCAGTGGATCAGTTTTGTCGTGCTGTGCCTGCTGTTTCGCTTGCCGAAAATCACCTCTCACCTGATCCCGCGCCATGTGCGGCACTGGCGCGCCTCCAACCTGGCGCGACGGCAGTTTCTCGAACAGAACCTGCATCACACGGTGGGCGGTACCGGCATGCTGATTTTTGTCTGTGAGGCTGAGCGGTATGTGGAGATTCTGGTGGATGAGGGGATCTCCAAGCGGCTGGACAATAAAACCTGGGATGGGATTGTCGCGGCGTTTACCGAGCAGGTCAGGCAGGGGCGCACGCTGGAGGGATTTGTGACCTGTATCGAGGCGTGTGGGGAATTGCTGAAGGTGCATGTGCCGGTGACGCAGGTGAGGAATGAGTTGCCGAATCGGTTGATTGTGCTGGGGTAAGACCTGGATTATTCGTCGACGCAGAGATCCAACCCCTCACCCCAGCCCTCTCCCAATGGGAGAGGGGGAAGGGAGCAGATCGGGGGGCTTCAAACTTGAGTTCGACTCGGTAGTTCAGGTCGGCGTAGCTCGTGAAAACACCTCGGTCAGTCCCCTCTACCTCTGGGAGAGGGCTAGGGTGAGGGCCGCTTTAACCAACCGTTCGGTAAATAAGAGCGTGTCCCCAACCCCCATCCCCCCTAAAATACCCGCCATTCCCGATTTCGCCCGTCCGAGGCCGCTTTTTCATGTCTGTTACTGCCCCGTCCATCAAGCCTGCGCCCGATCACCACGCCCAGTTCATCGAGCTGCTGCAAACCAGCCTCGAACAGAACGGCTTCATCAAACTGGTGCTGGCCAAGTACGTCGGTGACGAGGCGGACCTGCAGCGGCTCATCATCAAACCGGTGACCGTCAAAGCGCAGCCGAATCTGTCTTTTGTCTATCGCTACAAAACCCGCGACATCACCAAAAACCTGCCATTGGTTGAAGGTGTGGCGGCGCTTGCCGCGCTGTTGCCGGCCTCGTTCAAGAATGCGCATTTGCTCGCGCTGACCGACGAAGCTCAGCTGGAATACAGCAAAAAGGGCAAGAGCTCGCTGTTCAAGAGCAAACCTCAGCAATTGCGCGAAGCACCGTCTGCCGAGCACAACCGCGAGAAAAATCGCTTCCTCGAACTGAGCCGACCGTTCCTCAAGGACCTCGGCGTGACCAACGCGCAACATGAGCTGATCCCGGCGATGTCACGCAAGTGGAAGCAGATCAACAAGTTCATCGAAGTGTTCAGCCATGCCCTGACCTCGTCGCCGCTGGCCCTGGACAGACCGGTGCGGGTGGCGGATTTCGGTTCGGGCAAGGGTTACCTGACGTTCGCCATTCACGATTACCTGCGCAACACCTTGAAGGCCGAGGGCGAGGTCACGGGTGTCGAATTGCGTGAAGAGATGGTCAACCTGTGCAACGCAGCGGCGGCAAAACTCGATCACCCGGGGCTGGTGTTCAAGTGCGGTGACGTGCGCAGCGTGGCGCCGAGCGAGCTGGACGTGATGATCGCCCTGCATGCCTGCGACATCGCCACTGACTACGCGATCCACACCGGCATCCGCTCGGGTGCGTCGATCATCATGTGCTCGCCGTGCTGCCACAAACAGATCCGCCTGCAGATCCAGAGCCCAGCGTTGCTCAAGCCGATGCTGCAATATGGTTTGCACCTGGGGCAGCAGGCGGAAATGGTCACTGACAGTCTGCGCGCATTGTTCCTTGAGGCCTGCGGTTACGAGACCAAGGTGTTCGAGTTCATCTCGCTGGAACACACCAACAAGAACAAGATGATTCTGGCGGTGAAGCGTGCCGAGCCGGTCGACCCGGCTCAGCTGTTGGTGAAGATCGAAGAGTTGAAAGCCTTCTACAACATCAGCGAGCACTGCCTGGAAACCCTGCTGCGCGCCGACGGCTTCCTGGCCTGAAAAGGTCTGAAATCCAACCACTGTAGGAGCTGCCGAAGGCTGCGATCTTTTGATCTTAAAAAACAAAATCAAAAGATCGCAGCCTCCGGCAGCTCCTACAGGGGAACGTGTTCAAGCTGTAGCAGGTTGTGCCGGGCGCACCGCGGTTTTGCGGCCGAGCATGACCGTGGCGATGACACCGCAGGCAAACACCCAGGTAATCGGCTCGACATGTTCACCAAAGAACAGCGCCGAAAACGCGATGGTGAAGAATATCTGCAACAACTGGATCTGACTGACCCGGGCGATCCCGCCCATGGCCAGCCCTGCGTACCACGCGAAAAATCCGAGAAACTGCGAAAACAGCGCCACATACCCGAACGCCCACCAGGCCTTGGCCGACACCGCGCCCTGATGTTGCAGCGCCAGATACAGCACCGGCCCGATCAACAACGGCGTCGACAGCACCAGCGCCCAGCAGATCACCTGCCAGCCGCCCATCTCCTTGGCCAATCGACCGCCTTCGGCATAGCCCAGACCACCGACGGCAATTGCGCCGAGCATCAGCAAGTCACCCGCCTGAATGCTGCCGGCACCGGTGTATAGCGCATAACCGAGCACCAATGCACTGCCCAACGCGGCGCAAGCCCAGAAGGCTTTCGACGGGCGCTCGTGGGACAGCCACGCGGCATACAGCGCCACGCACAACGGTTGCAAGCCGTTGACCAGCGCACCGTGGGACGCCGGCAAGGTTTGCATGGCCCACGCCGACAACACCGGAAAACCCAGAATCACCCCGGCGATCACCAGGCTCAGGCCTTTGACTTGCTGCCACGTCGGCCATTTCTCGCGCCGCCACAAAAGCAGCACCGCCGCTGGAATCGCCGCGAACAGCGCACGCCCCAAACCGTTGAGCAGCGGATGCAGTTCCTGCACCACGATGCGGGTGAAGGGCAGGGTAAGGCTGAAAATCACCACGCCGAGCAGGCCGAGGGCCATGCCGGTGTTTTCGCGCGAGGACATGAGGGGAGACCAGAATCGTAGGGGTTGAGAGTGACCTTCATCAAGCCATAAACCGGGCGCTTGTGGCTGTTACAGCTAGGCACTTACTTATCCGTACAGTTTGCCGGCGCCATCGCGAGCAGGCTCACTCCTACATTTGAAATGCATTCCTCTGTAGGAGTGAGCCTGCTCGCGATGGCGTCAAATCGGTAGTAGCCCGTTGTTACCCGTCACTGTCGAATAGGTCTACCTTCAATACTCCCAAGCATTTCCCAGAGGAGTCCTCCCCATGGCCGCGAAAAAAATCCTGATGCTGGTTGGCGATTACGTCGAAGACTACGAAGTGATGGTGCCGTTCCAGGCCCTGCAAATGGTCGGTCACACCGTTCACGCCGTGTGCCCTGACAAGGCTGCCGGTAAAACCGTGCGCACTGCGATCCATGACTTTGAAGGCGATCAGACCTACAGCGAAAAGCCCGGTCACCTGTTCGCGCTCAACTTCGATTTCGCCAAAGTCAGCGAGGCCGATTACGACGCGCTGCTGATCCCCGGTGGTCGTGCGCCGGAATACCTGCGTCTCAATGAAAAAGTCCTCGACCTGGTGCGCGCCTTCGACAAGGCCGGCAAACCGATTGCTGCGGTCTGCCACGGCGCGCAGTTGCTGGCAGCGGCGGGCGTGCTTGAAGGTCGCGAATGCAGTGCCTATCCGGCCTGCGCGCCGGAAGTGCGACTGGCGGGCGGTACGTACATCGATATCCCGGTGACGGACGGCCACGTTCAAGGCAATCTGGCCACAGCCCCGGCATGGCCGGCGCATCCGAACTGGCTGGCCGGTTTCCTCGGCTTGCTCGGTACCAAAATCACCCTGTAACGAGGATTCGCCGATGTGCGAGCTCTACGTCAAGGCTGACCCGATTCTCTACGAATCACGCTCGCGCTCGCTGCGCATCTGCGGCGTGGTGACCACTTTGCGTCTGGAGAATCAGTTCTGGGACATCCTCAGCGAAATCGCCGAGGTCGACGGCATGACCACCAACCAGCTGATCGCCAAGCTGTATGAAGAGGTGATGGATTATCGCGGCGAAGTGGTGAATTTTGCCTCGTTCCTGCGGGTGAGTTGTACGCGCTATCTGAGTCAGCGGCGGGTGAATGCGCCGGAGTTGTCGGTGGTGCGGGCGGTGGTGAAATAGCTGGCACCGCAGTGACCCTTTCGCGAGCAGGCTCGCTCCCACTTTCGACCGGGTTTTCCAAGTGGAATGCGCTCATATGTGGGAGCGAGCCTGCTCGCGAAGAGGCCAGTACAAGCGACAGATAGTCAGGACTGGTCTTTACTCTGAGGCGCGAAATCTCTCAATCGTCAAGGAGCAACGCGCATGTCCGGATGGTACGAAATCAGTAAAAGCAGCAACGGCCAGTTCAGGTTCGTGCTGAAAGCGGCGAATGCCGAAACGATTCTGACCAGCGAGCTGTACACCACTCGCGCTGCGGCCGACGGCGGCATCGCTTCGGTGCAAACCAACAGCCCGTTGGAGGAGCGCTATGAGAAGAAGTCGACGAAGGACGGCCATCCGTACTTCAACCTGAAAGCGGCCAACCACCAGATCATCGGCAGCAGTGAATCGTATTCGTCGGAGGCGGCGTGCGATAAAGGCATTGCCAGTGTGAAGGCGAACGGACCGAGCAAAGTGATCAAGGACAAGACTTTGCCTGTCCTCTGACCTCAGCACATCCCCCTGTAGGAGTGAGCCTGCTCGCGATCGCGGAGGTCAGTCGACACATGTTCAACTGATTCACCGCGATCGCGAGCAGACTCACTCCTACATTGGTTTTTGTGGTGTCAGTGAGATCAGCGCAGGGTCTTCAGGATCGTTTGCAGCTGAGTCTGGCCCGCTTCACTCAGCGGAAATACCGGCAAGCGCGGATCGCCCACCTCCAGCCCGGTCTGCCGCACCCCGGCCTTGATCGTCGCTGGCAAGCCACCCTTGAGGATGAAATCCAGCAGCGGCAACTGGCGGTAAAACAAATCCCGCGCGCGATCCAGATCACCGGCCATGGCGGCCTCGTACAAGTCCAGATTCAACTGCGGGATCAGGTTCGGCGCCGCCGTGCACCAGCCTTTCGCCCCGGCCGCAAACGCTTCCAGTGCCAGCGGATTGCAGCCGTTGTAGAACGGCACCTGACCTTCGCCAAGCAGTTGCAGTTTGTGCATGCGCTGAATATCGCCAGTGCTCTCCTTGACCATGGTCACGTTTTCCACGCCTTTGACGATGCGCAAAATCAGATCCACCGACATGTCAGTGCCGCTGGTGGCCGGGTTGTTGTAGAGCATGATCGGCACGCCGATGCGCTCGCCGATGGCGCGGTAGTGGGCGAGGATTTCCGCCTCGGTGAGCTTCCAGTACGAAGCCGGCAGCACCATCACCACATCGGCACCATGGACTTCGGCGAAACGTGCGCGGCGCACGGCTTTGGCGGTGGTCAGGTCAGAGACGCTGACGATGGTTGGCACCCGTTTGGCCACGTGCTTGATGCTGAACTCGGCAACCTGATCCCACTCCGCATCGCTCAGGTAAGCGCCTTCGCCAGTGCTGCCCAACGGCGCGATGGCGTGGACGCCGCTGTCGATCAGGCGATCGATCGATTGACCGAGCGCTGGCAGGTCCAGCCCTTCGCCGTTGGCACCGAACGGGGTGATGGTGTAGCCGATGATGCCGTGAATAGTGGACATGGGAATCTCTCCGTAACAGGTTTCAGTTCAGGCAATCGGCGTGTTGGCGCAGGTTCTGCCGGGCGTAATAGTTGAAGGCAGCGGCGTGGCGTTTCGGCTTGGCGATCCAGTCATGCGCCTCGCGGCCCAACTCGGGAATGATCGGTTTGATCGTGCCGGCGGCCATCGCCAGCAGTTGCAACTTGGCTGCACGCTCGATCAATTGGGCAATGACACAGGCTTCTTCAATCGTCGTGCCGGTCGACAGCTGACCGTGGTGCGAAAGCAGGATCGCGCGTTTGTCGCCCAGCGCACCGGCAATCAGTTCACCTTCTTCGTTACCGACTGGCACGCCCGGCCAGCCTTCGAGAAACGCGCAGTCCTCGTACAGCGGGCACAGGTCCATGTGGGAAATCTGCAGCGGCACCTCCAGCATCGACAGCGCCGCCACGTGGGTCGGGTGGGTGTGGATGATGCAGTTCACATCCGGCCGGGCGCGGTACACCCAGCTGTGGAAACGATTGGCCGGGTTGGCCATGCCGTGACCTTCGAGGACTTCCAGGTCCTCGTTGACCAGCAGCAGATTGCTCGCGGTGATTTCGTCGAAACCCAGGCCCAGTTGCTGAGTGTAATAGGTGCCGGGTTGCGGCCCACGGGCGGTGATTTGTCCGGCCAGACCGGAGTCGTGACCGTTCTCGAACAAAATCCGGCAGGTCAGGGCCAGCTTTTGCCGGTCCGTCCACGTATTATCCGCCAGGCTTTTTTGCATCTGGGTCAGCGCTTGCTTGACCAGTTGGTCTTTGGGTAGTGCTAATGTCTTGGCCATGTCTGTGTCCTTTGGGTGAGAGCAAATGACACGAAAGAGGCTATATGACACAAAGTGTCATTAGCAAGCACAAATCGTCGCTTCCTCCATGGAATAACTGCTGCGCATGTCTATCCGTTTGAAATTATTGAGAAAAAAACTTGGCGTAACCCTTGAGGCATTGGCCGAAAAATCCGGCATGACCAAGAGTTATCTGTCCAAAGTCGAACGTGGGCTCAACACGCCGTCGATTGCTGCCGCGTTGAAACTGGCGAAAGCGCTGAACGTCAAAGTCGAGGAGTTGTTCTCCGAAGACAGTGTCAGCCTCGACAGCTACAGCCTGGTGCGCAGCCATGAGCGCCAGTCACTGGCGGCGAATGACCAGAGTCCCGGGTACGCCGTGTTGGCCCATCAGGTCAGCGAGCGCAGTCTGCTGCCGTTCATCATCTATCCGCCAAAAGAATTCAGCGACAAGACCTTCAAGGAGCATTTGGGCGAAGAGTTTCTGTTCGTCCATGAAGGGCAGGTGGAAGTGGATTTCATGAACGAGAAGGTGCTGCTGGAACGTGGCGACGCGCTGCACTTCAATGCGCAGAAACCGCACCGGATCCGCTCGGTGGGTGAGGTGCAGGCGCAGTTGCTGGTGGTGGTGCACAGCAGCGAAGAATGAGTTGATTGGGCTAAAGCTATCGCGAGCAGGCTCACTCCTACAGTTGAAATGCGATCCCCTGTAGGAGTGAGCCTGCTCGCGATAGCGTCGGTAGCCTCACCACTAAACCTCGACCGGCACCGACAACTTCGGATTGCCGAGCGCATGGCTCTTCGCATCAAAAAACCGCAACTCCACGCCCGTCCCCTCAAACACCTTCGCGTAATGACGCTTCTGATGCTGAATGAACGCCGCACTGCGCGGATAAATCGAGATCGCCACCACCTTCGGCTTCGCCAGGCGCAATGCCCGCACGATGTGCGCATCCTGCTCGCCTAACGCATGACCAAAAATGCACAAGCCGTCGCCATGCCCCAATAACTGCTGATAACAGAACGACAGATAATCCGAGCTGCGAATGGTCTTGAGTTTGTCCGCACTCGGTCCTTCGGTGACGAACAGCGGCACGTCATCCAGCGTCTTGAGCGTGTTGTTGATTGCGAAGCTGCCGAGCAGCGTGCCTTCGGTTGAGGTCAGTTTGCGCGCGGTGCCGTCCTGATTGCGCACCAGATGCAGACCACCGTGCAGGTACAACAGGCGCGGTTTGTCGGTGGCAGTTTCGCTCAGATCAAAACTCGCATTGGCGCTGTTGAACAGATCGTCGATGGCGTCGCTTTGGTGTTGCAGCGCCCAGTAGTTGAGCAGGTCGTAATTGGTAGTGAACACCGTGCGATAGCGTGCCAGTTCTTCGTTCAACGTTGCCAGCGTCGAAGGCTTCACCAGTCGCCACGGAATGTGTACGGCGTGCACGGTGTTGATCAGCGCTTCCTTGATCGCGTAGTAGCGATTGCGCGGTGCCGCCGAGCTGACGGCCAAGGCCTTGTTGACCCGGCTGGTGGTTTTCAAGGCACCGAGCACCTGTTCGAAACTGCGCGTCTGCATCGCGTCAAACACCGCCAGTTCCGATGCGCTCAGCGGTTTTTCTTCCACGGTACGGGCATTTTCGAACAGCGAGTCATAGCCGAAATCGTCCCACACCGCGCGGCTGGCGCCATTGCCCACCAGCAGGCCGTTGAAGTCGCTGGTGGCGCGCAAGGCATTCCAGTCTTCGAGGGTGGCGTCGACATCCAGAAAATCGGTCATTGCGCAGGCGTCTCAAAACAAAGGGCTGATGGGCGGCGACTTTATCACGAGCGGGCATTGAGCCAGATCAACATCGGTCGTGACCGATCGGTCGATCCTGTGTGCATCCGCCGGATCGGCGCAGTCGATTCGGCCTCAGTCAGGAGATGCACGATGAGCAGCACCTTTTTCATTCCGGCGGTCAACATCATGGGCAGCGGCTGCCTCGACGAGGCCATGGTCGCGATTCGCAACTACGGTTTTCGCAAGGCGCTGATCGTCACTGACACAGGTCTGGCCAAGGCCGGCGTGGCCACGATGGTTGCCGAGAAACTGGCAATGCAGGACATCGATTCGGTGATTTTCGACGGCGCCAAACCGAACCCGAGCATCGCCAATGTCGAGTCGGGTCTGGGGCTGCTCAAGGAAAGTTGCTGCGATTTCGTCGTGTCGCTGGGCGGCGGTTCGCCGCACGACTGCGCTAAAGGCATTGCCCTGTGCGCGACCAATGGCGGGCAGATTCGCGATTACGAGGGCGTCGACCAATCGAGCAAGCCGCAGCTGCCGCTGATCGCGATCAATACCACCGCCGGCACCGCCAGCGAGATGACCAGGTTTTGCATCATCACCGACGAATCGCGCCACGTGAAAATGGCCATCGTCGACCGTAATGTCACGCCGCTGCTGTCGGTCAACGACCCGGCGCTGATGCTCGCCATGCCCAAAGGCCTGACCGCCGCCACCGGCATGGATGCGCTGACCCACGCCATCGAGGCTTATGTCTCGACCGCCGCCAACCCGATCACCGACGCCTGCGCCCTGAAAGCCATGAGTCTGATCAGCAACAACCTGCGCCTGGCTGTGCGCGACGGCAGTGACCTCGCCGCACGGGAAAACATGGCGTACGCGCAGTTCCTCGCCGGCATGGCCTTCAACAATGCCTCGCTCGGTTACGTGCATGCGATGGCGCATCAGTTGGGCGGTTTCTACGACTTGCCCCATGGTGTGTGCAACGCCGTGCTGCTGCCCCACGTGCAGACCTTCAACGCGCTGGTGTGTGCCGAGCGGCTGACCGATGTGGCCCACGCCATGGGGGCGGACATTCGCGGTTTCAGTGCCGAAGAGGGCGCGCAGGCGGCGATCAATGCGATCCGCTGCCTGGCCAAGGATGTCGAGATCCCCGGAGGCTTGCGTGAACTTGGCGTCAAGCTCAGTGATATTCCGGTACTCGCCAGCAATGCGCTGAAAGACGCCTGCGGTTTGACCAATCCTCGGGCGGCGGATCAGCGCCAGATCGAGGAGATTTTTCGCAACGCGTTTTGAGGAGCAGACTGGGTGAAAGTCTTGAACGTCAGGTTTTGCCGTTTACGGTCACCGTAAAGGTTCGAACGCGCCCCCAGTCTGAAACCTTGCCATCGATGTTGTGAACGGCGGACGTCCGGCACTGTCCGGCAGGTAAGGGCTGCGTCACCTGAGTACGCCATTGCCGGGTGCTGTCCACATTGGCTCTGGCAATCTCAAGGCCGGTGTCCAGATCGAAAATGTTAACGAAGCCTGTGGCCTGTGTGACATCACCCGAAAAGACCGGAACCGCATCTACCTGTGCTCCCTCTTGCGGTTCGGAAATCACCGGGACGTCGATATCGGGCCGCAACCGCACGGTATATTTGCGCTCCTCACTCCAGTCTGACTTGATGCCTTGCCACGTCTGGTGGGCGCGAATCCCCTGCTGCCCCGGAAACTGTGCACCGCTGATGCTAAACGCCCATCGTCCATTTGCGCTGACCTGTCCACCTCCGAGCGAATGTGTGTTTTCAATGTTCCAAACCTGCACCAGCGCACCCGGTATACCGCTGCCGAGCAACAGTGTTGCAGGCCCCGTGGTGCTGCCCTCTTCGGGGAGCGTGATGGTCGGCGGGGCTGGTTGGGTATTCTGCTCGTCGGGCATGCTCATTGCTCTTCTCGTTTCGGGCTGAATTTGAGTCGAGAGACTGGCATGAGGAATTTCGTTTCGAACCTGTAAAAACTACCAGTTTTTTAGCTTTTTTTACTTGATCGGTAATTTCGTTTTCTTCTAAAAAACTGTCATTTCTGTCAGTTGTCTGGTGTGGCTGCTTCGGATCGAATGCTCTGACAACGGGGGTCGACTCCGATCTCTCAAGGAGCACGCGAACATGCCGAAAGCCAATGCACGTAAAGCACGATCAGCCGGTGAGCTGGATCAGACCTTTGCCCATTCGGGCCTGCAAACACTGCAGTTTCCAGCCGCGCGCAAAACCATCGGGAAAAGTGTCGCAGTGCTGCCTTCGGGACACATCATGGTCAGTACGACCGTCATCGATGCATCGGGAGCCTCGCATTACGGACTGACGCGACTGCTCGCGGACGGTCATCTCGATACCAGCTTCGGCGAAGGCGGGTACCTTCGCGGTCAGTTTGTCAGGGGGCGATTGTCACAAGGCGGGAACCTGGCTGTCGGTGAGAGCGGCGTGTTCTGGTTGTGCGCAGTGCTTGCAGATGCAGCAGGCAAGCTTGAGCAAATCATCGCTCGATTCAAACCGGACGGTACGCTCGATCCCGAGTTTGGTGATGGACAGACTGGCTACCGAGTCGTGCCGATGCGTGTTCCCGTGCTGAACAATGCCACGGGCGGCCGCTTGATATTGGCGCAATCCACTCCAGCGAAATCGATGCCGGACAGATTGCTTTTCGTCACCTCCCAAGGGGGTAGCGGGTTGTTGGCGCGTTTCTTTCTGGACGGCAGGAATGATGGCGATTTCGCTGAAAATGGCTGGATACCTCTGACGCTTCCAGGTGTGGCGATCACGTTGCACGGGATCACGCAGTTGGACGGTGGGCAGATTCTTGTCCATGGCAAGACCGAAGTGACCAATCAGGGGCTGGTCATGGCTTACGACAGTTCCGGGCAGGTTGCTGAGTCGTTCGGCGAGAAAGGCACGCTGCTGCTGAATCTGCACAATGCCGGCGCAACGCTCGAAAGCTCGGTGAATCGCATCGTTGGGCAATCGGCGCAGCGCTTGTTGTTGATGGGATCGGCCGTCGAGTCGTCCGCCGGGGACAAGCATCAGCATGGCTTCATCAGCGGGATCACCCGCGACGGTGAGTTTGATCCAGCATTCAACGGCGGTGCGCCAGTCATTACTACCGCAACGCGGCCACTGGATCTTAAAAGCTGGAGCGCAGGGTTCGCGCTGAATGACTCCCCCGGCCCGAGAATCGTCACGGTCGGACAGACCTCGGACGGTGAACGACGCTTACTCACCGGAGGCTTTTTGGTCGATGGCGCCGTGGATCCTGCATTTGATGTCGAAGGCGCCGCCGGTATCGAGTGGATTGCGCAGGATGCCTGTCTGCAGGAGTCGTCAGTGCTGGTGCTGGGGCAGAGAAATGAAGCCGCTCATCTGGTGCGATTGTTGACGGTAGCGGACTGACGGGGAGGGCTGACAAGCCTTCGCTGAAGGGGCTGGCCTCTTCGCGAGCAAGCTCGCTCCCACAGTTGATCGCATTTCCCAGTTGAAATGCATTTTCCTGTGGGAGCGAGCTTGCTCGCGAAGACTGACTTTCAGACGCAGAAAAATCATGGATTCATGACATCAGCAAACAGCCAGTCCGTTTCTCTCAAGCATCCGAATCAACACCACCGCCGCGATCACCAACATCGCCCCGCCACCCGCGACGCCGTCAACTGCTTCTCGCTACCAAACGGGAAATGCGCTTTGGTCTACTGATGATTCGGTTGAAAGGGCCGATACAGCAGGGGATAGTGCGCGGCTGAAAAAATAATCAAGGAGCGGGAAGTGACAATGAAGTCTGGCTGGATCGGGTGTGCGGCATTGTGCGGGTGGTTGCTGGCAGGGCAGGCATTGGCCGATTGCACGCCGGCACCCACGGCGCATGAGATGGATTTTTCCCTCTGCAAGGACTGGCCGGCGTATCCCGGACTGACGCTCACCGCCGCCGCCAACTTCTCGCCCGATCCGGTGTATGGCGAGTCAGGGACTGTGGGGTTTTACGACCTGCGCTTGTCCTTGGTGGCGAGCGGAGATTCAAAGCCGTTAGCGAGCTTTTTTCAGCCCTCGGCATTCTCTGTGGATGCCATCGCGCTTGATGAACTGAAATTCGATACCGCGCGCTATAAGCTCGCGCCGCAATTGCAGGCCTTTGGCGTGCGAGTACGGTTCAAAGGCTCTTCGCGCGTGAATCCTCTGGATCAAACCTGGTTGTCGCTCTATGTGAAAGACGGCAACGCATTGCGTCCGGTAATGGATCGGTTGGTGGTTTATGAATATGGCGGGGAGTGGGATGGCAATTGTGCGGGAGAGCGCTACGAGACTACGCGAACCGTGGCTCTGGCCAAGACCAGCAGCCATGGCTATGCCGATCTGATGATCAAAACGACCCGTAGTTCGACCGTTGGCGAGGGCGAGGGCGAGGCGTGTGTATCCAATACCGTCACGCAAAAACCGCTCTTGACGACACTTCGCTATGACGGCAAAAACTACGTAATGCCTGAAGATTTCAAAGGCCTCTAAGACCGATGACTTTTACTCAAGGAAGAATCATGTTCTCGCGTACTACATTGCTGGGCTCTTTCATCGCGATGGGCCTTTTAACGATGGCCGCCCAAGCCCAGGCCGCCTGCCAGACCAAAGACTTCGACGGCAAATCCCTGTCGCGCTGCAAAGTCTGGCCCGCCGTGCAGAATCAGGCGATCGCGGTCAAATCCACCTACCTTGCCGACGCCGGCGACGATGATGCCGGGGTGTTCGATCTGGATCTGTCGATCGTCAACGCCAGCACTTACAACCCCATCGCCACTTACCGTAAACCGGGCGCTTACAACTCCGATGCCGTGCGCTTTGAGGATCTGCGCATCGACACCGCCCGTTATCGACTGGCGCCGGAAGTTCGGGCTTTCGGTCTGCGTTCAAAGTTCGCGCACAGTTCCCACGCCATTCCCTATGAGAAGACCGATCTGGCGCTGTATGTTCGCGAAGGCAATGAATTGCGTCCGGTGTTGGAGGGCTTGGTGGTCGCCAAGAGCAACGGTGAGTTCATGAATGATTGCGAAGGCTACACAAAGACGATTCGCCGAACCGTCGAGATCGGTCCTTCCAGCCATCATGGTCTGGCTGATTTGATCGTCACCACCAGCGGCAGCAAAATGAAAAATACTCAATCGGGTAAAGACTGCGTTTCCAATACCACTCGCCTGAAGCAAAAACAGATCACCCTGACCTACGACGGCCAGCAATACATCGTCCCCGAAGACCTCAGAGGTTACTGACCGCATGCTCACCGGCCTCAACCATCTGACCCTCGCGGTCAGCGATTTGAATCGCAGTCTGGCGTTCTATCGCGATGTGTTGCAGTTGCGCGTGGAAGCTACGTGGGACGCCGGTGCCTACCTGTCGCTGCCGGGGTTGTGGTTGTGTCTGTCGTTTGATCCGCTGCGCTCGAGTCAACCGTGCGCCGATTACACCCATTACGCTTTCAGCCTCAATGCAGTCGATTTTCAAAGTTTCGTGAAGAAGCTAAAAGCCGCGAACGTGCTGGAATGGCGCGATAACCGCAGCGAAGGTGCATCGTTCTACTTCCTCGACCCCGATGGCCACAAGCTCGAAGCCCATGTCGGCGATCTCGCTTCACGGCTGTCGGCGTGTCGGCAAAAACCGTACGCCGGCATGCGTTTTTACGACGAGTCATGATCAGACACATTTGTCTGTTATAGACTGGCGGCCACGTGTTCTGGCGCTTGCAGGTTTTCCATGACTCCATCGTTGCTAATGGCCGTGCTGGCCTCGGGTTTCATTTACGGCATTACGCCAGGGCCGGGTGTGCTGGCGGTGTTCGGCATCGGTGCAGCCCACGGGCGGCGGGCCGGGGCGGGGTTTCTTTGCGGGCACCTGCTCGGTGATGTGGTCTGGTGCAGCACGGCGCTGATCGCCATTGTTGGCGCCCGGGAAATCGGCAGCACCGCGTTTGATGTGCTCGGTGTGCTCAGCGGTGTGTACCTGTTCTGGCTCGGCTGGCGCGCGGTGCGCGCCCAGCGTCGCAACGGTGACGAGCCGCAGGGCGCGGCGCGCAAGCCGTTCTGGCACGGCATTCTGTTCGGCTTGACCAATCCCAAGGCCTATCCGGTGGCGGTCGCGACCTTCACCGCGCTGCTGTCGAGCCGCGCCGAACTGCTCAACTGGTCGATGTTGCCGGCGTTGATTGCCCTGAGTTTCCTCGGCGGCCTGCTGGCCTACGCTATTCTGATTGGCGTGGTGGGCGCGCAACGGGTACGCACGCTGTATCAGCGTCATGAGTTGCTTATCACCCGCTTGTGCGGCGTGATGTTTATCGGTTTCGCCATCAACGCGCTGATGCATGCGCTGCCGGGGCTGATGCCGAACAAGGCTTGAAAGTGAGTGCAGGGAGGCGCAATCACGAGGTCAGGGAAGGTTGATCAGTGCTGCATTACCCGGACACCCACGCTGAACCATGGAAAGCCGAAATTCCGCGCCGTTGGCGAGTTTTATCGATCTGTTGCTGGACGCCGTTTGCGCGGTCGACAAGCAGGGTCGCTTCGTTTTTGTCAGTGCCGCCTGCGAGCGTGTTTTCGGTTATTCGCCTGAAGAGTTGATCGGCCGGCAAATGATCGAGCTGGTGCACCCGGCGGATCGTCAGCGCACTCTGGCTGCCGCCAACGAAATCATGGGTGGCGAACCCAAACTCAACTTTGAAAACCGTTACCTGCGCAAGGACGGCAGCGTCGTGCATATCCTCTGGTCGGCGCGCTGGTCGGAAGTCGATCAATTGCGCATCGCCGTGGCGCGCGACATCACCGAGCGCAAGCTGGCCGAGTCGCGGCAGGCGGCGTTGTACGCGATTTCCGAAGCAGCCCATGCGGCGGAAGATCTGCTGGCGCTGTTCAAGCGTATTCATCTGATCATCGGCGAATGGTTACCGGCGATGAATTTCTCCGTGGCGCTGTACGACGAGCACTGCGCACAACTGAATTTTCCTTATCACGTCGACGATCACGAATTGCAGCCCGAGCAGCCGGGGACCGTCACCGGACGTCTGTGCACGGAGGTCATTCGCAGCGGCCAACCGATTCTGCTGACGCCAGACAGCCCGGATTCCCCAGCCGATTTCGCCGAACTGGTGGCCGGGCAGAACGCGCCTTGCTGGCTCGGTGTGCCGTTGAACTCGAAGAACGGCACCATCGGCGCCTTGATCGTCAAAAGCCTGCCCGGCGGCGAACGCTACACCGAGCAGGACAAGGAACTGCTGCAATACGTCTGCGCCCAGGTCGCCACCGCCATTGAGCGTCAGCAATTGCACGCCCGCCTGCGGCGCATGGCGCAGTACGATCAACTGACGCAACTGCCCAATCGTGAATTGCTGCGTGATCGCTTCAAGGCTGCTTTAGCCAATGCTCGTGAGCAGTCCGGGCACATGGCTTTGCTGTATGTCGATCTGGATCGCTTCAAACAGGTCAACGACACCTTCGGCCATGCGGTCGGCGACATGCTCCTGCAAACCGTGGCCAACCGCCTCAAGGGTTGTGTGCGGGAAACCGACACCGTTGCCCGAATGGGGGGCGATGAATTTGTCGTCCTGCTGCACAGTGTTCAGGCTGCGGAAGATGCTGACGGAGTGGCGGAAAAAATCCGACAGGTGCTGGTGCAACCGATGCGTCTCGATGGCCGCAACCTGCACATCGAACCCAGTATCGGCGTCGCCCGCTATCCGGAAAACGGCAGTGAGGAGCAACAATTGTTCCGCCATGCCGATCAGGCGATGTACGCCGCCAAACGCTTGAACCACCACGCGCTCAACGGCTGACAAAGCAGCGCCGTTCGTCGCAGCAACGGCAACTTTTCTAAACCTTTGCCGGCCAGGAAATTCTCAATCTAGGCGGGCACCTGCTCGCCACGATCATTACCAAGAGGTAGAGAATCATGCCTAACTCAAGAAACTCGAACTCGGGAAACTTCGCCAACGATCGAACGAAGGCCTCTGAAGCAGGTCGCAAAGGTGGGAAAACCACCACAACGACTGTCGACAAAGAGCCAAAAACAGACATGGGCCGCAAGCCCGCTCAGAAATCGAAGTAGTCGGTGAAGGTAGTTTTGATTGAGAGGCGGGGGCGTAAGCTCCCGCTTGAATTTCGCTAGGAAGGAGGGCGCGACCATGAGCCGGATGGCCACCCGTGTACGCACTATCAGTTTTGCATCGCTGTTGGGTCTGTTTGCCAGCAGTGCTTTTGCCCAGTCGCCCGCCGATTTCATCAACGATGCCTCGGCCAAAGGCATGGCCGATATCGAGGCCAGTCGTCTGGCCCACAGCAAGGCCGAATCGAAAGAGGTCAAGGACTACACCATCGTCGTCATCAACGACCGCACAACGGCCAACCAGCATCTGGCGAAAATCGCCAAGAAGCTCGATCTGCCTGTCGCGCCTCGTGAAGAACTGGCCGACAAGGCCAAAGAACTGATGCCCCCAGTGACCGACGGCGCCTCCTTCGATCAGGCGTATGCCGCCAGTCAGGTCAAAGCCACTGAAGAAGCCATCGAGCAGATTCAACAGGAAGCGCAGACCACCGACGTGCCGGAGATCAAGGCATTCGCCGACGAAACCTTGCCGAAGTTGCAAAGCCATCTGGAGATGGCCCGCCAGTTACAGGCCAGCCGTTAATCAAGATCAAAAGATCGCAGCCTGCGGCAGCTCCTACACGGTCCCTGTAGGAGCTGCCGAAGGCTGCGATCTTTTGATTTTAAACCCTCAGCACTCATTCAAATCCTGCTTCGACTTGCTCTTCTCGCCCAGCCCCTCAAGGTTAAACACCTCACCCTCGCCCAACGAGCGGTAGTGCCTGCGCAACGCCTCCAACTGCTTCAGATCCAGCGCCTCCAGCCCGAGCATCGCGTTTTGCGCCTCTTTGGTGACCAGTAGCAACTCATCGATTTTCAAATGAAGAATGTCGGTATCGCGGTTCTGCGTGTTCTGAATCAGGAACACCATCAGGAAGGTGATGATCGTGGTTGAGGTGTTGATGATCAGTTGCCAGGTGTCGTTGTAATCGAAGATCGGCCCGCTCAGTCCCCACAGCCCGATCAGGATCAATGCGCCCATGAAGGTCTTGGGACTACCGGCCACCATCGCGAGCTTCTGGGAGATTTTTGCGAATTTCATAGCGGTGTTCCTTATTGGGGGAGTGCTTGAAATTCAGACATCTGCGGCTGGTGGAAAATTCTAATTACAAATCCGCCCACGTCACCGGACGTTGGTAGGGCAGGCAGGCGCGCCAGATCGCGGTATCGTGACCAACCGCTGAAATGTCCCCGACAGGAGAACGCAATGAGTTGGTCCGCCAAACAATACGTCGCTTTCGAAGATGAACGCACCCGCCCGGCCCGCGATTTGCTGGCGGCGATTCCCACGGCTGAAGCGCGAACAGTGGTCGATATCGGTTGTGGTCCCGGTAACTCCACGGAATTGCTGGTACAGCGTTTTCACGGGGCGAAAGTCAGCGGGCTGGACAGTTCGGCGGACATGATCGATGCAGCTCGCAAGCGCTTGCCGGATTTGCGGTTCGACGTGGCGGAGATTGATAAGTGGGCGGATGAAGGCCCGTTCGATGTGATTTTCGCCAACGCCGTGCTGCAGTGGGTGCCGGATCACGCGACGTTGCTGCCGGCACTGGCAGGCAAACTGTCGGCCGGTGGCAGTCTGGCGATCCAGATGCCGGATAACCTCAATGAGCCCTCCCACCGTTTGATGCGTGAAGTCGCCGCGAATGGTCCGTGGGCGAGCAAGCTCAGCGACGCTGCGGGGCAGCGTACCGAGATGGCGAGTGCCAGCGATTATTTCTCGATGCTGCGGCCACACTGTGCGCGGGTCGATGTGTGGCGCACCACCTATCACCATCAGCTGCCAGGCGGGGCGGCGGGGGTGGTGGAGTGGTTCAAGGGCAGCGGGTTGATTCCGTTTTTGAATCCGCTGACCGAGACAGAAAAGGCGCAGTACCTGGAGCAGTATTTGGCGGAGGTTGGGAAGGCTTATCCGGCGTTGGCGGATGGTTCGGTGTTGTTGCCATTTCCACGGTTATTCATTGTCGCGACTCGCTGAAATAAATTGGGCCTGTTTTTCGGCTGGAGATTTTTGGTGCGCTTTAGGACGGGCCCCTCATCGGAACGCCGCCCGCCCAGCCCTCTCCCGAGGGAGAGGGAGCCGATGGCCGTTGCTTCAAAAACCTGAGTTCAGCTCGATATTTCAGGTCGGCGTAACCCTAGAGAACAACTTGGTCAGTCCCCTCTCCCTTTGGGAGAGGGTTAGGGTGAGGGCTTCTGCACCGCCACCAACATCATCATCGGCCGCTCCCGCTCTTCTGCCAGCGCCGGTTGCGCCGCCACTTCAGCATCGCTCGGCCCCCATTCATTGACATGTCGAATCGTGAACCCCGCATCAATCAACGAATTGAGCAATGTCCCCACCGTTCGATGCTGCTTGATCACACCCTCAGCCAGCCAGTTCGTAACCCGCTCACCCTCCCGCTGATAGCTGTCCAGCGGCCAACGCTTGTTGCCTTCAGCGTCAATCAACCAACCCGGATGACGCGGCGCCATAAAGATTGGATGCTCAATGGAAAACACAAAGTGCGAACCCGGTTTCAATGCCGCGTAGAGGTGAGCAAACAGCCTCGGCAAATCCTTGATGTAATGCAGCGCCAGTGAGCTGTAAGCCAGATCGAGACTGCAAGCGGGCAGATCGAGCTGTTCCAGATCGGCGCGCTCATAGCGAATATTCGCCGCCGTCGTGGTCTCCCGCGCCCGCTCCAGCATCTTCACCGAAACATCCAGGCCCAGAACGCTCGCCGCACCATTTTCAATCGCCCAACGGCTGAACCAGCCATAACCGCAGCCCAGATCCACCACGTTCAGGCCATGCATGGATGGCAGCAATGCCTGGATCGCCGGCCACTCGGGCGCAGCGTCGAGGCCGCCGATTGAGCGGTTCATCTGGCTGTAGCCCTGGAAGAATTCGGGATCGTCGTAAATGTTTTGCGTCATGGTGAAGTGCTCTTTTGAGTTCGATCGTCAGCGGCAACGTGGCCGCGATTGGAATCCCTCGAAAGTGATGGCGCGTATTCGTCGATGGCCGCGCAGGGGGAGGGTGGTGGGTGATGGGGAAATGCTAGTCGGTTGGGCGAGAGGTGAAAACCGGTGACGTGTTGTGGATCTGTAATGTCGGGAAAAGCGTCATGTGCTATCGCTGCATAAACGTATTCCGAGCGGGGTGTTTAAAGGTCTGCAGCGTTACTTCCTGAAGCCTACAAATCCTTGCGCCGTTGCCTACCGCTACGCCAGAATCCGCCGGCTTGTGCGCTTGGGAGGCGGTCGGTAACTTGGTTCGCGTCACTGATTTCCAGTGATCGGGTTTAGCAGCCACGCGTTTCCACCAAATCGTACGAGCGTCATTTAGCCAGGATCTCCTGTGCTTAATGGTGGCTGTGCGCATGGCACCCTCGGGTGCGCCGGGATTTTGGTGGATTCGCCCGGTCTGCTAACTTGCGTACAGCCGCCACCCTTTCGTGTAGCAGCGGAATGGTCGTAGCCCTATTTTGGAATACACCAAATGTTCAAAGTAACGCCCAATCCGCCGGAAACCGATCCGGCATCCCCCTACGAATCACCCAATTCAAAGAAATTCCACGAAGCCGCCGAACGCGCCCTCGACCACTACCTCAGCCCCACGGCCAGAATCATGGGTTCCACCCACGAACCCGAACCGATGTACCTCGCCAACCCGAAATACGACACCGAATCCCTGTTGGCCAACGCCAGCGAAACCCTCGGCTCGGCCACCACCCTGCTCAACAACTTCGCCGCACAACTCGACACCTCGCACCGCAAGACCGCGCTTGGCATTGCGCAGATTGTCATGTTGAGTGAGTTGGCGGTGAATAAGGCGCTGGATAACGCGGTGCCGGCGGGCTAATCACGAGTTCTCTCATAATTGGCGGTCACAAAAAACCGGTCGAAGACCGGTTTTTTTGTTGCCCAATTTACAGTTGTTTTTCTACCAGTTAACTAACGGGCGCAAACTTTCTTAAGGCGCTCGCAGCCATCAACTGGGCATGGGTGCCATCGAACCAGATGAAGCAAAGCTTCGGCTTTTAATCGATCGCAGGAATAATTCGATATTTATGACTCCCCGTATCCAGGTTAGGTAGTTGAGTTTAATAACCCGTTAAATTTTCGACTGGGAGTCCAGTTCAAGGCGCTGACTACAAGTAGCAGGAGCAAGCCTGAGTAAACCCAGTAAACCCCGATCTGATCGTACCCCCAGCCAGCAAGTAATATTCCCGTCAAACCGGCAAAGCGGCTTGTAAAATCGATAGCCCCATACCAACTTCCGATAATGTTTTTAGGGACTGACAACTGTATAGCGCTGGCCGTGGTACGAAAATACACCGTTGCTCCAAATTGAAAAGCAAACATGCCAGCCCCTACCAAAATTGCGTTGCCTCTGATGAGTAGTGTGGTTATTACCCCAGCTAGCATCACAAAATGCGCGATGAATATAATCATTTGGAGAAAATTTCCGCCACCATACCTTTTTGTGGTGACGCCTCCCAAGACGGCCCCTGCTGCACCAATGCTGTAAAGATAGCCAGTCTGATCAGGCGTAAATTCGTGAAAGTCGCGTAGGAGCGGAATCCACAGAAGCGCCAGGACACTTATAACTAACACGCACGCCGAGTAGGATCCAAGAAACGCGCGCCATTGCCGTGCCCGGAGTAGCGCTACTGTAGTACGGGACGCGCCGGTAATACTTTCTTGAAAGCGCTGCTTGAAGGATGAATGCTCGGGTTCAGCGCCTTCTAGCGGTCGAGATTGGTATCTAGAGACTAAGCTTAATGCCAACAGCAGGGCGACCAACATGAACGCGACCGATACTGTAAGTGATCTGGACAGTCCGATCTGTAGAATAGCAATTGCACCGATTGCCGGCCCAACAGACCGTGCAACGCCATTCATTGTCGCCAAAAAACCATTGATGCCGGGTATCTCTTCGCGCTCGAATAAAAAAGGCACCAGGGCAAACATTATCAGCCTGGAATACTGGTGTATCAGATCTACCAGAAATGCGAAGGTCCATACCCAGGCGACAGTGTTGGTATGGAAGGACAAAATGATTGTTGCTGCTGCAAATACAATGATGTTGATAATCTGAGTGGCGATGAATAATTTCCACTTGTTGAAGCGGTCAATGAATCCTGCACCCAGTAGCGTTACCAGTAGTTCTGCAATATAGCCAACCGCATAGGTGGTTGTTACAGCTGAAGTAGTGCCTGTTATCGAATAGGCAAGATTCGCGAATACCAGATCGTAAACTGCTTCGGAGAGCGCAATAAATACGCCCACCGAAGCGAAGATATACATTTTAGAGTTGTTAAGGTTCAGGTAGGTGCGCACGACTGTTTATCCGATCACGTAAATATTTTTGTTACGCGGCGATCACTTTTACTGTGTCTGGTAAAGTGGATTGAAACTCCGCCAAACTTGAAAATTCAGCTCTCGCGGTGAGAGTCTCAAGCGTTGACGCCATTTGGATTTTTCCTAGTAGGGTTCGCAGCGAGTCGGGGGTGTCCAGGTAAGGCATTAATGCGCTTTGAAATGCAGCCAAGGCCTGTTTATCTGTCTCAGAGGTTGCTGAGCTCATCATTGAGGTCAGCTCGGTTTTCCAGGAAACTGCTTTTGCTACGAGAACTTCTTCCATATTGAATCTCCTTCATGCATTGAAAAGCAATTGCGTGCGCACCCAAAATCAAATTCTATTAAATTGTTGCTGTTCAAACTGCGCCATCTTATAGACCACTTCGCCGGGGCATTTGAGAACGGGCAAGCTGAGGTTCGGATAGGCCTTGTTATTTGGTAAAGGAATCATGTCCTGTCCAAACATGGGCAAATCACCGCGTGGTTCGTTGATGTCTACAAAAACTTCATGCTCACAACGGATAATCATATCTTCGGCACAGCGGAAAAAGTAAGCGATACCCTGGTCAATCCAAAGGCTGATTCGCGGATCACAAATAACCTGTGAGGTATATTCTTTACCATAGGTCGGTGAGTTCTTGCGCAGGTCAATACAATCTATCTCAATCACCGACCCTTCGTTATTCAGAAAGGTGTAGATTTTTCTGGTTCGTGCATGCCAGTAGCGGCGTGCAATGCTAGATGCGTTCTCTTCCAGTATCAGTACATCTGCCACGCATGAATCGGTATTGGGTACAAGTGTGAACGATTGCTGCCCCGTCAGTGCATATCGATTTCTTTTGGCAATAACGCCAGGGCTGGTTACATTAGAAATCAGTTCAGCTAAATACCCTTCGTCATCTGACCATTGTTTAGGTTCGAGCATCACATAGGTCTCAGTGCCCGCAATGCTTACAGCAAATCTTGCAAGGTAAGCCTTGGGGTTTTCCAGCAAAGATTGAGATATTTTTGAAAGGAACGTGTGAGCTTCGTTTGGAAGACGTAACTTGTTGGGTCTGACGACAGGGAAGTCTTCCAGGCGAGTGTCTCTTGATACTGACACCAAGTCATTATCAATACTCCAAGCGGAGTTGTTTGTGTCTGAATACCAGACGGGCTCATCCCTTGTCACTACACGTTCCAGATTATCGAACGTATGTGCTACACCACGTGGAATGACAAGATGCCGTTTGAGGCTGGTGTTGAAACGGAGTCGAACTATTTGATGCAATGTTGGGCTTTCTTCCCTGCAATCAACAAAATAACCTTCGATTCTGCGCCTATCACCACCCATGAATGTCAATCGATCGTCTTGTCCGACATGTATGCCATAGGTCGAGTAATTGAAGTTGGCTTCATGCGTAACGAAGTCGGAAATCATTGGGCCTGCACTTGAAATCAGTTTGTGATTAAACAAGCTGGCCCCGCAGGGAATGCTCAGCGATTGATTGGCTTCGAACTTTAGCCCGCTGATTGAAAATTCAGATGTGTAGTCAGTATCTTCAATGTTTTTGAACATAGATCCCTCTTTCAATGCTTGCTTTTAGAGAAAGCAAATTGCCTGGGTCAGCCGTCAATGGGTGACCTGATTGTCCTTGGCATATGAAACAAAAACATCAGCGTTGCTTTGGCACTCACGGCGCCGTCGAATTGCATTGCTGTTAAAACAAAGGTAGGTCAATCAAAAAACTGATGTCAATAAAAAATCAGGGAAAATTTGACAATTTTTTATTTGCTCTCTTTTCGTGCATGGATGCAAAAATAGTGCGGGCATACGATCCACTATTCGTTCAGCCGAATATGGCTGAACTGGATGAGTATTTCTTTATCCGTTGCGCTGGGAGATCGAAGCCGTAAAGTTATATGCTGCTCAGCGCTCTCTAATGGTGCGCTGTTGGTTTCGTGGGTTGAAGACATAGAATGGTGTCCCACGCGTATTTAATTAACCAAAAAAATAACAACACTTCTTATCGTTGGAGGGACCGAAGCGTCAGAGGGAACCGGCGAATCTGCAATCAACGGTTTGTTGCCTGATGGTTCGGCGCTGCCCAAATGACCAACCTCAAATCTCAGACACAAAAAAACCGGCCCTGTAGGCCGGTTTTTGCTGTTCCTGCATCCCCCGTCAAAAACACACAACGTGAGACAAAAATTGAGTGGAGCGGGTAGAGGGAATCGAACCTTTATTGGACAAAAAGGCAGGCGAAGTGTGTAAGTGTGTGTGGGGCCCACCAAATGCCTGGCTACCGTTTACGGCATGGTGGATCTCCATCGGCCTTTACTCACCTAGTGAGTAACCGATTGAGATCTCCCCCATAAAAATTGCTATAGCTTGGGGCAGCTCACCAAGCTGCCGCCTGATTCCGACTCATCAGGTCTTAGCCGACTTCTATCAATCTCAAATGCTCATTCACTCCAATACCGCGTAGAAGATCCCTGCAAAGGCGGCAAAGATTGATCAGCTATGTCCTGCAGCTCACGAACTGGAATGCCAGCATCGATTTGCGGTCGACGACGCGAGCCTCACACTAGAGCAGGGTTCGCACGCAGTCTCCGATTAAGTTCAGTGAGTCGAAGTTCTTCGTTTCCATGAAGGCGGCATACGTTTTGATTGGCAACGGTCAGCGTCGGTGTATGGGGTTATCTACAATGCTGCGGGTCTTCTGATCCGTTGCCTTCAAATGCACTCATCTAGTCCTTATTCTGTACGTGTGAGCTCAGAGCGGAAATGGACAACACAAAAGCTTTACAGATCAGTAGGTTAATTTTTTTGTCCATTGTCCACTGTCCATTTTTTCCAACATCGGTGGACACCCTTCTCATCCTTCCAGTCCCGCAAGCTCCGCAAAGCACTCACATCCCTTTCAACCGAGCACCTGTATGTACTAATCACAGGCACTCCAACAAGCCCTCGTACGCCCAAAGCTTTCGTTACAGGAGTGCCCCACGACCCATCACATCTCCGCGATAGCCAACCGCATCACGTCCCTAAAGAACCCGCTCAGGCGATGCTTGTATACATCCGGCGCCAGTTTCGCATTCAGTCACCAAAGTCGAGGTGACATCATTGAGCTACTGCGGCAGACTTTCCTGGCGAGAATTTGGCCACCGCCATCGGCGGTATCATCTACATGGAATCGGAGTCGCTATGAATGGATTGAAGCCTCAGTTTTGGGAGCAGTGGGAACAGCTCTGTTGCTACCTCATGCAAGACATTGCAAGAAAGCATGGTCACTCGGTCAGCTACCGATCCTATGGCAGCCGGGGCCAAAGCCAATTCGGCATTGATTTGGTGCCCGTCAATTCGCCATTGCCTCTGGTAGGTCAGTGCAAGATGGTAGAGACCTCCTTCACTTGGAACGACGTGCTGGCTGAGGTCGCAAAAACTGACCTCTACCAAGGCGGGATCAAATGCTACGTATTGTTCACGACCGCTAATAGGCACACAACTATCCAGGATCAACAGAACAGCGGCACTGTCTATCATCACCAGCGGCCCGATGGTTCTACCTTCCCAGTGCATGTGAAGCACTGGGCAGACTACGAGGCGAGTGATCTCAGCGCCATTCCTGGCGATGTACTGCGCAATATCTTTCCGAATGCCTTTAATTTAGCGGCGATTGTTCAGCCAGCCTCTGCGGGCGATTACATTGCCTCGCTAAAGGCGCTGCAAAGCTATATTCCTTCTCGCATAACCTCGGCAGATCTGGCCTGGCTGGAGACGTATGACTTTAGCTGCGGTTCGATGCCTGAGCGCGCGTTCGATCCGTTCCAAAATTTGTACATGGATCTCCAGCGGGTAGAGGACGCTCTTCGGTTGGGGCTCACGGAGTGGTTGCACAGTGCTGGTTACCCTGAAATCCAGGCTACATTGCTGGCAGGAAAGGACTTTTACTTCGCTCTGAAGGAGTTCGTCCAGTCTGTGAGAGCTCAAATCGTAGGTGGGTTCGCACTGGACGGCTCGTCGATTCTCACTGTTGTCGATTTGAACGGCTGGCAGAAATTAGCACGCCAATTCGGAAGTAATGCTCAGTACCTAGCTCAGGTCTATCGCAGCGCGGTGCTAGGACAGCAAGGGTAAACCATTTCTACACTAATGATCCTTCCAAAAGCGCAAGCCTAACCAAGGCGTGCGCTTTTGGTTTATCTGGTGAGTGCAGCTGCCTCTAACTAGAGGCGTGAATCGCCTCTGTTGTCCTAGACACCTCTGTGCCTTAGAGCGAGGCACACTAGGCAGTGCCATGAGCGATTTCCGTTACCTTGAATTTCAAATCCAATCGGTCAATCAGGTGGCCGAAAAGAAGATACCTGTCGCTGAGGTTGCAGCACGCGTTGGTGTGTCTGCGCATAGACCCCATGCTCAGGTGAGATGCTGTAAGAATCCGGGGCGATTCAGCTACAGGTTGGCGGGTGCCCAGAATGCTCTTAAATTAGTGCCTTAATTGCGTAAAATTAGAAAAAGGAATTCAGCTGAATGATTAATTATATCAAGTTTCAGGATTGGGGTGAGCTTTGGAGAATTATACCATTTGTGGCGGATGAGGAATTAATAGATCAGAGCGGATTTAGAAGCACCATCGTTACTGGGCAAAATGGATCCTATAAAAGCACGATGCTGAGGGAGTTGGTCGCGGGTGTGATTGCTCCTAAATCTACGTCGGCCATGGTAAATGTACGTGATGGCTTGAGCATGAAGCACGTCATTTGCGCCTCAGGTTCCGTTGCCGATAGGTTTCCTTCGAAGGAAAAGGCGGGTGGCGGCAGCACCGAGTTTGCGACAGAGCAATATGCTTACATTGGGCAAAGGGTTGGGGCGAATCTGCTCAGCAAGAAAAGACCCTTTGAGACGATGCTAATATTTGCTTTGGATGGAAGCAAGTCCGAGCGCTATGAGTGGCCGTTTTATAAGATAGCGCATGAGTTTGCTAATATTGTTCCGGAGCTGGAGATTTCAGTTTATGTGAACAAAGATAAAATCAATCGGACTACGAAGGTTCCTTCAAGGTTAGAACAGGGTGTTTCAGTCGAGACATTGAGGCGCTCATTGGATCTTGATGGTTTTAAAGTTTCGCGATATTTTCCGGAGAGTGTGGCTGTTAATGTTTTAAATGAATTTGACGAGCGCGTATTTAAGGATTTCTCCGAATTCATGCGCTCTTCCAAGTCTAAATTTGTTTTAAATATGGGTGGTGATGGTATACGATGTAAGGCTGCGTCTAATGATGTGATTCGACTAGGCTTTATGCTTGATGTTTTTTCGCTTCGTGATGTGACGGTTCAGAGAGTAGGTAGCCAGCAGCCTTTCTCCATATTTGAGTTGAGCTCTGGTGAGTATCATATGTATACGAATCTAATGGGGCTTGGCTTTGGCGTGGAGGAAGGTTCGCTGATGCTTTTGGATGAGCCCGATAATAGCCTTCACCCACAGTGGCAGCGAGATTTCATGGCTGCAGTCCATGGGATCTGCCAAGTAGGGATGAGGTCTGGGCATTTGATTGTGTGCACCCATTCTCCGCTTATTGTCGGTGCCGCGCTGGAGGGTAGCACGATTGTGGACTTGTCAAATGATGAGCCCATCGTCAGCGTAGCTCCATTTGGCGCCTCATCTGACGACATTCTTTTGGAGCAGTTCGGGATAACTTCCAGCCGAAATCGGGTCGTAGTGGATGTGGTTCAGCGTGCGGTGTCTATTATAGAAAGAGATGGGTTTGAACATCCAGATTTGCTCGCCTTGACCGATGAGTTGGTGTCTATTAAGTCGGCTCTTAAACCCGAAGACCCGCTCGTTGAAGTGATCGAGGCGATTCTTGGAGCATCTGGAGATGATTAATGTTGGTTTTGAACGGATTCATCCCATCCCGGTTCTGCCCGATGGTATTGTGGTCGCAGACCTGCTAGGTCTTGATTGGGACAGTAAGGGGAACGCAATTAAGGCATTTAAGGGGGCCTTGAAGCCATTATTGCGCAAGGCGCAAAAGGCAAAATGTAGTCTCTGCCGGCGTATGCTTTACGATGATTATGCCGTCCATCTAGAGCATTTCATCGAAAAAAATATACATGGCGATTACACGTTCGAGGTGAGAAATTTATCTTTGTCCTGCGGCACGTGCAATTCAAAGAAGCAAGGGTACAACAAAACTTTAAATGGTTTGATTGGAAAGCGTGCAAAACGCAAGGCTTTAGTAGCTGAGAAACACTGTCCTGCGCTTGCCGTCAAGATTCCTGCAAATGCACCATTACCCACTACGCCTGAAAGCTATCGTTGGGTTCATCCTTACTTTGATCAGTACTCTGATAACATCGAGATCCAGAAGGGTTGGATCTTTATTGGTAAGTCCAGGAAGGGGATCAGGACTATACGCTCAGTGAAGCTTAATGCCTTAGCTCAGATTGAGCGCAGGGCCCTCATGGAGCGGTTGGAGGCACGGCCTGGTCGGTTATCGATGCTGGTGGGGGCAAGTGCCGAATTGAACAATCACCGAGCGGGCCACATTTTACAACTGGTAGCCAAGAAACTGTGGAAACGCCGAGAGGCCTCCGGCGTTTAATAGGCCGGCTTCGGTTTGCGATCATCCATCGCTAGATGTAACTGGGTCATGGTCATGGTCAAGCTCAAGAGGGCGGCGCTCGTGCCGGCCTGTCATGGCGCCATCATCAGAAGAGGGGAGGGCTAGCCTTCCCCTGAACTCGTCCGTCCTAAGGCTCGATTAGACCGCCTGCATGCACTCCACAACAGGTTTGGCCAGCAAGCGCTTGCAGATGGAGGCAAAATCCAAGCCTTGCTGTTTAAGATGCTCGGCGGCTTCAGCCTGCCAGACCAGGTCACCCTGTTCGAAGAAGGTTGTCCGCAGTTGCCTGATCACCTGCAATGCGTCGGCGGCAAAGGCCCTGAAGTCTTCGAGCCACCAGTAAAGCAGCCCCGCAGCGTGGACTGTAGCGGCGGCGCTAATCTTGGTTGCCGGCGTAACGAGTACCGTTTGGAATTCGCACTCTGCGGACTCGGCCACGTTTGCTCTCATCCAGTCTGGATGTGATGTGGCTTGGCGAGCCTTGGTGACGCTCAGCGTACCATCGACGGTGTTCACGTAGTCCTCGAACACGATGCACCGCCCACCCGAGATCCACCAAGGATCTGGAGAACCTTCGCTTTCGACTTTGCCTGCATTAAAGCCCAATAGCGATCCAAGATCCTTCTGAGCACGCTCGAAGGTCTCATGGTGCCGCAGCCCTTGAAGGATCGACTGCTCCAGCTTTGCGAAATCGCGGTCATGGGTGGGCCCCAACCGTGTCAGTTCTGCTCCCACGCGCTCCACCTGCTGTTGCAACGCGAGGTCATCAGCCTGGGCTGTTACAGCTTCGCCGACCTCTTTGCGCGCAAAGGCTGTGAGCCAGGGAATATTGGGAGCGCAGCCGTGGGCATCTTTGAGGTACTGTCGGGATTTTGCAGCCATGGCGGCATTGCCGCGCTGAGCCGCGAGATGACACGCGGAACCCGCCAGGTAATTCCAGAGCGCCCGATAGCCCGGCAGATCGGATGCTGTCAGCTTTCCCAGGACGCGATCGGCAGCAGCTACAGCGTTGTCATAGTCATGTCGCCAGAGCGCCGTCTGGTAGTCAATCTCTGCCCCGACCGCTTGAGACAGTTCGTTGATGGCAGGTAGGAATTTCTGGTGAGCACGATCTCGCTCGTCCAGGATCTGTCGGTTGACGTACTCCCAGTCTCGATCGTTCTCCAAAAAGGTTTCGAAGTTCTCTACCAAATCGGCCAACTCGGTGTCTTTTGATTGACTGGCATTTTAGATCAGACTTGGGTGATGGATCGCTGAGGGGAGCTGAAATCAGAGCAAACCTTGGTGATTGAAACGTCGCCTTACAAGTATGCTGGTAACCTCTGGTCTCCACGGCATCCGCGCGCGCCAGTCTGGTTTTCAGTAAAGGGTCTCCCCCAAGCTTTGGGCTTGGAATAGGCCAGTCCACGCCCTTTGCCCAATTGAGGATAATAGAGAATAAGGCAAAGCAGCTGAGCGTTTGTAATGGAGCGATTTCCCGGCATTGTTCTGGAAAGAGAGGAGGATGGATATGTTAGGCGCTAAATCCAAGCAGAAAAAAGCAGGCGAAGCTTCCGAGGAGGTCGCCCACGAACGTCACGATTTTCTTCAGTCAACTGTGCAACGCTTGCGAGATCGCGCCGGCAACGTCTGTTCATTTCCTGATTGCCATGTACACACGCACGGCTCAGCTTTCACCGGTGAAAAGGCTGTGGGAGTCGGGGTAGCTTGCCATATCAAAGCGGCTGCGCCTGGCGGCCCAAGGTACGACCCCAAACAGACAAAGGACGAGCGTCGTCACTTGGACAACGGCATTTGGATGTGTCAAACGCATTCGAAGTTGGTAGACGCTGACGATTCGGCTTTCAGCGTCGAGGCGTTACGAGTTTGGAAGCAAAAAGCGGAAGAAAGATCAAACGGCCTCATCAACCAGAAGAGCTTCACTGAAAGTGAAGTGAGAGCTGCGGTAGAAGAGGGGACAGTCTCGGTTTTGCAGCGCTGGGTGAACAGATCCGACGACCCTTTCGATACGCCCATAGCCGAGATCATGAAAGGCTATGAAACTGGATTGGAAAAGCTTGATTCCCGATTCAATGTCCAGGTTGATAGAGTGGGCGGCCAGTGCCATCACATCATCAGCGCTGCGCAGGACAATGTCAGCCTGCAACTCATCCTACGCGATCTGGATCAGCTGGAGGGCTTCTGGGAGGCGGAAAGAGCGTTCTTTGAAGAAGGCAGGGAGCTGCAGATTCCTGGAGCTCATTTTAAGATTGAAGGCTCCAAGCTGTTCGATGCCATCCATGAAAGAACCAATCAATTAGGGCTGGGTGTGGTCACGATGGGAGCACCAAAGCGCGCGCTGACCGCCAACCTCTACGTCCGTACTCCCGATGGCGAATGGGCTATTGATACGTTCACGTGCCATTACACCTCCGGCAGTCTTCGTACGGTTTTCAGCGGCACTGCATTGGGCGGCTTTTTTGGGATCAAGGCGTCATTCGCCCATGATGGCCTAACCACGAAATTCGATCTGACATTCAACTTAGACGCGTGGCGTGACCACAACATCCTTGAACTGCCAGGTTTTTCACGATTGGCAAGAGCTGCACGATATTTAGGAAAGGGGCGTTTGGTCGTGGAGATTGAGGTTGGCAATAACGTTGCATCCTTTGACACCAAATCCAGTCCTATCAATGAGGAGTATCACGCTCAGCTGCGTTGGATGATTGAGTATCTGGATTTCACCCGCAAGGTAGCAGAGCAATGTAGTGAGCCTGTCATCCTGAAAACTTTCGATTTTGACAATGAGGTGTACTCAGCACTTCGAAAATACGCAAGGTTGCTCGCAGGAACGGTGGCTACGACTCGTAAGGCCGGGTGGTTGTGCAGTGGTGAGTTCACCTATCACGAAGGGTTCGACCTCTCTAGTTTCGATTCTTCAGATGTACCGCAAGTGATCCGGCTTGCTCAGAGAGATAGCATGACCTTCGATCTGTTTGGTCAGGTGGTTACTGCCCCAAGAGTCGAGACGATCTATACCGAAGTCGAGTTCACCCTACACAGTGATCTGGATGCTCGCGACAGGCCCAAGATCAATCTGTACACAACTGAAAAAACGACAATAACGACGTTACTTCGGGAGGAAGACTCGTGGGTTGTTCTGAGAGACACAAGAGTTCTTGATGAGCCGCTACCGCTGAGAAGTTGAGAGAAGCGAACCTGATCTTTCGATAGGAAATAATTGAGTCGTTCGACGGGGGAATTTGTGAGTTGGTTGTCAATTATGGCCGCCTCGCTAACAGTTGGCATGCGTGATGTCCGGTTTTTCTGGGCCTAAAAGATTTCCATCGCTTCTCGCCAGGCCCTTTCAAACAACTCCGAAACTGTTCTCTCGTAGATTTCGGATGAGTGAAATCCGACACCTGAGTCGATCCTGTGCTTTTTCCCAAAGTCAGCGCTCATGATCCAAACAGTCTCTGGTGCAACCATCAATGCTTTGGCTCCGAGGTCATGGTGGAGAGCAATTCGAACCTCGGGGAGCGTGAGCTTTATGTGTTCCGCTGCTGCTCGGGCATTAACGTGTGTGACGATATAAATGTCGCGTGGTCGCTTGCTCAGTACTTCGATAACGTAAGCGGGATCCGGAAGCTCACTGGTCAGTATGCTCACCCGTCCTTTGGCCTTTGCGAGCTGGCTGAGTCGCGTTGACCAAGTGCTCGCGTTAAACGACATCTTGGCGTCCTGACATTCGAATTTAAAACCACCATTGTCTGTTTTGAAAGCCATCTGTCCCCTCGCTGATTTTTGTGGATGCAACCTTTCGCCATTAGGCTATACCGCAAAATAAGGCGTTTTGCCAACAAAATGCCATCACGCTACAATCCGAAATCTATCGCCGCGAAGTGCTGTTTATATAACCAGTGTTTGTGGCTTGGCTTTTCGAGGTACACGATGATGTACCGGAATCGATTTTTCCAATTGCGGTAGCGGATTTGCCAGGATGGCCGACTTTTTTCCTCGCGAATAGCCTCCTACCGCACGGTGAAGCAATAAGCGGAGAATGTTGTGGCAAAGCTCGCCAATGATGCAACTAGACTGCTCGAAGCAATAGGCTATCAGTTGATAGTTACTCTGGAGTATTGTCATGACTTGGTCGAAGGGCAGACTCTTTGGCTTGAGGTATTCGGCGATGTTACTGTCAGTGGAAGCGTTCAGGTCGAAGTAAAAAACTTCGTGGAAGACCTCACTGATGGACACATCAATTTTTGGAATACTTTGAAAAACTGGATGTCGCCGAAGTTTAAGCAAGATAAATATTCCGAGCTTATTCTGCTGACAACACAAGCATATGGAGCAACCGCTGAACTTCGTCATTGGAACCAGTTGACTGTAGGGGAACGCCTGAATTTTCTTGAAAATGTCCTGACTTATAGCGAGGCGCGCTTGGCTGCGTCCGCCAATAAGCCATCGAAAGCTGTGCAAACGCAGAGGTTTGTAATGGCAGATGAGAGGCGTAGTGTCTTATTGGATATTATTGAAAAGGTGAAGATTGTATCAGGCGAGCCAGGTCTTGATGTTCGTGCCGAGGAGGCAAAAAGTCGTTATGGAAAAGGACTTGATCCGTCGAAGCGGGGAGACTACTTTGAAGCACTATTGGGGTATCTTATTGAGCCATGTTTGTCAAAAGATGGTTGGAAAGTCACCTACGAAGATTTTGATTTAAAAATCGCCACCTTGTTCTCCCGCTACGCAAGAAACTCACGAAAATTCCCTGTCGTTGAAAAGTCTCTGTTTGACAATGTTGATGTGTCCGACTATGCGAGTCGACTATTTGTCAAAAAGCTGCATGAGATTGAATACGCCGAAATTGTGCCCACCGCCATTTTGGAACATATGTTGACGGTTCACACCATCAGCAGCGAGTTCAAACGCTTCACGGTAGAGAAGGTTGACGTCGATAACTACAAACTAGATCAGCTGAAAAGGCACAGAAGTATCAGGTCGGCGCAATTAAAAATGTGCTCTCGAAAACCTGAGAAAGACTGGTGTTTTGAGTCGCAAATCTTCTTCGACACGCGTCGTGGTGAGGTTGTAGATGGTATGCCTGCCTTTGACAATACTTCTGTGGATTTTCGAAATGGAATTTGGCATATGCTCGCTGATGACGAAGATGAAGAGAATGATGAAAAGCTGCACTGGAGGCTTTGGTAATGGCGCTTACGACAACTGACCACATTCATACGTTGCATCGTAGTCCTTTGATCATGGCACCGATTCTTCATGCTTTTTACAGCGAACTAAAGGTTACCCAAAAAAACATCCTGTTTAGCTATCTCGTTCTTCCCTTGGTTTTGCATGACGCCACAGCATCTTATCTCCATCGTATTAGCGAGCGGAACACTTGGCGAACTATGATTTCCGACAAAACGCGAATCGCGGGTGTGCACAAACGGATTCATTCTCTGAGGGAAATTACTAACACTACGCTGATGAGTTTGGTGAGTGCAGGGTACTTGACTGTGGATGAGGAGATGGTTGTCAGGGCCACCAAGAAGACGTTTCCTCCGCTACAGGGGCTGGCGCAGAAAGTGACGTCCGCTCGCAATCTTGCAAAGCTTCTTGAGGATCGAGAGGCACCGCGTGTATACAAGTCGTTAGGGATCATCCAATTATGAAATGTTTTGTCAAGTCTGTTGGTGTTATCGATAGGGATAATGAGATTCACCAGGTTACATTTAAACCAGGGTTGAATGTCATTACCGGAAAGTCGTCGATGGGCAAAAGCGCCATCATCGAAATTTTTGACTTTTGCTTCGGAAATGGCGACGACACAATTCCTAAAGGCGTAATCACTGCTCGATCCAAGATATATTTTACTATTCTGGAGTTTGAAGAGGAGCTTCTTCTTCTAGCACGCGACCAAGTTGTCGATCGACTCTTCATTGGTGAGGTGAGCGGATCGTTGGAGGAGATTTTTTTAAATATGAAGAATACTAAGAAATTCTTCTCTCCCAGCTTGTTCTTACCTTTACGTGATTTCAAAAAAGAATTGGGCCGTTATTTCGCGGTGACAATGACCGACATTGATGAGGATCTCAGTCCCCGAGAGTACGGGAAGTCGAAGAGTTCGACCCCTTCAATTAGAAGTTTCGCATCGTATATGCTTCAGCATCAAAATTTGGTGGCGAATAAACACGCACTGTTCTATCGCTTCGATGAGAAGGAAAAGCGTGATCAGGCGATCGAACATTTAAAGATTTTTATGAATTTTGTTGATCAACAGTATTTCTGGTTGTCGCAGGAAAGTAACCAGCTCAGAGCAGAAATGAAAAAAATAGAAGCTCAGATACCCAAGACCAAGGAGGAAAAAGCCCGGTTCATTAAAAGGGTTGATGAACTGCTCGCTGAATATAAGACTATTAGTGGCACTGACCTCATTGCATTGACGGGCGATCAGATCGCCGGCAGCGTAAAAACCTCTTTCAAGCGAATCAGGGATGCTAATGTTCGAATCGATAGTATCGCTGACACTTACACTGAGCGTAAAAAAATTCTGGAAGATGAGCGCTCTAGGCAGACTGTCGTGGTTCGTGAGTTGCAGGATAAGCTCCACGCTGTAAAATCTTCAATTAGCCTCACGGAAGACTTCGCCAAAGATATCAGCGAGATTCCTGTTCCCGAATACGCAGAAGTAAGCAACTCGCAATGTCCATTTTGCGCTGCACCTAGTGAGCACGTCGAGAATGAGGCAAATAAACTGACGGCTGCCATCGGATGGATGAACAGGGAGCTGAAGACCACCTCTTACGCTCGCGAAAGTTTCCGAGAAGAGGAAAGCAAGCTGGCGAAGTCGCTTGAAAAACAGAAAGAGATCCTTTCTGGCATCCAGGCTAAAATTACGCAGCTCGTAAAACAAGTTGAAGACTTGAAGAAAAGCAAAACAGTTGACGAGATTGCACTTCGTATCAAACATCGTCTTGAGGGCGTCATTGAAGACTACATTAATAAGCAAAAATCGGAATTTGAAGGTACTCTCCAGCACATCAGATCTAGGATTGCCGAAATTAAGCCTCTTTTGGATGCTTACGACGTCCCTAGAAAAATGAGCGATCTGAGTGATCTAATTAACAGTGAAATGGCGCGGATTGGCGCAGGTTTTGACTTTGAGGAAGCCTACCAGCCGATAAATTTAAAATTTGATCTTCACACCTTCGACCTATGGCATGAGAGTTCAACCATGGGCAACGTTTATCTGCGCTCGATGGGTAGTGGGGCGAATTGGCTCTATTCCCATTTGACGTTGTTCCTCGCGTTGCATTCTGTGTTCGCACTCAAGCATGAGGAAGGGTGCAAGATTCCGCCCATTTTGTTTTTCGATCAGCCCACGCAGGTCTACTTCCCCTCCAAGATTGATCATGGCCAGTCCTTTGATGCAAAAGCTTTGGCCGAGCTCACAGCCAGTACTGATCGACTGGATGATGACTTAAGATCGGTGACTAACATGTTCAATAAGCTTGTGGAGTTTTGTGAGCAAACCCAAAATACCACGGGAATCATGCCGCAGATCATCGTGACCGATCACGCGGATGATTTGACACTGAAAGGTGAGGCTAACTTCCAATCGTTCGTGCGTGCAACTTGGAGAAAACGAGGCTTTATTGCAGAGCGTCCAGCGGACGCGATTGCTTGATGTGCGTCGTGCCTATTCCCACACTGGGAGTAGGTGCTGCGCGTTTAGGCTAAATTTTTGGGTATCTTCAAAACCCTCTTTGAGAAAGCTCTCTACCAGTGATTACCCGGAGTGCCATCACCATCCCCAAGTAGCAGGTGGTGAGGCAGGGGCTCAGGCGTCCGATGTTTCCCTACCCGGTAAAAGGCGGTGGTTTCACTCACTGCCCAGGACTCCATGCGAGCCGTCGAATTCTCGGGGCGCAAGTAGTTGGCGTAGACATAACGCAGCCTGGATCCCTCGGCCTCAAAGTTGCGCATTTCCATCGCGTTGAGTTGATGACGGAGCGCATCTTCCGATGAGCCGCCCAACGCTTCGTAGCCCACATGCACCGCACCCGGTAATCCCAGAGTCAGCTGCTGAGCCGCACGCCCAACGGTGCTTCGGAAATGCTTGGCTTTCGCCATTGCAGCGTCAAACGACGCGCTTTGCCAACTCACGATGCTTGCGTGAAGAACCCGATCGGCATGCAGTGGCATCCGTGTCGAGGGTACCCATTCGCCACTGAAACTATGGTCGTACGAGAGGTCGTACTCACCTTTGATAAGCTCGACCATCCGGCTTGAGCCAAAGTAGACGTCGTCATGCGCCATGACCATGTTCAGATTCGTCCAGTCGGCATCCCAGATATGCGCGGCCAAGTTGTCATCCTCCAGTACCAGGCGCGCACGCGGGTCTTCAATATACCGCTCCACGTGCTTGACTAGGGTATCGGGCGGGTATTGCTTGAGCTCGCGACGGAATTGCACATCTATGACCAGTCGACGGCCCAAGCGTCGAGCCAGTTCATGGACAGGTTTGGCCAAGGCCTCGGCGCATGCGTGTTCCTCCAGCTCGTAGCCCGAACGGTTGATCCGCTTGCACTCCACCGCCCAGCGCCGGCGATTACTGCTGACGAGCAAGTCGGGTGTCTTGGAACCGCCCAACTGCTCCGGAACGAACTGAACGGTTGCCCAATCCCGACTTTTGTATGCACCTGCCACCAGAATTTCGTAGAGGCCAGCATCGGGGGTCTTTCGTCCTTTCTTGAGCAGAGTTTCGACTCTGTCGTTCACTCCCTTTACCCGCTGAAGATGCACCAGGAGATGCCCGATTCGATGCATCAATGGAGCGATACGGAAACCTTCAGGTGCGAAGAAATTCCGCCGATCTTGAGCGAAAGCGTTGGCCTGATGGATGTACCAAAAGACGGCGTCGTTCTTGTCAAACAGTGGAACCTGTTCACCATGTGCCCACTTCGTCAGGGCATTTTCGTAGTTAGCCTGCACGGTATCCATGCGGGCGTCCCAGTCACGCTGTTCGAGCAGCGAGCGAAACCACGCAATTGCATCAAGACAAGGTTGGTCGATCCAATCCTGACCTTCGCGTGTGGCTATCCAAAGTGGTGAGTTCATTCTTGTATGCCCTTCCTATGGGGGATTGTCTTGAGGCGGTTGCGCACCAGGTGCTCCCTGAGCGCATCAGAGCTCACCAGAACGCAACCGACCGCAATCAGTTGCCAGGCGGCGTTCTCCATCCATTCAACGTCGGACGTCCGCATCCTCCGGTAACACGGCGCCGATCATTTCCATCATCACCATTTTGTTCAAGTAGTACGCAATCTTCTCTGCCGGAATGAAGTTCAGAAGCCCGTGTTGCTCGCTTGCGAGTGTGACCAAGCCTGCGAATTTCCAAAGGTCATCGACATCTGCGATGACGACCGAGCCACTCATGCCATTGAAGTCATCTGGACGGTCGCCCACGATTTTTATGGTTGAAAGGCCCGGAATCCCTGGCTCGATGAGTTCCCCCTTGAGCCAGTGCAATTGCGCCCCCAAGACCCTTTCTTCGTGGTCGTAGTGTCGGCCCTCGTCCGGATAACCAAAGACGTGGAAGATATCAGCGCGGCAGAAGTCTTCGGTCTCAACACAGCGGGCCGCATCCAGGCTTGTGAGTCCTGCCGCGTACAAATCAGCATGCTGCGATTTTACGATCCGCAGAATGACCAGATCTGAATCCAGATCAGGGTCAGATTCATCCCGAAAGACTGCGCGTTGGTCGAACACGATGGAGATAGGGGCGTTGCGCAGCAGAATCCGCAAATCGTCATGCGCTGCGCATTGGTTGTTGAGTACGTGCAGGGCGGTTACGACGAAGAGTTCACCTTCGTACTCCAGCACAAAAGCAGTGCCAATCCCACCATGGGAGTAATACTCGTCGTAGCGCTCACTGCTGAGAATCACCGGATGAACGTGGCCCTGCATCATGTCAGTAAAGGCTTCTTCCGACATGTATTCTTCCGAGTCTTGCATGCTGAACCTCCAAGCTGTGGTCTTGCGGAATACGCACCGCTTACGTCCGACTAGCGCGGCTGACGGTCTCCAGATTCACCAATATCCCAACATGATCTCTGGTGCGGAAGCGACTGTGCTAGAGCCATTGAAGTAGATTTTACCAAGCCATTGCCATGTAATGGCCACGGCATTCGTTTGTAGTCATCGTTTCCGAGAAGGAGTTTGCTTGGGTTGATGCGGCAATTGTTGGGCGTGTTCTGTGTGTGGTTGAACGATGCCTACTCCCCTGGAAAGGACGACTTCTACCTGATAGGTGGCTGCCCGACCAAGATTTCTGCAACTGAAGCGCTCCAAGTTTTGAGAGCAGATGGACTCCCCCGCAACTCACACCAGGCGAAACGAATAATTGATTTCAAGTGCGTGGTGGCCCTATGAAATCGCAAGCTTTCTGCCTATCTTTGAGCTGGATCTGCCTCTGCCAGGGACTGTGCCATGCTCGAAAAAATACTTCTCCGCAATGTTTCCAGTTACTCGTCCGACGCTGCCGTGTCTATTGCTCCGCTCAGGCGCGTGAGCTTGTTCTATGGCCAGAACGGTACTGGCAAGACCACAATCGGTAACTTCCTACAGGCTCCTGGCGAGGCCTGTTATGGCGCCTGCGGAGTGGAGCCGGTCAAGGCCGATCGCGAGGTGCTGGTCTACAACCATCACTTCATGGAGAAAAATTTCCAGGAGGCGACGTCTCAGCCAGGGGTATTCACGCTCAACGAGGGGAATATTGAGGCCAAAGAAGCGTTGGCAGCAGCCGAGGCATCAATTGCGGATTTAACGATCACCCATGATGCTGAAATGGAGAAGGGGGTTAACAGCAAGAAGGTTCATGACGCCGCGTACGAAGTACTGCTGGAAAGTGTCTGGAAGCCTAAGCGCGAGTTTGATGGTACTGCACTGACCTATTGCTTCAAGTCGCTCAACACGAGGGAGCGATTGCTGGAGGCCGTTCGCAACGTACCGCTGGTGACCTCAACCGATACCGCCCAAGGGCTGTTGGCTGAGGCGGCTGCGTTAAAGGAGACGAGCGATCAGGAGCTGCAGGGCATTGCGCCGCTGGCGTTTCAAGTGCAAAACCTGGAGGGCGATCCGATTCTGCAAGAGGTCATCACCGGTTCAGGTGACTCCTACCTTTCTGCGTTTATCCAGCACCTGGGGAATTCGGACTGGGTCAAGCATGCTCTACGTTATGAGGCAGAGGCACACGACAAATGCCCTCTTTGCCAGCAAACCCTGCCTCCGGATTTCTACGCTGAGGTTCGTAAAGTTTTCGACAAGACCTACGAGGAACGCCTGGATGTGCTGCGACAACTCGAAGCCCGGTACCGGGGCGGGGTAGAGCAGTTTCTACGTCGGTGCGAATCCCCGGAGTACCAGCACCAAGCGATCAAACTGCATGTCACGAAGCTGCAGGCGGCGTTCCAAAAGAACCTGCAAGTCATCACCGAGAAAATCGCCAGTCCATCCTTGATCATTACCCTGGATTCCAGTGCCCCACTGATGGCCCAGTTGAATGGCGAAATCGCGGCTGAGCAGCAGAAGATCGACGAGATCAACGCGAAGATAAAAAATCGCAAGCAGCATGAAGAAAGCATCAAGCGACGCTTCTGGAGCTGGTACAGGGGGGCGTGCAATGCGTTCTTCGTGACATTCGACAAAGTTGAGAAGGCCCAAAGTCGCTTCCGCCAAGTGGCCAAGGATGAGGTGCAGACCCTTAGGAGTCGTATCCAAGAGCAACAGGAGATCGTGAGGACGTCCAGAGCATCCATCACCAATACCGACCAAGCGGTCGAGAACATTAGGTATTGGTTGCGTATGCTGGGTCTGAAAGGCTTCGAGCTGATAAAGGAGGAGGGATCTGTACCCCAGTACCGGCTTGAGCGTCCGACCCAGACTGAAGGGGTGTTCAAGACCCTGAGCGAGGGTGAGAAAACACTGATCTCATTCCTCTACTTCCTTGAGGTCTGCAATGGAGAGATGGGCTCTGGAGCTGGAAAGCTCAAGAGTGACCGGATCATCGTCATCGACGATCCGATTTCGAGCCTTTCCCATAACTATGTCTACGACATCGCGTCCTTGATCAGGCGCGAGGTGCTGATGCCGAAGGAGCGCTTCAAGCAGGTGATCATCCTGACGCACAATCTCTTCTTCTTCCATGAAATGGTCAAGCTGTTGAAAGAGGATGGAGAGAAAGCGTTTGCGCTGTTTCGCATCACTAAGTCCGAATACAGCTCGGTAGTGGCGATGGAGGAGCGGGAAATTCAAAACGACTACCAGGCGTGCTGGCAAACGATTAAAGACGCGCTGCAAGGGAGAACGTCACCCAACGTACTGCCGAACATGATGCGCAACATCTTGGAGTATTACTTCAGCTTCGTGCACCAGACACCCACGCTACGCCAGGCGCTGATGAAGCTCAGCGAGAACAAGCCAGAATTTAGGGCGTTTTTCCGTTACATCAACCGTGAGTCCCATACGGATTCGGTCAATATCACTGACTTCGGCGAGATCGATCCTGCTACCTTCATCGATCGCTTCAAGGACGTGTTCGTTGAGACGAAATTCGAAGCTCATTTCGACAAGATGATGGCGTGAGGTCGTCCAGGGGAGGGTAGTCACAAGGCCAATCAGGGCTGAAGAAGCGAATTTTACCAAGGCAAATACTAGCCTTTTCACGCAGGCTATCCACTGATAGCATTACGCCTGCAGCTACCACCAAAGGATTCTCCTTCCTGCCTGGCACTCTTCTGCTCGCTTTGCACGTGGCGTGTAAAGGCTATCAGCGGCCCGCTGAGATCAGATGGAGAATACGCCATGACCGATCATGGAAAAGTTGTTCTGGTTCGCCAGTACAACCGTTTCCGGCTGGGGCAGTGGGAGATCGTGTGCATGCACATGCGCTCCCTTCCGCGCCGTTAATTGAACGTACCTAGGTGGTAGCTGCACCCTCCCTCACACGCTTTCCCAATGCCAAATCTGGATACCAGTCGCTTGATCAGGCGCCGTACTCGCGCAGGCCCTGAATGCCTGAATTGATCACCAGAGCGTGTCTTATACGTTGCTATTGAACTCCATTCAGGAGTACCTAGGGCTTCACCCGGTTGTCTCTACGGGGGATCTGGAGGTGCGCTCAGGGGCAACGGATCTCCGGCGAGAGATGCGTTTCCTGCACGAGTCAGTTTGGCTTGGGGTACCGGCTTGCCAAGGCTTCGAGGTTGGCGGGCAAGTCAACTTTGAACCTTGCAAGAAAGTAAACCGATGAGCCAAGTTCAGCAATTTACCAATGTCTCGCCACCGTTTGTTTCGATATAGCCAACGCCCGAGCAACCTCGGCCTTGGATAGCCCATCAACCTTTAAACGTTGCACTTCTTCACGGCGTTTAGCAGCAGCTGCGACTCTGGAATGACTGTCTTCCGGTTTAACAGCGAGCGGGGCTATCAATCCGCCAAGGGCAGACACTTCTTTACATACACGCTTCAGGAGCTCGGTAGGACGCACGACTTCCTCAGCACCGTATGCCAGAGCAAGAATGGACAGAGGATGAACGCCCAGCTGCCGAGCAATTTCATCTAGCTTTTCGACAGTAACGCCACGTTCTGAGCGCTCAATGCGACTGAGGTGGGAAGCAGTTACGCCTTCTTCCAGATCGGTCAGCAGTACCTGATGTTGCCGGCGAACGTGTCTCAGCGCAGCGGCGATTGATTGCCTGAGCATTTGGGCCATTCTCTAAAATACGACTGTATGCCCGGTTTGCTCAGTTCCACTCAATGTCGTATAGTCAAACAAGGAACTATTTGGGCTATCTCTGTGTTCGGACGGGCACCGAGCATCTTGAGCTAATGGCTACCAATATATCGCTTAATCGTCGAACGGGGCTGCCAGCAAGCTCTGCGGGGCAGAGTCATGAAAATGTTGGTCTATTGCACAACGGCTTCGCCACCTTCGAACCACCTAAAACAGAGGCTGACATCGTCGTGGTGGCCGGTGACGTGGACTTCCAGGCGCGAGGTGTGAAATGGGCCAGCGAGTCGTTCAGCTATCCCGTTATTTATTGCAGCGGCAACCACGAATTTTACAAAGGCCACATCGACCACACGCTTCGCAAAATGCGAGAGGCCGCTGCGCCGCATGTGCAAGCCCTGGAAATCAGGTTTGGATCTGCAACCAAACACGCATTCTGGTCTCAATAGTCTGGACGGATTTCTCATCCATCTGAGACCCGGTGGAAGCGATGGTGACCTGCGACTGTGGATGAACGACTTCCAGGTGATCAGAGCTGAGGAGAACTTTCCACGGCTACGTCCAGCGGACGTGATTGAGCGAAACCGGCTTGCGTATGAATTCTTGAGTGATGAACTCGCTAAGCCCGTTGAAGGTTCAATGGTCGTTGTTACGCACCATTATCCGATCCCGGAAGTTGGGGGAGGCAATCATGACGGTCATCTCAGCGCAGCTTAAACAAATCGGTGGCGTTCACTTTTACCGATGACTGACGTTTGGATTTTTGGACATACGCATCGCGCTGTTGATGTGGAGATTGGCAGGGGCCGGATCATCTCAAATCCTCGCGGTTACCCCGGCGAAGACACAGGATTCATTCCGGATTTCACGATTGAAATCTGACCCAGTTGATGAGGGTAGCCAGGATGTACTGGATAAAAACCTATGGAGCCAAGCACTGTGATTTTCGCTTTCACAGATACCCCAGTGTCATTGAGAGAGCACGTAAAGCCATTGCAGATCCGGATGTTGCCGGGTACTTGCTCTGCGCCTTGGAGCGACCTCCAAAAATCACAGGTCTGTTGTTTTTCGACCCGGCAAAAAAGTATCCGGAGGGACTTCCCTTTCATGCTCTGCCAGTCATCAATCGGTGTCGGAGAGCAGGCTATGACCTTTTCACGATAATCGATGGTGGGACTTTCGTTGTTGCTCACTGGCTGCATGAAAATGGCGCTTTAGATCGTTTTGACCGGGTTCATTGATGCTGCCTTCGTTGGCGTTTGCAGGTAAAAACGGTAGGGAAATGGAGTTTCCACAATGTGTGCGGGACGCAGAGAAATTCGATTTCGGTGTGCCGATTACCGGGTACTCACGAGGCAAGACCAGCAGCTGCCTGGAAGGTTTTCGTGCGGATTCAGAATTTTTTAAGAATTAGGCAACAGTGTGCAAACTGAACTGATTGAAGATGTGCTTTACGGCCCTGCAAGGATGATAGGGGGATCGCGATTAGGAGATGAAGAGCTGATCAAATTGGCTCAGGAGGAGTTTGCGGAGCAGCGGTTTTGTATCGTCCGGAACTGGATGCTCATGGACATCTTGCTCCCTGACACTCAGGAAAAGGACGTCCAAAAGCGCGGCTTGCAACCTTCAGTTCTGTTTGTCCACAAGACAGTATTTGACAGCGAAGGGCGAACTGCAGCTCGCGACAGTTTCATAACTGGATTTCAAAAAAACTTCCAAGGGTGTTTTTTTGAAAGCGAGGATGCGATGTACGTACTTGCTGGTAGAGGCTTTCGCAAGCATGTGAGCATGCCGGCTTTTCAAGCGCTGAATGAATACAGGAAGGCACGCTGATCGTTACTGCCTTCCTGGTTCGCGACCGACTTCCAGAATCTTCCCCATTTCACTCGGATATCGTGAATGTTTGATCCACGCAACGAGCTCCACTTGTGTGCCAGCCACTACATAAAAGCGGTAGAGGCTGTGCGAGGGCAGGGCGCAGCTCTACAGCTGCTACGGGAGTTTTTATGCCTGAACGCTCATGCCGAATTGTTTATGCGCCAGATATCAATGCCTACTTTGTTCGCCTGGATGACGTCGATCGGTGGAGCAACAAGCGCGTCGGAATGCTAGATGCAGTAGCCACCATGCTATTTAAATCATTCGAGGTGTTCCAGGCGGAAATTGCGACGTGGACATCTCAGGATCACGCGCACGTCCGTAACACCACGGGGGATGGATGCCTTGATCAAATTAGGATTGCTTCCGGGCAACTGATCTCAGTTTCACATCAAGTTTGAATCATCGATCACTCCAGTTCGGGCGAAGCGATGTGCTCCAATACTGTGAGGTACCCCTATGCTCAATCCCCAGCTGTTACGTAGCAACCTTCAGGACGTGGCAGATCGCCTAGCTCCCCGTGGCTTTGCCCTGGATATAGCGCGCATCGAAGCACTGGAAGAACAGCGCAAGACCGTCCAGATCCGTACCGAAGCACTGCAGGCTGAGCGTACCGCGATTTCCAAGAGCATTGGTCAGGCCAAGCAACGCGGCGAAGACATCGCACCGCTGATGGCCAATGTCGAGAACACGGGCGGCCAACTGAGCGAGAACAAGGCTGCATTGGACGAGATCCAGGCTGAGTTGGAAGCGATCCTACTGGGCATTCCCAACCTGCCGCACGAGTCCGTGCCGGTCGGCGAAAACGAAGACGGGAGTGTCGAAGTGCGCCGCTGGGGTACTCCACGAATCTTTGATTTTGAGATAAAAGATCACGCCGCGCTTGGCGGGAAGTTCGGTTGGGTAGACTTTGAAACCGCCGCCAGGCTGTCCGGTGCGCGCTTCACTCTGCTGCGCGGCCCGATTGCCCGTCTGCACCGCGCCCTGGCGCAGTTCATGATCAACCTACACACCAGCGAGCACGGCTACGAAGAGGCCTACACCCCGTACATGATGCGGGCCCCTGCGCTGCAAAGCACCGGTCAACTGCCGACGTTCGAGGAAGATCTGTTCAAGATCGCCCGTGGAGGCGAGCAAGATCTTTACCTGATCCCTACGTCCGAAGTCCCGTTGACCAACCTGGCGGCAGGGCGGATTCTCGATGCGGAACAGCTGCCCCTCAAGTTTGTTGCCCATACCCCTTGCTTCCGCAGCGAGGCCGGCGTGTCGGGGCGCGACACCCGTGCCATGCTCCGCCTGTACCAGTTCGACATTGTCGAACTGGTACAGGTCGTCGAGCCGTCTAACTCGATGGGGGCGCTGGAAGACTTAACCGCCAACGCCGAGAAAGTCCTGCAACTGCTGAGCCTGCCTTATCGAACTATGGCGCTGTGCACCGGCGACCTACCTTTCAGCGCGGTCAAGACTCACGACATGGAAGTGTGGATTCCGAGCCAGGAAAACTACCGCAAAGTTTCCTCATGCTCCAACTGCGGCGATTTTCAGGCCCGCCGCATGCAGGCACGTTTTCGTAACCCGGAAACCGGCAAGCCGGAACTTGTGCACACTCTAAACGGTTCTGCTTTGGCGGTCGGTCGTACGTTGGTAGCGGTAATGGAAAACTACCAACAGGCCGACGGTTCGATCCGCGTACCGGATGTACTGAAGCAGTACATGGGTGGCATGGACATCATTAGTTGTAGGCGTTGAATTTTCCTTCGCCAGATCCAGAGGTCGACAAGGTGAACAATGCGCAGCAGATTGCTGGTGCGGCAAGGCGGGGTCATAACGTGTTGAGAAAGTACAATGGTGAAGGCAAAAAACGCTTGCTTTTGAGGCGGATTTGCATGGTTTTTACTTCGCGCATGGGCTCTTCATAATCAGGTCGCTCTCATGTTCTTCGCTGAGGATGTTGGCTCATTCAGATGACTTTCCAGAGCTTGACGCAGTCTCTCCAGAGCGTCCTGCAGACGCCGCTTTTCTCGCGGATCATCTCCCGTCGGCACAAAGCTCTCGCAATGCCTGATCAATGCCTCGCAGTTGTTTGCATTCAAATCAAACTCGATTATTTTCCAACCACTCCCGGTGCGCTTTGAGGTGTTCCATTTCCCTTACCCACACCCGTAAAAAGCGTCGCCAGTCACTCGCGTAGCTTCCCTGAGGTAAGCGGGTGGAAAGCATGCTGGCGGCTTCAAATCTTGCGCGCCAAGGTTGGGGAATATGCTGATCCAAAACAATTACAAAGGGATGGCTATCAGCGCCTTCGATTTGAGTCTCGGGAACGGCTTCACGAAGTTCATCAATCGACATGGCGTGGGAGTGGCCAATAGGGTTCTCTAGATCCTCCCTGTCGATTTCAGCGAGGGTGGCTAAAGGGACCTTGGCTTCTGCTGCGCCGGGTTGCAGAACCTCCAGCTCCCACAGCGCTTCTCTGCGGTTTCGCTCGCGCAGCCAAAGAGCTTTTAGATCAGTATCCATTCACATTTCCTTACCTTGTATCGACCTTTATCACTGGGACAATCAGGTGGCAGGCTTCTGAGGATCGGTTTCGATCGACTTTTTGACCTCCGCTGCTTTTTCGGGTTTTAGCGGCATTCGGAGGGCCTTGCTGTTTTTTGTGACAACACAGTAAGCCGATTTGGCTGGCCAATCTTTGAGTTCGGTTTTGATCAGCTTTTCTGGGCAAAGCAGTAGCACATCACCGAAAGAAAAGAGTGGAAATGCGGAGGCTAGAGGATATTTGCGCACCGTCTCCACAGTGCCCCAAACCTCAGGATCGAGATCCTCTTTCGCATAATTTTCGGTCAGCAAAAACTTTGCTGCGGTCTGGTCGCGGACGTTCATCATCGAAGACGCCGTGTACACAATGGTCAGAGGGCCTCCTGGTGAAGCCCCAATGATGATGGCCAGGATTACGAATGCCGCTGCCAGACACTGCGAAACCCGTTTGAAGAGATCGGTTTTGCTGTCATAGAAAACGATGACAGGGATCAATGTCATACCGGCGAACACAATGGATATGAGATTCAGCTTGATTAAGGCTTCGGGCGTATCTTCACCGGAGTAAGATTTAAGGATGAGGCTGACAGGTAGTACGGTTGATAGGACAGTGCTGATCAGGATGCATGCCAGCATGACCAAAAAGACGAAACGTGTTGCCTTGTTCTTTAATTTTCCTGGTGAGGTCGTCGTTGCACAAAGGTTTATTGCCTGTCTGAATTTCGAGTTTTTCTGTAATGCCAGAATTGTCAAAATGCCATAGGCAACTACCCAGATTAGCTTATAGCCATCGGTGACTTCTATACCTGTAAATATCGTCACCATCAGCACTGCGATTCCGAATAGTACTGCTAAAAGAAGCAGCTTCATCACGTCAACTTGGAGATCTGGACTTTTGTTGAAAAGCGATACTGAGAGCCCGAATAGTACACTTGTCGTCATGAGGACTGAGAAATAGGCCGCTACCAAGAGTGCGATTACTGCAAGCCACAGTAGCAGTGCTGATTTAGCCTCAATCGCTGAAGCCATCAAATCTGGACGACCGATCGCTGTCGTATAGGCCGATATCGTATAAAACCCCAAAATGGTACCGAGACCACCCAAGATCACACTGATTGGTGCCCAATAGGTGAAAATCCGTTTGATGTTTTTCTTCAATGCCGCTTGGAAGGTCAAAGGCCTCTTGAAGGTCATGTATAGGTTCCTTGCAAGGATTTAAATGAGGGGCATTCGAGCCTGGTGGCTTCACAAGAATGATCGAGATAGCACAATCGAATGCCTGACGGGCGCTGTATCGCCCGGCGCTTGTTTTGCTTGATGAAAATTTATTTTTTTTCGCCCCTTGAAAATTTTTTTGTGCGACGGATCTTTATATTTTAGGACAACAGAAAAGCAGCGATCTTGGCACCTCACCCTTCAACGGCTTCCTGGCCGACCTATGTTGTTTTTCGTCGCCGCTGTGCTCTTGCTTATAGCTTTTTCTAGCGACTACTTTTGGCTGACGCAGGTGTATGGCTGCCTTATGGGTACAGCAAAATCGTCCCTTAGCGGCTGAAAGCCTCTGCTAACCCGTTTGATTTAAAATTCACGGTCTTTTTTTGAAAAAATACTCGTGCCGGACAACTTCGTGCGAGTCAGTCCGCAGATTAACTGGAGAGAGCAGATGGAAGACGAGATTGAGTCTCAGGTTTGGCGCACGGCGCAGCAGGCATGTAGCAAGGTGTCGTTTGCGCGACTGCTTGAAGAGGCGGTCGCCAGTTTCAAGAGAATCCCGGGGCTTGATCCTATCGTGCGGCTGCACGCTTCAGTGATCGGTGCTGAGAGCATCAGAGTGCTACGTGATGTTATGGAAAGTTCTGATATAGATGCGGGCCGATTTGCGTCTTACGTCGAGCTTAGGTCTCGTCTGAGAATGCATTTGCTTTCGTTCATTAGCGGACGTTGTCACCGCAGCGAGCGTCTAGTAAAACGTCAATCCAACTTCAATGCTGAGCGAATTTATGATGAATGGCTAAGGTCACCTGGCTTGTAGCAATTGCTTTCCTCTCATATTTTACGTTCTTTCGAAGGTGTGAAGTAGTTTAGGGGGGGGTATAATTGATATTTCAATCCTATATACTCATATTTAATATAAGTATATAGGATAAGCGAAAAGCCTACTTATGCAGCGAGATGATTTTGAAGATAGAGAACAATTTTGCTTAGTTCTTGGCTCTGCGTACTCGCAAGATGATCAACAACCATTTCGATTATATCGGCCCTTGATTTTCCTCGATTCTTTAATTCACCCTCAATTATTTTGTACAACTTTTTCCCGTTGCTGTCTTTTGAAATATCTATCGAGTTTCGGTATTTTTCAATTAATTCCGAAAGACTTGCTTTTTGAAAAATGAAGTCATTCAATGCTCGAAAAAGTTTGTGGTCTATACTGTCATGAAGTTTGCTTTTGAGATACTTTTCGAGACTTTCAATGGGTAGAAAGTTCATTGGTATGTTGTTGTGTATGTTGCGGGAAGTAATATATTTTTGAGCATCTAATTTTATGTCGCCGTCTAGAATCATAGAGATGCTTGATGCTCTTCCCAATAAATTGCTGTTGACCACCTCTCTCGCGAGCTCAATGACATTTGTGTACCCACCGCAAGGAAGAACATGCACTAACTTACTGGATAAGAGACCATGCACTTTTAGTAGTCTCGTAATGATTTCTTTAGCAAGATCATCTTCAACCAGGAAAACGTGATCATATCCAGAGTGATCATATAATATGCGGGTAGCATATGCAGGAAAGCAAGGATTCAATATTTCTAGGGAGCCATCAACGTGCCGATCCAAGAAAAAAATATTGCTTGGCTGAATTGCGCCGACCAACTCAATGGAGTGAGTTGAGAAGTAAATGGCATAGTTGTATTGATCGGCAATCTCGTTGAGAAAATGCACAAGTCGCTTAAGCGACGAAGGGTGAAGGGCTAATTCTATTTCATCAAGAAACATAATGCATGGTTTGTTGAGGCTTGCGCGATCATTATTCCTAAAATTGATGGAGTTTAAAATGCTTACAAGAAGATTTTCTCCGGTTGACATATGGAACTGGCTAACTCTGCGTCCATCTTTTTCGTAATAAAAAATATCGCCACTGAACTGAATGTCAGGGCCTGCGTCTGCGTTACTGATCTTGAAGAGCTTCTCATAGAACTCTGGGTTGTTATGGAGTATTTTTCCAAGGCTTTGACGAATGAATTCAGCCCCTGGATTAAGTTTTGCGCTCTCAACTTTGTCTAGCTTTCTGAGGATGTGGATGCTTGTATTGCGAAACCTAGTTCCATATATGATACTGCCCTCATAGAATCCTTTGATGGTCATGCCCCCTCTAGATTCTTTAATCCATTTTCCCTTGTCATTTTTTGTCCAGGAGCGGGTTGCATTATCAAACTTAAATGTAATAGATGCGTCGTCGTCAGTTGATCCGAAATACTCATTCATTGGCATATTGAAAAATACTGTAGAAGCGCACGCAACCAGGGTGCTCTTGCCTGATCCGTTTAGTCCGGTTATGGCATATAAACCTTTTTCTACAGGCAGATCAATTTCGAGGTTTTTGATGGATTTTACTTTATTGATTTTTACATTAAGCTTCATATGAACTCCATTTCTTTCGTATTTAGTTTTATAACTTTACAATTTAAGCGTGGTGACGACTTTGTGGCTTGAGAATAGGCGCTAATGATCGCGAAAGGCATTCTTAGCTCTACCACACTAGGTGATATATCCAATCCTTCGGCTCTCAGCGCCGTTTAAGAAACTATTCAAGGCTTCAAGCTCAGAGCTTTTACCAGCACCATTTTCCCCAGATAGTGCACTAAAGTGTTTTCCATTCGAGAGTTTTATATAATTGATGGCTTGATACGTTTCGAAATTTCTAATCAAAAATCCGGTAGTCATACTCTATCCTTGTTATGGATTATCCAGATAGCGCTGTTCTCGTTGCCGGCAGATTGCCATTATCGCGCATCAATCCGCAATGGCTTTTGCTGAGTCTTTTAAACGTCAACTCGTAATTATCAGCTCCTGTGTTCCATCGACACTGACTAGGACGTCAATGTGTTTGGTACCACCTTTGCGTCACTAGAGCGTAAACAAGCTTAAAAGGCGTCGTGAGTAACCCGTCCACGTGCCCGCTACGGGTCGTAAGCGAAGGAGTGAAGCGTACGGATTGCTGTCGATCCCGAACGGCTGTCATTGGCCGATCGATGCCGGTCGCGAGACGTAGAAGCGAGCCAAAGCGGACACTCAGTAATGACTCAGAAGCGCTATCTGGCCGCTTGGCTTATCTCACGTCTTACAAGTGCTGATGCGGCACGCAGTGCGCTTTATTAAGTTGCCCCAGTGGGGGGGACGGATTTTTACATTACGCGTGCGATGGTTGCTCATAGTGTTTACGGCTCGTCGAGACACCCAGAAAACGATCATGGGTCATTGAGCGAAGACGTCTAGATAGTCATCCATGGCAGTACCATCATTGAGTCACCTGCCTGGCTGCTGCGATTCGGCAATTCCGCGTACCTCTTTCCATTCGCCATCCTGTTCCTTGCAACGATTGGTGACGTCAATGCGGCCATCATCACGCAGACGGTAATGCGCTTCTGACTGCTGGCAATTGCGCTGGAAGAACATAGGCAACCTGGCCTGCTCGTACCAGGTGCCCTGGTATTTTTGCAGGTCGACTTGCATGGTGGAGGGAGGGGGCTCTTGGCGCGAGCCAGCGCACCCAGCGAGTGCCACACCCAGACAGGAAAGCAGAACGATCTTGCGTATCGACATGGAGACCTCCAGGTTGTCAGGAGAAACGCACATGTCATTGGAGGTAGGCGAGAATGAAAAGTGCTATCGATTTAAAGTCAGTACGATTGTCCGCTCACTTTAGCTGGCGTCGGCATTCAACGACCTCTTACTTGGCCATTATCCGTTGCGGCACGACCTAGGGTATCAAGCGCATCTCGCGTAGTTTGTTGAACACGTCGAAAAATGCCTGATCGCTCGCCTGGTAGGCAGTGAAGCCCATGGTGCGACTTTTCGACATATCCGTCACCACTTCGATGGGGCGACCGAGATCTGCATCGGTGTGCCATGGGGATATCAAGCGCCCGATATCCGACTCTTTCAAACCGTGTTCCGCAACCATTTGCCTCCACACGGTTTGGTCGTCAGACATCTGCTTCTCAAGTGGGGAGAGTGAAGCGGGATAATCGGCGGCAGGCAAGTCGAAGTATTCGGCAATTCGGCTCCACATCCACTTCCAACGAAATACATCGCCATTAGTGACATTGAATGCTTGGTTGGCTGCAGCCGGCGTGGTGGCCGCCCACAGTTGTTGTCTCGCCAACTGACGGGCATCCGTCATATCGGTAAGGCTGTCCCACTGCACTCTTGATCCGGGAAACACAAAAGGGCGATTGGTTTGTTTGCAAATCGAGGCATAGACGGCGAGGGTGGTTGCCATGTTCATCGCGTTGCCTACGGCGACACCGGTGACGGTGTGCGGGCGATGAACGCTCCAACTGAAGCCGTCCTTTTCAGCTGCGGCGAAGAGTTCGTCCTCTTGGGCGTAATAGAAATTCTCGACATCCAGGCGACCCTGCTCTTCGCGGAACGGTGTTTGCGGAAGGCTGCCTTTACCATAGGCTTCGAATGGGCCGAGGTAGTGTTTCAGGCCAGTGACCAACGCTACATGCACAACGCTCTTGGCTGGGCGAATGGCGGCGAGCACGTTACGTACCATGGCGGCATTAACGCGAATGTTCTCGGCCTCCGTTGCTTGCCGTGACCATGTGGTAATGAACACGTGAGTGGGTTTCAAATCCGCCAGCGCCTGTTCCAGCGAAGCTGGATCCTGAAGGTCTGCCGCGACAGAGATCACGCCTTGCACTTGCGACGGGTGCCTCGACAGTGCGGCGACCTGCCACTCGTTGTCTATTAGTAACTGTGTGATGGCGCTGCCGACGATGCCGCTGGCGCCCACGACCAAAGCTGTCTGGGTCATACGTTTCTCCTGGATTTAGGTTTGGGAGTCCTCCGAAGCGATGGAGGTTCAACCTAGCCGGATCTTCATTGGCGTACCTTGTATGCCAAGCGTTTCACTCGCATCGAATCCGCTTGGTCATCTACCTTCGCATCTTGGATGATTACTTGGTTTTTCATTTTTTCTTAAACCGGCGAGAACCTTGAAAAAGTGAGATCAGGCGCACACTCGCCAGCGCATCCCTTTGTTGTCTTCTCGGGTGACAATGGCAAGGTTCATCCTCAATGTTTTTCTCCATCACGGTGATTCAATGACGCGCAAATTGAGCCTTTTGAAATATATGTGACTAAACTGCGTGCAGTTGTTATAGAAGACGGCTATACATTCAAAACCTAGCATATACGGACTTAACCTGCGGCATCTGGACGATAGGTTGAGTTTGAGGCGAAAGGTCAAGGAGGGCGTATGAAGCTAACCATTAATGTCTTTCTCCTTAAGGCAGGTCGTAGCCTTCGCGACGCGCTCTCTGATGAAGTTAGACTAGACCCCATTCCATTCTCACTACCCGGAGTGGAGTGCCTTTTCTATCACCAAACAAACGCATCCCATCCCAAGTGGACGCAGCTTTTCAATGATATTGAACAAGTTGCGGAGCTAGACCTCCACGGTCGGTCGCTCAAGGCGCTGATGGTGATGGCTGTACGTGATCGCATTTTTTGTTTCACATTTGGGCATGCGCGGCACCTTATCGACGGTGCCGGGATTGAGCGCTATTTCGGCCTTCGCACCGCACTAAGTCTTACAGATCCGCTGTTAATAAAGTCTGTGGAGAAGTCAAATATTGATCGGACACCTCTGCGCTCGAAAGCCCAATCTTCGAAACATATGACGATATCGGAGTTCGACTTCAAATTTGACTCGGAAATTTTAAAGTCGCTCACGGGAGTCATTGAAGGTGAGAACGATGAAAGCGAATACGTGAGCGGTTCGGATTCGTTGGCCTTGCATTCGGATGTCAGACTGGAACAATTTCCGGACATTGCCTCAAGATTACTGGTTGCCTATGAGGACGAGCGCTGCAAGGAAAAATATCCCTGGATGGACTATATAGTTCCGGTACGAGACGCAGCCCTTACATCTCAGCTTGATGGGTTGTTGGTTGATGCCATTAACGCAGAGGATTTCGATCGGGTTCGTGCCGCTGCGCCCATGCTTTTAACAGATGACGTTAGCGGTTTCGGCTACGTTCGACATGGAGCGCGCTCCAAAAATGGGCCCGCGCTAAGCTTTGACTTGGATCTTCGACAAGCACTCGTTTCCAAACACATTTTAGGCGCTGTAACGCTACAGTCGCTGCATTCGGAGCGTATCTACCTCTACGGTGGGGATGAACAGCGACGCGAGTGTTGGCCTTTATACATATGCATTGAAGGTGAAATTGGGTTTCAGGAGAAGGTGTATCTATTAAGCGAAGGGGATTGGTACCAAATTGATCGTGAGTACACTGATCAGGTCAATCGGTATTTTGCAGCAGCTACTCCATCCGAACTGCATTTCCCTCCCTATCACACTGATCTTGAGGGGCCCTACCTTAGGCGAATTGCAGACAACATCAATTTCCATCTGCTTGATCAGAAACTGGTGCGACTGAACGGGGCCTCAAGCCCCTTTGAATTCTGTGACTTGGTTACCCCAGATCACCACATCATCCATGTGAAAAAGTACTCATCATCAAGCGTACTCAGTCATCTGTTTTCTCAAGCTTATGTGTCCGCCGAAGCGTTGATTAACTCTCCAGACGTTGCGGTTCAGGTGAATGCACATCTTGCGCTGGACGGTGACTTTCGCTTTGTCTTTGATCCGTCTACCCAGCCACGTAACCGCATTGTTTTCGCCATCATGCAGCCCCATGACGTCTTGCACATGCCATTTTTTTCTAAGGTTAACTTCCGACAGTTTTCACAGAGGCTGACTGCCATGGGGTACCAGGTGCAGGTGTGCCGGATACCCAGTTGATTGACTCACCCTGGTCTTGCCGTGGTGTGCAGCTACGATCACATCGAATTGTCGGAAATGAAAAAGAGGGTGTGATTTGCTTAAGGTGAGGGAAGTCCGTCCCGGCAGTCACACGAGTCAATACTATCTATTGCAGATTGGAGTTTCTGTCTAAGCTGAGGCAGCTGCGATGCAGTCAGGGCGTGAGGCCTTTTCGCCATGCTTAGGAAGGCTGCTAGAGCAAAATCGGAATGCTTAACCAAGGCAACCAAATGTTCACCCCTTGGGCCGTTACTCCCAGACATCCAGTTTTTCACAGTCCTCTCATCCGCATTCGTCCAGCGCATCAAAGTCTTTGTCGCCTGATGAGTTTCACCAAGCTCTCTATGCAAGGCCAGGGCAATCTCAGCGGCATATTGTTTTTGGGGCAGAAAAGTATTGCCTGTTTTAGTGAACATATTTCGCTCCTCGGTCTTCTACCTTCTTAAGGGCTATTTCGAAGAAACGCGTTGACCGTTCGCGGCATGTGACGAGTCAGGTCGGCCGTAAATCAGGACGAGGGTAACGCCCGTGCGGACGCTAATTGAGAGTGCGGATGGCATTGACTCGCCTATGGCCTTGGCTGCGGCGTATGTGCGCATGTCCACGGAGCACCAGCAATACTCAACAGAAAACCAGCTCGATACCATCCGACTATACGCGGTAACGCATGGGTTAGAGATCACCAAGGTTTATACCGATGCCGGCAAAAGCGGCCTGCGTCTGGAAGGTCGGGATGCACTCAAGCAGTTATTTTCCGACGTGGAGAGCGGGCTTGCTCAATACACAACGGTGTTGGTCTACGACGTAAGCCGGTGGGGGCGATTCCAAGATCCTGATGTCAGCGCAAGTTATGAAGTGAGATGTCGCCAAGCTGGCGTATCAGTCCAATATTGCGCTGAGCAATTCACCAACGATGGCTCGCCAGTGTCGAATATCGTCAAAAGCGTCAAGCGCATGATGGCAGGAGAATACAGTCGAGAATTGTCGGTCAAGGTCTTTGCCGGGCAATCACGTTTGATCGAAATGGGCTTTCGGCAGGGTGGGCCCGCCGGATTTGGACTTAGGCGTCAATTGGTGGACGCAAGTGGACAGCCCAAAAATGAACTGAGTATTGGAGAGCACAAAAGCATTCAAACTGATCGGGTCATTCTAATACCTGGCCCTGCCAGTGAAATCGCGATAGTCCAACGCGTTTACCAGCTGTTTGTAGAAGAGGGTAGAAGTGAACGGGAAATCGCTGACTGGCTCAATTCGAGTGGTGTAGTCAACGACCGGGGCTCAGCATGGTCACGCGGCACCGTTCACCAGATACTGATCAATGAAAAGTACATAGGAAACAACGTTTGGAACCACAGCTCCTTCAAATTGAAGCAGACGCGTGAGCGCAATCGTCCAGAAAATTGGATAAGGGCCAACGGAGTCTTCCGGCCAATTATCAGTGTGATCCTTTTTCAAGCCGCTCAAGCCGTCATCCAGACGCGCTCATACCGTATGCCTGATGATGAGATGCTTTGCGTGCTCAAGGCTATCTACGAACAGAAGGGATATCTGTCGGGACTGGTGATTGATGAGTCAGAAGGGTGTCCGTCCAGTAGCGCCTATCAACACCGATTTGGGAGCTTGCTCCGGTGTTATTCATTGATCGGTTACACGCCTGAAAGGGACTATCAATACATAGAAGCCAATAGGCGCCTTCGACATTTGCACCCGGTCTTGCTGGGGAAAACCACAGACAGAATCTCGGAGGTGGGCGGGCAGGTAATCATCGATCCCAACACAGACCTTATGCTGGTTAACCAGGAATTAGTTATATCGCTGGTGCTCTGCCGCTGCCAAATATCGATCACCGGCTATAAGCGTTGGAAAATTCGATTCGACGTTGGTCTGAATCCAGACATCACCGTCGCCGTGCGTATGAAAGAGCAAGAAGAAGCCGCGCTGGACTATTACATCTTGCCGACCGTGGAAATGGAAGCCCCCTCATTGCGTCTGGCCGAGAGTAATCAGTCCAATCTCGAAATCTATAGGTTCGACTCATTGGATATCCTTGCGCAGCTGTCTCGGCGGTCTGCTCATCGGAGGGTGGCATGACGGCAATTCAAAACCATCGTAAAGCGTTGATGCATGTCGCAGAAGAATCATTGATTCGGCTCATTCCGTTGGATGATATTCGCGTGCTCAACCCTAGAATGCGTAACCGCCAGATTTTTGCAAAGTTGGTGGAGAATATCTCTGCATTGGGTTTAAAACGTCCAATCACTGTTACCCCTACCGCCATTGGCGCAGAGACATTTGAAATCGTTTGTGGGCAGGGTCGCTTTGAAGCCTACCAAGCTTTGGGGGAGAAAAAGATTCCGTGCATCGTAGTGAGTGCCAGCGAAACTGACCGTTATCTCATCAGTCTTGTCGAGAATTTGGCCCGCCGCAAACACTCGAATAAAGAACTGCTGTTATCGATTCAAATCCTCTCTGATCGAGGCTATACGCCTCAACAGATTGCCAGTAAAACGTGCCTGGATGTGACTTACATACACGGAATTCTCCTGCTTCTGCGGCAAGGAGAGGAGCGGTTGATCGCCGCCGTAGAAAAGGGGTGGGTTTCAATCTCCATGGCGACGGAAATTGCGCGCTCCGATGATGGAGAAGTCCAGCATGCCATGATGGAGGCATACGAGACCGGTGTGTTGAAGGGCGAGCAACTTATGAAGGTGCGACGCCTGGTTGAAAGGCGTAAAGCGTTGGGCAAGCGTTACGGGCAGCAGCCTCACAGTGATAAACCGACAACTCCGCAAAAGCTTTTGAACGTTTATCAAGCGGAGGTGCGTCGTCAAAGAGTGATGATCAAAAAAGCGGATATCAGCGAGCAGCGTCTGCTTATTATCGTTACGACAATGCGTCGGCTGCTATCAGACGAGTACTTCGTCACTTTGTTGCGCACTGAGGAGATCTCGGACATGCCTAAGCCATTGGCAGATCGTGTATTCGGGGAGACTCAATAATGGCCGAGATAAAACAGGCTTTCGAGCAGCGCATCATTGCCATTCCAATTGAACGGATTCTCCCTACTCGCAAGATCGAAAAAATCATTCAGGGTAGTAAAAAATACGCCAGCATTCTCAGTTCGATCAAGGAACTAGGAATAATCGAGCCCTTGGCCGTGCATCCCAAACCAGTGGTGAGTGGTGGGGTGTCAATGTATATGCTCTTGGACGGGCATCTTCGCTTGGAGGCACTGAAGACATTAGGTGGTACGGAAGCTCTGTGCTTGATTTCTACTGATGATGAGGGGTTTACCTACAACCGACAGATCAACCGGCTGACACCGATCCAAGAGCATAAGATGATTATTGCGGCCCTGAAGAAAGGAATTGAGGCCACCCGCATTGCCCAAGTGCTGGGGATCAACGTGGATCGAATCCATGAGAGAGAGAACCTGCTCAACGGCATCGCGCCTGAAGTGGTGGAGATGCTCAAGGTTCGAATGGTCGCTCAGGACGTTTTTCGCGCACTTAGACAGATGAAGCCCATTCGGCAAATCGAGACTGTGGAAATGATGATCTCGGCTAACTGCTTTACTCAAAATTATGCTCGGATGGTGTTGGCCGCGACTCGCCCAGAGATGCTCGTGGAGAAGAAGAAAAAACAGGCGGCGGATGTCAGCTCCGTGGATATTGCTCGCATGGAGCGTGAAATGGAAAACCTGCAGCATGATTACAAGCAAGTTGAGGACACGTTGGGTGAAACGATGCTGGTCTTGGTCGTCGCAAAAGGCTACCTGGCACGCCTGCTTCGCGATGAAGCCATTTCCGCTTACCTGAAGCGGCATTACGCAGAACTGCTTGAAGAACTGCAATCCATCATGGACGCAGTCACTTCAGATGCCCGTCATCTTGAAAGAGAATGACGGTACCTCACCATCACACCGCCAGATCTAGTTGCAGTCTCCATTCAAGCAAATCCTTGGGCCATCGCTCTGCAGGAATCGTCTGAATGACCCCCTTCAACAGCTGGGGATAATGTCCGTTCACAAGAGCAACTTTCTTCGGGTCTGCTTAAAACAGTACTGACGTTTTACCTGCAAGATGCTGCCCTTCACGTAGACACTCTAAAGCGTCAGCGCCCAATCATTCCCGGCGCAAGAACCCGACACTGTCATTGGCGCCCGGCCTTCTGGCTGACGGTTTCATTGCAAAGGCAGTTTTTACAGATGATCAGGCTAAGAGTGGGTGTTGTCATCTACCTGCTCCTTCAAGTGCAATAAAAGGGCGTCTCTCAGATCGAGCAGTGCCTCGCGCATTCGCCGATCTTCACGAGCATCACCCGAATCCGATTGGAATGTTTGCGCATGCCGAAGCAAAGCCTCGGCGTCGTTTGTGTTGAGATCAAAGGTGATCATGTCGTTCCTCGACGAAAGGCGGCATTAACAGGCGAACCCATGACTGAGCCTATCAAGTTCTGCTTTCACGACTTTATATCCCATCTGATTGTGAGCCAGTTGCAACCGCGAGCAATCACCTGTTTGTGCTGTCGGCTGGCTCAGCCAATGATCGGCTTTCGCTTTGTTGCCAAAGACAAGCTCGGCTTGGTATTGGATCTGCTCGACATTGTTCACTTTTACTCCTGGCACTCTATTGCGACTGGTTCATCTCATTTGGCTGTAGAGGCGGAAGCAGGGGTCTTGGCGCAATATTCACGGAACGCCTTGATGCCGCGCGTGATGATCAATATTGGCTTAACCATGTAGCGATAGCTGACGAACAAATTCAGCGCGATCCAGGCTAGCTGGTAGGACGATCCGTGAAAGCTTCGGTGGTTGGCGCTGTTTGTCCAGAAACCGTAGGCAACAAAAATAGTAAATATGGCGACCGCCAGAGGCAGGATCCCGAGCCTCCCTAGAGAGACGCCAATGAAGGGGATAGTAACCACCGAGCGAACAGGCTCTCCTGCCACTTGCATTGCCCAGATTCTGTAGACCTTGTCCTTATCCAGTTGTGCTGTCACTCGAACACGATCGCCCGCCTTGACGTGAGCATCCAGCACATCTGGGATTTCGATCGGTTCGAGTTTTTTGCCGTCAATTTTCCAAAAATGGTAGCTCACCATGTCGCCGCCGAAGCCGCGCGATTTCTCGTCGAGCCGGCCGTCTACGATCTGCATTTCCTTCATCTTGAGTCCCTGTCCTTGCGTCGCTGAGTGATGGCAAAAGGATATTTCTGCCAAATACTAAGGATTACTTAGTATGCGGTCAAACCGAATCTAAGAATCTCTTAGCCTTTTGCGGCGAGAGAAAATGAGTACGTTTGGCAAGCGTTTGAAAGAGGCGCGCAAGCTAAGAGGCTTTTCACAAGAGCGCTTGGGGATTGAGGCGGGCATTGAGCCGGCCACGGCCTCTGCGCGGATGTCTCAATACGAAAAGGGCGTTCACCAGCCTGGTGAAAGCATCGTGAAGCAGATCGCTGCAGTCATGAATCTGCCGGTGCCGTATTTTTATTGCGAGGACGATGAGACGGCGCATTTGCTGCAGTGCTTTCATCTTTTGAAAGCGAAGGATCGCAAGGATGTGGTTGATCAGGTTGAGAACCTCGCTTTCAAACACTGATTTTGGGATCGGATAGAGGTTCTGTTTCGCTTTGCGCGACGCTGTGAGCAAGCAAGACGCCTTGCTTTCGGTTTACCGTCTTCGGCACTTATGCTGCCGCCGGCCTGGTTTATGATCTGCGCCTATCCTTTGACTGGAGTAACACCGTTGAATCTAAAAAAGGCGGTGTCACTGGCTGAGCGTGAGGGGCTGTAATCTGTGATTGATAACGCGCGAAAGCATGCCGAAGTGGGTTATCCAGACTTTACGGAGACTGATCCTGCTGCGTTTCACGCGGATTTTGTTATCGATACGGAGCGTGAGGGATGGAGTGTTGCTCAGGCGCTTGAGGCGCTGGTCGCATTCAAGCGCAGCCGCAGATCTTGAGGGTTACTTGCTGCTAACTTTAAGCTTGGGCGTTTTGGCTCTGCCAAACACTTAATAGCTTCATCAGTCGTCCACCTTTATAACAATTTCGGCCCTAGTCCCAGAGTTCATATGACTCATGAGCGTGTGAGCGATTGTTCAGGGCACCTTGTTGCGTTAGACCCCGCCACCGTCTAGCCACCAAAGCGTCTGTTTAAGGCCCGTCAACTGTCTTTAGTTTAGCCCCTCAACCAGCGGCGTAATCCGCTGACCTGAAGAGACTGTGCCGTTACTGAGTGGGGCTGGCAGAGCATAATGTCGGACTATCTCTGTACCAGAGTCGCGCAAGTATTCCGCTAGGCCATGGTCGTGACATGTGAGAAGCACACCGCGATTTACACCGATTCGTACCGCATCAAAGACGCCGATTGCATATGCCTTCGATGTCTTACACCCACTGACAAACTCGTTCGTCAGTTGCCTTACCACTCCGGCGACGTTGACCATTAAGCCTTTGTCTGTCGTTGAGATGATTACACCTATAAAAGAGTCAAAGCGACGAGCGCCTCTGGGCTGGAACAGCACTGGTTGATGCTTGAAATAGCCGCCATCAGTGGTCACCAATTTTAGAGTGCCAGCAGCTTTGCGACATGAGTTGATCTGCTGAATAACGTCGATATCATCCGAGATGATCGTATGCCCATGGCCAATCGCTTCATCGATTTCAGCATCACTGGCTGCCGGAGGAAATTCTGGGGCTCGTACACTGCAGTCGAGAGCCACGGTATGGAAATAACTTCGTAGCTGTCTCAAATGGAATCTACGGCGTAGGGCGCAGGGTTCTGCCGCATGATGGCTGATGAGAATCAGTTGATCTTCATTCCCCACCTGTTCAAGCAGAACGACTAGATCGCTAAGTGTAAATCGGTCGAAGTCGATCACGATCCGGCTTTGTCCAGGGCGGGCTCGATGAGGGGCTGTCTGGTAAAAAGGGACGATCTCTTCATAAGGAAGCCATTTGGCCAATTCGTGAGTTCTCTGCTCTGAATAGGTTGCAATTTGGGGAGGGTTCCAGTGAAGGGTCTGGACTAAAGCTGAGTATTCTTCAATGAGCTGTGCAAGCTCGGTCAGTGAGCCGTAGTTCACCATCACAACTTGTTGATTCACCAGCAGGGGGAGGAGGGCATAAAAATCCATAGTGACCCTTCCTGAAAGCCCTGCAAGCCGTGAAGACGCAAACTCTATCTCTGGGTCGCTGTAGGTCGGAAAAAAATTGGCAGTTAATCCTTCAAGCTTTTCCCTGAGCTTTGATTGCAGTACGGCGTGCGAGCTCAACTGAATCTTCTTTTCATCGGCCCTTACCCAGTGGTTCTCCACGCAGATGTCCAACGCAGGGCGTAGCTCTGGCGGGATTTCACTACGTGCACACAGAGTGTGACCCCGATTCGCCTGGTCTTGAAGCCAAAGCAGCAGCTCAAATGAGGTATTGGTGCTTTCAGCAACATCCCCCTGTTGCCCCTTCACCGCAACTATCCCGTTGTTCACAAATGGCCATGCAGTCTGGGGGACGGCTGCCAAATGCGAGGACGCGTTAACGCCATAGCACTGCAGATACCGTTCAGCTTGCAGTTGATTCAATCCAGCTGAAATCAGCTCCATCAGAATCTGCTGATCTTGTCGTTGGCTTGAAATCTCAAGCCATATTTGGGTGGCGTATGGCTCATTGATTGGAGCCGTGAGGTGGGAGATATCTGCGAGATTGAGCCAGTCGGATATAGCATTGGCCCGTTGATGGATGAGCTTTTTGATCGCTCGTGGTAGATGGAGCTGGGCCCCAATTATTCCCCGATCAAATGCCATACGAATGCTCTCAGGCGTATGACCTACAGGGCGGGAGTAAGCAAGCTGGGGGCGTCCAGATCGGTAGCTGAGCTTAATTTCGAAGACGAGACCGGGTAGGATCGGAGAGGCGATCTCATTCGTGTCTATGACGATGCGTTCTGGCCGATTTCTGCTGATGTCGATTGTGGAGAAGACGGTACGTCGATCAAGTCGGTGGAGGACGCTTATCACTAGGTATTGCTTCATCAATAGACCATGGGCTTTCCAGAGTGAATCAGGTCATGCATGAGCTTCAACCGGTTGACCTCTGCTCTGAGCTCGCGTGATTTTAGGTGTTGTGCCTTCAAGGCCGCCCGAAGCGCAGATACGTCGTTACCTGGTTTTCGACTTGAGCAAGTCGATGAGGGCGGGCAGGACTTTGCGTATTCCGACAGCGCCGCTATCAGATCATGAAGGTCTTTCGGCCCTCGACCAGGGTAAAACTTCTGGCGGTCGATGCCGCTTTCGCTCGCCACCCAAGACAATTGCAAGTTGCCCGCGCGCATTACTAGCGGATGGCCTTCAGAGAGCACTGAAATCGCCCATTTTTTTAGTTTGACTGCGTCGTCACTCTGGGTTGTCAGCGCTGAGAAGTTTGCGAGCAAGGTTCCCTTTACCTGACTGCCAGTCGAGGTAGGGTTTGCAGCGCTCGGCTTTGCAGATGAGGACGATGTCACCAACGATAGGTGCTGTGTCATATAGTTCTCCGTCAATTATCTCCAAGCCAGTATTCGGGTGTCGCAAAAGCTTTTGTAAAACCAAACAAGTCTGTTCGAACTCATAGAAAAAATTGAACTGAGTGGTGTTTGAATCCGCTTCTGGCTGAAGTGTATTTTTCCTTCTCAAGCCAGCCTTATAGGCATCTTCAATCATGGCAAGCTGACGCTGAGTCTTCTTAAGGTTAGCTTCCAGTACTTCATAGGGGACTATAGGTTTGCCGGGAACTAGCCGTCCTACGTATTTGTCGACTAATACGCGATGTATCCCATGGTTCTGAGATTTTTTAGGGTTGGGCTTAGCAAGGAAAAGCGTCCTATCGTATCCAAGAGTTTTAGCTAGCTCTGTAGCTAACTTAGAAAGAGACTTGAATTTTTTTTTGGTCGAAACCCACTCGGAAAGAGTCTCATCTAACCGCCTTAGAGTGGCATCAAGCTGGTCGGTTTGATGTTTTTCGAGGTGAGCATTTGCTTTGCTCATGCTGCGTGTCCAATTCTGAAAAGTGTTTGGTCTTCCATGCGCTGAGCAAGCTCAGGTATTGTAATGCCTGTGTTGTCGAGCATGTAAATTATTTGATTTGCAATGATCTCCCTTTCTTCAGGTTTTGCCAGAGCAATGGACAACAGGTGTGGCTGAGATGCAATTTTTTTCAGGCGAATAAGATAGTTTTTAGCGGTAAAAGCAGGGAACTCGCGACCATCAATGATGTTCGCAAGAAAGCGTTGAACAGGATCCTGGTTGTCATATTCTAAACAACGGTCACGGAGATCCCCGTGTCGAGAAATGTACTTTGTTCTATATTCTTCACTTTCCATGTGCTTATTTAGGATTTGCCGAACCTGCTCAAGGCCTGCTAGCTCTAGTTTCGATACGGTCAATAAATGGTGAAGATCATGTGTGGTCTGTGAGGCAGGCTGAGCTGTTGAAGTTGCAGTTAACTGCTCTTGAAGTGATTCGCACTCATCGATGAGAAAGCGCATCTTCGCGTTAATAGCAGGGAGGTGGCTTACACCAAATACGGCGTGTGGACACATTCCACAGGTCTTAGCGCAGGTAGTAAATGCCAACAATTCTTTTGGGCATTTACCATTGGCCATGCAAGCGCATAATTGGTACCATCCAATATCCGTTACATTTTGAAGCTTGATAAGTTTTAGTCCTGCATTCTCTAGTTCAACGACAGGCGAGCTCAGGCTGACTAAGCCATGGCTTTGTGCGGCCCTCGCGGCATCGGCTTGCCATGCCGCTTTCAAACCATTTTGCGGTGTTTGTGCAGATTGTTCATGCCACAGCGAGTCCCAACTCGCTTGACTAGCCTTGATTTCAGCTGCGCGAATATGCTCTTCCGTTTGCTGAAGAGTGGGGGCTGTATAATAGATGCTCGATTTCGGATTGGCATGCGCCACTTGTTCTCCCATTATCGCCGGAGGAAGGTGCCCATAAATCCCCATGTAAGTAATCCATGTGGCACGCAGTGCGTGCGGCGTATGAACTGCTAGCGTTAACCCTTTAGAGTTGACAGTTGTAAAGCTATGTTTTTTATGGTGTGGTACAATCGAATTGTATACGGACTCAACTCCATTCAGTACTCTGATCCACTTGCTAGAGTATGCGTTGTCCGAAAAGGGCAAGTCATTCTTATTAAATGGGCTTCTGAATAATGGATGAATTTCCCCATATTTTTGATCCTTAGGGTTGTTTTCGTAGTGAATCGGGGTTACAGGGCGCCAAGAACTTTGAAATTGGCGCTCTTCCAGTAAACGCTCAAAAACTTCTGTTGGTAACGAGACGGGCCTGCTGTCCCCATTTTTATCTGTATTGACGAATAGAGTGGTATATCCGAGTACGGTTTTTTCAGGTGAATAATATTTATCGAATGATATTATATCGAGCCATTGGCAGTTTTGCATACGCAGGCCGCCATACATCGCAACAGTGAGCATCCTGTTTGCTGATAGCCATGGTATCCAGGCCAATTTGCCGTTGTAATGACCATGGTGCCAGTGGTATGCATTTGCGATTCTTTGGAGCGGTATCTCCTTAGCAATGGCTTGAGTGTTGGGGTTGATTAGCTTGATAGTATAAGCTATTCCAACTTCTTCCAAATCAATCCAATCTCCTGATCTGATCTTATTTTGAATTTCGGCAGACACTTCGCCAGCCAGAATCTTCGCTCGTATCGTAGTCCCTATGTCGTCGATTGCAAGCATGTACTCTTTTGCAACTGGAACTGAAGCTAGCGGAAGGATAACTTTGTCAGTCTTCGTCCGCCCGCCGCTCCCTGGCGAGTCGAGCTTGGGAAATACCGGGTTGACAAGAGTTCCGTCGTTAAGCGCCTCATCATCGATATAGCGATCTACGCCTTTTGCGCACGCTAGGTCAAATAGAAGATGGATGGTTGATACAAATGATGCGGCTGTCTTCCGGCTATAGCATTGCAGATAAAATTGAATTGCCGTGAGTGGCAGGTTCTTTTTTCTGAGGATGCTTAGTTCGTCGTTGCTGGCGGCGTATTCTTCGGAATCTGGGTATGTGTTTTCAGTATCTACGTAGTCATCGCTCCAGAATACTGTACGATGGAAATCGGTGAGTAAGCGAGGTAAGTCAACTATGCTGTTTTGGTTCTTTTGCTTCCAGAGAGGCAGATAGCAAAAAATGTAATCTAGCAGTAATGTCACTTCGATGTAATAATTGTTTCTGGCTCGCCCATGTATACCCTTCTTGTCAAGATGATCGCTCAGAAGGCCAATAGCAGCTTTCCAGTGGGATGATAGATAGTCTATGTTGACATTTTCTAGTCCAATATAAGCGCCATTAGCCAACCATGAGAAGTCTTTTGAAGTGCGAGTAACCGCTTTTTTTATAACCTTAGCTAATTCCTCGGGCGTAGAGTTTTCCTGAGCCTCGATGATGACGGCCTTCCGCTTTTCGGTAGCCTCTTGTTGATTCGCTAACTGATAAGCGACATGTAAGTGGTGGGTTCGCTTTTCATAGCGCAGGTGCTCGCGCTGCTTGGGAGTCATATTTTTCCATGACTCCAAATCTACTCCCCACATATCCCTGAATGCTTCAAAGCTTTGGCGGTTTTCCAGAGCGGTTGAAGCCCTTGGCTTTTGTTGAAGATGTTGGTGGTATTTTTCCAAATGAAAATACTGGTCTGGAGAGACAATTCCAGGATGGTGTTCTGAAATCAGCTTTATAAAAGACAGGTAGCCGAAATCCAGATTTTTAAGTTGCCCAGAGTCTCTTATCACTTTTTGAATGTCAATAACTTTGGGTGCGGCTTCCCATAGTTCAGAAAATGAAACGTCTGCTAGCGTATGCCAAGTGGTTCTATACTGGAATGCGCGCGCGTATTTGAATAGCGTTGGTGAGTTCTTTGTGAAATTATGAATGAACCCGTGGCTGATTTCTTTGAGTTCCGGGAATTTTTGCCAGGCTCCGTCTAGGTTGAATGTATAGGGTAAGGTGAGGGCGCCTTCCGACCACAAAATTGCAAACATTGCCCGAAGCGGAGAGCGAAGGCCCTCAACATCCTCTAGGTAAGCAGGAGGGGTTCCTACCACGTTTTCGTAGAGTTCTTTCAGATGACGCCTGTCTGTCTTTGGGGTTGTTGTGATATTATAAAGAGTGTCAAATGTCTCATTGCTGAATCGCTCGATATCTGTCTTCCGAATTAAGATACACAGAGCTATTCGGGAGCGAGTCTGAAGGTTAAAGATTTCTTCTATGGGCTTCCCATTGTATTTTGCATTTGTAGCACTGGTGCATTCTAGGTCTTTCAGAATCTCGATTGCTCGACAGATAGTCCCTTTTTTTGTCCAGATGATCGAATCGGATGTATTGATCATTAGGCTGCCCTCGCCAGGAGTTCATCTGCAAGTCGCGCGTAGGTTTGTGCTCTAACCAGATCAGCGCTATAGGATGTGCTCCAGCCGTGAACAAGCTGATTAGCTGACGCTATCTCAGCCGCCACGTTTAGTTCGTCCAGCTTGGCATAGCGTTCAGTTGACTTGATGTCTTTGTGACCCATTAGAAGTTGAATCTCGGAAAGTTCAAGGCCCACGCGGTTGCGTCCAGGGATGTAGACGCAGTTTCGTGCCCAGTTACCATAGAAGTGGCGAAGGCTATGAGAGGTAAAAAACTTTCCACCTTCTCCTGCAATACCCGCTGCTATTTGGGCTTTTCTGAGTTCTGTGTTATAGGTTTTGGTTGTGGTATTAAATTGAGCTGATTGAATAACTGATTCGCCATGCGATTCTCGTTTTTCTGACACGAACAGGAAATCGCTAGACGAAGTTGGTCGCTCTTTTTCGTATTCGTACAGCGCCTCGAAAAATATACTTTTATAGGGCTCAAACATAATGACTGATGCTGTCTCGCGCCCTTTGTAGGCGATATTGGAGCCGTCTTTTTTCTTTTCCTTTTTCTTTGAAGGGTCGCGACGATTATTCGGATCTTCAATTCTAATAGTTTTATTCTCGGAGTTAATGTCGCCCCGGCGAACCAAGAATGCTTCCGAAATCCGCAAGCCTCCCCCGGCTTGTAGTGCCCAGAGGCAGCGATAGTATGCGGAGGGGGCGTGGCGTAGCAGGTTCAAGATATGGCCGGTCGGAAAGTCCCGCTTCGCATTGATGCGCTTTACCTTGGGGCCGGGGATGCCGCCTCGGGCAAAAGCGAAATCGGTTCTGGGTGTGCCGAATTGAAGCGTTTCCTCAAAGATGCGCTCTCTTTCTGCCCGGTTCCTTCGCCTGGGTTCGATCACCGACGGCATCACGGATGGAAGAGGTTTCTCTCCGGCAAGAATGCTCCGGTGTGCCGCAGTGTCTTGAGCCACTCTCGTACTGTTATGTAGAAAATGGTTGACGGCTGCTATCTTGCGCGCCGCAAACGCGGGACTTACAGGTCGGTGATTCAGTGCGATGGCTGCTCTTCTGATGACGAGGTCTTTGCTCTGCGCACCTTCAGTCAGATAGTTACGGTACTGACACATAGTCGCGTGTGCCGCCTCTGGGGTGAGACACCTAGCACCTAAGATTCCGGTTTCGTACCCGTAGTCAAAGAACTCGGCCACATCGGGACAGTAGATCGTGGGAGTGCTCGCGCCGCTTGAGTGATACAGATTGTTGAACAGTAGATCCGAATAGGCGTTGAATGCGTCTATAGGTTTGCCGGTGTCGGTCTCATAGAGGCGTGGAATTCCCCGATTTATGAGGCGTACATTCTTCATTGACCTGTCCCACCAAAGGTCGCATTGAAGGATGGGGTTTTCGCAGTCGACAGCGCCTCCGTCTCCAAGTTGGTGAGCAGTGAGGGCTTTCGTGCGTAGGCAGCAGTGGTCGCTGCCTCAAGTCGAAGGTGTGAAAGGGTGCCGGCAGTGGGTGAGTGAGACTTCCGGGCAGCTAAACTGGGATTCTGGGCGGTGGCGAAAGAATTTTGGAAAAACGATTTAAGCATATATTGACAGGCTTATCTGGTTCGTGTATAAGATATAGCCCGATTTTACATTCATTTTAGAAGTTGGCAAGTCTAGCTAGGGCTTCCTCGTGCGTTGTCGTGGGTGTTGGTGCGGGGAAGTGACGTAGTTTCGAAGGTTAGCGAGATAGGGATTCTGATCGGTCGGCTGTTATTACCGCCGACCGTGGTCCATTGTTGGGGCTGAGTACTTCAGCCGACCAGGTCTACTCGTTGTTGTCCCTTTCGTAATCGTGGCCTTCGCGCTTCGCATCCTCAAGATCATCCTCGGTATAGAGATCAAAGAACTCTGCAGCTGAGTATCTGGACGTCTCCGTAAAGACGTTTCCGAGACCGCACGCGGAGAGTTTCGAATAGCCGGAGATCTTGAGCAGGCAGGCAACACATTCGAAGGAGGAGGGAAGCATGCCTTGGCGCTGCGTCACCTCGTCATCTCCAATTGTTGTTGCTACCGTCCCTATCGGGGTGCCATGTAGCAATGCTGCGGACTTGCAAGCTGGACATTGGCAGCGGTGACCGGCTTGCCTTGTAGCCCAAGCGTCTGCCTGGGCTTCAGAGACCCGCCTCTCCTTGTCACTTTTGTTGCCCCAAACCTTCGCATGGGCTTTGATGTCCTGATCCACTGCTTTGGCGGATGCATCCTCCAGCGACTCAATCATCTCCTTGGCTTTCTGGGCGTCAGGCATGAGGCTGCTCAGCGGTCTATCCATCGACTCTAGTAGCACGGAGCAAGCTCGGTAGTAACGAGGAAGCCACTCAGAATTGGAGGCAGTTAGAAATACCGCTTCTCCAGTGTGCAGCTCGATGTTTCTACGCTCGACATGCTTGGCGCAAAAGCCTGCAATCTCAGCAGTGAAGGTTGGAAGCAGCTCTGTCAGTCTGGCTAAGACCTCTTTCGTGCTGATCGAGACGGCAGAGAACTGTTTGCTCGTTGCCTCTTTCCCCATCGCGTACATCAAATTGCGCCAGTTCTGTTGATCCGCGAGGAGAACCGGTGAAATGTTTGAGAGGGCTGCACGAGCGAGAAACTCCAATCCCAATGATGAAAACAACCCAAACTGCCAGTCATCAGGTGAGTAGGTGCTCATCTGATCCGCGTACAGCTGAGCCTTGCTTAGTAGAGTGTCTTTGGCCCAAGGTGAGCTATCCACGCTTGTATTCATTACTGCTCCCAAAGTTTTGAAACGTAGATCCGCTCCAATCGTCGGTGTGTCGCGCTTGGAACCGAAGATCGTCCATGTAGCATTCGCCAGTTATCAATAATTAGCGTATCTCCGGGATCGGCCAGACAGACATCGATACGCCGGATGTCTTGGATCGATTTGATGCTTTCGCCGACTCTGATTGCAGCCTGATTCAGTGGTTTGAGAAACAGATAGTCCCAGCGCAGTCCCGCATATCCCCCGTCTCGGAAGCAAACTGGCATGGGGCATAACATCCTTCCAGGCTGGGCTCTGCGCGGCACTACGACGGCTCTTTCTGCGAGTCCATCTGCATGCTCAAGAATGTCAGAGGCTGGCAGTAGATAGGTGCTCACCGAGGGGGTGCCCTCAAGGCAGCGCAGCATCAGGAAGTGGGGTGGTGATCCCCAGTGGGCGTAGTCGGAATGAAGAGGAAACTCGTTTCGGCCATAAACTCCGCCGTAGGTTTGAAGGTCGAGGTCACTTGACTCTCTTGGCTTTAACGTCTGAACGGTTGCGATCCCATGGCCTGGTGCAATTTTCTGTGGATCAAGAATGGAGCCGAGGCGAATTGCGATTTCTTGGGTCGATGATTTAGGAAGAAAGGTTCTGGTGAATGCATAACCGTTCATGCTTACGAGGTGCATGAGCTGCTCAAAACAGTCGTTGTCCGCTATAGGGGCAGCGTGCGGTCTGGGTTCTCTACTCGCGCGGGTGTTCATCGCTATCCTTTCACTTCCTTGTGGAACTCCAGATTTTGAATCGCCGCATTGGGATGGGGCGGATCTGCCCTCGACTGTTCTGGCTCTCTGATCTTGCTACCGGATTGTTAGGGCATTACTGGAATTCCTGGAGGCTGATGCCTCATGTGGGTTACTGCTGGGCTTTGAGGTTGGAATTCTTCACAGGAAGAGACTAGCTGGAAGGCGATCAATATGTGGCTAAATATTGAAAATGGGGAAGGGATTTTGTGGAGCGTGGGTACGAAGGTGCGATCTTGTTGCGTGCCAGTGTCGCAGCCCTTTACTCACCACTTTGGTCAGTGACTGCAGGCAGATTTCTAACCGAAACGGTTTGACGGGATGCTGTGAAGCCAGCATGGGGAGGAATTCGCTTTCGTCGGCTTAAGTGCTCTGAAAGACAAAGAATATGGGGCTTTGACTGGAGGGAGATGGAGCGGGTAGAGGGAATCGAACCCTCAACTAAAGCTTGGGAAGCTTTCGTTTTACCACTAAACTATACCCGCTTTTTGCGTCAGTCTTTACTCACCAAAACGGGCTGTCCAATAAGAACCCTCGTCGGAAGCTTGGGAAGCTACTGTTCTACCATTAAACTATACCCGCTCAGAGCGGCTGACTTTGTACCAGACTCGGCCACGGATTTGAAGTTTTTCTTTTACTCATGAACGCTTTAAATCACTGCAAACGGTCAATCGCGGGCGAGCGCTGCGGTGAGAAAAGCCAAATCCCGACCCCACAGCCTCGCTCGCGACGACACTCTTTCAAATAGCCAGTGCATGTTGATCCTGAACAAACGAGTAACGCGTTCGGCTGGTCTGCTGTGCCGGTTTCAGAAAGCCGAGCAGGGCATTCTGGCTATCGCGGCACGCGGCCTTGTGTTCCATGTCGAGAAAATGCCCAGTCGCTTGCAGCGTGGTGAACGTGCTCTGCGCCACGTGGTTGCCGAACAGGCGCGCATCTTCTGCAGCGGTGTATTCGTCCCATTCGCCGTTTAAAAACAGCACCGGCACGTTGATCTTTTTCGCCGCATTCAGATAGCACTGCCGATCGCTGTGCAGCACGTCGCTGATGTGGAAGTGCATCTGCCCGTATTCGTGCTCGGCCAGGCTGCTGACGTGGCGATAGTTGAAGCGTTTGAACAACGACGGCAGGTGTTTGCCGATGGTGTTGTTGACCAGATGGCCGACGCGGTCGCCGTCGCGCTGGCCGAGGTAGTCGACGCCGCGTTCGAGGTAGTCGAGCATGTGCGCGTTGATCACTGGCGAAAACGAGCTGATCACCGCCCGTTCGATGCGCCGTGGCTGGTGGGCGAGGGCGACCAGGGTCGCGGCGCCGCCCCAGGAGAACGACAGCACGTGTTCGGCGGCGAAGTGGTCAATCAGCTCGAGCAGAATCTGCCCTTCGACGTCCTTCGTCAGATGTTTCTCGTGGCGGTTGTGGGCTTTTGACCGGCCCGCGTAGGGCTGGTCGTAGCAGACCACGTTGAATTGCGGGTGCAGGTTTTTCACAGTCTGTGCAAACGACGCAGTCGTGGCCATCGAGCCGTTGACCAGGATGATGGTCTTTTCTGCGGCGTCTGCGCGATAGAACTCCGTGTAAACCCGATACTGACCCTGTATATCCAGCACAGCGATTTCTGGCCTCATGTCATAAGACTCCTGGCAAGCAAGCGGGTATGCGCGCAAATAGAGATTGCACGAGCTTTGTGACAGGTAGGCATACGCCTGGAATTTGCTTGGCCCATGTCGATCCATGACTGCGGTCGACGGGTGTTGTTATTGGCGGGCAGTCTGCCGGCTGAGGCGAAGCCCTTGGGGCTTACGACCGGCAAAAAGTTTCTTAGAGGTATGGTGTGACTCATCGGTCACAATCTGGCCGACGTCCTGATTCAAGCAGGGGAGTCGGGATCGCGCAAGTGCCGTTGGTAAATTGTTCGACAACTTCTGCTGAGCGGTCGCGGGCTTAGAACAAATGGATCTCTTCGGTGCGCAAAGCGCGGTACTCGCCCGGTTTTAGCGCGTTATCGAGGTGCAGAAGACCCATGGATTCGCGGTGCAGGCGCAGGACTTTGTTGTTGAAGAACCCAAACATGCGCTTCACCTGATGGTAGCGACCTTCGACGATGCTCAGCCGCGCCGAGCGTGGCCCAAGGAGCTCCAATTGCGCCGGCTGCGTGGTCAGGTCTTCGAAAGCGAAGTAGATCCCTTCGGCAAAGGTGCTCGCATAGTGCGCGCCAATCTCCTGTTCGGTCTCGACGTAATAGACCTTCGGCAGTTTGGTCTGCGGCTGGGTCAGGCGTCGCGACCACGCGCCGTCGTTGGTGATCAGCATCAGGCCGGTGGTGTTGAAATCCAGACGTCCGGCGATGTGCAGGTCGTCCTTGTCCGGCTCATCGATCAGGTCGAGCACGGTGGGATGTTGCGGATCGCGGGTGGCGCTGACGCAGCCCGGCGGTTTGTGCAGCATGAAATAGCGTGCCGGTTTGCCGCTTTGCAGGACTTCGTCATCGACTTCGACACGGCTGAATTCCAGCACTTCGCTGTGCGGATCGCTGACGACTTTTCCGTCAACCCGCACGCGCTTTTCCACCAGCAACAGACGAACCTGCTGACGGTTGTAGCGGGGCAGGTTGCTGAGGAAACGGTCGACACGCATGTTCAGAGTTCAGTAAATGAAGGGGCGCGCATCTTACGGGATCGGCCGCTTGGCCGCTTGCAGTTGCGCCTCGACTTGCGCGCAACGCGGGCACAGGCAGGACTGGTTACGCAACTCTGGCGGCAACGCTTCAAGCACGGCCGGGTCGATGCTGACGCCATAGCACCAGCATTCGCGGTCGGCGGTGCGCGGGTCGGCAAGGCTGCAATCGTTGCGGGCGCCGCAGGCCGGGCAGTGGTCGGGTTTAACGTTGGAATCAGGCATAAGTCGAGTGAGGCATTTCCACGCAGGTGCGGTTGCGGCCGGTTTGTTTGGCTCGGTACATCGCATGATCGGCCCGCGACAGCAGGCTGTGCAAGGTGTCATCGCGTTGCAGGGTGGTGGCGCCGATGCTTACCGTCAGATTGAGGCTGTGGCCGTCGTAGGCATATTCCTGTTGTTCGACGTGTTGGCGGATCTTTTCGGCAATTTTCTGACCGGTATCGCCGTCGGTGTCCTTCAGTAAAACGATAAATTCCTCACCGCCCCAGCGGCAGACAATGTCGGCATGGCGCAGGCAACTTTGCAGATCGCGGGCAAAACCGATCAGCACCTGATCGCCGGCCATGTGCCCGTAGGTGTCGTTCAACACCTTGAAGTGATCGAGGTCGAGCAGCAACGCGGTTAACGGTTTGGTTTCGCGTCGGGCTTCGTGCAGGGCCTGCGCGGCGAGAATATCGAAGCCTCGGCGGTTGGGCAGTTCGGTGAGGCTGTCGAGAATGGCCTGCGCCTGGATTTTGCTTTGATAACGTTTGATCACGCGGTTGAGCAGCGCCAACACAATCAGCGTCACCAGCAGGCAGATCAGCAGATTCAGATACAGCGACTGGCGGATTTCGCTCAGCGCGCCGTCTTCGCGTTTATCGACGAACAGGTACCAGTTCAGCTCCGGGATAAACCGTACGTTGAGGAAGTGCCCCTGGCCCTGGGCTGAGTATTCGTAGCTGCCGCTGTGCGGTTTGGGCAACTGGCTGACCAGGCTTTTCATGCTCTCCAGCTCACTCAGGCTCTGACCGATGTGCGCGCCTTCAGGCCCGCCTTCGGCGCCGGTCAGGACCAACCGGCCAAAGGTATCGACGAAGTACACACTGCGTTGATAGCGCTGTTGATACTTGTCGATCAGCTTGATCACCGCGTCCACGGTCAGACCGACCCCGGCCGCGCCGATAAAGCGGTTGTGGTAGTCGTAAACCTTGTAGTTGATGAAGAAGGTCAGGTTGTCCTTGTTGGCCAGATCCGGGTCGACGTTGATCTCGTACGGATCCTTCATGTCGCGCACGCGGAAGTACCAGGCGTCGCGCGGTTCATCGACCTTGACCTGCTTGAGCACGCCTTTGGCGTGGTAGTAGGTGTGGGTGCTGTTGGAGACGAAGAACGCGGTGTAGGCGCCGTAGTGGGTCATGACCTCGTCGAGGTAGCGGGTCATCTGCTCGGGATTCTGCTCGCCGTTGACCACCCAGTCGCGCATGAAGGTGTCGCGAGACATCATCGAGGAAATCAGGATCGGCCGGACCAGATCTTTCTGGATTTCCGAGTACACCGTATCGGACGTCAGCGGCAGTTCAGTGTTGACGATGTTGTCGCGGATCGACTCGCGGGAGGCGTAGTAGCTGAGCAACGACGTGGCAAGGAAACCGGCGCCGAGCAGGGCGATCAGCGTCAGGACCAGCGAGCGTTGCGAGTACAGGGGAGAACGAAGCGGCATGGCGGTTCCGTTGGCAGTGGCCCGATGGCATGCATTCTAGTGGGATGGCCGGGAAAAGCCTGCGGGATTTATGCCTGAAATGGCGGGGGATATGACGCAGAGGGGGTGTCAGGAGGATCGCTCCCTCACCCCAACCCTCTCCCGGAGGGAGAGGGGGCTAAATTGTGGTGAATTCAAATATTGTGTTCGGCTCGGTATTACCGAATGGCAACTCTCTCAAATACACCTCGGTCAGTCCCCTCTCCCTGCGGGAGAGGGCCAGGGTGAGGGCTGGTTTCTGGATCAGCTCCGAGTTTCAAGATACGCCCGCCATCCCCCCAAATGGCTGATGTCCAGCGCACCCTCCAGACCATACGGCTCGCAGATAAACCCGCTCTCCCAACGTCCGTCCGCCAGTTGCACTTTGCCCAATCCCAGCGGCGCCGGAATCCCGGTCAGGAACGAGCCCAATTCACTGCTCGGCAATTCCCACACTTCCACCGCAATCGCCACGCCGCCATCCTTGACTCGCACCATCCCCGGCCGCAATGGTGGGCCGCCGGCCAACGCATACAGTTGATAGTCCGGCGAACTCAACGTCGTTTCCAGCAAGCGCCCACCCCGCTGGGTCAGTTGCCAGTTCAACGCCAACCCTTGCAGATGCGCGCCACACACCACGATGCGTGCGCGATCATGGCGAGCTGCGTTCGCCGGTGTCGGCAGGTCGGAATCCAGCTGACGTTGCAGCGCATCGGCCACGCTCAGCAGGTATTGATCGGTGAACGCCCGGCCAAACAGCGTCACGCCCCACGGCAAACCGTTGGCCATGAATGCGCTCGGCACGGCGACGGCGGCGTAGTCGAGCAGGTTCATGAAGTTGGTGTAGTAACCCAGTTCGGAATTGCGCAGCACCGGTTCAGCGTGCAGTTCGGCCAGTGTCACCGGGCGGCCGATAGTCGGTGTGAGCACGCAGTCGAGGCCTTCGAGGGCCTGATCGCACAGGGCTTTCAGGACTTGCAGCCGATACTGCGCACGGAAGGTCTGCACGCCGGTCACCGCCGGCGCCTTGGCCAGCACGGCGCGGATCACCGGCAAAACGGCCTCGGGATTTTGCTCCATCAACTCGCCCGCCACGCTGTAGCGCTCGGCGACCCACGGCCCTTCGTAAAGCAAACGCGCGGCTTCAAGGAATGGCGACAGGTCCAGTTCGACCGCTTCGCCACCCAAGGCTTTGAGCCGGTCGATGGCATCGCCGAACAACAACGGGCCTTCGACGCAGCCGAAAAACTCAAGGTCCTGCGCGCGCGGCACACCGAAACGAAACGCCCGTGGCGCACCAAACGCCGAACTGTCATTCCACGATGGATTGCGGCGGCTGTATTCGTCGCGCGGATCTAGTTTGGCAGTCAGCGCCAGCAACTGACTGGCCTCACGCGCTGTGGCGGTGAACGTGGTCACGCAATCCAGCGTGCGGCAAGCCGGCAGCACGCCGGCCGTGGAGATCAACCCTTTGCTCGCCTTCAACCCGACCAGATTGTTCAGCGCCGCCGGCACCCGACCGGAGCCAGCGGTGTCGGTGCCCAAGGCAAAACTCGCCACGCCCAATGCCACCGCCAGCGACGAACCGGCGCTGGAACCGCCGGACGGATATTCCGTCAGCACACTGTTCGGGCATGCGCCATAAGGCGAGCGGCTGCCGTTGAGGCCCGTGGCAAATTGATCAAGATTGGTCTTGCCCAGCGGAATCGCCCCCAAGGCGATCAACTGCTCGACGATGGTCGCCGAGTGTTCCGGCACATAAGCAAAATCCGGGCAGGCAGCGGTGGTGGGAATACCCGCCAGATCAATGTTGTCCTTGATCGCAAACGGCACGCCGTACAGCGGCAGGTTGTCGAGGTCACGACCGTCGAGGGCGGCGAGATACGGCTCCAGTTCGGCGGCGCTGAGCAGATGAATGAACAGGTGATAATCCGGGTTCAGCGCGGCGGCCTTTTCGCGCAATTTCAGCAGCAGTTGACGCGGAGTGGTGTCGCCATTGCGATAGGCCTGGCGCAGAACATCGAGTTGCAGATTCATCAGTTGATCCTTATCCAATTGGCTTCAGTCGAGTGCCAGCACCACGACGCGTTGTCCGGCGCGCACCGCCGAACCGGGTTGCACGCGAATCTCGCGCACCACCCCGGCCAGCGGCGCGAGTACCGGGATCTCCATCTTCATCGACTCGAGTATCACCAGCACATCGCCCGCCGCGACACGGCTGCCGGCCTCGACCTGCACTTGCCAGAGGTTGCCGGCAATGTGGCTGTCGACGCTGTGTTCACCGTCGGCCAGTGGCGCATCCTCGGTCGATTCCGGCACGGCTTCTTCGCTGTCGAAATGCGCCTGACCGCTGGCGATCCAGCGTTCGCGCTCGGCATTGAAGGCACCCTGTTGTTGGGCACGAAAGGCGCTGATGCCTTCGGCTTCGCGGCTGAGAAATGCCTGATAATCGGCGAGGTTGAGCTGGCTGTGTTCGATGTTGAGATCGAAGCGCCCCAGCGGAAAATCGCGGCGGAGGCGCAGCAGTTCTTCGGCGCTGACCGGGTAGAAACGAATCTGATCGAAGAAGCGCAGCAGCCACGGTTTGCCGTCGAACGCAGCGACTTCGCGGTAGCGATTCCACATCTGCAGAGTGCGCCCGACAAACTGATAACCGCCGGGGCCTTCCATGCCGTACACGCACATGTAGGCGCCGCCGATGCCCACCGAGTTTTCAGCGGTCCAGGTGCGTGCCGGGTTGTATTTGGTCGTCACCAAACGATGGCGCGGATCCAGCGGCGTGGCTACCGGAGCACCGAGGTAAACATCGCCAAGACCCATCACCAGATAGCTGGCATCGAACACCGTGCGTTGTACTTCATCGAGATTCGGCAGGTCGTTGATGCGGCGGATGAACTCCAGATTGCTCGGGCACCACGGCGCGTCCTTGCGCACGGTGGTCATGTATTTCTCGATGGCCAACTGGCAAGCCGGGTCGTCCCAGGACAGCGGCAAATGCACGATGCGTGACGGTACTTGCAGGTCGCTGGCGGCACACACCGCGTCCCACTCGCCAGCGATGATGCCGAGCAGATCGGCCAGCGGCAGTTGCTCGGGCTGGTAGTGGATTTGCAGCGAGCGAATGCCGGGGGTGAGGTCGATCACGCCGTGCAGGGTTTTGCTTTCCAGTGCTTGCATCAGAGCGTGGGCGCGGAAGCGCAGAACAAGATTGAGTTCAGGCTCGCCGATTTCCAGGAGTAAATGAGTGTCGCCGGAAACTCGCGCAACAAGCTGCACATCGCCCTGACCCAATGCCAACACCACAGGCGACAAAAGCCCGTGTAGGAGTGAGCCTGCTCGCGATGAGGCCAATTCAGGCACCGCATCAACTTCATCGCGAGCAGGCTCACTCCTACATTGATCCCATTTCAGGGCGAGATCGCGGGCGGTCTTGAGGTCGACGGGGATGAACTGGATTTTATCGCCCGCCTTGAGCTGCCCCAGTTGCCACAGATCCGCTTCGATCACCGTCACCGGGCAGACAAAACCGCCAAGGCTCGGACCATCCGGGCCAAGGATCACCGGCATGTCACCGGTGAAATCCACCGCGCCGATGGCATACGGATTGTCGTGAATGTTCGACGGATGCAACCCCGCCTCGCCACCGTCGGCCCGCACCCATTCCGGCTTCGGCCCGATCAGCCGGACACCGGTGCGGCTGGAGTTGAAATGCACTTCCCACTGAGTTTGAAAAAAACTGCTGATGTAGTTTTCGGTGAAGTATTCCGGTGCCGCGTGCGGGCCGTAGATCACGCGGATCTGCCGCACCGCCGGCAACGCGGTGATGTGCTGTTCGGTCAGTTGCTGACCAGCACTGCGGTCCTTCAGCGCAGCGATATGCAACACATCCCCGGCACGCAACGCCCGACCACCGTGCCCACCAAACTGACCCAGAGTGAAAGTACTTTTGCTGCCCAGGTAATCCGGCACCTGCAAGCCACCGCGCAGACACAGATAACTGCGTGCCCCGGCGCCGCTGATGCTGCCCAGATGCAACGTCGCGCCAGCGGGGATCAGCAACGTGGTGTTCATCGGCACGCTTTCCCCCTCAAGCGTCAGGCCAATCGGCGCCCCCGTCACCGCGACCACCGCCACACAATTGAAGCGCAGCAAAGGTCCGCTCATGGTGATTTCCAGCGCCGCCGCGCCTTCAGGATTGCCGAGCAGACGATTACCCAGACGCAATGCACGGCTGTCCATCGGCCCCGATGGCGGCACACCGACCGCCCAGTAACCGAGGCGGCCGGGATAGTCCTGCACGCTGGTTTGCGTGCCGGCGCTGAGCACTTCGAAAGTGTTGGCGCGATACACCAGACCTTCCAGACAACGGGTCCACGGCTCACCGCTGGCGAATGGCGTGTCGAGCAAAATCTGCCGCAGGTAATCACGGTTGGTTTCCACACCGTACAACAGACTTTCGCCCAGCGCTTTATGCAGCTCGGCGCGCGCCTGTTCGCGGGTCGGCGCCCAGGTGATGACCTTGGCGACCATCGGATCGAAGTACGGCGGGATCTCGCAACCGGCCTCGACCCAGGTATCGATGCGCAGTTGAATGCCGTTGGCCGGCGGGAATTCCACTGCCGTCAGCAAGCCCGGGCTCGGCTGGAAATCGCGCCCCGGATCTTCCGCATACAAGCGCGCCTGAATCGCATGGCCTTCAGGTTTCAAATGGCGATACAACTCGCTCAGCGGCGGCAGCTCACCCGCCGCCAGCTCAACCATCCAGCGCACCAGATCGACACCCCAGACCTGTTCGGTGACCCCATGCTCGACCTGCAAACGCGTGTTCACTTCGAGAAAGTAAAAGCGCTGCGCCTCGCTGTCGAAGACGAATTCCACGGTTCCGGCGCTGCGATAGTTCACTGCTTTCGCCAGCTTGATCGCCGCTGCGCACAACGCTTCGGCCATGCCCTCCGGCAGGTTCGGCGCCGGGGTTTCTTCGAGGACTTTCTGATTGCGCCGCTGCACCGAGCAGTCGCGCACGCCCAGGGCGATGACTTCACCGCGACCGTCACCGAACACCTGAACCTCCAGATGGCGGGCGCGCTGGATGTACTTCTCGATGAACACGCCAGCGTCGCTAAAGTTGTTCTGGCCGAGACGTTTTACCGCTTCGAAGGATTCGCTCAATTCGCTGGCGCTGCGGCACACGCGCATGCCGATGCCGCCACCGCCGGCGGTGCTCTTCAGCATCACCGGGTAGCCGACCTGTTCGCCGGCAATCAGCGCGGCGTCGAGGCTGTCGAGCAGTTCGGTGCCTTCGAGCATGGGCACGCCGTGCTGTTTGGCCAGCGCGCGGGCGGTGTGCTTGAGGCCGAATACGCGCAGTTGTTCCGGCGTCGGGCCGATGAAAGCGATGTTGTGCGCTGCGCAGGCTTCGGCGAACGCGGCGTTCTCCGAGAGAAACCCGTAACCGGGATGGATCGCCGTGGCGCCGCTTTGCTTGGCGATGGCGAGAATTTTGTCGACCGCCAGATACGTGCCGGCAGCGGCGCCTTCACCGAGGCTGTGCGCTTCATCGGCGTGCAGAATGTGCAGGCTGGCGGCGTCGGCTTCGGAATACACCGCCACGCCTTTGATCTGCAGTGAAGCAAGGGTGCGCAGGATGCGGCAGGCGATGGCGCCACGGTTGGCGATGAGGACTTTTTCGAACATGGCATAACCCCTGAAGGGGAAGCGGGCCGTCCCGCCGTTTTTCGACAGACATCCGGGCCGTCCCGGATGAAAAAAAACACTTCAGATCACCACCGAGCCCCTGTAGGAGTGAGCCTGCTCGCGATAGCGTCGGATCAGTCAAACCTGATGTGTCTGACACACCGCGATCGCGAGCAGGCTCACTCCTGCAATGGGATTAGTGGTGGTTTCACTTTTTCAGGCACTGCCCGGAACGCGCCTGGCACAGTGCGAAAAGCCAACGGCGTAAACGGCGGATAGTCAGTTCCATACCAGCAGCTCCGCAGGTGTCGGGTTATAGGCGTTGCACGGGTTGTTCAACTGCGGGCAGTTGGAAATCAGCACGATCACGTCCATCTCCGCACGCAAATCGACGTACTTGCCCGGCGCCGAAATCCCGTCCTCGAAGGTCAGCCCGCCATCCGCCGTCACCGGCACATTCATGAAGAAATTGATGTTCGGCCCGATGTCGCTTTTGCCCAGTCGCCCGTCATGGGCGCAGGCGCGCAGGTAGTTGTCGCGGCAGCTGTGCATGTAGCGTTTTTCCAGGGCGTAGCGCACGGTGTTGCTCTCCTGCGCGCACGCGCCGCCGAGGGTGTCGTGGCGTCCGCAAGTGTCGGCGACAATGGTCAGCATCGGTTGGCCGAGGTTGGAATACAGCACGCTGCCGGTGCTCAGGTAGACGCTGTTCTGCCGACGCAAGGTGCGCTGCACGTCGTAGCGCTCCTTGGGATTGGCAAGGCTGTAGAACAAGGTATCGATTGCCTGATTTCCCTCCAGATCGAGGATGCGCAGGGTCTGGCCGGCCTTGACCTCCATCAGCCAGGGTTCACCGGCCGGGATCGTGGCGCGGTACACCGCTGCATCGGGTTGGTTTTGCGAAGTGGCGATAGCAACTGACATGGCAGCGATCCTCAGGCGAACAAACGGTCGGTGTTGATAAAGCCGCGCTCATTTTCCGGGCGCGAGGTGCGGCAGTGTTCGGCGACGCTGGCGTCGGCGTTCATCCAGCTCAGCTTCAGTGGTTTCGGTGCGTATTCCGGCGTCGGATCCATCGGGTGCTGCAGCGCAGTGAGCACCACCACCGTGTCCATCGGCGCGTACAGTTCGATGTAATCGCCGACCTTGGAATTGCCTTCGACGAAGTGGAAACGCCCGGCCTCGTCGACGTTGACGCGACTGAACAGATTGAGCGTCATCAACAGGTCGGAGAGGCCCAGGCCCCACTTGCCGAGTTCCACCAGCAGGTTGTCGGTGCCGTTGCGGAAGAAGCCGTTGCGCAGTTCCTGATAGCGGCCCTGACCGTACTTCTGCGCGACTTCTTCGGCGCAGAGCACGCCACCGAGGCTGTCACTCCAGCCGCAGGTGTCGGCGGTGATCGCGGCGAGGACACGGCCCATGTCCGAGTACAGGCAATGGCCGCTGGTGAGCTTGGCGGTGTGTTGGCATTTGAGGCTGTCGGGCAGGTTCAGCCGTTCGGTTTTTTCATTGGCGTTGAGCAGGGTCAGGCTGACGTTGGCGCCGCCGCGCAGGTCGGTCAGGCGCAGCAATTGACCGCGCTTCAACACGAAAGAGCGATGGCCGCCGCCGGGAAGCATTTCTTCGGCGAAGGGTGGGAACAGTTGGGTCGAATCAGTCATCGGCTTATTCATCGGAGCAGTCCTCTCAAGCGGTGCGAAGGGCGCCTGCCAGTGGCAACGGCAGGGCGTCGACGGCGGCGCGTTGGGCGCGGCGGTCGCTGTTCAAAGGGATGTCGTAGGTGATGCGCGCGCCATAGGCGCCGGGGGCGTGCGGGTCGAGGCGAACCTTGTCGAACACCAGCAGACGCGTGCCGAGACTGAAGCCTTCGGACAGGTCATGGGTGACCATGAACACCGTCAGTCTGGTTTCGCGCCACAGCTCCAGCAGCAAGGCGTGCATGTCTTTGCGGATGCCCGGATCGAGCGCGCCGAACGGTTCGTCGAGCAGCAACACGCGCGGTTTCATGATCAGTGCCTGGGCAATCGCCAGCCGTTGCTGCATGCCGCCGGACAGCTGCGCCGGGTACTTGTCCAGCGCATGGCCGAGGCCAACTTTATTCAGCAATGCTGCCGCTTGTTCGCGAGCTTCACGTTTGGCGCTGCCGAACAGCCGGCCGATCAGCGGCGCACGCGGCAGTTCGAGGCCGAGGGCGACGTTGTCGAGCACGCTCAAATGCGGGAACACCGAGTAGCGCTGGAACACCACGCCACGGCTGGCATCCGGCTCGCTGGCGAGCGCTTGGCCGTCGAGCAGAATCTCGCCGCGACTCGCCGTTTCCTGGCCGAGCAGCAGACGCAGGAAGGTCGATTTGCCGCAACCGGACGCGCCGACCAAGGTGCAGAATTCACCTTCGTTGACGCTCAGGCTCAGGCCTTTCAGCACCACCTGGTCGGCGTATTGCTGCCAGACGTTTTTCACGGTGATGAAGCTCATTTGGCCGCCCCCTCATACCAAGGGAAGGCGCGACGGGTCAGGTATTTCAGGCCCCAATCCATCAGCCAGGCGAGGAGGGTGATCCACACCACGTACGGCAGGATCACGTCCATCGCCAGATAACGCCGGACCAGAAAAATCCGGTAGCCGAGGCCGTCGGTGGAAGCGATCGCTTCGGCGGCAATCAGGAACAGCCACGCCGAACCGAGCATCAATCGCAACGAGATCAGCAAGCGTGGCAGCAGTTGCGGCAGCACTACGCGCAGCATCAGTGTCCAGGTCGAGGCACCGAGGGTCTGCGCCTTGATCAGCAGTTCGACGGGGATTTCCCGCGCACGCTGTTCAAGGTCGCGAGCGAGCGCCGGGGTGATGCCGATTACGATCAGCATGACCTTCGACAACTCGCCCAGACCGAACACGATGAACAGAATTGGCAGGATCGCCAGCGGTGGCACCATCGACAGCACCGTCAGCAGCGGCGACAACGGCGCACCGAACAGCGGCAGCGTGCCGGCGGCGATGCCCAGGCACAGCCCGGCCAGCGCGGCGATGCCGAGGCCGATGGCCAGACGCCGCAGGCTGGAAGCCGTGTCCTGCCACAACAGGTAATCACCGGTGCGACTGTCGGCATTGAAGGCCAGGCGTTTGACCGCGTCGGTCATCTGTACGGCGCTCGGCAGCAGTTTGTCGTTGGGGTTGTCCGCCAGGCGCTCGGCCGAGCCCATGAAGTAGGCGAACAGCAGCAGGGCGAAAGGCAGGATCACCAGCAACAGGCGACTCGGGCGATCCGGGTGGCGATTGATCAGGCGCATGGCCAAATCCTCCGTGGCTTACAGCTTGGCGTCGGCGGCCATCTGCACGTAGGTCGGATCGAAACGCAGCTTGAGGTTGCCGGTGTCGCCACTGGTCACGCCGTTGGCGAAAGCCATGCCGACCGCGCTGGTGTCTTTCGCGCCTTCGCCGAGCAAGCCGTGCTGGAAGGAGAACTCGGCGACCTTGCGCATGGTTTCCGGCAGTTGCTTGCTGGTGGCGAAGTTCAGTGCTTCGCTTGGTGAGGCGAACAGTCTGGTGGTGTCGAGTTGCGCCTGGAATCCGGCCAGATCGGTGCCCGAGGCCTTGGCCATGTGCTCCAGCGCAGTCTTGCTCGCGGCGTTCTTGGCGTTCATCAGCTCGACCACTTCGAACCACGCGCCGGTCAGTGCTTTGCCCAGCGCCGGGTTGTCTTTGAGGGTGGCGCTGTTGACCACCATCATGTCCATGATCTCGCCGGGAATCTGACTGGAATTGAACACTTCGGTCACCCCCGGTTTGGCCTTGATGTCCGAGAGCATCGGGTTCCAGGTAGTGACGGCGTTGACCTGTTCGGTGTTGAAAGCGGCGGAGATATCGGCGTCGGAAGTGTTGACCACTTTCAGGTCTTTTTCGGTCAGATCGACCGAGTCCAGCGCGCGAGCCAGCAGGTAGTGCGAGACCGACAGTTCGACCAGATTGACGTCCATGCCCTTGAGGTCGGCGACTGTCTTGCCCTCGCCCTTGAGGACAATGCCGTCGTTGCCGTTGGAGAAGTCGCTGACGATCAGCGCAGTACTGTCGACGCCGCCCGCCGCTGGAATGGTCAGTGCGTCCATGTTGGTCATGGTGCAGCCGTCGAACTGGCCGGCGGTGTACTGGTTGATCGATTCGACGTAATCGTTGAGCTGTACGACGTCGATCTTGATCCCGTACTTCTTCGCCCATTTGTCGACGATGCCTTGGCTGCCGGCGTATTCCCAGGGCATCCAGCCGGCGTAAATCGTCCAGCAGACGCTGAAATGGTCTTTCTGGGCGGCGGGGGATTGCGTGCTGATGAGCGCGGCGAACGCAGCGGCGAGCAGGGCGGGCAAACGTAGTCGGGTCATGGTGGATTCTCCAGTTGATCAAGGGCGGACAGGAAGGCAACGCGGCACCGCGAACGGTGGCTTGTCTCCCGGGCTTTTGTCCCGCCGTGTAACCTCAACTGGAGGTCGCCAACTCTCGGACCAGCCACTCGCGATTGCGAGCCGGAACCCTAGTCAGCCATTGCAAATTGTGGTGCCGCGAACCTGTGATGACTCCTGCACGGATTTGCTAAAGCGAGACGCGTGCCAAGTTGCGTCAGGCGCTCTGGCACGGGGGGCGGATAGGCGCGGGAGGATTACAGGTCTGGTTCGGCGCTTTTTGTTGGTGCGCGGCTGCACCGTGATGCAGCGTGTTTGCCGCTGATCCGATGATTTTTAGGTGTCGGCACTCGGCATGGCTTTGCCAGTCAAAACAGGTGTCAGCCGGTCTGTGCCGACTGCTGTCGCGGGTCTTTCAGGAGGCCGCCATGCTTATTCAGAAAACGTTGCGAAGGGCGCTGCTGGGAGCGGTGCTCGGTTTGGGTCTGTCCGGTTGTTACTACTACGCCGGTCCCTACGATGCGTATCCGTCTACCTACTACTATCCCGGTTACTACTCGCCTTATTACTACGGTGGTTATTACGGCCCGCGCTACTACGGCGGCGCGCGTTATTACCACGGTGGCTACGGCTATCGAGGCGGTTACGGACGGGGTTATCACGGCGGCGGATATCACGGTGGTCACCATTGATCAGCGGCTGAATGACAGCGTTTTCCAAATGAACAGGATTTCATCAATCACTTGTTTCAACTTGTTGCAGGAACGCACCAGATGCCGAAAACGCTGTCTGATTTTTCGACAGTCACCGATTAAATGACTGTCGCCTGCCAGCGTCGCTGGTGTGGCCAACCCGCGGTCCAGGAGGCCGCCATGTATAGACGAATTCTTCTACTTGCTGCGATGATGTTTTCCGTTGCCGGTTGCGTCCCGTACTCCTACGCGGACTCGTATTACAGTTCAGAGGTCTACACATCACCCGCACCGGCCTACTACAACACGGGCGGCACGTATTACAACGGTGGCAGCACGTATTACGCGCAGCCTCGCTACTATCAACCAGCCCCGCGGTATTACCAGCAACCGCGCTATTACCAATCGGCGCCGCGTTACTACCAACCGGCTCCACGTTATTACGAAAGCCGCCGCTGGCACGACAATGATCGTGGGCGTTGGGATGGCCACCGTCGTGGCGGCTGGGATAACGATCACCGCGGTCGCGGCAACTACGACCGACACAGTGGACGCGGCGACCACAACGGACGTGGCAACCGCTGGTAGATCCACGCAAATGAAAGCGGCGCAATTAGCGCCGCTTTTTTGTGCCCGTCGAAAAGTCGTCCCATAGCCATCTCCTAGGGCATTCCCAGACGCTTCCTACAGTTTCATTTCCTTGCATTTGTTAGCGTCTGTTCGTGCCGATCGAGGTGAGCAAAACTCAGTTCAACAGCGGCGAATAAAAGGACGATGCCGCTATGAAGCTTCTTGTGATTCACCAAAACTTTCCGGGCCAGTTCCGTCATGTGGTGCTGGCGGCGATTGACAGGCGTTATGAGGTTTTAGCGATAGGTCGGGATACGGCGCCGGGTATCGCAGGGGTGAAAATATATCGATACCGCGCTGCCAGCCGAGCACCGGGCGGTATTCACCCCTACCTGACCCGTTACGAACAAGCGGTGACTGATGGACAGAAGGTTTTTGAAATTCTGAGCCCGCTGAAACATTCGGGTTATCGGCCGGACGTAATTCTCGCTCATCCCGGATGGGGGGAAACGCTCTTCGTCAAGGATGTCTATCCTGACGCGCCGCTTATTCACTATTGCGAATATTACTATCGGGCGCAGGGCGCAGATTCCGGGTTCGATCCTGAATTCCCGCGAGCAACAAGAGAGTCATCAAGGCTGCGAGTGCTCAATTCGCTGCATCTTTTGAATCTTGAGCAATGTGACATTGCCATTGCGCCCACGCGGTGGCAGCGCAGTCTGTTTCCTGCAGCTTATCAGTCGGCCATTCGGGTTATTCACGAGGGCGTCATTCAAAGTTCTTGCTTGGCGAAAGCGGGGGCCGTCAGGTTGCCCAATGGCGTCGAACTGAGAACCGGGCAGCCGATCGTTACTTATGTCGCGAGGAATCTTGAGCCTTATCGCGGGTTTCACAGTTTTATGCGAGCGATCCCGCATATTCAGGCTGAGTGCCCCGATGCGCAGATAATCATAGTGGGCGGTGATGACGTCAGTTATGGGTGTAAGCCGATTGGCTATGCAAATTGGCGCAGCAGGATGGAGGCAGAGGTATGTTTCGATGACTCCAGGGTGCATTTCACAGGGAAGCTTCCTTACCAGACTTACCGGGCAGTTCTGGAATGTTCGAAAGTCCATGTTTATTTGACGTATCCGTTTGTTTTGTCGTGGTCGTTACTGGAGGCGATGGCGTCTGAGTGTGTGGTAGTAGCGTCGGATACGGCTCCGGTAAGGGAGGTGATCGTTGATGGTCACAATGGGTTGCTGGTGGACTTCTTCGATCATCACGCTATTGCCAAACGTATTGCCAGGGTTCTTGAATCCGCTGGTGAGTACGACCGCCTTCGCAGCGCTGCGAAGTTGACGGCGAGCAGATTTAATGTGGAGTACGGCACGAAACAATACTTTGAGGTGTTTGAGAACGCGACATCCGGGTATCTCAAGAAACAGCCTGCTCCTCAGTTTGGCAGGGAGGTTTGAAATGCTCCGGATGTCGTATAAGCAATTGATTAAATGGTTTAAGAAGTTGTTGAAATACGGCTTGTTTATTTATGCCTGTTATTGCGTGGTGGATTTTTATATCCGTGAAGAAGAAGTCGCCGCGGCGATGGTAATCTATTACGCGGATCAGGAGGCCTGCCAAAAGAAGCTGGCGAGCATGAAGCAGGTGCCCATACTGGGCGGCAGCTATGTGGATAAGACTCTGGTCCCGGAGTTTTATGTGGGCATGCCTGAATTGTCGAATAAGAAAGCGTGCCTGGCCAATACACTCAAGGGGCATTTCTGGTGGACCGGGACGGATATACGGTCGTACCACGATCAGAGTGTAAAGCCGACTCCTGAAAATTGGCGTCTTTATAAAGTGAACGCCGGGCTTTATACAAAAAAAGAGACTACCGAGCCCCATGAGCGGGGCTATCGACACGTCAACTGGCCGGATGAGTTGATTGTAAAGCTAAAAAATTATCCGGGACTGGAGCTTTGGCTTAATGCACCTCCGCCGCATTTCAAGAATGAGGCTTCCGTTCGCAAGTTTGTCATTGCGGACTGGCCGCGGCGTGATGGCACCCCTCGATTGATAAGCTGTAACGGCTTGATTCGCCCGGCTGCTGAGGAAGAACTGACTGACGAGAAATTGGCAAAGCTCAGCAGGGCCGAATTGGAAAACCTGGATTTTGGAAGTTTGAATTTTTTTTGCACCGTGGAGTTACACAGCTTTGACTTTTCCGGCGGGCACGGTCGGGTAAGTCTCGGTCTATCGTCATTACGCGAATCGCCTGAAATGCTTAAGTTTCTCAGTAGCTATCTTTCACGCTCTGTTATTACAAGGAAGTAACGATGAGTTATGTTTTTAATGATCTGGAAAAATCAGAAATTTTAAATGCAGCAAATATTTGCAAGGGGCTGATGTTCGACTCTGAAGATGTCGAATATCTTGCGCTGAAATTAACAGGGGCTAGCTGCGCTCCCCTGTATCAAAAGCTATTCGATATTATTGGCCTTAGAGTTTCTGAGGTTACCGTTGTCGATAATGAAGCGGGGAAAATTCTGAAAAGCGCCAGGCTCTGGCTTGCCGTGGCCATTGATGCCAACGGGGGAAACGGTGCCTACTCCGCCCTGATTCGCGGCTACACCTCGCGCCAAGGCGAATTGAGACTGAATAAAATCTTCAGTGAAGACCTGATGCAGCTGTCATCGAATCAGGTCGCCGCCAATTTCATCAATACCTTGATCGACGGATCCCTCGCTGGTCGACTGGCACCCTGGACGGTTCCATCCATCAGCCAGATTGCAGAGATTGATGCCAGTGCGATCGGCAAGGCACTGTTTAGTGAGGCTTGCGGAGAGAAGGATACAGCCGTGAGCCATAACGCCGGCTGGTCCGGGACAGTCGGATTCAGCCTGTTGGGTGGAGCGCCGCCCTATGAAACCTGGAGATTGATCTCCGCTGGTGATTCGCAAGGGGAAGATGGCGGCCCGCCGACTCAAGCAAAAGCCAACAGGCTCGATGACTATAAAAATATTCTGTTCGCCATCGATTCATACAGTGTCGGCCTGCGAGCGGCGATCAGCAATTTCGGCGTCAACCCATTGCAAAGTCTGCTTTCCGTCGTGCCAGAGCAAATCAATATCGCGCTCGCCAGTGGCAGCCTCAATCCGCTGATTCAGCATGTCGTTCAAGGCACGCCGGTTTCCGTTGTGGTCGACCTGATACTGCGCTATGGCCAGAACGAATTCCTGGACATGTTCAAGCGCACCTACGACGGCGATTCAGCAGCGCCACCTACCACCGATGAAACCTTCGCCACCAACGCCTACGCATTCTTCTCGGCATTTTCACCAGAGCAGTCCCAAAGCATCGTCACCCGATCAATAGGCGAATACGGAAACGCGAACTCATGGGCAAAACTGGCGGGTGAGTCGACACCCATCGGCCTGGCACTGCGCAACTCGCTTAAGCAACTCAGTGAAATCGTCATAGAACGCGATGACGGTTACTCCGGACGCGGACTGGAGCTCTACGATCCGCTGACCGGCGAAGGTTTCATCACCGCGCAATGGCTCGCCGATCGTGCGCAAATGTTGGCCCGGTTGATTGCCCGAACCCAGGGCTCGTTTGGAGAACAATCGCTGCAGAAGTTTTCCTACTCCGATCTCGCCTCAGCCAAACAGGTGCCGATGACCACCGGTGTGTTGAACCCGCTGGTCATGTTCGGTGATGACGGCGCGCGGTCTTTCGCGGGCGGTGCGAACACGGATCATCTGTTTGGCGGCGCGGGCAATGACACGATCAACGGGCTGGCAGGTCAGGATGTCATCGAGGGTGGAGGCGGCAATGACTTGCTTTTCGGAGGCGACGGCAATGATGCGCTGTACGGAATGGCCGGTGATGATGTTCTGGTCGGAGGAAAGGGTAACGACTCTTTGATCGGTGGCGAAGGCAGCGACCGCTATGAGTTTTCCAGCGGTGATGGCATCGATGAGATCTTCGACGCCAACGCCAATGGGCAGCTATGGATCAACGGCGCGCCGATTCCTTCACTCAAACGCCGCGCCCCTTTGAGCGATGTCTGGTCGACCGAGGATCAGGCCATTACCCTGACTCTCATCGAAGAACTCAGCGAACCCACGCTCAACATCAAATATGGCCTGAACGATCTCGTCGTTATCAAGAACTTCCGCCCCGGGATGCTGGGTATCCGACTTCCTGAACACCAAGACCCTACGGTCTCTGCTCCCGACCTGGTTCTCCAGGGCGACTGGAAAGCGAAAGATATCGACCCCAATGTTCCCGGGGATCAGTTCTCATACGATGAGCTGGGCAACGCCTTGCTATTGGCCAACGTAAAACAGAGAAACAAGGCCGATGTGCTGTACGGCTCTGCCAAGGACGACGTCATTCTCGGACTTGGCGGTTCTGATCGATTATTCGGCAAGGCCGGAAACGATCAGCTGTTTGGGGATAAACAGACAACGCTCGAGAAGGCCATGGCCGCTGGCGACGTTAAAGGGAAAACAGCTCGAGGTGATTGGCTTGATGGAGGGGCAGGCCACGATTTGCTCATCGGTACGGCATCCCAGGACGTGCTTCTGGGCGGTAACGATCGGGATACGCTGATTGGAGGTGCGGGAGATGACGTTTTATCAGGGGATGAAACGACCGGCGCGCTGGAGCAGAAATGGGGATTCAAACGCGTCGACGTACTTATAGACGGTGGTGTCACCAGCCACCGAACTGTCTTTTCAAAGGCCTCCTTTAACAGTTCGACGCAGGGCGATAACGATGTTCTCTACGGTCAGGGCGGTCGCGATGTTCTCAATGGCGGATGGGGTGAGGATCTGCTTGATGGCGGAACTGAAGATGATCTTCTTGGAGGGGATGGGGGGGATGACACGCTGGCGGGAGGAAGCGGTAACGACACACTATTGGGAGACAACCTCGACTGGGGAGGTGGACTGCAAAGCAAACACCATGGCAACGATGTATTGGACGGTGGCAGTGGCGATGATTGGCTCGCTGGTAACGGTGGAGCCGATGCGATTTATGGTGGCTCTGGCAATGACACTCTCCACGGGGATGACGATGTACTGAACGGCGTTGCCGGTGACGCCGCCCACTTTTTTGGAAATGACCTGCTGGACGGTGGTGCGGGAGACGACACACTTTTGGGGGGCGGGGCGGATGATCTGCTGTTCGGAGGTGAAGGTAACGACGCGCTGGCCGGGGATTATGCTGAGCATCCGGTTCGTTATCACGGTAATGATTTACTTGATGGTGGAGCGGGCGATGACACACTTCAGGGAATGGGTGGCTCCGATACTTTGATCGGTGGGGCAGGAGCTGACGCGCTGGATGGCGATGTCTCCAACCTGCAGTCAGGTGGAATCAACAATGATTACCTTCAAGGCGATGAAGGAAACGATACCCTTTTAGGCGGCTTGGGCGCCGACACGCTTTATGGCGGCGCTGATGATGACATTTTATCCGGCGACTACGAGCAGACAGCCGAGGTTGAACACGGCGCAGATTATCTGGACGGTGGTTCAGGCAACGATACCTTGCTCGGCGGTGGTGGGAATGACACGTTATTGGGCGGGGAGGGCGTAGACCACCTTCGTGGCGATTCCGGGAATAACGTTTTTGATGGCGGGGCCGGTAACGACGTGATGGAGGGCCATGACGGCGCTGATGTTTACTATTTCGGGGTGGGTGATGGGCTTGACGTTATCACCGATTCAGGTGGCAGCAATGTCATCAAGTTCGGCGCCGGGTTTTCTGCGGAAAGTCTGAAGGCCGACATCATTGATGTTTCTGTAGGCCGGGTATTGCGGCTGTTCAATGGTGAAGGGGACGCCATCCTTATCAGGAATCATGAAGAGTGGAAGAATTCAACGTTCAGCTTCAGCGATGGCGTTGTACTTGGTTATGAGGATGTCCTGCGCAAAACATTGCCGCCGATAAAGGTGCCCGAGTCACCTGTACCGGAAGTTGTAACCGCCTCAGGAATCCAGCAAAGCAAAGTTGAAGATCCGGTTCAGCCAGACGATGTAACCACCGCGGCGCAACGTCCTGTGGCATCTGATCACCCCGTTGACTGGACTGAAAAATTCCTCGCGCAAATCAAATCCAGGCGCTACGCCCGCAAACATGCCACAGGTTTCACCTTGAGTGATCAAGGCGTCTGGGTTCGCAGTCATATCACGACTAGCGACACCGGTTACATCACTCACACCGAGCTGAGCGATGACAGCGTCGAAGCGGGAACACTGTCTGAAACGCCGCCATGGATGAAGGTTGATGCGGGGCATGCCGTGGTCAGTGAAAGGCAGTCGAAAACCACAACCCGTGTCGAACATAAACAGGTGAAAGCCGGTGGGGCGATAGCCTCTTCAAGTCAGGCGCCTCGCTATTATCGATCCGGCTCGGCCACCGGCTTTTCATTCAATACGGGAGATGTATTGGTTGAAAACCGTAAGGAATCCGGCGCGCTTGAGGGCTGGTACATCTATCCGGCAGCAAGCTTCGGTTCGGGGGAAACGGTGCCCAAGGCATTTCGCTGGGATGTCACAACTGAAACGATCAAACGCAAAATCGTCTCTGGCGACGATGTCGGCGGGCGAGTCAACGTTGAAGTGGAAAACGTTTTCCACGGCGGCGCGGGAGACGATCTGATTGTCGCTTATGCAGGCTCCGCACTTGACTACGGCACTGTCGGCGACAGAACACCGGGCGCGTTTTTATCCGCAGGTGCAGGTGACGATACCTTGCTGGGCTCCGAGGGCGCCGACTATCTGGTCAGCGGGGCAGGGGATGATTGGCTTTATGGTGAAGACGGTGCCGACACCTACATCGTGCAAGCGCACGCCGGAGCAACTACCACGATTGCGGATGTGCCGAACCCTGTTTTCCACCGAGCAGAAGTTGGCGCAGCGGGGTGGAAAGACGAGTACGGGTTGATCGATCAGGACACGGTCGTCCTTCCAGCAGACGCGCAGCGCGATGCACTGCAATTGAGCTGGGGTGCTGCGCTGATAGAAACCACACATGTCGAGCTGGAACCCAACCCAGGTCGCGGGGCACACCGCAATCCGCCAAGAGCGAAAATGCTCCATCCGACACTCGATATCAATTGGGGTGGGATACAGAAAGTTCGTATCGTCTTGCCCCTCAACGGTGACCTTGAGGGGGCCGGGATTGAGCTCTTGAATTTCGCCGATGGGTCGGTCGTGAGTTTGAAACAACTCTTGGAGTCAAGTCAGCTGGGCCCTGCGCCCGAGACTTTTCATACGGGTGTAACCGTTAACAATTCAACGCGTTTTACGTCTCTGCGAGACGGACGGGCGCTGCCGTTAGTCGGTGGTCAAGGCAACGACACGATAAGCGGCGCGGGGGAAATCCGAGGCATGGAAGGGGATGACGTGCTCACGGGCAGCCCCGGTGATGATCTGCTGTTGGGTGGGCCGGGCAATGACACGCTAACCGGCGGCGCCGGAAATGATATCTACCGATACGATGGCCTCGGCAGGGATGTGATCATCAATCGGGGAGACGGCCTTGACGGGATCGACTTTTCCGAACGCAGGCTGACGATCGACAACTTGAAGTTTCACCGTGAGCGCGATGATCTGGTGATCGTGGTGGATTACGGCATGGCACCGAAAATCCGGGTTTCCAATCATTTTGCCGCAGGCGAAAGCGCTATCGGCTTCATAAGAGTCAGCGAAGGAACAGCGACTCAAGACTACAGCGCGATGCAGATTGCTGAACGTCTGCATCCTCTTCCGCCATTGAGGGATGTCGAAGACATTTTGATAAAGGGCGACGAAGAAGCGCAGCGGGCGATGACGGAGATCATTCAGTTTTACGAGCTGAATGTCTGAGTCGTATGGCGACCGATTGAGCCAGCTCGCGATGGGAATCCAGTCGTCATCGCGAGCATCGCGTCAGTTCAATACTGCGTCAGATCCGCCAACGGATGCCGCCCCTCCCAGACCTTGTGAAAGTGCGCCTCGACCACCGCATCCGGCACGTTGCTGACGTCCGGCCAATGCCAGTGCGGCTTCTGATCCTTGTCGATCAAGCGCGCGCGAACCCCTTCGCTGAACTCCGGATGCCGGCAGCAATTGAGGCTCAGGGTGTATTCCATCTGAAAGACTTCCGCCAACGACAGGTGTCGGGCGCGGATGATCTGTTCCCAGACCAGATGCGCGGTCAGGGGTGAGCCTTCGCTCATGGTTTTCGCCGCGCGGGCGATCAACGGGTCGCTGCTGTCGCGTTGCAGGCTGATGGCTTTCCACGCACAGGTGACATCACTGACATCCAGCCATTCATCAATTTGCTGCCGCCGTGGCAACCATTGTGCCTCGGGCATCTGCGCCACGGCTTCCTGCTGCAGAGCCTTGAGCAGACTGTTGAGTTGCATGTCGGTCTGTTCCTGCCAATTCAGTTGCAGCAGGCCTTCGATCAGTTGCGGCTGTTGTTCGTCAAGCAGGAAGCGATCAGCCAGATCCAGATCGATCGCATCACGACTGTTCATGTGCGTACCGGTCAGGCCCAGAAACAAACCGAGTTTGCCCGGCAGCCGTGCGAGAAACCAACTGGCGCCGACATCCGGATACAGACCAATGGTGATTTCCGGCATCGCCAAGCGGCTGCTCGGTGTGACGATCCGCGTACTGGCGCCTTGCAGCAAACCCATACCGCCGCCGAGCACGTAACCATGGCCCCAGCAGATCAGCGGTTTTGGATAGGTGTGCAGGCTGTAGTCCAGACGGTATTCCGCGCTGAAAAACTGCGCAGCCAACGGCGGGACTTCGCCGGGATGGGCGCGACAGGCCTCGACCAGGCTGCGCACCTCGCCGCCGGCGCAGAAGGCCTTGGCGCCGTTACCGCGCAGCAGCACACAGACGATTTGTGGATCCTTGGCCCATGCGTTCAACTTGTCGCTGAGGGCGTTGATCATCGGCAGGGACAGCGCATTCAGCGATTTTTCAGCATCCAGGCTGGCGATACCGATGCGGGCGCCGTCGGTGCCGGTGAGTTCTTCGAAGTGCAGATTCATCGTGACCTCGATCGGGAATTTGAACGATCAGTATGATCGTTGTGTGGGAAAGTGCCGGATCTGCATCAGATCAATTGACAAGCGTGGTCGGCTTTCCTAGGGTTCGCCCCATTGTTTTTGCCGGGTATGACCATGACTGCTGACGACCGTATCAAACTCGAACCGAGCTGGAAGGAGGCACTGCGTGCTGAGTTCGACCAGCCTTACATGGCAGAGTTGCGCCAGTTTCTGCAGCAGGAGCGGGCGGCCGGCAAGGAAATCTATCCGCCGGGACCGATGATTTTCAGCGCGTTGAACTCGACGCCGCTGGATAAAGTGAAGGTGGTGATCCTCGGTCAGGACCCGTATCACGGCCCGGGCCAGGCCCACGGCTTGTGCTTTTCGGTGCAACCGGGCGTGCCGGCGCCGCCGTCGCTGGTCAACATCTATAAAGAATTGAAGCGCGACCTGAACATCGATATTCCCAATCACGGTTACCTGCAGAGCTGGGCCGATCAGGGCGTGCTGATGATCAACACCACCATGACCGTCGAGCGCGCCAATGCCAATGCGCACAAGGACAAGGGCTGGCAGTTCTTCACTGATCGGATCATTGAGCTGGTCAGCGAGCGCCAGCCGCATCTGGTGTTCATGCTTTGGGGCGCCCATGCGCAGAGCAAGCAGAAGCTGATCGATGCGACCAAGCATCTGGTGCTGACGTCGGTGCATCCGTCACCATTGTCGGCATATCGCGGGTTTTTGGGTTGTGGACACTTCAGCCGGACCAACAAGTTTCTCGAGCAGAATGGCGAGACGCCGATCGAGTGGCGTTTGCCGTCGATCTAAAAAGCATCGCGAGCAGGCTCACTCCTACAGTTGAAATGCGCTCCCCTGTAGGAGTGAGCCTGCTCGCGATGGGGGCAACTCGGTCTTACTCCGGATTACGATTCCAGTACTTGAACAACGGCTCCGCCAGAAACAGCACAAACAACAACCGCATCACCTGCATCGCCGTCACCAACGGCACCGACAATTGCAGCGTCTCTGCCGTCAGACTCATCTCGGCAATCCCGCCGGGCATCATGCCCAGTGTCAGTGAACGCAGATCCAGATGGGTCAAAGCGCTCAACCCTAACGCCGCCAACGTCGCGATCAACATGGTCAACGCCGTGCCGATCAATGTCCGCCCCATAAACGAAGGCGCGCGGCGGAAGAACTGCCGATTGAAGTGACAACCCAGACCGCTGCCAATCAGCCACTGGCCAATCTGACTGCCGCCATTGGGCAAACCAATGTGCAAATCCCAGCCAATGCTCACCGCCGCACTCACCAGCAACGGCCCGAACAGCCACGGATTGGGTTGGCGCAAACGCTGCCAGAGCCACGCAAGCAAACCGCCCGCCGGAAACAGAATCGCCAGCCAGCGCCAATCGACGCTGCCTGCGTGAGAAATCGGGTTGCCATCACCGAGCAGGTACTTGAACGCTGCCGGCACACACAGCACCACCACCAGCACCCGCAAACTCTGCCCTGCCGCAACATGACTGAGCATCGCGCCGTTGCGGGCGCCGAGGTTGACCATCTCCCCGGAACCGCCGGGCATGCTGGAGAAAAACGCCGTGGCGCGGTCCTCGCCGGTGCGGCGCATCAGCCACACGCCGACCACTGCCGACAAACTGGTGACCAGCGCACCGAAGAAGATCAAACCGAAATGACTGAGCACCTGCTCCATCACCACCGGGGTGAAGTGCAGGCCAATCCCGATGCCGACGATCCACTGACCGCACTTGCGGCCGCCAGGGATTTCCGTGAGTTGCCACGGGGTCAGGCAGCGCACGAGGATGATCGCCAGCAACGAGCCGACCATCCACGGCAGTGGCCAGCCGATCTGGCTGGCGAGGTAACCGCCAAGCAGACCGACCAGCGGGGTTCCCCACCAGGATTTCAATGAAGCACGATCAAACATCGGCAATGGCGCGGCGCGCGACCGAGCGTTTGCGCCAGATGCGCAGCAGCGGCATCAGCAGCATGATCGCGGTCAGCACCCAGACACCGAAGGTGATCGGGCTCGACCAGAGGATCTCCAGCGCACCGTTGGAAATCGACAGTGCCCGACGCAGGTTCTGCTCCATCAGACCACCGAGGATGAAGCCCAGCAGTACCGGCGACAACGGGAAGTCGAGCTTGCGCAGGATGTAGCCGAAGATGCCGATGCCGACCATCAGGAACAGGTCGAACGTGGTGGCGTGCACCGCGTAGACGCCGATCCCGGTGATGATCGCGATCACCGGCACCAGTGCCCAGTTCGGCACCGCGAGGATGCGGGTGAAGATGCGGATCATCGGGATGTTGAGGATCACCAGCATGATGTTGGCGATGAACAACGAGGCAATCAGGCCCCAGACAATGTCCGGTTGCTGCTGGAACAGCAGCGGGCCCGGGGTGATGTTGTACAGCGACAGGGCGCCGATCATCACTGCCGTGGTGCCCGAACCTGGCACGCCCAGCGTCAGCATCGGTACCAGTGCGCCGCAGGCCGAAGCACCGATAGCGGTTTCCGGTGCGGCGAGGCCACGGGCATCACCTTCACCGAATTTGCCGCTGGCACCGGCGATGCGTTTTTCGGTCATGTAGGCCACGGCGCTGGCCAGCGTCGCGCCGGCACCCGGCAACACGCCCATGATGAACCCGAGCAGGCCGCAACGGATGTTCACCACGAACACCGACGAGGCTTCCTTGAAGTTGAACATCATGCGGCCGGTGGCTTTCACTGCTTCCTGACCGCGATGGGTTTTCTCCAGCAGCAACAGAATCTCGCTGACCGAGAACAGACCCAGTACCAGCACGACGAATTGAATGCCGTCAGTCAGGTGGATGTTGTCGCCGGTAAAGCGGTATACGCCGCTGTTGGCGTCAATGCCGACGCTCGACAGGAACAGACCGATCAATGCCGCGATGAAGGTCTTCAATGGTCGATCACCGGCCATACCGCCGAGACAGACAATCGCAAACACCATCAACACGAAGTATTCCGCCGGGCCAAAGGCAATCGCCCATTTCGCCAGCAGCGGCGCGAACAGGACCATGCCGCAGGTGGCGATGAATGCACCGATAAACGAACTCCACGCCGACAGCGACAGCGCCACACCGGCCAGACCTTTGCGGGCCATCGGGTAACCATCGAGGGTGGTCATCACGGTCGATGCTTCGCCGGGAATGTTCAGCAGAATCGAGCTGATCCGCCCGCCGTATTCACAGCCCAGATACACCGCTGCCAACAGAATCAACGCCGACTCCGGCGGCAGGCCGAGGGCGAAAGCAATCGGAATCAGCAGTGCCACGCCATTGATCGGGCCCAGGCCCGGGAGCAAGCCAACGACGGTGCCGATCAGCGTGCCGGTCAGCGCCGTGACCAAATTGTAAGGGCTCAGCGCGACGCCAAAGCCTTGACCCAAATAACCGAGGGTATCCATATCAGTTCTCCAGCACGTCGAGCAGGCCAAGGGGCAGCGGAACGTCCATCACACGGTCGAACAGCAGGTACAGACCGATGGCCATCAGCGTGGTCACCACGATGCTCGGCATCCAGCGCCCGCCATACAGGCGCGCCATCGGAATGCCGATGAGGATGCTGCTGAGGATGAAACCCAGCGGTTCGAAGAGGCCGGCGAACACCAGCAGCAGTGCGACGCAGATAGCAATCTTGGTCAGGGTTTCGCGATCCAGTGGCGGCTCGTCATCGCTGTGTTTGATCGGCGCCGGGCGAAACACCATGTACAGCAGCGCCGCGCCCATCAGGCCGAGCATCAGCAGAGGGAAGGCGCGCGGCCCCACCGGTTCGTAGGAAAAAGCCGCTTGGTACGGCCACGCCATCAGTGCCAGGCCGGCACAGACCAGCAACAGCACTGAGGCGAAAATGCGTTGAATAAGCATGGGAACTCCTGTGCCGCGTCCCCGTCCCCGGGAACGCAGCGGCTAGACAGAGGCGATCACTGGATCAGGCCGAACTCTTTGGCCAGCACTTTGTAGTCCGCCACCTGCTTCTTCACGTAGGTGTCGAGTTCCGGGCCGGTCATGGCGAACGGGAACAATTCACGCTGATCGCGCAGTTTGGCGAACTCATCGGAGGCCAGCAGTTTGTCGAACGAGTCTTTCCACCAGGCGTAGTCTTCATCGCTGACTTTTGGCCCCAGGTAGAAACCGCGCACCACTGGCCAGACGATGTCGTAGCCTTGCTCGCGAGCAGTCGGGATGTCTTTCATTTCCGGCTCGTCGAGACGCTTGTCGGCGAACACCGCGAGCAGGCGCATGTCGCCGCTCTGGATGTGCGGCATGGAGTCGGAGATGTCGGTGCTGCCGACCTGAATGTGGCCGCCGAGCAGGGCTGTGGCGATTTCGCCGCCACCTTCGAGCGCCACGTAACGCAGGTCGCGCGGGTTGATCCCGGCAGCCTTGGCGATCAGTGCAGTTTGCATCCAGTCCTGGCTGCCGACAGTACCGCCGGAACCGATCACCACGGAGCTTGGATCTTTCTTCAGAGCCTGAACGAGATCGTCGAGGGTCTTGTAGGGCGAATCGCTTTTCACCGCGATGGCGCCGTAGCTGGTGCCGACCGCTGCCAGCCAACGCACGTTGGTCTCATCGAAACGACCGAACTTGCCCTGGGCCAGGTTCAGCAGCGAACCGCTCGACCACGCCACCAGCGTACCGGCATCGGCCGGACGTTGCGCAACCACGGCGTTGTAGGCCACTGCGCCGACACCGCCGGGCATGTAGGTCACACGCATCGGTTTGCTCAGCAGTTTCTGGTTGACCAGTGCGCTCTGCACCAGTTTGCAGGTCAGGTCGAAACCACCGCCGGGGGAGGCCGGGGCGATACATTCCGGACGTTTCGGTTCGGCCATCAGTTGGCCGGCAAACAGGATGCAACTGGCGGCCATTGCAACTTTACGCAGTGACAGGTTCATTCGATTCTCCACGGGCATTGTTGTTATTCGACGTGTTTTTCACTTACGGGCATTTACCAAAGGGCAACGCTGTAGCTCACCAGCAAACGCACTTCATCTGCATCGCGAGCCGAGTAGTTGGAGCGGTAAGTGGCATTACGCAAACGCACGGCGACATCCTTCAAGGCGCCGCTTTGTACTACATATTTGATCTCGGTGTTGCGTTCCCACTCTTTGCCTTCTTCACCGTTCTTGAGCTTGATGTTGTCACCGCTCAGGTAACGACTCATGAAGCTCAGGCCAGGAATGCCGAGCTTGGCGAAGTCAAAGTCGTAGCGTGCCTGCCAGGAGCGTTCTTCAGCACCGGCGAAGTCGTTGATCTGCACGAAGTTGACCAGGTACGGGTCGCTGCCATCGACATAAGGGAAGGCACTGTCGCCAGACATGTGCTGGTAACCGGCGCTGAACTTGTGGCCGCTCAGCGCATAGCTGACCAGACCGTTGAGCGAGCGGTTGTCGATCTCGCCGCCGCGGGCTGCGCCCTGATCATCACTGACGGCGAAACGCAGGTCGGTGGCAAACGTGCCGGGTCCCATAGGTCGCGAGGCAACGAGGCCGAAGAAGTGCTGGTTGTAGACTTCGTCGAGTTGGGCGAAGTGGTAACTGCCGGTGATCTTGTCGGTGAACTTGTAGTCCACGCCGCCAAAATCGAAGTGCTTGCCAGCGGCGGTGCCGGCAAAACGGCTGTTCTTGTTGTTGAGGGCGATGTCCTCGAAATCGGTGCTGTCACGATCCTTGGCCTTCTCCAGTCGACCACCAGTGAAGGTCAGGTTCTTGATCTCTTTGGAGGTCAGCAAACCGCCTTCAAAGGTCTGCGGCAGGATGCGCCCGTCGTTCGGTTTGAGGATCGGCAGTTCAGGAATCAGGCTGCCGATTTTCAGCTCGGTGGCGGAAATTTTCACTTTGCCGGTCAGGCCGACTTTGGAGTATTCATCCGCCGCGCGTCCGTCATCGTGGGTCGGCAGCAGGCCGGTACCGGTGCGGTCCGGGCTTGAATCGAGTTTGACGCCGAGCATGCCTAAAGCATCGACACCGAACCCTACGGTGCCGTCGGTGTAACCCGACTGCAGATTGAGCATGAACCCTTGAGCCCATTCGTCACGCTTGGATTGCTGGGCGCTGGTGCCATCGCGAAAGTCGCGATTGAAATACATGTTGCGGGTTTCGAACGTGGCGCTGCTGTCGTCAATGAAGTCGGCAAAACTCAACGGCGAAAAGCCGGCAAGGGCGGCAGCACTGGCGAGGGCGGTGTGGCTGAAACGGGAAGGGCGAACAGGCGTGGAGGCCTGAGGCTGCATGGACGGCATGCGGGTGTACTCCGTTTATTGTTCTTATTGGTCGAAAACGCTTCGAGGCGTTTTTCTTTGCGCTGTGTGGCATCAGCGACGGCAGTCGGAACTGTCCGTGGGCCGACTCTAACCAGCTAACCTTTCGCTAACCTTTCAGCAGACTTTCAAGGTTTTCGGGCTTCACAGCGGCGGTTGCGGCTGTAAACTCCGCGGCAAAGCGTGGCGTCGGCCATCCCTGAACGAGGTAAAAATCCATGCGTGTTCTGCTCGTCGAAGACCATCTGCAACTGGCCGAAAGTGTCGCTCAGGCGCTCAAGAGCACCGGTCTGACCGTGGATGTCTTGCACGATGGCGTGGCCGCCGATCTGGCTCTGGGCAGTGAGGAATACGCCGTGGCGATCCTTGATGTCGGCCTGCCGCGCATGGACGGTTTCGAGGTGCTGGCGCGTTTGCGCGCACGTGGAAAAAACCTGCCGGTGCTGATGCTGACGGCGCGCAGCGATGTGAAGGATCGTGTCCACGGCCTCAATCTAGGTGCCGATGATTACCTCGCCAAACCGTTCGAACTGACTGAACTGGAAGCACGGGTCAAAGCCTTGCTGCGCCGCAGTGTGCTCGGTGGTGAACGGCAGCAGCGCTGCGGGGTGCTGGCCTACGACCTCGACACCCGGCGCTTCACTCTCGGCGAAGAGTTGCTGACCCTGACGTCCCGCGAACAAGCGGTGCTGGAAGCGCTGATCGCCCGGCCGGGACGGGTGATGAGCAAGGAGCAACTGGCGTCCCAGGTGTTCGGCCTCGACGAAGAGGCCAGCCCCGATGCCATCGAAATCTACGTGCACCGTTTGCGCAAGAAACTCGACGGCCAACCGGTGGCGATCGTGACGTTCCGTGGTCTGGGTTATTTGCTGGAAAGCCGCGATGCATAAGCCCAGCAGCCTGCGCTGGCGCTTGTTGTGGAACCTCGCGTTGTTGCTGGTGGTGTTGATGCTCGCCAGCGGATTGAGCGCGTACTGGAACGGTCGCGAAGCCGCTGACACGGCATACGACCGCACGTTGCTGGCCTCGGCGCGGACCATCGCGGCGGGCCTGTCGCAGCGTGACGGCACACTGAGCGCCGATGTGCCCTACGTCGCACTCGATACCTTCGCTTACGACAGCGCCGGGCGGATTTACTATCAGGTCAACGATATCCATCAGAAGCTGATTTCCGGCTACGAAAACCTCCCCGGCCCGCCACCGGGGACGCCGCGAACGGACAGTTACCCCGCGTTGGCGCGCTTCTACAACGCCACGTACAAAGGTCAGAACGTGCGCGTGGTCAGTCTGCTCAAGGCGGTGACGGAGCCGAACATGAATGGCATGGCGGAAATCCGCGTGGCCGAAACCGACGAGGCACGGGTGAGCATGGCGCGTAGCCTGGCGGCAGATACCTTACTGCGCCTGGGCATGTTGGCGATTGGCGCGTTGTTGCTGGTGTGGTTTGCGGTCAGTGCCGCATTACGACCGCTGGAGCGGTTGCGCACGGCGGTGGAAGAACGTCAGCCCGACGACTTGCGCCCGCTGCCATTGGTTGAAGTGCAGCATGAGCTGTGGCCGCTGGTGCGCGGGCTCAATCACTTCACCGAGCGCTTGCGCGGGCAGTTTGAACGGCAAGCGCAGTTCATTGCCGATGCCGCCCATGAGTTGCGTACACCATTGGCGGCGCTGAAGGCGCGGCTTGAACTGGGCCTGCGTTCGAACGAACCCGAGACGTGGCGTACGACATTGGAATCCTCGGCGCAAAGCACTGATCGCCTGACCCATCTGGCCAACCAGTTGTTGTCGCTGGCGCGCGTCGAAAACGGTGCCCGGGCGATTGCCGAGGGCGGTGCGCAGTTGCTCGATCTGAGCCAGTTGGCCCGGGAATTGGGCATGGCCATGGCGCCGTTGGCGCACAAGCGCGGGGTGGCGCTGGCGCTGGAGGCGGACGAACCGGTGTGGCTGCGCGGTGAGCCGACGTTGCTGAACGAGTTGCTGAGCAATCTGGTGGACAACGCGTTGGCGCACACGCCACCGGGCGGCAATGTGATTTTGCGCGTGACAGCGCCGGCTGTGCTTGAGGTCGAAGATGACGGCCCGGGCATTCCGCTGGAGGAGCGCGATCGGGTGTTCGAGCGGTTCTACCGGCGTAATCAGCAGGTGGCGGGTTCTGGGCTGGGACTGGCGATTGTCGGTGAGATCTGCCGGGCGCATCTGGCGCAGATCACCTTGCATGACGGTGAGCAGGCGGGGTTGAAGGTGCGGGTCAGTTTTATCGCCGGCTGATTGTGGTGGTTTTGCTGGCCCCTTCGCGAACAAGCTCGCTCCCACAGGAAAATGCATTCCAGAGTGGGAGCGAGCCTGCTCGCGAAGGTCGCGCCTCGGTCTCGGATCAGTAAAACATCGTCCGCGATTCTTCCAGATCGTCACACAGCGCTTTGTTTTCCTGATCGATCCCAAGCTTGCGGAACGCCGGAACTGTCATTGGATCAATCCGCGCAAACGGGTGGTCAGTGCCCTTGTGGCAATACAAGCTCGCCACCTGCACCAGATCGACGTAATCAATGGCCGTCGAGTCGCGCTTGAAGTCCTGATAGCGCCCCGGCAACTCCACCAATCGTTCCGGGAACTCCCAGACGCGCAGCAACTTGTCGCCCAGCAACGGGTGAATATGGTCGATCACATGGTTGAGGCTGACCGGATCCGACAGCAGCTCATAGTGATCTTCGGCGTAAGTCAGAATCGGCAGTACCCCGATCTGATGCACCAGCCCGCCAAGGGCTGCCTGATCGGGCTTGAGTTGCGTGTAGCGGCGGCACAACGCGTAACTGACCCCGGCAATTTCCAGGCTCTTGCGCCAGACTTCGCGCATCTTCTGTTCGACCACTTCGGAGCGGGCGTGGAAGATCTGCTCCATCACCAGGCCGATGGCCAGGTTGCTGCTGTAGTTGATGCCCAGCCGGGTGATGGCGGTGTGCAGGTCGGTGACTTCCTGCGCGGCGCGCAGTAGCGGGCTGTTGACCACTTTGATCAGGCGCGCCGACAGCGCCGTGTCGCGGCCGATGACTTTGCTCAGGTCGCTGACGCTGATTTCCGGGTCTTCAGCGGCCTTGCGAATCTGCAGGGCCACTTCCGGCAACGTGGGCAGAACCAGGTCATCGTTATCGATGGCCGCAACCAAATCCTGTTGGACTTTTTCCGCCAGTTCGCTCATTTAAACTCTCTAGGGTGTTGCAACAAATGCTGCGATCAGCGCTGGATTTCGCGGTCGCGATCCAGTTCGTAAGGCAGGTCGAGCAGATGCAGCGCGGGACCTTCGAGGGTGCCCAGATGCAAATCACCGGCTTCGGCAGCTTCGGCCTGCAGCACCGCCAGGAGTTCAATGTTTTGCCCGGCCTTGGCGGCCAGCACCACTTCACCAATGGAGCTGTTGTGGCTTGGCGCGAATAATTGTGTGCCAGGCTCCGGCAAATCAGCAGCGTCCAGGCTCAAGCGATACAGACGACGCTTGAGTTTGCCCAGGTACTGCATGCGCGCAACGATTTCCTGGCCGGTGTAGCAGCCTTTCTTGAAGCTCACGCCGCCGACGGCCTGCAGGTTGAGCATCTGCGGGATGAACAGCTCGCGGGTGCTTGGCATGACCTGGCCGATACCGGCGCGGATCTGGCCCAGCAGCCATTGATTCAGCTCGGCTTCAGGCAGGGCTTCGGACAATTTGGCTTTGATGGCATCCGCCTGATCGGCCGGTGCCCAGAGTTCGGCGCGATCCGGCGAGACGCGGATCGCGATCAGACCCTCATTACGCACAAGGCTGTCGGTTTCTGCCGGCAGGTCCAGACCGAGGCTGGTCAGGGCGTTATCGCCATGTTCCAGGCCAAAACGTACCCAAGCGGCACTTTCGTCGGTCAGTTTCGATTTGGAGAACACCGCGTACTTTTTCAGGTCCGCCAGTTGCGGCTCCAGCAGCTCGCTGGCCATCGCCAGGACCACGCCGTCACCTTCGAGCAGAATGCGAAAGCTCGACTGCATCCGGCCTTTCTGTGTGCAGCGAGCACCGAGGCTGGCGCGGCTGTCGCTCAGGTAATTGAGATTGCAGGTCAACTGGCCTTGCAGGAATTTTCCGGCATCCGCGCCGCGAACCGCGAGAACGCCTTCATGAGACAGGGTGCAGAAAAAAGCAGAATCGGCCATGGGTCTTCGCAGGGTAAATAGACTGGGGCACATCATAAGGGCGCGTTGGTGAAATGGGTAGTTGATAAAGGATCGGTGGTGCCCGACCAAAGCCGACTGTGCGACCCGCCTCGGCGCTGTATACTTGCCGCCAAATTTGAGGAGGGCTCCATGGTCGAACAAGTTGAACTGAATCGCCTCTTTTGGCACAGCCGTCGCGGCATGCTTGAGCTTGACGTGTTGCTGGTGCCGTTCGTGCAGGAGGTTTACGCGACGTTGAACCAGGTGGATCGCGATCTGTATGTCCGTCTGTTGACGTGTGAGGATCAGGACATGTTCGGTTGGTTCATGGAGCGCAGCGAGTCTGAAGATCCGGAGCTGCAGCGCATGGTTCGCATGATCCTGGACCGTGTCCAGCCCAAGTAACACGTTCGAATGCCGCTGGCATGCCTCACGGCAGTTGCTGGCGGCGTATCTGTTGGCCCAGGCGTTCGCACTGGGTGCGTTGTTCCTGCTTTCTATTCCACTCTGGGCAAGTTTGCTCGCGGCTTTTGGCTGTCTGCTTCACGGATTTTGGGTGTTGCCTCGGCAGATTCTGCTGAATCACCCTAGGGCGTTTCGCGGATTGCGCCGGGACGCCGATGGCTGGCAGTTATGGAATCAGGCGGATGGCTGGCAAGCCGTGCAGTTGAGGCCGGACAGCCTGGCGCTGCCGTTGATCGTGGTGTTGCGTTTTCGTCTGCGCGGGGAATGGCGGGTCAGATCAATCTGTGTACCACGGGACTCGCAGGCGGCGGATCTGCACCGACGCCTGCGAGTAAGACTCAAGTTCAGCCGGCGTAGGTGGGCGGCACCAGAATAGTGTCGAGCGCCTCGGGCAACAGGTCGGGATAGTCGAGGGTGTAATGCAGGCCGCGACTTTCCTTGCGCTCCATGGCTGAGCAAATCATCAGTTCGGCGACTTGTGCCAGGTTGCGCAGTTCGATCAGATCGCGACTGACCTTATAGTTGCTGTAGAACTCGTCGATTTCGTCCAGCAGCAGGCGCACACGGTGCTGCGCTCGTTGCAGGCGCTTGTTGGTGCGCACGATGCCGACGTAGTCCCACATGAACCGCCGCAGTTCATCCCAGTTGTGCGCGATGATCACGTCCTCGTCGGAGTCGGTGACCTGGCTGGCGTCCCAGGCGGGCAGGGCACTTGGCGCGACGACATCGTCCAGTTGCGCGAGGATGTCGGCTGCAGCCGAACGGGCATAGACGAAACATTCCAGCAGCGAATTACTGGCCATGCGGTTGGCGCCGTGCAGACCGGTGAAGCTGGTTTCGCCGATGGCGTAAAGACCTGGCACATCGGTGCGGCCGCTCTGATCAACCATCACGCCGCCACAGGTGTAATGCGCCGCCGGGACGACCGGAATCGGCTGCTTGGTGATGTCGATGCCGAAGCCCAGGCAGCGCTCATAAACAGTCGGGAAGTGGCTTTTGATGAACGCTTCGGGTTTGTGGCTGATGTCGAGATACACGCAGTCAACGCCCAAGCGCTTCATTTCATGGTCGATGGCCCGAGCGACGATGTCGCGCGGTGCCAGCTCGGCGCGCTTGTCGAAGCGGGACATGAAGCGTTCGCCGTTGGGCAGCTTCAAATGGGCGCCTTCGCCGCGCAGGGCTTCGGTGATCAGAAAACTCTTGGCCTGCGGGTGATACAGGCAAGTCGGGTGGAACTGATTGAATTCCAGGTTCGCCACCCGGCAACCTGAACGCCAGGCCATGGCGATGCCATCACCGCAGGCGCCATCGGGGTTACTGGTATAGAGATAGACCTTGGCGGCACCGCCCGAGGCCAGAATCACGAAGCGTGCGCCGTAGGTGTCGACTTCGCCAGTCTTGCGGTTGAGTACGTAGGCGCCGAGGCAACGTTCGCCTTCCATGCCCAGGCGTCGTTCGGTGATCAGGTCGACGGCGACTCGCTGCTCCAGCAGTTCGATATTCGAACGCTCTTTGGCCTGGGCCAGCAGGGTTTTGAAAATGGCCGCACCGGTAGCATCAGCGGCGTGGATGATGCGCCGATGGCTGTGGCCGCCTTCGCGGGTCAGGTGGAATTCGAATCCGCCGTCTTCCGTGCCGGACTGATCGTCGCGGGTGAAGGGTACGCCTTGGTCGATCAACCACTGGATGGCCTCGCGGCTATGCTCGACGGTGAAACGTACTGCGTCTTCGTGGCACAGACCGCCGCCGGCGTTCAGGGTGTCATCGACGTGGGATTCGACAGTGTCGGTGTCATCCAGCACGGCAGCAACCCCGCCCTGGGCCCAATAGGTGGATCCGTTGGCGAGATCACCTTTGCTCAATACAGCAATGCGCAAATGACCCGGCAGGGTCAGCGCGAGACTCAAACCGGCAGCACCGCTGCCAATGACCAGAACATCATGTTGGAATTGTTGGCTCATTACAGGATTCCGCTCAAAGCGACCCGGGTCGGGGGTGGTGCAGGACTGCCGGATCGGCGAGTCAAGACAGCCACACAGCCCACTAGTATATAGAGGGGGGGAGCGGCACAATAGCCGGGCCGATATGGCATTGTGAAACTACTGTGACCGAAAAAACCGTGTGCTTCGTCGGAAGTTTTTCTCACCCGTTTGGGGAAAAGACGACTGTATCGGTGCTGAAACAGCCTTTTTCTGCACAGGGTCGCCCAATGTCAGGTGGTGAAGGCTATAAATAATTGGAACTTTTGCCAAAGGCCCAAGATCAATAGTCGGTGCCAGAGATAAGGGACAGTGTCGGCTTCAGTGCGGAATCTGCGGTTGGATTCCTGCCGGCGAACCGATGACAAGATTATTCGCGCAGCCGGTTTATCCCGAGCTGCGCTTTTCGTGCGTGCCAAATCAGAGCCCGCAGGAAACTTGCCTGGAGGGGGAGAACTTTTGCGAAAAGCCCGAGTCTATGTTTGCAAGTCTGGTCGTTTAGTTATGCAAGTCTCCTTCGGGCTTATCGAGGAGTGTTCATGCTAACCCAGGAAGAGGATCAGCAGCTGGTCGAGCGCGTTCAACGCGGCGACAAGCGAGCTTTCGATCTGTTGGTGCTGAAGTATCAGCACAAGATTCTCGGGTTGATCGTGCGTTTTGTGCACGACACCCATGAAGCCCAGGACGTGGCTCAGGAAGCCTTTATCAAGGCATATCGAGCGCTTGGAAACTTTCGCGGCGACAGTGCGTTTTATACGTGGCTGTACCGTATTGCCATTAACACGGCAAAGAATTACCTGGTTTCACGCGGCCGCCGGCCGCCGGATAGCGATGTAAGTTCCGAAGATGCAGAGTTCTACGATGGCGATCATGGCCTCAAGGATCTCGAGTCACCAGAACGTGCACTGCTGCGGGATGAGATCGAAGGCACTGTCCATCGAACCATTCAGCAACTGCCAGAGGATTTGCGTACGGCGTTAACTTTACGTGAATTCGATGGTCTGAGTTACGAGGACATTGCGAGCGTCATGCAATGTCCGGTGGGTACCGTGCGCTCCCGGATTTTCCGCGCCCGGGAGGCCATCGATAAAGCCCTGCAGCCGTTGTTGCAGGAAAACTGAGACAGCGGCGACAGCCAAGAGAGGAACGCCATGAGTCGTGAAGCCCTGCAGGAATCGCTGTCCGCAGTGATGGATAACGAAGCGGACGAACTGGAATTGCGTCGAGTGCTCAATGCACTGGATGATGTTGATACCCGTGAGACCTGGGCTCGTTACCAGATCGCTCGGGCAGCCATGCACAAGGATCTGCTGCTTCCACGTCTGGATATCGCTGCGGCAGTGTCTGCTGCACTGGAAGACGAAACGGCTCCGGCCAAAGTATCTCGCAGCCCATGGCGCAATCTTGGCCGTCTGGCTGTTGCAGCCTCGGTAACTGTTGCCGTTCTGGCCGGTGTTCGCCTGTACAACCAGGACGAAATCGCCGGTGTTGAGCTGGCTCAGCAATCCAATCAGCCAACCCTGGCCACCCCACAGGTCAAAGGTCCGGCTGTTCTGGCAGGCTACAGTGAGAGTTCGGAAGCGACTGGCCCTATGGCTAATGGCGTTCTGCAAGGTCAGCCAGGCTGGCACGATCAGCGTCTGCCAGGGTACTTGCGCCAGCACGCCCAACAGGCTGCATTGAAAGGCACTGAAAGCGCGTTGCCATACGCACGTGCAGCAAGTCTGGAAAACCGTTAAGGAGGATCATGCGCGCCATACCTCTACTTTCGCTTCTGCTCAGTGGCTGGTTCATAGTTCCAGCCCACGCTGATGAGGCCCAGGACTGGCTAACCCGTCTGGGCCAGGCCGAGCAGCAGCAAAGCTTTCACGGCACTTTCGTATACGAGCGTAACGGTAGCTTTTCTACCCATAACATCTGGCATCGCGTCCAGAATGGCCAGGTTCGCGAGCGTTTACTCCAGCTCGACGGTTCGGCGCAGGAAGTCGTGCGCATTGATGGACATACTCAATGCGTCAGCGGCACCCTGATTGCCGGTCTGGGGGATTCCCCCAACTCAGCCGCTCGTCCTCTCGATCCGCAAAAGCTGAAAAACTGGTATGACCTTGCCGTCATCGGCAAATCGCGCGTGGCTGGGCGAGACGCAGTGATTGTATCGCTGACGCCTCGCGATCAGCATCGTTACGGTTTTGAATTGCATCTGGACAAGAAAACGGGTTTGCCGCTGAAGTCGTTGCTGCTGAACGACAAGGGGCAGTTGCTCGAACGCTTCCAGTTCACCAGTCTTGATACTGACGAAGTCCCGTCGGACAAAGATTTGCAGGCTGATGCCGACTGTAAAGCGATAACGCTCGACAGCGACAAGGCTTCGGCCGTCAAGGCCGCTCAGGTCTGGCATTCCGACTGGCTGCCGCCGGGTTTTGAACTGACCAGCAGTACCTCGCACAAGGACCCGGAAACCAAGACTCAGGTCAACAGTTTGCTGTACGACGACGGCTTGGCACGTTTTTCGGTCTTCCTTGAGCCTTTGAACGGCGCAACCGTCACTGACACCCGCACGCAACTGGGTCCAACCGTTGCCGTTTCCCGTCGCCTGACAACGCCTGAAGGCGAGATGATGGTCACTGTGGTTGGCGAGATTCCAATTGGCACTGCCGAACGAATTGCTCTGTCGATGCGAAATACCGATGGCACTGCAACCAGTAAGCAGTGAGCTGATTTCAGTCATTACCACGTCTTCATCGAGACGTAGATGAAATGTTTGCTGAGCATTTTCATTTGCAAATACCCCGAAAATTTTTTATAGGTCAGAGCCTCACGGCTCTGGCCTTGTTTGTTGTTCCCGGAACAAAAATGCCGGTCGGTGGTTTCCGGCGTTCCTTGCTCCATATCGCTTAACCCTGCTCGTCGTAACGGGAGCTGTATGTCGATACCAAGTTTGAAATCCTATCTCTCCATTTTCGCCACTGTGCTGTTGCTCGGTCAGGCGGTGCCTGCGGCGCAAGCGGCCGATCTGCCTGACTTCACCCAATTGGTCGAACAGGCTTCGCCAGCCGTGGTGAACATCAGTACCACGCAGAAACTGCCGGATCGCAAAGTGAACCAGCAGATGCCTGACCTGGAAGGGCTACCGCCGATGCTGCGCGAGTTCTTCGAGCGTGGCATGCCGCCTCAACAGCGTTCGCCGGGCGGTGGTGGTCGTCAGCGTGAAGCGCAGTCGCTGGGCTCGGGCTTCATCATCTCTCCGGATGGCTACATCCTGACCAACAACCATGTGATCGCTGATGCTGACGAGATCCTCGTGCGCCTGGCTGATCGCAGCGAAATGAAAGCCAAGCTGATCGGCACCGACCCGCGTTCCGACGTGGCGTTGCTGAAAATCGAAGGCAAGGATCTGCCGGTGTTGAAGCTTGGCAAATCCCAGGACCTGAAAGCCGGCCAGTGGGTCGTCGCGATCGGCTCGCCGTTCGGCTTCGACCACACCGTGACCCAGGGCATCGTCAGCGCCGTCGGCCGTAGTCTGCCGAACGAAAACTACGTGCCGTTCATTCAGACTGACGTGCCGATCAACCCGGGCAACTCCGGTGGTCCGCTGTTCAACCTGAACGGTGAGGTGGTCGGCATCAACTCGCAGATCTACACCCGTTCGGGCGGTTTCATGGGCGTGTCGTTCGCGATCCCGATCGACGTGGCAATGGATGTGTCCAATCAACTGAAGAGCGGTGGCAAGGTCAGCCGTGGCTGGCTGGGCGTGGTCATTCAGGAAGTGAACAAGGATCTGGCCGAGTCGTTCGGTCTGGAGAAGCCTGCCGGCGCGCTGGTTGCGCAGATTCAGGATGACGGCCCGGCAGCCAAGGGCGGCCTGCAAGTCGGTGACGTGATCCTGAGCATGAACGGTCAGCCGATCGTCATGTCTGCTGATCTGCCACATCTGGTCGGCGCACTGAAAGCTGGTGCCAAAGCCAATCTGGAAGTGATTCGTGAAGGCAAGCGCAAGAATGTCGAACTGACCGTTGGCGCGATCCCTGACGAAGACAAAGAGCTGGATGCACTGCCGAAGTCCGGCACTGAAAGCACCAGCAACCGCCTCGGTGTATCGGTGGGCGAACTGACCGCCGAGCAGAAGAAAACCTACGACCTCAAAGGTGGTGTGGTGATCAAGGAAGTGCAGGACGGTCCTGCCGCGTTGATCGGCCTGCAACCAGGTGACGTGATCACTCACCTGAACAACCAGGCCATCGGCTCCACCAAGGAGTTCGGCGAGATCGCCAAGGCACTGCCGAAGAACCGTTCGGTGTCGATGCGCGTTCTGCGTCAAGGTCGTGCCAGCTTCATCACCTTCAAACTGGCTGAATAATCCAGCGCTAAGGTAAAAAAACCGCCTCGAAAGAGGCGGTTTTTTTATGCCTGAAGCTTTTGTCTGGATGGCAGGAGGCTTAGCCCATCATGTCCTTGACCATCCGCTCCTGTTCCATCAGCTCACGCTGGCGGGCATCGATGCGTGAGGACAGCGGGAAGTTGCTGCCCGCCTTGCGTTTGGCAAAATCGAGTTGCTGGATCGCCTGGCGATAATCGCCAACCAGCGCGAAATACTCGGCCCGCGCCTGGTGCAGGCCAATGATGTTCCCCGACAAGCCACGGGTTTCGGCGACCTGATACCAGACATCCGGATCATCCGGGCGGGATTTGAGTAACGCTTCCAGCGCCTTCTCGGCATCCGGCGCGCGATTCTGTTTCAGCAGCAGATCCACACGAACCTGATTCAGCGGATAGTTGCCCGGATATTGCGTAAGCATGCGATCCACACGGGACTGTGCATCCGGCAAGCGATTATTGGTGATGTCCAGATCGACCTGGGCAAGGTTATAGATGATTTCGTTCGGCGACGTCGCCAGCAATTGCTTGAGATTCTCGCGCGCCTCATTCAACTGGCCACCCTTGATTTGGGCAATCGCCAGACCGTAGCGCGCCACATCGTTCTTCGGGTTTTCATCCAGCTGCGCACGGAAACGCTTGGCGCCCAGACCCGGGGTTTCTTCGTAGATCAACTGCACGCGCGCGCGGATCAATTGATAGCGCTTGGAGTCTTCAATGCCGCCCGGTTTGGCTTGTTCGGCGCGGTTGCGGGTGTCGGCAATACGCGATTCGGTCACCGGGTGAGTCAGCAGGAATTCCGGCGGCTTGGCGTCGAAACGGTATTGACGCATCAGGCGTTCGAACATGGTCGGCATCGAGCGCGGGTCGTAACCGGCCTTTTCCAGATTGAGGATGCCGATGCGGTCGGCTTCCTGTTCGTTCTGCCGGGAGAACGTGCGCTGCGACTGAATCGCCGCTGCCTGCGTACCGGCGATGGTCGCAATACCAGCGTCACCGCCACCGGCTGCGGCAATGACGATCCCGGCCAGCAGCGCGGCCATCATCGGCACCTGCATTCGTTGCGATGCCTCGACGCCGCGCGCAAAGTGGCGTTGCGACAAGTGCGCCAGTTCGTGCGCCAGTACCGAAGCGTATTCACCCTCGGTCTGCGCATTGAGGAACAAACCGCCGTTGACCCCGACCACGCCGCCCGGCGCCGCGAAGGCGTTGAGCTGCGGGCTGTTGATCAGAATGAATTCAAGGCGTCGGTCAGTGACTTGACTGGTCTCCACCAGCTTATAGACGCTGGACTCGACGTAGTCCTTGAGCTGCGGATCGTTGAGCTGTGAAACCTGGCTGCGCAACATCGCCAGCCAAGCGCGGCCAAGTTGGTATTCCTGTTGCGGCGAGACAATGGCAGAACTGGCGTCGCCGAGTGACGGCAGATCGTCGGCAAAGCCTGGTGAGGCGAGCAGGCAAGCGAGCGTCAGCAGGGTAGGGCGCAGAAAAGTCATGCACAAAGCCTTAGAAGACAAAGACCTTACTGTAGCCGGACACCGAAGCTGCGACCAGATATTCTAGGCAGCTTGAAGACCTGAACCGGAGTGACGCAATGACTGACGCTGTAGCCCATGACGTGGAACTGGACGCCAGTGGCCTGAATTGTCCGTTGCCGTTGCTCAAGGCGAAAATGGAGCTGAACAAGCTTCAGAGTGGCGCCGTCCTCAAGGTGATCGCCACTGATGCGGGCTCGCAACGCGACTTTCGCACCTTTGCCAAATTGGCCGGTCATACGCTGCTGCGCGAAGAAGACGAAGCAGGTGTTTACCGTTACTGGTTGAAAAAGGCCTGAAATCGACAGCGTTACAATCTAAGGATTATTGATGTTCAAAGTGTTACGCGACTGGATTCAGCGCTATTTCTCCGATGAGGAAGCGGTGGTGCTGGCGGTGCTGCTGTTTCTCGCTTTCACGGCCGTGCTCACCCTCGGCGGCATGCTTGCGCCGGTGTTGGCGGGGATGGTGCTGGCGTATCTCATGCAGGGCCTGGTGGTCACGCTCGAGCGTCTGCGCGTGCCGGGTGGTGTGGCGGTAGGGTTGGTGTTTGCGCTGTTCATGGGCGTGCTGATGCTGTTTATCCTCGTGGTGTTGCCGCTGCTCTGGCATCAGTTGATCACGCTGTTCAATGAATTGCCGGGCATGCTCGCCAAATGGCAGTCGCTGCTGTTGCTGTTGCCGGAACGCTATCCGCACCTGGTGTCCGATGAGCAAGTGTTGCAGGCGATCGAGGCGGCGCGTGGCGAGATCGGCAAGTTCGGCCAGTGGGCGCTGACCTTCTCGCTGTCGAGTCTGCCGCTGCTGGTGAACATCATGATCTACCTGGTGCTGGTGCCGATTCTGGTGTTCTTCTTCCTCAAGGACCGGGTCATGATCGGCGAGTGGGTGCGTGGCTACTTGCCGCGTGAGCGCGCGCTGATCACTCGGGTTGCGCAGGAGATGAACCGGCAGATCGCCAACTACATTCGCGGCAAGGTCATAGAAATCGTGATCTGCGGCGGCGTGACCTACATCGCATTTGTTGCCCTTGGACTCAACTATGCGGCGCTGCTGGCGTTGCTGGTCGGTGTGTCGGTGGTGGTGCCGTATGTCGGTGCCGTGGTGGTGACCGTGCCGGTGCTGCTGATTGCGCTGTTCCAGTGGGGCTGGAGCGATCAGTTCATTTATCTGATGGCGGTCTACGGGATCATTCAGACACTGGATGGCAATGTGCTGGTGCCGCTGTTGTTCTCGGAGGCGGTCAATTTGCATCCGGTGGCAATCATCTGTGCGGTGCTGTTGTTTGGCGGGTTGTGGGGATTTTGGGGTGTGTTCTTTGCGATCCCGCTGGCGACCCTGTTCAAGGCAGTGCTGGATGCGTGGCCGCGCAAGGAGCCGGTGGTGGCGCCACTGCTCTAGTGGTTGATCCGGATTATTCGGTGAAGTCAGGGCCCATTCGCGAGCAAGCTCGCTCCCACACTGGACTTGTGAACGCCACAGATCCAATGTGGGAGCGAGCCTGCTCGCGAAGGCGTCAGTAAAGACGCCGGAAAAACATCAGGCCTTGTTCAGATCCTGCGCAGCTGCCAAAACAGCATCCACATGCCCCGGCACTTTCACACCACGCCATTCCTGACGCAGCACACCGTTCTTATCAATCAGGAACGTGCTGCGATCTACGCCCAGGTATTCCTTGCCGTACAGCTTTTTCAGCTTGATCACGTCGAACAATTGGCAGACAGCCTCGTCCTTGTCGCTGATCAGCTCGAAAGGAAATTCCTGCTTGCACTTGAAGTTCTCGTGGGACTTCAGGCTGTCGCGGGAGATACCGAAAATCTCGGTATTGGCGGCCTTGAATGCGGCGTATTGATCACGAAAGCCCTGGCCTTCAGTGGTGCAACCCGGTGTGCTGTCCTTCGGGTAGAAATAGATCACCACTTGCTTGCCCTTGAGGGCTGACAGGCTGACAGTCTGCCCGCTGGTGGCAGGTGCTGCGAAATCGGCAACCGGTTGGTCGATGACAACGGCCATGAAAGTTTCCTTACATTGGGTTCTGTGGGCGCCAAGGCTCGATCAGTGCGTCCAGGTTCATCGCGTCGGAGAAGTCGAGGAACTGGTCGCGCAGCCAGCTGATCTGGGTGCCGGCGGGCAGGGTCACGGTAAATGTGGCGTTGAGCATGGTGCCGCCGGTCTGCGGCGCCTGGTACGTGTCGCAGGTCAGGTTTTCCAGTTCGACGTTGTGATCCATGAAGAACTGGCACAGCTCATTGATGATGTCCGGGCGATACGCCGAGCTGACATACGCCACGTACGGCAGGGCCTGCGGACGATTTTCCAGCGGCGCGCTGCGCACCACGTTGGCGGTAAAGGCGTGTTTCTTGGCCAAGCCCGGCAGACTGCCTTCCAGGCGGGCGAGGGCATCCCAGCTACCGGAGACTTCGAGGACCAAAGCGCTGCACTCGCCGTGGCGAGTCAGGCGCGAAGTAACCACGGCGCAGCGATTTTCATGGCTGGCGCGGCACAGGACGTTAGTCAGCTCCATGGGGTTGGCGCCGAGGGCACTGATGACAAGGAATTGTTCGCGAACTGTGGGGGTGGACATGCAGCATTCCTAAAGCGATGAGCGGTCGGTAGGTTTAAGGGCGTTGGCCACCGGGGAGTGCCTGTTCTGGCTGTCCGTACAAAGAGGCCCGGCAAGCGCTCGCGGCTCGCTCCACTATAGCGGGAGCGCGTCGATGCGACGCAGGAACGGGGTCTGGGAGGCCGTAAAGGGAGGCTGGAACCCGGCGTACAAGCTGATCAGTACCGATCAAAGTCTGAAGGGTAGCGAAAAGCGGCGCCAAGGGGAATGGCGGCAGCGCAGTACTTCGCTTGTGCAAGCATCTTGGCGCCAGTACCATTACCGCTCTCTTTTTCCGGCAGGAGCGGTTTCATGATTGCGGGCAGTATGGTGGCACTGGTCACTCCCATGGATGCACAAGGGCGTCTTGACTGGGACAGCCTCAGCAAACTCGTGGACTTCCATCTCAAGAACGGCACCCATGCCATTGTCGCGGTCGGTACTACCGGCGAGTCGGCAACCCTTGATGTAGAGGAACACATCGCCGTCATCAAAGCCGTAGTCAAACAGGTTGCCGGGCGCATTCCGGTCATCGCCGGCACTGGCGCCAACTCGACCCGCGAAGCTGTCGAGCTGACCCGCAACGCCAAGGAAGCCGGTGCCGACGCCTGCCTGCTGGTGGTTCCGTACTACAACAAGCCGACTCAGGAAGGTCTGTACCAGCACTTCAAGCACATCGCTGAAGCGGTCGACATTCCGCAGATTCTCTACAACGTTCCTGGCCGCACCTCTTGCGACATGCAAGCCGAGACCGTGATCCGCCTGTCCACCGTGCCGAACATCATCGGTATCAAGGAAGCCACCGGCGACCTGAAGCGTGCCAAAGCAATCATCGATGGTGTGAGCAAGGATTTCATCGTGCTGTCCGGCGATGATCCGACCGCCGTTGAGCTGATCCTGCTGGGCGGCAAAGGCAACATCTCGGTGACGGCGAACGTCGCGCCGCGCGAAATGGCCGATCTGTGCGAGGCTGCGCTCAAAGGCGACGCCGACACCGCACGGGCGATCAACGAAAAACTGATGCCACTGCACAAAGACCTGTTCATCGAAGCCAACCCGATTCCGGTGAAGTGGGCTTTGGTGGAAATGGGCCTGATGCACGAAGGCATCCGCTTGCCACTGACCTGGCTGAGCACACCTTGTCACGAAACGCTCCGCTCGGCCCTGCGCCAGTGCAGCGTCCTGGTTTAATTGAGGAAGTACAACGCATGAAGCGAATGGCCGGACTTTCCGCACTTGCCTTGATTATCTCCAGCACCAGCGGCTGCGGATGGGTCTGGGGGCCGGAAGGTTATTTCCGCGACCGTGGTAGCGATTACCTGCAAGCGCAACAGACTGCACCAATGCAACTGCCACCGGAAGTCAGCACTTCCAAGCGTCTGGATCCGCTGTTGCCGATCCCGCGTAACGTTGCTGATGACACCGAGAAGGGCGAATACATTGTGCCGCGTCCTCAGCCGCTGTCGGCCGTTGCCGATGCCAGCGATTACTCGCTGCAGAAGAGCGGTGACTCCCGCTGGGTCGTGGCCCAGCACCCACCGGCCGAAGTCTGGCCAGTGGCGGTGCAATTCTTCCAGGACAACGGTTTCCGTCTTGATGAGCAGCGCCCGCAGACTGGTGAGTTCACTACCACCTGGCAGCATTCCGACGAACTGTCCGCGGCCATGGCCAAGCGCCTGAGCGCAGCCGGCATCGCCAGCGACAGCGAAACCCGCGTGCGTGTGCGGATCGAGCCGGGCGTGCAGCGCAACACCAGTGAAATCTACGTGGTCAGCGCCGAGCGTCCTGCCGGCAGCACGGCCGACGTGGCCTTCACCAACCGTTCGGTCAACACTGGCCTGGACGCAGCGCTGGTCGACGACATGCTCGCGAGCATGAGCCGGATCTCCGAGAAGGGCGGTTCGGTGTCGATGCTGGCCTCGCGTGATTTTGATACGCCAAGCCGTGTCAGCCTCAGCGAAGACGGCAGTGGCAACCCGGTGTTGAACGTCGGTAACGATCTGGATCGTGCCTGGTCGAGCGTTGGCCGTGCACTGGAACAAGGCGAATGGCGCGTTGAAGACATCAACCGTAGCCTGGGCCTGTACTACATCAACCTGGCCGAAAAAGCCGAGAAGAAAGACGACAAGCCTGGTTTCTTCAGCAGCCTGTTCGGCAGTGCGCCGAGCAAGGAAGAAGTTGAAGCCCGTGCCGAGCGTTATCAGGTTCGCCTGAGCAAGGTTGGCGAGAACATTCAGGTGACCGTCGAGAAAAACATCAACACCGTCGCGCCGGCTGAAGTGGCACGCAAAGTGTTGAGCGTGATTCAGGACAACCTGGGCTGATCAACCATGCGTTTTGCCGTTCTCGGCAGCGGTAGCCAAGGGAACGGCACGCTGATCGCCAGTGCTGATACGTATGTGCTGGTGGATTGTGGTTTTTCCCTGCGGGAAACCGAAAAACGCCTGTTGCGCCTGGGTGTGAACCCGGCGCAACTGAGCGCGATACTCGTAACCCACGAACATGCCGACCACGTGCATGGCGTGGGTTTACTGTCTCGGCGCTACAATCTACCGGTCTACCTCAGTCGCGGCACACTGCGCGGGATGCGCAAACCGATTGAACCCGCAGGCTTTTTGGCCGGCGGCGAGCAACTGCAGATCGGTGCGCTGAGCATCGGGGTCATTGCCGTGGCCCATGATGCGCAGGAACCGACCCAGTACGTCTTCAGTGATCAGCAGCAGCGGCGCTTCGGCCTGCTGACCGACCTGGGTTCCTACTGCGAGCGGGTGCTGGATGGTTATCGGGACCTCGATGCGTTGATGATCGAGTCCAACCATTGTCGCGACATGCTGGCCCGTGGTCATTACCCGTACTTTCTCAAGCAGCGGGTGGGCGGCGAGCTGGGACATTTGAACAACCATCAGGCGGCATTCCTGGTGTCCGAGTTGGGCTGGCAGGGCTTGCAACACCTGGTCCTGGCCCATCTGAGCAGCAAGAACAACCTGCCGCAGCTGGCCCGGCAATGTTTTGTCGACACCCTTGGGTGCGACCCGGACTGGCTGCAACTGGCCGATCAAGATTCAGGGCTCGACTGGCGCCACATCGCCTAGCCCACCTACTTAGCAAGCGGAGCCCATCATGGAAAAACGTGAAGAACTCTACCGCGGCAAAGCCAAATCGGTTTACAAGACCGACGACGCTGACCGCTTGATCCTGCTGTTTCGCAACGACACCTCGGCGTTCGACGGCAAGCGCATCGAGCAGCTCGACCGCAAAGGCATGGTCAACAACAAGTTCAACGCCTTTATCATGCAGAAACTCGAAGCGGCCGGCGTACCGACCCAATTCGACAAACTGCTGGCCGACAACGAAGTGCTGGTCAAGAAGCTGGACATGATCCCGGTCGAGTGCGTCGTGCGTAACTACGCTGCCGGTAGTCTGGTCAAGCGTCTGGGCGTCGAAGAAGGCCTGAAGCTCAATCCTTACACCTTCGAACTGTTCCTGAAGGACGACGCCAAGGGCGACCCGTTCATCAACGAATCCCACGTCGTGGCATTCGGTTGGGGCACCGCCGAGCAACTGGCGCGCATGAAAGAACTGTCGCTCAAGGTCAACGAAGTCCTGACCAAGCTGTTCGACGACGCTGGCCTGCTGCTGGTCGACTTCAAGCTTGAATTCGGCGTGTTCAGCGACGGCTCCATCGTCCTCGGTGACGAGTTCAGCCCGGACGGCTGCCGTCTGTGGGACAAGGACACCAAGAAGAAGATGGACAAAGACCGCTTCCGTCAGGGTCTCGGTGACGTTATCGAAGCCTACGAAGAAGTCGCCAATCGTCTGGGTGTACCGCTTTAATCGACGCAAGCATCTGATAGCACGAAGAAAATTTCGAAAGAGGGTTTGCTTTCGGTAAAAGTGTTGTTATGATGCGCGCCGTTGGAGAGATGCCAGAGTGGCCGAATGGGACGGATTCGAAATCCGTTGTACCTTCACCGGTACCTAGGGTTCGAATCCCTATCTCTCCGCCATTACATAGAAAAAGCCCCGTAGATGAAAATCTACGGGGCTTTTTCGTTTCTGCGAGTCCAGTTTCGTGGCGATAGCGAAGGCGCTGAAGCGCGTCGTGCAGGGTGAGGTCGTCGGCAGAGAGGCAATTTAAGTAAACACAGCCTCTGCCGACATTAGAGACACAACGTTCACAGGACTCACCGACCCATTTAAAGCCGCGCTCGCAGAGTAGGGGCTGTCATTATTGGCCAGCGATCGGCCGCCAAATCACACCTGTCGTCGTTTATCCTCTGTCCAGTCATGAGGCCAGCGCTCTCACTAAAGTGGATACTTGCTCACCTCGGCCGTGAAAGGCGCATCCAGCGAGTTCCAGCCTCGCTCCCTATTTGAATTGGTTTGAATATGAAAATTCCACCATCAGCCCAAGGTGCTCACCGCGTTTCTGAACGTCAGTCCGTCAAGTCAGGCAGCAGCGCCGCACCCCACGTCGAAGACTGCGAAGTGCTGGTTGCGCAGCCGCCAGCGTTCGAGGATGGCGAGCCGCCAGTCGGCGTGGTTATCCATGCGTATTACCCCGAAGTGCTGAAAGATATTCTGCGCCGTTTGATTAAACTGACTGAACGCCTGCACCTCTACGTAACCTGCGTAGCCGGTCGTGAAGATGAGATCTGTGCTCAGCTGACGGCCAGCACATTGAGTTTTTCGCTATACCGGGTGCCGAATCACGGCAGGGATGTTTTGCCGTTTCTGCGGGTGCTGCCGTTCTTGCATGCCGACAATATCCGCACGCTGGTCAAGCTGCACACCAAGCGTTCGCTGCACTTGGGCGGGGCGATCGATTGGGGCGTTGAACTATTCGATGATCTGCTGGACCCGGTACGATTCAGTCGAGCGCTGGAACACTTGGCCGACCCGGTGCATGTGCCGATGCTGGGTCCTCAGCGATACCTGGTGCCAGTCACCCGATTCCTCAGCGAAAGCAACCGCGCGTTGCTTGTCACCTTGGCCGAGCGTGGCGGTATTGAGCCGCAGGGCATCAACGAAGCGGATTATTTTGCCGGCACCATGTTCTTTGCGCGCATTGAAGTGTTTGCGCCTCTGGAGCGGATTCAACTGACGGGCAGCGATTTCGAAGTTGAATGTGGCCAGCTCGACGGCACCCTGGCACACACGTTAGAGCGTTTTTTCGGCGTTCTGGCGAATGTTGGCCGGCAGCAGCGCAATATCGACCTTTATCAGCGCTGGCTGGCGAGTCGGCAACTGGCCGCCGTCGAGGTCGAAGGTTTACCCGCGCGACTGGCGAGTTGGCCGCGGCAACCGGACGTGTTGTTGGTGTTGACCGACACTACGGGTGATATCGGACTGTTGCGTTCCAGCCTGGAAAGCATTGACCGCCAGCTTTATCGGGCGGCGGCCATCGTGGTGCTCTCCAATGCCGAACCTGTAGGCGTGACGCCGGCCGATAATCTGGTCTGGCTGCCGTTGGCCGAATCGTGGCCGGGCCAGCTCAATGAACTGTTGCAGGAGATCGACGTTGACTGGTGGTACCTGTTGCGTGGCGGAGACGAACTGGATCCCCACGCGCTGCTTTTGCTCGCCGAAGGCATCGCGCTCAATCCCGGTGTCAGCGCCTGTTACAGCGATGAAGACTCACTGACCGCTGAAGGCTGCCAGAGTCCGGTATTCAAGCCGGATTTGAATCTGGATATGTTGCGCAGTTATCCCTATGTCGGCCGCGCACTGGCTTTCAGTCGCGACGCCGCGCTGTCTGCCGACGGCTTTGATCCCGCCTTCAGCGAACTGGCGCCCCATGATTTGCTTTTTCGGCTGATTGAAACTCACGGTCTGGGCACTGTCGGGCACCTCGCGGATGTGCTGGTGCATCAGGCGATCAATTTCCCTCAGTGGCTCGGTGAACCGCAAGTCATCGCGAACTCGGCAGCCATCGTCGGGGCGCACTTGCAGCGCCTGGGCGTGGCGCATGAGCTGCTGGCCGGACCTTTGCCAATGGCTAATCGTGTGGTCTACCAACATGCGGAACAGCCGCTGGTGTCGATCCTCATTCCCACCAAGGACTGCCTGCCGATGCTGCTGCGCTGCATCGAAAGCATCATGGAGAAAACCAGCTACACGAATTACGAACTGATCATCGTCGACAACAACAGCGAAACAGCCGAGGCCCGGGACTGGTTCAACGGTATGGAGCTGTTGAACAATCCCAAGGTGCGCATCCTGCGTTATCCGCACCCGTTCAACTATTCGGCGATCAATAATTTTGCTGCCAGCCATGCCCGCGGCGATTACCTGGTGCTGCTCAACAATGACACGGCGATCATTGATGGCGACTGGCTTGGTGCACTGCTCCATCACGCCCAGCGGCCGGAAGTGGGGATAGTGGGCGCTAAACTGTTATTCCTCGACGGGACTGTTCAGCATGCAGGTGTGGTACTCGGGTTGCGTGGCGTTGCAGACCACCCGTTTATCGGCGATTCAATGCAGTCCAACGGCTACCTTCACCGCTTGCATCTTGATCAGAACTACAGCGCGGTCACCGCCGCCTGCCTGATGATCAGCACTGAGCTGTACCAGCAAGTGGGGGGGATGGACGAGATCGGCCTGGCCGTTTCCTTTAACGATGTGGATCTGTGCCTTAAAGTCGGCCAGGCTGGACGGCTGATTGTCTGGACGCCTTATGCGTTGCTCGTTCACGAAGCCAGTGTGAGCCAGAACAACGTCGACACGACCAAGGAAGAAGCCAAGCGCAAACGATTCAAGGGCGAACAGTCGGTGATGTACCAGCGTTGGCTTGCGCAAATCGCCAACGATCCGGCCTACAACCGCAACCTGACCCTGGAGGGCAGTGGCTTCTCCTCCAAATACCGTACCGACACTGATTGGCACCCGTTTGCCAGTCGTGAGTTGCCTCATGTGCTGTGCCACCCCCTCGACTCTTTCGGCAGCGGACACTACCGCGTGCGTCAGCCTTTCGCTGCCCTGAAAGCTGCGCAGCTGATCGGCGGCACGGTGAGCGACGAGGGACTGCAACCGACAGAACTGGAGCGCATTGCGCCGGACACGATCATTTTCCAGGGACAGCACACAACGCCTCATCTTGAGTACATGCAGGACACCAAGGCATTCTCCAGGGCGTTCAAGATTTACGAGCTGGATGACTATATTCTTGACGTGCCCGCTGGCAACTTGAACCACGAATTGCTGCCCAAAGACATCACCAAACGCTTGAAGAAAGCCGTAGGGCTGTGCGATCGGTTGGTGGTGTCTACCGAGCCGCTGGCCAATGCGCTGAAGGGGTTCAACGCCGATATCCGGGTGATGGAAAACCGTCTGCCGAGCCATTGGTGGAGCGACCTGACCAGCCAGCGCCAACAAGGCCGCAAGCCTCGGGTTGGCTGGGCCGGCGGCTCGAGTCACAGCGCCGACCTGCAAGTCCTTGCCGAAGTGGTTCGTGCGCTGGAAGGAGAAGTTGAATGGGTGTTCATGGGGATGTGCCCACCAGCACTGCGTCCCTATGTCCATGAGTTCCATAGGGGGGTGAGTATCGAAAAATACTCGCAAAGACTGGCTGACCTGAACCTCGACCTGGCTTTGGCACCTCTGAAAGACAACTTTTTCAACGCCTGCAAAAGCAATTTGCGCTTGTTGGAATATGGCGCCTGTGGTTTCCCCGTGATCTGCTCGGACATCCCTTGTTATCGGGGGGATTTCCCGGTGACGAGGGTCAGGAACCGTTCGCAAGACTGGATTGCCGCTATTCGCGAACATCTGGCTGAACCCGATGCCAGCGCCAAGGCTGGAGACGCCCTGCGCAGCGTTGTACTCGATCACTGGATGCTCAAGGACGAACATCTGTTGGCGTGGCGAAATGCCTGGCTGGCGGACTGAACAAGAGGCCAGCGTTGCGCGCTGCTTCTTCAATGTCTTTCGATACCGGCCCGAAAAAAAGCCTCACAGCCTTAAAACTGTGGGGCTTTTTCATATCTGCAGGACCGTGCAGAGCGGCTAGATCTCCTTGACCGGCGTCTCCCCCTGCACAGACTTGATCAACCCGATCACGTGCATGCAATCCGCCTTGTTCACATACGACTCGCCACTGGCGATGGTCTCGTGGTTACCCGCTCTCAGTCTCCAGCGCCATTGCCCTTTGCCGGTGCTCGGGGTGCCTCTGGATTGCCTGTAAATCTCGAAATACATTCAGTTCGCTCCATGCGATTCATTGTGCGACAGCCGGTGTGGCGCATGGTCGCAAGCCTAGCGCAGACGGTTTTTTTGGCTATCGGACATTTGTTTCCAATCGTTCGCGGATGTTTCTGAAGGGCGCGGGCTAGAGCGCAGCAATAGGCCTGTGGATTGGCCAAAATGACACCGTCTGATCCTTGCAACACCGTCGACGCTGCTGCTTAATACGGGACGGCTCATGGCGTCGAATATCGTTCGGCGACCGCCTAACACTATAAGAAGAGCACTCCTTTGACTGAGCACGGAACGCAACAGGCCGGGCGGGTGACGTTATCGCTGGTGGTCCCCGTTTTTAACGAAGAGGACAGCCTCGACACGTTTCTGCGGTGCATCAATGAAGTCTTTCAGACGCAGGCGTTGATCGACCTTGAACTGGTGTTCGTCAACGACGGCAGTACCGATGCCACGCTTGAGCGCCTGCTCGAACATCAGCGGCACGATGCGCGTCTGCGTATCGTCGATTTGAGTCGCAACTTCGGCAAAGAAGCAGCGTTGTCCGCCGGTTTGCAGATCGCGACCGGGCAAATCGTGGTGCCGATCGACGCTGATCTGCAGGACCCGCCCGAGGTCATTCTGCAGATGATCGAGCGTTGGCGAGAAGGCTTTGAAGTGGTGCTCGGTCACCGCATCAGCCGTCGCAGCGACACCTGGGCCAAGCAGACATCAGCGCACTGGTTCTACCGCCTGCACAACAAGATCGCTGAACAGCCTTTGCCCGAGAATGTCGGCGATTTTCGTCTGATGGATCGCTGCGTGGTCGATGCCTTGCTGACCCTGCCGGAATCCCGGCGCTTCATGAAAGGCCTGTTCGCCTGGGTCGGCTTTCGCACCACTCACGTCGATTACGAGCGCCCGGAGCGCGTGGCGGGGCAGAGCAAGTTCAATGGCTGGCGCCTGTGGAATTTCGCGCTGGAAGGCATCACCAGTTTCAGCACTGAACCGTTGCGGATCTGGACGTATGTCGGCGCACTGGTGTCGCTGGTGTCATTTGCCTTCGCCATATTCATCGTCCTACGCACGCTGATTCACGGTATCGACATGCCCGGTTATGCCTCGCTGATGGTGGCCGTGACCTTCCTCGGTGGACTGCAATTGATCGGCATCGGTGTGCTCGGTGAGTACCTGGGCCGCACGTATATCGAATCCAAACGCCGGCCGGTTTTTCTGGTGCGTCGCGTCTATGACCCCAAGGACTGACACATGGATCTCAAGGAAACCGACATCCTCGGCGACGCCATCGACGAGCACTGGTATTACTGCTCGAAAGCCGCCGCCACCCGGCGTTTGCTGGGAGATGCACCCATCAGCCGAATCCTTGATGTCGGTGCCGGCTCGGGATTTTTCTCCCACCATTTGCTGACGCACACCGATGCACGCGAAGCGTGGTGCGTGGATATCAGCTATACCGCCGACTCCAGCACTACCACCGCCGGCAAAGCGGTGCACTACCGTCGCGGGATCGAGACCATCGATGCCGATCTGGTGTTGCTGATGGACGTGCTGGAGCATGTCGATGATGACCTCGGTCTGCTCAAGATGTACGTCGACAAAGTGCCATCTGGCAGCCGGTTTCTGATGACGGTACCGGCATTCCAGTTCTTGTGGAGTGGCCACGATGACTTTCTTGAGCACAAGCGCCGTTACACCCTGGCGCAGTTCGAAACCCTGGCGCGTGATGCCGGTTTGACGGTGCAGCGCGGTGCCTATTATTTCGGTGCGGTGTTTCCGATCGCTGCGGCGTTGCGCTTGCTGCCGCAAGGCGCGCAAGCCCAAACGCCGCGTTCACAGCTCAAGCGTCATCATCCGCTGGTCAACGGTGTTCTCAAGACGCTATGCAGTCTTGAACTGCCGTTGATGAGCATGAACCGTCTGGCCGGGTTGAGTGTGTTCGTGCTGGCGCGCAAACCGTGACCTCGGCGCAAAAAACAGCATTGATTCAGCGGGGTTTGCGCTTTGCCGTGACCGGGCTGTTTGTCACTGCGCTGCACGCGCTGGTGGCGGTGCTGTTCATCGACTTCATTGCTGCGCAACCGCCGCTGGCCAACGGCGTGGCGTTTGCCGTGGCGACGGTGGTTTCCTACGTGATCAACACCACCTGGAGCTTTTCTGCCCGCTTGCATGGACGAACGCTGCTGCGTTTTCTGCTGGTGTCCGTGGGCGGCTTTTTCCTCGCGATGTTCGTTGCCTGGGCCGCGCAGGTTGCCGGGCTGCACTATCTGCTGGGCATCGTTGCGGTGGCACTGACGATTCCAGCGTTCACCTTTGTCTTGCACAATTTCTGGACGTATCGATGAAGGCTTCACCAAACCATCCGGCGCTGGGCGTGTTGCCTTTACTGCTCGGCGTTCTGGCATTTTTCTGTGTGATCGGGCCGCAAGCGCTGGATCCGCAAAACATTGCCTGGCTGGAGCAGGGCGATCCGGCGACGCATTATCTGGGCTGGGAATATTTTCGCCATTCACCCTGGACCTTTCCGCTCGGACTCAACCCTTCCTATGGTCTGGAGCTGGGCAGTTCGATCATCTTTTCCGACTCCAATCCGCTGCTGGCGTTGCTGTTCAAACCGTTCAATGCGTGGTTGCCGGCGACCTTCCAGTATTTCGGTCTGTGGCTGCTGGCGTGTTTCGTGCTGCAAGCCTGGTTCGCCTGGAAACTGCTGGGGCTGATGACCGGCAATCCGCTGATTCGTTTGCTGGGTACCGGTTTGCTGGTGGTTTCACCGCCGATGTTTCTACGCATGGGCGGACACCTTTCCCTGTCCGGGCATTTTCTTATTCTGGCGGCGCTGTACCTGGCGTTGTTGCCGAACCTGTCTCGACGACGCCTGGCCTGGGGCGCGTTACTGGCGGTGACGGCGATGGTGCATGCTTACCTGCTGGCGATGGTGGCGCTGATCTGGGTAGCAGATCTGCTCGGCAAAACTTTCAGTCAACAACTGACTCGGCGTCAGGGGTTGCTTGAAGGTATTTCGCTGTTTGCCGTGGTGAGTGTGTGTTGTTGGCAGGCCGGTTACTTCGCCATTGCCGACGGCGGGCAATCCGGCGGTTTCGGGTTGTACCGGATGAACCTGTTGTCGCCACTCGACCCAGCGGGCTGGTCGTTCATCTTGCCGGATCTGCCAAAAGCCAGCGGCGATTACGAAGGCTTTAATTATCCGGGGCTGGGTGTGCTGTTGCTGGTGCCGTTGGCGCTGATTGCCTTTCTGAGAAATCGCCAGCCGCTGAAGGATGAGCTTCGCGTTCGCCCTTGGCTGTTGCTGGCGTTGATCGGTTTATCGTTGTTTGCGCTATCGAACCAGATCGGTGTCGGCGGGCACACGTTCAGCTATCCGCTGCCGAAAATCGTCCTCAAACTGGCCAATGTTTTTCGCGCCTCGGGGCGGATGTTCTGGCCCGTGTTGTACGCGCTCATCCTGATGGTGATGTTCCTGCTGGTGCGCGGTTACCGGCCACGTATCGTCGTCACGTTGTTGGCACTGGCATTGACGATACAGATTGTCGACACGCGCAACGGCTGGATGGGCTTGCGCAACAGCAAAATGATGACGCCCGCCGCAGAATGGCCAACGCCGATGCGTGATCCATTCTGGGTGAGTGCGGCGGCGCATTACCCGAACGTGCGCAGTCTGATGCCACAGAATCAGTCCGAACGCTGGCAAATGATTGCCGATTTCGCTGCGACCCATGGTCTGAAAACCGACGCGGTCTATCTGGGACGCATGAGTTCCACAGCGCTGGATCAGGCTCGGCAGAAAACGCAGCACATGCTCGAATCAGGGCAATACGATGCCGACTCGTTGTACATCCTCGACGACTCCGTGCTGGCCGATGCCGCCAAAAGCGTCAACAGTGAAACGGATCTGCTGACCCGAGTGGATGGCCTGGTGGTACTGGCGCCGGGCTGGAAGCGTTGTTCGCAGTGCCTGAGCGTGCCTGATGAAGGACGCCGAATGTCATCGCTGGCACTGATGCGTCCCGGTCAGGCGCTGATCTTCAACTACTCCGCCCGGCAGTTGACCAGCGGTTGGTCGACCCCGGAAAACTGGGGCACATGGTCGGCGGGGCAGCAGGCGCAGGTCGACTTGCGGGTGTCACCCGAGGCGCGCTCGATTGCGCTGGAGGTCATGGCATTCGTTTTGCCGCAACACCCGGCGCAGCGAGTGATTGTCAGTTTGAATGGCGAGCAGGTACTGAGCACGCGGCTGGTGCAACATCAGGATAATCATCTGGAGATCCTGATCAGTCCTGCGATCCGTCAGTATCTGGCAGACAATGATCGCCTGACGATCGAGCTGCAATTGCCCGACGCCATCAGCCCTGAACAATTGGGCATCAATGACGATTCACGGGTCATGGCGCTGGGCTTGAAACGCCTGACGGTGAACTGACGCAGCGTGGCGATGGACGGCGGGGCCCCGGCCTTTCTACACTGCCGGTATTCCGGGGGGGCAGGGGGCAATGGATGAACCGCAATGAACTACGCAAGGCTGACATCAACCTGATGGTGGTGTTCGAGACCTTGATGCTCGAACGCAACGTGACCCGGGCGGCCGAGAAGTTGTTTCTCGGCCAGCCGACCATCAGCTCGGCGCTCAATCGCTTGCGCACCATGCTCAATGATCCGCTGTTCATCCGCGTCGGTCACCGCATGGAACCGACCGCCCGCGCCGAAGATATTTTCCGCCATCTCAAGCCGGCGCTGGATTCGCTGTCGGTCGCGCTGAGCCTGACCCGCGATTTCGATCCGGCCGTGAGCACCATGACGTTTCGCATCGGTCTGTCCGATGACGTCGAATTCGGCCTGCTGCCGCCGCTGTTGCGTGCGCTGCGCCAGGAAGCGCCGAACGTGGTGTTCGTGGTGCAACACGTTGATTACTGGCGCATCCCCGATCTGCTCGCGGCGGGCGACATCACGGTCGGCATCAGCCAGACCCGAGGCTTGCCGGCCAATGCCAAGCGCAAACTGCTGCGGCACATTCAGCCGAGCATCCTGCGCGCCGACGCCAGTGATACACCGCTGACGCTGGATGAATATTGCGCGCGCCCCCATGTATTGGTTTCGCACACGGCCAACGTCAGTGGTTTTGCCGATGAGTGGCTGGCCGAACTCGGTCGTACTCGCCAAGTGGTGCTGTCGGTACCGCAATACAGCGCGTTGCCGGCGCTGCTGGCGGGCACTGACCTGATTGCCAGTCTGCCGGACTACACGGCAGCAGCCATGGCCACTTCCGGATTGCTATTTAAGGAGCCGTTCCCGTTCAAGACGCCGACGCTGGATCTGTCGATGGTCTGGCTCAGCCACGTCGACAGCGATCCGGCCGAGCGCTGGTTGCGCTCAAGGCTGGAGCAATTCATGAGCGAACGGCCACTGACCCCAGTCTGACGAACATCACATACCGTGTGGGAGCGAGCTTGCTCGCGAAAGCGGCGTATCAGCACCTTAAGTGTCGCTGAACGAGCGCATTCGCGAGCAAGCTCGCTCCCACATTGGAAAGTCACCGGGAGGGTAGGACAGAGCTGTGCTATATGTACGACCTTTCTGCCAACTGACTGGGGACCTGCAATGCCACACCTGCACATGGAATACACCGCCAACCTGCCGCAGTTGAACGCTGACGTCGCGTTGATCCGCCTGAACAACACCTTGGTGGCTTCCGGGCAGTTCGCGGCGGAGTTCGATATCAAAAGTCGTGCGGTGAAAGTCGAGACCTTCAAGGTCGGAACTGCCATGGCCGAGCGCGCCTTCGTCTATGTGAAGCTGGCGCTGCTCAGCGGGCGTTCGCCGCAGATCAAAAAGCAGTTGTCAGAGAGCCTGTTGGCAGTCTTGCAGGACCTGTGCGAATGGCCGGCCGGTGTCGAGGTGCAGCTGTGTGTCGAACTGGACGACATGGATCGCGAGTCCTATAGCAAAACCGCGATTGGTGTGTAGGACTCAGGCCGCTTAGAGTTCGCTGCACACCTTGACCACCTGCTCGCGCAACCACAGGTTGGCGCTGTCCTGATCAACGCTCTGGCTCCATTGCATGTCCAGGGTAAAGCCCGGCAAGCCATTTGGCGCCTCGCAGTGATTGAACACCGCCTCGTTGGTCAGTAAACGCTGGATACGGCGCGGTAGGGTGAGGATGAAGTCGGTCCCCGTGATCATTTTCAATGCCGCGCTGTAGCTGTTCGAGCGCGCGACGATCTGACGCTTCTGCGCCTGCCGCGCCAGCCAGCCATCGACCATGTTGGTGGTTGATGTCCATGGCGTCGGGAACACGTGCCGGCGTTCGGTAAAAGCCTGCAGGCTCAGGCGTGGCTCCAGTGGCGTGGCGCGTTTGTCGAAGACGCAGACCAGATCGTCCTCCAGCAGCATTTGTGATTTCAGGTCAGCGTGATGACGGTGGAAGTTGGGGCCGAAGCTGATCACCAGATCGAGGCTGCCGTCGCGCAGCTCATCCGCCGGGACATCGGTCTCGAACTTGTGCATGTTGACCATCACCGGCAAATCGTCGAAGTCGAAACGCTTCAACAGACGCGGCAGGATCAGTTGCTCGAAGTATTCCGGGGCGCAGATGTTGAAGGTGACGGCTTGTCGGGTCGGGTCGAACGTGGGTGCACCGGCGTGGCACAGGTTGATGCTTTCGAGGATCTTCTGCACATGCCCGTACATGGTGCTGGCCTTGTAGGTCGGACGCATGCCGGTGCGGGTGTTGATAAACAGTTCGTCTTCGAAACTGGTGCGCAGTTTTTTCAAACAGTAGCTGACCGTGGACTGGCTGACGAACAGGGTTTCTGACACATCGGTGACGCTGCTCTGCTCATAAACAGCGACAAACACCATGAGATCCTGCATGTCGAGCTTTCTAAGCAAGTTACTGTTCAGCATCCGTTCCGTCTCGCTGTGCTCCTTGCGCTGAATCCGCGCAAACGTGTGCGAATGATCCTAACGGAACGATGGTGCCAGGACAAAGCCCTGTAGGACGTTTCACAGTCAGTTGTGGGACAGAAAGTTTTAGTAACACGACGTCTCGGGGCAAACCGCAGAAAGATGGCCAGAGGCCTTTAGCCTGATCAGGAAAAGTGCCTCGCGTAATGCCGGGGATCGAAGCGCCATACCATCAACAGCATCACCACCATTACCGCGGTCAACGACCACCACGCCCACTCGAAGCTGCCCAGTTGATCGCGGATCATTCCAGCCATCAGCGGCGAGAGGCCAGCAATCAGATAGCCAATGCCTTGCACAAATGCAGTCAGGCCCCCGGCACGTTGCGGGTTGTCGAGATGATCAAGCGAGACAATCAGGCTCATCGGGAACAACCCGCCAATGCCCAGCCCCAACAGGCATGGCCACAGCAGGCTGAATTGTTGCGGGCTGAGGATCAGGCCGCAAAATCCGCCGATGATCAGAGCCAGTAGCGTCATCAGAATCACACGCCGATCCCGGCTGCGATTGGCGATAGCCGGAACCACCAGACCGGAAATCACCTCCATGGCCGTCAGCAAACCCAACAGCAGCCCGGCATTCTGTTCGTTCCAGCCGTTTTCCACGTAGTACGGCGCGAGCCAGGCCAGCACGCAGGTATAGGACGCTGTCCCCAGACCAAAGAAGAGGGCCAGCAACCAGGCACGGGAATACTTGAAGAACGAATCCTTGCCGGCTGTCGCCGTCACCGTGGAGGACAGCTGGTTGCGTTGCGACCACCAGAACAGCAGCGCGATGAATGCCAGGATCGCCCAGATCGCCAAACCGCCGCGCCAGCTCCCGGTTTGCAGCATCACCAGCGGTGCGAACGAGGCCGCAATCGCTGCGCCGCCCATGATTGACGTGACATATAAACCCATGCACAGCGCGACGTTGTCGGCGAAGCGCGATTTGATCAGCGTCGGCATCAACGCCTGAATCAACGCAATGCCGACGCCAGCCAGCACCGCGCTGACGATCATTTCGGCTGCCGATTCGATAAACAGCCGCGACAGCGTCGCCAGGCCAATGATCAGCAAGGACAGCAACACCGTCCGTTGTTCGCCCAGCCGCTGACTGATGCCAATGCCGAAAAACATCGCCAGACCCATCGCCATCACTGGCAGCATGGTCAGCAGTGACGCGACGCTGAAACTCAGCGGGATGTCAGTGCGAATGGCCGACAGTAACGGACCGAGCGCCGCCATCGATGGACGCAGATTGAGGGCGACGAGCATGATCGCGAGCATCAACCAGACAGCGGGGCGAGCGGTAGCGCGGACGTTTTCCATCATCAGACCTTTGGGCGGGGCAGATGATTAAGCGCGGAACCGCTTGTGTCGGGCAAACCAGAAAATCCACAGCCCTTTTTAAAAATCAAATACCGATCCCTGTAGGAGCTGTCGAGTGCAACGAGGCTGCGATCTTTTGATCTGGCTTTTAAGATCAAGATCAAATGATCGCAGCCTGCGGCAGCTCCTACAGGGACCGCATTGTCTGCTGAATAAAAGCTGAACCATTCTCAAATACTTCGTAAGTTCCATCGTCTCACCAAAAGCCAACTAATCGTTGGCGTCTTTTTCACAAAAAATTGATGGTTGCCTGCTTAAAGTTTCTCGTGCCTTAGTTAATGAAATTTTCACAATCGAAATTTCCGTCATTGACCGAGGCTCTTCTTTTCAGGAATCGCCCCTTTCTATGTTGAAGTTAAAAGCCGTGCGCCCGGAATGGGTGACGTTGATTGCCAGCGCCTTTCTTTTAATTGGCTGCAATTTTGTCCTTTGGCAGCACCTGTTCGAGATCACCGCCGCCGATGGCAAGGGCATCGCCATGCGCGTGGCGTTCGGGGTGATGATCCTTGCGGCATTCAACGTCGTGCTGACGCTTCTGGCATTCCGTCCGTTGCTCAAACCGCTGTTGACCCTGATATTTCTGATCAGCGCCGGCGTGGCTTATTTCATGAGTCAATATGGCGTCATGATCGATGCCGGCATGTTTCGCAACTTTGCCGAAACCAATGCAACGGAAGTGCGTGATCTGCTCTCGTTGAAGTTGTTTGCTTATATTCTGTTGCTCGGTGTATTACCGTCCTGGTTGTTGTGGAAAGTGCCAGTCAACTATCGTCGATGGCACCGTGAGTTAATCAGCAAAGTTATTGTCGGTGTTGCCTCTGTGGCAGTGATTGGTGGGGTGGCGCTGGCCAACTATCAGGGCTTGTCATCGCTGTTTCGCAATCACCACGAAATTCGCCTGATGCTGGTACCCAGTAATTACATCGGTGCTTCGGCGGGTTATCTACGTGAGCAAGTGGTCTCGGCGCGGCAGCCATTCATCAAGATCGGCGAGGACGCCGAGCGCAATCCGGATGTGAAGCTTCAACCGCGTAAATCGCTGACCGTGCTGGTGGTGGGTGAAAGTGCCCGGGCGGAGAACTTCGGCATCCTCGGTTACCACCGTGACACCACGCCGACACTCGATAAGGAAGCCGGTCTGATCGCTTTCACTGACGTGCATTCCTGCGGGACGGAAACGGCGGTATCGGTGCCGTGCATGTTTTCCAACATGGGCCGCAAGGATTATGACGCCAGCAAGGCGAAGAATGAGGAAGGCCTGCTCGATGTGCTCAAGCATGCCGGTATCGACGTGATCTGGCGCGACAACCAGTCCGGCTGCAAAGGCACTTGCGACCGGGTCACCCTGCAAGATGTCAGCAATCTGAAAGATCCGGTGCTGTGTGCCAACAGCGAGTGCCGCGACGAAATCCTCCTGCAAGGTCTGCAAAGTTTTATCGACCATCTGGACAAGGACACCGTGCTGGTTTTGCACCAGATGGGCAGTCACGGCCCGGAATACTTCAAGCGTTATCCCAAGGAATACGAGCACTTCACCCCGGTGTGTGAAAGTAACGCGCTGAACAATTGCAGCCGCGAAAGTATCGTCAACGGTTATGACAACACGCTGGTGTATACCGATCACGTGCTGTCGAGCCTGATCGATGTATTGCGCATTAATCAGGACAAAGTTGATACCGCGATGTTGTACCTGTCGGACCACGGTGAGTCGCTTGGCGAGTACAACTTGTTCCTGCACGGTACGCCTTACATGTTGGCGCCAGAGCAACAAAAGCATGTAGCGATGCTGGCGTGGTTCTCCGATAACTATCAGAAGGCTTATTCGGTCGACACGCATTGCCTGCAAATGAGCCGCGACAAACCACTGAGCCAGGACAACCTGTTCCACTCGATGCTTGGCCTGCTTGAGGTCAGGAGCAAGGTCTATCAGCCGGGTCTGGACATGTTTGCCGGTTGCCGTGGTGCGGTGATCGACGGCGTACTCGCCAAGGACTGAGGCCAATCGGCTCCGTCGTTCTGATACGACGGGGCTTTCTGCTTCTTTTGTCAGACTATTCTTGCTCTCTGGCAGGACATTTCGTTACAGCTCTTGCCCTTCACAGGCGCGTAAATCGCCAGTGGCGATATATACTGCGCGCCATTCTTCAAGGGAGAGCCGTGTGGCCATCGATATTCACTGGATTCGCGACAACGAAAGCCTCGCGCAGTTTTGCGCCGAGTGGCAGCAGCTGCCGTTCGTTGCCCTCGACACCGAATTCATGCGGGTCGACACCTTCTACCCGATTGCCGGCCTGTTGCAGGTGGGCGACGGCAAACGCGCCTACCTGATCGATCCGCTGACCATCAATGCCTGGCAACCGCTGGCTGCGTTGCTGGAGAACCCGGCGGTACTCAAAGTCCTGCACGCCTGCAGCGAAGACCTCGAAGTGCTGTTGCGCCTGACCGGCAGCCTGCCGGCCCCGATGTTCGACACGCAACTGGCCGCCGCTTACCTGAACCTCGGTTTCTCGATGGGTTATTCGCGACTGGTGCAGGAAGTGCTCGGCATTGAACTGCCGAAGGGCGAGACCCGTTCCGACTGGTTGCAGCGTCCGTTGTCCGAGACGCAAATCAGCTACGCCGCCGAAGATGCGGTGCATCTGGCGGAGGTTTTCGTACAGCTGAGGCCGAAACTGTCTGACGACAAATTCGCCTGGGTGCTGGAGGACGGCGCTGAACTGGTCGCCAACCTGCGCCGTGAAACCGACCCGTACGAGGTCTATCGCGAGGCCAAACTGGCGTGGAAACTCTCGCGTGCGCAACTGGCGGTTCTGCGTGAACTGTGCGCCTGGCGGGAAAAGGAAGCCCGCGCCCGCGATCTGCCGCGCAACCGCATCGTCCGCGAGCATTCGCTGTGGCCGCTGGCCCGCACGCAACCGGACAACCTCGCGGCGCTGGGCAAGATCGAAGACATGCACCCGCGTACCGTGCGTCAGGACGGCCAATTTCTGCTTGATCTGATCAAGCGCTCTGGCAGTGTGGGGCCTGATCAATGGCCGCCCGCCGTAGCGGAGCCATTGCCGATCGAAGCCGCCGCGTTGATCAAACAATTGCGCGCATTGGGCCAGGCTGAGGCCGAGCGTCTGGGCATTGCCCCGGAACTGATGCTGCGCAAGAAAACCCTCGAAGCCCTGGTCAAAAGCGGCTATCCCGAGGGTCCTTACCAATTGCCTGAGTCGTTGCGTGGCTGGCGCCGCGAACTCATGGGCCAGAAGCTGCTCGACAGCCTGGCCACCGCCGGAGAACAGCCTTGAAACGTATTTGTTCCATCTACCAAAGCTCCAAGCGCAGCGGCATGTACCTTTATGTGCTCAAAAGTGATGCGCTGGAGCGTGTGCCGGAAGCGCTGATGCTGGCGTTCGGCAAAGCGAAGCATTCCTTCGACCTGGTGCTGTCGCCTGAGCGCAAACTGGCCAGCGAGGACATCGTCGTGGTCCTGGAAAACCTCGACAAGCAGGGCTACCACCTGCAAATGCCGCCGGCCGAGGACGAGTACATCGAGCACTTGCCCGAAGAGTTGCTGCGACGCAACGATCCGGTCTGATCTGCGCGGCTCTGTTCTGAGTCTCGGTTTACCCTGGAACTGTTTTTACCGCGATGGCCGGCTTAATCCGGCGGCCGTCTGCACGGTTTGCGAAAGGTTTGAAGATGCGCGTTCTGATTGCCGAACACGACCACGCGATATACGCCCGGCTGCTGCGTCAGGCAGCACCCGAGCTTGAAGTACTGACCAGCGGCGACTCCGCCGAGCTGGCCCGTCAGGCCGCCGATTGTCCGGTGTGGCTGGGGCAGCCGGATTTGCTCGCGACTCTGTTGCGCCAGGGGCACCAGCCACAATGGCTGCAATCGACCTGGGCCGGTATCACACCCTTGCTCGCTGACGGCTTGCGCCGCGATTACCGTTTGACCCGTGCAGTGGGGATTTTCGGTCAGGTGATGGCCGAGTACGTGCTGACCTACATCCTTGGCCATGAGCGCGAAGTGCTGGCGCGACTGGTCAGTCAGGTCGAGCGTAAATGGGACAACCGCAGCGGCCAGAGCCTGGTCGGGCGCAAAGTGCTGATCGTCGGCACCGGCGATATCGGCCAGAGCGTCGCGCAGTTTCTGCTGCCGTTCGGCATTGAGCTGTACGGGATTGCCAGCAGCGCCCGTGAGCAGGCGCCGTTTGTCGAAGTCGGTTCGATGGCTGATTTGCCGCGACTGGTGGGTGAAGTGGATTACGTGGTCAATCTGCTGCCGAACACCGAACACACCCACGATATCTACGACGCGGCGCTGTTCAAGCAATTCAAGCCAACCGGGTTGTTCATCAACGCCGGGCGCGGTGTCGCGGTGGTCGATGCCGACCTGGTGGAAGCGTTGAAGGAAGGCCATCTGGCGGGGGCGGTGATCGACGTTTGCCGTCAGGAGCCACTGCCGCAACGCCATCCATTCTGGACCGCTTGGGGCTTGCTGCTGACCGGCCACAGTTCGGCGCCGACGTCACCGGCGTTGATGGTGCAGCTGTTTGTCGAGAACCTGAAGGCGTATCAAGCGGGTGAAGCGTTGCGCGGGGAAGTGGATTTCAGTCGCGGGTATTGATCTCCTTGCTTCAGATCGTTCCCACGCTCCGCGTGGGAATGCAGCCGGGGACGCTCTGCGTCCCATTGGAACGCGGAGCGTCCCTTGAGTCATTCCCACGCGGAGCGTGGGAACGATCATTTGCGGTGTGGCTTAGAGGGTGAAGTCGCCTTCCGCCGCCAGTTCATTCAGCGGGCGGCGCGGGCTCGGCTCTTCACGGGCCTGCAGGTATTCAGCCAGCGTTGCCTTGTCACCGAGCTTGCCGACGGCAACGGCCGCATGCAGCGCATAACCTTCAGGAATGTTCAGCTCTTTGCGCGTCAGTTCCTGATCGAACCCGGCCATGCCGTGGGTGTGCCAGCCACTGATGCTTGCTTGCAGCGCCAGATGGCCCCACGCCGAGCCGGTGTCGAAGGTATGCCACAGCGCCGGCGTTTCTTCGCTGGCGCCCGGTGCGGTGAAGGTGGTTTTCGAAATCACGATGACCAATGCCGAGGCATGCTGCGCCCAGCTACGGTTGAATTCGTTGAGCAGACCCAGATAACGCTCCCAGTTTGGCGTATCGCGACGCGCATAGAGGAAACGCCAAGGCTGCGAGTTGTACGCCGAGGGCGCCCAGCGTGCGGCTTCGAAGAAGCTCAGCAGGGTTTCTTCCGGGATCGCTTCGCCAGTGAAGGCGCGCGGCGACCAGCGGTCGGTGAATTGCGGGTGAATGGCGTAATCGGCAACGCGTGGGTTGGCACTCATCAAGAGATTCCTTGCTACGTTTGAGTCAGGGATTTGAATGAAAACCCGGCGGGATCAGTTGCGCTGAGCGATGGGGTTTTCCGAGCCTGAGGGTTCACCACAATGCAACGCGGTCGAGCGTTAATGGCTTGCGGGCAAGGCTCCTTGCGACTGGCAAAGCTACGCGCCGCCACAAAAACTGACAAGCCCCGCGCAACCGGCAGTCGCCGGCGCTTGGCCCGCAAGGCCTTGGGCACTAGACTGGCGGCCTTTTCACCACCTGATGTTGATGCTTGAGCCATGGCCGCCAAAGTCGAACCGTTCTGGAAACGCAAAACCCTCGATCAACTCGATCACCAGGAATGGGAATCGCTGTGCGACGGCTGTGGTCTGTGCTGCCTGCAAAAGCTTGAGGATGAGGAAGACAACAGCGTTTATTACACGCGCATCGCCTGCAAACTGCTGGACCTGAAAACCTGCCAGTGCAGCGATTATCCGAACCGCATCAAGTTTGTCCCGGACTGCATCCAGCTCACCCCGGGCCAGGCCGAAGAGTTCAAATGGCTGCCGCCGACCTGCGGTTATCGACTGGTCAGCGAGGGCAAGGATCTACCGTTGTGGCACCACCTGGTCTGCGGCGATCGCGACGCGGTGCACCACGAGCGGATTTCCCAGTCCGGGCGCATGCTCGCCGAAGGCAGCGTGCCGGAGGATGACTGGGAAGATCACCTGATTTTCCGCGCGGGCTGACTACCTGCTGATTCAAGCTTTACCAAGGAGTGTGTATGGCTGTCGGATTGCAGCGAGCGTTGATGATGGCGCTGCTGGCGCTGAGCGCCCCGGTGTGGGCGGCGAAGAAAGTCGATCTGGATTATCACGTGCGCCTGTTGCCGCAAAGCGATCAGGCCGAGGTGCGCCTGACCCTGGGCAAAGGCGAGGTGGTGCGCAGTCTCGATTTCGACCTGGGCGACGGCAGCCATTACAGCGACTTCAAGGCAGACGGCCAATGGCTGCTGACCCCGGGCAAAAACGCCCGGGGCGTCTGGCGCCCGACCAGTGACAAGGCCAGCCTGACTTACCGCGTGCGCATCAGCCACGGACGCAAGAACGGCAGTTTCGACACCCGTATGACCCCCAGCTGGGCATTGATGCGTGGCGATGAACTGGTGCCGCCAGCCAAACTCGATCAGCAGGACGGCACCGAACTGGTCGCGCGCCTGCAATTCGAATTGCCCGATGGCTGGAAAAGTATCGAAACCGCCTGGCCGCGTATCGGCAAGAACAAATTCCGCATCGACAACCCGTCACGCCTGTTTGATCGTCCGACGGGCTGGATGCTCGCCGGCCATCTCGGTACCCGCCGCACGCGCCTGGGCGAAACCGAAGTCACCGTGGCCTCGCCGCAAGGGCAGGGCATGCGCCGGATGGACGTGCTGACCCTGCTTACGTTCGTCTGGCCGCAGGTGCAGGCGGTTTATCCACGCCATCCGGCGAAACTGTTGATCGTCGGCGCCAATGACCCGATGTGGCGCGGCAGCCTCGGCGCACATGAATCCATCTACGTGAACACGCGATTGCCGCTGGTCAGCGAAAGCGGCAGCAGTGCGCTGGTGCGCGAGCTGGCCCAGGTGTTCGGGCGGATTAACGACGAGCAGCGCAGCGACTGGATCAGCGAGAGTTTTGCCGAGTATTACGCCATTGAACTGGTGCGCCGTGCCGGCGGCATGAGCGATGAGCGTTATCAGGCGCTACAGACGAAACTGGCCAGGGACGGCCAGAAAGTCACCACGTTGCGCGGCGAACAGATCAGCCCGGCGCAAGTGGCGAAAGCGGTGGTGGTGTTGCAGGAACTGGATGGCGAGATTCGCTTGAAGACGCGCAACAAGCGCTCGCTGGATGATGTGTTGCGTGGAGCAATGCATTTGGGGACGGTGAGCACGAAGGAATTTGTGCAATTGGCCGAGAGCGTGCTTGGCGAGTCCTCGAAAGTCCTTGATACCGCGTTGCTACAGTAAAGATCAAAAGATCGCAGCCTTCGGCAGCTCCTACCTGTGGAATGCGTTTTCCCTGTAGGAGCTGCCGCAGGCTGCGATCTTTTGCTTTTAAGCTATCAACCCCCGGCTTTCGGCGATTTCACCGAATCATTGCCGGTCACGGTGGCGGTGCTGGTCGCCGCCTCGGCATTGGCCTTGAGCTTGCTCAACTCTTCCCCGGCCCGCTCGATCTTCGCCCGCACATTATTCATGTCCTGACGACTCTTCTCGATCAGGCTTTTCATCGAACTATGCCCGGTAATCCCGCGCGCCATGGCCACGCCGCCAATCGCCACCTGAATCAAACCGAACACACCGCCACGGCGCAGGCCCTTGCCGACCATGATCACGCCACCGGCCAATGAGCCAATGCGCTCCCAGCCTTCGACGTTCTGCTCGGAATGGCTCTGGAACGGGGTGGATTCGATACGCTCGACGCGTTTGAGCTCGGTCATGATCTTTCTCCAGGCAATGAGTAATGGATAAATTAGCTGACTGCCAGAGCGGTCAGCTCGTTCCATCGGATGTGCGACGCTTTAGCGGAATTTTGGCCCGGAGCGGGTGTTCAAGCCTTTGGCCATGCGGTCGTAGAGCACGACGTTGACTGTGGCGGCGAGGTTCATGCAGCCGGTGGTCGGGATGTACACGACGTCTTCGCACCAGTCGCGGATCTCTTTATCCAGCGAGCCGTCTTCGGGGCCGAAGATGTACAGGGCGCGATCCGGGTGGGTGTATTCCGGCAGTGGGCGGGCGCCTTCGACCAGTTCCACGGCGACGGGCACGCAGTTGAGCGGGAGGATCTTTTTCAGGTCATCGATGCCAATCAGCGGGATGTCGTAGTGCACGCGTTTGGTGTCGGTGACGAAGTCGGCGGCGCGTTCATAACGCTTGCCGGTGTAGAACACCGACGCCACGCCGTAGCAGCCTGCGGCGCGCATCACCGAACCGACGTTTTCCGGTGATTTGGGGTTATACAAACCAATGCAGCTGTACCGTTTGTCTGCCACGAGCGGGGTGCCTTCGGGAAAAAGAGCGCGATTATACGGGGATAAGATCAAAAGATCGCAGCCTTCGGCAGCTCCTACAGTTGAATGGCGTACACCCTGTAGGAGCTGCCGAAGGCTGCGATCTTTTGCTTTTTAATCTTCTTTCTTCATCAACCCGGCCAGCGCGGCAAACGGGTTATGCGTGGCCTTGGCGATCTTCGGCGTGCTCAGCGAGCCTTCGCTGAAATACTGCTGGTCGGTATAGCGCGAGTGTTCGTTGTCGTGGCAATACAGGCACAACAGCTCCCAGTTCGAGCCGTCCTGCGGGTTGTTGTCGTGGTTGTGGTCGCGGTGGTGCACGGTCAGTTCGCTCAGGCGCTTGCCGGAAAACTCACGGGTGCAGCGGCCACAGACGTGCGGGTACATCTTCAGGGCTTTGTCGCGGTAGCCCATTTCCTTGTCGCGCTGGTTGTCGGCGAGGATGCGATCCAGCTTCGAGGTGTTGGGTGGGGTGGACGAACTCATGGGTTCACCTTTGTAAAAGACTGATGACGGTTATGCGCAGAGTTTAGCTCAGCCCTTGAGCTTCTCGGCAATCCAGATCGTGTGGCGCGTGCCCTTGTTGCCGTGGGCGAAGACCTGGACTTCTTCGGCCTTGAAACCGGCCTTCTTCAATTTTTCGGAAAACAGCCGGTCGGCGCTGGCCGACCACACCGCTAGCACGCCTTTCGGGCGCAGGGCTTTGGCGCAGGCATTCAGACCAGCGGCGGAATACAGCCAGCTGTTGGCTTTCTGGGTCAGGCCTTCAGGGCCGTTGTCGACGTCGAGCATGATTGCGTCGAAACCGTTCGGCTCATTTTGCAGGACCTTGGCCACGTCTTCCTGACGGATCACCGTGCGCGGGTCCAGCAGCGGACGACCGGACTTTTCGCCGAGCGGGCCACGGTTCCACTCGACCACGCCGGGGACCAGCTCCGCGACCACCACTTCGGCAGTCTTGCCCAGATGTTTGAGCGCGGAGGCGAGGGTGAAACCCATGCCCAGACCGCCGATCAGCACCCGCGAATTCGGCCGGCCAGCGACCTTGCGGCACGGAATTTCGGCCAGCGCATCTTCGGAACCGTGCATGCGCGTGTTCATCAATTGTCCGCCGTCGCCGCCCTGGATCTTGATGACAAAATCCTCGCCATACTCGAACAGGCACAGGGCACCGCCGCTTTCAGGGATCGGGGTAGTGTCGAGCAGAACGAAACGTTTCATGGAAATCTCTACAAGGGGGAAGGCAAGCAGCCCCGTTGGGAGTAGCCTGAGCGCAGACTAAGGCCAAACGGAGCCCTTGATGAAGCGCACCATTCTAACGGTCATTGCCCTGGCCGCGCTCTCGATTACTGCAGTGCAGGCGCAGCAGGTCGTTCCAGTCAGCCCGGCGCCGCAACCCGGCTCGCCTGGCACCGCTACACCGACACCGTATCCGCAGATCACGCCGATCAACATTCCAAAGTCTGGCGCTGGCAGTGGCAGCCCGCCACTGGTGCCGATTGAAATGCCCAGTCCGCCGAGCAAGGATCAACCGGTGCCGGGCATCGAGCCGAGTGGCACCAAGGCGAAGCCCCCCGGCGGTTAAACCTGTTGCGCCGCCAGTTGGCCGTCGGCCATGCGCAGGCGTTTCGACAGAGAGACGGCGAGGGCGCGGATGATTTTCGCGGCGATCTTTGGCGCGTCGTTGAGCATTTTTTCCAGCGAGTCTTTGCCGAGGTTCAATAGCTGACAGTTTGTCGCCGCCACGCACGTTGCCGAGCGTCGTTCGCCATCGAGCACGGCCATTTCGCCGAAGGCCCGACCGCTACGCAGGGTGGCCATGGTGATCACCTGGCCATCGGGCCCGGTTTTCTGCACGGCCACCTGGCCGGTGTGGAGGATGCACATGAAACTGCCGGCATCACCCTCGCGGAATATCGCTTCGCCTTCGGCCACGGTACTGATGCTGAAGTAGCCGGAAGCGGCCGCAAAGTCGGCCAGCTGCAATTGATCGAACAGGCCACAGTCCATCAGCCAGTCGCGGATTTCGTTGTTCAGGAAGGTCGGTTCTGACATGTCGTCACGGTCTTTTTATTGTCTCGGATTTCAGGCTACACACGCTTCCCATGTAGGAGCTGCCGAAGGCTGCGATCTGTTGATCTTGCCTTTGAAAAAATCAAAATCAAAAGATCGCAGCCTTCGGCAGCTCCTACAGGGATCTGTGGGGTATCGGCCTCTTGGGTCTGCAATTAAGACCCAAGTGACCGACGGAGTTCCTCAGGCCAGACCCAGAACCTTGAAAACAAATGCGTATTCGAGTGCTACGTCACGTAATCCCTGATAACGCCCGCTCATCCCGCCATGCCCGGCGCCCAATTCAGTCTTGAGCAGCAGCACGTTGTCGTCGGTTTTGGATGCGCGCAGTTTCGCCACCCACTTGGCCGCTTCCCAGTACTGCACGCGGCTGTCGTTGTAACCGGCGATCACCAGCGTCGCTGGATAATCCTGCGCACTGACGTTTTCGTACGGCGCGTAAGCCTTGATCCGCTCGTAAACCTGCGGCTCTTCGGGATTGCCCCACTCGTCGTACTCTGTAACGGTCAGCGGCAGTTCCGGGTCGAGCATGGTATTGAGCACATCGACGAACGGCACTTCAGCAATTGCCACGCCGAACAGATCCGGACGCTGGTTGAGCACCGCGCCAATCAGCAAACCACCCGCGCTGCCGCCGCTGATCGCCAGTTTATCGGCCGTGGTAATGCCGTTGAGGATCAGAAATTCGGCGCAGGCAATGAAGTCGCTGAAGGTGTTGTGTTTGTGTTCCTGCTTGCCGGCGCGATACCAGGCCTCGCCCAATTCACCGCCGCCGCGCACATGCGCAATGGCGAAGGCCATGCCACGATCCAGAAGGCTCAGGCGCGCGTGAGAAAACCACGGATCAAGGCTCGAACCGTAGGCGCCATAACCGTACAGGTACAGCGGCACGGCTTTGCCAACCATTTCGCGCTTCATCACCAGACTGATCGGCACTTGCGTACCGTCCGGCGCAGTCGCCCACAGGCGCTGGCTGACGTAGGCATCGGCGTCGAACGGGCCGAGCACCGGGGTTTCTTTCAACACCGCTTGTTCGCCGCTGGCGAGGATCAGTTGGCGAACTTGCGCCGGACGGTTCAACGCCTCGTAGCGCAGGCGAATGCGGTCGCTCTCGAACTCCAGGCTGTTTTGCACATAGAGACTGTAGGCCGCGTCCGGCAATTGCACGCGATACGGCGCCAGACCGTGTGGGTGAACTTCTATGATCGGCAGGCCGCCCTCGCGCAGGCTCAGGGTCATGGCCTCGGTGTTGAGGCTGACGCCATCAAGCATCACCGTATCGCTGTGGGGGATCAGGTTCTGCCAGTCGGCTTCGGTCGGCGCGGTGCCGGTGTCCGCCGCCTGATACAGCGCGTAGTTGATGCCGTCACGGTTGGTGCGGATAAACCATGTCCACACGCCATTGAACAGGCCGTGATCGACATCATATTCATGATCCTCGACCCGCGGCGCCAGGCAGGTGAACGGCAGGTGCGGCTGGTGGGCGTCCAGCGCCCAGACTTCGCTGGTGGTCTTGCTGCCCAGCGACAGGAGCAACTGCTGTTCGGAGCTGGAGCGGTAGCAATGCAGGAAGAAGCGCCCGTCGGGTTCATGGAAAACTTCTTCGGCAGCGGTGCCGTCGAGGCGGTAGCGGAAGAGTTTGTGCGGGCGGTGCGTGTCGTCGAGTACGCCGAAGAACAGGGTCAGGCTGTCATTGGCCCAGGTCATGCTGCCGTCGCAGTCTTCGAATTCCAGTTCGCTGACTTTGTCGTTGGCCAGTTCCTTGACGAACAGCGTGTAGATCTCGTCGCCCGAGGCATCGACGCTGTAGGCCAGACGCTGGTGATCCGGGCTGATACTGAATGCACCCAGCGAGAAGAAACCGCCGTTGGCCAGGACATTCGGGTCGAGCAGCAGTTGTTCGCGACTTTCGTCGAGGCTCAGGCTGTCGTCCGCCGGACGCGGGCAGCGGTAGTGTCGGGCGTATTCGTCGCCCGCCGTGGTGCGCGTGTAATACAGGTACGGACCCCAAGGCGAGGGCAGGGACAGGTCGGTTTCCAGAATCCGGCCCTTGATCTCTTCGAACAGGCTTTCACGCAGCTCGGCCTGATCGGCGGTTTGCGCTTCCTGCCAGGCGTTTTCGGCCTTGAGGTAATCAAGCACCGCGTCGGTGTCGCGCTCCTGCAGCCAGGCATACGGGTCGGCACCGGCGGCCTTGTGGGCGATCGGGGCGCTGATGACGTTGGCGGATTGGGGCATGGAAGGCTCTCGGAAAATGTACGGAATAAGGGTTTTCGCAGCGCTAGAAACCGTCGCAGACCCTGTAGGAGTGAGCCTGCTCGCGATAAGGTCGGCACATTCAACATCAATGTTGTCAGGCTGTCCGTCATCGCGAGCAGGCTCGCTCCTACAGGTCGTGTGTCTATTGGGACAAGCCGCACGGGCGAAAAGTCGTTACTATAAGCGCCTCTTTGCCTGCCTTGCCATGGACACCATGACCGAGAACGACTATCTGATCGCCTGGGGCCTCTACGCCTTTGCTGCTGTGGGCTGCCTGTTGGTATGGATGCGCCTGACCACCTGGATGTGGCGCTGGTTGCGCGAACCGCTGCGCGTCTTGATGGCCGTGTTGTTGTTCAGCCCGACCATCATTGATCCGGTGAAAGCCAAGGTTGCACCGTCCATCGCCATTACTGCGCTGGATCTGGCCTTCAAGGTCGGCAACAACGCCTGGCGGGCGATCTCCGATCTGTTCATGTACAGCATGATCGCTTTCGGCATCTACCTGATCTTTGTGCTGATCCGCTTTCCGATCGAACGCGCTTCCCGTGCGCGTCGTGAACAGGCAGAGGCCGCCAAAGCAGCTGCCCGCGCTGATGACCGCGACGACGATCAGCCGTTTGGCGGCGCCGGCGATGACCGCTATGGCCGTCCACCTCTGCCAAACAATCCGCAGCGTATGCGGGTCGAGCCGCGCCTGTAACCCGAGAGTCCGCACATGTGTGAATTACTGGGCATGAGTGCCAACGTGCCGACCGATATCGTGTTCAGCTTCACTGGCCTGATGCAGCGCGGCGGTCGCACCGGTCCGCACCGCGACGGCTGGGGTATCGCCTTTTATGAAGGCCGTGGCTTGCGTCTGTTTCAGGATCCGGCGGCAAGTTGTGAGTCCGAAGTCGCCAATCTGGTGCAGCGCTATCCGATCAAGAGTGAAGTGGTCATCGGCCACATCCGCCAGGCCAATGTCGGCAAGGTCTGCCTGTCCAACACCCACCCGTTCGTCCGTGAACTGTGGGGGCGCAATTGGTGCTTTGCGCACAACGGCCAGCTCGCCGATTTCACCCCGATCAAAAGCTTCTACCGCCCGGTCGGCGATACCGACAGCGAAGCGGCGTTCTGCGATTTGCTTAACCGCGTGCGTGCAGCATTCCCGGAACCGGTCGATATAGAAGCGCTGTTGCCGGATCTGGTCGCCGCGTGCGCCGAATACCGCAGCAAAGGCGTGTTCAACTGCCTGCTCAGCGATGGCGACTGGCTGTTCTGCTATTGCTCGACCAAACTCGCACAGATCACTCGCCGCGCCCCGTTCGGCCCGGCACGCTTGAAGGATGTCGACGTGATCGTCGATTTCCAGGCGGAAACCACGCCCAACGACGTGGTTACCGTGATCGCCACCGAGCCTTTGACCGAAAACGAAACCTGGACCCGCTACGAACCGGGCCAATGGAGCCTGTGGCGACGCGGCGAATGCGTCAGTCAGGGCAAGACCGAATAAGGATTGCACCCCATGTTGCTCAGTTATGTACGGCTGGTGTTGTTTGCGGCGGGCCTGTTGATCGGTGTCCAGGTGCCAGGCTTCATCAACGATTACGCGAAACGTGTCGAGGCGCATCTGATCGAAGCGCAGACTGGCTTGCGCGGTTTTCAGGGCACCGCCGAGCAGTTCTTCAAGGGTGATATGCAGGCGCTGGTCGCGCATTATCGCGCCAGTGAAGACCCGGTATTTCGCAGCGATGCTGACAGCCTGAGCACCTTGCTCAGCCGCCAGATCGCGCTGGACAAGCAGTTCCAGGCGATGCAAGGGCCGTGGTACATCCGCTTCCTGCAAGTGGTGCTGGCCGCCGACCCGGACATTCGCAAGGAAACCTGGAATGGCTACAGCTACCAGATCCTGCTGACCCCGGAAGCAATGATCTGGGGCATGAGCGGCGCGCTGTTGCTGTCGTTCGGCATCGAGTGCCTGTTCCGCTTGATCGATTGGGTCGTGCTCGGTGGCCGCCGTCTGCGCCAGAGCCGGCCGATCGAAGACCGCGACGTGCGCGGGTTGTAACAGATGATCGTTCCCACGCGGAGCGTCACTAGTGTCCGGTAAAAACTGAAGGGGGAGCTTGCTCCCCCTTGCTGTGCCTGCTTCCTGAGCAATAATCAGGTTTTTCAGACTCGATTTTCGCCTATGTTCAGTAGCACCCGATTTGCG
>NZ_JACOPX010000039.1 GCF_015461835.1 Pseudomonas neuropathica | reverse complement strand
GCTACTCAAGGAACTCGACATCCCCGGGCGCAGCAAGGAACCGGTGTCGCAGGGCCCCGACATCTGGGGCATCAACATCGCGGCCGCACTGGGCAATTTTCCTCTTAACGGCCTGCTGTGCCAGGCGGGGCCGTGGGGGAACATGGCGCAAGGCGACAGGCTGACGATCTTCTGGGGCACCGGGCAGAACGTCTGGGTGGAAACTGTCGACGCGACCGAGGTCAACAAACAGCTGCGCATGTTCGTGCCTTCCCGGCACATGGTCGATGGCCGCTTTGCGGTGTCCTATGTGGTCAAGCCCTTGGGTGGCACGGATCAACCGTCCGAAGTCATGCAGGTGCTGGTCAAACTCACGCGCCCCGGCGGCCATGATGACAACGGTGACGGCGGGCATTCCAAGCTGATCATGATCATTCCCCAGGACATTCTTGACGGCGGCATCGACAAGGACAACGTGGCCGATGGCGTTGAAATCAGCATTGGCGAGGCCGATGGCACACCGCCCTATCCCTACGCTGCGGCCGGCGATACTTGTCGCGTGAGTTGGGGCGGGATCTACGAGTTCAGTGAGCCGCTGACCCAGGAACAGGCCGAAGGCAAGGCCCCGATCATCATCACCATCACGGAAGCGGTCATTCGCGACGCCGGCGATGCAGAGTCTCCCGGCGTCGCCGTGGTGTTCGAGGTGTACGACAAGGTCTTCAACCGTTCCGAGGACTGGAGCCCCGAACAGCGTGTGGTAGTGGCGGTGGATGCGACCCGGCTGATCGCGCCGCTGCTCAAGGAAACGCAGAACAACGTGCTGGACGTCGACAAACTGGGCGACGCCGATGGCACCGTGCAAGTTATTGCCACGGATACGAGCAAGTTCAAAGTCGGAGACAAGGTCTTCATCAGGATCAAGGGCACTCCCGTCGAGGGGCCGCCGATTGATTGGGAACCGTCAGCAGGCGTGGAGTTGAAAAGTGTGCCGAGCATTTTGGAACCCGCGGCCCCCAACGCCGTGCTGCGCCAGTTGGCCAAGTCCCAGATCACTTTGTCTTACCGCCTGGAAAAAGCCGACAGCTCCGCCGATCTGAAATCCAAAAGCCAATTCATCCGCGCCATCGGCGAAGTCCAGCGCCTGGCCGCGCCGGAAGTGCTGGACGAGGATTCCGGAGCGCTGGATCCCGCACTGTCCCAAATCCGTCTCGAGATCCCCTTCGACAAATCCTTTGTCGAAGGCCAGGTCCTTCAGCCAGTCATGCTCGGCACCACCCCCGGCCTCAAACCGTACCTGCCTGAGCTGCCAATGCGCCCCATCACCCACAACGACATCGTCGCGGCCGAACCACTGCTGTACAACATCGACGGCACACACCTGGCCCCGGTCAACGGCGGCACGGCCGAGTTCTACTACCAGCTACTGATTCCGAGTCCAGTGCTCGCCACGCTGGACCCGTTCGAGGCCACTCGCGCCATTCGCGAGTCGATCCACAGCGACATCCTGCGCGTCGGCGAACCACGCCAGGAACTGCCGCAACCGGAAGTGGCCGGCGTGGTAGACGGCGTCCTGCC
>NZ_JACOPX010000038.1 GCF_015461835.1 Pseudomonas neuropathica | reverse complement strand
TTGAGCAGAGCAAGGAAGACTTCCTCAGCATTCTGAAAAGCTTCCGCCTACAACCGGGCATGGACAAACTGACCGGTAAGTGAAAGCAGAATCCGGGGGGCGCAAATAGCGCAGATTTTTCCGTAAGAGATACTTGGGTAAATCTGCCTCCCCCGCAAAACCTGAATGACTCAAGGCTGGTAAAGGGGACAGATTTATTTATCCGATGGTTTATCGTTGAGCCAAAATAAATCTGTCCCCTTTGTTCGATTAACGAACCCGCCGGCCCAAAAACTTGGGAGAGCATACAAGAACAGGCATTGCTAAACTTAACCAGGTACAAAAAAGCTTTCTCTTTCATCCCTAATAATTACGATTCCATATGGCCAACCTGGATAAAACAAAAACAAACTACCAACCCGATGGTCGGGACAAGAGAGTTTATGCCATTTGAAAGCGAATTCTGGAAAAAACCAGTCGCCGGCAAAGCGCCCGAAGAAATACTTGGCTTTATCACAGCTCTTCCGGTCAATTGGACAAAAAACGAAAACAATGACTCTGAGTTTCACATGTCTATTCTTGCCAAGATAACGCCAAGTATCCAAAGTGAAAATCACGAAAAAATCTTGATCGCATCTGCGGCCAAAACACAAACGATGGAAAACTCCTGATGCGCAACTGTCACTTTTGGCCCATATTTCTAACAATCCTAATGACGGGCTTTCAAAACACCCAAGCTGCTTCTAAGGCTTCATCTGATTCGAGCAAAACAGAATGTCTCGGGCGTACCGTATTTGAAACTCGAGAAGATATTACATGGCACCTGCTTGATGACCGATGGGACTACTCCGATGGCACAGGCCTTGGCAGTTACTCTCCCGACATTAATCTTGCAGACAAGCAGTTGAGCTATGGAAGCGACCCTTCCAACAACGCATTTCACTTAGTCACTATAGATGTCACTCCAAAAACCACCATCGATACGTTCAATAAACTTGTTCGTAGACACAGCCATGGTTCACTTGAAGCAAAAAAGCGAGTAATACAGGGTGAGCTCAACGAAATTTCTTCAGAGATAACTGAAGAATTATCGAAATCAAATCAGGCCAAACACCAAGTGCTCTCCAAAAAAAATAAAGACCTTAATGCGTCACTTGAGAGACTCGACAAAGTAAGTTCAGAGCTCGTTCTACTACCAGCGCTAATAGATCAGTTTGAAGAGCAGGGTCGTCCCACTGATAAATTAGTCGCAGAACTGAAAGCCTACCAAAAAGAATTCGACAGCTACCCTACAGACGAACTCTACGCCGAGCAGTCCTCTTTCGACTTCGGCATGCCAGATGCCTTTGGCGTTCGTCACCCCGACAAACTCATCGTGCTGCTGTGGCGTGACGAGCACATCTACCGCTTCGCATTCGGCCAACAAAGCGACTATTCCGAACACAGAAGCTCGTTCGAAAAACTACTCCCCGCCGCCCGTGACCTGCTCGCGCGGTTCCGTACACGCGCAGAATTTGAGATACCCAAAGAGACTGGCTTTTGCCTGCCCTTCGGCTTCATCGCCGATGATGGCAAAGCCCACTACTCGATCACCATGGCCTGGCATCCCACTGACAATCCGAACCTGCTTTACAGCCTGAGTTTGAGTGACGACATCGGCAAAGCCCTTAATCTGCTACCGGTATTGACCACGCCGATCATGGGCAACCCATTCCCAAG
>NZ_JACOPX010000037.1 GCF_015461835.1 Pseudomonas neuropathica | reverse complement strand
AAAACCATGGAGTTCATAAAAAATAAAGAAAAAGGGGATGTAAGTCGCTGTCATATAGCACCTATTAAAGGCCCAGGCTTTACAGGGTTACTCCACTATAAAAACCTTTTTTATGGTGGTACCCATCAAAACGAGTTGTTTGGTAATAATTACTTATCTGGCGGAAAGTACATAAAAAATAAAAACCTTACAGAAGAGTGGGTTGTAAATGATGACATGTCAAATAACGAAGTTCTTATAAAGATTGAAGAGTTTCTAGGAGACATAATAGAGAGATACATAGAAAATAACTCAGTACATAAATCTAAGAAAATCAGAATCGTTGAAAAAATAATAGAGGCAAATCCAAGCGCAGATAAACAGTTTTTAATAAATCAAAGCACTAAATCCCTAAATGATGAGTTGCATTACCTTAGACGATCTTACTCTTTCTTCAAATCATATGGCATAGAATCTAAATACATGGCATACATGAATGAGTTAACAAGGTTTATATCTTATCGCGGGAAAAGGAAAGATTTGCTTAGGTCGTTAAGAAAGGTAATGGTTATAGGATATATGGCTTTAGAAAGAGTCTCAGGTAGCGAAACTTACAATAAATATTTTTATTGTAAGTATGAGCCATTAATAAATCAAAAATATAGCCAAGTTATGTTAAAGGAGCCAGGTAACTGGTCAGTATTCAAATACCTCATGTATGATACCGTTTTCAAGGTTTTGCAAGGCGGTGATTTAGATGTTAAAAACTTTCGCAAGAAAGTAATGTCCTACTTGTTTTTTCCTGAAAAGGCTTGGCAAGAAAGAGGACTAAAATATTACCGAGATCCATTGAAAAACTTTCGCTAAGACGCTATTGTAATGACAGATGTCTTTGCAGGAGTCATGCTCTATGGCCTCAATCAACGTCCGTGTGGACGACGACCTCAAAAACCGCGCCTATCGCGAGCTGGAACGCTTGGGTGTCACGCCGTCTGAACTCATGCGCCAAGCCTTGCAGTACGTTGCTGAGCGCGGTCAACTCCCCTTCCGTCCCGTACTCATGACTGAAGAGGATGAAACCCTCATAAACACCGTACGCGAGCGATTGGCTTCACCGCAGCGCGTTAAGGTGTCGCTGGATGACCTATAGCCTTGAATTTGACCAGCGTGCACTGAAGGAGTGGCACAAGCTGGGAGATACGATCCGGCAGCAATTCAAGAAAAAGCTGTCTGAAATCCTGGAGAATCCCCGCATCGAGGCCAACCGCTTACGCGAGCTGCCAGATTGCTACAAGGTAAAGCTACGCAGTGCTGGCTATCGCCTGATCTACCAGGTCATAGATCAAGAGGTTGTGGTGTTCGTGGTCGCGATTGATAAACGTGAAAATGAAGCCGTGTATCGGAAGGCATCAGACCGCCTCAGATGAAGGAAGGCTTCAAGCAGTTGCTGGCCGAACTGACGCAAAACCTCTCCCGAGATGACGGTAGACACCATTTACACTAGCGGCACCATCACCATCACCATCAACGATGCTGCTCGCCTCAAACGTCTCGCGACCAGGATAAGGCCATAGAAACCATGTGGTTATCCATGTTAAAATGGCATTGTGCTATTATTGCTCGTGGAGATTCAACTTGCGCTCGAACCTGTCCGTCACAACCGTTGAGCGAACATTTCCGGCCCAGCAGCGATTGATCTCTGCTACTGATGCGAGCGGGAATATTACCTATTTCAATGACGAGTTCACGAGAATAAGTGGCTTTTCTCGTGAAGAGT
>NZ_JACOPX010000036.1 GCF_015461835.1 Pseudomonas neuropathica | reverse complement strand
CTTACGATCAGGCTGGAGAAACGCCTGCTATCAGGCGGTTTCGTTGGGTTCAGCAAATCGAATACGTGGAAACCTTAGGTTTGGTTCGATTCCAATTCGCCACTGCACTAATCCCTTACCTTTCAGAGCTAAAGGAACGTTTCACTGTTTATCCCATTGATGATGTTGTCAAAATGACGAGTATCCATGCGATTCGCTTGTACGAGCTTTTGGTTCAGTGGCGAAGCACTGGAAAACGAGAAATCGAAATCGCATGGCTCAAAAAAACGTTCCAGATTGCAGATAGCTACAAATCCATTAGCGATTTGAAACGTTGGGTAATTGCGCCAGCTATAGAGCAAATCAACCTGCATTCCCCCATCCAGGTGGGCTGGAAACAGAAGAAAACCGGTAGGTCTGTAACTCATTTGGTTTTTGAGTTTTCGCCTAAAAAACCGCTGAAACCCAAAACCAGGAAGACCTTAAGCCGAGAAGAAGCGAAAGATCTGGCAAGGCCTGGGGAAAGCTGGGACGACCTTTCGAAACGCCTGGGCGTGGTCATTTTGTAGTTTTTGGGCAACACGTTTTATGGGGATTTGGGATGCCCACCAGAACGGTAGGTGAAGAAAACCCGTCAGGGTTATAGACACAGCGATCAAAGCACTGTGGGGAAGGAATGGCTCAGCTCAGTGTTTTGAGTAGATCCGCGAACGATTCAGGCTTTTCTCGTGGCAATGGAGCCGCTTCCTGAATCGCTGGTTTGTGTTCGATCAGGAGCAGCTTCTTTTCTTCGATCTCAATCAGTTTTTCGAGTGCTGCTGCCAATCTTAGTGCGGTAGCTTCTGTAAGCGTCCCTGGTAGATTCTCTGATGTGCATGGCTGTGCAATTTCCTGTGCAACAGGCTGTGCAATGTTCAGCAAACTGCCATAGACGCGAATCAGTTCAGACGTTTCAAAGTAACGGCGTTCGTCATGGCCTAAGCTATAGGACAGACGGCCCTGATCACAATGGTTGTAGAGTGTTCGGCGAGATTTTCCAGTCAGTACAATAGCTTCCTGAATGGTGTGCAACATCTGCATAGCCCCTAGTGTGCAATGTGTGCAGACACTCTACCATCAGCCCTACTCGGTAAACAGTTGATAGGGTTAGCCCATCGTGGACGAAAGCTTTTAAGCAGGGGGACGTGCCAAAGCTCGATACAGGGTTGCGCGATGTACATTCAGAATACGTGCAGCCTCAGTGACAGGCCGTCCCTCTTCCTCGATCAATCTCCGAGCATGAACTATCTGTTCGGCGCTTAAGGCTGGACGTGGGCCGAAACGTACACCTCGGGCAAGAGCAGCAGCCCGACCAGCGCTAGTACGCTCTCCAATAAGCGAACGCTCGAAGTCGGCAATACCTGCAAAAATGGTCAACACCATGCGCCCAGCGGGTGAAGTGGTATCAGCCCAAGGTTCAGCCAACGAGCGCAAACCAGCGCCGGAATCATTGATCTGCTCAGCAATATGGAGAAGATCGCTTGTTGACCTGGCTAAACGATCCAGTCGTGTAACTGTCACAACATCTCCGGTGCGCAAATGGTCGAGAAGTCGTCCTAGCTCCGGTCGATCTCGCTTAGCCCCACTCACTTTCTCCTCAAAAATGCGCTGGCATCCCATAGCACTAAGCGTTTCCCGCTGCTGAGCCAGATCTTGCCCTTGCGTTGAAACCCGTGCGTACCCAATCAACTGGCCATTGTTCGTGGTCATGCTCCACCTGTCGCATTATTTGTCGCAAGTAAAGTACCACCTGCGACAGAAATATGCGACACTTATGGAGCAGAAAATCGGGGACCGGTTCCATGTCGCACGACTTAGGATTCAT
>NZ_JACOPX010000035.1 GCF_015461835.1 Pseudomonas neuropathica | reverse complement strand
AAACCAGAATAGCGCCGTCCATCTGAGCAGCACCGGTGATCATGTTCTTCACATAGTCAGCGTGACCTGGGCAGTCAACGTGAGCGTAGTGACGGATCTTCGAGTTGTACTCAACGTGTGCGGTGTTAATGGTGATACCGCGAGCTTTTTCTTCTGGTGCACTGTCGATCTTGTCGAAGTCAACGATTGCGGAACCGAAAACTTCCGAGCAAACGCGAGTCAGAGCAGCAGTCAGAGTGGTTTTACCGTGGTCAACGTGACCAATGGTCCCAACGTTGACGTGGGGCAGGGAACGATCAAATTTTTCCTTAGCCATCGATATCACCCTCAACAGAAGAAATTAGACAAACAATATCAACCATTAAAACAAAGGCAGATATTTTCATATCTGCCTTGTTATATGGAGCTCTTGAGCGGATTTGAACCGCTGACCTCACCCTTACCAAGGGTGTGCTCTACCAACTGAGCTACAAGAGCAAAACACTTTGCACAACCTGCAAACTTGGAGCGGGTAGCGGGAATCGAACCCGCATCATCAGCTTGGAAGGCTGAGGTTCTACCACTAAACTATACCCGCGGAGCCTGCAGCTCACGCTTAAATCTGGTGGAGGGAGAAGGATTCGAACCTTCGAAGTCGTAGACGTCAGATTTACAGTCTGATCCCTTTGGCCGCTCGGGAACCCCTCCTAATCAGGCCGGCATTCTATACTATGCCAAACCCCTGTCAAGCATTTTCTCATTTAAAAACCTGAGGTTAGCTGCGTTGACATCGCTTCATTTTGAATACCTACTTAGGTCTTCGCTGTGGAGCGGGCGCCATTCTATGCAAACTATTCAGCAGGTGCAACCCCCTCACACAGCATTATTTTATGTTTTAACTCATTGAATTCGTTGGAAAGGTTTTGGAGCTGGGCATCCCCCAGCAAACGCTGGCCCTGAGGCGAAACAGACAACCAATAACCAGCCCCAGAAGCATCCCTCGACGAAGATTTTACATCGACTCCCATTTCAGCCAAACGCTGCTGGAGCGCTGTAATCGACTCCTGTCGAGAAAAACCACCAAGGAACAGACACTCTTGCCGACGCCCTCCCTGCCCCTCTCGAACATTGCCCGTTGTTTCGCTGAGCAAGCGAATGTCTTGCTGGGAACCTCGATACAAACTAAGAGGCGTTACATCCTTCGCCCGCAAGGGCGCCTCCTGCTGATGCCAGACATAATAGAAAATATTAAGAACAAGAAGCAGGAGGAACAACCAACGCATACAAACCTCAGGAAAAAGGACACGCCATAGCCAACCCCACAAACACCAGGTCAGGAACGACTCGGGCCTCAGGGGCGACACCTGCAACCAATTCAGCATCCCCCCCAGTTATAAAGACTGCGAAGTCTTCTCTCCAGTAAGAGCGCGCCAGTTCCAACTGTGTCAATACGAAACCTCGCAACATCAATGAACACCCGCGCTCCACTGCCTCAACGGTGGTCCGCCCAGGCGCGTCGCTTGACAGCGCGCGCTCAGCCGCCAGATCTCCATAGCGAATCTTACGGGTATGCGTACGCAACTGATTTCGCATCAAAGGCATTCCGGGACAAATGAACCCCCCCAGATGCTCACCACCCGCAGCAATAAAATCCGCAGTCACCGCCGTACCGAAATCAAGCACCAGGCAAGCGCCGCCTGCTGCGAGATGAAACCCGCCAAGCATGGCCAGCCATCGATCCAGCCCTAGACGCTCGTACTCTTCATAACCGTTTTTGACGCCGGACATTTCACGTGCGGGCTTCGCGCACACCACCGAAATACCAAACTCACGCTCGATAATAGCGATCAAGGCATCAGTCTCCTCCGCAGTCCTGACACTGACCACGCGGCACTTACGAAGCGCAAGCCCATTGAGAGCTTTCAAACTGTCTAGCAATGCCAGATCAGAGTCGACAACCCCTTCGGAAAAGACAGCGCCAAGCGCAGCCTTCAGTACTCGCCACTTAATAAAGCTGTTCCCACAGTCGAGCTCAAGAATCATCACGCAACCTCAGGCTGAGCTCACCACCACTAAAGACTTTTTCCACGCCATCCACCTTCAGGCGCAGCGCACCCTGACTATCGATTCCGAGCACAACACCATCTATCTGACTGGAACCCGCAATCAATGAGACAGAGCGATCCTGCCACAAATGATTCGCCTCCCATTCCGCCTGGAGAGCCGAAAAACCATCCACTTGATGGTGCCGGATGTAAACGCTTAACTGCTTACTAAGCTCAGCAACCAGGGAGTTACGATCAGTACTTCTACCTGACTCAAGCCGAATAGAAGTCCATTGCTGGCCAACTTCATCAGCCGATTGCATGTTCACATTTACACCAATACCCAGCACCACATGGCAAACGTCTGCCGGATCACCAACGAGCTCGAGGAGAATGCCGGCGATCTTCTTGTTACCAACCAAGACATCGTTGGGCCACTTCAATCCCGCACCTGGCACTCCAAAGTTTCTCAGAGCCTGCAAGACAGCCAACCCAACAACAAGACTCAAGCCCTCGAGCTGGCGCATTCCGCCATCAATACGCAGGACAAGACTGTAATAAAGATTCTCTGCAAAGGGACTTACCCACTTGCGACCTCTTCGCCCACGACCAGAGACTTGGCGCTCCGCGAGCACCAAAAAGGGCGCCAAACTACCTTGGCCAATCGCCCGCAAGGCCTCAGCGTTTGTCGAGTCGACCGAATCCAAGACCATCACCGGCCAATCTGGCGCCATTGCCGATATTGCCCGAGAGTCGAGTAGCGTCAATGGCGCAGCCAATTGATAGCCCCGCCCTCGCACTTTATGAATGGACAAGCCAAGTTCGGCCTCAAGATGCTGAAGCTGTTTCCATACCGCACTTCGACTTATTCCCAAGGCGGCGCCAAGATCCTGACCAGAATGGAATCGGCCATCTTTCAGAAGGTTCAACAACGTCAACATGCAGGTCTCGCCCTCACAATGAGGCCCGAATAATATCCATGACCCGGGCTGTTGCATAGAAATCAAGCAGATGCTTTTCCTGCGGGCAAAACAAAACCCCAACTGCTTTCGCAATTGGGGTTTCGGAATTTAATCTTGACGATGACCTACTCTCACATGGGGAAACCCCACACTACCATCGGCGATGCATCGTTTCACTG
>NZ_JACOPX010000034.1:1962-5427 GCF_015461835.1 Pseudomonas neuropathica | reverse complement strand
AAAACAAAACCCCAACTGCTTTCGCAATTGGGGTTTCGGAATTTAATCTTGACGATGACCTACTCTCACATGGGGAAACCCCACACTACCATCGGCGATGCATCGTTTCACTGCTGAGTTCGGGATGGGATCAGGTGGTTCCAACGCTCTATGGTCGTCAAGAAATTCGGGTACTGACTCGTGACCTTGTGGTCTCGCTTCAGCAAATTGGGTATGTGACAGCCAGGTGTTTTGTGAACATCGAACTTTCGGTTCGTTTCGTCTTCACACACCGCAATCTGGTCTCTTCGACGCAAATTGCTTGGGTGTTATATGGTCAAGCCTCACGGGCAATTAGTATTGGTTAGCTCAACGCCTCACAGCGCTTACACACCCAACCTATCAACGTCGTAGTCTTCGACGGCCCTTCAGGGAACTCAAGGTTCCAGTGAGATCTCATCTTGAGGCAAGTTTCCCGCTTAGATGCTTTCAGCGGTTATCTTTCCCGAACATAGCTACCCGGCAATGCCACTGGCGTGACAACCGGAACACCAGAGGTTCGTCCACTCCGGTCCTCTCGTACTAGGAGCAGCCCCTCTCAAATCTCAAACGTCCACGGCAGATAGGGACCGAACTGTCTCACGACGTTCTAAACCCAGCTCGCGTACCACTTTAAATGGCGAACAGCCATACCCTTGGGACCGGCTTCAGCCCCAGGATGTGATGAGCCGACATCGAGGTGCCAAACACCGCCGTCGATATGAACTCTTGGGCGGTATCAGCCTGTTATCCCCGGAGTACCTTTTATCCGTTGAGCGATGGCCCTTCCATACAGAACCACCGGATCACTAAGACCTACTTTCGTACCTGCTCGACGTGTCTGTCTCGCAGTCAAGCGCGCTTTTGCCTTTATACTCTACGACCGATTTCCGACCGGTCTGAGCGCACCTTCGTACTCCTCCGTTACTCTTTAGGAGGAGACCGCCCCAGTCAAACTACCCACCATACACTGTCCTCGATCCGGATAACGGACCTGAGTTAGAACCTCAAAGTTGCCAGGGTGGTATTTCAAGGATGGCTCCACGCGAACTGGCGTCCACGCTTCAAAGCCTCCCACCTATCCTACACAAGCAAATTCAAAGTCCAGTGCAAAGCTATAGTAAAGGTTCACGGGGTCTTTCCGTCTAGCCGCGGATACACTGCATCTTCACAGCGATTTCAATTTCACTGAGTCTCGGGTGGAGACAGCGCCGCCATCGTTACGCCATTCGTGCAGGTCGGAACTTACCCGACAAGGAATTTCGCTACCTTAGGACCGTTATAGTTACGGCCGCCGTTTACCGGGGCTTCGATCAAGAGCTTCGCGTTAGCTAACCCCATCAATTAACCTTCCGGCACCGGGCAGGCGTCACACCCTATACGTCCACTTTCGTGTTTGCAGAGTGCTGTGTTTTTAATAAACAGTCGCAGCGGCCTGGTATCTTCGACCGGCATGAGCTTACGGAGCAAGTCCTTCACCCTCACCGGCGCACCTTCTCCCGAAGTTACGGTGCCATTTTGCCTAGTTCCTTCACCCGAGTTCTCTCAAGCGCCTTGGTATTCTCTACCCAACCACCTGTGTCGGTTTGGGGTACGGTTCCTGGTTACCTGAAGCTTAGAAGCTTTTCTTGGAAGCATGGCATCAACCACTTCGTGTTCTAAAAGAACACTCGTCATCAGCTCTCGGCCTTAAGATCCCGGATTTACCTAAGATCTCAGCCTACCACCTTAAACTTGGACAACCAACGCCAAGCTGGCCTAGCCTTCTCCGTCCCTCCATCGCAATAACCAGAAGTACAGGAATATTAACCTGTTTTCCATCGACTACGCTTTTCAGCCTCGCCTTAGGGACCGACTAACCCTGCGTCGATTAACGTTGCGCAGGAAACCTTGGTCTTTCGGCGTGGGTGTTTTTCACACCCATTGTCGTTACTCATGTCAGCATTCGCACTTCTGATACCTCCAGCAAGCTTCTCAACTCACCTTCACAGGCTTACAGAACGCTCCTCTACCGCATCACCCGAAGGTGATACCCGTAGCTTCGGTGTATGGTTTGAGCCCCGTTACATCTTCCGCGCAGGCCGACTCGACTAGTGAGCTATTACGCTTTCTTTAAAGGGTGGCTGCTTCTAAGCCAACCTCCTAGCTGTCTAAGCCTTCCCACATCGTTTCCCACTTAACCATAACTTTGGGACCTTAGCTGACGGTCTGGGTTGTTTCCCTTTTCACGACGGACGTTAGCACCCGCCGTGTGTCTCCCATGCTCGGCACTTGTAGGTATTCGGAGTTTGCATCGGTTTGGTAAGTCGGGATGACCCCCTAGCCGAAACAGTGCTCTACCCCCTACAGTGATACATGAGGCGCTACCTAAATAGCTTTCGAGGAGAACCAGCTATCTCCGAGCTTGATTAGCCTTTCACTCCGATCCACAGGTCATCCGCTAACTTTTCAACGGTAGTCGGTTCGGTCCTCCAGTTAGTGTTACCCAACCTTCAACCTGCCCATGGATAGATCGCCCGGTTTCGGGTCTATTCCCAGCGACTAGACGCCCTATTAAGACTCGCTTTCGCTACGCCTCCCCTATTCGGTTAAGCTCGCCACTGAAAATAAGTCGCTGACCCATTATACAAAAGGTACGCAGTCACAGAACAAAGTCTGCTCCCACTGCTTGTACGCATACGGTTTCAGGATCTATTTCACTCCCCTCTCCGGGGTTCTTTTCGCCTTTCCCTCACGGTACTAGTTCACTATCGGTCAGTCAGTAGTATTTAGCCTTGGAGGATGGTCCCCCCATATTCAGACAAAGTTTCTCGTGCTCCGTCCTACTCGATTTCATGACTAAGAGATTTTCGCGTACAGGGCTATCACCCACTATGGCCGCACTTTCCAGAGCGTTCCGCTAATCTCAAAGCCACTTAAGGGCTAGTCCCCGTTCGCTCGCCACTACTAAGGGAATCTCGGTTGATTTCTTTTCCTCAGGGTACTTAGATGTTTCAGTTCCCCTGGTTCGCCTCTTGCACCTATGTATTCAGTACAAGATAACCATCTTATGATGGCTGGGTTCCCCCATTCAGACATCTCCGGATCAAAGTCTGTTTGCCGACTCCCCGAAGCTTTTCGCAGGCTACCACGTCTTTCATCGCCTCTGACTGCCAAGGCATCCACCGTATGCGCTTCTTCACTTGACCATATAACCCCAAGCAATCTGGTTATACTGTGAAGACGACATTCGCCGAAAATTCGAATTTCTCAACTAAGAGAACTCACAAATTTTACCTTAGCCTGATCCGTTACCAGTGAAAGTAACGTTCAGTCTATCTTTCTATCACATACCCAAATTTTTAAAGAACGAACTAGTCAAAGACTAGAAATCAACATTCATCATCATCTTGATGGAATGCTCATTTCTAAGCTTTATACAAGAGAAGCAGTAGTGGTGGAGCCAAG
>NZ_JACOPX010000033.1 GCF_015461835.1 Pseudomonas neuropathica | reverse complement strand
GGTAGGCAGATAAGGATTGATGACGCACAGCACGCCGTCGGGGTCATTGGTGGCGACCTTGATGCTGATCCCGCCATCGCCATCTTGCACCGGCTCGACCATCCCCGGAATCAGCAGGGGACGCAGCACCGCCAGTGGGGTGTTGCCTTCCGTCAGGGGAGGGAAGCGGAAACGCTTGTGAGAAGGCATCAGGCAAGTCCTCTTGAAGAGAATTCAGGCGTTTTTTGATGACGACCGGTGCAGTCTCACTCAGTGGGAATCAGTGGGGATTCCGGCTTGAGGTAGTTGACGAACACGGGAAGGCACTCCAGTTAGGTGATGGAGTGATTGAACCTGTGCTGATGGATTTGCGCACCTGTCAGATCTGACAGGTGCGCAGGGGTATCCGACGAGCGGTTGTTGTTTGTTTTGCTCGATCGATGGGAAGTCTTTGAAGACGCCTTCGTGAGCAGGCTCGCTCTCACAGGTTCGGCGGTGTAAACACAGCCTTGTGATCGAAACCGATCCCTGTGGAAGCGGACTTGCTCCGGGCGGCGATCCGACGAAGACGGCGGCAGCTCAAGCGCCTCATTCAGGTCTGAGATCCTTGCTACTGCTGCGGTACCTCCAGATTATCCATTACCCGATTCACCGCCAGCTCACCGAGCATGATCAGTTGCGCGATCCCCAGCAGCGTTCTGCGCTGCGACGCGGGTATGAGGTGGGCGAAGTCATGGGCGATGGTTCTGGCTGAGGCGAGTGTTTCGCTGGCGTCGGCCAGCAGTTCTTCATTTTTGAAGTCTGCGGTAACGGCGTACATTCGGCGGGTTTTGCGGGGCGGTGGGGTGGAGCCGGGTGGGCAGAGGTAGTGATCGAGCGCGCGTTCGGCGGCGTCGTTGAGCTTTTTGGAATCGAGGGATTCGTAGGGGGAGGCGAGATCGGTTTCGGGCGGGTTGGGTGTTGGTTTGATCATGGTGAAGCTCCTACAAGGTGGAGCCGCTAAAACCTGTCGCTAAACAGGTAAGGTGGCGGCTGGACGCAGGTTAGCGAACCGGGTGTAGGCGCCCGGCAGACCCGAAGGTCTCCCGCGCACAGCCGCCATAACGCAAATTGTAGATAAGCATCCACAGTCGAGTTTGGAGCGCTGGTGCGCCTACAAAGATTCAGGTCGCTAAACCCGATCGCTGATTCGTCAGCGACCGGACCACAATAGAACCCGATCCCAAGGAGCACAAGCCGGCGGATTCTGGCGTAGCTGTAGGCAAAGGCGCAAGAATTTGTAGCCTGGAAGTCGTGTCTGAAGGTGTCTTTTAAACGCAGGAGTTTAAAAGGCGATTTGCGCTGACTTCACTGGCCCCTTCGCGAGCAAGCTCGCTCCCACATTTGGAATGCGTTTCCCTGTGGGAGCGAGCTTGCTCGCGAAAGAGCCATCCCGGTCAGCAGTAAAATCTCGATCAAATCAATGGTTAAATAAATCTGTCCACTTTGTGTTCTATTATAAAATCTGGGGTATTTCAGGGGCTGTCTCAGATATAACTGTTGGGGGGGGGCTTGTTTTGCTAGTTAAACCATCTTACGTTGTTGATCAATATATGGTCGCCTGTTGAATCCTGTTCGGCCCATATTTCGAAATATGAAACATGTCTCCCGGAAGAGGCTTTATAATCGAATGATTTAGCGGTAAAACCGCTTATCGGAAGGGTTTGCTCATCTACGAAAACTCCACTGGAATCATAAAAGCGTATCTTATAAACATTCTGAAGCACCTCCGTGTAAACTAAAGTGATATTGGTTACGGATCCTGCCCATTTGAACTTTGTTTTGCTCAGGGTGCACAAATACATTTCATAACGACGCGCTGAGATCCACGGGTTTATTATATGCTTGAGGGATGAGGGAAGTTCTAGAGCAGTTAATTCCAATCCACTTTTGAGCTGTATAGTCATGTTTGTTAAGAACTCTTGCCTAGGTTCAGCTTTCCAGTCTTCGTACCCTCCCACAACAATTACGGTGAAGGTGCGAGCTATTGATTCAAGGCCTGGTGCATATAGCGCCTTGCCTTTGAAGCTGTGCGCGGCCGCCCTCAGGCCTGTAACCGCCAGTTCCCATTTACCCGTTGCGGAATCGGCAGTCGCTTTGCCTATTGGGGTTGCAACGTCGAATATTTCGACTTGTTGACCCTTGGCCGCGACCCCGGACAGTGTGACGGCGGTTTCTACCGTGGTGCCGTTCTGTGGAATTTCGTCACCGCTCGGCGATCCCTCTACGGAGGTCAACGTAGGTGCGGTGGCCGCAGTCACGGTCAGCGTTCTTGCCGCCGACTCGGCACCCGTGCCGTACAACGCCTTGGCCTTGAAACTGTGCGCGGCCACCCTCAGGCTTGTAACCGGCAGTTCCCATATGCCCGTTGCGGAATCGGCAGTCGCTTTGCCTACTGGGGTTGCAACGTCGAATATTTCGACTTGCTGACCCTTGGCCGCGATGCCGGACAGCGTTACGGCGGTTTCTACCGTGATGCCGTTCTGCGGGATTTCGAGACCGCTCGGCGATCCCTTCACGGAGGTCAGCGTCGGCACTACCAGCGCGACCACAACAACATCACGGGCATTCGATAGTGTGCCGTCCTTGCGTCGGGCGTTCAGCTTATAGGTAGTTTCAGCAACCAGCCCCGTCAGTTGAAATGTCCATTCCCCCCTTGAATCTACTTGAACTTCCGTATTCGGCATCAGTACGCCGTTATTGGCCAGATCGATTTTTGTGTTGGGCGTAGCTGTTCCCCTCAGTGTCAAGGCTGTTTCTACGGTAGTACTACCGTGAGGAATGTCATCCCCGCTGGTCGAGCCTTTTACCGAGTCCAGGGTCGGCACTATGTTTTCGTAGGCCTTGATCTTGTAAGTACGCAAAGCAAATGTCACAGCCTCACTCTCAACCTGAGTACCACCAAAACCTGCCTTGAACTCCAATTCCAGGTCACTGCCATCTTCGAGGCTCTGCAAGTCCGCCAGCGGAAATGCGTGGGTGTAAAAACCCTGGTTGATCCACGTCGCATTGGTTTGCGAACCCGGCGGTTGCCAAAAGGTTTTCGAGTACACCCCCCCGCCTTTTAAAGTCGCTTTCGCTTTGAACCAGACATATTGTTTCAACGCAATATGCGGGTAACTGTTCACGCGAAAGGTGGCGTTGGTGGTCATTTGGCTGACGTCCAGTTCGCGTCCTTCGCCTGCTTCGGATGCCTGCACGATCAGCGGCTTGGGCAAATGACTTTGGGCAATTGGCAACACCGCCAACGTACGCGTCCGCGAGTCTTTCGGATCCTGGGTGCCGCGTGTCACGGAATAGTCGAGCGTGATTGACTTGTCGAGGTTGAAGGCGATCACCGAAACGGCCAGCGGTATTTCCTGCGGGCCGACGGTGGTGACCGGCCACGTATCCGTGGTGTGCGAGCCGGCAGGCAGTGTTCCGGTAGCACCGATCCAGCGGACGATAATCTTGTCACCGACCAGCATGCCGTCATAATCGATCACGGCCGTCAGTGCGCTCTGGGCATCCAGCGGGTCGAGACTGGTGTCGTTCGGGGCTTGCTTGATTTTCGGTTCTTTCAGATCCAGCGCCACGCCGACACTGAACGTCAACGTATCCGAATAACTCGTCCCGCCCGCCGCGCGTTTGATTTCGTACGAGGCTTCTACCGTTCCGCCTTCATTACCCTTGATCCACTCGGCCTTGATGGTGAACGACACAGGCTGGCCGGCAGTGACATCGGTGAGTTTGAGCGAGTCGCTGTGAACTCCGGTTTTTGAACCTTCCCATTGATAAATCACCTCATCGCCCTTGACGGTCTTGAGGTAGCCCATGATCAGGTGGGTGCCGTTGGTATCGGGTGGCAGGACGCCGTTGACCACACCTTCCACTTTCGGCTCCGGCAATTCCTGGCGCGGCTCACCGATTTGCAGGATGTCGGCGTGTTTCGACTCGCGGATGGCGCGGGTCTTGTCGAACCGGTTCATCTGGTTGAACACCGAATCTTCGATCTGTAACTGGTAATACAGCTCCAGGGTGCCGCCGATGATCGGTGTCAGGTGCTTCTTGTCGACGAGAATCAGCAGCGGTTCCTTGGCATCGTAATCGCCTTTGGTAATTGGCCGCAGCGGCAGTGAGGGCAGGTAGGTGTCCAGGTCAGGACGGGTGCCCAGCCAGAACAGGTTGATTGTCTGGCCAGGGAGAAACGCCGCGTCGAAGGGGATTTCGATGCGCACCTGTTTCAGTTCCGGGTCCAGAGGATCAATGGCTCCGTGCTTCGCGTCCAGTGCCTCGGGCGCCTCCAGCCGCTGCACCTCGCCGATGACGCTGATGAACTGGGTTTTGGCCGGTAGATCAGCAGAGCCGTCGGCCTTTTTCAGGCGATAGGACAGGGCGATCTGACTTTTTGCCAATTGGCGCAGGATGCTATTGGCGATTTTGGTTTCATGGGTGGTAGGCACGCTGACCAAGGCTTCACCTGGCACTTCAATATCAACCGGCGGACCTTCTTGTGGCGTTCCCTTGATTGTCAGGATGGGGGTATCGCCGACCTTGAACGAGCTGCCTGACACCCAGACCTGCGCTGTGCCGTTGGCGTCGCCCAGTTTGTCGACGTCCAGCACATTGTTCAGGGCCTCCTTGAGCAATGGCGCCACCAAGCGCAATTTGTCCACCGCCACCAACACTCGTTGTTCGACACTCCAGTCCGAGGATCGATTGTCAACGAGGTCGTAAACCTCGAAAACTACAGCCAGACCCGAGTCGTCGGAGTCGCCGGCCTTGCGGATAGTGGCTTCGTCGATGTTCACGACGATCAAGACCGTGCCATCAGCTTGTGCCTGGGTTAACGGAGCGCTGAGTACAAACACGCCGCCCCAGCTAACCCGGATCACATCGCCGGCCGCGGCGAATGGATAGGGTGGTTTGCCATCGGCGTTGCCGATGGTGATCGGTACGCCTTCGTTGACGTTTTCCTTGTCGATACCTCCCTTGAGAATCTCTTCAGGGATGGTCATGACCAGATCCGGATGCCCCGGATCTTCACTATGATCCTCGCCACCGGGGCGGGTGAGCTTGACCAGCACCTGCATCTCTTCCGAGGGTTCGGGAGTCTGGCCGAGGCGGGTAACGCTATAGGACAACGTGTACGTGCCCTCGGTGATATGCCGCGCCTCCACGAACATTTGAAGCTCGGTGCCGATCTCGTCCTCATCAACGGTTCTTGGCAATATCTCCTGGCTCTTGTCCTTGTAGATCACCAGCTTGTCGAGGCGATTCATCGGCGACCAAGGCCCGGCCTGGCACAACAGACCCTGACGCGGAAAATTGTCCAGCGCCGCAGCGCGGTTGATGCCCCAGACTTTTGGATTTTCACACACTGGATCCTTGGTTCGGCCAGGGATCTTGAGTTCTTTCAGGATCAGTGGGGCGTTGTCGGGCTGGTCTTTGGCGGACATGTGTGGGAACTCCGTGACAGAAAGTGACGAAGTGATTGAACGGCTAAACGGCGGATTGCGCACCTGTCAGATCTGACAGGTGGCGACGAGTGGTCATCAATGTGAATGCGAAAAGCAAAAGATCGCAGCCTTCGGCAGCACCACACTGATATCTGTAGGAGCTGCCGAAGGCTGCGATCTTTTGATCCGGAACGCGGGAAACGAGGTCTGGCCTGTTTAGCCCACTGTGGCGAGGGAGCAAGCTCCCTCGCCACAGATACTTGCTTGCCTTCTCAGTCCGGCAACTCCAGATTATCCATCACCCGATTCACCGCCAGCTCCCCCAGCATGATCAACTGCGCGATCCCCAGCAGCGTTCTGCGCTGTGACGCGGGTACGAGATGAGCGAAGTCATGGGCGATGGTTCTGGCCGAGGCGAGTGTTTCGCTGGCGTCGGCCAGCAGTTCTTCATTTTTGAAGTCTGCGGTAACGGCGTACATCCGCCGGGTTTTGCGGGGCGGTGGGGTAGAGCCGGGTGGGCAGAGGTAGTGATCGAGCGCGCGTTCGGCGGCGTCGTTGAGCTTTTTGGAATCGAGGGATTCGTAGGGGGAGGCGAGATCGGTTTCGGGTGGGTTGGGTGTTGGTTTGATCATGGTGAAACTCCGTGGTTGATTTAGCCGCCACGGCTCATCGCTAAACAAGTAAAGGTGGCGGCTGTACGCAGGTTAGCGATCCGGGTCACAGAAACCCCGGGTAGACCCGAAGGTCTCCCACGCACAGCCACCATGACGCCAAGTGCAGATAGACAATGCTGCAATTGAGACTGGGGATTGAGCGTCTGTAGGGTATCGGATCGCTAAACCCGATCGCTGATTTGTCAGCGACCGCACCACAATAGAACCCGCCCCCAAGGCGCACAAGCCGGCGGATTCTGGCGTAGCTGTAGGCAAAGGCGCAAGGATGTGTAGCCTCAAAGGCGTGACTGGAGGTGTCTTTTAAACGCTTAAGTTTAAAAGGTCATTTGCGCTGACTTCACTCGCCCCTTCGCGGTCGGCAGAAAAATCTCGATCAAACCCCGCTGTTTAAATCACTGGTTAAATAAATCCGTCCTCTTTTCTTGTCATCCCGGTCGGACCATTCCCGACCGGTATGTTACCTGCCGTCAGGACTCAGTCCGGCGCTGTATCAATCACAAAGACCTGCTGAGAATAAGAAGCGCTGATATAGGCGCGGGTACCGTCCGGGCTGAGGGCAATCACTTGCAGACTTTGCCCGACCGGAATGCTCCTCAGGACTCTATCCGTCGCCGTGTCAATCACCGAGACCGTTCCGCTATGTCCGCCGAAATAAGCGCGGGTTCCGTCCTGGCTGACGGCGATACAGTACGAATAATCGCCGACCGGGATGTTCTTCAGGACTCGGTTCGTCGCCATGTCAATCACCGAGACCGTATCGCTTAGTCCGCAGACATAAGCGCGAGTTCCGTCCTGGCGGACGGCAATGCTGATCGGACTTCTCCCGACCGTGATGTTGGTCAGGAATTGGTTCGTTGTCGTATCGATCACCGAGACCGTGTTGCTTTTATGATTACAGACGTAAGTGCGGGTACCGTTTGAATTAACGGCGATCCCGTATGGACCTTCATCGGTAGAAATGTTCGTCAGGACTCGATCCATTACCGTATCAATTACCGAAACTGTGGAGCTTACAAAGTTGCTGGTATAGGCGCGGCTCCCGTCCGGGCTGAAGGCAACTCCCACCGGATGTCCCTCGACCGGGAAGGTCGTCAGGACTCGGTTCGTCGCCACATCAATCACCAAGATACTGTTACTACCATTGCAGCAGACATAAGCGCGGGTACCATCCGGGCTGACGACAATCCCTGCCGGATCTCTCTCGACCGGGATGTTCGTCAGAACTAGATTCGTCGCCGTATCAATCACCGAGATGGTGTCACTAGTATAATTGCTGACATAAACGCGCGTACCATCCGGGGTGAAAGCGATCCCGTGCGGACTTCCCGGGACCCGAATGCTAACGATCGGCCCTGGCTCCGTAACGGTTATGGTTGTGTTGTCGGTCTTACTACCACTGGTGACGCTAAGATCGTAGGAGCCAGGGTTGAGAGCGCCTTTGACGCCGCTGACGCTCACTCTGCCGACATCGTTGGTGATGAATTCGCGCTGACCACTGCTGCCATCGGCGTACCTAAATTGGGCCGGGAGAGTCAGGCTGAGCTTGCCCCCGGGGACGGGGGTATCGCTGCTGGAGCTAAGGAGCAACTCAATGTTCTTGAGCCGGCCAGCGGGGGCGATGGTATAGGGCGCGTTGGTGAAGGTCGGTGTGTCGATTTGACCTGCGCTAACCGTATACGTGCGCACCGGAAAACTCAGCGCCAGGTTTTCATCCATGCTGCGATCCGGGGTGGTCTTGAAGGTCACTGTCAGTTCGCTTTGATGCTTCAACGACTGCAGATCAGCCAAAGGCAAGGAAGCATCGAGATAACCCTGCGAGATCCAGGTCACGTTCACGGCGTTACTTTGTCCTCTCCACACGACGCGTTTGTACTCGGTATCATCTTCTTTGGTGCTCTTTACCTCCATCCAGACAGGTTGGCCATTGGCAATGTGCGGCCAGAAGCCGCTACGAGCAGTGGCCGCAGCAGTGAGCGTCGACACTTCCAGCTCAGTGCCGTCACCACCATCGGCGGCCTGAATGATCTTCGGCGAATGCGAAAGATCCACGCGCAGTTGCAACACCGCCAACGTACGCGTCCGCGAGTCTTTCGGATCCTGGGTGCCGCGTGTCACGGAATAGTCGAGCGTGATTGACTTGTCGAGGTTGAAGGCGATCACCGAAACGGCCAGCGGTATTTCCTGCGGGCCGACGGTGGTGACCGGCCACGTATCCGTGGTGTGCGAGCCGGCAGGCAGTGTTCCGGTAGCACCGATCCAGCGGACGATAATCTTGTCGCCGACCAGCATGCCGTCATAATCGATCACTGCCGTCAGTGCGCTCTGGGCATCCAGCGGGTCGAGGCTGGTGTCGTTCGGGGCTTCCTTGATTTTCGGTTCTTTCAGATCCAGCGCCACGCCGACACTGAACGTCAACGTATCCGAATAACTCGTCCCCCCCGCCGCGCGTTTGATCTCGTATTTGACCTCGACCGTGCCACCTTCATTGCCCTTGATCATCGCCGCCGGAATGGTGAACGGCACTTCCTTGCCAGCAGTGAATTCGTTCAGCTTGATCGAATCGGGGTATTCGCCGGTGATCGAGCCGAGCCAGGACATGAAAATTTCATCGTCTTTGACCGTTTCCTTGTAGATCACCGTCGCGGTGGTGCCGGCGGTGTCTGCTGGCAGGACGCCGTCTACCACGCCGGCCACTTCCGGTTGCGGCAGTTCCTGGCGTGGTTCGCCGACGCGCAGGATGTCGCTGTGGATCGACTCGCGAATGGCGCGAGTGGCCTCGAACGGGTCCAGCG
>NZ_JACOPX010000032.1 GCF_015461835.1 Pseudomonas neuropathica | reverse complement strand
TCCATTGGGGACTCTTGTTTCCAGGGCATGGTCAGCACCTCCTGACCATGATTGATACCTGTAAACCATGTCCCCGGTCTCAAACGTAAAGGATGTACCCGGTCTTTACCCACCCTAGCCCTCTCCCAGAGGGAGAGGGGACCGAATGGGGGATATTCATGAGATGCATCGACTTGAAAGAATTCTGCTGAATCCATAATCGATTTGGTGGGGCTGTACCGAATCTATAATCGACTATATTTTTCAGGTCGATGTCAGGCGCAAGACACCTCGGTCGGCTCCCTCTCCCTCCGGGAGAGGGCTGGGGTGAGGGTCAGCTTTTAGAACTTCTCGATCGCGCGGAAATTCTGTTCGCGCACCACTTCCTTCGGCTTATAAGCGCAATATCCAGGACGCGGTCCGATCTTCGGGTGATTGCGGCAGGTATCCGGGCGCTTGTCATAAATGGTGCACAAGCGGCTCTTACGATCCAGGTAGTAGCAATCGTTGTTGCTCATGCGCTGCAGGGTAAAGATGCCGGACTTCTGATTGAAGCGCTCGACCAGACCTTCCTTTTGCAGACGCTTGGCGATGTTCTTCGGCGGATCGCCCAGTTCGAATTCGTCGACCACGCCGATGCGCACCAGATCCTTGATCTTTACTTCGACCGGCAGCGTGCAGCAGCTGGACATGCAGGAACCGCACATCGGGGCCGAATATTTCGCCCACGTATCGAGACGATCGATCTCGGCGGCGGCAATCAGGTTGGGCTTCATCATCGGGAGTTACCAGGCGTGTGTGCATCAGGGCGCGCGATCATACCGGGACTGGTGGATTTTTGAACAACCTTTCGCCAGATTTTTTCTCCATGCAGGCACTTTGCCGGAAAATTCGGCACGCCCCCTGCATTCATTAGCCCATCCGCCAGGGTAATGCCGGGCCATCGCACCGTCTCAGGAAAAACTGCCGAACCAGCGCCGCGACCGTCGGTCAGACCGTCTAGGCTCAGACAATTCCCGCTCGCTCGAGGTCCTATTGATGACTCAAGAACCACTAGTTCGCGAAGCAGAGGTGGCCGCATTCCGCGACGCCGTCCTGACCAAGCTCACCTACGCGGTGGGCAAAGACCCCGACCACGCCTTCGACCATGACTGGTTCGAAGCCATCGCTTTGGCGGCGCGTGATCATATGGTCGAGCACTGGATGGACCACACCCGGCAGATCTACCGCAAAGGTCAGAAACGGGTGTATTACCTCTCGCTGGAATTCCTCATCGGCCGCTTGCTCTACGACAGTCTGAGCAACCTTGGCTTGCTCGACGTCGCCCGTGAAGCGCTGACTGAACTCGGTGTCGACCTGGAGCGTATCCGTTTGCTGGAACCTGATGCAGCGCTCGGTAACGGCGGCCTCGGTCGTCTGGCCGCGTGCTTCATGGAAAGCATGTCGACCCTCGGCATCGCCGGCCACGGTTATGGCATTCGGTATGAGCACGGCTTGTTCCGCCAGGCCATCGTCGACGGCTGGCAGCAGGAACAGACCGAGCATTGGCTGGATTTCGGCAACCCGTGGGAGTTCGAGCGGCCAGAGGTCGTCTACTCCATCGGCTTCGGCGGCAGCGTCGAAACCGTCACCGACATCTCCGGCAAGTCCAAACAAGTCTGGTCGCCGGCAGAAACTGTCCGCGCGATCGCTTATGACACGCCGGTCGTTGGCTGGCGCGGGGCGAGCGTCAATACACTGCGCCTCTGGCGTGCGCGCGCCATGGAAGATTTGCACCTGGAGCGTTTCAACGCCGGTGACCACTTGGGCGCTGTCGCCGAAGTGGCCCGGGCCGAAAGTATCTCCCGCGTGCTCTACCCGGCGGACAGCACCGAAGCGGGGCAGGAGCTGCGCTTGCGTCAGGAATACTTCTTTGTCGCCGCTTCGCTTCAGGATCTGCTGCGCCGTCATCGCAACATGCACACCTCGGTGCTGACCCTGGGTGATCACGCGGCGATTCAGCTCAACGACACGCACCCCTCGATTGCTGTCGCCGAATTGATGCGCCAACTGGTCGACGTCTACGACGTGGCTTGGGATGCGGCGTGGCAAGTGACGGTCGATACTCTGTCGTACACCAACCACACGTTGCTGCCGGAAGCGCTGGAAACCTGGCCGGTGGGCTTGATGGAACGCATGCTGCCGCGACATATGCAGATCATTTATCTGATCAATGCTCAGCACATCGACTCGCTGCGCGCCAAAGGCATTCACGATTTCGACGTGCTGCGCGCGGTGTCGCTGATCGAAGAAGACAACGGTCGCCGTGTGCGCATGGGTAACCTCGCGTTCCTCGGTTCGCACAGCGTCAACGGTGTGTCCGGACTGCATACGCAACTGATGCGCAAAACCGTGTTTGCCGAACTGCACAAGCTCTATCCGGAGCGGATCAACAACAAAACCAACGGCATTACCTTCCGCCGTTGGCTGTTCCAGGCCAACGCTGAACTGACCTCGATGCTGGTCGACTCGCTGGGTCCCGAGGTGCTGGATAACCCCGAAGAGCGCCTGCTCGATCTCGAACCGTTCGCCGAGAAAACCGCATTCCGCAAAGCCTTTGCCGAGCAACGGCTGCACAGCAAGAAAGCCCTGGCGTATCTGATTCATGAACGGCTAGGCATCGCGGTCAATCCGGCGGCGATGTTCGATGTGCAGGTCAAACGCATCCACGAATATAAACGTCAGTTGCTCAACTTGATGCACACCGTGGCGCTGTATCAGGCGATCCGCGCCGAGCCGGAAGTCGATTGGGTGCCACGAGTGAAGATCTTCGCCGGTAAAGCGGCCGCGAGTTATCACCAGGCCAAACTGATCATCAAACTGACGAACGACATCGCTCGGGTGGTGAACAACGACCCGACCGTGCGCGGCCTGCTGAAAGTGGTGTTCCTGCCCAACTACAACGTCAGCCTGGCGGAAAGCATCATTCCGGCGGCGGACTTGTCCGAGCAGATTTCCACTGCCGGCTTCGAAGCATCAGGCACCAGTAACATGAAGTTCGGCCTCAACGGCGCGCTGACCATTGGCACACTGGACGGCGCCAACGTGGAAATGTGCGAACGCATCGGTGCCGAGCACATGTTTATCTTCGGTCTCAGCGCGCAGCAGGTGGAGGCGCGCAAACAGAACCACGAGTTCAGCGCGTTGCCGGACATTGCCGCTTCGCATCGTTTGAACGATGTGCTGCAAGCGATTCGCGGTGGGGTGTTCTCGCCGGATGACACCTCGCGCTACACCGGGCTGATCGATTCGCTGGTGGATTACGACCGCTTCCTGGTCTGTGCCGATTTCGACTCCTACTGGGAAGCGCAGAAACGCGTTGAAGCGCATTGGCACGATGCCAATAACTGGTGGCGTTCGGCAGTGCTCAACACGGCGCGGATGGGCTGGTTCTCGTCTGACCGGACGATTCGCGAGTACGCCACGGATATCTGGAAAGCACTGGAGTAACTTTCCGCAACAAATCTGCGCAAGGCCCAACGTTTGTTGGGCCGGATCGATATACTGAGCGCCGGTTACCGGTCGCTCCAGTCACCACCAATCCAATGTAGGAGTGAGCCTGCTCGCGATAGCGTCATCACATTCAACATCTTCGTTGACTGACAGACCGCTATCGCGAGCAGGCTCACTCCTACAAGGGTTTGTGCCTAGACTGAAGCAATCGCCGGACTCGCCCCGTCTTGGGGCTGCTTAGGGATATCGACCATGCAATGGATGTTCATGTTGATCGGGCTGGTGCTCGGCTGGCTGCTCGACGAGTCGTTCAGTGATGCGCTATTGGGCGCGTTGCTGGGGCTGGTGATCGGGCAGACGATCCGCATCGCTCGGCTTGGCTCGCTGGCGCAGGAGCAGCAACGTCAACTTGAGCAGGCGAAGGTCGCTTTGCAGGGCGTCGAACAGCGCCTGTTTCTGCTCGAGGGTGCCCCGGTTCGTGCCGCGCCGCCACCGGGTCCCGAACCTGTTGCTGAACCAGTCACAGTCGTAGAAGCAGCTCCAGCATCTGAACTGGTCTGGGAACTGCCGCCCGAACTGGAGCCGCTGTCCGCCGTTGCCAGCGAAATCAGTCAACCGCTGCCCGCCGATGTCTGGCGCCTCGACGCCGTTACGTCCGAACCGCAAGCGCCTGCTGAACCCCGTGGCCCGAACCTCATCGAACGCGGCATCAGCGCCGCGCGCAACTGGCTGTTCGGCGGCAACACCGTGCTGCGGGTCGGCGTGGTGTTGTTGTTCTTCGGGCTGGCGTTCCTGCTGCGCTACGCCACCGAAGGCATGGTCGTACCGATCGAATTGCGTTACGCCGGTGTCGCGGCGGCAGCGTTGGGTCTGCTCGCGCTGGGTTGGTGGCTGCGCCGGCGCAACAGCAATTACGCCTTGATGCTGCAAGGCACCGGGATCGCGGTGCTGTATCTGACGGTGTTTGCGGCGATGCGCCTGCACCCGTTGCTCGATCCGTCTGCTGCGTTGGGATTGCTGGTCGCGGTGACGGTGTTCTCGGCGATTCTGGCGATCACTCAGGATGCTTTAGGGCTCGCGGCTGCGGCGGCATTGGGCGGGTTTGCCGCGCCGATCCTGACCTCGACCGGCGCCGGCAACCACGTCGCGCTGTTCAGCTATTTCGCGCTACTCAATGCTGGCATTCTTGCCATCGCCTGGTTCAAGGCCTGGCGTCTACTCAACCTGATCGGCTTCGTCGGCACCTTTGGCATCGGCTTCGCCTGGGGCCTGCGTTCGTATGCGCCGGAACTGTTGTGGAGTACCGAGCCGTTCCTGATCCTGTTCTTCCTGATGTACCTCGCCATCGGCCTGCTGTTCGCCCGCCGCAAGTTGCTCGACATGCCCGATGCACCTGCAGATGGCGATCGCGAAGCATTGCTGCACTGGTCGGCGCGCAAGGGCGATTACGTCGACGGCACGATGTTGTTCGGACCGCCGATCATTGGCTTCGGATTGCAGTTTGCGTTGGTGCAGCATCTGGAGTTTGCAGCAGCATTCAGTGCACTGGCACTGGGCATGATCTACATGACACTGGCCAAGGTATTGATGGGCGGGCGCGCGGTACTGCTGGGTGAAACCTGTCTGGCGCTCGGGGTGATTTTCGCCAGTCTGGCCATTCCGCTTGGACTGGATGCGCGCTGGACCTCGGCGGCATGGGCAGTGGAAGGCGCGGGGATTTTCTGGCTCGGTCTGCGTCAGCATCGACCGTTCGCCCGGGCCTTTGCCTTGCTGCTGCAACTGGGGTCGGCGTTGGCGTTTCTCAGTCAGTTGCGCGTCGGCGAGAGCAGTCTGCTTGACGGTGCTCCGCTGGGTGCGCTGATGCTCGGCATTGCGTTGCTGTTCAGTTTCTATCAATTGCGCAAGGCCACGCCGGAACAAGCCTCGCCTTGGGAGCGTCAAGGCTTGCCGGTGTTGGCGTGCCTGGGCCTGACCTTCCTCTATCTGCTGGCGCCGCTGTTCTTCTTCGTTCAGGCCACGGCGATCAGTTGGGCGCTGGCCGGGTTGGCAACCCTGTTTGTCGGTCTGCGCATTCAATCGCGCACGTTCCTGTTCAGCGCGTTTGCCGTGCAGTTGCTCGGCGGTGCGTTATTCCTGTTGCGTCTGCAAGGCGCGGGCGAGGATTCGGCGGCGGTGTTCAGCGCCGGCTGGAGCGGATTGCTCAGCGCGTCGTTGATCGGGCTGGCGTTGATCGCCGGCATGCTGTTGGCGGCTCGCGATGAAATGGTGCGTGGCGATGTGCGTCTGTTGCGCGGTCTGTCGGTGGTGCTGTTGGCCGGTCTGGTGCTGATCAATCTGGCGGTGCTGTTTGTGCTGCCGTGGCAAACGGCGAGTGCGGTGTGGGCCGCGAGTGGTTTGCTGATCATCTGGCTGAGCCTGTACCTCAAGCAGCGCGTAAGTTTTATCTTTGGTCTGCTGTTGCAGTTGATTGGTGGTGCGGCGTTTTTGCTGGCCGGCCCCGAGTTGCTTGGGCCACTGTCCAGCGAAGGCCTGAAACCGTTGGCCCATGGCGGATTCTGGACACCGCTGGTACTGGGCTTGGCTGCGATGATCGGTGCCTGGCGCCTGCAACTGGGCAATCACGCTTCAGCATTCGATGCGCTGAGTCTGCAGCGTTTGTCCGAAGTGCTGCTGGTGTGGGGTGCCGGTTGGTGGGCGCTGGCGTGGGTCAGCGAGGTGCTGCGTTTTGCTGCGCCGAATCTGCAAGGCACGTTGTTGCTGCTGGTCGCCGCTTTGAGCGTGGCGCTGTGGACGCTGTTGTCGCTGCGCCTGAAATGGCCGGCGCTGGGCTTGCTCGGCACCTTGCTGATTCCGGCGGCGGGTCTGGTGTTGCTCGCTGCCTGGCATTCGCGTTATCACCCAGCGGCCGATTTCGGTTGGCTGGCGTGGGCAGCAGTGTTCGCCGTGCATTTCTTCAGCTTGCGACGTTTGGCGCCGATGCTGCCGGCGCGGGCCTTGAGCACGGCGCATGTGCTCGGCTGCTGGCTGCTGATTGGCGTGCTGGCGCTGGAGTTGCGCTTCGGTCTGCTGCTGTTGTCCGAGCAATACAACGCTTGGCGCTGGCTGGGCTGGGCGATTCTACCTAGCGTTTATCTACTGCTGGCGGCAGCACCGCGCACCTGGCCGTGGCCAGTGGCGGCGTTTGCCCGCGAGTATCGCTTGTACGCCGCCGCGCCGCTGGCGGTGTTGATGCTGGCGTGGTTCTGGCTGGCCAATGGCGTCAGTGACGGCAACGCCGAACCGCTGCCTTATGCGCCACTGCTCAACCCGTTGGAGTTGGGGCTGCTGTTCGCGCTGTTTGGTGTTTATGTGTGGTCGCGCAGTGCCGTTGCGCAGCTGTCGGTTCGCCAGGACTATGCCGAATACGCTACGCAACTGATCGCGGGGGTTTCGCTGTTCGCCTTCTGCACAGCGCTGGTCACCCGCGCCGCGCACCATTGGGCCGGGATCCCGTTCGAGCTGGATACGTTGCTCGCCTCAATGCTGGTGCAGGCCGGGTTGTCGATCGTCTGGACGCTGATGGCGCTGGGGTTGATGATCGGCGGCCATCTGCGCCATCGTCGCGAAGTGTGGCTGATTGGCGCGGCGCTGATTGCGTTGGTGGTGGCCAAACTGATTTTTGTCGAATTGAGCAACCGTGGCGGTCTCGCCCGGATCGTCTCGTTTATCGGTGTCGGCGTGTTGCTGCTGGTGGTTGGCTATTTCGCGCCACTGCCGCCCAAACGCGTCGACGCTGAACCGGCGGCGGACAAACCGGCCCCGGACACCGAAGGAGTTTCATCTTGAGTCGCATGCGAAATCTGGGTTGGCTGGCGCTGGGCGTGGTGATGGCGGCCGGCGCTCAGGAAAAACCGGCGGACTTCGCCACGCAGGTACCGCTGGCGGTGAGCGGTAACGGCCCGTGGTATCGCCTCGAATTGCCGTTGAGCGTGCAATTGCAGGCACGCCAGACTGATCTCAGTGACTTGCGGGTGTTCAACGCCGCTGGCGAAGCGCAGGCCTACGCCTTGGCGCGCGAATCCGCGCAGACCCGCGACGACGGCCGCTTGCATGAGGTGAAATGGTTCCCGCTGTACAACGCCGCCGACGCCAGCGAACGCGCGCCGAATGTGCGCGTGCAATCGACCACCAACGGCACGCTGGTCGAGGTGCAGCCGTCCAGTCAGTTGGAGGCGGGTGAAGAGGTGCTCCGTGGCTGGCTGCTGGATGCCAGCGCGATCAAGGCGCCGTTGCAGCAGTTGATCCTCGACTGGACTAGCGAGCGCGACGGCTTCCAGCGCTTCAGCATTGAAGCCAGCGACGATCTGCAACACTGGCAAGCGTGGGGCGAGGGGCAGGTCGCGCGGCTGACCTTTTCCGATGAGCGCATCGAGCAGCACGAAGTGACGCTGCCGGGGCAGTCGGCGCGTTATGTGCGGTTGCTGTGGGAGTCGCCGAATTCGGCGCCGACCCTGACGGCGGCACAACTGAAAAGCAGTGATCCGCGCAATGTGCCGCTGCCGTTGGTCTGGTCGCCGGCATTGGCCGGCAGCAGCACCAAGGCTGGGGAATACACCTGGCAACTGCCGATGGGGTTGAATGTCGAGCGCGTGCAGGTTGAATTGAAACAGCCGAACAGCCTGGCGCCGGTGGCGCTGGCCGGTCGTCGTGAAAGCAGCTTGCCGTGGCAGACGCTGAGCAGTGGCTTGCTCTATCGCCTGACCCAGAATGGTCAGGATGTGCTGCAGAACGAATTGCCGCTCTACGGGCAGACCGTGCAGCAGTTGAAACTGAGCGTGGATGAGCGTGGCGGTGGTTTGGGTGAGCAGGCGCCGAGTCTGAAATATGCGGTGCGGGCGACGCAGGTGATTTTCCTCGCGCGCGGCGAGGGGCCGTACAGTCTGGCGGTGGGCAATGCGACGGTGAAGACGGCGAACTTGCCGCTGGCGACGCTGATTCCGGATTTCAAACCGGAGAAGCTGGCGGCGTTGGATAAGGCTGCGGTTCAGGGTGAGGTGGTTGTCACGCAGACTTCGACTGCTTCAGCGGCGGCGGTGGCTGAGACCAATTGGAAGAAGATCGGCTTGTGGGCGGTGTTGTTGCTAAGTGTGGTTTTTCTCGGGGCGATGGCGTTCAGCCTATTGCGCAAGCCTTCTGCAAAATCCTGAAAAGGCGGGTGCTGCGCACCCGATCGCGAGCAGGCTCACTCCTACAGTTGATTGCATTTCTCCAGATGGAATGCGATCAACTGTAGGAGTGAGCCTGCTCGCGATAGCGGCCTGTCAGCCAATAAAAATACTCAAACTGCCGCTTCACTTAGCCACCACCCGTCCCGAACCCGTCTACGCTAAACCCGCTACCTGAACTCTCCACCGACAATCACGTCTCATACAGGCAATTACACCCCAACGCACGTTACCGGGCGTCTTCGCTCGCTACGTTTTCAGACTCCCTGTAAACTGCGCGGGTTTTTAGCCCCCCATTCCACCGGAGCCGTCCATGTCCCGCGTTACCCTGAGTCGCTATTTGATTGAGCAGACCCGCAGCAATAACACTCCTGCCGATCTGCGTTTCCTGATCGAAGTGGTCGCGCGTGCTTGCAAAGAAATCAGCCACGCCGTGTCCAAAGGCGCCCTGGGTGGTGTTCTGGGCAGCATGGGCACTGAAAACGTCCAAGGCGAAGTGCAGAAGAAACTCGACGTGATCTCCAACGAGATCCTGCTCGAAGCCAACGAATGGGGCGGTCACCTGGCCGGCATGGCGTCCGAAGAAATGGACAACGCCTATCAGATCCCGGGCAAATACCCGAAAGGCGCGTACCTGCTGGTATTCGACCCACTGGACGGCTCGTCGAACATCGACATCAACGCCCCGGTCGGCACCATCTTCTCGGTACTGCGTTGCCCGAACGAATACCTGAGCCAGAACGAGCCGCTGAACGAGAAAGCCTTCCTGCAGCCAGGCACCCAGCAGGTTGCCGCCGGTTACGCGATCTACGGCCCGCAAACCATGCTGGTACTGACCCTGGGCGACGGCGTCAAAGGCTTCACCCTCGACCGCGAAATGGGCAGCTTCGTGCTGACCCACGAAGACATCACCATTCCTGAATCGACCCAGGAATTTGCGATCAACATGTCCAACCAGCGTCACTGGGAAGCCCCGGTACAACGTTACGTTGGCGAGTTGCTGGCTGGTGAAGACGGTCCGCTGAAGAAAAACTACAACATGCGCTGGGTCGCGGCGATGGTGGCCGACGTACACCGCATCCTGACCCGTGGCGGTCTGTTCATGTACCCACGTGACAGCCGTGAGCCTTCCAAGCCAGGCAAACTGCGTCTGATGTACGAAGCCAACCCGATGTCGTTCCTGGTGGAACAGGCGGGCGGCGCGTCCACCGACGGTCACCAGCGCATCCTCGACATTCAGCCAGAAGGCCTGCACCAGCGTGTAGCGGTGTTCCTCGGTTCGAAAGAAGAAGTCGCCCGCGCTACGGCCTACCACAAGGAATAAACCATGACCGCGCCTTGGCAGCCGTTGCTCGATTGGTGGTTCGGACACGCCGAATCACCGGACGAGATCTCGGCTGACAAGGGCAAGTTGTGGTTCGGTAAGCGAGACAGCCAAGACCTCGAAGCGCAGACGCGTTTCGGGGTCTTTGTCGATCAGGCCCTGGCCGGCGAATTGACCGCGTGGACGCAACGTCCCGAAGGTTGGCTGGCCGTGGTGCTGTTGCTTGATCAATTGCCGCGAATGATCTTTCGCGACACTCCCAAAGCGTTTTCCGGTGATCTGCGCGCGCAGAAACTCGTCGCCCAAGGTATTGCGGCTGATTTCGATCGGCAGTTGAAACCGATCCAGCGTGTGTTTATTTATCTGGTGTTTGAGCACTGCGAGAATCTTGCGGTGCAGAACGAGGCGGTTTCCAGATTTATTGAGTTGGTGGCTGAACAGCCGGAAGGTGAGCGGGCGGTGTTTGCCGATAACCTGGACTATGCCGAGCGGCATCAGAAAGTGATTGCGCGGTTTGGCCGGTTTCCGCATCGCAATGCGGTGTTGGGGCGGGAGTCTACGGCTGAAGAGTTGGTCTTTCTTTCCGAACCTGGGTCAAGGTTTTAAGGGCTTACCCTCACCCTAGCCCTCTCCCGGAGGGAGAGGGGACTGACCGAGGTGTCTGGGCTTGATACATCGACCTGAGATATCGAGTCGAACTCAGGTTTGAACAGCGCGAAGATCTGCTCCCTTTCCCCCTCGCCCCCCCTGGGGGAGAGGGCTGGGGTGGGTAAAGACCGGGTACATCCTTTACGTTTGAGACCGGGGACATGGTTTACAGGTATCAATCATGGTCAGGAGGTGCTGACCATGCCCTGGAAACAAGAGTCCCCAATGGA
>NZ_JACOPX010000031.1 GCF_015461835.1 Pseudomonas neuropathica | reverse complement strand
AGGTGACAACATTCAGATGACTGTTACCCTGATCAAAACCATCGCGATGGAAGACGGTCTGCGTTTCGCTATCCGTGAAGGCGGTCGTACCGTCGGCGCTGGCGTCGTAGCCAAAATCATCGAGTAAGTAGTTGTAATGTATTTTTCGGGCCGGCATAATGGTCGGCCTGATTTTGTTTTAGGTCAGTAGCTCAATTGGCAGAGCGACGGTCTCCAAAACCGTAGGTTGGGGGTTCGATTCCCTCCTGACCTGCCAGATTCACTCGGTGTGTCTGGCTTTCTTTTCACAGGATCTTCATAGATGACTCCTAAAGCTGAAGCTCAAGGCTCTCGCTTCGATCTGCTCAAGTGGCTTGTGGTTGTCGCTTTGGTGGTTGTTGGCGTTGTTGGCAATCAGTATTACTCTGCTTCGCCGATCCTGTACCGTGTGCTCGCTTTACTTGCGATTGCTGCTGTAGCTGCCTTTGTAGGCCTGCAGACTGCGAAGGGCAAGTCTTTCTTTGTACTGGTTAAGGAAGCTCGCACCGAGATTCGTAAAGTCGTTTGGCCAACTCGCCAAGAAACCACCCAGACTACCCTTATTGTGGTAGCTGTTGTTCTGGTTATGGCGTTGCTGTTGTGGGGGCTTGATTCCCTGCTCGGCTGGCTTGTTTCCTTGATTGTCGGCTAAGGGTGTCCCGTGGCTAAGCGTTGGTATGTTGTGCATGCTTACTCGGGTTACGAGAAGCATGTGATGCGCTCGCTGGTCGAGCGCGTAAAGCTGGCTGGCATGGAAGATGGCTTCGGCGAGATTCTGGTTCCCACTGAAGAAGTGGTTGAAATGCGTAATGGCCAGAAGCGCAAAAGCGAGCGTAAGTTCTTTCCAGGCTATGTGCTGGTTCAGATGGATATGAACGAGGGTACTTGGCACTTGGTCAAGGATACTCCTCGGGTGATGGGTTTCATCGGCGGTACCGCTGATAAGCCTGCGCCGATCACCGATAAAGAGGCGGAAGCAATTCTGCGTCGCGTTGCTGATGGTAGCGACAAGCCTAAGCCTAAGACTCTCTTCGAGCCAGGTGAAACGGTGCGAGTCAATGACGGTCCATTTGCTGATTTCAATGGCGTTGTTGAAGAAGTTAACTACGAAAAGAGCCGGATCCAAGTGGCAGTGCTCATTTTCGGTCGCTCTACCCCGGTAGAGTTGGAGTTCAGTCAGGTCGAAAAGGTCTAACTGGACAAGCATCCCAACCCCGCAGCCCTAGGCTGTGGGGTTTTGTCGTCACTGGGATAAACGCGCAAGTAACCGGGGAGCCTTCCGAGGCGTTCGAACCCGTAATTGGAGTGCCTCATGGCCAAGAAAATTACCGCTTACATCAAGCTGCAAGTGAAGGCCGCTCAGGCTAACCCAAGCCCACCTGTTGGTCCTGCTCTGGGTCAGCACGGCGTGAACATCATGGAGTTCTGCAAGGCTTTCAACGCCCGTACTCAGGGTCTTGAAGCAGGTCTGCCGACTCCAGTGATCATCACTGTCTATAGCGACCGTAGTTTCACTTTCGAAACCAAATCCACCCCTGCTTCGGTTCTGCTGAAGAAGGCGGCTGGTCTGACCAGCGGCTCCGCTCGTCCGAACACCGTTAAGGTTGGCACTGTTACCCGTGCTCAGCTGGAAGAAATCGCGAAAACCAAAAACGCGGATCTGACTGCAGCTGATATGGATGCAGCCGTGCGTACTATCGCCGGTTCTGCTCGTAGCATGGGCCTTAACGTGGAGGGTGTGTAATGGCTAAGCTGACCAAGCGTCAAAAGGCTATCGCCGGCAAAATCGAAGCAGGCAAGGCCTACAACATTGTAGACGCCGCTGCTCTGCTGGCTGAGCTGTCGACTGTCAAGTTCAGCGAGTCGTTCGACGTTGCTGTAAACCTGGGTGTAGACCCGCGTAAATCCGACCAGGTTGTTCGTAGCGCTACTGTGCTGCCACACGGCACTGGCAAGACCGTTCGCGTTGCTGTGTTCACCCAGGGTCCAGCTGCTGAGGCCGCTCTGGCTGCCGGCGCTGACCGTGTAGGTATGGACGACCTGGCTGCCGAAATGAAAGGCGGCGACCTGAACTATGACGTAGTGATTGCATCCCCGGATGCCATGCGCGTTGTAGGTCAACTGGGCCAGATCCTCGGTCCACGTGGTCTGATGCCTAACCCTAAGGTTGGTACTGTAACTCCAGACGTAGCTACCGCGGTTAAAAACGCTAAAGCTGGTCAGGTTCGTTATCGCACCGACAAAAACGGCATCATTCACACCTCCGTTGGCAAGATGGGCTTCGACGCCGTCAAGCTGAAGGAAAACGTTGAAGCCCTGATCGCTGATCTGAAGCGTATCAAGCCAGCTTCTTCGAAAGGTATCTATGTCAAGCGCGTTACCCTGAGCACCACTATGGGCCCAGGTCTGGTTATCGATCAGAGCTCGCTGGACGCGTAAGACAAAGGTTGGCGCGGTTGTTCGCGTCAATCGAAAGATTGGGGTCCCTGCCTGGCGGGGGCTATCCAAGACCGTAGGCGACGCAAGTCTTAAACCATAAGCCTACGCAGATGGTGCTCCCGGTTCCTTACCGAATCAGACACCAAAACGACATTCGGTTTCGATCGAATGAAACGGTAACAAGCAGGAGTTAAACCCGTGGCAATTAATCTCGAAGACAAGAAGGCCATCGTCGCTGAAGTCAACGAGGCTGCCAAAGTCGCTCTGTCCGCTGTCGTGGTTGATGCACGTGGCGTAACAGTAGGCGCAATGACCGGACTCCGTAAAGAGGCTCGTGAAGCTGGCGTTTACGTACGTGTTGTACGTAACACCCTGCTCAAGCGCGCTGTTGCTGACACTCAATACAGTGTCCTCAATGACGTGTTCACCGGCCCGACCCTGATTGCATTCTCGAACGAACATCCGGGCGCTGCTGCCCGTATCTTCAAAGAGTTTGCCAAGGGTCAGGACAAGTTCGAGATCAAGGCAGCTGCGTTCGAGGGCAAGTTCCTCGCAGCTAATCAGATCGACGTACTGGCAACCTTGCCGACCCGTGACGAAGCAATTTCTCAGCTGATGAGCGTGATTCAAGGCGCTACCAGCAAATTGGCTCGTACTCTGGCGGCAATTCGCGACCAGAAAGAAGCTGCCGCAGCCTAAGGCTCGTCAACTTCTCGCGTTTTTTGTTTATTTCGATGGTCGCGTAGGCCGTCCCCCAATTCAGGAATTGAGTCATGTCTCTGACTAACGAACAAATCATCGAAGCAATCGGCCAGAAATCCGTAGTGGAAATCGTTGAGCTGATCAAAGCGATGGAAGAAACCTTCGGTGTTACCGCTGCTGCTGCTTCGGCTGGTCCAGCTGCTGCTGCCGCTGTTGTTGAAGAGCAAACCGAGTTCAACGTTGTTCTGCTGGAAGCTGGCGAGAAGAAGGTTAACGTGATCAAGGCAGTTCGTGAACTGACCGGTCTGGGCCTGAAAGAAGCCAAAGAGAAAGTAGACGGCGCTCCTCAGGTTGTAGCTGAAGGCGTTTCGAAAGAAGCTGCTGAAGACGCCAAGAAGAAGCTGGAAGAAGCAGGCGCTAAAGTCGAGCTGAAATAAGTATCGACTTTGCTCCTCCAGCCCGAGCGTCAAGCGACAGGCTGATGGCTGGTGGCTCTTGCCACCGGCCTTTTTCCGTTATTGGCAGCCGACTGGGTCGGTGCTGATAAAGGCGCTGTAACCACCCGATGCGGTGGCGCAAACCATGGGGTTTGCACGATTTTCTGGCTGCTCCCGTCGGGAGGGGCCAAACAAGCAGGTGACCAAGCTGGGGAACGCTGATGGCTTACTCATATACTGAGAAAAAACGTATCCGCAAGGACTTTAGCAAGTTGCCGGACGTCATGGATGTGCCTTACCTCCTGGCCATCCAGCTGGATTCGTATCGTGAATTCTTGCAAGCGGGAGCGACTAAAGATCAGTTCCGCGACGTGGGCCTGCATGCGGCCTTCAAATCCGTTTTCCCGATCATCAGCTACTCCGGCAATGCTGCGCTGGAGTACGTCGGTTATCGCCTGGGCGAACCGGCATTTGATGTCAAAGAATGCGTATTGCGCGGTGTAACTTTCGCCGTACCTTTGCGGGTAAAAGTGCGCCTGATCATTTTCGACAAAGAATCGTCGAACAAAGCGATCAAGGACATCAAAGAGCAAGAAGTCTACATGGGTGAAATCCCCCTGATGACTGAGAACGGTACCTTCGTAATCAACGGTACCGAGCGTGTAATCGTTTCCCAGCTGCACCGTTCCCCGGGCGTGTTCTTTGACCACGACCGCGGCAAGACGCATAGCTCCGGCAAACTGCTGTACTCCGCGCGCATCATTCCTTACCGCGGTTCGTGGCTGGACTTCGAGTTCGACCCGAAAGACTGCGTGTTCGTGCGTATCGACCGTCGTCGCAAGCTGCCGGCATCGGTACTGCTGCGCGCGCTCGGCTATACCACTGAAGAAGTGCTGGACGCTTTCTACACCACCAACGTTTTCCACCTGAGCGGCGAAACCCTCAGCCTGGAACTGATTGCTTCGCGTCTGCGTGGTGAAATTGCGGTTCTGGACATTCAGGACGAGAAGGGCAAGGTCATTGTTGAAGCGGGTCGCCGTATTACCGCGCGCCACATCAACCAGATCGAAAAAGCCGGCATCAAGACTCTGGAAGTACCTCTGGACTACGTCCTGGGCCGTACTACCGCCAAGGTCATCGTGCACCCGGCTACCGGCGAAATCCTGGCAGAGTGCAACACCGAACTGAACACTGAAGTCCTGGCAAAAATTGCCAAGGCCGGCGTTGTTCGCATCGAAACTCTGTACACCAACGATATCGACTGCGGTCCGTTCGTCTCCGACACGCTGAAGATCGACTCCACCAGCAACCAATTGGAAGCGCTGGTCGAGATCTATCGCATGATGCGTCCAGGCGAGCCGCCAACCAAAGACGCTGCCGAAACCCTGTTCAACAACCTGTTCTTCAGTCCTGAGCGCTATGACCTGTCTGCGGTCGGCCGGATGAAGTTCAACCGTCGTATCGGTCGTACCGAGATCGAAGGTTCGGGCGTGCTGTGCAAGGAAGACATCGTCGCGGTACTGAAGACTCTGGTCGACATCCGTAACGGTAAAGGCATCGTCGATGACATCGACCACCTGGGTAACCGTCGTGTTCGCTGTGTAGGCGAAATGGCCGAGAACCAGTTCCGCGTTGGCCTGGTGCGTGTTGAGCGTGCGGTCAAAGAGCGTCTGTCGATGGCTGAAAGCGAAGGCCTGATGCCGCAAGACCTGATCAACGCCAAGCCAGTGGCTGCAGCGGTGAAAGAGTTCTTCGGTTCCAGCCAGCTCTCGCAGTTCATGGACCAGAACAACCCGCTGTCCGAGATCACCCACAAGCGTCGTGTCTCCGCACTCGGCCCTGGCGGTCTGACTCGTGAGCGCGCCGGCTTCGAAGTCCGTGACGTACACCCGACTCACTACGGTCGTGTTTGCCCGATCGAAACGCCGGAAGGTCCGAACATCGGCCTGATCAACTCCTTGGCTGCGTACGCTCGCACCAACCAGTACGGCTTCCTGGAAAGCCCGTACCGCGTGGTGAAAGAGGGTGTGGTCACCGACGAGATCGTGTTCCTGTCCGCTATTGAAGAAGCCGATCACGTGATCGCGCAGGCTTCGGCGACCATGAACGACCAGAAAGTCCTGATCGACGAACTGGTAGCCGTACGTCACCTGAACGAATTCACCGTCAAGGCGCCTGAAGAAGTCACCTTGATGGACGTTTCGCCGAAGCAGGTAGTTTCGGTTGCAGCGTCGCTGATTCCGTTCCTCGAGCACGACGACGCCAACCGTGCGTTGATGGGTTCGAACATGCAGCGTCAAGCTGTACCAACCCTGCGTGCTGACAAGCCGCTGGTAGGTACCGGCATGGAGCGTAACGTAGCCCGTGACTCCGGCGTTTGCGTCGTGGCTCGCCGTGGCGGCGTGATCGATTCTGTCGACGCCAGCCGTATCGTGGTTCGTGTTGCTGATGACGAAGTTGAAACCGGCGAAGCTGGTGTCGACATCTACAACTTGACCAAATACACCCGCTCGAACCAGAACACCTGCATCAACCAGCGTCCGCTGGTGAGCAAGGGTGATCGCGTTCAGCGTAGCGACATCATGGCCGACGGCCCGTCCACCGACATGGGTGAACTGGCGCTGGGTCAGAACATGCGCATCGCGTTCATGGCATGGAACGGCTTCAACTTCGAAGACTCCATCTGCCTGTCCGAGCGTGTGGTTCAGGAAGACCGTTTCACCACGATCCACATTCAGGAACTGACCTGTGTGGCGCGTGACACCAAGCTTGGGCCTGAGGAAATCACTGCAGACATCCCTAACGTGGGTGAAGCTGCACTGAACAAACTGGACGAAGCCGGTATCGTTTACGTAGGTGCTGAAGTTGGCGCAGGCGACATCCTGGTTGGTAAGGTCACTCCGAAAGGCGAGACCCAACTGACTCCGGAAGAAAAACTGCTGCGTGCAATCTTCGGTGAAAAAGCCAGCGACGTTAAAGACACTTCCCTGCGTGTACCTACTGGTACCAAAGGCACTGTCATCGACGTACAGGTCTTCACCCGTGACGGCGTTGAGCGTGATGCCCGTGCACTGTCGATCGAGAAGACTCAGCTGGACGAGATCCGCAAGGATCTGAACGAAGAGTTCCGTATCGTTGAAGGCGCGACGTTCGAACGTCTGCGTTCCGCTCTGGTAGGCCACAAGGCTGAAGGCGGCGCAGGTCTGAAGAAAGGTCAGGACATCACCGACGAAGTTCTCGACGGTCTTGAGCATGGTCAGTGGTTCAAACTGCGCATGGCTGAAGATGCTCTGAACGAGCAGCTCGAGAAGGCTCAGGCCTACATCGTTGATCGCCGCCGTCTGCTGGACGACAAGTTCGAAGATAAGAAGCGCAAACTGCAGCAGGGCGATGACCTGGCTCCAGGCGTGCTGAAAATCGTCAAGGTTTACCTGGCAATCCGTCGTCGCATCCAGCCGGGCGACAAGATGGCCGGTCGTCACGGTAACAAAGGTGTGGTCTCCGTGATCATGCCGGTTGAAGACATGCCGCACGATGCCAATGGCACCCCGGTCGACGTGGTCCTCAACCCACTGGGCGTACCTTCGCGTATGAACGTTGGTCAGATCCTTGAAACCCACTTGGGCCTAGCAGCCAAAGGTTTGGGCGAGAAGATCAACCGGATGGTCGAAGAGCAGCGTAAAGTCGCTGAACTGCGCACCTTCCTGGACGAGATCTACAACCAGATCGGCGGTCGTAACGAAGATCTGGACAGCTTCTCCGATCAGGAAATCCTGGATCTGGCGAAGAACCTGCGTGGCGGTGTTCCAATGGCCACTCCAGTGTTCGACGGCGCCAAGGAAAGCGAAATCAAGGCCATGCTGAAACTGGCAGACCTGCCGGAAAGCGGCCAGATGCAGCTGACTGACGGCCGTACCGGCAACAAGTTCGAGCGTCCAGTTACCGTTGGCTACATGTACATGCTGAAGCTGAACCACTTGGTAGACGACAAGATGCACGCGCGTTCTACCGGTTCGTACAGCCTGGTTACTCAGCAGCCGCTGGGTGGTAAGGCGCAGTTCGGTGGTCAGCGTTTCGGGGAGATGGAGGTCTGGGCACTGGAAGCATACGGTGCTGCTTACACTCTGCAAGAAATGCTCACAGTGAAGTCGGACGATGTGAACGGCCGTACCAAGATGTACAAAAACATCGTGGATGGCGATCACCGTATGGAGCCGGGCATGCCCGAGTCCTTCAACGTGTTGATCAAGGAAATTCGTTCCCTCGGCATCGATATCGATCTGGAAACCGAATAACACGTGACGCGAATCGAGAGCGGGGCAGGATTGCCCGCTCTCTGCTCCGCCAGGAGGAAAGGCCTTGAAAGACCTACTGAATTTGCTGAAAAACCAGGGTCAAGTCGAAGAGTTCGACGCCATCCGTATCGGATTGGCCTCGCCTGAGATGATCCGCTCATGGTCGTTCGGTGAAGTTAAAAAGCCGGAAACCATCAACTACCGTACGTTCAAACCTGAGCGTGACGGCCTGTTCTGCGCCAAGATCTTTGGCCCGGTAAAGGATTACGAGTGCCTGTGCGGTAAGTACAAGCGCTTGAAGCACCGTGGTGTGATCTGTGAGAAGTGCGGCGTTGAAGTTGCACTGGCCAAGGTTCGTCGTGAGCGCATGGCGCACATCGAACTGGCTTCGCCGGTTGCCCACATCTGGTTCCTGAAATCGCTGCCGTCCCGTATCGGCCTGCTGATGGACATGACCCTGCGTGATATCGAACGCGTTCTCTACTTCGAGAGCTATGTCGTTATCGATCCAGGCATGACCACTCTTGAAAAAGGTCAGTTGCTGAACGACGAGCAGTACTTCGAAGCGCTGGAAGAGTTCGGTGACGACTTCGACGCCCGTATGGGTGCTGAAGCTGTCCGTGAACTGCTGCACGCTATCGACCTGGAACACGAGATTGGCCGTCTGCGTGAAGAAATTCCGCAAACCAACTCCGAAACCAAGATCAAGAAGCTGTCCAAGCGTCTGAAGTTGATGGAAGCCTTCCAGGGTTCCGGCAACCTTCCAGAGTGGATGGTGCTGACCGTTCTGCCGGTTCTGCCGCCAGATCTGCGTCCACTGGTCCCGCTGGATGGCGGTCGCTTCGCGACTTCCGACCTCAACGATCTGTATCGTCGAGTGATCAACCGTAACAACCGTTTGAAGCGCCTGCTGGATCTGTCCGCTCCGGACATCATCGTGCGCAACGAAAAGCGTATGTTGCAGGAAGCTGTCGATGCTCTGCTCGACAACGGTCGTCGTGGCCGCGCTATCACCGGTTCGAACAAGCGTCCTCTGAAATCCTTGGCTGACATGATCAAGGGTAAGCAAGGTCGTTTCCGTCAGAACTTGCTCGGTAAGCGTGTTGACTACTCCGGTCGTTCGGTAATTACCGTAGGCCCGACCCTGCGTCTGCACCAGTGCGGTCTGCCGAAGAAGATGGCTCTCGAGCTGTTCAAGCCGTTCATTTTCGGCAAGCTCGAAATGCGTGGTCTCGCAACCACCATCAAAGCAGCCAAGAAAATGGTCGAGCGCGAACTGCCAGAGGTTTGGGATGTTCTCGCTGAAGTGATTCGCGAACACCCGGTTCTTCTCAACCGTGCACCGACCCTTCACCGTCTGGGTATCCAGGCGTTTGAACCGGTACTGATCGAAGGTAAGGCTATCCAGCTGCACCCGCTGGTCTGCGCCGCGTACAACGCCGACTTCGACGGCGACCAAATGGCCGTGCACGTACCGCTGACGCTGGAAGCCCAGCTCGAAGCGCGTGCGTTGATGATGTCGACCAACAACATTCTGTCGCCAGCCAACGGTGAGCCAATCATCGTTCCGTCGCAGGACGTTGTATTGGGTCTGTACTACATGACTCGTGAAGCGATCAACGCCAAAGGCGAAGGTCGTGTATTTGCGGATCTGCAGGAAGTTGACCGTGTGTTCCGTGCCGGCGAAGCCGCACTGCACGCCAAGGTTAAGGTTCGTATCAACGAAACCGTCAACGACCGTGACGGCAACAGCGTAAGCGGCACCCGTATCGTCGACACCACTGTCGGCCGTGCGCTGCTGTTCCAGGTTGTGCCAAAAGGTCTGTCGTACGACGTCGTCAACCTGCCGATGAAGAAAAAGGCGATCTCCAAGCTGATCAACCAGTGCTACCGCGTGGTTGGTCTGAAAGAGACCGTGATCTTCGCTGACCAGTTGATGTACACCGGTTTCGCTTACTCGACCATCTCCGGCGTTTCCATCGGTGTTAACGACTTCGTTATCCCTGACGAGAAAGCCCGCATCATCGGTGCTGCCACCGACGAAGTGAAAGAGATCGAGAGCCAGTACGCCTCCGGCCTGGTAACCCAGGGCGAGAAGTACAACAAAGTGATCGACCTTTGGTCGAAAGCGAACGACGAAGTTTCCAAGGCAATGATGGCCAACCTCTCGAAAGAGAAGGTTATCGACCGTCATGGCGTTGAAGTCGATCAAGAGTCTTTCAACTCGATGTACATGATGGCTGACTCGGGTGCGCGGGGTTCCGCAGCACAGATTCGTCAGCTGGCCGGTATGCGTGGTCTGATGGCCAAGCCGGACGGTTCCATCATCGAAACGCCGATTACTGCGAACTTCCGTGAAGGTTTGAGCGTACTTCAGTACTTCATCTCCACTCACGGTGCTCGTAAAGGTCTGGCGGATACCGCGTTGAAAACTGCGAACTCCGGTTACCTGACTCGTCGTCTGGTAGACGTGGCGCAGGATCTGGTTGTAACCGAGATCGATTGCGGCACCGAGCACGGTCTGCTGATGACTCCGCACATTGAAGGCGGTGACGTTGTAGAGCCGTTGGGTGAGCGCGTATTGGGTCGTGTTATTGCCCGTGACGTATTCAAGCCAGGCACCGAGGACGTTATCGTTCCGGCCGGTACTCTGGTTGACGAGAAGTGGGTCGAGTTCATCGAGCTGAACAGCATCGACGAAGTGATCGTGCGTTCGCCGATCAGCTGCGAAACCCGCTATGGCATTTGCGCCAAGTGCTACGGCCGTGATCTGGCTCGTGGTCACCAGGTGAACATCGGTGAAGCGGTCGGCGTTATCGCTGCCCAGTCCATCGGTGAGCCGGGTACCCAGCTGACGATGCGTACGTTCCACATCGGTGGTGCGGCTAGCCGTACTTCCGCAGCTGACAGCGTTCAGGTGAAGAATGGCGGTACCGTCCGTCTGCACAACCTGAAGCACGTTGAGCGAGTGGATGGTCACCTGGTTGCTGTGTCCCGTTCCGGTGAGCTGGCCATCGCTGATGACTTCGGTCGTGAGCGCGAGCGTTACAAGCTGCCGTACGGTGCTGTGATTTCGGTTAAAGAAGGTGACAAGGTCGACGCTGGCGCAATCGTGGCCAAGTGGGATCCGCACACTCACCCGATCGTTACCGAAATGAAAGGTACCGTGACCTACGTGGGCATGGAAGAAGGCATCACGATCAAACGTCAGACTGACGAATTGACCGGTATGACCAACATTGAAGTACTTGACGCGAAAGATCGTCCAGCTGCGGGCAAGGAAATCCGTCCAGCAGTGAAGATGGTCGACGACAACGGCAAGGATCTGTTGCTGCCAGGCACTGACGTTATCGCTCAGTACTTCCTGCCAGCCAACGCCCTGGTCGGTGTGGCTGACGGTGCGAAGATTGCGATCGGTGATGTTATCGCTCGTATCCCGCAAGAAACTTCGAAGACCCGTGACATCACCGGTGGTCTGCCGCGTGTTGCCGACTTGTTCGAAGCTCGTCGTCCGAAAGAAGCGTCGATTCTGGCTGAGGTCAGCGGCACCATCGCGTTCGGTAAAGAGACCAAAGGCAAGCGCCGTCTGGTTATTACCCCGAACGACGGTAGCGATCCGTACGAGGAGCTGATTCCGAAGTGGCGTCACCTGAACGTGTTCGAAGGCGAACAGGTAAACCGCGGCGAAGTTATCTCCGACGGTCCAAGCGATCCGCACGACATCCTGCGTCTGCTGGGTGTGAGCGCGCTGGCCAAGTACATCGTTAACGAGATCCAGGATGTTTACCGTCTGCAGGGCGTGAAGATCAACGATAAGCACATCGAGACCATCCTGCGTCAGATGCTGCGTAAAGTTGAAATCGCTGAATCCGGCGATTCGAGTTTCATCAAGGGCGACCAGATGGAACTGACTCACGTACTGGTAGAAAACGAGCGTTTGGGCGGCGAAGACAAGTTCGTCTCCAAGTACACTCGCGTTCTGTTGGGTATCACCAAGGCGTCGTTGTCTACCGAATCGTTCATCTCGGCAGCTTCCTTCCAGGAAACTACCCGTGTACTGACCGAAGCGGCAGTCACCGGCAAGCGCGATTACCTGCGCGGCCTGAAAGAAAACGTAGTCGTGGGTCGTCTGATCCCGGCCGGTACCGGTCTGGCATATCACAGCGAGCGCAAGCGTCGCCGTGATGCTGACAAGCCGTTGCGCGTAAGCGCCAGTGAAGTGGAAGCTGCACTGACCGAAGCGCTGAACTCGAGCGGTAACTGAGTTCTGCGGTAAATGAGCGTAAGGCCCTGATCGCTCCGTTCATCGAATCGAGACATTTTGTCGAGGTTCGAAGGGCGGGGAGGTCGGGGCCTTGCCTTGACTGGGGACAAGATCCTCTTTAGACTCTTGATCCCCTAAATTTGGCGGGAATTCGTTCCTGCCATTTTGCTTTTCTTGCAAGACAATAGCGTCGCAAGACAACAGTGGAGCTAGTAGATGGCAACTATCAACCAGCTGGTACGTCAGCCGCGTAAGCGTATCGTCGAGAAATCCGACGTACCTGCGCTGCAGAACTGCCCGCAACGTCGTGGCGTGTGCACCCGTGTGTACACCACCACGCCGAAAAAACCTAACTCGGCACTGCGTAAAGTATGCCGTGTGCGCCTGACCAACGGTTTCGAGGTTTCCTCGTACATCGGTGGTGAAGGTCACAACCTGCAAGAGCACAGCGTGGTACTGATCCGCGGCGGTCGTGTAAAAGACTTGCCAGGTGTTCGTTACCACACCGTTCGCGGCTCCTTGGATACTTCCGGCGTTAAAGGCCGTAACCAGGGTCGTTCGAAGTACGGTACCAAGCGTCCGAAGTAATCGGCCGTTTTGCAGATTTTCATTTTATTGAGTCGATAAGAGTAAGGTCGGGCACGCATCCATTGGATCTGTCCCGAGCTAACCTGAAGACCGCTTGAGGGCTTATCATGCCAAGACGTCGCGTAGCAGCAAAGCGTGAGATTCTGGACGATCCGAAATACGGAAGCCAGATCCTCGCCAAATTCATGAACCACGTTATGGAAAGCGGCAAGAAAGCCGTTGCCGAGCGTATCGTTTATGGTGCCCTGGAAACCGTTGCGACCCGTAAGGCTGGCACCGATCCCCTGGAACTCTTCGAAAAAGCACTCGACGCCATCGCTCCGCTGGTCGAAGTGAAGTCGCGCCGCGTTGGTGGTGCTACTTACCAGGTTCCGGTCGAGGTTCGTCCTTCCCGTCGTAACGCTCTGGCAATGCGCTGGTTGGTAGACTTCGCCCGTAAGCGTGGCGAGAAGTCTATGGCTCTGCGTTTGGCTGGCGAACTGCTGGATGCTGCTGAAGGTAAAGGTGCTGCTGTTAAGAAGCGTGAAGACGTGCACCGTATGGCTGAAGCCAACAAAGCTTTCTCGCACTACCGCTTCTAATTTTAGCTTCACTAATTTTGCGAGGGCTTTATGGCTCGTACTACTCCGATTAGCCGCTACCGTAACATCGGTATCGTCGCTCACGTGGATGCTGGTAAAACCACCACCACCGAGCGCGTCCTTTTTTACACCGGCAAAAGTCACAAAATGGGCGAGGTGCATGATGGCGCCGCGACCACAGACTGGATGGTGCAGGAGCAGGAGCGTGGTATTACCATTACTTCTGCTGCCATCACCGCTTTCTGGAAAGGTTCCGAGAAGCAGTATAAGGACGAGCACCGCTTCAACGTAATCGATACCCCGGGCCACGTTGACTTCACTATTGAAGTTGAGCGTTCCCTGCGCGTACTCGACGGCGCTGTCGTTGTGTTCTGCGGTACTTCGGGTGTTGAGCCTCAGTCGGAAACCGTATGGCGTCAAGCCAACAAATACGGCGTTCCACGTCTTGTTTACGTAAACAAGATGGACCGTGCTGGTGCCAACTTCCTGCGCGTGATCGGTCAGATCAAGCAGCGTCTGGGTCACACTCCGGTGCCGATCCAGTTGGCCATCGGTTCCGAAGACAACTTCCAGGGTCAGATCGATCTGATCAACATGCAAGCTGTCTACTGGAACGACTCTGACAAGGGTATGGTCCCTGTTCGCAAGGACATTCCTGCTGAGCTCCAAGAGCTGGCTGAAGAGTGGCGCAACAACATGGTTGAAGCTGCTGCTGAAGCCAACGAAGAGCTGATGAACAAGTACCTGGAAGGCGAAGAGCTGTCGATCGAAGAGATCAAAGCTGCTTTGCGTCAGCGTACTATCGCCGGCGAAATCGTTCTGGCTGTTTGCGGTTCTTCCTTCAAGAACAAGGGTGTTCCCCTGGTTCTCGACGCCGTTATCGACTTCCTGCCTGCACCGACCGACATTCCTGCGATCAAGGGTACTGACCCTGATAACGAGGAAATCGAGCTGGAGCGTCATGCAGACGATGCGGAGCCGTTCTCGGCTCTGGCGTTCAAGATCGCTACCGACCCATTCGTGGGTACCTTGACCTTCGTCCGTGTTTACTCGGGCGTGTTGAACTCCGGCGACGGCGTGATCAACTCGGTTAAAGGTAAAAAAGAGCGCGTGGGTCGTATGGTGCAAATGCACGCAAACGCCCGTGAAGAGATCAAGGAAGTACGCGCTGGTGACATCGCGGCCCTGATCGGCATGAAGGACGTCACCACTGGTGAGACCCTCTGCAACGCTGACAAGCCAATCATCCTGGTTCGCATGGACTTCCCGGAGCCGGTTATTTCGGTTGCCGTAGAGCCTAAAACCAAGGATGACCAGGAAAAAATGGGTATCGCTCTGGGCAAGCTTGCTCAGGAAGACCCGTCTTTCCGCGTTAAAACTGATGAAGAGACTGGTCAAACGATCATCTCCGGCATGGGCGAGCTGCACCTGGACATCCTGGTTGACCGGATGCGCCGTGAGTTCAACGTCGAAGCCAACATCGGCAAGCCTCAGGTTTCGTATCGTGAGCGCATCACGAAGAACTGTGAAATCGAAGGCAAGTTCGTTCGTCAGTCCGGCGGTCGTGGTCAGTTCGGCCACTGCTGGATCCGTTTTGCTCCTGCTGACGAAGGTCAGGAAGGTCTGCAATTCGTGAACGAAGTTGTAGGTGGTGTGGTTCCTAAGGAATACATCCCGGCTATCCAGAAGGGTATCGAAGAGCAGATGAAGAACGGCGTTGTTGCCGGCTATCCGCTGATCGGCCTGAAGGCTACCGTGTTCGATGGTTCTTACCACGACGTCGACTCCAACGAGATGGCGTTTAAAGTGGCTGCCTCCATGGCGACCAAGCAACTGGCCCAGAAGGGCGGTGGTGAGTTGCTTGAGCCGATCATGGCTGTAGAGGTTGTTACGCCTGAAGACTATATGGGTGATGTGATGGGCGACCTTAACCGTCGTCGCGGCATGATCCAGGGTATGGAAGACACAGTGTCCGGCAAGGTTATCCGCGCCGAAGTTCCACTGGGTGAGATGTTCGGTTATGCGACCGACGTTCGTTCCATGTCCCAGGGTCGCGCAAGCTACTCTATGGAATTCAAAAAATACGATACGGCTCCGTCGCACATCGTCGAATCCGTAACCAAAAAACAAGGCTGATTCAGCCCCTTTAGGCTAGGAGTTAATTGTCGTGGCTAAAGAAAAATTTGATCGTTCCCTACCGCACGTCAACGTTGGCACCATCGGTCACGTTGACCACGGTAAAACCACTCTGACTGCTGCTCTGACTCGCGTTTGCTCGGAAGTTTTCGGTTCCGCAATCGTTGACTTCGACAAGATCGACAGCGCACCAGAAGAAAAAGCTCGCGGTATCACCATCAACACCGCACACGTTGAGTACAACTCGAAGATCCGTCACTACGCTCACGTTGACTGCCCAGGTCACGCTGACTATGTGAAGAACATGATCACCGGTGCTGCTCAGATGGACGGCGCTATTCTGGTTTGCTCGGCCGCTGATGGTCCGATGCCACAAACCCGTGAGCACATCCTGCTGTCCCGTCAGGTAGGCGTTCCGTACATCGTGGTTTTCCTGAACAAGGCTGACCTGGTAGACGACGCTGAGCTGCTGGAACTGGTTGAGATGGAAGTTCGTGACCTGCTGTCCACCTACGACTTCCCGGGCGATGACACTCCAATCATCATCGGTTCGGCTCGTATGGCTCTGGAAGGCAAAGACGACA
>NZ_JACOPX010000030.1 GCF_015461835.1 Pseudomonas neuropathica | reverse complement strand
CCGGCACAGCGGCAGAGGGCGGCAACGTCGTCTACACCGCGACCGTCGGTGCTCCGGTGACCGGTTCGCCTGTGGTTGTAACGCTGGCCAACGGTCAGACCATTACCATCGGCGTCGGCCAGACCACTGGCACCGCGACCACTACCGCGCCAAACGACGCACTGACTGGTCACGCACCGCTGACCAACTCGATCACCAACGTCACGGGCGGCAACTACGAAAACCTCGTCGCCGACAAGACTCCGGTTTCGACTACCGTCACTGACACCGTCGACACCACCAACCTGTCGCTGTCCGCGACCGGCACCGTGGCCGAAGGTGGCCAGATCACTTACACCGCGACGCTGACCAACGCCGCTGGCTCGCCAGTCACCGTGACCCTCAGCAACGGTTCGGTGATCACCATCGACGCCGGCAAAACCAGCGGCACCGTGACCGTTCCAGCGCCAGCCGATGACGTCTACAAGGACGCCGGCAACGTCCAGGCCACGATCAAAACCGCCACCGGTGGCAGCTTCGAAAACCTGGTCACCAGCACGGCTCCGGCCGTGACCAGCGTCACCGACACCATCGACACGACTACCGTGAAGCTGACAGCGACCGGCTCTGCGGCGGAAGGCGGCAACGTCGTCTACACCGCCACTGTCGGTGCAGCCGTGACCGGTTCGCCGGTCGTGGTGACCCTGGCCAACGGTCAGACCATCACCATCGACATCGGCAAAACCACCGGCACCGTGACCACCACCGCACCGAACGATGCGTTGACCGGTCACGCACCGCTGACCAACTCGATTACCAACGTAACGGGCGGCAACTACGAAAATCTCGTCGCCGACAAAACCCCGGTCAGCACCACCGTCACCGACACCGTCGACACCACCAACCTGTCGCTGTCCGCAACCGGCACCGTGGCCGAGGGTGGCCAGATCACCTACACCGCGACCCTGAGCAACGCCGCTGGCTCGCCAGTGACCGTGACCCTCAGCAACGGCTCGGTGATCACCATCGACGCGGGAAAAACCAGCGGCACCGTGACCGTTCCAGCACCAGCTGACGACGTCTACAAAGACGCCGGCACCGTGCAGGCGACCATCACAGGTACCAGCGGCGGCAGCTTCGAAAACCTGGTCACCAGCACAGCTCCGGCCGTGACCAGCGTCACCGACACTATCGACACCACCACCGTCAGCATCACCGGCAGCAGCTCGGTGACCGAAGGCCAGACCGCCAGCTACACGGTCAGCCTGAACCACCCGGCGCAAACCGAAGTGACCCTGAAAATCGTCTACAGCGGCACCGCCGCCGACGGTTCGGACTTCACCGGCGTGTACACCGTGAAGATCCCGGCCGGTGCGAGCAGCGCGCAGTTCAACGTCGCGACCATCGATGACAAGATCACCGAAGGCACCGAGAACTTCGTGGTCAAGATCGATTCGGCCACTGGCGGCAACTTCGAGAACCTCGCGGTCAGCAGCACCAATGGCAGCGTCAGCACGTCGATCATCGACAACGACGCACCGCCGGTCATCGACCTGGATGCCAACAACTCCAGCGGCGCCACCGGTGCCGACTACAAGGTGACCTTCACCGAAAACACCCCGGGCGCTGGTGTGTCGATTGCCGACACCGATATCAGCATCACCGACCCGGACAGCACCATGCTCACCGGCGCCACTGTAGTCCTGACCAACCGTCAGGACGGCGATGCGCTGAACCTCGGCAACAGCGTCAACGGCATCACCATCAATGCCAACAGCACCAACGGCACCGTGACCCTGACCCTGTCCGGCAATGCGACGCTGGCCGACTACATGCAGGCCATCAAGAACATCAGCTTCACCAACAGCAGTGAAAACCCGAGCACCGTGCCGCGGATCATCACCGTGACCGTGACCGATGGCGGCAATTACTCCAACACCGCGACCACCACGGTCAACGTGGTGGCGGTCAACGACGCTCCGGTTGCTGCACCGAGCAATGTCACCGGCACCGAAGACACGCCGCTGGTACTCGGCTGGTCGACTTTCGGCGTAACTGACGTCGACAGCCCGGCCAGCAGCCTCGGCATCAAAATTACCCAGCTGCCGGGCGAAGGCAAGCTGCAGTACCTGGACGGCTCGACCTGGAAGGACGTCGCCAACAACCAGACCTTCAGCAAGGCTGACATCGACGCGGGCAAGCTGCGCTTCCTGCCGGATGCCAACGAGTCGGGTGTCAACGGTTACGGCGGCAGCGGCCTGGGCAACAACCAAGCGGACTACGCACAGATCAAGTTCCAGCCAACCGACGGCCAACTGCTGGGCAACACCGGCACCGTGAAGATCGACATCACGCCAGTGGCGGATGCGCCGACCGTGAGCGTGGCCGACAACAGCGTGAAGTCCACCGGGCTGATCAAGGAAGTCTGGACCGGCCTGTCGGGCCTGGGCACCAACGGCAATGGCGCGGATTCGACCACGTTGAAAAACGTCATCGACGGCGCTGGCACACCGAACACCAGCACTAACGTGAACAACGTGCAGTCTGACGGCAGCGTGACCGCCGGTACGGCGTCGAAGACCTCAGGCCTGATCTATCTGGAAGCCGGCAAGACCTACACTTTCAGCGGTATCGGCGATGACAGCCTGTTGGTCACCATCGGTGGCAAGAACGTGGCCTCGACCACGTGGGGCGCGGGCGGCAACCTCAACGGTTCGTTCACCCCGACCACCAGCGGCTACTACACCCTGGACATCTACCACCACAATCAGAGCGGCCCAGGCAGCTACGACGTCAACCTGTCGGTCAACGGCAGCACGCCGATCGACCTGAGCAGCGCTGGCGTACCGATCTACACCGGCGTGCAGGATCTGGTGAATTCGGGCGTGACCGTCTCCGATCTGCACGGCAGCAACGGCGAAGGCTATTACGACGGCTATAAACTCAACACCGGCGCCGAAGGCACCACGGTGAAACTGTCGGCAATCTCCACCGCACTGACTGACACCGACGGCTCGGAAACCCTGAGCGTGAAGATCAGCGGCGCGCCAGTCGGCTCGGTGCTCAGCGATGGCGCGGGTCACACCTTCACCGTCACCGCCAGCAGCGGCGACGCCAACGTCACTGGCTGGAACCTCGGCAGCCTGACCGTGACCCCACCGCCGTACTACAACGGCCAGTTCAACCTGACCGTGACCTCGACCTCCACCGAAATGGTCGGCGGTTCGGCCAGCAGCACCGCGACCATTCCGGTCACCGTGGTGCCGGCGGTCTACAACGCCATCGTCGCGACTTCGGGTGACGACACCTTCAGCGGCACCGATGGCAACGACATCATGGTCGCCGACATCGGTGGTCTGACCGTGGTGCCGGGCACCAACTACAACATCGCGTTCATGGTCGACAGCTCCGGCAGTATGAGCAGTTCGTCGATCAGCGCAGCCAAGGACTCGCTGACGTCGGTGTTCAACACCCTCAAGCAGAGCCTGGGCGGCAGCAACTCGGGCACGGTGAACATCTTCCTGGTGGACTTCGATACCCAGGTCAACAAATCGGTGTCGGTGAACCTCAACGATCCGAACGCGCTGACGCAGCTCAAAGCGGTGCTGGACTCGATGAGTTCCGGCGGCGGCACCAACTACGAGGACGTGTTCAAAACCACGGCCAACTGGTTCCAGAGCGCCGACGCTGTGGCCAACACCGGGGCGAAGAACCTCACGTACTTCATCACCGATGGCCAGCCGACCTACTACCAGAGCGGCGAGCAGACCAACCCGACGCTGTACGGCAGCGTGAAGTTCGATAGCGTAGTGACCACCAGCAACTACAAGCTGGGCGACACCTTCAGCACCTATATCGACAACACGCATTACCTGAGTATCAACGCCAGCGGAATTGCCCAGTTGCAGACCTACACGGCCCGATATGGCTGGAGCGCCACCAATCTGGGCACCGTTCACGCGCAGGGCGATGGCACTTACGAGCTGTCGAGCCTGGCGGGCAGCGGCAGCAGCACCACCTCGACCACCACCGACAACTCGACCAGCAGTTTCGCGTTGCTCAGCGGCCTGTCCAACGTTGAAGCCATCGGCCTGAACAGCGGCGTCAGCCTCAACGACCTGAAGCCTTACGATTCGGATAAAACACCGCAAACCAACATCGATCCGAAGGATCTGGCCAACTCGATCATTGGCCACACCGAAGCGACGCTGCCGGGCAACGACACCGTCAGCGGTGGCGACGGCAACGACATCCTGTTCGGCGACCTAGTGAGCTTCAACGGCATTGCCGGCGAGGGTTATCAGGCGATGCAGGCGTTCGTCGCGCAGCAGACCGGCGTCGACGTCAGCAAGGTCACCACCAGCAACGTGCACCAGTACATCACCGAGCACTATCAGGCGTTCGATGTCTCCGGTGCGCATGACGGCAACGACACACTGCTGGGCGGCGCGGGCAATGACATCCTGTTCGGCTCGGGCGGCAACGACTTGCTCGATGGCGGCAAAGGCAATGACATCCTGCTCGGCGGCACCGGCAACGACACGCTGATCGGCGGTCAGGGTAATGACATCCTCATCGGTGGTTCGGGTGCCGACACCTTCGTCTGGAAGTCGGGCGACACCGGCAACGACGTGATCAAGGATTTCAACGCCAGTGAAGGTGACCGCATCGACTTGCGTGATCTGTTGCAGGGCGAGACCGGCAGCACCATCGACAACTTCCTGAAGATCACCACGGTCGACGGCACGTCGTCGCTGCAAGTCAGCTCGGCGGGCAAGTTCAACTCCGGCGACGCTGCGGCGGCAACCCCGGACGTGACGATCAAACTGGAAGGCAACAACTGGTCGAGCGCCAACATTCACAACCTGATTGCCGGCAGCGACCCGACCATCAAGGTCGACCACAACAACAGCTGATCGTGAACAAAACGGCCGCCCCGATGGGGCGGCCGTCACGTTTGTGCTGACCGGACCGGTGACGATCGCGTCGCCGCACCGCATACTCGCGCACAGTTGGCTATGCTGCTGACAGCATGACGCTGGTTCATTTCTGAGGGATGCTCAATGTTTTACGTGCAACGCGATGCGCAAGGTCTGTTGATTCGCGTGGAAGCCGCGGCCTACGCCGAGGCCACGGAAACGCTGCCGGCCGACAGCCATGAAATCCAGGCCTGGTTCGCCAATGAAGTGGTGGAAACCAGCCTGAAGCAGCTCAAGCAGAGCGACTTCGAAATGATTCGGGTACTCGACGACCTGATTCAGGTGCTGACCCAGAAGGGCGTGATCCGCGTCACCGACCTGCCGCCGGCGGCCCAGGCCAAACTGATGGACCGGACCCAGGCGCGTGAAGCATTGGGCGGATTGAGCCAGTTGATCGATGAGGATGAGGGCGGGTTGATCTGATCTTCGGATCAAAGGCCGACCCTCACCCCAGCCCTCTCCCGGAGGGAGAGGGAGCCGACCGAGGTGTCTGGCGCTGTCCATCGACCTGAGAGATCGAGTCGATTATGGACTCAGCGCAAATCGCTCACGTCGGCGTATTGCGTCAATATCCCACGGTCAGTCCCCTCTCCCTCTGGGAGAGGGCTAGGGTGAGGGTTGCTTTGGTGATGACTCACCGCCAAGGCTTCGGCTCACCCAACAACTGCCCCTGAACCCCATACAAGCCCATCTCGCGAATCACCGACAACTCCCCTTCCGTCTCGACCCGCTCGGCAATCAGCGGCAGATCAATGCTGTGCGCCGCACGCTGAATCGCCTCGATAAACAGACGCTTGTCACTCTCCTGATCAATCGCACGAATGTAACTGCCATCGATCTTCAAGTACGCCAGCCCCAGCCGCGCCAGGTTGCCGATCATGCTGAAGCGGCCACCAAAACGTTGCAGACTCAGCGAGAACCCGAGTTCACGCAGGCGCCGGGTCAACTGCTCCAGCACCGCCTGCTCCGGCAATTGCTCCTCACCGATTTCCAGTGTCAGGCGCTCGCCGAGGTTGGAATGCGCACGGAGGATTTCGAACACTTTGTTCAGCGCCTGCGGATCAGCCAGGGTGGCCGAGGACAGGTTCAGCGCCAGCGAATCCTCATGTTCTTTCATCTGCTCCAGCACGCGCTCAAGCATCAGGCGATCCAGCCGCGCGGTCCAGCCAAAGCGCTCCAGCCACGGCAGGAAGCGCCCGGCCGGAATGGTCTGGCCCTGATCATCGAGCAAGCGCGAGAGCACTTTGTAATGCAGCACCAGCTGCGTGTCTGCGGCGGCGACCACCGGCTGGAAATACAGCTCGAAACGCTGCTGACTCAAGGCCTGATCGAGCAAGCGATGCCAGGCATGGTGATCGTCGCCGACATCCGCCGTCAGGCCCTGATCGATGCACGCCCAATTCTGCTCGCCCTGACCTTCAGCTTGCGCCAGCGCCTGATCGCCAAGCGTCAGTACTTGTTGCGGTGAATCGCCGTGGGTGAACGGCGCCAGGCCGATCGACGCCACGGCAGCCACGTCGGTCGCCCCGGTGGCGTGCAGACTGCTCAAGGCGCTGTCGAGGTTCTGCGCCAGTTGCAGCGCTTCCTCACGAACCAGCCCCGGCGCCAGCACGGCAAATTCTCCGCCACGAATACGGGTGACGAGGTTCTGGGTTTCCGGGTATTTGGCGCATTCGCGGGACAGTTGCTCGCCAACTGCTTTCAGCAGTTCATCGGTGCGCTGGCCACCGAGACGCTGGTTGAGCCCGGCCAGATCCTTGACCCGCAACAGCAGCAGATAACCGGAACTGGCCTGCTCCGGGTTGCTCACCCGGTTGTGCAACTGCATTTCGAAATAGCGCCGGTTGGCAAGCCCCGTGAGATTGTCCTGATAGGACTCGGCGCGCAGCTTTTCACTGCGCTCGGCCTGCTCTTGGAACAGCGCCTTGAGCTTCTCGACCATCTGGTTCATCGCCTGCACCACACGGCGCAACTCAGGTGTGCGCGGCAATTCCGGCAGGCTGAGGAATTCGCGACGGGCGATGGCGTGGGACTGCTTGACCATGTAATCCAGCGGCTTCAACTGCCGGCGCAGCAGCAGCGCGCCGAGCACGGCACTGATCGCCCCGCAGATCAGCAGCCAGCCAAGGCTGCCCAACGCGCTCTGCCACAATTTGGCCACAGCAAACATCGGATGGCTGACCACCTCGACTCGCGCCGCCTGCTCCCAGCCACGGCTGACCAGCGCGTCGCCACCGGCCGGCTCCAGGCCGATCAGCTTGACGAACCAGTCCGGCACACTGGTGACGGCCGGAATGCCGTTGCGTTCAACAATCGTCTGGTCAGTCTTCAGATCGACCACGCGGATGCTCGCGTAATAACCGCTGTCGAAAATCGAGCTGACCAGCAACTCGACCATGGCCGGATCGTCGATATTCGGCGTCAGCGACAACGCCAGCGCCGTCGCGGCGTCCTGGGCGTGGGAACGCAACTGGTTGACGTACTGGGTGCGCGAGCTCTCCAGACTGACCATGAAGCTGCCGGTGAAGGCGACCACCAGGAACAGACAGATAGCGATCAACAGCTGTTTGAACAAAGACATCTGAGCGCATGCTCCTAGTTAGTCGTTTCGACCGGGAAACCTTCGGCCTGCATTTTCTTCAACACATCCTGCCAGCGTGACAGGCGTTTGGTGTCACCGACCTTCTTGTTGCCCTTGGCGCCCGGCAGGTACAACCCTTCAGCATTAAAAGAGTAGACCGGCAGCAAATCGGTTCGCTGCGACGCCGGCTGGATAGGGTCGATCAGGCTGTCGAGCACCAGCGGCATGGCATCGGGGGTGGCATAGTAAGTCAGGACCATGTGCGCGCGGTTCTGACGCAACGCCTTGACGTAGGTGATACGCAGTTTGTCACTGGAAACCCCGAGGTGACGCAAGCTGAAATACTTGGCGATCGCATAGTCTTCGCAGTCGCCGGCGCCCTTCCACAGCGCCTCGATCGGCGTTTCCCAGTAATCGACCTCGTGCCACAGATCGATGTCCTCGACGTAGCGCACCTGTTTGTTGAAGAACAGGTTCACCACTTTGAGCTTTTCCATCTCGCTGACTTGTTTTTGCGTGGCCAACAGATTCTGCCAGGCATCAATGCGCTGCTGCCCGGCACCCAGCGGCCCGTAGAGTGCCGTGGCTTTGCGGCTGATCGTGGAAAAATCCCAATCGGCATGCAGACCGCCCAGCATGACGCCGGCCAGCAGCAGTGCGCAGCCTAGCCAGCGCAGCGTCCGGGGGATCGCGAAACGTACCGCCACAGCAGGTTTCCAGGGGGCAGGAAGGAAAGCGTTTGATGGTGAAGCTTAGCCCGACAAAAAACAATGGCACCATGAGATCATCGCCGCCGCGCTAAACTTCAGTTAACAGCGCATTGTTTTACAAGGTTTGACAACCTGTAGAGCAATCACTAGTGTCATTTGGATCCAAATCAGGCCGACATACAGGGTGCGTAGTCGTGACACAGAAGCCCAAACCGTTGCACAGCATTAAAGTCGATGGACCGATTCCTGCTCATCTGGCCCGTTCGGTGATCGAAGAAACCCTGCGCTCAGCAATCCTCGACGGTCGTCTGCCCTGTGGCACGGCGCTGCGCCAGCAGGATCTGGCCGACCTTTTCGGTGTTAGCCGCATGCCGGTGCGCGAAGCGTTGCGCCAGCTCGAAGCCCAAGAGCTGCTGAGCGTTACTACGCATAAAGGTGCAGTGGTTGCGCCATTGATTCAGGGTGACGCGACCGAAACCTACGAGTTGCGCATCCTGCTCGAATCCGAAGCCATGCGGCAATCGATTCCGCTGCTGACCGCTGCCGACCACGCACGCGCAGCCGGGTACATCGAAGAGCTCGAGGCGCAACACGACTACACGGAAATCGGCCGGCTCAACCGTTTGTTCCACATGGCCCTGTACAGCAAGGCGCCCAACCAACGCTTACTGCGACTGGTTGAAGACGGGCTCAACGAAGAAGAGCGTTTTCTGCGCTTCAACCTTGAGGCCATGGGCCTGGGCAAATTGTCCCAGGACGATCACCGGGCGATGTTGCAAGCCGTGCAGGATCGCGACACTGAGTTGTCGATCAAACTCCTCGAGCAGCACCTCAATCGCGGTGTCGAAGTGATTACCCGTTATCTCGCTACCCCTGCCGCGCAAAACCGCCACGCTGCGCGCTGAGCGCGCACTGCCCCGCGAATCAACCGCTTACAAATCCCCAAGCGATCCGCCAGCCCTCTGCTGGGCGGATCCACATGTCCGCTCTAACCTCCTTGCGCCGTTCAGTCCGATATTTGCACGTTGTCGCTGATGAATCGGTCATAGCCGTGGCGCAAATTTACCCGCACTCTTGAGCCGCCACCCCATAAAGAACGGGCGACGCGCCGCCCTGCCGGCGCAGTCCCCGCACCAGGAACCTACGGAAGGAGCCTTGCCACGGGAAAAAGGAAGTCATGGCGCGGGGTCACGGCCAACTTCCGCCCTTTTAAATCATTCAATTCTTATTACTGGAAAGTTGCTTCGAGTGAGGCATTCACTCTTCTTGAGCAATTTTGGCCGTTATTCGCCGAAAGGAGCAACTACGCCCAAATAAAACTTTACTTGAAAGTTTTATTGGAACAACTCAACTTCAAAAAACAGCAAACTTAAAATAATTAAAAATATACTTGTTAAACACTTTGTCGGTGTATTAGCTTTTCTTCGCCAAGTTTGAATTTCACCCTTCACTTGGCAGCAGCCCAATGCCTGCGGTACAGCAGCAGCGCTTGATGGGCAGACATGAAGCCATGTCAAAGGTATATCGATCCGCACTTACCTATCAGGAAGGAAGGCTGTCGTTCGTCGACAGGAAACAAGTAAGTCGTAGTCTCATTGATTGCGCAGTTGCAGAGCAGTTCCATTTAATATCAACGATAAAGGACATCATGATGCCCACTAAGCACCAACTCGCCCTGAAGAAAGCCGAACTTAGCATTCACCCGATCTTTGCCGAGATCACGTCGTTATCGGTGTTGCGTCGCTTCATGGAAACCCATGTATTTGCCGTGTGGGACTTCATGTCGCTGACCAAACGCCTGCAGCAGGAGCTGACCTGCACCCGACTACCGTGGTTGCCGCCGCGCGATCCTCTCGCCGCCCGACTGATCAACGAGATCGTTCTCGGCGAAGAATCGGATGATCGCCTGGCCGAAGGGCATTACAGCCATTTTGAGCTGTACCTGGACGCGATGCGCGAAATCGGCGCGAGTACCCAAGCCGTGGAGCGCTTTGTCGCCCTGCAACAGGAAGGCGTGAGCTATGACGTCGCGCTGCAAAGCGTCGATGTTGATCCAGCCGCCGCGCAGTTTGTCCGCGATACTTTGCGTACCGCCCTGCATGCACCGGGACACAGCGTGGCGGCGGCGTTTCTGCATGGTCGCGAGAGCGTGATCCCGACCATGTTCCAGCGCATTCTTGACGACTGGGGCATCGGTATCGAACAGGCGCCGACCTTTCGCTATTACCTGGAACGGCACATCGAGGTCGACTCCGAAGACCACGGCCCGGCGGCGGAACACCTGCTTGAGCGCCTGGTCGACGGCGACCCGCAACGCGAAGCCGAGGTCTACGCCAGCGCCATTGCCGCCGTGGAAAGCCGTATCGCCTTGTGGGACGGCCTGCGTCTGAGCATGCGCGAACCGTTGGCGGAGGTGGTCCAATGAACGCCGCCGACTATCAATCCTTTGCCGACGCCTGGGAGAGCCGCGCGACCATCCGCACCCGCCCGCGACGCGTACTCGAAGACGATGAACGGCTGATCTATCCGCTCAGCCGCCAGCCGCTGGTGCTCAGTGAAACCTTCCTGCGCGAGTGCCCGCAGCAACGTGATTTCGCCTTGGTGCAAACGCTGTACAAATTCATCAACGACGTGGTGATTTTCGAGACCGAGATCGTCGACAAGACCGCGCGCAGCATCGCCAAGAATCGCTTCGCCGTGGCCTTCCCGTTTGCCTGTCGTTACGACGCGATGACCGTGGTGGTCGACGAGGATTACCACGCGCTGGTGGCGATGGATTTCATGCAACAAACGGTGGCCATGACTGGCATCGAACCCATTCAGTTGCCCGATGAAATCGAGCTGAGCCGGGCGATTCCTGCGGCTGTAGCGCTGGCACCGGAACATCTGCGCAGCGCAGTGGAATTGATCTGCGTGGCCATCGCCGAAAACACCGTGACGGGTGATGTCGCGGCGTTCGCACGCGACGACACGGTCAAGCCGTCGATCAAAGGTCTGATGGCCGATCACTTGCTCGACGAAGGTCGCCATTCGAGTTTCTGGGCGCGGATGGTGCGCATCTATTGGCACACCGCCAACGCGGCGGATCGCGAAACCATCGCGCAGATTCTGCCGGTGTTCATCGGCCATTACCTGACCAACGACATCCAGAAAGCCTTCGACCTGCGCCTGATCGACGCACTGCCGGTCAGCGAGGCCACCCGCCGCTCGCTCAGGGACGAGATGGCCGGGCTGGCATTCCCGATCAATCGCCATCACCCGCTGGTGGGCAACATCGTCAAGTTCTTCCACAACAGCTCGCTGCTCGATGCGCCCTGTGTGCAGCACGCGCTGCGCGACTATCTGGTTTGATGAGGAGGCCGATATGAAACGTCTCGACATTTTGCTGATTGGCACCAGCCAGGCCATGACCGACCTGGCGCAGGAACTGGAACAACACGGTCACTCCTTGCAGCGCAGCGCTGCCGGTGCATCGACGGTGGATCTGATCATCGACGATGGTTTTATCGGCGCCGGCGATTTCTGCTCGATCCCGCACCTGCATCTGCGTTTGGGTGTCGGCGTGCAGAGCCATGCCGGTTTGCCGACACTCGATTTGCTGTGTTTCCTTGGCTCGTCACTAATCAGCCGCGTACCGATTGGCGATGAGCCGTCCGGCAATGGGCAGGCGCTGCGGCAACGGGTGCTGACGCAGGTGGTCGATGAAGTGGCGTTGCTAGTCAGCCGCTTCTCCCGTGATGCTGACTATCTGCAGCAGGCCGCGTCAGTGACTGCGCCGGATTTCGAGAGAATGGAAAACCTGCTGTTCCTCGACAGCCTGGCTTACGTCCATCGCCGCAACGACACGGCCAATCCCGCATTGCTGGAAGAGGCGCAGATTGCGGTGATCGAACGCCTGCAACGAAGCTTGATCCACCACGCTGAACGTTCGGCGCTGCACATCGCCGAACAGTCGATCAGCTATCGCCAACTGCACGCACACAGCCGAGCGATTCAACAGCGCTTGCTGCCCTTGCTCGAGCAACAGCCAAAACCGTGGGTGGTCGGCATCTGCCTGCCAAAAAGCCCGGCGTTGTTTGCCTCGATTCTGGCGATTCTCGGCAGCGGCGCGGTGTATCTGCCGCTGGAGCCGAGTCATCCGTTACAGCGTCAGCAATACATTCTGCAAAACGCTGACGCGCTGCTGTTGCTGCATGATGGCGAGCATCCGCTCAGCGCATCCATGGCGGGGCTGGACGTCAGCCGCATCGACAACTCAGAGGCAGATCTCAGCCAACCGTTAATGCGCCGCCGCCCCGAACTTGATGCACCGTGCATGGCGCTTTACACCTCGGGCACCACCGGGCATCCGAAAGGCGTGTTGCTCAGTCAGGCCAACCTCGCGCACTTCACCGCGTGGTACGCCGATTACGTGCAATTGCAGGCCGAGAGTCGGGTCTTGCAGTTCTCGTCGTTGAGCTTCGATTCGTCACTGATCGACATCTTCCCGACCCTGCTGGAAGGTGCCGAACTGGTGGTGCCGGACGACACGCAACGGCGAGATCCATTGCAACTGGTCGCGTTGATCCGCCGCCAACACCTGACCCACGCATTCCTGCCACCGGCGCTGTTGAGCATCCTGCCGCTGGAGCAACTGGAAGGCGTGCAAGTGATGACCGGCGGCGATGTCTGCGAGCCGTTTGTCATTGAGCAACTGACCCGCCAGGGCACACTGCACAACCTTTACGGCCCGACCGAAGCTACCGTACTGATCACCGCGCGTCAGCTCAAACCGGGCGACAGTAACCGCATCCTCGGGGCACCAATCGCCAACAGCCAAGTGCTGATTCTCGATGACGATTTGCAACCGGTGGCGGAGCACACCGTCGGCGAATTGTTCATCGTCGGCCCCGGTGTTTGCCTCGGTTATCTGAACAATCCGCAACAGACCGCCGAGCGTTATCTGACCCTGCAATTACCGGACGGCCAAACGCTGCGAGCCTACCGCAGCGGCGACATGGCCAGGTGGGGCGCGCACGGTATCGAACTGTGCGGGCGGCGCGACAATCAGGTAAAAATCCGTGGCTTCCGGGTCGAGCCGGAAGAGATCGAACGCTGCCTGCGCGAGAGCCAGCTATACCGACAAGTGGCGGTGGTGATCGACAGTCAGCGACGCATTCTCGCGTTCCTCGCACAAGCGCAATCGGACACCGCACGCGACGCGCTGAAAGCCCACGCCAGACAGTTTTTGCCGGACTACATGCAACCGGTGGCGTGGACCGAGCTGGCGAGCATGCCGTTCGCCAGCAATGGCAAAGTCGATCGCAAAGCACTGCTGGAACTGCCAGTGAGCGTGCAGGACAGCGGGCCGAAATGCCTGCCGGTGAATGCCGATGAAGCGCTGTTGCTGGAGATCTGGGCGGAGTTGCTGGAGCTGCCGAGCAGCGACATTTCCACCGACGAAAGCTTCTTCAATCTCGGTGGCCACTCGATTCTGCTCTCGCGCATGTTGCTGCGTTTGCGTGAGGAGTTCGGGCGGAGCATTTCGATCAACCGCTTCATCGAACTGCCGACCATCATCAAACTCGCAACGCTGGTACGCGGCACCGATGACAGCGCCGTACTCAGCGCCCAGGCCATGGCCGACGCCGAGCGTGCACTGGAAATCGAGCCACTGCCGATCAGCCGCATGGGTGATGTGCATAAAGTCATCGTCACCGGCGCCAATAGTTTTGTCGGCGTGCACATCGTCGAGGCGTTGCTCGGTTGGGGTGCCAGCGAAGTAGCGTGTCTGGTGCGCGACGGCGGCGGCAAAACGGCGGCGCAACGCTTTGCCGAGTCACTGCGGGAAAACCGCCTGGAGCATCTGGATCTGAGTCGGGTGCGGGTTTACGCGGCAGACATTACACGCCCGCAACTGGGCCTGAATGACGCCGACTATCAGCGCCTGGATCGCGAGTTCGGCGCACTGGTGCACAACGCCGCTAACGTCAATCACGTACTCGATTACGAGTCGCTGGCGGCGGACAACGTCGAACCGATTTTCGCCCTGCTGCGCTTGTGCGAAGGGCAGAGCAAAAAGGTTTTCAACTTCGTCTCGACGCTGTCGGCTTCAAGCACCGTGGACGATGCTGGACGGGTGCTGGAACTGCCCGCCGCCACGACCCCACCGATCTACATCCGCAACGGCTACAACCTGTCGAAATGGGTCGGCGAACGCATCCTCGAACGGGCGCGGGAGCGCGGTGTGCGGGTTAATCTGTACCGCCCCGGCAACATTAGTTTCAACAGCCTCAGCGGTGTTTGTCAGCCGCACAAAAACCGTTTGATGCTGATGCTCAAAGGCTCGATCCAGCTCGGCCAGGTGCCAGCCTTCGCGCTGAATTTCGACCTGATGCCAGTGGACTTTCTTGCCCGCTTCATTGCTTTCCACGCCAGCCGTTATTCGCCCGAACGCGCAGTGTTCAACCTGCATAACCCCGAGCCTTTGAGCTGGGACGCCTACGTCACTTCGTTCCGCGAAACCGGCAGCGAGTTCGCGCTGGTCAGCGTCGCCGACTGGCAGCAGCAACTAAACCGCGTCGACGCCGACAACGCGCTGTTCGGCGTACTCGGTTTCTACCTCAACGGCTTCGAAGAAGACATCGGCGACATCTCCCTGATTGGCCATGCCAACGCTGAGGCCGGCGTGCAGTTGATGGGCGCGCACTACCCGCAGAAATCCCCGGCACTGCTGCGTCGTGGCTGCGATTACCTGAAAGAAATCAACTTCATCTGATCCATCAAACAGGAGCAACACCATGAGCACTCTGCAACCCGACACCCTGATCAAAAACCCGCATGGCTGCCACGTTGTGTCTTCGGTAGAAGTGCCGGCAGACGCGGCGCAGGTCTGGGCAGTGGTCGGCCAATTCGGCGGTTTCGACCGCTTCATTCCGGCGCTGTCGCACATCGAAATGACCGGTGAGGGCGTGTCCTCGCTGCGCAAGAAGTTCTTCAAGGATGGCAACGTGGTGGTCGAGCAACTCAACTCCCGCGATGAGCAGGCCCGATGCATGACCTGGACGACGATTTACAACACGTTGGGCGTGGCGAATCTGTGGGCGGCGATGAATGTCGAATCGCTGGGCGCGGGTAAGTCTCGGGCGACGTGGACAATCATTGCCGAGCCGGCTGCGGGCGGTGAAGAGGCACTGCCAGGGTTCAAGGATTTTGTGCAGGGTTTTGCGGATGATGCGATGGGGAATGTGCTGAGGCTGTTTGTTTAAGGCTTGAGTTTGGCGGTGAGTTCTAGACCGCTATCGCGAGCAGGCTCACTCCTACAGGACATTGGGTGTTCACACATGTTGTGTTCAACCAAAAATCCTGTGGGAGCGAGCTTGCTCGCGAAGAACGATAACGCGGTCAGATTTTGAAGCTGTCGACCAGTTGCTTCAAGCGATTGGCCTGCTGCGACAACGCATCACAATCCTTCAACGTCTCGTTGAGGTTAGCCACGCTCTGCTGATTCAGCAGGTTGATCTGGTTAACGTCGACGTTGAGGGTTTCCACCACGGCGGTCTGCTCTTCAGTGGCCGCTGCCACCGACTGGTTCATGCCGTCGATTTCACCGATGCGCTGAGTCACGCTGACCAGACGCAAACCGGCCTGATTGGCCACTTCCACGCTCTGCTCGCTGGACGCCTGACTGGCGTTCATCGTGGTCACCGCTTCCCGCGAACCAATCTGCAACGACGTGATCATTTTGTGGATCTCTTCCGCCGACTCCTGGGTGCGATGGGCAAGGTTTCGCACCTCGTCTGCCACCACGGCAAAACCACGTCCGGCTTCACCGGCACGCGCCGCTTCGATCGCGGCGTTAAGTGCCAACAGGTTGGTCTGTTGCGAAATGCCTTTGATCACGTCGAGGATGTGGCCGATGTTGTCGGTGCTGGCGTTCAGGGTTTCGATCTGCGTGCACGACAGGCTGATCTTCTGCGACAGTTCGGTCATCGCTTGAATTGTCTGCTCGACCACCTGACGCCCGTCATCGGCCTGCTCGCTGGCGCCGCTGGCATGCTGCGAAGCATCGGCGGCGTTGCGCGCAATTTCCTGTGTGGCGGCACCCAGTTCGTTGATCGCCGCAGCGACGCTGTTGGTGCGCGCGCTTTGCTCGTCAGAACCGACGATCGAGGCGTTGGACGATGCCATCACCCGTTGCGACAAGTCATGCACATGACGGGTGGCGGAAGACACTTCGGAAATCGACGCGTGAATTCGTTCAACGAACTGGTTGAACGCGCTGCCCAATTCACCGAACTCGTCTTTGCTCTCTACCACCAGACGACGGGTCAGGTCGCCCTCGCCCTGAGCGATGTCCTGCATCGCGCGGCCCATGGTGGTCAGCGGGCGCATCAACACGTTGATCAACAGGCTCAGCAGCAAGGCAATGGCGGCCACGGCCACGAACATCGCAATCAGTGCCGAGGTGCGGAATTGGCTGAGTGCTGCGTAGGCCTTGTCGCGGTCGATCGACAGACCGATGTACCACTGCGCATTCGGCAGATCGCTGACCGGGGTAAACGACAGAATACGTTCCTGACCGTTGAGCACCACGTTCTGGTTGCCCTTCTCGATGCGTACGCTGGTGTTTGGGTAGATGTCTTTCAGGTTTTTCATGACCTGATCCTTGTCCGGGCTAACGATCACCTGACCGTCGGCGCTGACCAGGAATGCATGGCCGAGGCCACCGAAGTCCACCGAGTTGATGATCTTCACCAGGGTTTCCAGGCTCAGATCACCACCAACCACACCGAGCAGTTCGCCGTTCTTTTTCACCGGCATGGCGATGGTCACCACCAGCCCGCCGACAGCAGCCATGTACGGCGGCGTCAGCATGGTTTTGTCAGCGGCAACGGCTTGTTTGTACCAAGGACGCTGACGTGGGTCGTAGCCGTCCGGCATCTTCGCGTCAGGACGCTGGGTGAACACACCGTTGGCCTGACCGACGTAGGTGAACTGGAAGTTCGAGGTGAAGGCCGGTTGATCGACCAGGCCCGGGAAGTCCGCGTCCTTACCCTGATGGGCAACGTTCTGCGCGAGGTTTTCCAGAACCAGGATCCGCCCGCTCATCCAGTTCTGCACGCTGCTGGCGGTCAGATCACCGGCCTGCTGCACGGAGGACTGAAGGTTCTGGCGAATGGTGTTTCGCTGCAGATAGTCGTTGTAGAGGGTGAACAGCGCGAACGCCAGGACCACGACGCCCGAGGCGGCCAACAGGATTTTATGGCTGAACTTGAGATTCATTTCATGGGACTTCTTATGCGAAAAGTGGGGATGCGTTCCGGATGCAACATTCCATGTACAGTGCAGGCAGCGTTCTTCTGGCCGCTCTACTTTGGTGCACGCATGTCTCACCAGTCTGTCGGCACGTGTCGGAGAAATCTTAGGGCCATACGGGAAATGGATGGTATTTCTGCCAGATTCCCGCCCAACGGCGTGCCAGAGCGTTCGCCACGGTGTTTCCGGAGCAACGTTCCGGCGGCAGTTTCAAATCCTGCAACCCTTTTTCCTGTGCATAAAAAAGCCAGCCCCTGATGTCTCAGGAGCTGGCTTTGTCGTTTCTTTATCTGATCCTGAAATGACAAAACCCCCGTCTGCGTTAGCAGACAGGGGTTTCGGAATTCAATCTTGACGATGACCTACTCTCACATGGGGAAACCCCACACTACCATCGGCGATGCATCGTTTCACTTCTGAGTTCGGGATGGGATCAGGTGGTTCCAACGCTCTATGGTCGTCAAGAAATTCTGTATCTGGCCCGTCAACACGGTAACAAGCCAGCAAAAACGGATGTTTCTACTTAAAACAAAACCCCAACTGCTTTCGCAATTGGGGTTTCGGAATTTAATCTTGACGATGACCTACTCTCACATGGGGAAACCCCACACTACCATCGGCGATGCATCGTTTCACTGCTGAGTTCGGGATG
>NZ_JACOPX010000003.1 GCF_015461835.1 Pseudomonas neuropathica | reverse complement strand
ACCCACACGAATTGCTTGATTCAGTTGTTAAAGAGCGGTTGGTTAAGATCTTTCGTCTCAACCGAGGCGCGCATTCTACAGCAGCCTCATTTGCTGTCAAGTGATTATTTTCAGAAGTTTTCGAAGAATTCTTCAACAACTTCAACCACTTGCGCTTCCGATCTCTCGTCAGCGGGAGGCGAATTCTACAGCGTTACACGCTGCTGTCAACACCTCTTTTTCAACTTCCTTCTGGCTTCGATGAACTGAAGCAACCTGCTGCCGAAACCTGCATAACTCATTGAATCTCAAGGAGTTTTCCGTTTCGACTGCGCCGGAAGTGGGGCGAATTATAGACATCCTGAATCTGCCGTCAACCGTTAATTTCGCTTTTTTATCGAAGCATGCGAAAAGGCTCCCTCTATATAGATAGACACAACTCGCATGCCTGATTCGAACTCAACCAGAAGGCCCCGCCCCAAGAGAAAGCGCATACTAATTACGACCTGGCCTCGCCACGCCCGCTGATTGAGCGCTTCAAGACCATCGAGTATTAAAGGAGGGGAGTTTCAACAATAGATGGTGTCCCAGGGCAGGTTCGAACTGCCAACCTTCCCCTTAGGAGGGGGATGCTCTATCCAATTGAGCTACTGAGACACACGCTTTGTCGCAGCAGACGCTGCATGACGGACGGCGTGCATGTTAACCACCGAACCCCGATTTGTCATGTCGTCCGTTGGGCTTTTTAAGTGTAGGCAAGCGCCCTGCAATGCCGCGGGAAGAATTACCGTGCATTTTGCATGCTCACTGAAAGGCCACCATTGCAGATTGCAACCTGCACAATTCGAAAAACCTGCTCAAATGCTTGTTTTTAAAGGACTTAACAGAGGTTAAACTGTTGGCACGACGGCTGCTTTGTCTGTTCTATCGAAGAACATTCGGAGCTACACCCATGAACACCACCCTTTTGCTTGCAAATGCAATTGCTCTTGCGGTTTTGGTGAGCTTCCAGTTTGTGCCCGAGAGTGCAACACAGAAGCCATTGGTCCAGCGCATGCCGCATTACTTGCAGGTACAAAAAGCCCCCCAGCTGGCGGTGTTGAGCGATCAGGACACCTCTACCCCACAGGCTGTCAGTAACTCTGAGCAGGTGCGACCAGCACTGACCTCCGAACATCTGGTTTTTTGAAACATCTTCAGGAGTCAAACATGTCCAAGTCAGCTGCGGGATTTCTGATCCTCGCCCTATTGAGTGGCGTTGTGCACTTATCGCTATTCGAGGGCGCTGAAATCACCCTGCCCCTGATTGGCTGCGGCATTTTTGCCATACTATTTGTGCTGGCACTGGCTGCGGGAAGAAAGATCAAATTTGATCCGGTTTTACGCTGAGCCTGATCAGACGCAAAAGATCACTGACGGCCTCCGCCAGCTCCCCGGAATTATCAATGACATTTACCGGCTCATCACTTGACCGCCTATCCTTGAACAACACATTGCGATCCAGTCTTGCGTCAATTTGCTCAAGCGTTTCTCGACCGCGCTTGAGCAGACGTTCTCGCAACACCTCATCCCGAACTGTCAGCAAGACTGGCAGCAGCGCTGGATAGCGCTGCATTGCTTGACGCAGATTGGCCCGCGAACCATTGACCAATACATGCCGTCCAGCATTCAGCCATTGATCCATTTCCACTGGAATCCCGTAGGCGAGACCATTGGCACGCCAGGCCAATGAAAATTCGCCAGCGCGCTCACGCCGCTCAAACTCATCCGGTGTCACGCCAACAGCATCCTCCCCCACCGATTCGGCGGATCGAGTGATCACCCGACGCATCACTTCACAGCTCAATGCACGTAAGGGGGATCGCGCAGCCTCGATCAAACTGTCCTTGCCTGACCCGGACGGCCCCATCAAGTAAATTAGCTTGCCATCCATCCTGAAAACACCCTCCAGCAGGTGTATGCCACTAGTAAATCGGCAATTTGCCACTATCCTGTACAGGTAAGGAACAAGGATGCAGAACCCGCATAGAATGCACGTTCTGATGCCCTCGGACATCTATTGATGTGTAGCAGGAAGCGGACAAGGATGCGGACAGAGGTGAAGATTTCAAACCAGTCCGCATTTCTGATAATTGGTGCTGGCATTACGCCTTTACCCAGCTCAATATTTGTCACAGAATTGACGCCAATGATCTGGCAATTTTGAGGCATGATGCGGGCCTCTTAACAATTCAGGTTGAACCATTTGGCGCGGATGCTTGTCCTACCACACATCCTGCGGCCAATCCCGAGAACCGCTCCCCTGAACTAACCGGTTAAATATATGCGCCCATTGAAACAGGCAATTTATTCCAGCCGTACGGCTGACAAGTTCGTCGTACGTCTGCCAGACGGAATGCGTGAACGCATTGCCGAGGTGGCTCGCAATCATCATCGCAGCATGAACTCCGAGATCATTGCGCGCCTTGAGCAGAGTCTTATTCAGGAAGGTGCACTGGGCGAAGAGCTGAGCATGCGCCTGGACAGCCCGGAGCTGTCGTTGCATGAGCGCGAGTTGTTGCAACGTTTCCGCCAGCTGTCTCACCGTCAGCAGAACGCCCTGGTGTCCTTGATTGCCCATGACGCCGAAATGGCAGCAGACGCGTCCTGAGCCATAACGAACATCTCAAGCCAGCATAATTGCTGGCTTTTTTTTGCGCGGATTTTGAGTTTTCCCAAGCAAAAAAAAGCCCACCAGATAGGCGGGCTGTTTCGCTGTAGCTGATCAGAGCAGGAATATTGTCGCCAGCCCGAGGAAGATGAAGAAGCCACCGCTGTCAGTCATCGCAGTAATCATCACGCTAGCCCCCATCGCAGGGTCTCGCCCCATCTTCGCCAAGGTCATAGGGATCAATACCCCCATCAACGCAGCCAGCAACAGGTTGAGAGTCATTGCCGCGGTCATCACCACACCCAACGACCAACTTCCGTAAAGAAGATAAGCAACGACACCAATCACACCGCCCCAGACAAGGCCATTGATCAAGCCTACGGCCAATTCCTTGCGCATCAGGCGCGAAGTATTGCCGGTGCTTACCTGATCGAGTGCCATGGCGCGAACGATCATGGTGATCGTCTGGTTACCGGAATTACCGCCAATGCCAGCCACGATCGGCATCAGTGCAGCGAGCGCCACCAGTTTCTCGATCGAGCCCTCGAACAGACCGATCACCCGCGATGCGACAAACGCAGTGATCAAGTTGATCGCCAGCCATGCCCAACGGTTACGAAGCGACTTCCAGACCGACGCGAAGATGTCTTCCTCTTCACGCAGACCCGCCATGTTGAGAACTTCGTTCTCGCTTTCTTCACGAATCAGGTCGACCATTTCATCGATGGTCAGACGACCGATCAACTTGCCGTTCTTGTCGACGACCGGAGCCGAGATCAAGTCGTAACGCTCGAACGCCTGCGCGGCGTCGTAGGCATCTTCGTCCGGGTGAAAACTCACCGGGTCGCTAGCCATCACCTCGGCTACTTGTTTGTCCGGATCATTAACCAAAAGGCGCTTGATCGGCAGCACGCCTTTGAGCACACCGTCGTAATCGACCACGAACAGTTTATCGGTATGGCCCGGAAGCTCTTTAAGGCGACGCAGATAGCGCAGAACGACTTCGAGACTGACATCCTCACGGATAGTCACCATCTCGAAGTCCATCAACGCACCAACCTGCTCCTCGTCGTAGGACAAGGCCGAACGCACGCGCTCACGCTGCTGGTTATCCAGGCTCTCCATCAGCTCATGGACAACGTCTCGCGGCAGCTCGGAAGCCAGGTCAGCAAGTTCGTCTGCATCCATGTCCTTGGCAGCGGCCAGGAGCTCGTGATCGTCCATGTCGGCGATCAGCGTTTCACGAACGGAGTCGGATACTTCGAGAAGAATGTCGCCGTCGCGATCAGCCTTGACCAATTGCCAAAGCGTCAGACGGTCGTCCAGTGGCAAGGCTTCAAGGATATAGGCGACGTCGGCGGAGTGCAGATCATCGAGCTTGCGTTGCAGCTCGACGAGATTTTGCCGGTGAACCAGATTTTCTACGCGATCGTGATGCGCGCCTTCCTGGCGATGAGTCAGGTCTTCAACGACCCGTTGACGCTGCAGCAGCTCGACGACCTGAGCCAGGCGATCCTGCAGGCTTTCTTGCGTTTTCTTTACTTCGATTTCAGACATAGGCGAACTCCACTCCCAGCAGCGGGGCACGCCGGAAGAATCAATCAGTCAATTCATGATTGGTGAAACGGGGTACTGAGTAACTACTGGGTAAGTCCATGGAATTTTTCCATAAGCCCCGGCGGGGCTGACGGGCGCAATGATACACCGCCTGACGGTTTAAAACGTTAAAAAATCGCGGGCGAAACAAGCGCTTGCGAAACAAACCTGAGCACTGTCCTGATCCTTGCTATGCGACGACTCATTCTGAAAAGAAAACACACCGACACTGAAAAATGTAGCGACTACCCTTGAGCATAGATCGTCATGGAGGACGTCGAATGCCCTTGAAAACACCTCACCTTGTACTCGCCAGCCTGCTCTGCGTGCCGCCTAGCGGAGCCGCCCTCACACTGCATCGTTGCGAAGCCGATGATGGCAGCATCACCTTCACCTCGATGAGTTGTGCGCACGGCGAGCGGCGCTCAGCACAGGAAGTTCACCCCTATTCCCCCGGATCAGTCGTGGCTGTGATGCCGGAACACAACCATGAGGAAATATCCGGGAGAACAACAAAAACTCGAGCACTGGGGATTGTTGGTCACGCTGAAGACAGATGCGGAAACCTGATCGACGCCAGGCAACGTCGCGAAGCGATCATCAATCGCCGCGTCATTGCCGGCATGAGCCAACAAGATGTCGAGAGCGCGCTAGGTAAACCGGACAAGGTAAATATCCGAACATCGACGACGAGCTATCGATACGACCTCAAGCGAGGACGTTCGGCTCAAATTGATTTTGACGAGCGAGGATGCGTGAAAGCAAAAGCCGAATCCCGGACAGCAAAAAGCCCGCGTTAAACGCGGGCTTTTTGGTATATGGTGCACTCGACAGGATTCGAACCTGTGACCGCTCGGTTCGTAGCCGAGTACTCTATCCAGCTGAGCTACGAGTGCATTTGTGTTTTTAGACCAGACCACAACTGGCTGAAACCAAGTTATTCACATTGCTGCAACTAACTCTTAAATGGTGCACTCGACAGGATTCGAACCTGTGACCGCTCGGTTCGTAGCCGAGTACTCTATCCAGCTGAGCTACGAGTGCATTTGTGTTTGTTAGACCAGATCACACCTGGTTGAAGCCGAGTCATTTACATTGCTGTAACTAACTCTTAAATGGTGCACTCGACAGGATTCGAACCTGTGACCGCTCGGTTCGTAGCCGAGTACTCTATCCAGCTGAGCTACGAGTGCATTTGTTGCGCCGCATTATAGCCCGTCTAATCTCTATTCCAACCACTTTTTCTATTAATTTCAACAACTTACAGAAAAAGCCAGATTACAACGTACTAAGCAAATAATGGCGGAGAACGGGGGATTCGAACCCCCGACACCCTTTTGAGGTGTACTCCCTTAGCAGGGGAGCGCCTTCGGCCACTCGGCCAGCTCTCCGCAACACGGGGCGTATCTTAACCAACCTTTTCCCCGTTTGCAAACATAAAAATCGATAAAAATTAATGGCTTGGTTCTTCGTCCTTCTCTTTCTTTATACGCAGGTAAATTTCCTCACGGTGCACGGCAACCTCTTTCGGGGCGTTGACGCCGATACGCACTTGGTTTCCTTTAACGCCGAGCACGGTCACGGTGATTTCGCCATCACCGATAATCAGGCTTTCTGCGCACCGACGAGTCAGAATCAGCATACCTTTCTCCTTACGCAATTCAGTTCAGGGACAACAGTCTGCAAAAAAAAGGCACCCGACCTACAACCGGAGCGATCGTAGCCCTACATGCCTGAGTATTGACCAGCGCGAGCAAAAGAACAGTTCAGGGCTCGCGCCATTCAAAAAATAAAGGGCGCGGTCAGACCGCGCCCTTCAAGAAACGGAATTACTCGCCCTGGCGGGCCGGAGCATCCAGTTCGAAAGCCGTGTGCAGGGCGCGCACGGCCAGTTCCAGGTACTTCTCTTCAATCACCACGGAAACCTTGATTTCCGAGGTCGAGATCATCTGGATGTTGATGCTTTCTTTCGCCAGGGATTCAAACATGCGGCTGGCCACGCCTGCGTGGGAACGCATGCCGACGCCGACGATCGAAACCTTGGCAATCTTGGTGTCGCCAACTACTTCACGGGCACCGATCTCGCGAGCGGTGTTTTCCAGCACGGTCTGTGCGGCCTGGTAGTCGTTGCGGTGCACGGTGAAGGTGAAGTCGGTGGTGTTATCGTGCGCTACGTTCTGCACGATCATGTCGACTTCGATGTTCGCGGCACTGATCGGGCCGAGAATCTTGAACGCCACGCCCGGGGTGTCTGGCACACCACGGATGGTCAGCTTGGCTTCATCGCGGTTGAAAGCGATGCCGGAAATGATCGGCTGTTCCATGGTTTCCTCTTCATCAATAGTAATGAGGGTGCCCGGACCCTCCTTGAAGCTGTGCAGTACGCGCAGCGGAACGTTGTACTTGCCGGCGAATTCCACCGCACGGATCTGCAGCACCTTGGAACCGAGGCTGGCCATTTCCAGCATCTCTTCAAAGGTAATCTTGTCGAGACGTTGAGCGACTGGCACAACACGTGGGTCGGTGGTGTAAACACCATCAACGTCGGTGTAGATCTGGCACTCGTCAGCCTTCAACGCGGCAGCCAGTGCCACACCGGTAGTGTCGGAACCGCCACGACCGAGAGTGGTGATGTTGCCGTGCTCGTCGACGCCCTGGAAACCGGCGACAACGACAACGCGACCGGCTTTCAGATCACCACGAATCTTCTGGTCATCAATCTGCAAGATACGCGCTTTATTGTGCGCACTGTCCGTCAGGATCCGCACCTGATTACCGGTGTACGACACCGCCGGCACGCCGCGCTTGATCAGCGCCATGGCCAACAGGGCAATCGTCACCTGCTCACCAGTGGAAACGATCACATCCAGTTCACGCGGAACCGGTTGAGTGTCGCCACTGATTTGTTTGGCCAGATCGATCAGACGGTTGGTTTCGCCGCTCATTGCAGACAGCACAACCACCAGGTCATCGCCGGCATCGCGGAATTTCTTAACCTTGTCGGCGACCTGCTCGATTCTCTCGACAGTACCGACCGAGGTGCCTCCAAATTTCTGTACGATCAAAGCCATTTCAAAGCCGCCTCTGCCCATGAAGGGCGCCCAATAATCACTCGAACAGCCGCCGGGCCCGCCACTAGACTGCGGGCCGGGCGGACTGCCTTATAAACCCTGCTCGACGAATGGAACGGTCAGCGCCAGTGCGCCATCCAGTGCGCCGGCGTCGATACCGCCGCCCTGCGCCATGTCCGGACGACCACCGCCCTTCCCGCCCACTGCCGCAGCAGCCTGCTTCATCAAATCACCGGCTTTGAGTTGGCCAGTCAGGTCCTTGGTTACGCCTGCAACCAGTACGACCTTTTCCTCATGGACACTGCCGAGCAGGATCACTGCGCGGCCGAGTTTGTTTTTCAGCTGATCAACCAGCGCCAGCAGCGCCTTGCCGTCCTGACCATCCAGACGTGCGGCCAGAACCTTCACACCCTTGACGTCCACTGCCGAGTTCGACAGATCGTCGCCCGCGGCACTGGCAGCCTTGGCCTGCAACTGCTCCAGCTGCTTCTCCAGTTGGCGGTTGCGCTCCAGCACAGCCGACAGCTTGTCGATCAGGTTGTCGCGGCTGCCCTTGACCAGGCTGGCCGCTTCCTTGAGTTGTTCTTCTGCCGCATTCAAGTAGGCCAGTGCTTGCGCACCGGTGACTGCCTCGATACGACGCACGCCCGATGCCACACCGCCTTCGCTGATGATTTTCAGCAGGCCGATGTCGCCGGTACGGTTGGCGTGGATACCGCCACACAGCTCGACGGAGAAATCGCCGCCCATGCTCAGCACGCGCACGTTGTCGCCATACTTCTCGCCGAACAGCGCCATGGCGCCTTTGTTCTTCGCGGTTTCGATGTCGGTTTCTTCGGTTTCAACCGCGGAGTTCTTACGGATCTCCGCATTGACGATATCTTCCAGCGCTTTGATCTGTTCCGGCTTGATCGCTTCAAAGTGGCTGAAGTCGAAACGCAGACGCTGGCTATCCACCAACGAACCTTTCTGCTGAACGTGCTCGCCCAGTACCTGACGCAATGCAGCGTGCAGCAAGTGCGTGGCCGAGTGGTTCAGCGAAGTGGCGTGACGCACTTCGGCGTCGACGTGAGTTTCCACTGGCGCGCCAATGGTCAGGCTGCCCGAGTCCAGCACGCCGTGGTGCAGGAAGGCGCCGCCGGTCTTGGTGGTGTCACGTACGTCGAAACGCGCGTTACCTGCCTGCAGGAAACCGCAGTCGCCGATCTGGCCGCCGGATTCTGCGTAGAACGGCGTCTGATTCAGAACGATCACCGCCTCTTCGCCTTCATTCAAGACGTCGACCGACTGGCCATCTTTATAGATAGCGACAATTTTTGCCGAACCGCTGGTGTCTTTGTAGCCGGTGAACTCGGTGGCGACATCAACCTTGACCAGGGTGTTGTAGTCCAGACCGAACGAGCTGGCCGAACGCGCACGCACACGCTGGGCTTCCATTTCACGTTCGAAACCGGCTTCGTCGACAGTCAGGCTGCGCTCACGGGCGATGTCGGCGGTCAGGTCCATCGGGAAACCGTAGGTGTCGTAGAGTTTGAACACCACGTCGCCCGGCACCACGGTGCCTTTGAGTTCCAGCAGATCCTGCTCGAGGATTTTCAGGCCGTGCTCCAGCGTTTTGGAGAACTGCTCCTCTTCAGCCTTGAGTACACGCTCGATGTTGCTCTGTTGCTTCTTCAGTTCCGGGAACGCTTCGCCCATTTCAGCAACCAGCGCGGCAACGATCTTGTAGAAGAAGCTGCCGGTGGCGCCCAGCTTGTTGCCGTGACGGCAAGCACGACGGATGATCCGGCGCAGCACATAACCGCGACCTTCGTTGGACGGCAGCACGCCGTCAGCAATCAGGAAGCCGCACGAACGGATATGGTCGGAAACAACCTTGAGCGACGACTGATCGCCATTTTCGCAACCAATGGCTTCAGCCGAGGCCTTCAGCAGGTTCTTGAACAGGTCAATGTCGTAGTTGGAATTGACGTGCTGCATCACCGCACTGATCCGCTCCAGGCCCATGCCGGTGTCGACCGACGGCGCTGGCAACGGATGCAACACGCCATCGGCGGTGCGGTTGAACTGCATGAACACGTTGTTCCAGATCTCGATGTAACGGTCGCCGTCTTCTTCCGGCGAGCCCGGTGGGCCGCCCCAGATGTGGTCGCCGTGATCGTAGAAAATCTCGGTGCATGGGCCGCACGGGCCGGTATCGCCCATGGTCCAGAAGTTGTCGGAGGCGTAAGGCGCGCCTTTGTTGTCGCCGATGCGGATCATGCGCTCGACCGGCACACCGATTTCTTTGGTCCAGATGTCGTACGCTTCGTCGTCGGAGGCGTAGACAGTGACCCAGAGTTTTTCCTTCGGCAGTTTCAGAACGCCGGTCAGGAAGGTCCAGGCAAAGGTAATCGCGTCGTGCTTGAAATAGTCGCCGAAGCTGAAGTTACCGAGCATTTCGAAGAATGTGTGGTGACGAGCGGTATAACCGACGTTTTCCAGGTCGCTGTTCTTGCCACCGGCACGCACGCATTTCTGGCTGCTGGTCGCGCGGGTGTACGCACGTTTTTCCTGGCCCAGGAAGCAGTCCTTGAACTGGTTCATCCCCGCGTTAGTGAACAGCAGGGTTGGGTCGTTGCCCGGAATCAAAGAGCTGGAGGCTACACGGGTGTGGCCTTGCTCTTCGAAGAAGCGAAGGAAGGCTTCACGGATTTCTGCGCTTTTCATTAGGTTCTTCCACGGAGGCTGCGGCCAAAGGCCTGTTCGAAACGTCAACAGACGAAGCGACGGCAAAGGGCCGCATTATATCGGCCCTGCGCGCGGGGTACAGCGTGTTTATACGATAGAAACGGTCAATTGGACGGCTAACGCTGTCACTTGCGCGAAAACTCGACGAATGTCGCGATCACTTGCTCGATTTGCGAGCGATTGACGTCCATGTGCGTGACCATACGCAGGCGCGCGGCGGCGCTCAACTTGATCCCGCGTTCGCCGGCAAAGGCCTTGATCGCTTCAGCTTTTTCACCCATTTGCACATAAACCATGTTGGTTTGCACCGGTTCGACGATGAAACCTGCTTCACGCAAGCCCTCGGCCAGTAACTGTGCATTGGCATGGTCGTCTGCCAGACGATCAACATTGTGGTCCAGCGCATACAGCCCCGCCGCTGCCAGCAGCCCGGCCTGACGCATGCCGCCGCCAACCATTTTGCGCAAGCGACGAGCCTTGCCGATCAACTGCTCGGAGCCACAAAGCACTGAGCCCACCGGCGCGCCAAGGCCTTTGGACAGGCACACCGACACCGAATCAAAGTACTGAGTGATTTCCCGGGCATCGACGCCCAGCTTGACTGCCGCGTTGTAAAGTCGCGCGCCGTCGAGGTGCAGTTGCAAGCCTTTGTCCTGAGTGAAGCGGCGAGCGCGGGCCAGATACTCCAGCGGCAGGACTTTGCCTTGCATGGTGTTCTCCAGCGCCAGCAGACGAGTCCGGGCGAAATGGAAGTCTTCAGGCTTGATCGCCGCCGCGACCTGATCCAGATCCAGCGAACCGTCGGCCTGCACTTCCAGCGGCTGCGGCTGGATCGAGCCCAGCACCGCCGCGCCACCGCCCTCATATTTGTAGGTGTGCGCCTGCTGGCCAACGATGTATTCGTCGCCGCGCTCACAGTGCGCCATCAATCCCAACAGATTGCTCATGGTGCCCGTCGGTACGAACAACGCGGCAGCAAAACCCAATCGCTTGGCCAGTTCGGCCTCGAGGCGATTGACCGTCGGATCTTCGCCGTAAACGTCATCACCGGTGTCCGCTGCGGTCATCGCATCGAGCATGGCGAGAGTCGGTTGGGTGACGGTGTCGCTGCGAAGATCGATAACGCTCATGAACCTGGCCTCTAATCAGCAGGGGAAATCCCTTTACGAAGTTGAATTACTGCGGTCATCGCTCGGATTAATCAACCCTTGCACAAGGAAAAGTCGTTTCGAACCGCCAGAAAATTCGATGGCAATCATCAGAAAGGCGCAATGCACACAGCCACAATCTGTGTTAAAAACGCTGCGCCGCCCGAGAAAGGGCGGCAAAAACGTTCTCAGGGCGGGGTGCAATTCCCCACCGGCGGTAATTGCGCGCAATGCGCATAGCCCGCGAGCGCTTGGCGACGAACACAGCTTGGGTTGTGCGCGGTGGCAAGGTCAGCAGACCCGGTGTGATTCCGGGGCCGACGGTCATAGTCCGGATGAAGAGAGAACGGGATTAACGCCAAAGGGCCGTCCGCGCGATGTTGTGCGTGTGCGCACCCTTGAATCCCTTTCGATTCATAACGCCCTGTTTTTCACACAAACAGGAGTCAGAAAATGCAACCCACCGCTATCGACAGCAAAAGCAAACACCCTCACGGCGAGCGCGTCGCGTTCATTCAGGCCTGCTGGCACAAGGAAATCGTCGACCAGAGCCGTAAAGGCTTCGTCGCCGAAATGCTTGCCTTGGGTTATCAGGAATCGGACATCGACATCTTCGAAGTCGGCGGCGCTTTTGAAATGCCTCTGCACGCCAAGTTGCTGGCCAAGACCGGTCGTTATGCCGGCATCGTCGCCGCAGCCCTGGTCGTGGACGGCGGCATCTACCGTCACGAATTCGTTGCTCAGTCGGTGGTCAGCGGCCTGATGCAAGTGCAGCTGGAAACTGAAGTGCCGGTGTTCTCGGTGTCCCTGACGCCGCATCACTTCCATGCTGGTGAAGAGCATCAGAAATTCTTCTTCGAACACTTTGTGCACAAGGGTCAGGAAGCGGCACGGACTTGCGCCGATACGCTGCGCAAGGTTCGCGCACTGCGCCGCACCGAGCCGCATGCTGTAGCCGTCTAAACACGATGAGTGAGATCTGTGGTCTCACTCATTCCCCTGTGGGAGCGAGCTTGCTCGCGAAAGCGGACTGACAGCCAACTCAAATGTTGAATGCCAGATTGCATTCGCGAGCAAGCTCGCTCCCACAGGGTTATATGTCGAAACCGAAACTGGGGTCAGGCGAGGTTTTCGCCGCTGGTCGGGACGATCAGGATGCCTGCGCGCAAGCCGTTCTTGACCTTGGGATTGGGGAAGATGATCCGTGCGCCCTCTTCCTCAATGACCCAACGGGTATTGGCCAGATCTTCGGCCAACACATAGCCCATCTCCAACTCGGAAAAGTTTTCGATGTCCTGCGGCAGGTTCAGACGGAATGCATCGCTGTGCTTGATGATTTCCCGGGCGACACTGAACAGCTGCAAACCATCCAGCTGCGCTTCAGCCATCTGGGGCTCAGTGCCTTCGATAATCTGCTTCAAACGAGTTTCCAGCAGCGAGACGTTAACCCCGTCGTTCTGCCCGAACGGCCGCGCCTTGCCCAGCTCCAGCGTAAACGCCTCGGCACCGAGCTTGTCGTAGGTGTACGAGCTGAAGACGATCGACGGTTTGTTCTGCAACAGCACCGCTTCCATCCCGGCAGCGCGCAGACGTGCCAGCTCCAGGCGCGAATGCTGCCGACCTTCCTTCCACGGATAGAGTGCGAATTGTTCGATCTTCGAACCGCGAATCGCCGTGTGCAGGTCATAGTGCAGACGCTGGCGATCCGGCAGGCTGAAGAAACTCGCCGCCAGACGTTCCAGCTCACAGGCACGCAGCGCTTCGCTGCCACTGCTTTGTTCATGACGGCCGTTGAACAGCCGATTGACGTCCTGCTCGACGAAACGCTCGCCCTTGCGAATCGCTTCCGGGTTGCCGAACAGGAACAGAATGCGTGCGCGCGGCTTCAGATCGCCGCGGGCTATGTCGTGCAGCAGCCGATCAAGTAACTCGATCGGCGCAGTTTCATTGCCATGGATGCCTGCCGACAGCAGCAGGTCCAAGCCGTTGTCGCGAGCTTCCGGTGGCCGGACTTCCAGCGCACCTTCGCTCAACCAGCGCATACGCACGCCTTCGACAGTCAGTTGAGTCTTCTCCGCCGGTTCGCGGCCGGCGAGGGTCAGTTCAAGCAGTTTGCCGAGGGCGAGCATAGAGCGGTTTCCTTAGTGATCGTGGTTGCAATCCGGGCCGTGCACGTGGTCTTCGTCGTCGCCGACGTCAGCCGGTTCCATTTCCAGTTGCAGACTTACCAGATTAGTCGCCAATGGGCGCAGCAGCAGGTTGGCGTACTCGGCGTCACCTTCTTCTACGTCCACGCCGATCAGCAACTGGCCACGGCCGTCCTGCTGGATCCACAGCTCTTTGCCTTGCCACATGACCGCGACGCGGGTGCACGAGGTTTGCAGTTGCGTGCCGTCGGTGTCTTCAAGGATCAGCTGCAGGGAATCGCTCATGTTTTTACTCTCTTGGGGAGACAAGCCGCGCGCCGCGTTCAGGCGACGCGCCGGCCATCAATTGATCTGGAATGGATAAACCGCGCCCAGTTTAAGGATTTGCGTCAGTTCATCCAGTGCCGTCCGGCATTCAAGCAGCAATTGCGGATCCGCCAGATCGGTCTCGCTCAGGCGGTCGCGGTAGTGCTTTTCAACCCATGCGGTCAACGAACCGTACAACGGTGGCGTCATGATAACCCCTGGGTTGACCGCCGCCAGTTCGGTTTCGTTAAGCGCGACGCGCAGTCGCAGGCACGCCGGGCCACCACCGTTCTGCATGCTTTGCTTGAGATCGAAGACTTTCACTTCGCGGATCAGGCCGCCGGAGCTGGTCAGGCTTTGCAGATACGCCCAGACGCGCTCGTTGGCCTGGCACTCTTGCGGCACGATCAGCAGCATCGAGCCGTCAGGGCGCGAGAGCAACTGGCTGTTGAACAGGTAGGAACGCACCGCATCATCCACGGTGACTGCCGAACGCGGCACACACACGGACTGGAAGTTGCCGCCGACTTTGGCGAGCTTGCTTTGCAGTTCAGCCAGCATCTGATCGGTCTCGAGGAATGCATCCTCGTGATAGAACAACACTTCACCGTTACCCACGGCGATCACGTCGTTGTGGAACACGCCTTGATCGATCACGTTCGGGTTCTGCTGCGCGTAAACCACGCCTTCGTCACGCAGACCGTGCAGACGCGCAACGGCTTGCGAGGCTTCGAGGGTCTGGCGCGCCGGGTATTTTTGCGGCGCTGGGTAGCGATTGTCGAAGGCACTGCGACCGAATACGAAAAACTCGACGCCCGCTTCACCATATTCGCGGCAGAAACGTGTGTGGTTGGCCGCACCTTCGTCGCCGAATTGCGCCACTGCCGGCAGCGCGGCGTGATGGGCGAAGTGTTGCTGATTGGCGAACATCGCGCCGAGCACGCGACTGGTGGTCGGGTGCTCGATGCTGCGGTGGTATTTGCAGTTGAGGTTGGCTGCGGTGAAATGCACGCGACCGTCTGCGGTGTCGGCACTCGGGCTGACAGTCGCGGCGTTAGCCACCCACATGCTCGACGCGGAACAACTGGCGACCAGCAGCGGCATGGCCTCTTTGGCGGCGCGCTCGATCACTTGCGCGTCGGTACCGCTGAAGCCCAGACGGCGCAGAGCGGCCACGTCCGGACGCTCCTGCGGTGCGAGCACGCCTTGCTGAAAGCCCATTTCCATCAGCGCTTTCATCTTCGCCAGACCTTGCAAGGCCGCTTCCTTCGGGTTCGAAGACTGCTGGCTGTTGCTCTGGGAAGCAACGTTACCGTAGGACAGACCACCGTAGTTATGGGTCGGCCCCACTAGACCGTCAAAATTGACTTCATAGGATTTCATCAGCGAGGCTCCACGAGAATCTGTTGTTATAGGCTTCAGGTAACAATTCAGTCAGACCGCGTCGCGGCTATCGCGAGCAGGCTCACTCCTACAGGTTTAGCGGTGAATACACATGTTGTGTACGACACAAGTCCTGTAGGAGTGAGCCTGCTCGCGATGGCCGTTACGCCATTTTCACGCCTGGCGTGAGGGCCGATGGCAACACCAGGCTCGGCGTTTCCAGCGACGCCACCGGGTACGCGCAGTAATCCGCCGCGTAATAGGCGCTGGCGCGATGGTTGCCCGAAGCACCCACCCCACCAAACGGCGCGCTGCTCGCAGCGCCGGTCAGCTGTTTGTTCCAGTTGACGATGCCGGCACGGCTTTCCAGCCAGAACTGCTGATAACGCGCTTCAGAATCCGACAACAGACCTGCGGCGAGGCCGTAAGCAGTGTCGTTGGCTTCAGCGATCGCCGCTTCGAAATCGGTGTAGCGGATTACTTGCAGCAACGGGCCGAACAGTTCTTCGTCCGGGCGATCGGCAACTGCGGTGACATCGAGGATGCCCGGGGTCAGCAACGCGGCTTGGGCCTGCGGCTGAGTCATTTCCAGCAGCGACACCGCGCCATTGGCCAGCAGATGTTCTTGAGCATCCATCAGCGCTTTTGCCGCGCCGAGGGAAATCACCGAGCCCATGAATGGGGCTGGTTGCTGATCGAACGCGCCGACCTCAATGCTCGCACTGACTTCCACCAGACGCTTGAGCAGACTGTCGCCCCACGCGCCTTGCGGCACCAGCAGACGGCGTGCACAGGTGCAACGCTGACCGGCAGAGATGAACGCCGACTGAATGATCGTGTAAACCGCCGCATCCAGATCCGCGACCTGATCCACCACCAGCGGGTTATTGCCACCCATTTCCAACGCCAGAATCTTGTCCGGACGCCCGGCAAACTGCTGGTGCAGATGATTGCCGGTGCGGCTCGAACCGGTGAAGAACAGGCCGTCGATGCCCGGGTTCGCCGCCAGCGCGATGCCAGTTTCGCGAGCGCCTTGCAGCAGGTTCAAAACGCCTGCCGGCAGACCGGCTTCAATCCAGCACTTGACCGTCAACTCAGCAACTTTAGGGGTCAGCTCGCTAGGCTTGAACAGCACGCTGTTACCGGCCAACAGTGCCGGAACGATATGGCCGTTCGGCAAGTGCCCAGGGAAATTGTAAGGACCAAACACCGCAACCACGCCGTGCGGCTTGTGGCGCAGTACGGCGGTGGCGTCGCCCAACGGGCCGCTCTTCTCGCCGGTACGCTCGCGGTAGCTCTGCACCGAGATCGCGATCTTGTTGACCATGCTGGTGACTTCGGTCGCGGCTTCCCACAACGGTTTGCCGGTCTCTTCACCGATGGTACGAGCCAGTTCGTCGCTGTGGTTTTTCAGTGCGACAGCAAAGGCTTCGAGGACGCTGATGCGCTCTTCCAGCGTACGACGTGCCCAACCCGGAAACGCCTGACGTGCAGCCTGCACCGCCGACTCGACCTGAGCGGCGGTAGCGCCCTCCCCCGACCACAGCACTTGCTGGGTCACCGGGTTCAGCGATTGAAACGCTTCGCCCTGACCGGCCAGCCACTCACCTGCGATGTATAGCGAATTCATTATTTCGACTCCCGTGCAGCGGACAACGCCACGGCGCGCACTTGATCGCCAGCGTTGAGTTGAAGACGTTTGGCGGTCTGCGGATCGACCACCAGGGTGCCGGCAGCCAGACGCGCCGGCGCAGCAGTGATGCGGCAGTCTTCGCGCTTGCGGTTATGGATGATGAACGGCGTCGCGTCTTCGCCCGGCGTGCCAACGGCGAGCACCAGCGCTTCACTGTCACGCACTGCGCGGATCTTGCCGGTTTCGCATTCGATGGCCGGGCCGGCGTCGAAGATGTCGACGTAACCCTGATAGCTGAAACCTTCGCCCTTGAGCATCGCCAAGGCTGGCTCGGTGTCCGGGTGAACCTGGCCGATGACGTTACGTGCGCCTTCGGAGAGGAAGCAGGTATACAGCGGGAACTTCGGCATCAGCTCAGCAATGAACGCCTTGTTGCCGACACCGGTCAGGTAATCGGCCTGGCTGAATTCCATCTTGAAGAAGTGACGACCGAGGCTTTCCCAGAACGGCGAACGGCCGGCGTCATCGGACACACCGCGCATTTCGGCGATGATCTTGTTGCCGAACAATTCAGGGAATTCCGCGATGAACAGCATGCGCGCTTTGGACAACATGCGACCGTTCAGACCGTTGCGGTAATCGGCATGCAGGAACAGCGAACACAGCTCGGAATTGCCGGTCAGGTCGTTGGCCAGAAACAGCGTCGGGATCTCGCGATAGATGTTCAGCTCTTGCGAAGCGCTGACGGTCAGACCGACACGGAAGTTGTACCACGGCTCACGCAGACCAACGGCGCCAGCAATGGCGGAAATCCCTACCACACGGCCATCGTCGTCTTCGAGCACGAACAGGTAGTCCGCGTCGCCACGGCCAGCTTCGCCGCGAAAGGTCTTCTCGGCCCAGCCGACCCGGTGGGCCAGACGTTCTTCGTTGGCCGGCAACGTGGTCAGGCCGGTGCCGGTGCTGCGGGCCAGGTCGATCAGAGCGGATAAATCGCTGCTGCGTACGGGACGAACAATCATGCTATCTCCTCAAACGGGCCGCCTTCGCCACCCGTGAAACTCGCTAAGGCGTTAAACCGCCACCAGGCGCACGCTGGCACCTTCACCGACGCCCAGGGCTTCGGCCGCTTCCAGATCCAGAGTCACCGGTTTGCCCGGCGCGTAATCCAGCTCCAGCAACACCGCGCGGTAATCCTGCAACTGCGCGTTAGCCACCAGATACTGACGCCCGGCACCTTTCACCGGCTCGCCGATCTTCACCGGCACCACGCGGCTCTGGGCGATCGAACGGATCCCCGACACACGCGCATGCAGGGTCGGGCCACCGTCGAAAATGTCGATGTAGTGATCGGTCTCGAAGCCTTCGCGCATCAGGATGTCGAAGGTGATCTGCGCACGCGGGTGCACCTGGCCCATCGCCTCTTGGGCGGAATCCGGCAGCAGCGGTACGTAGATCGGGTAATGCGGCATCAGCTCGGCGAGGAACGTACGGCTTTTCAGCCCGCACAGGCGTTCGGCTTCGGCGTAATTGAGGTCGAAGAAGTTGCGACCAATGGCATCCCAGAATGGCGAGTCGCCGTTCTCATCGCTGTAACCGACGATCTCGGTCACCACCGAATCGGCGAAACGCTCAGGATGGCTGGCGACGAACAGCAGACGGCCACGGGAGTTGAGCTCGGACCACGGCGAACCGACCAGCTCGCGCTGTACGTAGAAACTGGTCAGCAAGCTGTTGCCGGTCAGGTCGTGGCACTGCGAAAGCACGTGGATCTTGTTGTGGATCTTCAGCTCACGGGAGGCATGCACGAACGTCTCGTTGCGGAAGCTGTAGAACGGCTCCGAGTAACCGGCCGAAGCAACAATCGCCGAGCAGCCGACCAGCTTGCCAGTGGCGGTGTCTTCGAGGACGAAGAAATAGCTTTCCTCACCGTTGAAGCTCACTTCGGCAGCAAACGAGGCTTCGCTCGCGGCGATCTTGTCGCTCAGACGTTCCACGTCATCCGGCAAGGAAGTGACACCAATCGGGCTGTCCGCAGCCAGACGCTGTACCTCGCCCAGATCAGCCATTTGCGCGGGGCGCATCACCAGCATGGTGTCACTCCTTTCTCTTATAAATTCACAGAAAAAAACACCGGACACTGTGGGAGCGAGCTTGCTCGCGAAAGCGGTGTATCAGTCAGCATAGATGGCGACTGAAACTCCCTTTTCGCGAGCAAGCTCGCTCCCACAATGAATCTCACCGGCATCAAAAATTAGGTTCGACGCCTGAAAAACTCCAGGCGCCGAAGGGTCTATCAGGCTTGCGTCAGGGCAGCAGCAGCGCGTTCGAAGCGGTCCAGGCCAGCATCGATATCGGCGTCTTCCACCACCAGGCTCGGGGCGAAACGGATCACGTCCGGGCCGGCTTGCAGAATCATCAGGCCTTCTTTTTCAGCGGCGTTGAAGATGTCTTTGGCCTTGCCTTTCCAGGCATCGCTCAGCACGCAACCGATCAGCAGACCGAGACCACGTACCTGAGTGAACAGGCCGTATTTCTCGCCGATCTGCTCAAGGCGCGCCTTGAACTTGTCGTGCTTGGCGTTCACACCGTTCAGCACTTCAGGGGTGTTGATCACATCGATCACCGCTTCAGCGACCGCGCACGCCAGCGGGTTGCCGCCGTACGTGGTGCCGTGAGTGCCGACGACCAGATGTTTGGCCAGCGCTTCGGTGGTCAGCATCGCGGCGATCGGGAAACCGCCGCCCAGGCTCTTGGCGCTGGTCAGGATGTCCGGGGTCACGCCGTAATGCTGGTAGGCGAACAGCTTGCCGCTGCGGCCCATGCCGGTCTGCACTTCGTCGAACACCAGCAACGCGTTGTTCGCGTCGCACAGTTCGCGGGCACCTTGCAGGTAAGCCAGTTCGGCCGGCAGTACACCGCCCTCGCCCTGGATCGGTTCCAGCACAACCGCGCAGGTCTTGTCGGAAACCGCCGCTTTCAGCGCGGCCAGGTCGTTGTAAGGCACGTGGGTGATGCCGGTGATTTTCGGACCGAAACCGTCGGAGTACTTCGACTGGCCACCGACGTTGACGGTGAACAGGGTCCGGCCGTGGAAGCTGTTCAGCGCCGCAATGATTTCGTACTTCTCAGTGCCGAAACGGTCGAACGCAACGCGACGGGCCAGCTTGAACGCGGCCTCGTTGGCTTCAGCGCCCGAGTTGCAGAAGAACACGCGCTCGGCGAACGTGGCATCGATCAGCTTGTGCGCCAGGCGCAGGGCTGGTTCGTTGGTGAACACGTTGGACACGTGCCACAGCTTGTTCGCCTGTTCGGTCAGTGCACCGACCAGCGCCGGGTGCGCATGGCCCAATACGTTGACGGCAATCCCGCCGGCGAAGTCGATCAGCTCGCGGCCGGCCTGATCCCAGACGCGGGAACCGGCGCCACGCACCGGAATGAAAGCGGCAGGCGCGTAGTTGGGAACCATTACCTGGTCGAAATCGGCGCGTTGTACCGCAGCGTGCTCAACGGACATCGGAGTCTCCTGATGAGAAGCACTCGCCTGAAACTGGCGAGCTTGGTGAGGATTGTAAGGACAGTTTTCAGCCCGGCCTTGTCGCCAAGCGACAACTTCTTATAGCGCAAACCCCGGATTTTCCCGGGTTTACGGCAATGCGACATATAGCGTCGCAAAGGCGCAGTTTAACTGGCGCCGTCGATTTGCGGCAGGCGGCAGAGAATACCAACTCAACCCAGCGACAAAGATATAAATATGTACCGCACACGGGTGGCCGGTTGCTGATTTGCTGCGCGCTCTTTTCAACGCCAAGGAATGGCCCATGCACCTGACTCAGCGACACCCTCCGACAGCCTCGACCGCCACGAACAACGCGCTGCATCCAGACGATCATTACCTGCCGCTGAAAAATGCCTTGCCCGATTGGCTCGGCGCCGCGACACCGACTCGCCGCCAGGCACTCACGAACAGCCTGCCGCGCCTGTCCCTCACTCTCCAGTCGGCACCTGCCGAGCAACATCAGCAGATGAATAGCCTCAACGCCAAGCAATGGGCCGCGCAAAGCAAGGTCGATCAAAGCCTGGAACACTTGCAGGACGCCAGCACCTTTGCCGAGCCCTTGCTCCAGCAAGAACTGAAAAACTGTTTCGACCTGGACCTGGATGTGCGCAACACCTTCGTGCGTCTGTACATCCCCGCAACCACTCCATGGTTTCCGATCCGCACCGGCACGCGCGCCTGGACCGTGTCGTTACTGGAGGCCGCGCTGCACAACTTCGAGGAATCGGAAACCCGTGACGACGCCTTCGAAGCTGACTCGACCTTCGTCACTCGTCCCACCGCCAGCGGCCAGTTCAGCCCCCTGCCGGCGATCAAGGCGAAAATGAGCATCGTCGCATTCACTCGGTTGTGCCGAAGGCTGGACATCGGCGCGCGATACAAGGCCCATCTCGAAGACAACCTCGGCTATACCGATCCGATGGTGGCCACCGTGCTGCGCAACAAAATCGATGACAGCCAGAAAGCCGCGATGAAAGCCGCCCTGCAGTGGGCGCGGATGAACCGCGATGTGTCGGAAAGCTATTTTCGCTTGATCGATGCCGTGCTCGACGGCATGAAGGGCCTGTATATCAGCGGGGCAGCAGTGTTGTGCCATGACATGGGGATGCTGTGCGCGCCACTGACCGGTATCGTCGTGTTTGCCCCCGATCTTTACACCTCGCGAGATCCCGCGCGGGTGGTGGCTTATGTCCCCGACGATCCCGAGCATCCCTTCAAGGAGTACGCCTCGACCTATGAAATGATCGCCGAACTGACCCGCCAGTTGCGCTCGAAAGACTACCAGCAGTTTTTCAGCCGATTCGTGAACCACGAACACCGAGGTGTTTTCTTCAGCACCCTCAATAGCCGCTTGAGCCAGATCATGTGGCACCCGCCCGAGTCCGGCAGCTCGCTGCCCGCATGGCGCGACACCGCTGTCGAGCGCCCGGACCTGCAAACCACGCTGACCGTGTTCCACGACGATCTCTGGCAACACATCCATCACGCGAAACTGAACAAGATCTTCAATGACGCCCGGGTGATCGCCGTACCCACCGCCGTGGTCGACCAGAAAGCGCGCTGGGCCTTCTGGGACTCGGTGAGCAACATCATCTCCACCATCGTGCAAACCGCCGCGCTGATCGTTGCGCCGTTCGTGCCGGTGCTGGGTGAAGCCATGATGGCGTACATGGCCTATCAAATGCTCGATGAGGCGTTCGAAGGCATCGTCGAGTGGGCGCAGGGGCGAACGACCGAAGCCTTGGAACACTTGATGGGCACCGTGGAATCGATGATCCAGTTGGGCCTGTTCGCCGTGGGCGGCAAGATTGGCGCAGCCGAGTTCCGCAAGGTATTGCCCAAGGAAGTCGTGGCGTTCATCGACCGCTTCAAACCGGTACAACTGGCCAGTGGTGAGACCCGCTATTGGGAACCGGATCTCGAACGCTACAAGCACCCGCAGGGCCCCACTGCCGATTCGCAACCCGATGCGCTGGGTTTGCACACGCATCAGGGCAAGCGCCTGCTGCCCTTGGAGGATGCCCACTTTGCCGTAAAAGAAAGCCAGGTGCCGGGGCAGTTCCGCATCGAACACCCGAGCCGCCCCGACGCCTACCAACCGCTGGTGCGCCACAATGGCGAAGGCGCCTGGCACACTGAACTCGAGCAACCGCTGGAATGGGACGGCGAGACGGTTCTGCGCCGTATCGGTTCTTCCGTCGAGAGCCTGTCGCCGAACGAGCGCGAAACCGTCTTGCGGATCAGCGGAACCAGCGAAGACGCGTTGCGCAAAATGCACGTCAATCAGGAGAAAGTCCCGCCTTTGCTTGCCGACAGTATCCAGCGCTTCAAGATTGATCAGCAGTTGCAACGCTTTATCGATCAGCTCGACAGCAATGTCGCCGAAGAGTTTTTGCGCGCCGACCCGGTCACACAGCTGCAGGTGCTCAGCGAATACGGGCGTTGGCCAAGCGATAAGTGCCTGCGTCTGCTCGATCGACAAGGGCAGCAGCTGTGGCAATCGTCTGCGGATGCAAACCTGCCCGTGACCGAACTGCGCCAGGACAGCCTGCTCGGTGACGACGTGCTTAAAACCCTGCTCTATAGCCTCGACGAGACGCAGATCAAAGCCTTGTTGAACGAACCCTTCGCGGGACCGACACTGTCCATCGAGGTACGCAGCCAGAACCTGCGCAAGCAAGTGGCCGATCTCGCCAAACGTAACAGAAGCGCGCTGTTCGAGAGGCGTTATCAGGCCCTTCAGCACCTCGATGATCCGCTGGCGGCACGACTCAAGGCCCACCCTCCCGAACTGCCGGCCAGCATCACCCGCGAACTGCTCGATACTGCGACCGGCAGCGAACTGTTGCAGATCAGCGAAGGACAATTGCCCGCGCGCCAGCAGGCACTCATGCAGATGGCCAGTCAGGAAGTGCGCGTTACCCGCGCCTATGAAGGCCTGGAGCTGGACTCGGTGAGCAATTCCGACTCCGACTCTCTGGCGCTGCACAGTCTCAAATTGTTGCCGGGCTGGAGCGGCGATGTACGCATCGAGATCCGTGACAAGCGCTACGAGGGCCCGTTACTGGACACCATCGGCCGTGAAGATGCAGCCGCACACAAGGTTCTGGTTCGCCGCGACGATGGCCAATATCAACCTTACGACGATCGTGGGCAGCAGCTGCATTCGTTCAGCGATTTCTATTCCAGCCTGTTGTACGCATTACCCGACAGCGAGCGCCAGAACCTCGACATCCGGATTGGCCAGGGCCAGGCGCTGAAGGCGACCATCCGCGAACGTTCGCTTGAGCGCAACGAGTTGCGTCAGGTGATCGGCGAGACGCCGACCCAACCGTCGGCTGTCGACACGCTGCGGCTACTGGGGACCGATGGTTATCCCCCTGCTCCACCACGTCCGCCGCGCCCCAGTTCCCAACCGCGCACACTCGAAGAAGACATCCGGGGGCTCTACCCGCGGATGCCGAGGCATGAGTTGGACTTTCTCGCCGAAAGCATGCTGCGCAGTCCCGCTGGCTCGCGCGCAGAGATACTTCGCTTGCAAAATGACTACCTGCAATTGCAGAACGAACTGCATGTCTGGGCCAACAATCCGCCCGCCATTCACCCCGAAACCGGCACGGCGCTCACGCCGCTGGAGAAGCGCGCCGAAATCCAGAACCGCAGGTTGCTCAGCGACGAATTACTCAAAAGCTGGCGACGGGAGAACGTCACGCACTACGATCAACAGGACTTCGCCGCCGGGCACGCCGTGCTGCTGAAGCACGCCATCATCGGCGACTTGCCCGTCCTCTCGAGCGATTTCAGTCATATCACTTCGCTCTACATTGATGGCAGCCCCATGACCACCTCGGTCGAGCGCTTTTTGCAGTCTTTCAGTCAGTTGCAGATTCTGCATGCGCACAACCTCAACCTGCCAAGCCTGCCACAAGCGCTGACCTCGATGCGCTCGCTGCGCGAATTGAGATTACGCGATTGCCGAGTCAGCCTGACAACGGTCACCGAGTCGGTGTTCGCCTCTATGCCGCAACTCACCCTGCTCGATCTGGAAGGCAACGCGCTGGGCTTGCCGCCGGACCTGCACTCGATGCCTGCATTGCGTTACGTCAACCTGTCGAATACCGGTATTTACACGGTGCCCGACGACTTGCTGGATCATCCACGCCTGATCTCGGCGCAATTCGATCGCAACCGCATCACCCGGATACCGGAAAGGTTTTTCAACCTGCCCAGCTCCCTCAGCAACGGTTACACCTTTGCTGACAACCCGTTGAGTGCGGCCTCTCGCGAACGGGTGAAAGTGTTCTTCGAGCACACCGGAAAGTACTTCGGTGTCCGGCCTCCGCAGGAGGATCTGCAGCGCACGATCGCCTTGTTCCCAGCCCTTGATGCTGAAAAAGCCACACAGGTGTTGTACCGACTGCCCGGGCCGTTGGTCGAATTCGGTGCACAGTTGTCGCGCTGGGAAGATGAACTCGGCGCCCTGAACCTCGAACTCAATCAATGGACCAACCAGGCCGCCGTCCTTGACCCTGAGACGGGCGAACGTCTGCCCCTTGAAGCACAAACCCGCGAACTGGATGCCAGGCGATCCTTTGCGCAACAGATCGAGCAGCTCTGGCGCAGCCCGCCCGGCTTCTACCGCCTCGAGGCCCTCAGGGCAACAGCAACGTTCACGGGGGATATGCCGACGCTCAACGCCGGTTTCGAGCACGTTACCCGGCTGGACCTCACCGGTAACGCCAATATCACCAACGCCCTGCGCTTCGTCGAGTGCTTCCCCAACCTGACCAAGCTGAAAATGAACGGCTTCGAACTGGAGCCGCTTGCGCTTGGCGAAGTAAAACTGCCTCGACTGACCGACCTGGAGCTGAAAAATTGTGGCGTGGTCATGACCCCGGAAAATCAGGCTGTGCTGCTTTCACTCGACAGCCTCGACTCGCTGAACTTGAGCAACAATCCGTTGGGGACGTTCCCCAACCTGAACCTGCTGCCCCAACTGGACGATCTCGACCTGTCCAACTGCGGGCTGACCGTCGTGCCTGAAGGATTGACCAGCCATCCGGGGTTTCGAACCGTGGTGCTTGCGGGGAACCGCATCACGCAACTGCCTGACGCGCTGTTCGACCTTCCCGCCGACCGCAGTGACGGCATTTACCTTGCCGACAACCCGCTATCGGCAGCCTCCCGCGACCAGATCAAGAGCTACTTCCGTAGCCATCGAAACGACTTTGACGTAATGGCTGACGAGCAAGACGTTGCCCTCGCCCGGCAGTTGTTTCCCGGTCTGAACGCCCAAAAGGCCAGCGAGATGATCTACGACTTGCCTGGCGACCTGGCCGGCGGTCGAAAACAACTCGTGCGCTGGAGAGCGGAGCTGCAACAAATGCGCGAGGATCTGGCGCGCTGGGCACTGGAAACTCCATCAGCGCACCCGGTTACAGGTCAGGTGCTTAGCGAAGGCGAGCGTCTGGAGCAACAAGCCGCGCGTTCCGCCTTCAAGGAGCTCACGGAGGATTTCTGGCGTGAAAGGTCAATTGACAGCGGCGCGCGCACCGCGTCTTTTGCGACAGACCTGAAGTTCTTCGGCGAACTGCCCCGCCTGACTGTGAATTTCGATCACGTGACAAGCCTCCAGCTTGCAGGCAATGCAACGACTACAGGCATCGATTCATTTGCTGCCTTGTTTCCGAATCTGCAGGCGCTGGAACTGAAAGCCTTCGCGCTCGATGACATCCCCTCATTCGTCGGGCGCCTCAAGGATCTCAAAACGCTAAAACTGACTGACTGCGCGCTGACACTCACGCCTGAAGGGCAGCAACTGCTCGGTGCCATGTCCAAACTGCAGTTGCTCGATCTGAGCCACAACCCGCTGACAATCGCACCTGATTTGAACGCCTTGCCAGACCTGACGAGCGTTTCACTTGCCCATACCGATATCAGCAGCGTGCCCAAGGGTATCGCCGAGCATCCGGCACTTGAAATTCTCCATCTCAATAACAACAACATCACCGAGCTGCCGGACGCGATTTTCAGCTTGAGTTCCGATCAGGCCGACGGCGTATATCTGAACGATAATCCGCTGTCCTTGAATGCTCGCGAGCGCATCAAGCGCTACTACGCCACACAGGGACGCAACTTCCGGGTCAAACCGGCATCGGCTGACATTGCCATGGCGCAAAGACTGTTCCCGCGACTGGGTGACAACGCGGCCATCAACATGATTTATCGCCTGCCCGGGACATTGCTGGCCGGCACGACTCAACTGCTCAGTTGGGAGGCAGAAATCGCCCGAATGATGGGCGATCTCAACGCGTGGCGTGAGCGTTTGCCGGTCAACAATCCGTTGACTGAACTGCCATGGACTGCGCAGGAAAAAGCCACAGAACTCGCCGCCAGACAAGAATTTCGCGACAAGCTTGAGCAACTCTGGCGCGGCCGGCGTAACGACAATTCAGCACTACGGTTCAACACTTTCGATGCCAAGCCGGCGTTTACCGGTGAGTTACCGGAGCTGAGCACCGATTTCACTCACATCACGCATCTCAATCTTCAGGGCAATCCAGGGCTTAAGGTTTCCGGGGGTTTTCTCAGAAGCTTCAGCGGATTGCAGGGACTGGAACTGCAGGGCTTTGCCCTCGGCCGCATACCTCAAGCACTGCAAGGTCTGCCGTCGCTCGAAACGTTGATGCTGAGCAAGTGCCAGATCACTCTGGATCCTGACGGACAAGCGATCCTGTCCACGCTGACCCGATTGAAATCGCTGGACTTGTACAGCAACACATTGCAGGCCACGCCCGATGTATCGACCCTGCAAAACCTGACGTTCATCGATCTGATCAACACCGGGATCGATAGTGTGCCTGTCGGGCTGGAACAGCTGCCGCATCTGGAAGTGGCGTTGCTGAGCGACAACAACATCATCGAACTGCCGGCGCAACTGACGCGTTATTCCGGTCGCGGTATTGAACTGGGCGGCAACCCATTGTCAGTGGCTTCCAGAGAACGAGTCAAAGCCGCCTTCCAGGCCAAAGCCGACAACTTTGGTATCTCGGCCCAACAGGACGACATCGAACTGGCTCAAAGTCTGTACCCATCGCTGTCCGGCTTCGACGCCAACGATCTTATCTACAGCCTTCCGGGTACGCTGGCCGATGGACGTCTTGAACTGATGCGCCGCAAAACCGACCTCACCCGCCTGCTCGAACGCCTGGGCACCTGGGCAGATGAGATCCCCAGCGATGCTGTGACGCAGATGCCATTTGGGAACGACGCTGCAGCGAGGGAAAAACTCAAACGCCAACATTTCAGGGACAACCTGGAAAACGAGCTGCGCCGGGCGCCCACGCACCTGACAGGTCCAGAGGTCAACTGCGAGTTGTCGTTTACCGGTGAACTGCCGCCGCTGACCGCACGCTTTGACCACATCGAACAATTGAAACTCACCACCAGAGCGTCGGCCCCGCCTCGGGTTGATCGTCTGCTGGCGCTTTTTCCGAAGCTCAAAGACGTCGAGATCCGCCACTATCCGCTGGGCGAGATTCCTCCCTCGATACTCGGTATGGACAGGCTGCGCAGCCTGTATCTGCCCGACTGTCAAATCACTCTGACTGCGCAGACTGCAGAGGCCTTCGCAGCCTTGAAAAACCTGAGATCGGTAGACCTGAGCAACAATCCGCTCAACAGAGCCCCAGACCTGAGTCATTTCCCGCAGATGACCGATGTGCGTTTCGGCAATTGCGCCTTGACCAAAGTGCCTGACGGTCTGTTCGAGCTGCCTCGATTGATGTACGCGGACTTGTCCGGGAACGCGATTACCGAGTTGCCAAGCGAGTTTCCTTTACAGCCCGGCAACGCGGTGACCGAATACGACTTCGACGACAACCCCCTTCACCCGGAAAGTCAGCAACGCCTGGACAGATACACCACGGCGTTTAACGAGCAAATTAACGAAAGATGGATGCCGGAGGCCCGGCGCGAACTTGACGACTTCGTGGATTCGGATTTTTCCGATGGCGAGGAGCGACCATTACCATCGACAAGGCATAGCTGACCCGCCGTCAGCCACGTTCTGGCGGCACTGACGACAACTCGAACGGGCTGCTGCTGCGCCGCTGGTTGCGATCTTCCCGCGGTGTGGCACCGAAGAAGTTGCGATAGGCGCTGGAGAAATGCGGCCCCGAGGAGAAGCCACAGGACAGGCCGATCTGGATGATCGACTTGCTGGTCTGCATCAACATCTGCCGGGCCTTGTTCAGGCGCAGTTCCAGGTAGTACTGGCTCGGCACACGGTTGAGGTATTGCTTGAAGATCCGCTCCAACTGGCGACGGGACACGCACACATGCTGGGCGATTTCGTCGGTGGTCAGCGGTTCTTCGATGTTGGCTTCCATCAGCAACACCGCTTGGGTGAGCTTCGGATGGCTGGAGCCGAGACGGTTCTGCAACGGGATGCGCTGACGCTCGCCGCCCTCGCGAATGCGTTCAACGACCAGTTCTTCCGAAACCGCTCCGGCCAACTCTGCACCGTGATCGCGAGCCAATACCGCCAGCAGCAGATCAAGCACGGACATGCCGCCACACGCGGTCAGGCGATCACGATCCCAGTCGAACAGGTGACTGGTGGCAATGACTTTAGGGAAACGCTCGGCGAAATCGTCCTGCCAGCGCCAGTGCACGGCAGCACGATAACCGTCGAGCAACCCCAGTTGTGCCAACGGATAGACACCGGCCGACAGACCGCCGATGACTGTACCCGCACGTACCAATTGCTTGAGCGCACTGCTGAGTGCCGGCGCCAATGTGGTCGGCGGCTCGTCAGCGAGCAGGAACAGTTTCTGGAAGTTTTCGAGTTTGCCGGTCCAGGCTTCACCGGGCAATTGCCAGGTGCCTTCGGCCGCCGCTGCGGTCACGGCTTCCGCCTGCAGGAACGACAGCTCGTAAACCACCTCCGGGTGCACACGCTGAGCAACACGCAAGGCTTCCTCCGCCAGCGCCAGCGTCAACGCTTTAGTGCTGGGCCAAATCAGGAAACCAATTCGATGGGCAGTCATGGGCGGGCGATCCGAAACGAAGAACAGTGATGAAGGCATGGGCCAATGCTAGCCCGTAAATGAACACAAATCATGAGACCAACACCGGTCAACTGTAGGAGCTGTCGAGTAAAACGAGGCTGCGATCTTTTGATCTTAAAAGCAAAGTCAAAAGATCGCAGCCTGCGGCAGCTCCTACAAGGGATCTCGGTCAGTCTCTAGGTCGCGAAGCATGACCTAATCAGGTGCATAACGGCAGCGATTACTTGAGGCTGCCCGAGAGGAATTGCTGCAAACGTTCCGATTGCGGATTCACCAGCACTTCACGCGGGTTGCCGCTTTCTTCCACCAAACCTTTGTGCAGGAACACCAACTGGTTCGACACTTCACGGGCGAAGCCCATTTCGTGCGTGACCACGACCATGGTGCGACCTTCCTGAGCCAGCGCTTGCATGACTTTCAGCACGTCGCCCACCAGTTCCGGGTCAAGCGCCGAAGTCGGCTCGTCGAACAGCATCACTTCCGGCTCCATCGCCAGTGCACGGGCGATCGCCACGCGCTGCTGCTCGCCACCGGACATGTGCCCCGGGAACGCATCTTTGCGATGGGCCACGCCGACCTTGTTCAGGTAGTGCTCGGCTTTCTCGCGGGCTTCAGCCTTGGACACGCCGAGTACATGCACCGGCGCTTCCATGATGTTTTCCAGCGCGGTCATGTGCGACCACAGGTTGAAATGCTGGAACACCATCGACAGGCGCGAACGCATGCGTTGCAGCTGTTTCGGATCAGCGGCTTTCAGCGCGCCGTCCTTGTTCGCTACCAGTTTCAGCTCTTCGTTGTTGAGCAGAATCTTGCCCGCGTGCGGCTGCTCGAGCAGGTTGATGCAGCGCAGGAAAGTACTTTTGCCGGAGCCACTGGAGCCGATGATGCTGATCACATCGCCGGCTGCCGCTTTCAGGGACACGCCCTTGAGCACTTCGTGACTGCCATAGCGTTTATGCAGGTCTTGGACTTCAAGTTTGTACATGCGGTCGGTTCTCACAAAAACAGTCAGTCAGTCGTTGAGCAAGCGCCCGTGACGCAGCGCTTCGCGCCCCGCCACCTTGGCCAGCCAGAAACCGGGTTGGGCATAACGCAGCCGTTCAATGGCAAACAGCACCCCGGAGGTACCAGCACACACCGTGCTGACCCGATCGGACAGAGGATCAATCACTTCAAAAATCTCGTCGCCGGCCTCGACCCACTCGCCGGGTTTGCGCAGAAAACTCACGACGCCCGGATGCGGCGCGAACAGCAACTCGGTGCCTTCGAACGGCATGCCTTCACAGGCTTCGTGCGCCGGGTTCGGCCACTCGCCAGTGATCAAACCTTGCTCGGCGAGGAAGGCGAGAATGCCTTCAGCATACGCCTGCGCTTCGGCGCGACCGGTGTCGGCCTGACCACCCAGTTCAATGGTCGTCGCCAGACACGCCAGCGGAATCTGCGCATCGGGGAACTGCCGCGACAGACGCAGCCACGGCAGCGAACAGGCTTCATCGAACGAACTGCCGCCGGAATCTTCCGCCAGCAATCCGACCTTCACATTCAGGTGCGCGGCCAGTGAGCGCCACTGCGGCCAGTGCTGCGGCAACGCATACATGTGCAACGCGGCTTCGGCATCGCAGTGCAAGTCCAGCACCACGTCGGCGGTGCAGGCATGGCTGAGCAACACACGCTGCATGCCCTGCAACTGGCTGCTCGCCTCTGGCAATGCCGCCAGATGATCGGCCATGGCCTGACGGATCAGGCGCACATTGACGTGCGGATCATCACCGAGACTGTCGGCCAAAGCGGCCGCAACCGGCGCGCTCAGCTCAACGAAATCACGATTGAAGTTCTTGCCGCTGCCCGCCTCGAAACGGCCCTGGTGATTGCCTTGCAGCAATTGCCCGAGACCCAACGGGTTGGCGACCGGCACCAGCTCGATGACACCGTTGAGCAAGCCTTTGGCTTCGAGTTCGCCGAGGCGCTTTTTCAGCTCCCAAGCGGTGCGCATGCCCGGCAATTCGTCAGCGTGGAGGCTGGCTTGAATGTAGGCCTTGCGCTCGCCATGACCGAAGCGAAAAACCGAAATCTTGCGCTCGCTGCCCAGGTGGCTCCACGGCAATACGTGGTCGATGCGTTCCATATCAGTGCTTCCGCGGGGCCAGGTAGCTCAACCAGCGACGCTCGGCCAGTTTGAACAGTTTGACCAGAATAAAGGTCAGGCACAGGTAGAACACGCCAGCGGTGATGTACGCCTCGAACGGCAGATAGAACTGCGCGTTGACGGTACGTGCCGCGCCAGTGATGTCGATCAAGGTCACGATGGACGCCAGACTGGTGGTCTGCAGCATCATGATCACTTCGTTGCTGTACTGCGGCAGCGCCCGGCGCAGGGCCGATGGCAGCAGAATGCGCTTGTACAGCTTGAAGCGCGACATGCCCATGGCCTTGGCCGCTTCGATCTCACCGTTCGGCGTGGCCTTGAGGCTGCCGGCAATAATCTCAGCGGTGTAGGCGCTGGTGTTGACCGCGAAGGCCAGGCACGCGCAGAACGTTGCACTGGACAGCCACGGCCACAAGAAGCTTTCGCGTACTGCTTCGAACTGCGCCAGACCGTAGTAGATCAGGAACAGCTGCACCAGCATCGGCGTGCCACGGATCACGTAGGTGTAAAGCCACGCGGCGCCGTTGACGACCGGGTTCTTCGAGACGCGCATCAGCCCCAGCGGCAGAGCCGCGAGCAGACCGAAAAACAGCGACAGCGCGAGCAATTTGAGGGTGGTCAGCAAGCCGCCGAGGTACAGCGGCATGGCCTCCCAAATGACGTTGTAGTCGAAGATCATAGATCAGCCGCCCTTACGCCTACCGAGTAGCGCTTCTCAAGGTGACGCAATGCCAGCAACGAGACGCTGGTGATCACCAGGTACATCGCCGCCACTGCGAGGAAGAAGGTGAAAGGCTCGCGAGTGGCATCTGCCGCCTGCTTGGCCTTGAACATCATGTCTTGCAGACCGACCACGGAAATCAGCGCGGTCGCCTTGGTGAGTACCAGCCAGTTGTTGGTGAAGCCCGGGATCGCCAGACGAATCATCTGCGGCACCATCACCCGGAAGAACACCTGAAAACTACTCATGCCGTACGCCATGCCCGCTTCGGCCTGACCTTTTGGAATGGCCATGAAGGCGCCACGGAAGGTTTCCGACAGGTACGCACCGAAGATGAAACCGAGGGTGCCGATACCGGCGGCCAGCGGGTTCAGGTCGATGTAATCGTCATAGCCGAGCATCGGTGCGACGCGGTTGAGCAAGTCCTGACCGCCGTAAAAGATCAGCAGGATCAGCACCAGATCAGGAATCCCGCGGATCACCGTGGAATACAGATCGCCCAGCCAGGCCAGCCAGCGCACCGGCGACAGGCGTAACGCGACACCGATCAGCCCGAGAACGATGGCCAGAGCCATGGACGACAAGGCGAGCTGAAGCGTCAGCCATGCGCCATCGAGGATGACAGCCCCGTAGCCTTTCAACATGATTCAGGTCCTCGAAAGTTGGGATGAAAAAATGGCGCAAACCGCAGAGATCCTGTTGCTTGCGCCATTTCGGACTTGTCGCAGAGACGTGTTACTTGCCGTAGATATCGAAGGCGAAGTACTTGTCCTGGATTGCCTTGTATTTGCCGTTTTCGCGGATGGCCGCGATGGCAGCATTGATCTTGTCTTTCAGGGCGTCGCCCTTACGGACTGCGATGCCTACGCCGTCGCCGAAGTATTTGACGTCGGTGAACGCCGGGCCTGCAAACGCAAAGCCTTTGCCGGCGTCAGTGTTGAGGAAGCCGTCTTGCAGCAGGGTGGCGTCAGCCACGGTGCCGTCGAGGCGACCGGCGGCCACGTCGAGGTAGATTTCGTTCTGCGAGCCGTACGGCTTGATCTCGGCACCCAGTGGCGCCAGGACTTCGCGGGCGAAACGCTCGTGGATCGAACCACGTTGCACGCCGATGTTCTTGCCCTTCAGCTCAGCCAGACCTTCGCTGACCTGAGTACCGGCCTTCATGACCAGGCGTGCCGGGGTGTTGTAGTACTTGTTGGTGAAGTCGACCGACTTCTTGCGATCTTCAGTGATCGACATGGACGACAGAATCGCGTCGATCTTGCGCACTTTCAGTGCCGGGATCAGACCGTCGAACTCTTGCTCGACCCACACACACTTGACCTGCATCTGCTCGCACAGAGCGTTGCCGATGTCGTAGTCGAAACCGACGATGCTGCCGTCCGGTGCTTTCGAAGCGAACGGAGGGTAAGCCGCTTCGATACCGATCTTCAGAGGTTTTTCGTCAGCGAAGGCGTTCATCGACAGCACGGACAGTGCCAGGGCGCCAAGCAGCACAAGTTTCTTCATCTCGGGACTCCATCGGTAAAGGGCAAAAACGGCAGAGTGAGCGACAGCCCAATATGCGAATGGGTGAATCGGGAAATCGGTTGCTGCATCGGTGGGAAATTTCCCATTGAAACCGTCAGAGATTTCAACGTCAGCCACGATGAGCGAGTGATCGGCATTCTAACGACAGGCCCGAAGCCGATATTTCTTCAATGCGACAACTAATTACAGATGCACAGAGAAAGCGACTTGGGCGCATTGACAGCCCTGCAATTTCATGCAAGAGCGAAAGACAGTGAACCGATCTATGCTGCAAATTGCGGGCCTATTATTCGCAAACCCTTCTAATCCGGCAAGCGCAGCGTTGTGTCTTATTTTTCACCGGGGGTTTCGAGGCTCTAAAACGGGGCAATGCGTTTCCCTTTGCCCCGTCGCGGAGCGGGCGGTTACACATTCGGTTACGAGGAAGGTGTTGGGTAACAGTGGGAAATGTCTTACGGGGTAGATCGATAATTATTGGTTGGGTCGATTTGTATTCCGACAATGGACTACCCCGGCGTCTGACAAATTGCTATCGCGAGCAGGCTCACTCCTACAGTTGATCGCGTTTCTTCAGGTGGAATGCGATCCCTGTAGGAGTGAGCCTGCTCGCGAAGAGGCCAGCCCAGCCACCACAAAACCTGAAGACACAAAAAAGCCCCACCCGGCATACACCGGACGGGGCTTCCTTTTCAGACCCCCTACTTAAGCAACATTCATGGTCTTGTGCGTATCAATCAAATGCTGCACTACACCCGGATCCGCCAGCGTCGAGATATCCCCCAACCCGTCATATTCCGCCGTGGCAATCTTGCGCAGAATGCGGCGCATGATCTTGCCCGAACGCGTCTTCGGCAACCCCGGTGCCCACTGGATCACGTCCGGCGAAGCAATCGGCCCGATCTCCTTACGCACCCAGTTTTTCAGTTCCAGACGCAGTTGCTCAGTCGGCTCTTCGCCATTTTTCAAGGTGACATAGACATAAATGCCCTGCCCCTTGATGTCATGCGGCACACCCACAACAGCCGCCTCGGCAACTTTCGGATGCGCAACCATCGCGCTCTCGATCTCGGCGGTGCCCATGCGGTGACCCGATACGTTAAGCACGTCATCCACGCGACCAGTGATCCAGTAGTAACCATCGGCGTCACGGCGCGCGCCGTCACCGGTGAAGTACATGCCACGGAAGGTCTTGAAGTAGGTATCGACGAAACGATCGTGATCGCCATACAGCGTGCGTGCCTGACCTGGCCACGAATCGAGAATCACCAGATTGCCTTCAGCCTCGCCCTCGATGATGTTACCGAGGTTGTCGACCAGCGCCGGCACCACACCAAAGAACGGACGCGCCGCCGAACCCGGCTTCAGCGCGTGCGCACCCGGCAACGGGCTCATCATGTTGCCGCCGGTCTCGGTCTGCCACCAGGTATCAACGATCGGGCAACGCGACTTGCCGACATTCTTGTAGTACCAGTCCCAGGCTTCCGGGTTGATCGGCTCACCGACCGACCCAAGCAGACGCAGGCTGCTGCCATCCGCACCTTCAACGGCGGCCTGACCCGAGGCCATCATCGCGCGAATCGCGGTCGGTGCGGTGTAGAGGATATTGACCTTGTGCTTGTCGACGATCTTCGCCACCCGGGTGATGTCCGGGTAGTTCGGCACACCTTCGAACAGCAGCGTGGTCGCGCCATTGGCCAGCGGGCCGTAGACGATGTAGCTGTGGCCGGTGACCCAGCCGACGTCGGCGGTGCACCAGTAGACTTCGCCTGGGCGGTAGTCGAACACGCGCTCGTGGGTCATCGCCGCGTACAGCAGATAACCGCCGGTGGTGTGTTGCACGCCCTTTGGCTTGCCGGTCGAGCCGGAGGTATAAAGGATGAACAGCGCTTCTTCTGCGCCCATCTCTTTCGGCGCGCAAACGGTGCCCGCCACTTTCATCAAGTCTTCGTACCAGATGTCGCGATGCTGGTTCCACTTGATGTCGCCACCGGTGCGCTTGCACACGATGACTTTCTGGATGCTGCTGGTTTCCGGATTGGTCAGCGCGTCGTCGACGTTGGCCTTGAGGGAAATCTTCTTGCCGGCACGAATGCCTTCATCAGCGGTGATCACCACTTTCGATTTGCAGTCGATGATGCGACCGGCCAGGGCTTCCGGCGAGAATCCACCGAACACCACCGAGTGAATCGCGCCGATCCGGGTACAGGCCAGCATGGCGACCACGGCTTCGGGAATCATCGGCATATAAATGGTCACCACGTCGCCACGGTGCACGTCCTGACCACGCAGGGCGTTGGCCAGTTTGCACACTTGTTCGTGCAGATCGCGGTAGGTGATGTTGCGACTCTCGGAAGGATCGTCGCCTTCCCAGATGATCGCGACTTGATCGCCGCGCTCGGCCAGATGACGGTCGAGGCAGTTGTAGGAAACGTTCAGGGTGCCGTCGGCAAACCACTTGATGTCGACATGGTGATCGTCGAACGACGTCTGTTTCACCGTGGTGAAAGGCTTGATCCAGTCGAGACGCTTGGCTTGCTCGCGCCAGAAGCCGTCAGGGTTGACGACCGACTGCTGGTACATGGCTTTGTAGGTCGCCTCGTCAGTCAGCGTGTTAGCCAGAACCTCGGGACGAACGGGATACAGAGAAGCCGCACTCATCTTTCCTACCTCGGTGTAATAGTTGTTTTTGTATGACCCTGTTGTAACGGGGCGGGGGCCATAGAACCATTCGACGATGGTAGTAACAAGCCCTCCCCCACCAGCCGCGCCCTGTGTAGGAGCTGCCGAAGGCTGCGATCTTTTGATCTGGATGTTTAGAGGCAAGATCAAAAGATCGCAGCCTTCGGCAGCTCCTACAGGTGATTTAGGTGTTCTTTGGGGGATTGTTACCAAATCTGCCAAAGGTGTTTATCAAAACCCGCTCTGTTTACCCCCGCCCCATCTCCCTAAAATTCACCTCGCCGACAAGGCAAACGCGATTAACAACGTTACAGCCCCCACGAAGGCCGTTAATCCAGCTCTCAAGTAATAACTGCAAACGATGAAGTTCCACACGCAACCCTAAAAAGGTTGCGTGACCCCACTCGACCTCAAAAAGGTAAATCTGAAATGAAAGCTTTATTGGTTCTGGCCCTCAGCAGTCTGTGCGCAACCGCCATGGCAGATGAGGTTCCGACTGATGTCGCGCAGCAACAACCGGTTGTTGAGGAATACACTTACTCGACTCACCTGGACATCGCCAAAGTTGTGTCGATGAGCGAAGTTCCGAATGTCTGTGAAGTGGTTCCGGCCAAAATGGAATACGACGACTCCAAAGGTCAGCGTCACATCCTGCGTTACAGCATCATGGGCAACGGCTGCACCAATTGATGATTCGAGACTGCACCGAATTGGATCTCTCAGCGCTTCATTGAGGGTCGATTCCAGCCCGACTTCGGTCGGGCTCAGTTGTGTTTGAAGCCGGCAAAAATGCTTGCAAAACACTAGATGTAGTAAAAAACCGGTTTTTTTGTTCGTTTTTTGAGCAAATTCACAATGGCGAGATTTTTACGAAAAAAAATCTATCCCCGGCAAAGCCCTGTAAACCCTCACTCTCATCGAAAAACCACCCTCCTCGACCGCTCCATGCGCGGATTCGCCTCAGCACAGCCGTGTTTTTTTCCCTATAATGCCGCCCCATACGGGTCAGCAATATTCCCTTACAGGGAGCAAAAGCCATTCTGAAGCCCCGCAGCAGCGTTCAACGCTGATTGCGCCCATCAGAGGCTCTCGGAACCCGTCAAAATTTCTGTTTATTTGCCTGCGTGCATCGCTGCAAAAAACGACATCCAACGCGGTCTGTACGACCGTGTGAAAAACCAACCAATCAGGTTTCACACGGGCACAGGCCCTCACGCAGGAGACGACACGTCATGCTGAGCTGGGACGAATTCGACAAAGAAGACAGTGAAGTAGCAGCAGTGAAAGGCGCCAACGCCGGCCACGCTAGCGAAGCCAACATGGACCGCCTGGACAACGCCGGCGGCGCCGCCGCGCTGGAAGCCCGCGCCGTGACCGCCGACGACTCGGCCGCTGTCGCTCGCGCCAAGGCTGCACTGAACTCCCTCGACGTTGCCGAAGGCCTCGCCGAACTCGAAGGCGCCTCCGCCCGTGTCGCCGTTGACGAAAAGCGCATGATCAACTGCCGCGCCGACCTCAACCAACTCGTGCCATTCAAGTACGACTGGGCCTGGCAGAAGTACCTGGACGGTTGCGCAAACCACTGGATGCCGCAAGAAGTCAACATGACCGCCGACATCGCCCTCTGGAAAAACCCGGAAGGCCTGACCGACGACGAGCGCCGCATCGTCATGCGCAACCTCGGCTTCTTCTCCACCGCCGACTCCCTGGTTGCCAACAACCTGGTCCTGGCCGTGTACCGCCTGATCACCAACCCGGAATGCCGCCAGTACATCCTGCGCCAGGCTTTCGAAGAGGCGATCCACACCCACGCCTACCAGTACTGCATCGAATCGCTGGCCATGGATGAAGGCGAAATCTTCAACATGTACCACGAGATCCCATCGGTCGCCAAAAAGGCAGCCTGGGGCCTGAAATACACCCGTTCGATCTCCGATCCGAAGTTCGAAACCGGCACCCCGGACACCGACAAAGAGCTGCTGCGCAACCTGATCGCCTACTACTGCGTGCTGGAAGGCATCTTCTTCTACTGCGGCTTCACCCAAATCCTCTCCATGGGCCGCCGCAACAAAATGACCGGCGTCGCCGAGCAGTTCCAATACATCCTGCGCGACGAATCCATGCACCTGAACTTCGGCATCGACGTGATCAACCAGATCAAAATCGAAAACCCACACCTGTGGGATGCCGAAATGAAGGAAGAAGCGACCCAGATGATTCTGCAGGGTACGCAACTGGAGATCGAATACGCACGTGACACCATGCCTCGCGGCGTACTGGGTATGAACGCGGCGATGATGGAGGACTACCTGAAGTTCATCGCTAACCGTCGTTTGTCGCAGATTGGTTTGAAGGAAGAGTACCCAGGGACGACTAACCCGTTCCCTTGGATGAGCGAGATTATGGACTTGAAGAAAGAGAAGAATTTCTTTGAGACTCGCGTAATTGAGTACCAAACTGGTGGTGCTCTGAGCTGGGACTAATGGTCTCGCTCGGCATGATTTGACGATTGCTGTTTGAGTCGGCGAGTCGAGAAGCAAAAAGCCCCGATCTGATCGGGGCTTTTTTATGGGCGATGGGTAAACCTTTTTACGCCTACGCCACAGCGCTCAATCTCCTACAGCACTTACAGTCGCTTCCCATTGAAGCCTGCTACGAGCACTACTAAGCTCTATCGCAGGTGCCTAAGAAACGCCCAACGTAGAAAGTTTGGCCAGTGACACAGACGTGTAATTCGTCGGTGGTAACTGCTCTGCTCGTTGGGATTTCTTAAGTCCGCTCTACGTTGGGGTCAGGCCCTCCCAAAATCCAAAACGTAGAGGTCATAAATATGTCTGATCCATGCTCGGTAATAGTCTTCTCTCGCCACAACCTTTCTCTACATGCCCTTCTAATAGAAAACCAGCCTTGGTTCTCCGCTCGCGACTTCGGCCGCTTGATGGGTTTCCATCTGAATGATCGGGTAGTCAACAAGCTGGATAGCGATCAGCGCCGCATCATGTGGATTGAGTACTTTCGAGAACCTGAACAGCATCTGATGCTCAGTGAGTCTGGGGTGTATGCGCTGTTGGTCTATCACTACGTTCCGGGGAATCGGTTGTTGCGTGAGTGGCTGACCAATGAGGTAGTGCCGACCTTGCGCGATGCTGCGGATTCGGGAGATTCAAATCGGCCAATGTTGAGCTTGTTGGATTGGCCAGAGATGTCTTTGAGTTTGCTGCATTGGCAGGATGAGGGGTGGATTCGGCTGCGGGATATGCCTCACCTGTTAAATGATCAGCCGCAGCGGAGAGCAACTACGACTCGACCTTGGTGGCGCCGAGTTGCTCAGGCGTTCCATTCTTCGAAGCGCTCAATGGGCTAGGTGACGTGTTTATAGGAGCGCTTTCGAGCCCCACGACTCTTCATAAGGAGTTCATGACAGCCATTCAATATCGGCCGAGGGTTTGCACCCTCGGCAATCGTATGGGTGCGAAAAAGAACAACCGTGATTGGAATATTTAACCTTCAATTGCTTCCAACCGAAGCTTCAATCTCTGATTCACCAATGCGCCATGCACCCCAGAGTGAATTTCCCGGTGACAACTTGGACATACAGCTGCCACATACCGTGGGTGGTCTAAACCGCCATCGGAGAGCCTATTCACATGATGTGGTTCTAAATAGGGTGTGCCATCCTTCTTCAAGAACGGAGCTGGCATTTCACAGCTTTCACATATTCCCTGAGCACGCATCAATACGTAGTACGAGACCTTCTGGCTACGCTGATAAATCTTACGCGGGGCGGATTGCCCGACTCCATCACTGGCAAGCTTACAAGCAGCGAGCGCCACCAGCCGCGCAGCAGCCAGAGACTCGGGAAGGTCAGCCTTATCCTCGTACTCGTCACCAACTTCAATCGTTCCGCCAGAAATACCAACTGGGACTAGTCGAAACACAATAGCCGCACGATCCTGGCCACTTACATCCGGCTGAGTCCGTGTGAACATATCAGCACAAGAAAACTCACCCACATAAGCGCAGCCTTTACTTTTGCCGAGTGACTTAAACAAATGCAGTGCTCGGCCATCCACAGCATGCTCAGCAATAGCGCGGTTGCCACGAGTCAAAGTCATCGCCCCTCGTCGACCTTCACCGGTATAAAAATAGACGCCATCTTCACAACGGTCGGCATAACCATATTGCTCACCGCTATCGCCAGTGAACAAAAAAATCACAGGATAGATAGCTGACGCTGCTATGCCGCTTTGTCGACTACCACCGAACGGCCCATTGATTTCAGTTTTTCGGTCATAAACAACCCCTGGCGTGAACTGCAACACAAGCTCACCTTCTTCACGAGGTAACTCCACAATAGTGAAGCCTCGCTTCTTAAGGTAACTGTTGGTCGGATGCCCACCCGAAAAATCGCCTACCGCAATGCCAGTCGCCAAAGAGACAATTTTCTTCGCTGGATACAGGACCCCGCCCGCGTTAATGGCATAACGATGCGATTGGTTTTTTTCCCAGCTTTGCCACTCAGGCCTACTCCGAAATTTGTGATCAAACTCCAGCATCGCGCTGCCTATTCGTTCCTTCGAGACCGCTTTGATCACCACGAGTGCCGCCCTTTGTAGTCTATGGCTGTAGGAAAATTCCTATAGTCGCCAAACTCCAAAAGGGTTTCAATACATGACAGAGCAAAGAGCCACTATTTCTAGGCGTTGCCTTTAATATCGGCGTGCTCCCCCTAACTCGTTTACTCGTCTTAACGCGCCATCTTCTCCTCAAGGACCCGAGCCCCACCATGAAATTCGATCTCGCCTACTGCCTCAGCCTCGACGACAAGTTGTCGATCTATGATGTTCGCGATCTCAATTTCGATGAGACGGTGGCGTTCGACTCTGCGAAGGAACACTTCCAGTGCCCCAACGATGCCTGTCGTTCGGCGTTCGAGGCTTCCAATGAGTTGGGTACGTTCAACGCCAAGAACGTGAATTACGTGCGCACGCCGCACTTCAAGAATCTGCCCACTACGCAGCATGTGGCGGGTTGTCCGTATGTGAGTTTGAAGGCTTCAGCGTCTGGCGTTGAAACGGCGGATGGCGAGGTGGATGACGGGCGTGAGGAACACTTTCCATCGGAGTTGTTACTGACCCGGCGTGAGTATGTGCGCAAGCCTGTCGCGCCAGCGGGGGCGGCGGATGTGTTGCGGGATGATCCGGTGCGGGTGACGGCGGAGAGTGGTAAAGAGTCGGCGGGTCGTGAGTCGGCGCCGGACAAGACCAGTGTGTTTGCGCATCCGGTGGAGTGTTTTGTTTCGAACTTCGCGGACAAGGAGTTGCTTAAGCGGATGCCGTTGAAGGTCGGCGAGCATTCGGCGCCGTACAGTTCGTTCTTCAAGAAGATCGAGTATCTGACGGACAACAAGGGGCTGATTTACTGGGGTCGGATCAAGAAGATTGAGGACTTCCACAGTGCCAGTTTTCGCATCGATTTCGAGGACAAGGTCTGGTTCAAGAAGCCCGAGGACAGTAAGAAGAAGCCATACCCGGTCAGCGTTTATCTGAACAAGAAGCTGATCGACAACTACCGCAAGCGCAAGGCGTTTCTGGAAGAGATCAAGCATGCGGCGGATAGCGACAAGGCGTTGTTCTGTTTCTTCTATGGGGTGACGCCGGAGTTGAAGCAGGTGCCCGGCAAGAAGAACCCCGAAAAGCCTTTCGAGGTCTTCAATGCCAATATCGAGAACCTGGATCACTTCATTATTCGTGAAGCGCCGGGGCTGGAGTGACGGTTAACCCTGGGGCAGTTGCAGGTTGACGGCGCCGGGGTGTTGTTTGACGAGGGAGTACGGCAGAATCGACCACTCTGGTTCATCGCAACCACGTTGTACGCGCGGAAAGTACGGTCCCAAGTAAATGCCCTTGGCAGTGAAGTGCCAATTCAAAACGCTCCAGACATTTTCATCGGTGTAATCGCAGCTGTCCTCATCACCGTCGGCCGGTTTTTTCATTTCGTTGGGATACAGCGTTGTGAATTGTTTGATCAGCCACGGCGTCAACACATCGCTCTGATTGCTGGCGCTTGCTCCAGTCGAAGTATTCTCGCGCTCTCCAACCCACAACACGTCTTGCAGCTTTATGTCTTGGCCAGTGTGAACATTGAGGTTGACGGGGGAATTAGTGACATCGGGGTGCGCGCCACCACAGTCATACCCGGTATTGATGTTCAGGCTGACCACGTCCGGCGACAGGAACGTGGGCGCGACACTCTGATACTGCTCGGCATTTTCGCCACCTTGCAACATGCAGGCGTGGTAGCTAATGACCTCTCGCCAGAGTCGCTCAAGCAATAGCTGATTGATGCGTAGTTGATCTTGCGCCGGGTAGCCGGATGCCACGCTGAACAACGAAATTTTCGAATCCGGTTCGACCCACCACTGCAGGTTATAACCCATGAAGCTTTCTGTTTTCGCGGGCTTGAGCTTGAGTCCCTGTAAACGCAAATATTCGTAGGGTTCGCTCTTCGGCAGTGTGGCAATGAAAGGCAAAGTCGTTGATGTCGGCGCTGGAAGTTTGGCTTCGGCAAGTTTCACCGGCAGCTTCTTGCCCTTCGGACTTTGCCACTCGCCCTGCCAGCCATCAGCAGTGGGTTTCAGTTTCAGCGTCGGCAGCGGCTTGTCATCACTGTAGCGATTGTTGCCCTCGGTCAGAGTAAGTGTGCTGTTCTGCAACCCACCGTTGAGAGGTAAATCGCGATGATACTTCTCGTAGAAGTAACGGCCAGTCACTTCATCCGGCTGCGTGGTGTCGAGCTCAACGACAATCGGCGTTTTGCCCAACGTACCGGTAAATACGCGCCGGCCATCTTCGGCATGGGCAGTGGAAATCAGTGTGAACAGCGACGCAGCATATAGCGCCAGGCGCATCAGTCCCTTGAGCATTGATCGATCCTTGAAAGAGGCGGAGGCCGCGCCTGGGGTTTGCACGCCGGCGAGGAGAAAGTCGGGGCGGATTATGGCGATGCCAAGCCAGAGAATCGAGTGCAACCGTACATTTCGGCTGCACATGGGCGCTTAATGAAAAGCCCTGATTTCTCGCCACGCCTCCAGACGTCGCTTCAAAGCACTTTCGATACCCGCCTCATCAACAACGCAATACTCACGCAACCAGTGAGCGACCATTTCAACATTCGGCCAGTAGGTATCTTTCTGGCCTTTGCTGCTTCTGGGCGTGTCATTCATCGCGGCATCGAAACCAATCTCTTCACGCTCACTCTGTGGCAAACAACCCCACTCGGCTGCATTGCCCTCGAAATACCAGGCAATTTCATCAATATGTTTTTGTGCACTGCGATGGCTGCGCCGATAAAACTTATAGTCGCTACAGACTTGCTCCATACGCTCCGGCATGATGCCCCCATCGACCCAATCCATAAGGCCGTGATTGATCGCATCGCGGATCAATCCTTCACGCCAACGATCAGCAAACCAGGCAACGAAACCTTCTGTGTCAGCCTTTTTCGCGTCGGCGAAGACCATGCAGTAACGGGTTTTCACATGGATAACCAACAAAACATGCTTGCGTTGCACTGTGATCGCATGGACTAGCCACTGCTCTACGGAACTGGAGGCTTCGTCATCTTCGATGGCCGGCGACGGCGGTTTGTTGTCCACCGGCGTAATCTTTTTGCCTTTGTGAACACGGCTGAAAAACTTGCTGGCGGCTTCGGTGCAATTGAAGATCAACATCCTGGTTCTCTGGTCATTGATGGAGGACAGTACTCGGTTGTCGATTTTGATTTCTTCTGCTGTGACATGGCAATGGTTCATTTAAGCGAGATACACAGCAGCACAATAATCAGCAACCCGATATAGACCCAGGCATGCACCCGATCTGGTATCCGTCCAATCCATGGCGCGGCCAATCGAATCCCGATGAGCGAGCCAACCGTCAGCACCGCAAACGCGAGCAGATCCACATACCCGACAAACCACGTGCCCAAGTCAGCCTGACTGAACCCGGCCAATGCCATGTACGTCAGCGTTCCGGCCAACGCCACCGGCACGCTCAGCGGATTGGCCATGGACGTCGCTTGCGACATGCTCAGTCCACAGCGGCGCAACAGCGGCACGGTCATGACGCTGCCTCCTACACCGAGAAACGTCGCGATGGCGCCGATGCCTACGCCACCTGCGGAAGTTTCCATAGCGCCAAGTCGGCGTGGGATGACGTCTGCGTTTTGCGTGAGGAATCCGCGTCGCAGCAGGCAATCGACGATGGTCACGCCGAGGTAGCCGATGAATGCGTAGCGAATCACGTCGCCGCTGACCCAAACCGCCGCTATTGCACCCACGATTGCGCCCAACCCGATGAACCCACCCAACGGCCACAGGTAATGACGAATGAGATTGCCGACGCGGCGGTGTTTGTCGGTGGCGATCAGGGCGTTGACGATCATCACGCAGGTCGAAGTGGCGACGGCGATGTGCATCGCCGACTGGCCGATCGGGTCGTCGGCGCCGTGGCTGGCGGTGAGCATGCGATACAGCAGCGGCACCACGACGAAGCCGCCGCCGAAGCCGAACAGGACGGCGGTGATGCCGGTGAGGCAACCGAAGAAAGTCAGCAGTAGATAGAACATGTCGAGGCGTCCGTGTAGGGAGAACGGCCGACGATAGAGCGGCATCGCTTGGCCTGCTTCAGCAAGTCAGCCAATAATGTTTGCGTTTACGCCAACCACTGGGAAACGCCTGATGCGCAATGTTTCGATCAATCTGCTGGATGACACGCCGCGCGCGGTGGTGGCGATCGGTACGGATTATTCCCACGGTCACTTGCTGCCTTTTCACACGCATCGGCGGGCGCAGTTGTTGTACGGCGCGACCGGTGTGATGCAGGTCAGCACCCATGACGGCAACTGGGTGGTGCCGCCGCAGCGGGCGGTGTGGATTCCGCCGGGGGTGGCGCATGAGGTGGTAATGCTTGGGGTCAGCACTCGCAGCTTGTACATCGAACCGGGTGCAGTGGATTTGGGGGAACGTTGCCAGGTGATCAGTGTGTCGCCGTTGATGCGACATTTGCTGATGGAGGCGGTGGAGGTGCCGCAGGTCTATGACCCTAACGGGCGCGATGGCGTATTGATCGATCTGTTGCTGCATGAATTGACGCGCAGTGCGCCGCTGCCGTTGCACATTCCGCTGCCGCCTGACGGAAAACTCCTGTCTCTGTGTCAGAACTTTCTGCATCAGCCGTACGCCCACCAATCACCACAGGTATGGGCTGACCAGTTACACATAAGCTTGCGCACCTTCAACAGACTGTTTCGCCAACAAACCGGGCTGAGCTTCAGGCAATGGCGGCAGCAGGCTTGCGTGGTCCTGGCGCTGGCACGTTTGGCCTCGGGTGAAGCGGTGACGCGCATCGCGCTGGATTTCGGTTATGAGAGCCCGGCGGCGTTCTCGACGATGTTCCGGCGGATCCTTGGTCAGGCACCGTCCGTCTGGTTGGAGGCGGCAAATTAGGGCAAATCAAAAAATGCGTTTGATCCCGGCCGAAAACAACTGTACAAAAACACAGTACACTTTCAATCAGCACTCTTGAGCCCGGAGCACACCATGGCCTCTCTTGCGATGAACCACATCCTCGAACGCATTGCCCTTTTCCAGTTCACCCCGACGCACTGCGTCCAGGCCCGAGCGATGCTGGGCTGGAGCGTGGAACAGCTATCGCGGGAAGCTGAGGTTTCTGTGGAAGACATCCAACGCTTTGAAGCACAGCAGGATGTCGCGGATGCGGCTCGGCTGGCGTTGGCTTACCGGTTTGAGGCGCAGGGGTTGGTGTTCTTTCCCGGATTTGCGCCGGGGCGTAGTGCGAGTTCTCAGGGCGTTTCGTCGGAAGCGGTGGGGCGTGGGGATTTTGCGATGGCTGAGTAAGGATAAAAACATGAGCGAAATCGAAGAAAGCACAGGCAATGTTTATAAAGATTTAGGGCTTGAGCATGCAGGCGAGATGCTGATCAAGTCCGAGTACGCGACAAAATTGATCTCGCTCATCGAGTCCACCGACATAAGCGAATCTGAAGCCGCACAAAGACTGGGAATATCTCTGGAGAATCTCCAGCAAATCCTTCGTAGAAAATTCCGGGAGGTACCCGTTACTACGATGGCCAATTACAACATCAAGATTTCAGGGCTTGGTTCTGGAGCAACCGGTTCGCCCCCTTAGACGCGAACCGTTTCCAACTCATCAGGCGCTCTGCACCACCCCCTCACTCTCCCCTTCAACCGCCAACCACCACGCCTCCCCGCGTTGCGGTTGAGCAATGTTAAACGCCTCGCCCATCTGCGGCGTGGTAATGGAAACACTGCGCTCCCACGCCAGTGCCAGGATCCGGTCAAACGGTTCGTGCCAGGCGTGCATCGCGAGGTCGAAGGTGCCGTTGTGGATCGGGAAGAGCCAGCGGCCCTTGAGGTCAATGTGCGCTTGCAAGGTTTCTTCGGGCTGCATGTGCACATGCGGCCATTCGACGTTGTAGGCGCCGGTTTCCATCAGGGTCAGGTCGAACGGGCCGTATTGTTCGCCGATGCGTTTGAAGCCGTCGAAGTAGCCGCTGTCGCCGCTGAAGAAGATCCGCGTGGCGCCGTCGATCATCACCCAGGACGCCCACAGGGAGCTGTTGCCATCGAACAGGCCACGGCCGGAAAAATGCTGCGACGGTGTAGCAACGAAGCGGATGCCGGCAATCTCGGCGCCCTGCCACCAATCGTACTGGCGGACCTTGCTGGCATCGATACCCCATTTGATCAGCGTGTCGCCGACGCCCAGTGGCGTGAGGAACAGGTTGGTCTTGGCGGCCAGTCTGAGCACGGCCTGATAATCGAGGTGGTCGTAGTGGTTGTGCGACAGAATCACCGCTTCGATCGGCGGCAACTGATCGATGCTGATTGGTGGCTGGTGGAAGCGTTTCGGCCCGGCCCATTGCACCGGCGAGGCGCGCTCGGCGAAGACTGGGTCGGTGATAAAGAATTTGTCGCGCAGCTTCAGCAGCAGGGTCGAATGGCCGAGGCGATAGACGCTGTGGTTGGGCGCCGCCAACAGCTCTTCCCGGGTCAACGCTTGCACCGGGATTGGCGCTGCGGGCCGGGTATTGCGCGGTTTGTGGAAAATCATGTTCCACATGATCCGCAGCATTTTGCGCAGGCCTTCGCGTTGCACGGGTGCGTGATTGCGAAACAGCCCCTGATGCTGCCGCGAGGCTTCAGGCGTGGATGTGTTATCCGGGATCGAAACTGGATTGGCCATGACTGAATGACTCCAGAAAAACCGCGCAATTCGCGGTTTCTCCACGGTTGGGACGATAAATGGCCAAAGCTGCACGCATAGGCCGAACTGTCTGTTTTTTAGATTGCGAGGATTAACGCAACATTACACTGGGCGGTGTAGTTTCTAGGTTGCATCAAAGCGGATGACAAGTAAACTGCCAAGTGTAATTTCACCCTTTCACTGCCGAAGCGTACTTATGACAGCTCCACAACGCCTCACCGACCGTAAACGCGAAGCCATTATTCAAGCGGCGATTACCGAATTCCGTGCCAACGGTTTCGAGATCACCAGCATGGACAAGATTGCCGCCACGGCCGGTGTGTCGAAACGTACGGTGTATAACCACTTCCCCAGCAAAGAAGAGCTGTTCGCCGAAATTCTCAACCAGTTGTGGGCACGAATCAGCGCTGAGCAATCGGTGACCTACAACCGCGATCAGCCGTTGCGTGAGCAGTTACTGAAGATGCTGCAGGCCAAGGTGCAGTTGATGGCCGACGAGAATTTCCTGACCCTGGCACGCGTGGCGATTGCCGCCACGATCCATTCGCCGGAGCGTGCGCAGAACATGGTCGAGCGTATGGGTGAACGTGAGGAAGGTCTGACTGTTTGGATTCGCGCCGCACAGGCCGATGGCCGACTGAAGCCGGTCGATCCGGAGTTCGCCGCGCACCAGGTGCAAGGCTTGCTCAAGACCTTTGCCTTCTGGCCACAGATGTCGATGGGCCGCGCCGCTCTTGATATCGATATGCAAAACACCGTCGCCGAATCGGCGCTGGAAATGTTTCTGGCCCACTATCAGCTCTAAATCGCCCCTCTCCTGCGCGAACCATCGACTAAATGGCTCGGAAGGACACTGATTATTCCCGTTGGAATAAATGACAATGTCCGACAATCGACCGACGAACGGTTAGCCTGAGAAAATACTGCAAAGTATTTCAGGATGAATTTCGCGCAGGGCATCATGGAAAACCAACGCGGCAAAGGCTTGTCATTCGCCAGACGTATTTATCTGCCCAGAGCCATTGGTCTGGGCGTGGGATTCTTCAGCGTCGCTGCGGCGCTGTATCCGCTGAACATGCCCGACTGGCTGTGGGCGCTGTTGTTGTTTAACGGTTTCGCCTGGCCGCACTTGGCTTACCAGATCTCCACGCGCTCGGCGTTCCCGTATCAGGCTGAACGCCGCAATTTGTTATACGACTCGATGTTCGGCGGTTTTTGGGCGGCGTGCTTTCAGTTCAACCCGCTGACCACCGTGACCATCCTGTCGATGATGACCATGAACAACGTTGCCGCCGGCGGCCAACGTCTGTTCGTGTTCGGCGTCCTCGCGCAACTCGCCGGTGTACTGCTGGGCTGGGCGATTTTCGGTGTCCAATTCAGCCTGACGATGACCCAAACGCAAGTCTGGGCCTGCCTGCCGATGCTTACTCTTTATCCGCTGGCGCTGGGCATGGTCTGTTATCACCTGGCGATCAAACTCTCCCAACACAAACGCGCACTGAGTGCCCTGAGCCGCACCGACAGTCTCACCGGCCTGCTCAACCACGGGGCCTGGAAAGACCTGCTGCACCTGAAATTTCAGCAATGCCGCCAACACAACAGCCAAGCCACGCTGGCGTTGATCGACATCGACCGTTTCAAGGAGATCAACGACAGCTTCGGGCACATCGTCGGCGATGAAGTGCTTCAGCAATTGAGTCAGGAGCTCAAACGGCTGCTGGACCAGTACGAATTGGCCGGACGCTATGGCGGTGACGAGTTCTGCGTGATACTGCCGACACTGCCGCTGCACAAGGCCGAAGCCTTGATGGAGCAACTGCGTGAGTCTCTGCAGCAGTATCGTCATCCGCAGGTGCCAGAGTTGCGAGTGAGTCTGAGTATCGGTTTGGCGCGCTATCAACCCTTGTACAAGGATGCACTGGACTGGCTGGACGATGCCGACAAAGCGCTCTACACCGCTAAACACACAGGTCGCAATACCATCAGCGTGGCCTTGAGCCGGGCCGCGACAGACAACGCCAGCGCCTAAAAAGTTATACAAAATTACAAATAATTACTTTCTTGTACAACTTTATGAAGTTTTGTATAAGTAGCCATCTGCCAGCTATGGAATGCTGGCATTGAGCAGTCATTGCCGAATGCCGTCCGCGCATTCGGTCTGCCGGCGCGGAAATAGGGACTGAATCCTCGATCTCCCCACTTCCAGAGTACTGCGAGCATGTTCTTCAAACGCCACAAAGCCGTCGTCGACGATCTTCAGCGCACCCTCACCGAACAAGCCGGCCTGCTCGATGCGATCAATCGCTCGATGGCGGTGATCGAGTTCGACCTGGATGGCGTGGTGCTGCGCGCCAATGACAACTTTCTCAAAACCATGGGTTACACCGCCGAACAAGCGATCGGCCAACCGCACCGGCGCTTTTGCACACCAGAGTTCGGCCGTAGTGCTCAATACACTGAGTTATGGTCACGCCTGAAAAACGGCCAGTTTCAGTCCGGTACGTTTGAACGGGTCGACGGCAAGGGCCAGCCGATCTGGCTGGAAGCCAGCTACAACCCGATCAAGGATGCTTCGGGGCGGGTGGTGAAAGTGGTCAAGTACGCCATGGACGTGACCGCCAAAGTGCAGCAGGAAAGTGAGGCCAACGCCAAGTTGCAGGCGATTGACCGGGCGATGGCAGTGATCGAGTTCAACCTCGACGGCAGCATTCTTACGGCCAATCAGAATTTTCTGACGCGCATGGGTTACACCCTCGCCGAGCTGAAAGGTAAACATCACCGTTTGTTCTGCACGCCGGCACTGGTCAACAGCAGCGCTTATGAGGATTTCTGGCGGCGTTTGAACCAGGGCGAGCTTTTCCAGGGGCAGTTCGAGCGCGTGGACAAACGCGGGCAAACCGTGTGGCTCGAAGCCAATTACAACCCGGTCTACGACGCTGCCGGGCGCTTGTGCAAAGTGGTGAAGTTCGCCTCCGATGTGACCGCGCGCGTGGAGCAACACGAACAGGATGCACGCAGTGCCAGCGCGGCCTATCACATCTCGGTAGCGACGCGAAAAGTCGCCGAGCAAGGTACGCAGGTGATCCAGCAAGCCGCCAGCGAAATGCGCGAAATCGCCGAAGACATTGCGCAATCTTCAACGCTGATTGCCCAACTGGGCGAACGCTCCGAGCAGATCACCGCCATCGTTAATACCATCCGCGCGATTGCCGACCAGACCAACCTGCTGGCGCTCAACGCCGCGATTGAAGCCGCGCGCGCCGGTGAGCAGGGTCGCGGATTTGCTGTGGTGGCCGATGAAGTGAGACAACTGGCGGCTCGAACCAGCGGCTCGACGGCGGAAATTTCCAGCATGATCGGGCTGATCCAGAACGAGACCCGTCAGGCCATCAAGAGCATGGAAGGCACCCGGGGTCGCGCGGCTGAAGGGGTCGAATTGGCGAATCAGGCGGGGACGGTGATTCTGCAGATTCGTGATGGTGCCAGTGAGGCGGTGGATGCGGTGAGCATGTTTGCCAATGAGCGGGTGCCGGGTTAAGCCTTGTGCAAGGCAGCCAGACCGCGTCGCGGCCTTCGCGAGCAAGCTCGCTCCCACAGGGACCCATTCGATCACAATGTTTGTGAACACCCCGAATACCTGTGGGAGCGAGCTTGCTCGCGAAGGGGCCGGTCGCCACAACGCAGGGCTATAGTGACTGCACGTCCCACGCCCTGCCGAGTTCACCATGACCACTGAGAAAACCGCAGCACCTGAAGCAGTCCCCGTCGATCACCTGCGCTTCCACCGCCCCCACGCCCACCTCAACACCACCTTCGGCAACGACAAGTTTGCGCTGCGCGCCGAGGCATTCGCGCGGTTCTTCGGCACGCCGCTGTTTCTCGGTGCGCAAACCGTGATCGTCGCGGTGTGGATCGGCCTCAACGTGTCGGGCGTGACGCAATTCGACGTTTACCCGTTCATCCTGCTCAACCTCGCCTTCAGCCTCCAGGCCGCCTATGCCGCACCGCTGATTCTGCTGGCACAAACCCGTCAGGCCGCCCGCGACAAGGCACAAGCCGATGCCGATGCGCTACACCGTGAAGCGCTGGCACAGGCCAATACCGAGCGTCAGGCCCAAGCGGCGAAGAACACCGCGCAACTGCTTGAGCTGCTGGAGCAGAACACCCGTCTCACCGAAATGACCAAAAACCTCACCGAACGCATCGCCAGCCTGACCAGCGAGCTGCACGATCATATGCGCCAGAACCCGCAGCGCTGATCACGGCAAACGCAGCGCACGCCCAAGTTCATCGAACAACGTCACCACCGAGCGCAACGCCCGGCAATCCGGGCGCGTCAGCAGCCATAACGCGGTGTCGTAACCGTGCAGCGGCTCGCTCAACGCCTGCACCCCCTCGGTGATGAGGAAGTCCGGTAATGCCGCCACACCGAGGCCTGCGCGAACCAGCTCCGTGACTGACAACATGCTGTTGCAGCGATAGCCCGGGGTGACACCGGGTAGATGCTGACGACGCCAGGCGACAGTCGGATGATCGGGCAAAAAGTCATCCGGGGCGATCCAGGTCAACGCCGTCAGATCCGAAGCATCGACATTTTGCAGATAGCGCGAACTGGCGCAGACCCGGTAGGAAATCTTCCCCAACTGCCGTCCGACCAGATGCTCGGGCGGTGTCCGCGTCAGGCGCAGAGCAATGTCGGCATCACGGCGACTGAGGTTGGCGAAGTCGTTGGAGGTGCTCAGTTCGATGGCCAACGCCGGATAATTGGGCATGAACTGCGCCAGCGCCGGCAGCAGCAAACCCTGCAACACCGAATCGGTGCAGGTCAGACGCACCGTGCCGCTGACCACTTCGCCGCCCTGGTCCACGCCGATACGTGCGGCTTCCAATGCCTGTTCGGCGCGTTCAGCTTGCTCGGCCAGCGTCTGCGCGAGGTTCGTCGGCAGGTAACCGGCACGGCTTTTTTCGAACAATTGCTGGCCGAGTGCGGCTTCGAGACGGCGCACGGCGCGGAATACCGTCGACACATCGACCTTCAACAGCTGCGAAGCCCGGGCCAGAGAGCCGCCACGCACCAAGGCGAGAATCAGGGCGAGGTCGGGGTAGTCGAGCTGATAGTGCGTGGCTGCATTGATCACTTGGGCAAACGCCAATGTTGAGTGCGTGAACGCCAATCTATAGTGAGTGCCATCAATCAACAAGCGCAGGGAACCCCCATGGAAAACAGCGCCATTCGTATCGCCCTGATTGGCGATTACGACCCGCAAGTCACCGCCCACCAAGCCATTCCCGTCGCCCTCGGCCTGGTCGCCGAACACCTCAATCGCAACGTGCAATTCGAATGGCTGGCCACCGAGCAGATCCACGCCGATACACCACTCGGCGATTTCGACGGTTTCTGGTGCGTGCCGGCCAGCCCCTACAAAAGCGAAGACGGCGCACTGCGAGCAATCCGTTTTGCCCGCGAACAGCAGCGCCCGTTCCTCGGCACCTGCGGCGGTTTTCAGCATGCGGTGCTGGAATTTTCCCGCAACGTGTTGGGCTGGGTGGATGCGGAACATGGTGAAACATCGCCCGACTCTGAACGCGCGGTACTTACGCCGTTGACCTGTTCGCTGGTCGAAGCGGTGGACACTATTCACTTGGTTCCCGACTCGTTGATCGCCAAGGCGTACGAAACGTCGCAGATTAGTGAAGGGTATCGCTGCCGCTTTGGTGTGAATCCGCTGTTCGAACAGGAACTGTTGAACGATCGGCTACAAGCTGTCGGTCATGATTCGTCAGGGGATTTACGCGCGATTGAACTCAACGATCACCGATTCTTTGTCGCGACGCTGTTTCAACCGGAACGTGCCGCGCTCAAAGGGCAGATGCCGCCGCTGGTGCGCGCGTTTGTTGAAGCTTGCATGGAGCCGCGTTGATGGCGTCCTGCTTTGCGGTGATTTTTACCTCGACCCGAACCGAGGGTGACAACGGCTATGCCGAGGCGGCTGAACGCATGGAATTATTAGTGCGTGAACAGCCGGGTTTTCTCGGGGTGGAGTCGGTTCGCGGCGCGGATGGCGTCGGGATTACGGTGTCGTATTGGCAGAGCGAAGCGGCGATTCTGGCGTGGCGACAGAACCCTGAGCATCGGCTGATTCAGGAGCGCGGGCGCTTGCAGTGGTATTCGGCGTTTCATACGCGGGTGTGCCGGGTTGAGCGTGAGTATTGGTTCAACCAGTAATTGCAGGGTCATGCTTTCGGCCGCCTTCGCGAGCAAGCTCGCTCCCACAGGGGATTTGTGATCAACGCAGATCCAATGTGGGAGCGAGCTTGCTCGCGAAGAGGCCCGCACTGTCACAGATAATCTCAGCCGCGCACCAGACTGCGCACCGCGACAATCTCCGGCACCTCAACCTTGCTCATATACACCCGCAACGGCTCGGTGATGTTGATCCGCTCATCGATGTTCTGATCCAGCAACAACTGAATCAACTCGCGTTTAAGGGTCATGGTCTGCGCCGTCGCCGGCGCCCAGACGAATTCATTCACAGGAATAATGCCGTCATCCGCCACGTCCATGCCGAACGAATCTTCGCTGAAACGCACGATGTATTGACCGGTCTTGCGGTTGAGGCCGACAAACCCCTTGAGATCGTCGGCAGCCTGGCAGATGAGTTGGGAGGTGATGCGCATGGTAAACCTCACGAAAGATGATCGATGGTTTACACGCAGGGCAACGGAGCGGCGCGCCCTCTGCCGGGACGTCTGCCGAGGGCAAGCGTACTGCAAACAGCGCCACAAAAGTGCAGGAAAAATCGCTTTTAATACGTTTATGTCGGTCCTGCGATAGCACGCAATCAATTCAGTTGTTAAAAGGTACGTCTTTGAAAATGCCCTGCGAAAGGAACTCGAACATGCCCGCCACTTTCACCAAAAGCGCTCTGGTCCTGAGCCTGCTGCTCGGTCTTGGCCAGGCACACGCTGCCAGCCAAACCGACCCGAAAGCGATCGCTGCCGCCAACGGCATCCCGCACCCGGCGGTGATTGCTCACCGTGGCGCGTCCTTCGATGCACCGGAATCCACCGCCGCGTCCTACAAACTGGCCCGCGACCTCGGCGCCGATTACCTGGAAATGGACCTGCAGCGCAGCAAGGACGGCGTGCTGTTCGCCCTGCACGACGACAACCTGCAACGCACCACCGACGTCGCCACCAAGTTTCCGGAGCGCAAGGATGCCTCGGCAACCGCGTTCACCATGGCCGAACTGAAAACCCTCGACGCGGGCAGCTGGTTTAACGCCAAGTACCCGGATCGTGCCCGCCCGTCCTACACCGGGCTGAAAATTCTGACCCTCGATGAAATCATCGACATCGCTCAGGCCAATCCGCAACACAAGCCGGGCCTGTACATCGAGACCAAAGAGCCGCAGCTGTTTCCCGGGATCGAGAAAGACCTCAAGGAAAAACTCCAGGATCGCGGCTGGCTGAGCCCGGCCGGTTCGAAGCTGGCGAAAAGCGCACTGGGTGTTGGTCAGGGTAAAGGCAAGGTGATCCTGCAGACGTTCGAGAAGAACAGCCTTGCCCTGCTGGAAAAAGAAATGCCGCAAGTGCCGAAGATCCTCCTGCTGTGGGTCGGTGAAGGCAGCATCGAGCCGAAATCGAAAGTGACCTTTGCCGAGTCCGGCGAGAAAGACAAAAACGTTTTCTACGGCAAACAAGAGCCGAAGTCCGAAGCCGAATTCAAGCAATGGGTGGACTACGCCAAGTCGCAAGGTGCCATCGGTACCGGCCCGTCGGCGAAGCTGACCAAGGGCGGCGATCAGAGCTATTCGGATCTGGTGCAACCGTGGATGAACCAATACACCCACGATCAGGGCATGCTGGTGCACGTCTACACCGTTGACGAGCCGGTGGACTTCGAGAAAGTCATGGCGGCCGGTGTCGACGGCATCTTCACCAACCGCGCCAGCGAATTGTTGAAGTTCTACAAACGCCCGGCGGCCGGCAGTGTTGATCAGGTGTTGAAGAACAACGGGTTCTGATCTGAAATCCAGGCGCCATCATCACGGGCAAGCCACGCTCTCACAGGTTCTGTGCAGGTGCATGGCTTGCCCGTTTTGTTTGGGTGCAGGGTTTTAAGGGTGAGTTAAGTTGCGCTGGGTAACCTGAGGCCACTTAAACGAGTCACCCAAGGAATGAGCCGATGAAAACTTTGACTGCCCTGTTTACCGCCGCTGCCCTGACCCTCACTGCTGGCGTGGCCCTGGCTGATGTCCGCGTCGACCAGATCCCGCAACTGGTCAAGGAAGGCAAGATCAAGTCGCTGGAATCGATGAATGCCGAAGCGCTGAAACTGCATCCGGGTGCGACTATTACTGACACGGACCTGGATAACCACTTCAACGGTTATGAGTACGAAGTTGAACTGAAGACCGCTGATGGCAAAGAGTTCGATGTGGACTTTGATGCGACCACTGGCAAGGTGTTGAGCAACAAGCAAGACACTTGATACCGCAAATAGGGAAAGCCGCACGATTGAGAAATCGTGCGGCTTTTTTTGTGTCTGGTGTTTGGTTTTGTTGATGCGTTGTCAGTGAGATTTTCTCCCCCTCACCCCAGCCCTCTCCCCCAGGGGGGCGAGGGGGAAAGGGAGCCGATCGGGGGCTATTCAAGGCCTGAGTTCGACTCGCAATCTTGCAGCCGACAAGAAAACACCAAGACCTGAGTGCGCCTCGATATTTCAGGTCGGCGTACCTCAAATAGTCACCACGGTCAGTTCCCTCTCCCTTGGGAGAGGGCTAGGGTGAGGGAAAAGGGCATCACACCGAGGTGCTGACCAAAGAACCCGAGGTGCTCGAGTCGGAATCCTGCAAGGCCTGCAACAATGAGGCAGTGGCGGTGGACAGGGAGGCCGAGGTGGCAGTGATCTGCGCCTGTGCAGCGGCTACTTCGGCAGCCTTGGCATCCGAACTTTCCTGCTTCGCCTGGGCCGCTTGCAGCGCTTGCTGCTCCTCCTGCAATTGCTTCTGCAACTCGGCAATCTGCTTGCGCAGTTCCTTCACCGAATCCGATTCTTCACTGCTGGAATCGCTGTCACCCGCAGGTGCCGCACCACCGCCCGCAGCCACTTTGCTGGTGTCCGCTTTCACGCCAGTGCTGGCGGCTGCCGTGGTCGAGGTATCGTCACCGACGTCGCTGATTGCGGTTTTGCTGGAAGGTGCGCTGACGGTCTGATTGATCGAAACAGAAGTGATGCTGACCATGGAAAGGCTCCAATGCCGGTTATAGATAACCGGTCATCGACCACGGCTGCTTCAATTTGAGATCGACTGTGTACCGACTCGGTATCCGAACCGGTACACAGGCATTGGCGTCAGGCACTCAGACGCGCGGTGACTTCGTTCAGCTCCCCCGACAGACTGTGCAGGTTCTGACTCGCGCTTTCGGTGCGCTGCACGTTGTCGAGGTTGGTGCTGGCGATCGAGGTGATCTCGGTGAGGTTGCGCGAGATGTCCTCGGCCACCGAGGTCTGCTCTTCGGCGGCGGTCGCAATCTGACGGTTCATGTCGCGGATCGCTTCCACCGCGTGGGTGATGCGCTCCAGCATCGCGCCGGCCTGGGTCACCTGCTCGACGCTTTCATCACTGCGCGTCTGGCCGCTGTCGATGGCTTGCGCCGCGTCCACCGCGCCGGTCTGCACGCTCTGGATGATCTGGTTGATCTCGATGATCGACTCGGCGGTGCGTTGTGCGAGGTTGCGTACTTCATCGGCGACCACGGCAAAACCACGCCCGGCCTCACCGGCGCGCGCCGCTTCGATGGCCGCGTTCAAGGCCAGCAGGTTGGTCTGTTCGGCGATGCCGCGAATCACTTCCAGCACTTTGCCGATGCGGCCGCTGTCGGCTTCCAGACGACGGATCACCGTGGCGGTATTGGCGATTTCGCCGCGCATCTGGGTGATCGAGTGGATGGTGCTCTGCATGACCTTTTCACCCTGCTGGGCGGACTGGTCGGCATCGTCGGCCGCACGCGCAGCATCAGCGGCGTGACGCGCCACTTCCTGGGCGGTGGCGGACATTTCATTCATCGCCGTGGCCACTTGATCGGTGCGATTGAATTGTTCGTTGGTGCCGCCGGCCATGGTCGTGGCGATCGCATTCAACTCGCCACTGGCGCTATCCAGATCGCTGGCGCTGCGTTGCAAACGGGTGAAGGTTTCGGCGAGGAAATCGCGCAAGGTGTTGGCGGCGGCGGCGAGGTTGCCCAGCTCATCCTGGCGGTCGCTGACCACGCGCTCGGCGAGTTTGCCGCGACTCAACTGAGTGACGTAATCGATCAGCTTGCGGATTGGCTCGACCAGGTTGCGGTTGACCAGCCACAGGCTCAGCAGGCCGATCAGCAGGCCCGATGCGAGCATCACCAACAGTCCGAACAACACCGTGCGATCGGCTTCGGCACTGATCAGCGCCGACTGCTCTGTACCTTGCTTGCGCAATTCGGCGACCAGTTCGCTCATCTGATCGCTGGTGGCGCGATCGACGCCTTTGACCGCTGTGTCACCCGCCGTCGGATCGCCACCGGCGGCCACGTAGGCATCGCGGCCCTTCTGATAGGCGGAACCGAGCTGACGATGCTCATCGCGCAGGCGTTCGATACGGTTTTTCAGGCTCGGCTCGAGGCCTTTCTGCCCGGCCAGTTCGCCGAGGATGTTCTGCACGTCGCGCTGACGATCTTCGAACTGCCCCCAATATTTGCTCAGATCCGCCGGTTGCTTGCCGCGCAGCAGAACGTTTTTCCATTCCTGCACCTGCACCTTGAATTGCAGGTTGGCCTCGTCGATCAATTGCGAAGTGTGCAAGGGACCGGCGATCAACTGGCTGTAACTCTGCACGCCGTTGGACAGAAAGTGAAAACAGGCCAGGGCGATCAACAGCATCGCCAGCAGGCTGCCGCTCAGCAGGGCGAGAATTTGCGCTCTCAGGGATTTTTGCAGCATCGAAAGATACTCAGGACAAGGATGAGGCACGCCCGATAAGGCGTGAAATTTGCCGGACATCCCTGTCGGCACGCCTTGGCTCATGGCCAAGCGCGCGCAACGTAACCCAAGCGTGATCGGCGCACCAGAGCGTTTCTTGAAGAAATCCCGACCGCCGGTAAGTCGCTGATTTGGCGTCACTTTGCTGTCACACAAACGTCATGTGACATTGCGATGATGCGGCTCAGTGAACCTGCCATTTGCGCGACCGACGCACCCTCCTCGCAGCGAGCCTTCATGAACCACAGCCTCGATATCAGCCATCGCGATCCCGATCTGTTTGGCCTGCTCTACGGCTTTCGTTTCCTGCCCGGCGAACGTGGCCGCGAAGTCGACTCGGCGACAGCGTTGCGCTGCTTGCAGGACGATAACGACACGGGCGAATTCCTTTGGCTGCACCTCAATCTGGCGCATGCGGCGTGCGAGCGCTGGATGAAAAGTCATCTGCAATTGCCCGAGGAGTTTTTCGAAGCGTTGCACGAAGGTTCGCGGTCGACGCGCATCGAGCATGTCGACTCGGCGTTGCTGGCGGTGGTCAACGATGTGGTGTTCAACCTCAGCAGCATGGTCTCCTCGGACGTGTCGACGCTGTGGGTCTGTGTGCGCAGCAAACTGATCGTCAGTGCGCGTCTGCAACCGCTGCACTCGGTGGATAAATTGCGCTCGTCGGTGAAGGCCGGCGAGCGTTTTCGTTCGCCCTCGGAATTGCTCGTGCATCTGCTGCGCGATCAGGGCGAAGTACTCACGCAGATCGTGCGCAAGACCAGCATGAGCGTCGATCAGGTCGAGGACGAATTGCTCTCCTCGCGGCTGTCGACCAACCGTGCCGAACTCGGCGCCAATCGCCGTGTGCTGGTGCGGCTGCAACGGCTGCTGGCGCTGGAGCCGGGTTCGCTGCTGCGTCTGCTCAACCGGCCGCCGCCCTGGTTGCAAAAGGAGGACGTCAAGGAGCTGCGCAAATCCACCGAGGAGTTTGCGCTGATCATCAACGACCTCACTGCGCTGGGTGAGCGGATCAAACTGTTGCAGGAAGAGATCGCTGCCAACCTCAACGAACAGAGCAACCGCACGCTGTTTACTTTGACCGTGGTGACGGTGCTGGCGCTGCCGATCAACATCATTGCCGGTTTTTTCGGAATGAATGTGGGCGGGGTGCCGTTGTCGCAGGATCCGGAAGGGTTCTGGATATTGGTTGCGCTGGTAGCGACGTTTACTGTGATTGCCGGGCGATGGGCATTTCGCAAGCGCGGGGATTACTAAGAACAAAGATCGCAGCCTTCGGCAGCTCCTACCTTGGAATGAGTTCCCCCTGTAGGAGCTGCCGAAGGCTGCGATCTTTTGATTTTGCCTCCAGATCAATGGTCAGGCTATTCAGCCAAACACTGACATGGCGCAGTCTCCCTGTAACATTCTGCAACGATCATGGGCGACATTCCTTCCCTCGCTCAGGATTGTCCTGCCATGGCTACTCCCTCCCTGACCGCCAGCCCTGCGTCCGCCGCCAGCGGCAGGCCGGCTCTTGATAAAAAAACCGGCCCGTTCACCTACGTGATCTTTTTCGCGGTGCTGGCGATGGGGATGCTGTTCACTGCCTACAGCCTGATGCATGACATGCACGAACTCGGCACGGTGGTCACCACGTGGACGCCGTTCCTGCTGCTCGGCGTGGCGCTGCTGATTGCCTTGGGTTTCGAGTTCGTCAACGGTTTCCACGACACCGCCAACGCCGTCGCGACGGTGATTTACACCCACTCGCTGCCGCCGAATGTGGCAGTGGTCTGGTCGGGGTTCTTCAACTTTCTCGGCGTGTTGCTTTCGAGCGGCGCGGTGGCGTTCGGCATCATCGCGTTGCTGCCGGTGGAGTTGATTCTGCAGGTCGGTTCGTCTGCCGGTTTCTCGATGATTTTCGCCCTGCTGATCGCGGCGATCCTGTGGAATCTCGGCACCTGGTGGCTCGGTTTGCCGGCATCGTCTTCGCACACGCTGATCGGTTCGATCATCGGCGTCGGCGTGGCCAATGCCTTGATGCACGGCCGCGACGGCACCAGCGGTGTCGATTGGGCGCAGGCAACCAAGATCGGTTACGCCTTGCTCCTGTCGCCACTGGTGGGTTTCGGCTGCGCGGCGCTGTTGCTGCTGGCGCTGCGTGCGTTCGTGAAGAATCGCGCGCTGTACAAGGCCCCTAAAGGCAACACCCCGCCGCCGTGGTGGATTCGCGGTTTGCTGATTCTGACCTGCACCGGCGTGTCCTTCGCCCACGGCTCCAATGACGGCCAGAAAGGCATGGGCCTGATCATGCTGATTCTGGTCGGCACGTTGCCGATGGCCTACGCCTTGAACCGCACCATGCCCGAAGAACAATCGCTGCAGTTTGCCGCCGTGGCGCAAGTCACCCAGCAAGCGCTGGTGAAAAATGCCCCGCTGCCGACGCCGGCCGATCCGCGTGCGGTGCTCTCCGATTACGTGCGCAGCAAGGACGCCACGCCGCAACTGATCCCCGCCCTCGCCGCTCTCACCGGGCACATCGGTGAAGAAGTCAAAGGCTACGGCTCGCTGGCGAAAGTCCCGGCCGAAGCCATGGGCAACGTGCGTAACGACATGTACCTGGCCAGCGAAAGCATTCGCCTGATGGACAAGAACAAGGTCGGCAATTTCGACGCTGACACCAGCAGCAAACTGCAACTGTTCAAGCAACAGATCGACAACGCCACACGGTTTATTCCGCTGTGGGTGAAGATCGCCGTGGCCATCGCGCTCGGGTTGGGCACCATGGTCGGCTGGAAGCGGATTGTGGTGACGGTCGGCGAGAAGATCGGCAAGACCCATCTGACCTATGCCCAGGGCGCCTCGGCGGAAACTGTGGCGATGCTGACCATCGGCGCGGCGGACATGTTTGGTTTGCCGGTGTCGACCACGCATGTGTTGTCTTCAGGGGTAGCCGGGACCATGGTCGCCAACGGTGGCGGGTTGCAGATGAAGACCATCCGCAACCTGTTGATGGCGTGGGTGCTGACACTCCCCGCCGCCATTCTGCTGTCAGGCAGCCTCTACTGGCTGTTCACCCAGATCTTCTAACCGACGAAGATCCCTTGTAGGAGTGAGCCTGCTCGCGATAGCGGTGTATCAGTCAACATTGATTCAACTGACACACCGCTATCGCGAGCAGGCTCACTCCTACAGTTTTGACCGGTGTTCAGGTTCAGAGCGCGGAACGAATCAGATCGCCGAGCCAGTCCATAAACACCCTGACCCGCAACGGCAAATGCCGCTGCCGCGCATACAACAATGAAATCCCCATCGCCGGCGCGGTGAATTGCGGCAGCACGGTGACCAGTTCGCCGTTTTCCAGATGCGTTTGCATGCCGGTGCGCGGCACCTGCGTCAGACCAAAACCGCCCAGGCACGCCGACTCGTAAGCGTCAGTGCTGTTGACCGTAATGCTGCCAGCCATCGGCAAGCGTTTAACCTGACCGCCCTCCTCGTACACAAAACCTTCCGAGCGCGAACCGAGCACGCCGACGTAATGCACCAGTCGATGCTGCGCCAGATCCTCAAGGGTTTGCGGCACGCCGTAACGCTCGAGGTACGCGGGGCTGGCGCAGTTGGCCATCTGGAAATCGCCGAGGTGCCGCGCGACCACCGACTGATCCGGTTGCGCGCCGATGCGCACCACGCAATCGAAGCCTTCGCTGAGCAGATCAACCCGGCGATCGGTGCTGCTGATTTCCAGCTCCAGGTTCGGATGACGCTCCATGAATTGCGGCAGGCGCGGCATGATCAGACGCCGCGCGAGAATGTTCGGCATGTCGACCCGAATGCGCCCGGTCAGCGACGCCTCGTCCTGGCGGAACAAGCCCTCGATCTCGTCCATGTGCGAGAGCAGGTCCTTGCTGCGCTCGTACAACACCAGCCCGTCCTGCGTCGCCTGCACCTTGCGTGTGGTGCGTTGCAGCAGACGCGTGCCGAGCAGGGTTTCCAGCGCTTGCACATGTTCGGACACGGTCGAGCGCGGCAAGCCAAGGCTCTCGCCCGCGAGGGTAAAACTCGACAGTTCGCTGACCCGGACGAAGGTGCGCAGCAGTTCCAGTTTGTTCATAAGGCACCTATGGATTGTTCGGCTGAGCCGACCAGTGATTCCGTTTTCAACCTGTTTATCACCCCTTGGCGGACAAATAAACTGAGGCCATCACCACTCACCGCAATCGAGGAAGCCTCCATGAATCGCAAAATCGCATTGATCACCGGCGCCAGTCGCGGCTTGGGCAAAAACGCCGCCCTGCACCTCGCCGCTCAGGGCATCGACATCATCGGCACCTACAACAGCCGCGCCGATGAAGCCCAGGCGCTGGTAACCGAACTGCAGGCACTCGGCGCGAAAGCCGTGATGCTGCAACTGGACGTCGGCCGCAGCGAAAGCTTCGCCGATTTCAGTACACGTGTTGAGCAGGCGTTGCAGCAGACGTTTGACCGTCAGCGTTTTGATTTCCTGATCAACAATGCCGGGATCGGCGTGCATGCGCTGTTTGCCGAGACCACCCCGGAGCAGTTTGATTTGCTGATGAACATTCAGTTGAAAGGGCCATTCTTCCTGACCCAACAGTTGCTGGCGCTGATCAACGATGGCGGGCGGATCATCAATATTTCCAGCGGCCTGACCCGTTTCAGTCTGCCGGGTTACGGCGCCTATGCGGCGATGAAAGGCGCGATGGAAGTGCTGACCCGTTATCAGGCCAAAGAGCTGGGGGCCCGGCAGATTGGCGTGAACATTCTCGCCCCGGGCGCCATCGAAACTGACTTCGGCGGTGGCGCCGTAAGAGACAACTCGGCGGTGAATGCGATGGTTGCCAGCAACACCGCACTGGGCCGGGCCGGGCAGCCGGATGACATTGGCGGGGCATTGGCGTTGTTGCTGTCGCCGGGTGCGCAGTGGATCAATGGTCAGCGGGTCGAGGCATCCGGCGGCATGTTCCTCTAACCAACGCTGAAAACACTTGCCCCCCTGTAGGAGCTGCCGAAGGCTGCGAGCAAAAGGTCGCAGCCTTCGGCAGCTCCTATACGGGGGTGGTGTTAGCCTTGGCAAGCGTTACGGGTCATGAAGCGCTCACGTACCACGTCATAGCCCCAGTGATAAACATAGGTGTACGGCAGGAAAAACAGCAACACGCCGATGTCGAGCAAAAACGCCTGCCACAGGCTGACCGACAGCCACCAGGCAATCAGCGGCACGCCCATCACGATCAAGCCGCCTTCGAACAGCAGCGCGTGCACCACACGTATCCAAGCGTTGTGCGCGACGTTCATGCGTTCCAGCATCCGGTCGAAGAAACGGTTGAACACCACGTTCCAGCCCAGCGCCAGCAACGCGATCAACACAGTCACCGCGCCCATTTCAAGCATCGGTTTTTGCATGATCCACGCCAGCAACGGGGTGCAGATCAGGATGGCCAGCAGTTCGAAACCAACGGCCTGGAAAATACGTTCAGTGATCGATTTGTGGGCAGTCATGGCCTGACTCCTTGAGTGAATAGGGTTGCCATGATCTATCTTGATACCGATACTTCATAACCAATAACCATCGATCAAGGCGATAGTTGATGATCTCGCAGGAAGTGCTGCTGGCGTTTGTCCAGGCGGCGACCCAAGGCTCGTTTTCGGCAGCGGCGCGCAAACTGGGGCGCAGTCAGTCGACCATCAGCGCGGCAGTGGCCAGCCTTGAGATCGATCTGGATCTGCAGTTGTTCGATCGCAGCAGCCGCAAACCGGCGCTGACCCCGGCCGGGCATGTGATGCTGCAACGCGCCGAGGCGATTCTGGCGGCCAGCAGTCGTCTGGAAATGACTGCGCGGCAGTTGTCCCAAGGCGTCGAGCCGAAGCTGACCGTGGCGATTTCCGACACTTATCAGTCGTACCGTTTTGAAGCGGCGCTGGTCGGGTTTGAGCAGCGTTATCCGGATCTGGAGCTGGAATGCCTGATCGCCGAATGCGATGACCTGATCGAGCTGGTGCAGCGCGGTCGTGCGCATCTGGCCTTCGCCGAGATGCAAGAGAGCTACCCACCGGACCTGGCGACGTCGACGGTGGCCGAGCGCACGGAAATCGCCTTGTTCGTCAATCGCGATCACGCGCTGGCCAAGCTTGATCACGTTGATCAACACGTCCTGGAACAGCACCGTGAATTGCGCCTGGCGACAATCGTCAATCCTTACGACAGTCGCGGCAAAGGTCGGGTGTGGTCGGCACCGAGTTATCTGATGTTGCTGGAAATGGCCGAGAAAGGTTTTGGCTGGGCGCCGTTGCCGCGTTGGCTGGCACAGCGCTTTGGCAATGATTTGCTGGTGGAATTGAACGTGCGCGGCTGGCCGAAACCGGTGTTTGTCGATGCCTTGTGGTCGCGGCTGTATCCGCCGGGGCCGGCGGGGAGCTGGTTGCTCAGCAAGATGTTGGAATAGCGGTCAAGACAGAGCCACCCTCACCCCAGCCCTCTCCCGGAGGGAGAAGGAGCCGACCGAGGTGTCTTGCGTCATACATCGACCTGAGAGACCGAGTCGATTGTGGATTCGTTGCGGCCTTGAACCTCGATCAGATTGGGTTGATTCTGAATTCAATATCGATCGTTCAAGTCGGTGAACCTCTCCAATATCCCCCAATCAGTCCCCTCTCCCCCTGGGAGAGGGCTAGGGTGAGGGCAATTCCAGCGCCGAAAGCCGCCCTTCAATAAACCGCCGTTCCGGTTCCTGCCGCGTAAGCTCCAAGGCGCGCAAATACGCCGCCCTCGCCTCTTCCACCCTGCCCAATTGCCGACAAAACTCCGCCCGCGCCGAATGCGCCAAGTGATAATCCTGCAACTCGCCGCGTCCCAAAATCCCTTCAATCAGATTCAAACCGTTCAGCGCCCCATCCCGCTTGGCCACCGCCACCGCCCGGTTCAACTCGATCACCGGCGAAGGCACCGCACGCAACAGCACGTCATACAAACCAACGATCTGCTCCCAATCCGTCTCCCCCGCCGACGGCGCCTCAGCATGAACCGCCGCAATCGCCGCCTGCAAACAATATGGCCCAAAGCGCCGCGTGGTCAGTGCACGTTCGACCAGCGCACATCCCTCAGCAATCAACCCGGCATCCCACAGTGAACGGTCCTGATCATCCAGTAGCACCAGTTCACCACTCGGCGAAGTGCGCGCCGACCGTCGCGACTCGTGCAACAGCATCATCGCCAGCAGCCCCATCACCTCCGGCTCCGGTAGCAATTCCATCAACAGCCACCCAAGCCGTATCGCCTCGCGGGTCAGATCCTCACGGATCAACTCGGCCCCGCACGACGCCGAATACCCTTCGTTGAACACCAGATAAATCACCCGCAACACGCTATCGAGGCGCTCGGGCAGTTCGCTCAGGCTCGGTACTTGATAGGGAATTCTCGCGTCACGAATCTTCGCTTTGGCGCGCACGATGCGCTGGGCAATCGCTGCCGGCGCGCAGAGAAAGGCGCGGGCGATTTCCTCGGTGGTCAGGTCGCAGACTTCACGCAAGGTCAGCGGCACTTGCGCATCCGCCGCCAGCGCCGGGTGGCAACAGGTGAAGATCAGCCGCAGACGATCGTCTTCCACGTCTTCGCCACTCCAGTCGGCCTGTTCCAGTTCTTCCAGTTGCGCCAGCAACAGCGGCTGCGAGGCCTTGAACCGCGCACGCCTGCGCAACACATCGATGGCCTTGAAGCGCCCGGTGGAGACCAGCCAAGTGCGCGGATTGTCTGGCACGCCGTCGCGCTGCCAGCGTTCGACCGCAACGAAGAACGCCTCGTGCAAGGCTTCTTCGGCGAGGTCGAAATCACCCAGCAGGCGAATCAGCGTCGCCAGAATCCGCCGCGACTCTTCGCGGTAGACCTGCTCGACCCGCGCCTTGACCTCAGACATTCAATTGCCGCACCGGTCGTACTTCAACGCTGCCAACCCGCGCCGCCGGAATATTGCCGGCTATCTGAATCGCGTCGTTGAGATCCTTGGCGTCAATCAGGTAGAAACCGGCCAGTTGCTCCTTGGTTTCAGCGAACGGGCCATCGGTGATCGACAATTTGCCGTTGCGCATACGCACCGTGGTGGCGGTCTGCACCGACTCCAGCGCCTCGGCGGCGACCATTCGCCCACTGCCCTGAATCGACTCGGCGTAGGCCCTGCATTCGGCGTCCTCCGGGCTGTCGGGCGATGAATGCAGCAGGCGCTCATCGCTGTAGACCAGGCATAAATACTTCATGGCGTTCTCCTGAAGCGGACGGATCAACTATGGCTGAAGATCAGGGGGTCACATCGAACAGGGTCGCGCCGCTCATCGGATCGAACGGCGCCGACCAGTGTTCGTGGACGATTTTCCATGTCCCGCCAACCTGCCGATAGCAAGCGGTGACGCGCATCCAGCAACTCTGGGTTTCGCCCTTGTCATTGGTGCCGCCGCAGTTGGCCACCCAATGGGCGAAGGCGATGTCGTCAGCGCTTTCGATGGCGATTTCGTGGAACTCGAAAATGTGCGGGCCGGGGCACATTTCCATGCACTCGACCCAATGCGCGCGGTAGGCGGCTTTACCCTTGAATTGCAGGGCCTTGATTGCGTCGAAAGAGACGATGTCGTCGGCGTACAACGCCATGACTTTCTCTACGTCCTTGGTCATGACGGCTTCGCGGTAGGTGTTGATCAGGGTCTGGATCTCGGTTTGTGCGCTCATGGTGTTCTCCGTGTTTTTGTTGTGAGGACACCCTTAGTCGTTCGGCACTCGAGGTGATCGACAGGCGAAACAAAAAATTTCCGCAGAAGACAAAATCGCTAGAATCCGAGGCTCATCTTTGTAGGAAAAAGGAAATTCCCGTGTCAGCCCAACTCGTGCCGTACGACAGCCTTAACACCTTGCAGCGTGAGCAAGTCGAGGCGATTGAAATCCATGCCGAGCAGATCAAGTTCTCCGGCGATATCCATGGGGCTTTGCACACCTTGCTGTCGAAACCCGGACGGGGTGTGAAGGGTTTTGCGCTGCTGGCAGATGAAGTACCCGTGGCGTTTCTGTTGCTCAAGCGCCCGCCCGTGTTGCCGGCCTGGGCCGATGAACACAGCGCCACCCTGCATGCGTTGCAGGTCGATCGCCGCGCTCAGGGCAAGGGTTACGGCAAGGCCTGTCTGCAAGCGTTGCCCGGCGTTGCGCGTCAGGCGTGGCCGGAGATCAAGGGACTGGAATTGTCGGTCGACGCGGATAACGACGCAGCCATCGCGCTGTATGCCAAACACGGCTATGTCGACAGCGGCGAAGCGTACAAGGGCCGGATCGGTTACGAACGGCGCATGGGCCTGGTTTTCTAAGTCATCGAGGGATGCACGATGATCGATTCAATCGAAGCGCTGGAAGCGATTTACGGATTGCCGCATGAACGGGCGCTGCGCAAGCAGATCGGTTTTCTCAACGAGGATTATCAGGCAATGGTGCGCCTGTCGCCGCTGGTGATTGTCAGCTCGGTGGGCACCGATGGCCTGGATAATTCGCCGCGCGGTGACAAAGCCGGGTTTGTGCGGATCATTGATGAGCGCACGCTCGCGCTGCCGGATCGCCCGGGCAATAACCGCATCGATACCCTGCGCAATGTGTTGCACGATTCGCGGGTGTCGCTGCTGTTCATCATCCCGGGGATTGGCGAGACATTGCGGGTCAATGGCACGGCGGTGATCAGCGCGGAGCAGCATTTGTTGGAGAGTTTTGCGGTGAATGGCAAACCGGCGAAAACGGTGTTGCTGGTGACGGTGGAAGCGGCGTTTTTTCATTGTTCAAAAGCGTTTGTACGCTCGGATGCGTGGAACCCGGAAACGCATCTGCCGCGCTCGGCCCTGCCCTCTGCCGGCGCTTTCCACAAGCGCCTGAATGACGGGCAGTTCGATGCCGACACTTACGATCGGGAAGCGCCGAAACGGGTAAGCGATACCCTTTACTGACACAACACGGTCCCCCGTGTAGGAGCTGCTGAAGGCTGCGATCTTTTGACCTTGCTGTTAAAAATCAAGATCAAAAGATCGCAGCCTTCGGCAGCTCCTACAGTGGAGATCGGTGTGGGGTTAGAGGGTCAGGATCATCTCGTGCCACGCCATGCCGCCGTGATCAGACTCCGACGGTTTGATGTAGGCAAAACCAAACCCGGCATACAACGCAATGTGCTTTTCCTTGCACATCAGATGAATCGTCGCCTTGTCCATCCCGCGCATGCGCTCGATGAACTCGCCCATCAAACGCTTGGCCAAACCCTGCCCCTGATAATCCGGGTGCACCACCACCGACATGATCACCACGTTCGGCCCTTTCGGGTCGTGGCCAATCAGTTCCTTGAACGCCTCGTCGGACATTTGCACATCAAACGCCGCGCCGGAATTGACGAAGCCTGCCACCACGCCATCCACCTCGGCAACGATAAAACCTTCCGGCCAGGTGGCAATGCGCGTGGCGATCTTCTCGCGGGTGGCCGCTTCGTCACCTTCGTAGGCAACGGTTTCGATGGCGTAGCAGCGGTCCAGATCGGCGGCGGTGACGTTGCGGATAACGGTGTTCATGGCGGCTCGGAAATCGGCAGAAGAAAGTGCCGAAAGCATAAAGGAATAAGGCCTGCATATCGATGCGCACGGGCGGCGTAAAGCCTGCGTATAAGTGCTTTTCTTCGGGTTCGCGGCGGGCTATTTCTCAGGTGTGTCTCTGATCACCCTTGGGGGAAACCGTTTATGAGCAGCGTTGAAATCGGCCTGTTGATGGTGTTGGGCATCAGTACGTTCGGCTTTATCACCCTGGGCATCGACCTCTTGCGGGCGCGACGGTTGGGCAAGGGTAAACGCGGTTGAAACCATGAGGCGGATCAGTGATCCGCCTCATGTCTGTTGGTTCAGGCCTTGTTATCGACCGGCACGCAGATTTCCAGTTTGCCGGTGTGCAGCCGCGGATTGAAATCGGCGCTATAGCGCTCCAGTTCCGGGGCATTGAGCTCTACGTAGTGCGAGGTCGGCAGCCAGGTCTTGTAGATGTATTGCAGGGTTTGCGGCAGCTGTTCGAGCGGTCCTTTGTGCTCGAACACTGCGTACTGGCGAGGCAGCACTTCGACCCACTGGTAGACCTTCTGGTCGAGGTCATCGAGCTTGCTGATTTCCACACCGGCGATGTAATCGAAGCCGCCCTTGCCGTCGAAATTGCTGCAGACACCGTAGGTCACTTCGTTCTTTTGCCCCTGGATCTTTCCCAGGTGCGGCAAGAATTTTTCCCACAGCGTCGGAATGTCCTTGGCTGTGTCTTGGGTAAATCGACCGCGAAAACCTGCAATCAGCAAGAAGTGTCCATGTTCGAAGCGAGGTTCAGCCACTTCGACGCGTTTTTGCTCATCCATGACTCGACTCCTGGAACAAAAAAAGGGTTCGGCTGGGAGTATAGAAAGCCCGATCCAAATCGCACGGTTACAGCGCGTGCAACTGCTCGACGGCGCCCGAGCCGACAAACTCGTTGTAACCAGATACGATCACGTAGACTGCGAAATAGCAGAAGATCGCTGCAGATGCCAGGTAGGAATAGCGCAATAGCTTATCGCCCAGCAGCTTGCCACCATGGCTCGCAGCGAAGCACAAACCGGCGGACCACAGTAATCCGGCGCAGAGGAACCCACCGAGGAACAGCGCCGAACTCAAAGGACCGCCACCACCGGAACGCGCAATCAAGGTGCCGCCCACCGCCGCGAACCAGAGAATCGCGCTCGGCGACGACATGGCGAGAAAAATCCCCCGGAAGAATTCCTTGCGATGGGAGTTCTGCCCCACCTCCGCCGTCTCGGCCAGCAGCGCTTCGTGATGGATCGCCGAGTAAATCATCTTTGCCGCAAAGTAGATCAGCAGCGCCGAACCACCAATCCACAACACCCAGCGCACGGTCTCGTATTGCAGCAAAACAGTCATGCCGGCCAGCGCCAGCACCGCATAAATCAGGTCGCCAACACAGGTGCCGAGGCCCAGCGCAAAGCCCTGAAAGTAACCGCGCTGCATCGCCAGGGTGATCATGGCGATGTTGGCCACGCCGATATCCAGGCACAGCGAAAGGCTCAGCAAGAAGCCGCTGGTGAATTCCATCTACCGATTTCCTTGGGACAAAATTGTTTACAAACGGGCTGGACAGTATGCCATCACTGACCTTATCTTCCGCCACAGGTCACCGCAGTGACCAGCGTCGCTCGGACGGTTCCGGGCGCTTACGTTATCCGAGGCAACAATGGCTGAACAAGGTTCGCCGCGCCGCTTTGCGCGCATAGATCGACTCCCCCCTTACGTTTTCAACATCACCGCCGAGCTGAAAATGGCTGCCAGGCGTCGTGGTGAAGACATCATCGACTTGAGCATGGGCAACCCCGACGGCGCCACGCCGCCGCATATTGTCGAAAAACTCGTGCAAGTTGCCCAACGCGAAGACACCCACGGTTACTCCACGTCAAAAGGCATTCCACGCCTGCGCCGGGCGATTTCCAACTGGTACAAGCAACGCTACGAGGTCGACATCGACCCGGAAAGCGAAGCCATTGTCACCATCGGTTCCAAGGAAGGCCTGGCGCATTTGATGCTGGCGACCCTGGATCAGGGCGACACCGTATTGGTGCCCAATCCGAGCTACCCGATTCACATCTACGGCGCGGTGATTGCCGGTGCCCAGGTGCGTTCGGTGCCGCTGGTGCCTGGCGTGGACTTCTTCGACGAACTGGAACGGGCCATTCGCGGTTCGATTCCGAAACCGAAAATGATGATCCTCGGCTTCCCATCGAATCCGACTGCGCAGTGCGTGGAACTGGATTTCTTCGAACGGGTGATCGCCCTCGCCAAGCAGTACGACGTGCTGGTAATTCACGATCTGGCGTACGCCGACATCGTCTACGACGGCTGGAAAGCCCCGTCGATCATGCAGGTGCCCGGCGCCAAGGACATTGCGGTGGAGTTTTTCACCCTGTCCAAGAGCTACAACATGGCCGGCTGGCGCATCGGTTTCATGGTCGGCAACCCGGAACTGGTCAACGCGCTGGCGCGGATCAAGAGCTACCACGACTACGGCACCTTCACCCCGCTGCAAGTGGCGGCGATTGCCGCGCTGGAAGGCGATCAGCAGTGTGTGCGCGACATCGCCGAGCAGTATCGCCAGCGCCGCAACGTGCTGGTCAAAGGCCTGCATGAACTGGGTTGGATGGTTGAGAATCCGAAGGCGTCGATGTACGTCTGGGCGAAGATTCCTGAGGCCTACGCGCATCTGGGTTCGCTGGAGTTTGCCAAGAAACTGCTGGCCGAGGCCAAGGTCTGCGTCTCGCCGGGGGTGGGGTTTGGCGAGTATGGCGACGATCACGTGCGCTTTGCGCTGATCGAAAACCAGGACCGCATTCGTCAGGCGGTGCGCGGGATTCGCGGGATGTTCCGGGCGGATGGCTTAGTCGCAAAAACTGGCGGCTAACACAAAACCTGTAGGAGTGAGCCTGCTCGCGATAGCGGTGTGTCAGTCACCGTAAATGGCACTGATACACCGCTATCGCGAGCAGGCTCACTCCTACAAGGGAATGTGTCCGGCCTCGAAATTTCACCCACAAAAAAACCGCATCGCTGCGGTTTTTTTGTGCCTGCGATAAGCGCTTAAACGAACAGCGACAACAGCAGGATAAAGCCCAACGCAACGATGGACAGGATGGTTTCCATCGCCGTCCAGGTCTTGAACGTCTCGGCCACGGTCATGTTGAAGTACTGCTTCACCAGCCAGAAACCGGCGTCGTTCACGTGGGACAGGATCAGCGAACCGGCGCCGGTAGCCAGTACCAGCAGCTCACGGTTAACGCCCGGGATCATCCCCACCACCGGCACGACAATGCCCGCGCCAGTAATGGTCGCCACCGTTGCCGAACCGGTCGCGATACGAATCACCGCTGCCACCAGCCACGCCAGCAGGATCGGCGAGATCTGTGCGCTGACCGCCATGTGGCCGATCACGTCGCCCACGCCGCTGGTCACCAGCATCTGCTTGAAGCCACCGCCAGCACCGATGATCAGGATGATCGCCGCGGTTGGCGCCAGGCTCGCATCCAGCCACTTGAGCATTTGCTGGGAACCGATGCCCTGTTTGTGGCCGAAGGTGTACAGCGACAGCAGCAACGCCAGCAGCAGTGCCGAGATCGGGTGACCGATCATGTCCATCCAGGTGCGGAAGAAGTGACCGTCCGGCAGCGCCACGTCAGCGAAGGTTTTCAGCAGCATCAGGAACACCGGCAGCAGCACGGTGATCAGGGTGATGGTGAAGCTCGGCAGCTTGGCCGAGTCGTCGTTTTCGCGGGCCAGTTGATCGACCAGTTCCTGATTCGGGTGACCCGGAATGTGCTTGGCGATAAACGTACCGAAGATCGGACCGGCGATGATCGCGGTCGGCAGCGCAACGATCAGACCGTAAAGAATGGTCTTGCCGATGTCAGCGCCAAACACGCCGATGGCCAGCAACGGACCCGGGTGCGGTGGCACCAGGCCGTGCACGGCGGACAGACCGGCGAGCAGCGGGATACCGATCTTGATGATCGACACGCCGGTGCGGCGCGCAACGATGAACACCAGCGGAATCAGCAATACGAAGCCGATCTCGAAGAACAGCGGAATGCCCACCAGGAACGCGGCGAACATCATCGCCCACTGGACTTTATCCTTACCGAACGCACGGATCAGGGTCTGGGCGATCTGATCCGCCCCGCCCGACTCGGCCATCATTTTGCCGAGCATGGTACCCAGCGCAAGGATGATGCCGACAAAACCGAGCACGCCACCGAAGCCGTCCTGGAACGCTTTGATGATGGTGCCGATCGGCATGCCCGACGTCAGGCCGAGGAACGCGGCGGCAATGGTCAGGGAAATGAACGGGTGAATCTTGAATTTGGTGATCAGGATAATCAGGCCGATTACCGTGACCACTGCATCGAGCAGCAGGTAGGCGTCGTGGGACATGCCAAACATTGGGGGTGTCTCCTGGATTGTTGTTGTTATTAAAGCGGGTTAAACAGAAGTCGGGAGGACAGCGCTATCTCTTTCAACACACTCATACCGCCTGTTTCAGACCGTGGGCCTGCCACCAGACGTGAGCCTGGGACGCCAGTTCTTCAACACTGTGGATCGAAGCATTCAGCGCCAACGTCAACGGCTCACCCTTCGGCGATTCGAGGGTGGCGAACTGGCTTTCGATCAACGTCGCGGGCATGAAGTGGCCCGGACGGTGGGACACACGTTCAGCGGCAACTTCAGGGGTCAATTCAAGAAACACGAAACCCAGGCCCGGCAAGGCGCTGCGCAACACTTCGCGATAACTGTGTTTAAGGGCCGAGCAGGTCAGCACCGGGCGTTTGCCCAGCGCGTCGACGCGACGCAGTTCATCGCACAGGCTGTCGAGCCAGCCGGCACGGTCGTCGTCGTTCAGGGGGATCCCCGCGCTCATCTTTTCGATGTTCGCGGCCGGATGGAAAGTATCGCCTTCAATGGCAGTGGCGCCGCTCAATTGGCACAGGGCCTCGCTGACGCACGTCTTGCCGCAACCGGCAACGCCCATGATGACCAGGGCGGTGATGGGATGACTCATATAACACCTCAGCGCGCAGACAGCGCTACCTTTGCTAGCTATGACTCTAGTGCACAGGCAGAAGTTGCCGACGCCTTCTTGTCGTTTTTTTGGGTTGCAGCAGGTTTGTTCCCAACGCCAAAAAGCGAAGATCAGGCAGGACCTCGCTTACGCATTTACAGCTGCATCAGGACAGCGCTACCTTAGTGCCTTGATTTTTGTTTGGCAAGCCGCCCGATGACCTCCCCTAAAAACGATAAAAACACTCGCACCACCGGCCGTCCCACCCTGAATGAAGTTGCCCGCCTGGCCGGTGTCAGCCCGATTACTGCCTCCCGGGCCTTGCGCGGTGTCAGCACCGTGGCCACTGACCTTGTGGAAAAAGTCCAGAAAGCCGCGCTCGAACTCAACTACGTGGTCAACCCTGCCGCCCGCGCATTGGCCTCGGCGCAGAGCCATTCGGTGGTGGTTCTGGTGCCTTCGTTATCCAACTTGCTGTTCATCGATACGCTGGAAGCCATTCATCGGGTACTGACGCCCAAAGGCTTCGAAGTGCTGATCGGCAACTTCCACTATTCACGCGATGAAGAAGAAAACCTGCTGCGCAACTACATGGCCTATCAGCCACGTGGATTTTTGCTGACCGGGTTTGATCGCACGGAAAGTTCGCGACGGATGATCGAGGCGAGCAATATTCCCTGCGTGTACATGATGGAACTGGACAGCGCTGCCGGGGTGAATTGCGTAGGGTTCTCGCAACTGAGTGCCGGTGAAACGGCGGCCGAACATTTGCTTTCGCGTGGGCGCAAGCGTCTGGCTTACATCGGTGCGCAACTTGATCAGCGCACGTTGTTGCGCGGTGAAGGTTTTCGCAAAGCGTTGCAGAAGGCCGGGCGTTACGACCCGGATCTGGAAGTACTGACGCCTCGTTCTTCATCGGTGGGCTTGGGCGGGGAGTTGTTTTTGCAATTGCTCGCGGCGCATCCGGACGTTGATGCGATCTTCTTCGGTAACGATGACCTGGCGCAGGGTGCGTTGCTGGAGGCGCTGCGCAACGGCATCAAGATTCCCGAGCAGGTAGCGATTCTCGGTTTCAACGACTTGCCGATGTCCGAACACATGGTGCCGCGCCTGAGCAGCATCAACACCCCGCGCGAAGCGATTGGCCGGCGCGCGGCGGAGCAGATGCTGACGTTGATGGCCGGTAACAGCGTGGCGCGTCCGGTGGAAGACATGGGCTTTGAACTGAGAATCCGCGAGAGCACGTAACCCCTGAAACTCCTGTGGGAGCTGGCAAGCCAGATCCCACAGGTTTTTGTGGTGGTCACAAAACTCAAGATTGAAACACGATCCCTGTAGGAGTGAGCCTGCTCGCGATAGCGGTGTGTCAGGCGACGCATGTGTTGAATGACACACCGCTATCGCGAGCAGGCTCACTCCTACAGGGGATCTGCGGCGGGTTCAGTGGCTGAGCAGGTCGACGAGGGCCAAGGCGCCCTTTTGTAAGGGCTGACTCTTGAGCCATACCGCATGCACCGGCATCACCAGACCATTTTCGATGTTGCGGAAATTCAGCCGTTTCAGTCGCCCGGACTCAATCCGCGACTGCACCACCGACAGCGGAAAATTACCCCAGCCCAATCCTGCCTCGACCATTTCCATGGCCGTCTCGAGATTGTCCGTGCGCCAATAAGACTCAGCCACCAACGGTCGAGTTTCGCTGATCGGCAAGTCACGACTGGCGACGATGATTTGCCGTACATGCACCAGATCCTCGAGAAACAGATCCTGCCCCTGCAACAACGGACTGTCCGCTGCCAGCGTGGCGATCATCCGTTCGCTGCCGACAAACTGAAAACGCTCCAGTACGTTCATGCTCAACCCGGCGAACGCCAGGCACACGCTGACCCGGCCGCTGTACAGCATCGCCAACACGTCGTCCTGCGGCGCGGTCAGCACTTCGATATCGAGCAGCGGATGCCGCTCGGCGATCAGCTTGATCGCCGCCAGCAAACGGCGCCGGTCGATGTCGGCGACCACGCCGATCGACAGCTTGCTCTCCAGCCCCAGCGACAGTTCCACCGCGTGTACTTGCAGTTGCTTGAGCTGCTCGGCGATCAGCCGCGCATGCGGCACCAGCGACAGCGCCATTGCCGTGGGTTGTGGTTCGCGATGGCTACGGTCGAACAGCAGATAACCGAGTTCCGCCTCAAGGTTGCCGATACCCATACTCACGGCCGACGGGACTTTGCCCAACGCACGCGCCGCTGCCGAAAATGAGCCGCGTTCGATTACGGCAAGAAACAGCTCGATGCTGTCACTGTTGAAATTCACTTTGCACACCTATCAACAAAACTGAAAGCTACTGACTTTTTCTGTCAGCGCTATTGAAGCTATCTTTTGCCGCCTTCGCCAGTCCCGCTGGCCAACAAACGGCAAGAAAGAGGCAACTCCCCATGCAAGGCGTCAAACGCAAACTGGTCTATGTGTCGCTCTATGAAGTGATCGGCATGACCTTCTCTGCCCTCGGTCTGGCGTTGTTGTCCGGCACTTCACCGGGCAGCACCGGGCCACTGGCGGTGATCATCACCACCATCGCCGTGACCTGGAACTTCATTTACACCTCGTTGTTCGAGCACTGGGAAAGCCGTCAGCAATCGCGCACGCGCACAGTGAAACGCCGTATCGCTCACGCGGTGGGCTTTCAACTGACGCTGATCGTGTTTCTTATTCCGTTGATCGCGTGGTGGATGAACATCAGTCTGGTGCAGGCGTTTCTGCTGGATCTGGCGCTGATCATTTTCATCCCGTGCTACACGTTCGCCTTCAACTGGCTGTTCGACCGGATCTTCGGACTGCCAGCCTCGGCGTTGCCGGATTCAGCGGCTGCGGCATAAATCGTTAATTCGTAAGCGGATATTGCGAGAATTCAGCGGTTTATCTGTTCAATCCGCCGATATTCACAATCCGTGAACTCCGATAGCAGGCTAAGCTTTTCCATCAATAAAAAATGGACCCGCCCATGACTGCTCACGCCCCCGCCGCCGCGCAAAGCGACGGCATCGACCCGATACGCGCCGCCCAGGTGTCCGCCCGCATCGATCGCCTTCCGGCGGTCGCGACGATTTGGCGGCTGGTGGCGCTGCTGTCGATCGGTGGTTTTTTCGAACTCTACGACCTGTTCCAGACCGCCTACATCAGCCCCGGGCTGATCCGCGACGGCATCTTCGCCACTGGCAATCAGGGCGTATTCGGTTTCTCCGATCAAGCGGCGTTTGCCTCGGCGACATTCCTCGGCCTGTTCCTTGGCGCCAGCCTGCTCAGCCCGTTGGCCGATCGTTTCGGGCGTCGCGCGATCTTCACCTTCGCGCTGGTCTGGTACACGGTGGCGACGGTGCTGATGGGGATTCAGAGTTCGGCGCTGGGTATCATCTGCATGCGCTTTCTGGTTGGCATTGGCCTGGGCATCGAGCTGGTCACCATTGATGCTTACCTCTCGGAACTGGTGCCGAAACGCATGCGCAGCTCAGCCTTTGCCTTCGCGTTTTTCGTGCAGTTCCTGTCGGTGCCGGCGGTGGCATTGATGTCGTGGTGGCTGGTGCCGCAAGCGCCATTCGGAGTCTCCGGCTGGCGTTGGGTGGTGTTGGCCAGTGCGGTGTTTGCGCTGTTTATCTGGTGGCTGCGCAAGCGACTGCCGGAGTCGCCGCGCTGGCTCGCGCAGCATGGCCGTTTTGATGAAGCCAACCGGATTCTCGATGGCATCGAAGCACGCTGCGAGAAGGATCACGGCAAACCGTTGGATACACCGGAAACGGTACCGGTCGACGTCGAAGGCAAGGGCCGTTTTGCCGATATCTGGCAACCGCCCTATCGCCGTCGCGCGTTGATGCTGATCGTCTTCCACATCTTCCAGGCCATCGGCTTCTTCGGTTTCGGCAACTGGCTGCCGGCGCTGCTGTCCGGCCAAGGCGTCAGCGTCACCCACAGTTTGATGTACGCCTTCATCATCACCCTCGCCTACCCGCTCGGGCCGCTGCTGTTCGTGAAGTTCGCCAACCGATTCGAAAACAAATGGCAGATCGTCGGCTCGGCCCTCGGCGCGATGACCTTCGGCACCTTGTTCGCCCTGCAGACCAGCGCATTCGGGCTGATCTTCTGCGGGGTGATGATCACCTTCTGCAATGCCTGGTTGAGCTTCAGTTATCACTCGTACCAGAGCGAACTGTTCCCGACCAACATCCGCGCGCGCGCCGTGGGTTTCTGTTATTCGTTCAGTCGCTTGTCGACGGTGTTCAGCAGCCTGTTGATCGGTTTGTTTCTGGACAATTTCGGTACGCCGGGGGTGTTGGCGTTTATCGTCAGCAGCATGCTGATCGTGATGCTGACCATCGGCTGGTTCGGCCCGCGCACGCGCAATCTGGCGCTGGAGAACATTGCCCATCGCTGAGAGTGGCAACGGTCACCCTCTGCCGCTTATCGGCAAGGGATGACCGCCGCGAACACCTGATAAATGATCAACCTGTTGAAATGAAAGGATTTATTCAGAAGGCATGGTAATTGCTGCGATACGCGAGTCAGCAATTACCTACAGGTCCGCACATCATGTTGATCAGTGCCAAACAACAGCAAATCATTCATCTGCCAAAAGCGCTGAATGATGATGCGACGTCCATCGCCGCAGCCGGTCTGCAAGGTGGCCTGCACGGCGCCATGCTGCAAACCCTGCAAAACCAGACCCAGGCGCAAACCGCCGAAGCCACTGCCAAAGTGCAGGACTCGGCCACACAGATCGCCACCCAGCAAGTCAGCGAAGCCACACGCATCAGCGATAACGTCGACGAAGCGTTCGCCAAGACCCGCGTCAACCTGCAAGCCACTGATGCCACCACGGCTTCGGCAAAATCTGCCACCGACGAATTCAAGGATTACATGAGCAAAACGCCGGAGCAGCGTCTGCGCGACAGTATCCTGCAGTCCATGGGGCTGACCGAGGACGACATCAAAGCCATGCCGCCGGAGAAACAACTGGCCATCGGCAAGGAGATTGCCGAGCGCTTGCAGGACAAGATGAAGCTGGCGCAGGCGGAAAAAGACAACGATGTGAAGGACAGCGACAAGCAGGCGGGCAAGTTTCTCGCTGCGCTCTAAGTTTCATAACATTGAAAGAAGGCCCCACGAGGGCCTTTTTTTCCGTTTGGGGCTTTGCGCCTTTCATCGGTTAACCGGTAATCAGCCCCTTTACCTGTAATTTCTGACAGTAGACAGCGGATTCTGCTTGCCGAAGTATGACCTCGAGCGCGTCCTGGCGTCGACGTGCTCCCACCTACTATCGACAAGGAAGAAAGTCATGATCAATAAAATGAAAAATGCAGCTGTCAACGCCAGCGGACACTTTGCCCTCTACGTGAATGAGAACGGCAATGGCGAAGAGCTGGTTGCTACCAGCCGGCTCGTAATGGATTTAAATTCTGACCATTCATACATAGCCGGGAGGGCGAGTGAAGTCCTCACCGCTCAGGGGATTGATATCTATATCGCTAAAAAAATCGAGGCAAACCAGACTTACGCCTTCGAAGAAGGAGCCGTCGGTGGCAACTACAACCCGAAAAACTTTCAGGGTGCTTCCTGGGATTCAATTTCTGAGGGCGGTTCGGTCACAATCGATGAAGTAGATTTGGTTAATGGCACCGTAAAGGGCAGTTTCAAGTTCACCGCCAGATCGCTGGACAACAGCCAATTCGCAGACGTCCGTGGAAACTTCAATTTGCGAAAATAGGTCGGCTGTCTTGTTGATGCCTACAGGTAACAGCCCCTCAATTTCGAAGGGCTGTTACTTGGCATCTTCAATTCAACTGCAACGTCTCATTGAACTGACTGATCGCATCCACCACATGCCGCGAGCCCTGCTGAATTTCCAGAATCACCTCCCCTGCTTCATTCGCCAGCTCCACACCTAGCCCGGTGCGACTCAGGCTTGACTGCATACTCGACACCGCGCTCAGCGACAGGTCATGGTTCTTGCGCACTACCTCGACAATTTCCAAGGTTGCCTGACTGGTTCGCGCCGCCAGACTGCGCACTTCATCCGCAACCACGGCAAACCCGCGTCCATGTTCACCGGCTCGCGCCGCTTCGATGGCGGCATTGAGCGCCAGCAGGTTGGTCTGATCGGCAATGCCGCGAATGGTCTGGACGATGGTGCCGATGATGTCCGATTGCTTGCTCACCGCATCGATACTCGCCGCCGCTTCGTTGAGGTCGCGGGAAATGTCCTGAATGATCTGCACGGTTTGCTGCACGACCTGTGAGCCTTTTTGCGCGCAGGCGTCGTTTTGTACCGAGGTGCTGTGGGCCGATTCGGCAGCGTTCTGCAACGTGGTCATCTGATGGGTGATGTCGCTGGCGAATTTCACCACTTTGTACAGGCGGCCCTTGGCGTCGAACAGTGGGTTGTACGACGCTTCCAGATAAACCATCTGCCCGGACTTGTTCTTGCGCTCGAAACGGTGCGAGTGATATTCGCCGCGATTGAGCGACGCCCAGAATGCCTTGTATTGCGAGGACTCGGCTTCGGCGCGATGGCAGAACAGGCTGTGATGATGGCCGACGATTTCGTTGAGCGAGTACTGCATGGTCTTGAGGAAGTTGTCGTTGGCGGCGATGACATTGCCTTCCGGAGTGAACTCGATCACCGCCATCGAGCGGCTGATCGCGGCCAGCATGCTTTCTTCTTCATGTTCCTTGTTGATCCGCGCGGTGATGTCCGCCGCTACTTTGATCACGCTTCTGACTTGCTTGTCCGGGCCATACACCGGCATGTAACTGGCTTCGAGCCAAACCTCCCTGCCGGCCTTGTTCAAGCGCAGAAAAGTCCCGCTGATCGGCTCACCGCGAGCCAGGTCACGCCACAATTTGGCGTACTCCTCGCTGCGATAGAAAGCCTCTTCACAAAACACCCGGTGATGTTTGCCGCGCACCTCATCGGCGCTGTAGCCCATGGTCTTGCAGAAGTTTTCATTGGCATCGATAACGATGCCGTCAGGGCTGAACTCGATCATTGCCATCGAACGGCTGATCGCCGCCAACTTGGCATTGGCCTCGGTCAGGGCGCAGCTGAAGCGCTCGATTTCCTGCAGGTCAGCCTTGTGATGTAGGTTGAACATGGTTGTATCACCTTCCGCGCGGACTTTTGATTTGATGAAAGTTCAGTTCTTTCACGATCCACCACTACGTTCCACAGAACAGGCACACGCATTCCTCCACGGGAGGAAGTTGTCAGGTGATAAATGATGATCAATCGGAGCGTCCATGCAGCGACGCTCTAATCAAGACATCCTTCTCTTGATAGCCCGCACGCGGGCCAGCCCTAACGCGTTGAAGAACTTCCATGTAAGCGACGCTCCTTGTTGGTTCAGTGTCGGTGCCTTGGCTTGCGCACTCTGGCAGCATGAATTCACGGACCAACGCTGTGCATCCGGCATTTTTTGCATGACGGTCGACATAGTTAGTTACAGGAAGCATAGCCAGCGGCAAGCCTTGCGCAAGGCCACTAGTCGGCCAGTATCTGGCACTTTTTGCACAAGAAACGGTTCAGCGCGGGGAGAATTGTTGCCGGGGCAGGCGCTTTCGCGATCAAGCTCGCTCCCACAGGAGAAACGCATTCCAATGTGGGAGCGAGCTTGCTCGCGAAGGCAAAAGTTATAGCGCTACAAAAACAACAGAAATGACTTACAGACTTCCAGCCACCTTGGTCGCCACATCCGCAGGCACCCAAGGCTTCCAGACCTGCGGCTGATCACGCAAAAACGCCTCTGCCACCACCCTCGGCTGCAAACGTTTTTCGCTCATCCCGGCCAATGTTTGGTTCAACAGATCAATCGGCAAATCGACCTTTTCAAAGAACGTCACCAGTTCCGGGTAGTGCGCCTTGAACGGCGCCGACACGCCGATCGCCAGGCTCGCCGGCATCGAACGGGTGCCCTTGGGGTTGGGATTGTTGGCATCGGCCAGCGTTTTCCAAGCCTCGGCATCGAACGGCGGTTCTTCCAGTTTGACCAGTTTGAATCGGCCGAGCAGCGGCGTCGGTGACCAGTAGTAGAACAACACCGGTTTACCGCGTTTGATCGACGACGCCACCTCGGCATCCAGTGCCGCGCCGGAACCGGTGCGGAAATTCACGAAGCTGTCGTTCAGCGCATAGGCCTTGAGCTTCTGGCTGTTGACGATTTCCGAGGTCCAACCGGTCGGGCTGTTGAGGAAGCGCCCGCGAGACGGATCTTCCGGGTCGCGGAACACGTCTTTGTAGCGCGGCAGATCGGCCACAGATTTCAACTCCGGTGCCAACGCTTTGATGCCGCGCTCGGGGTCGCCCTTGATCACATACTCCGGCACCCACCAGCCTTCAGTCGCGCCTTTTACCGTATCGCCCAAACCAAATACCTTGCCCTCGGCGGCCGCCTTGACCCACGCCGGACTACGTCCGGCCCACTCCTCGCCGATCACCTGAATATCGTTTTTCGCCAGCGCTGCTTCGAGGCTGACCGTGCTGCCGGGCAACGTGTCGGTCGGGTAGCCGTAGCCTTTTTCAACGATCAGGCGCAGCACTTCGGTGATAAAGCTACCGCTCTCCCAGGTGATGTCGCCAAAGTGGATCGGCGCGGTTTTTTCCGTCGCCGAAACAGCGCCGACACTCAGGCTCAACGCCAGCAACGACGTGCCGAGCAGGGTTTTGATCGATCTCATGCGGACCTCTTGTCTTGCAGGGATTGGTTGGCGCTGTGGCGATCGCACAGCGCTTGGGAACGACTCATGTACTCGCTGACCGAGCGCTGGGAAATGCCCAGCTCGGCGGCGATTTGCGGGTAGGTCAGGCCGTCGATGCGGGCGAGCAGAAATGTCGTGCGGACCTTGTCGGGCAGGCGCTGCAAGCTGTGATCGAGGCGGTTGAGGGTTTGCGATAGCGTGACGAGGTCTTCAGGCGAAACGGCGTAATCGACAGCAAGCTGCTGGCGATGACGACGCTCCAGATCACCGCGTCGCCAGCGCTGATAAAGCAGGCGTTGGGCGATGGTCGTCAGCAAGGCGCGAGGTTCGCGGATGGCCCTCAGCCCCGGGGCTTCGAGCAATTGCGCAAAGGTTTCGGCGGCGATGTCTTCGCTGCCGGCCGCGTCGTGCAGATGACCGCGCAGATAAGCACAGAGCCAGCGATAGTGGGCGCGAAACAGATCGTCCAAGGTGTTGCGATGGGAAAGCTCGGCGCCGGACATGGGGGCTCCTGGTTAAGGGTCGCTGAATGTCCGGTGTTCCGGTGGCGCGATCGTAGCAAGGCGCCTTATTCGTTAAAAATACTTAAAACGAATTTTTATATTCCATTTACAAATAAAAAATCAAAAGATCGCAGCCTTCGGCAGCTCCTGCACCGATCCCCTGTAGGAGCCGCCGAAGGCTGCGATCTTTAGCGCAAGCGCCCATAGCCAAGTCCTTCAGCCTCACGCTGATAGTCGAGGAGGATCTGATAATCGCTCTCGCTAGCCGCAAGCACCTCAGGTAATCCCAAGGTCTCCACGACATCAGGGAGTTCGCGCAAGGTTTCATTCATTACCTGTCGGAGTTGCTCGATCTGCTCATCCGTAGCGCTACCGACGGTAATGAACGGCAAGGTCGGGCTCAGGGCACTGCGCGCGACCACCCGCAAGGCACCGACTTCTTCCGGCGCATGTTGCGCCAGATAGGCGTAGGTGACGCTGTCGATGGCGGCCAGATCGGCGCGGTGTTCGCGCAACCAGCGCAGGCTCTCGCGATGGCCGCCGCTGATGCCGACCGAGGCAAAGAATTGTCCGTCCTGATTCAGTGGCGCCAGACGCTGACGCAGCAGGTTCATGCCACTGTTGGAGTCCTCACTGTTGATCACCCCGCGACTGTTGCGGAACTCTGCCAAGGTTTTGCGAGGGTCGTCAGCGCGGCCGAGGATCAGGCTGCAATGGTTGCCGGCGCTGGCGTCGGGGAGTTCGTAACGGGGCCGCCCGACGATGCGCACTTGTCCGCGCAATGCCGTCATCAGCGGATAGCCGCAGGTTTGTGTGAGCAGCAGATCGGGGGATAACCAGAGTTCGGGCAATGACAGGCCTTCAGCACTCAGGCGGGTGTGGCCAAGTTGCTCGAGAATGCGCGCAATCCAGCGTTCATTGGCCGCGCGGATTGGCTCGGGGGCGACGTACATCAGGAGTTCGGTGTGGTGTTGGGTCATCAGTGCTTTCCCATACAACGATTTTCCAATGTGGGAACGAGCTTGCTCGCGAAGGCGGTGTGTCATTCAAAACATTTGGGACTGATAAGCCGCCTTCGCGAGCAAGCTCGCTCCCACAGGGGTCGGTAGTGTTCTTGAGATTAGTGGAACGGGTGCTGTGGGCTGTCGATTGGCTTGAAGCCATGGCGCCGCCAGAACTCGCCATACCCCTGGACCAGAAACCCGCCACTGCGTGCGATCCATTGCTCGCGATGCATTCGGTAAACCGTCGGCAAGTCGTACCATGCCAGCTTCGGCAAGTCGTGATGCACCAGATGAAAATTCAGATTCAGAAACAACCAGCGCCACGGCCAACCCGCTTCGTTCAACACCGTGCGCTGCTCGGGTTGCACATGCGGGCGATGTTCGTAGTAGGAGCGGATCATCGCGATCGACAGCGCCGGCACGCTGATCAGCAGCAGGTAATGCCATACCGGCAGCGCGCTGAAACGGGCGACGAACCACAGCATCAATAACGTGAACAGGCCGTGGGTCAGCCACATCAACCAGGCTTGGCGTTCGCCATTCTTCAGCCGCAGCAACTCTTCTTTGGCCAGCGCCATCAGCGCCAGCGGAGCACCGATCACAAAGCGCCCGAGCACGGTTTTGTTCAACCAGTGCAAGCTGCGTTCAAACAGCGAACTGCCCTGCCAGCCAGCGCGGGTCAGGTAACGGCTTTCCGGATCGACGCCGGGCACGGTCAGATGCTCATCGCGGTGATGCAACAAATGGCTGTCGCGATACAGCGTGTACGGATACCACACGGCAAAAGGCGCGTAGCCAAGGATCTTGTTGAAGCGCACCCAGCGCGTCGGATGCCCGTGCAGCAACTCGTGCTGCACCGACAGCCACAACACCAGCAGCGGGATCAGCAACAGCGTGCTCAAGGCACGGCCCAGCCAGTGACTGTTGAGCACAATGGCGAACCAGCCAGCATAGACGCCAATCAGCAACAGCCAGGTCGGCCACTCGGTACGGGCGGTGAAACGTTGGCGCAGGGTTTCGATCTGCTGACGATGGGCGGCGTCGAAGTAATGGGGCATGGCGTTGCTCGGAACGGGGATCGTCCCCTTCTGTGCAACGACGCAGTGCAATCTTGCAGATTATTTTCGGATGCAGGCAGGAGCCCGAGAACCGGGCTCCCGAAAGGCGTGATCAGTGACCGAAGATGTCGACTTTCTTGGCTTTCTTCTCTGCGCGTTTTTCAATCGCAGTCTTGGCCGGTTTCTTCTTCGCCGCTTTCTTTGAATCCATACCTTTGGACATGATGCGTACTCCACTCACAGGGGATGTGAGGTCAGGTATACACCTATCCAGAGCCGTACGTTCTTTTATAATCGGCGCTTTGCACGCCGACAGTCCGATCCCATGCCCGACACTCAATACAGCCTGCTCGACGAGTCATTATGGCCGTTGATGAACAAGTTTTACCGCAGCCACCAATCCTCGATGAAAGCTGTTCGCGATGCGCGACTTTGGGTCGCACGGCGGGGAGAGATCGTTGGCGCGCTGTGCTTGCGCCCCGTGTCCGGCGGACAATGGCTGACCGGGCTGTTTGTTGATCCGGGGTGTCGTGAGCAGGGGATTGCAGCGCAGTTGATCGCAGCGGCGGTGCAGGATGTGAGTGAGCCGGTGTGGCTGTTCTGCCATCCGGATTTGCGCGGTTTTTATGAGCGACGCGGATTCACGTTCGACCCGGCCCTGCCCCAGGCGATGGCGGAGCGGTTGAGCCGGTATGCGCGGAGCAAGCCGATGATTGCGATGGAGCTGACACCCTCCATCTGACGCAAAACCTTGTAGGAGTGAGCCTGCTCGCGATAGCGGTGTGTCAGTCACCGAAAATGTCACTGACAGACCGCTATCGCGAGCAGGCTCACTCCTACAGGGGGGGTGTGGTGTTCTCGGGGATCAGTCGTCTGCTGTCGGATCAAGATCCGGGAACATCACTTCGGTAAAACCGAATTTGCTGAAGTCGGTGATGCGCGATGGGTAAAGTCGGCCGATCAGGTGATCGCATTCGTGCTGCACGACCCGTGCGTGGAAACCTGAAGCAATGCGCACAATCGGCTCGCCCTTCGGATCAAACCCTTCGTAGCGGATCTGCTGATAACGATCTACCGCCCCCCGCAAACCCGGCACCGACAGACACCCTTCAAAGCCCTCCTCCATCAACGGACTCAACGGCGTGATCAGTGGATTGATCAGGATCGTCTGCGGCACCGCTTCAGCGTCCGGGTAACGTTCGCTGTGTTCAAAACCAAAGATCACCAGTTGCAGATCGACACCGATCTGCGGCGCCGCCAGGCCGACGCCGCCGACGCTTTCCATGGTCTGGAACATGTCGTCGATCAGCTGCCACAGCTCAGGGCTGTCGAACATCTCGACCGGCACGGGCGGGGCAATGCGCAGCAGGCGCACGTCGCCCATTTTCAGAATTTCACGGATCATGATCAGACTTCGTCAGTGTCCGGCTTGAGCGAATGATCGCGGCCCAGGCCCGAGACGTGTTGTTTGGGATGTTCATCGAGTTCGCCGGGGACTTTCTCACCCGCATCCTTGCCCTCGCTGGACATGTGCTCGATCACCGCGTTCATCTCGGCACCGAGCAACAGCACCGCAGCGGAAATGTAGAAGTACAGCAACAGCACGATGATCGCCCCGATGCTGCCATACATCGCGTTGTAGTTGGCGAAGGTCTTCACGTAGAAGGCGAAACCCAACGAGGCGATGATCCACACCACCACGGCCAATACCGAACCGGGGGTGATGAAGCGGAATTCCTGTTTGACGTCGGGCATGACGTAGTAGATCAGTGCCACCGCGACCATCATCAGAATCACGATCACCGGCCAGCGCGCAATGGTCCACACGGTGACGATGAAGTCTTCCAGCCCCACCTGCGCGGCGATCCAGCCCATCACCTGCGGCCCGAGCACCATCAGCGCAGCGGCCACCAGGAGCATGCCGGCAATGCCGACGGTGTAGACAATCGACAGCGGAAAACGCTTCCAGATCGGCCGGCCTTCTACCACGTCATACGCGGCGTTCATCGCGCTCATCATCAAGCGCACGCCCGCAGAGGCGGTGTACAGGGCGATAACGATACCGACGGAAAGCAGGCCACCCTTGGACTGCTGCAACTGGTCGATCACCGGGTTGACCTGCTCCAGCGCCTGCGGTGGCAGGACCAGTTCCGATTGCAGGCGCAGCCAGGAGAAAAAGTCCGGCAGGTGCAGGAAACCGATCAGGGCGATCAGGAACAGAATGAACGGGAACAGCGAGAACAGCATCTGGTAGGCCAGTGCCGAGGCATAGGTCGACATCTCGTCGTCGACGAATTCAGTGACCGTGCGCACCATCACCCGATGCAGGGGCAGACCTTTCATGTCTGGAAATATCATTCGCGTCTCCTTTCGCCGCAATACAGGTTGAAGTCGTGGCGACTCAGGGGCCGTTTTTTACATCACGGTAGCCTGTTTGGCGAACCTCGTCGGGTTGCTGCAGGCTTTTGACACAAAAACGGCCATCCTTGGATGGCCGTTCATGTATTTCGTTCAAGGCTGAATTACGCCTTGTCGACGCCTTTTTTGACCGCGTCCTTGGCTTTACCGACTGCTTGCTGGGCTTCGCCTTTCTTCTCTTGAATCTTGCCTTCGGCTTGCAGCTTGGTGTTGTCGGTGGCTTTACCGACGCCTTGCTTGATGTTGCCGACTGCTTCGTTGGCCATGCCTTTTACTTTATCGCCTGTGCTACTCATGGTGTTTCTCCTTGGTGCAATTAGGGGGAAAAGTCAGTACGTAATGATTGACTGGCCGGGTTTGCGCCAAGTTTCATTTATTTTCAGCGGCTCATTTCGTCGCGGCGTGCAGGTTGGGCTTTATGTTTGCGTGCGTAGCCCCGAGAATGCGCAACATATGGGCGTCAAGCGCCAGGAACCGATCCCGCAGGAATGTTATGAAACTCGATAAAACGCAGGCCATCGCCCGTCGCAACAAGGAACTGGGCGGCGCCGTGCTCGGCACCAACAACTGCCACTTCGCCGAACTGAACCGTAACCGCAACATCTGGTGGTTCGACCTGCCGGTGTCGCGTTTGGCCATCGGTCAGTACGAGTGGATTCACTTGCTGATGCACACGCCAGCCACTGACGAACTGCTGCACCTGAAAGTGCCGACGGTTTTCCTCCGCGAAAAGCTTGAAGGGCTGGTGATTCGTAACGAAGGCAAGCGTAAAGCGGCGTTGAGCCTGGAACTGAGTGCGGACAAGGATTCGTATCTGCAGGACATGCGTCCGGCGGGGACTAATGTGAATTTTGCGCCGTTTCGTCAGTAGGATTTGTGCTGTCCCCTTTTCCCCTCACCCTAGCCCTCTCCCAAGGGAGAGGGAACTGACCGAGGTGCTCGGGCAAGGTACGCCGACCTGAGATATCGAGTCGAACTCAGGTTTTGAAAAGCCCCCGATCGGCTCCCTCTCCCAAGGCGAGGGGACTGACCGAGGTGTCTGGACGAGGTACACCGACCTGAGATATCGAGTCGAACTCAGGTCTTGAACTGCACGCGATCGGCTCCCTCTCCTTCGGGAGAGGGCTGGGCGGGCGGCGTTCCGATGAGGGGCAGGTTCACCGCATAACTCAAGCCCTGCCCCGCTCCAACAAAAAGCCCCGCATCTGCGGGGCTTGGTGTTTTAGGCGGCGGACTTGGCCTTGATCTTCTTCAGCTCTTCATCCCGCAACTCGCGGCGCAGGATCTTGCCGACGTTGGTGGTCGGCAGCGCATCGCGGAACTCCACCGAACGCGGCACCTTGTAACCCGTGACGTTGGCGCGCATGTGTTCCATCACGGTTTCCTTGGTCAGCGTGACACCTGGTTTGGCGACGATGAAAATCTTGATCGCCTCGCCCGACTTCTCGTCCGGCACGCCGATGGCCGCGCACTGCAACACACCCGGCAGGGTCGCCAGCACGTCTTCCAGTTCGTTCGGGTAGACGTTGAAACCGGAGACCAGAATCATGTCTTTCTTGCGATCAACGATGCGCATATAGCCGTCCGGCTGGATCAGCGCGATGTCACCGGTCTTCAGCCAGCCTTCGCTGTCGAGCATTTCATCGGTGGCTTCCTGACGCTGCCAGTAGCCTTTCATCACTTGCGGGCCCTTGACGCACAGTTCGCCGATTTCACCCAGCGGCTGCTCGACACCGGCATCATCGATGACTTTGCACAGGGTCGATGGCACCGGAATACCGATGGTGCCGATCTGGATGTTCTGGATCGGGTTGACCGTGGCCACCGGGCTGGTTTCGGTCATGCCGTAACCTTCGCAGATGGCGCAACCGGTGACCGCTTTCCAGCGCTCGGCAGCAGCCAGTTGCAAGGCCATGCCGCCGGACAACGTAACTTTCAGCGCCGAGAAATCCAGCTTGCGGAAACCTTCGTTGTTGCACAGCGCGACGAACAGCGTGTTGAGGCCGACGAAACCGCTGAACTTCCACTTCGACAGTTCCTTGACCATCGCCGGCAGGTCGCGCGGGTTGCTGATGAGGATGTTGTGGTTGCCGATCAGCATCATCGCCATGCAATGAAAGGTGAACGCGTAGATGTGGTACAGCGGTAGCGGCGTGATCAGGATCTCGCAACCTTCGTTGAGGTTGGAACCCATCAGCGCCTTGCACTGCAGCATGTTGGCGACGAGGTTGCGATGGGTCAGCATCGCGCCTTTGGCCACGCCGGTGGTGCCGCCGGTGTATTGGAGCACCGCAACGTCGCCGCTGTCAGGATTGGCTTCGGCCACCGGTTGGCCTTGGCCCTTGCTCAGCACGTCATTGAACTTGACGGCTTTTGGCAAGTGATAGGCCGGGACCATTTTCTTCACGTACTTGATGACACTGTTGATCAGCAGGCGCTTGATCGGTGGCAGCAGGTCGGCGACTTCGGTGACGATGACGTGTTTGACGCCGGTTTTCGGCACCACGGTTTCAGCCAGATGCGCCATGTTCGCCAGGCAAACAAGGGCTTTGGCGCCGGAGTCGTTGAATTGGTGTTCCATTTCCCGCGCGGTGTACAGCGGGTTGGTGTTGACCACGATCAGCCCGGCGCGAATCGCACCGAAGACGGCCACCGGGTACTGCAGAACGTTGGGCAGTTGCACGGCGATTCGATCGCCGGGCTGCAAATCGGTATGCTGTTGCAGATACGCGGCAAACGCACCGGACAATTCGTACAACTCACCGTAGGTGATTGTCTTGCCCAGGTTGCTGAAAGCCGGTTTGTTGGCGAAGCGTTGGCAGGACTGCTTCAACACTGCCTGAATGTTCGGATACTCGTCCGGATTGATGTCGGCAGCAATTCCAGCCGGGTATTTATCCTTCCAAAAGTCTTCGATCATGGAAGCCCACTCCTCAGCAACGCGAATTCTTCACCGCATTTGATGCGATTATTATTGGTGTGTGTTTGGTATTGGTGAATCTGGCTTTTATATAGGCCGAGAAGTCACAAAGCGCGCCGAGAGTAGCAGCTTTGCCAAGGGTCGACTAGAGCCAAAAGCGGCCCCTACAGTCATTATCATGACTCAAGACTATCTAGCAGTCATTTTAGAGCAAAAATCCTAGAACACCTTTGAAGCCCCGGTTTTCGGGGACTTTAAGCAAAAGATCGCAGCCTTCGGCAGCGCCTACAGGAAATGCATTCCAAGGTAGGAGCTGCCGAAGGCTGCGATCTTTGTGTTTTTGACTTTTACGCGATATCGCGCAATTCACGCCGCAGAATTTTCCCGACAGGCGTCATCGGCAATGACTCACGCAACACAATGTGTTTCGGCACTTTGTACGCGGTGAAATTCTCTTTGCAGTAGGCCTTGAGCTCTTCGAGGCTGACCCCGGTTTCCCGCGCCACCACAAACAGCTTCACCGCCTCGCCCGAACGCTCGTCCGGCACGCCGATGACCGCGCAGTTGGCGACTTTCGGATGGGCCATGACCACGTCTTCGATTTCATTCGGATAAACGTTGAAACCGGAGACGATGATCATGTCCTTCTTGCGATCGACGATGCGCACGAAACCGTCCGGATCGATCACCGCGATGTCACCGGACTTGAACCAGCCCTCGGCATCCAGCACTTCGGCCGTGGCCTCAGGCTTGTGCCAGTAGCCCTTCATGATCTGCGGACCTTTGATGCACAACTCGCCGCGCTCACCCATCGGCTGTTCGACACCGTCATCGTTGATGACTTTGAGTAACGTGCCCGGCACCGGCAAGCCGACCGTGCCCAGCCGCGACTGGTCGCCGTACGGGTTGGTGCAGGCCACTGGTGAGGTTTCGGTCAGGCCGTAACCCTCGGTGATGCGGCAACCGGTCATCTGTTCCCAGCGCTCGGCGGTGGCTTTGACCAGCGCGGTGCCGCCGGAGTTGGTGAGCTTCAGGCTGGAGAAATCGAGGGTCTTGAAATCCGGGTGATCCATCAGCGCCACGAACAAGGTGTTCAGGCCCAACAGCGCGGAGAAGCGCCAGTTCTTCAGCTCCTTGATGAAACCGGCAATATCGCGCGGGTTGGTGATCAGCACGTTGTGGTTGCCGGAAACCATCATGCACATGCAGTTCGCGGTGAAGGCATAGATGTGATAAAGCGGCAGCGGCGCGATCATCACTTCCTGGCCTTCGCGCAGCAGCGGCTGCCCGTCCGGGCCGAGTTGCGCGAGACAGGCGCGCACTTGCTGCATGTTCGCCACCAGATTGCCGTGGGTCAGCATCGCGCCTTTCGCCAGCCCGGTGGTGCCACCGGTGTATTGCAGCACGGCGATGTCGTCGAGGCTGACCTTCAGCGGCTTGATCCCCAGGCCGCGACCCATGCGCAGTGCGCTCTTGAAGGAGATCGCCTGCGGCAACGAATACGCCGGGACCATTTTCTTCACTTTGCTGACCACGGTGTTGACCAGCCAGCCCTTGGCGGTGGGCATCAGGTCGCCCATCTTCGCTTCGATCAGGTACTGAATGTCGGTATCGGCCAGCACTTCCTGGACTTTCTGGCCGAACATGTTCAGGTACACCAACGCGCGTGCACCGGAATCCTTGAACTGGTGGCGCATCTCCCGCGCGGTATACAGCGGATTGGTGTTGACCACGATCAGCCCGGCACGCAGTGCACCGAACACGGCAATCGGGTAGTGCAGGATGTTGGGCATCTGCACGGCGATGCGATCCCCGGGAACCAGATCGGTATGCGCCTGCAGGTAACCGGCGAAGGCGGCGCTCTGGCGCTCTAGCTCGGCGTAGGTCAGGGTGATGCCCATATTGCTGAACGCCGGGCGATCGGCGAACTTCTTGCAGGAACGCTCGAACACTTCGATCACCGACTTGAACTCACCCATGTCGATGTCCAGCGGTACGCCGGCCGGGCGTTTGTCGTTCCAGAAATCAGGTTGCATTGTTCTTGTCCTCTTTACCTGAGCCGATCCGGGCCGCTTTCTGTCATTTCTGAAAAGCGGAGCTTCACGGACACTAGCAGCTATGGCCATTGAGGCAAATATGGACAAAGCCGTCATTGACCGTGTGAATCTTCCTGCCGTGGCGTGGGCTGATCAGACGCGCTATACAATGATCCGACTCTGAGCAAAGGAATCGCCATGATCCACGACACTTTATGGCTGGACGCGAGTGACCGCAGCCGCCTGTTCGTCAATCAATGGCTGCCGACGGCGCCGTTGAAAGCGGTGATCCTGCTGGCCCATGGCATGGCGGAACACAGCGGCCGCTATGCGCGACTGGCCGACACGTTTTGCGACAAAGGATATGGCGTGTACGCCCCGGATTTACGCGGACATGGCAAAACCGCCAATCACGGTACCCTCGGCCACTTCGCCGATGACGACGGCTGGTGCAAAGTGCTCGGCGATCTGGCCAGCCTCAATCAGTACATCGGCCAGCAGCACCCCGGGGTGCCGATCATCCTGCTGGGGCACAGCATGGGCAGCTACATCGCCCAGGGTTATCTGCTGCATCACAGCGCCAGCCTGCACGGGGCGATTCTCAGTGGCTCCAACTTTCAACCCGTTGCGCTGTACCGCGCTGCGCGGCAGATCGCTCGCCTGGAAAAACTGCGTCAGGGTGGCAAGGGTCGCAGTACGCTGATCGAGTGGCTGTCGTTCGGCTCGTTCAATAACAAGTTCAAACCGGTGCGCACACCGTTCGACTGGCTGAGCCGTGATGCGGCGGAGGTCGACAAGTACGCCGCCGATCCGTTGTGCGGCTTTCGCTGCACCAATCAACTGTGGATAGACCTGCTCGGCGGCTTGCAGCAGATCAGCAAAGCGTCCAATCTCGCCCAGATCGACCCGGGCCTGCCGCTGCTGGTAATCGGCGGCGAATGTGATCCGGTGAGTGAAGGCAAGCGTCTGACAGATCTGGCCAATGCCTTGCGCACGGCCGGCAGCCAGCACCTGCAACTGAAGATCTACCCGCAGGCGCGGCACGAATTGTTCAACGAAACCAACCGCGACGAAGTGATCGCTGATGTGCTGGCCTGGATCGATCAGGCCTTGAGCCATCCGCGCCCTCATCGCAGCGAATAATTTTTTGTGGATTCACTGAATCCGTCACAGGAATCGAGACCGATGACCCAGGTTACCAACATCCCTTACGAAGCCCTCGAAGTCGGCCAGACCGCCAGCTACAGCAAGACCGTCGAAGAACGCGACATCCAGCTGTTCGCCGCGATGTCGGGCGACCACAACCCGGTGCACCTGGACGCCGAGTTCGCTGCCGCCAGCATGTTCAAGGAGCGTATCGCCCACGGTATGTTCAGCGGTGCGCTGATCAGTGCCGCCGTTGCCTGCGAGCTGCCTGGGCCGGGCACTATTTATATCGGTCAGCAGATGAGCTTTCAGAAGCCGGTGAAGATCGGTGACACGCTGACCGTACGCCTGGAAATTCTCGAGAAGCTGCCGAAGTTTCGTGTACGCATTGCCACTCGTGTGTTCAACCAGCGTGATGAGCTGGTGGTGGATGGCGAGGCTGAGATTCTGGCGCCGCGTAAGCAGCAGACTGTGACGTTGCCTACGTTGCCGGCGATTAGCATTGGTTGATTGATTTTTGGTGTGTCAGTGGGAGCTTTTCCCCCTCACCCCAGCCCTCCCGAAACGTCGGACCGCCCCCAAGGGGGCGAGGGGGAAAGGGAGCCGATCTATATGGATTTCAAATCCCAAGTTCGACTCGGTATCTCAGGTCGATGTACCTCGACAGAACACCTGGATCAGTCCCCTCTCCCCCCGGGAGAGGGCTAGTGAGGGGCTCTTGCTTTGGCTTTCCCCCAGACATAAAAAAACGCCAGACTAGCTGGCGTTTTTTGTTACCGACAAGCGCTTAAGAACGAGCACGAGCCTGGTTACGCAGGGCTTTCACCTGGTCGTGGTTGCGTTGTACGCCGTGGTACTGGCGTTCAACCAGATCACGAATGCCGACCAGATTGTGCTTGTTGATTTTCTCAAGAGCTTCTTTGTAGGCCTTCAGCGCATGGTCTTCACCGCGCTCGGCTTCGTTCAGCACAGCCTCTTCGTCTTTGCCGGTGAACATGGCTTTGACGTCGACCCAGCGACGGTGCAGGTCACCGCTGACGCTGGTAGAGGTTTCCGGATCGCCGCCCAGCTTGCGAACTTCGGCTTGCAGTTCTGCTGCAGCGGTGGCGCAATCAGCGGAGCGAGTTACAAACAGGGTTTTCAGTTCTGGGTGCTTGATGTCTTCAGCGCAAGTCTTGAACCCTTCCTGACCGTCCTTGCTGGTTTCAATCAGGTCATTGAGTACAGAGATGGCTTCTTTATTCATGTCGGTCATTTTTCAATTCCTTGCGATTGGTTGAAGATGCAAGGGATATTGCAGTGTGCATGCCAGCATTTTTATTTTAAAAAAAACTTATAAATCAGTTAGTTAAAGATAAGTGAACTATCTGTATCACGGTTATTTGCATGATCTGTCATTTGGCCTGCATGCAGAATGCCTGTATTTTCCAAGCTGATTTGAAGCCAGACGATCTCACCGATGAATCCTGAAAAACTCGAACTGCTGATCACCCGCGAAATGCCCTTCGGTAAATACAAAGGCCGGATCATTGCCGACCTGCCGGGGCCATACCTGAACTGGTTTGCCCGTGAAGGTTTCCCGCACGGCGAACTCGGTGGCTTGCTCGCACTGATGCAGGAGATCGACCATAACGGCCTCTCGGACCTGCTCGAACCGCTGCGTGCCAAACACGGCAAACCCGCACCGCGCCATTGACGCGCCCTCCTCTCTCTTGAGTCAGCCGACCATGCCCGATAACACCCGCCGCGCCCGTGACGAAGCCTTTTGGCGAACGTTCGCCGATCGCTACGACGTTCAACCCGGTCCCGTGAACCTGGAAAACGGTTATTTCGGGCGCATGTCGCGCACGGTGATCGAGGAATACCAGCGCAACATCGAGCTGATCAACACCAGCAACTCGGTGTACGTGCGCCAGCGTTTCGAGCAGCACGACAACCTCGATATCCGCGCGCAACTGGCCGAGTTGATTGGCGTACGCGCGCAGTGTGTGGCGTTCACCCGCAATGCCACCGAAGGCCTGCAGTCGCTGATTCGCAACTACAACCGCTTGCAACCGGGCGATCAGGTGCTGATCAGCGATCTGGAATACGACACGGTCAAAGGCGCCATGCGCTGGCTCGCCAGGCAGCGCGGCGCCGAGGTGATCGAGATTGCTCACGCGCACCCGGCGAGCTACGACAGCCTGGTGGAGACTTACCGCGAAGCCTTCGTCGGTCATCCGCAAATCAAACTGATGGCCCTGACTCACGTCACTCACCGCACCGGTCTGGTCATGCCGGTGCAAGCCATCGCCGCGCTGGCCAAAAAGCATGGTGTCGATGTCATCCTCGACGGCGCCCATGCGCTCGGTCAGATCGAGTTCGATCTTGATGCCCTCGGCATCGCTTTCGCCGGATACAACCTGCACAAATGGATCGGCGCACCGCTCACCCTCGGATTCCTCTACATCGCGCCGCAACGCTTGGCCGATATCGATCCGGACATGGATGAAATGCATTACCCGGCCAATGATATCCGTGCGCGCACGTCGTACAGCACGCCCAACATTCCGGCGCTGATGACCCTGCCGCTGGTGTTCGAAGAGCACCGTTCCCTCGGCGGCGCTCCGGCCAAAGGTGCTCGCCTCAATTATCTGCGCAACCTCTGGGTCAGTGCGGTGCGGCACTTGCCGGGCATCGAAGTGATGACGCCAGACGACCCTCGGCTGTATTGCGGCATCACATCCATGCGCTTCACTCGACATGACGATCAACAGGCGATGGCCGAACGTCTGCTCAACGACTACAACCTGTTCACCGTGGTGCGCCATGGCGCAGCCAGCGGGCCGAGCATCCGCATTACACCGGGGCTGACCACCACCGCTGCCGACATGCAGTTACTGGTGCGGGCGCTGAACGAGCTGCGCTAAAACACCGTGATCAGGTATTTGTCATAGCCCGCCACGCCGATCTGCGATGACAGTGCAAAGGTGTCGACGCCGATCGTCAGGTTGCCGAAGTAGCCGTCCTCCGGGCCATCGTCTGTGATCGGCCGCAACGCCAGCCGAACGGCGTCTTTATCAGTGGCTGTGCAATTGCAGGCACAGGGCAGATGCAGGCGCCCCGCCCAGGCCTCCTGGTACAGCTGCGGCTGTTGATCGTCATTGGCGATGGCGACGCTCAGAGCGATGCATGAAAAGGCAGTTTGCCGATCCGGGTAAAGGCTGGTGAAACGAACGATGCCTTTACTGTCGGTCGACTGACTGCCGCACAGTGTGTCGGTGCCAAGGTGCTGCTCGATGCGGACCACGGCGCCACTGACCGGCTCGCCGGTCATGGCATCGACCAGGGCCAGCCGCAATAGAAGAGGCAAGCCTTCGATGCCCGCGCTGATGTTGCGCACCTTGCCCTTGCTGTTGTGCCAATCGAAACTGCCAACCACGGGCAACTGCCGCGGGTGCAGAGCGTTGACTGATAAAGCTAAAGATTGATGGTCGTCCATGAGGCGTTCTCTCTTCCGTAAGATGAACGCAGATTAGCGCCACGCAAACGCGGCTGTGCGGTAACTATGTATCGCGTGATGTCCTGACACTTTCTTCAAGGCAAAAAAAAACGGTGCACCGACCAAGCGCACCGTAAAGCCGTAGAACACACAACGAAGTGTCTGGTAACAATCAGTCCAGCAGCGCCAGTGCCTCAGCGGTGCATTCCTGAATACGGGCCCAGTCGCCGTTCTTGATCCACTCCGGATCAAGCATCCAGCTACCGCCCACGCACATGACGTTTTTCAGCGCCATGTAGCTCTTGATGTTGGCCGGGCCGACACCGCCAGTCGGGCAGAATTTCACTTCGCCGAACGGACCGCCGAGGGCTTTGATTGCCGCCACGCCACCGCTGACTTCAGCCGGGAACAGCTTGAAGCGGCGATAACCCAGACCGTAGCCTTCCATGATGCCGGAGGCGTTGCTGATGCCCGGCAACAGCGGAATCGGGCTGTCGACACTGGCTTCGAGCAGGTCACGGGTGATGCCTGGGGTGACGATGAACTGCGAGCCAGCGGCTTCGGCAGCCGCGAGCATGTTGCGATCGAGCACGGTGCCGGCACCGGTCATCAATTCCGGACGCTGGTCGCGCAGGATCTGGATGGCCTTGAGGCCAAACTGCGAACGCAGGGTCACTTCCAGCGCGGTCAGACCACCGGCGGCCAGGGCGTCGGCCAGTGGCAGCACGTCCTGTTCGCGGGCGATGGTGATCACCGGCAGGATCCGCGCCTTGGCGCAGAGGCTGTCGATCAGGGCAACTTTGTCCGCCATGGAAACGGTCGGGGATGGGGTTGTCATAGCGGCTGTTCCTTGGCTCATGGGCACCAGTAAATCTCTAACGTAGGTTGCAGAAACGCGCGCACCGGCATGGCGGCGACGTCGGATGCCAGTGCGGCATTCAGGGTGGTCAGTTTCGACTGACCGGAAATCGACAGAATCTTGTGTTTGGCCGAGGCCAGCAGCGCACGGCTCATGGTCAGACGCTGACGCGGCACGCTCGGCGCCAGCATCGGCCAGCAACGGCGCGTGCCATCAGCCTGCAGCGCTTCGGCGAGGTTCGGGCTGTCGGGGAACAGCGACGCCGTGTGGCCGTCATCACCCATGCCCAGCACCAGCACGTCAATCGGCGGCAATTCGGCAAGCAAGCGATCAGCCTGTTCAGCAGCCTGCTCGACGTTGGCCGCCGCGCTATACAGGCTGAGGAACTGCGCCTTGGCCGCCGGGCCTCTGAGCAGATACTGCTTGAGCAGACCGGCATTACTGTCGGCATGTTCAACCGGTACCCAGCGCTCGTCGGCGAGGGTCACGACGACCTTCGACCAGTCCAGTTCCTGCTTGGCCAGGTGCTGGAAAAACGCCACCGGGCTACGACCGCCCGACACCACCAGCACCGCGTTGCCGCGTGCCGCAATGGCCTCGCTCAATTGCTTGGCGACGTTCAGCGCCAGACCTTCGGCCAACAACACCGGGCTTTTGAATTCGTGAGCGTTCACGCCCGCAGGCAGTTGCACATCAGATATCGCCATACCACGACCTCCCGTCCCGCGTGATCAATGCAATGGAGCTCATCGGCCCCCACGACCCGGCCGCATACGGCTTGGGCGCGTCACCGGATTTTTTCCACCCGGCGATCAGTTGGTCACACCACTTCCACGCGGCTTCGATTTCATCTTTACGGACAAACAGGTTCTGATTGCCGTTCATCACTTCCAGCAACAACCGCTCATAGGCATCGGGGATCCGCGCGCTACGCCAGGTGTCGGAGAAATTCAGTTGCAGCGGGCCGCTGCGCAGTTGCATGCCTTTGTCCAGGCCCTGCTCTTTGGTCATCACGCGCAAGGAAATGCCTTCGTCCGGTTGCAGGCGAATGATCAGTTTGTTGCTGATCTGCAAACGCTGCTCAGGGGCGAAGATGTAGTGCGACGGTTCCTTGAAGTGGATGACGATCTGCGACAGTTTTTGCGGCATGCGTTTGCCGGTGCGCAGGTAGAACGGCACGCCGGCCCAGCGCCAGTTGCGGATATCGGCACGCAAAGCGACGAAGGTTTCGGTGTCGCTCTGGGTGTTGGAATTCGGTTCTTCGAGGTAACCCGGTACCGATTTGCCTTCGCTGTGGCCAGCGATGTACTGGCCGCGCACCACCTGAGTGGTGAGGCCTTCCGGACTGATCGGCGCGAGCGCCTTGAGCACTTTTACCTTTTCGTCGCGGATGCTGTCGGCGGACAGGTCGGCCGGCGGGTCCATGGCAATCAGGCACAGCAACTGCAACAGGTGATTCTGGATCATGTCGCGCAGTTGGCCGGCCTTGTCGAAGTAGCCCCAACGGCCTTCGATACCAACCTTCTCGGCCACGGTGATTTCCACGTGGGAGATGTAATTCTGGTTCCACTGGGTTTCGAACAGGCTGTTGGCGAAACGCAGGGCGATCAGGTTCTGAACGGTTTCTTTGCCCAGGTAGTGGTCGATGCGGTAGGTGCGGTTCTCCGGGAAGAACTGCGCTACGGCGTCGTTAACCTTGCGCGAGGATTCGAGGTCGGAGCCGATCGGTTTTTCCAGTACCACGCGGGTGTTTTCCGCCAGACCGACTTTCGCCAGGTTCTCGCAGATCGCGCCATACACCGCTGCTGGTGTGGCGAAATAGGCAATCATGCGTTGCGTGCTGCCGGCCAGTTCGGCCAGCGCCACGTAGTCTTCGGATTTGAGGAAGTCGACGTGCAGGTAGGTCAGGCGTGCGAGAAAACGCTCAGCGACCGCCTCGTCCAGCTCTTTGCCCACATAGCGGCGCAGTTCGGCGGCGATGAACGCCATGTGCTGTTGCTCGGAACCTTCTTCACGGGCCAACGCGATGATGCGCGTGTCCTCGTGCAACAGATCGGCGCCATCGAGGTGATAAAGGGCAGGAAACAGCTTGCGCAGGGCCAGATCGCCAAGCGCGCCGAACAAGGCAAAGGTGCACGGTTCAACCGTAATCGAAGGCATGATGTTTGTTCTTTTATCAAGTTAAGCTACAAATACCTTTTTTCAAGGCATCACTCAAGGGAAAATGTAGTAATAACCACAACATTTTCGCAAAATACAGATTCCGAGTGGTGGTCGGTCGGAGCCATCAGTAGGATAGGCCACCGTTACGGGCCATATCAAAGGCCCAATTTGCATAGCCCGGCGCACCTTTGCGCAGGTGAATTAGGAATTCCATATGGACCGCGTGCGAAATTTACTGGAACAGATCCAGAGTCGCCTTGAAGACCTGAACAAGGCCGAACGCAAAGTCGCCGAGGTGATCCTGCTCAACCCGCAGCAGGCCACCCGCTTCAGCATCGCCGCCCTCGCCCAGGCAGCCTCGGTGAGCGAACCGACGGTCAACCGTTTCTGCCGTTCGTTCGGTGTCAGCGGCTATCCCGAACTCAAACTGCAACTGGCGCAGAGTCTGGCCAGTGGCGCGGCGTATGTCAGCCGCGCGGTCGAGGCCGACGACAATCCCGAGGCGTACACGCAGAAGATTTTCGGCAGCGCCATCGCCTCGCTGGACAGTGCTTGCCAGGCGCTCGATCCGAACCTGATCAGCCGCGCCGTCGACCTGTTGATTCAGGCGCGGCAGATCCACTTCTTCGGCCTCGGCGCTTCGGCACCAGTGGCACTGGATGCGCAGCACAAGTTCTTCCGCTTCAACCTCGCCGTCACCGCGCACGCCGACGTGTTGATGCAGCGAATGATTGCTTCGGTGGCGCACACCGGTGAGTTGTTCGTGATCATTTCCTACACCGGACGCACCCGCGAGCTGGTCGAAGTGGCGCGCATTGCTCGCGAGAACGGCGCTTCGGTATTGGGTTTGACGGCGGAGAACTCGCCGCTGGCCAAGGCGAGCACCTTGAGCCTGAATATTCCGCTGCCGGAAGACACCGACATTTATATGCCGATGACGTCGCGGATCATTCAGTTGACCGTGCTGGATGTGTTGGCGACGGGGATGACCTTGCGTCGTGGCGTGGATTTCCAGCCGCATCTGCGCAAGATCAAAGAGAGTTTGAATGCCAGCCGGTATCCGGTTGGAGATGAATTCAACTGAAGATCAAAAGCCCCTCACCCCAGCCCTCTCCCGGAGGGAGAGGGAGCCGACCGAGGTGTCTTGCGCTGTACATCGACCTGAAACACCGAGTCGATTATGGATTCAGCGCTGCACTTTCACGTCGGCGTAACTCTTAAGCATCCCCCATTCGGTCCCCTCTCCCCCCGGGAGAGGGCTAGGGTGAGGGGCTATGATGTGACTGACACACTCAAGCCGCCGCCCACGCCTGCAAACTCAAATGCGCCTTCTCCCCCGGCGCCAGATGCAGACTGTCAGTCCCACCCGCCGCCGCTTCCACGCAGACAAACTCCGAAATCTCATCCCACGTCACGCCCAACAACGGCCGCGCGCCCGGATGCCACACCACCGTATCCGCACTGTCACCGGTATCAATGCACAACTCGCGCTGCCAGGCGTGATCTTTCAGCTGCAATTCACCGTCATGCTGGAACACCCGCTGACAGCCGCCATCGACCCGCAACTCGCCTTCCTGCTGACAAATCTGCCGATTCAACTGGTCATAGCCCTGCGCCCCTTCAAGCCCAGACAGCGCTATCTCACCGACATCACCAATACGCCAGTAAGCGTGCAAAGCCTGGCTCAACTGGCACGGCATGTCATCCTGATGCTCGGTACTCAGGCGTAATTCCATGCGTTCGCCAAGGTGTGCGTGCAGGTCAACCTGCCAGTCGCATAGCTGCAATTGCCAATGCAGGCGCACGCCATCTTCGGCGCTGCTGCTGTCGAGCAGCTTCCAGTCGAGCAAGCGCGCCCAACCATGCGATGGCCAGGCGTTTTCGCTGGGATGACGGCCATACCACGGCCAGCACACCGGCACACCACCGCGAATAGCGCCGACATGCGGCCACTTCGCCGCACACCACAACCACGGCTTTTGCCCGCGCGGCTGAAAGTGCAGCAACTGCGCACCCTGACGACTGAACACCGCCTGACACAGCGGATGATCGATCACCAACACGTCGCGCATCTGATAGCGCTCCCAGGCGAACACCGGTTGTTCACGCAGGGATTTGAAGAAGCGTTGTAGCGGATGCTCATGCATTTGCCACGGTTCCGAATTCAACTGTCATGGGCTGCGCAAACCCCCCAAAAAAAAGCGGACAGCCTGGGCTGTCCGCAAATATGCGCACATAGAGAGGAGCTTATCGCAGACGCGTTAGAACGTAGACTGAATTTTCAGGCCAGCGACCAAAGCGTTGTCCACTTCATCCACACCGCCCGGGTGAGTGATGTACTGCAGGTTAGGACGTACGGTCAGCCAGTTGGTGACGTGGAAGCCGTAGTTGATCTCGTAGTTGTATTCGGTTTCACGAATCGGCGAGAACACCGGATTGTCGTAGTCCGAAACACCGTTGGAAGCATTCAGCAGCTCGGCGTTTTTCTTCACGTCGTCGTTGACGTGGATACGCGCCGCGCCAATGCCGACGTCATCCTTCGGACGCGCGTCGAACGGGCCTTTGTAGACAAACATCACCGACTGGTAGTTGTCGATGAAGTTGGTGTCTTTGTCGTGGAACGTGGCGTTGGCCGCGATATTCAGACCGCGAGAAGCATCACCGTTGTGGCTGGTGAGTTGCTGTTGCGCCACGAACCAGTAGCCGCTTTTGCTGCTGTGGGTTTTGTACGCGTCGCCAGTGGTGGCGGCGTCGAAACCGTTGACGTCTTCACGAACGTCGTCGGCGTCCGCCGTGCTCTTGTAGTAACCGACGCGGTATTCGCCCGGCAGGCTGTTGACCTTCGGCGACCAGACCAACTCAACCGGCAACACAGTACCTTTGGTGCCGCTGCCGCTGAGCTTGAAGCCGTTGCCGTGTTCCAGCTGCGACGGGTTCTGGTTGTACGCACCGATCTGCGCGTAGAGCTCGTCGTTGATGTTGTACTTCACGCGGATCGCGGCCTGGCTGACCGGCCAGTTGTACCAGATGTTGGTTGCCCAGTTACCCACTTGGGAACCGCAGAACGCGAGGTTCTGGAAGTCGCACGGGAAGGTGTTGAAGTCTTCGCCTTCACCGAAGTAACCGGCCTTGACGTCGAGTTTGTTGTCGAAGAACTGGTGCTGAATCCACAACTGGGTCAGACGCACCATGTGGCCACGGCCGTAAACTTCTTGCGACGAACTCAAGGTGCCGGCACGCGGATCGCCAACGCGGTCGTTGGAGATGTTGTAGCCGTTACGGTTGGTCAGCTGGATCTTCGCCTGAGTGTTATCCCAGCCCCACAGCTTTTGCAGATCGAGTGCCACGCCCAGACCGAACTGGTCAGCGTAACGCGCGGTCTTGTCGTCGTTGTAGCCACCGTGCAGGTTGCCACCGACTTCCCCAACGTAGTCAGCCTTGATGTCGATACCCTGCTCGATCAGCTTGGTACGCTCGCCACCCCAGTCGCCGGTCATCCATTTCGAATCGGAACTGAAGGCATCCGCCGCCATGGCGTTACCGGCCAGCACCAAGGCCGCCGCAGCCGACACTTGGCAGATCAACCGGGCATTGACGTGTTTCTTTTTCATCCCTACATCCTCGTCTTTATTGTTATTAACTGTTTTTATCTAACGCGGTTTACATAAAGTGCGATGGATTACAGGCAATCCACCGCGTGCTCCTTGTAGGAGTGAGCCTGCTCGCGATAGCGGTTTTACATTCAACATCTCTGTCGACTGATACACCGTCATCGCGAGCAGGCTCACTCCTACACTGTTCTTCAGCGGCCTTTGAATTGCGCCACGTTCGCAGACCGCGCATCGGTCTGTGGTTGACCGGCAGTGCCGAGGCGCTCACCGGTGTTGGCATCAAACAACAGCACTTTCGACGGATCGAATTGCAGCGTCAGGTTCTCGCCCACCTGCGGTGCCACATCCGGCGCCAGACGGCAGCAGACTTTGGTGTCATTGAGGTTGACGAACACCAGGGTGTCCGGACCGGTCGGCTCGGTGACCTGCACTTCGGCACGAATGCTCGGCAGACCATTGCCCTCGCCGTTCGCCAGCACGATTTGCTCCGGGCGCAGGCCGAGGATCACTTCGCGATCTTCAAGGCCGGCGTCCTGCATACTCATCGGTAACTCGCAGCGCGCCTGACCGCTGTCGAGCAGCGCCAGCAGACGACCGTCCTTGCGCTGCAGGCGCAGCGGAATGAAGTTCATCGGCGGCGAACCGATGAAACTCGCGACGAACAGGTTGGCCGGATCGTTGTAGATCTCTTTTGGCGTGCCGAACTGCTGGATGATGCCGTCCTTCATCACCGCCACCTTGTCGCCCAGAGTCATTGCTTCGATCTGGTCGTGGGTCACGTAGACCGTGGTGGTTTTCAGGCGCTGGTGCATCAGTTTCATTTCGGTGCGCATCTCGACGCGCAGCTTGGCGTCGAGGTTGGACAGCGGTTCATCGAACAGGTAGATCTTCGGCCGACGCGCCAGTGCACGGCCCATCGCCACGCGCTGTTGCTGACCACCGGAGAGCTGACCTGGCTTGCGGTTCAGCAGGTGTTCGATCTGCAACAGCTTGGCGACGCGCGCGACTTCTTCGTCGATCGCCGACTGCGGCATCTTGCGGATCTTCAGACCGAATTCGATGTTCTCGCGCACGCTCATGGTCGGGTACAGCGCGTAGGACTGGAACACCATGGCGATGTCACGATCCTTCGGGCTCATGCCGCTGACGTCCTGATCGCCGATCATGATCGCGCCGCCGGTGATGGTTTCCAGACCGGCGATGCAGTTCATCAGGGTCGACTTGCCGCAGCCCGACGGGCCGACGAGGATCAGGAATTCACCGTCCTTGATCGACAGTTCGATGTTCTTCAGGGTGTCCGGCAGGCCGGCACCGTAGGTCTTGTTGACGTTGCGAAGTTCGAGCGTTGCCATGATTACCCCTTGACTGCGCCGGCTGTCAGCCCGCGCACGAAATACTTGCCTGCGACCACATAGACCAGCAGGGTCGGCAGGCCGGCGATCATCGCCGCTGCCATATCAACGTTGTATTCCTTGGCGCCGGTGCTGGTGTTTACCAGGTTGTTCAGCGCCACCGTGATCGGTTGCGAATCGCCGCTGGAGAACACCACACCGAACAGGAAGTCGTTCCAGATCTGGGTGAACTGCCAGATCAGGCAAACCATGATGATCGGCGTCGACATCGGCAGAATGATGCGGCGGAAAATCGTGAAGAAACCCGCGCCGTCGAGGCGTGCAGCTTTCACCAGCGCATCCGGAATGCTCACGTAGTAGTTACGGAAGAACAGCGTGGTGAACGCCAGACCGTAAACCACGTGGATAAACACCAGACCGGTGGTGGTGCTCGCCAGGCCCATCTTGCCGAGGGTGAACGAGGCCGGCAGCAGCACGGTCTGGAACGGCAGGAAGCAGCCGAACAACAGCAGACCGAAGAACAACTGCGAACCACGGAAGCGCCAGAACGACAGCACATAACCGTTCAATGCACCGATGGCGGTGGAGATGATTACGGCCGGAACGGTGATCTTGATCGAGTTCCAGAAGTAACCGTCAACCGTGGCCCAGGCCTTGACCCAGCCAATGCCGCTGACCACGGTCGGCCAGCTCAACAGGTTGCCGGTGCTGATGTCTTCCGGGGTCTTGAAGCTGGTCAGCAACATGACCACCAGCGGCACCAGATAAAGCAGTACGGCGAGGATCAGCACCGCGTAGATCGCGATGCGACTCAGGCTGATCGCAGGTTTGGCAGCGAGACTAGTCATTGCGCTTGGTCCTCAGCTCGGAATACAGGTAAGGCACGATGATCGCGAGGATCGCACCGAGCATCAGAATCGCACTGGCCGAGCCCATGCCCATCTGGCCGCGACTGAAGGTGAAGGAATACATGAACATCGCCGGCAGGTCGGAGGAATAACCCGGGCCACCAGCGGTCATCGCCGCGACCAGGTCGAAGCTCTTGATCGCGATGTGCGCGAGGATCATCACCGCGCTGAAGAACACCGGACGCAGGCTTGGCAGCACCACTTTCCAGTAGATCGTCGGCATGCTCGCGCCGTCGATCTGTGCAGCGCGGATAATCGATTGGTCAACGCCACGCAGGCCGGCGAGGAACATCGCCATGATGAAGCCCGAGGCTTGCCAGACAGCGGCGATCACCAGGCAGTAAACCACGCGATCCGGGTCGATCAGCCAGTCGAGACGGAAGCCTTCCCAGCCCCAGTCACGCAATAATTTGTCCAGGCCCATGCCCGGGTTGAGCAGCCATTTCCATGCGGTACCGGTAACGATCATCGAGAGCGCCATCGGGTACAGGTAAATGGTGCGGATAAAGCCTTCGCGACGAATACGCTGGTCGAGGAACACCGCCAGCAACACGCCAATCACCAGGGTGATGCCGATGAACATACCGCCGAACACCGCGAGGTTTTTGCTCGCGACCCACCAGCGGTCGTTGTCGAACAACCGTGCGTATTGCGCCAGACCGGCCCACTTATAGTTGGGCAGGAAGGTCGAGGTGGTGAACGACAGAATGAACGTCCACAGGATGTAGCCATAGAAGCCCACCAGCACGATGAACATGCTCGGCGCCAGCACCAGTTTGGGTAGCCAGCGTTGCAATGCATCGAACGGCGAGGCCTTGCTGAACACAGCAACAGAACTCATGGGGAAATCCAGTACGAGAGAAAAGGACTACATGGGCAACTCGCCCCCTTGTAGGAGTGAGCCTGCTCGCGATTGCGGTGTGTCAGTTGATGAATCTGTTACCTGACCAACTGCTATCGCGAGCAGGCTCACTCCTACAGGGGCCAAGCATTACTTGGCGGACTTGATCGCGGCGCCAAGTTTCTTGGCGGTGTCGGCCGGGTCGGCTTTCGGGTCGTTGATGTAGTTGGTCACCACATCAAAGAACGCGCCTTGCACCGCCAGCGTGGTCGCCATGTTGTGCGCCATGCTTGGCTGCAGGCCGCCGGACTTGGCGTCCGCCAGGAAGTCTTTGGCTGCAGTCTGTGCGCAGGAGTCGAAACCGAGCTTGTCCATGTTGTTCAACATGTCGTTGCGCACCGGGATCGAGCCTTTGTTGATGCTGAAGACTTTCTGGAAGTTTTCACCCAGCACGACTTTGGCGATGTCCTGCTGACCGGCCGCAGTGCCTGCGTCCTTCTGCTTGAACACGGCCAGCGAGTCGATGTTGTAGGTGAACGCCTTGTCGGTGCCCGGGAAGGCTACGCACTCGTAGTCCTTGCCGGCGACTTTCTTGGCGGCGGTCCATTCGGACTTGGCCCAGTCACCCATGATCTGCATGCCAGCCTTGCCGTTGATGACCTTGGCCGCTTCCAGGTTCCAGTCCTGCCCCTTGCCATCGGCGTCCATGTAGGTCGCGACTTTCTTCAGCTCGGTCAGCGCCTTGACCATTTCCGGGCCGGTCAGCGCGGCGTTGTCCAGGTCAACCAGGGCTTTCTTGTAACCATCGACACCCATGACCGAAAGCACTACAGCTTCGAACACGGTGCTGTCCTGCCAAGGCTGACCGCCGTGAGCCAGCGGAATGAAGCCCGCAGCCTTGAGCTTGTCGCCAGCGGCATAGAATTCTTCGAGGGTAGTCGGGTTCTTGGTGATCCCGGCTTTCTTGAACACTTCCGGGTTGATCCACAGCCAGTTCACACGGTGAATGTTCACCGGCACGGCCACATAATCACCGTCGTACTTCACGGTATCGGAGACTTTCTTGTCGAGCAGGCTGTCCCACTTTTCCGACTTGGCGACGTCTTTCAACACGTCGGTGTCGAGCAGGCCAGTGGATGCCCACTCCTGAATGTCCGGGCCTTTGATCTGGGCAACGCCCGGCGGGTTGCCGGCAACGGCACGGCTTTTCAGCACGGTCATGGCCGTTGCACCGCCACCACCGGCGACAGCGCCGTCTTTCCAGGTGAAACCGTCTTTTTCGACTTGGGCCTTGAGCACATCAACGGCAGCTTTTTCGCCACCGGACGTCCACCAATGCACGACTTCAACCGAACCTTTGGATTCGGCAGCAGAAACACTGAGAGGCAGAATTGCGAGCGGGAACAGGGAGGCGACAGAAATGACAGTAGCGAGGCGAGAAATCGCATTCATCTGAGATGTACCTTTCTTGTTGTTATGCATGCAAGTCTGGTGCTTGCGCTGCACAGGAGTTTAAACAGGACGTTTCCCTTCGCAGGTAACGAAGGGACGCGCGAATGTCACTACATGGTTACACAGGACTGCTCTGGGATAACTGTGCCAGCGCAGTCGCCATACTGGGTGACAAGGGTAGACGAGGGATCAGCACGGCTTGCCAGGCGTGATACAGATCGGGTTTGCCTGACCAGATATCAGCGCTCGGGATGTTTTGCGGGTTGAGTTCGTGGTGCCAGCTACCGTTGCTACGGTCGATGAAATTCACTTCGCAGAATTCCCAGAACAGCCGGTACCAGGTTTCGTATTGCGCATCACCCGTGCGTTTGAGCAAAGCACTGGCAGCGGCGCTGGCCTCGGCGTGTGTCCAGTGCAGGCGATGGCGGACGACGGCTTTGTTGTTCCAGTCGAGGGTGTAGACGATGCCCGGCAGACCATCGACATCCCAACCGTTGCGGCAATTGTTCTCGAACAGTTTTTGCGCGTCGGTGGCGAGCCAACCGGGCGTGAGCATGCCGGCCTGAACCCGCGCCGCTTCGAGGTGCAGCAGCAGCCGCGCCCATTCGAAACCGTGGCCCGGCGTGGTGCCATAAGGGCGGAAACCATCGGCGGGATTGTCGTGGTTGTATTCACGCAGCGGCTGCCAGTCGCGGTCGAAATGTTCGATGACCATGTAACCGTTGGCGGCGGCGTGACCGTGGATCACCCGCTCGACGATGCGTTGCGCGCGAATCAGCCAGCGCGGATCTTCAGTGACATCGGCCAGCGCGAGAAACGCTTCGGTCGCGTGCATGTTGCTGTTGGCGCCGCGATAGGCTTCTTCTTCGCTCCAGTCGCGATTGAAGAATTCGCGCATGGCGCCCTCTTCTTCGCTCCAGAAATACGTGTCGATGATGTCGATGGCGTCATCCAGCAACGCCTGGGCACCAGGACGTTGTGCGACCACCGCAGAGCTGGCAGCCAGTGCGACAAAGGCATGCAGATAGGCATTCTTGCCGGTGTTGTCATCGCGGTGTTCGGCGACCGCAAACCAGCCACCCTGCAGGGCGTCACGCAACGGCCCGCGCAAGGCGGCAATGCCGTGATCGATTAGTTCGGCAAAACCCGGCAAACCCTGAATGTGGGCCATGGCGAAGCTGTGGGTCATGCGCGCGGTGTTCATGGTTTCGGCTTGTGCGTTCGCTGGCAAACGGCCGCGTTCGTCGAGGTTGCCGAAGCCTTGCGGCAGTTTTGCTGCCTTGGCGAAATCCAGCAGACGCAGGCCTTCAGCGGCGAGCCATTGCTGGTGGGCAGGGGCATTCAGCCAACTGCTGAAGCCGGGTTGGAAGAGATCCATGGGTGGCCTTTTTTGTTGTTATGACTGCGGGGAGTCTAAACAACGGGCCGGGGTGGGCTTGTAACGAAGGGGGCGGGGTTTGTCACTGACCGGTGACAAAGAGCTACCCTCACCCCAGCCCTCCCGAAACGTCGGACCGCCCGTAGGGAGAGGGGGCCGACCGAGTGGTGCTAAGTTATCCGCCGACCTGATACATCGAGTCGATTATGGATTCGCTAACGGACTTCCAGGTCGGCGTATCTCTTCAGCATCCCCCGATCAGTCCCCTCTCCCCCCGGGAGAGGGCTAGGGTGAGGGAAAGCTTTTGACTCAATCCGCCGAACGCGGCAATTGCAGGGTCACCCGCAACCCACCCTCACGCAGATTCTGCAACGTCACCTCCCCACCATGGCTGTGGGCAATATTGCGCGCGATGCCCAACCCCAAGCCATAACCCTGCTGCTGCCCCGCCAGACGGAAGTGCGGTTCGAACACTTGCTCCAGCCGCTGCTCCGGAACACCCGGCCCTTCATCGTCGACGTGCAGAACAAACGCGCGCTCATCGTCGTCGATGTGCAAATGCGCGTTTTGCCCGTACTTCAACGCATTGTCGATCAGGTTACCGATGCAGCGCTTCAACGCCAGCGGCTTGCCCGGATAAGCCGCCAGCGCCTTGCCCTGCTGCGTCACGCGGCCATTGCCGTTCGGCGCCAGATACGGCTCCACCAGACAGTCGAGCACATGGTTCAAGTCCACCGGTTCGATGTTCTCGTGGATGTCGGTGTCCTTCACGCATTGCAGCGCGCCTTTGACCAGCAGTTCCAACTCATCCAGATCACGGCCGAACTTGGTTTGCAGCGTTTCGTCTTCAAGCAATTCGACGCGCAAGCGCAAACGGGTAATCGGCGTGCGCAGGTCATGGGAGATCGCGCTGAACAACTGGCTGCGCTCGGTCAGGTAACGGCTGATGCGCTCGCGCATGGTGTTGAAGGCGCGGCCCACTTCCACCACTTCACTGCCGCCGCCCTCGGCCACTGGCTCGACGTCGGCACCCAGCGACAAATCCCGCGCCGCCCGCGCCAGACGCTTGAGCGGCCGGCTCTGCCAATGCACCAGCAGGCCGATAAACAGCAGCAGGAATCCGCTGGTGAGGACGATGAACCACACCTGCTGCGACGGCAGGCCTTGCTCTTCAAGACTGGTGTACGGCTCCGGCAACAGCGAGGCGATGTACAGCCACTCGCCCGGGGCCATTTGAATCTGCGTGACCAGCACGGGTGGGTTCACCGGTTCCAGAGTCAACGCGTAATGCGCCCAAGAGCGCGGCAGCTCATCAAGCTTCAGCCCGGCGTTGAAAATCCGCAGATCTTCGGGGCTGACAAAGGTCACCGAAATATCCGTGTCATTGCCGAGCGTCTGACGCAGCACTTCGTCGACCGCTTTCATCACCGCCGCTTTACGCGGCGTCACCGGCAGCACATCCATGCCCAACGGCTTGTCGTTGAGCGTCACCACGAATCGCGTGCCGCCCATGCTGCGCAATTGGTCGAGCACCAATGGCCGATAAGCCACCGGCAACGAGCGGAAGTAACTGACGCTGGCGGTCATCGAATGGGCGAGGCTGCGGGCGCTGGTGACCAGGCCTTCGAGCTGCGTAGCGCGCAGTTGCGAGACCCAGATCACGCTCGACAATGTTTGCGCGAACAGCACCGCGAGCAACGTCAGCAGCAACATCCGCCCGAGCAGCGAACGCGGCATCGGCACTTTGCCGGCGAATTTGCGCAGCGACTCAGTGACCATTGCCGGCAACCACGTTGGCTGCCAGTTGGTAGCCACTGCCGCGCACGGTACGAATCAGCCGTGGCGGTTTTTCCGTGTCGCGCAGGCGTTGGCGCAAACGGCTGACGGCCATGTCGACGATGCGATCGAGCGGCATCAGGTCGCGGCCCCGGGTGGCGTTGCCGATGGTGTCGCGGTCGAGGATTTCCTGCGGGTGATCGAGGAACAGTTTCAGCAGGGCGAAGTCGGCGCCAGACAGAATCACCTCCTCGCCGTCGGTGTGAAACAGGCGATGGCTGACCATGTCCAGCCGCCACTCGTCAAAGGCCAGCACATCGCTGCCACTGCGCTCCTGACCGAATTGCGCACGCCGCAGCAACGCCTTGATGCGCGCTTGCAGTTCGCGGGGGCTGAAGGGTTTGCCGAGATAGTCGTCGGCGCCGAGTTCCAGACCGATCACGCGGTCGGCTTCGTCAGAACTGGCGGTGAGCATGATGATCGGCACCTGCGCCTGACGCGGATGCTGACGCACCCAACGGCAGAGGCTGAAGCCATCTTCGTCGGGCAGCATGACATCGAGGATCACCAGATCGCTCGGCGCCTCGTTGAGGGCCTGGCGAAAACTGGCGCCATCGGCGGTGGCCCGTACCTGAAACCCGGCGCGGGTCAGGTAGGTTTCCAGCAACTCGCGTATTTCCTGGTCGTCATCGACCAACAATATCGACTTGTTGACTGAGCTCACTTCGAAGGCATCCTTGTTGTTGGAATTGGGGCGGATTATGCCTTAAGCACTGATTTTACAAACACCACAAAACAACTGTAGGAGTGAGCCTGCTCGCGATAGCCGTCTTACATTCAACACATTGGTTGACTGACATATCGCTATCGCGAGCAGGCTCACTCCTACAGTTTGATTGCATTTCAGGTTGGGGTTGATTGGTCCAGGGCCACGCCAGCACCGACAAGCCCGGAATACGGCGCTGTCACCAGCCACACCGGGATGCCTTTGAAGTAATCGCTCATGCAGCCTTTGTCAGCAAAGCTGCGGGCAAAACCGCTTTCGAGGAAGAAATCGGCAAACCGGGGAATCACCCCGCCGACGATATACACCCCGCCACGTGCGCCCGTGGTCAGCACGTTGTTGCCGGCGACACGGCCGAGCCAGCAGCAGAACTGCCCGAGCACTTCCAGGGCAATCGGATCACCCGCCAGCCCGGCCGCCGTGATCGCTTCCGGCGTATCAAGCGTTGGCTCATGCCCATCGACCGCACAGATCGCCCGGTAAACCCGTGGCAAACCGCCGCCGCTCAACGCAGTTTCCGCGCTGACATGGCCGATTTCGCTGTGGATGTGCTGCCACAGCTGGGTTTCACGCGGGCTGCTCAACGGCAGATCAACATGCCCACCCTCGCCCGGCAACGCCGCGAAACGGCCCTCGCCAAGATCGAGCAAGGTGCCGACGCCGAGGCCAGTGCCCGGGCCGATCACCACCGCCGGGCGCAACGGCTCCGGCGTACCCTCGCAAACCACGCGGAATTCGCCGGGCTGCAAACGGGTCATGCCCAGCGCCATCGCCGAGAAGTCGTTGACCAGCAACAACTGCTTGACCTGCAAGGTTTTGCAGAACGCTGTGCGACTCAAGCGCCAGTGATTGTTGGTGAATTTGAATTCATCACCACTGACCGGACCTGCCACCGACAGGCACACCGAACCGATCGAACCCGGCGCCAGACCGAGCCCGTTCAGATAGAGGCTGATTGCCTCTTCCAGGCTGGCATGGTCGGCCGTGGCCAGCACCTGAACCGATTCCAGTTGCTGGTTTTTCCACAACGCAAACCGCGCGTTGGTGCCTCCGATGTCACCGACCAAAGCCAGTTTCAATTAAGCGTCTCCAGGGCAGAAGTGAAGGCGCTGGCGCCCTGCTCCGCCGAGCTGAAGGCCAAACGCATAAAGCCAAACAGTTCGCGACCGCTGCCGATGTTGTTGCCCAACAGGCCTTTGGCGGGTTCGCGCGCTGCAAATTCTGCGGCGTCGACCTTGAGTTCCAAAGTGCCTTTGACGCCATCGACGCGGATGATATCGCCCTCTTGCACGCGCGCCAAAGCACCACCGACATAAGCTTCGGGGCTGACGTGAATCGCGGCGGGGATTTTCCCCGAGGCACCGGACATCCGGCCGTCCGTCACCAGCGCGACTTTGAAGCCGCGATCCTGCAACACGCCGAGGAACGGCGTCATTTTGTGCAGCTCCGGCATGCCGTTGGAACGCGGCCCCTGGAAGCGCATCACGGCGACGAAATCTTTTTCCAGCAGACCGGCCTTGAACGCGTCGGCCAGATCTTGTTGATCCTGGAACACCATCGCTGGCGCTTCGACGATCTGGTTCTCCAGGGCGACGGCGGACACCTTCATCACACCGCGACCGAGGTTGCCTTCCATCACGCGCAAGCCACCCTCCGCCGAGAACGCACGGGCGACCGGACGCAGGATGTTTTCGTCGAGGCTGTCGACCGGGCCTTCACGCCAGACCAGTTCACCGTTATCAAGGAACGGTTCCTTGGTGTATTTGCTCAAGCCGTGGCCAAGCACGGTGTTGACGTCTTCGTGCAGCAGACCGGCGCCGAGCAGTTCGCGGATCAGGAACGACATGCCGCCCGCTGCCTGGAAGTGGTTGATGTCGGCTTTGCCGTTCGGATAAACGTGGCTCAGGGTCGGCACGACTTCGGAAAGGTCGGCCATGTCCTGCCAGGTCAGTTGAATACCTGCCGCCATGGCGATGGCCGGCATGTGCAGGGTGTGGTTGGTCGAGCCGCCGGTGGCGTGCAGCGCAACAATCGAGTTGACCAGCGACTTCTCGTCGACGATTTCACCGATCGGCATGAAGTTGCCATTTTGTTTGGTCAGACGCGTGACCTGGTGCGCGGCTTCGCGGGTCAGCGCATCACGCAGCGGCGTGTTCGGGTTGACGAACGAGGCGCCCGGCAAGTGCAGGCCCATGACTTCCATCAGCAACTGGTTGGTGTTGGCGGTGCCGTAGAAGGTGCACGTGCCCGGGCTGTGGTAGGACTTCATCTCCGATTCCAGCAGCTCTTCGCGGGTGGCTTTGCCTTCGGCGTACTTCTGACGGACGTCGGCTTTTTCCTTGTTGGAAATCCCCGAGACCATCGGCCCGCCCGGGACGAATATCGTCGGCAGGTGACCGAAACGCAGCGAGCCCATCATCAGGCCCGGGACGATCTTGTCGCAGATGCCGAGCATCAGCGCGCCGTCGAACATGTTGTGCGAGAGCGCCACGGCAGTCGACATGGCAATGACTTCGCGGCTCGGCAGGCTCAGTTCCATGCCCGGCTCGCCTTGGGTCACGCCGTCGCACATCGCCGGAGTGCCGCCAGCGAACTGGCCGACCGAGCCGATTTCGCGCAGGGCATTCTTGATTTGTTCCGGGAAGACTTCGTACGGCTGGTGCGCCGAGAGCATGTCGTTATACGAAGAAACAATGGCGATGTTCGCCGAGTTCATCATCCGCAGGCTGTGCTTGTCTTCGCTGCCGCAACCGGCCACGCCGTGGGCGAAGTTGGCGCATTGCAGCTTGCCGCGCATCGGCCCGTCGGTGGCGGCGCCGCGAATCAGTGCAAGGTAAGCCTGACGCGTTGCGCGGCTGCGGGCGATAAGCCGTTCGGTGACCTCAAGGACGCGGGGATGCATGTGTAGAACTCCAGGCTAACGGATGTGGCGACCTGATTGTCTATGCTGATCAAACGCCGTTGTTGTTGGAATGACAGACGGCTTTTTTGACCATTCGGACCAGTTGATTCAGGTCACTCGTTGTAGATAAAACAAAATATTGCCACTAAAAAGGCTTGTTTTCTATTTTTATGCGAATAATCTTGTAATTCCAACAACAAAACGACGGCGGCGCTGTTCCATGACTCTTCGAATCGCAATCAATGGTTTTGGCCGCATCGGCCGTAATGTCCTGCGCGCACTGTATACCCAAGGCTATCGACAGGATTTGCAGATCGTCGCCATCAACGATCTGGGCGACAGCTCGATCAATGCTCATCTGCTCAAATACGACACCGTTCACGGCACGTTCGACGCGCAAGTCGAGCATGACAATGAAAGTCTGACCGTCAATGGCGACCGCATTGCGGTCAGCGCGATTCGCAACCCGGCCGAACTGCCATGGGCGGCGGAAAAGATTGATGTGGTGTTCGAATGCACCGGTCTCTTTACCGATCGCGCCAAAGCGGCCGCGCATATTACTGCCGGCGCGCGCAAAGTGATCATTTCAGCCCCGGCCAAAGGCGCCGACGCCACGGTTGTCTATGGTGTGAACCACGACATTCTGCGCCAGTCGCACCAGATCATCTCCAACGCTTCGTGCACCACCAACTGCCTGGCGCCAGTGGCGCAAGTGCTGCACCGCGAGCTGGGGATCGAAAGCGGTTTGATGACCACGATTCACGCCTACACCAACGATCAGAACCTCACCGACGTTTATCACACCGACCCGTACCGCGCGCGCTCGGCCACGCAGAACATGATCCCGAGCAAGACCGGCGCTGCTGAAGCCGTGGGCCTGGTGCTGCCGGAGCTGGCGGGCAAATTGACCGGCATGGCCGTGCGGGTGCCGGTGATCAATGTGTCGCTGGTGGACCTGACCGTGCAGCTGAAAAAAGAAGCCAGCGCCGAGGAAGTCAACGCGCTGATGAAAGCTGCGAGCCAGCACTCGAAGATTCTCGGCTTCAACACCCTGCCGCTGGTGTCCAGCGACTTTAACCACAACCCGTTGTCGTCGATCTTCGACGCCAACCACACCAAATCCAGCGGCAAATTGCTGAAGGTGCTGGCGTGGTATGACAACGAGTGGGGCTTCTCCAACCGTATGCTGGATAACTGCCTGGCGCTGTGTAACGCCGAGTAAGGTTGTCCTGATCCCCTGTAGGAGCTGCCGAAGGCTGCGATCTTTTGATCTGGTTTTTAAGATCAACATCAAAAGATCGCAGCCTTCGGCAGCTCCTACATTTATCTGCGTCGATCACAAAACAATACTTGACCATTCAACTAGATGATAAGCATTATCATTCGCTTGAAATCGATCAGGTCCTCCCGTGAGTCAATCGCGCTTCAACCACGTCTTCCTCACCCAGCGCACATCCTTGCTGCGAACGCTGGAACGGATGGTCAACAATCACAGCACCGCTGAAGACCTGTTGCAGGAGACCTACCTGCGTGTGACGCGGGCGTTGAGCGAGCGGGCCATCGATCACCTCGAACCTTTTGTCTTCCAGACCGCGCGCAATCTGGCGCTGGATCACTTGCGTGCGCGCAAGATCCATTCGCGAACCATGGTCGATGATGTGCCGCAGGATGTCGTGCACAGCGTCGCCGCCCCCGCCAGCAGCGCCGAAGACGCCGCCCACGCCGAACAGATGCTGGAGCGCCTGAACGTGAGCCTCAGTCAACTCAGCCCCCGCCAGCAACAGATTTTCATCCTCAGCCGTTTGCACGGAAACAGTTATCAGGAAATCGCCGATGAGCTGAATGTTTCCCTCAGCACCGTGCAAAAAGAACTGAAGCTGATCATGAGCATTTGCATCGGCGTCGCCGAGCGTCTGAATGGCGACTGAGGTCGTAGGCCTTTTCTGTAAGTGCCAGGATCGACTGCACGGATCATCGGGCTTTGTTACCCTTGCCCGACTTTTACGCTTCACTTGAAAAAACAGCCGTGCGCAGACACTGCCGAGGAAACACCGTGACGGACACCCACCGCTCGCCTTCGCCGGATTCGGTGCAGGACGCTGCCAACGCAATGGACCAGGCACTCGACTGGCTCATCGTACTCGGCAGCCCGGACGAGGAGCAGACCCGGCAATTTCATGCCTGGCTGGCGGCCGATCCGTTGAATGCCGAAGCGTTCGCCAAGGCCCAGGCGATCTGGGATGGCCCGCAAGTCGCCCAGTGCGCGCAAAGCCTGGCGGCCAAACCTGCGAAGGTCACTTTTCTCAAGCGTCTGCGTCCGCACTGGAAACCACTGGCCACTGCCGCCGTGCTGATCCTCGGTTTGTTCAGTTTCAGCAATTTGCCGATGCGCCTTCAGGCCGATCACCTCACGGTGGTTGGCGAGCGCCAGCGTCTGCAACTGGAGGACGGCTCGAAAGTCCTGCTCAATACCAATTCGGCATTCTCCAGCACCATCAACGATCAAAAACGTGTCGCGCGGCTGTACCAGGGCGAAGCGTTTTTCGAGATTGCCAGTGGCCGCAGCCAACCCTTGGAAATCGACGCCGGTCCGGTTCGCGCCAGCGTGCGCGATACCGCATTTGCCGTGCGTTATCTCGATGGCGTGGCGCAGGTCAACGTGCAGCGCGGCGATGTCGATCTGCAGGCGACGCATAACGACGCTCGCGTACGTCTGACGGCGGGTGAGAGTATTCGTATCGGCCCCAACGGTTTCGACCGCCCGGCCAAACTCGACGCCAACACGGATCTGGCCTGGGTCCAGGGCCGACTGGTGTTCGAGAACTGCCCGCTGAATCAGGTGCTGGCAGAATTGCGCCGCTACTATCCGGGCTGGATCATCAACAACAACGAGCAGTTGGCCGACGTCGCCGTAACCGGCAATTACCGACTCGACCAGCCGCTCGACGTGGTCCGCTCCCTCGCTCAGATCACCTCGGCGCAACTGAAAGAATTCCCCGCCCTGGTCATCCTGAACTAAATGAGAATTATTTTTACTCGATAGCCAACGTCAGTACGTCTCGTTATAGCCAATGCAATTGATTCGCAACACGCGAAGCCAATCAGCCCCTATAAAGATTCGTGCGACACGGAGCGCTATCGATGTCCTCACGCCTTACCCGCCAGACCTCCTCCCCTTCCCGCGTGCTGTCGCTGCTGACCGCTGCCATCCTGATGGCCGGTGCTGCGCCGCTGATGGCCGCGACCGAGCAACCGTCGCGCAACATGGGCGATTACTCGTTCGCCATCGGCCAGCAGCCGCTGGTGTCGGCGCTCAATGCCTTCACCGCCGTGACCGGTTGGCAGGTTGGCTTGCCGGCAGAACTGGGTCAGGGCGTATCGTCGCCGGGCGTGCGTGGCTCGTTGCCCCCGGAAAAAGCCCTGGAGCGCCTGTTGGTGGGGACCAACCTGAGCTTCCGCAAAATCAGCAACAACAACGTCGTACTGGAAAAGCGCAACGCCAGCGGCACGCTCAATCTGGATCAGGTGACCATCAGCGCCACCCGTCAGGAGCAGTCGGTCAACAGCGTGCCGGCCACTGTGACCGTGCAGACCCGTCAGGATCTGGACCGCAACAACGTCAACACCATCAAGGATCTGGTCCGCTACGAACCGGGTGTTTCCGTCGGCGGCGCCGGCACCCGCGGCGGCATCAGCGGCTATAACATCCGTGGCATCGACGGCGACCGCATCCTGACTCAGGTGGATGGCGTCGAAGTCCCGGACGGTTTTTTCAACGGTCCGTACGCCAAGACCCAGCGCAATTACGTTGACCCGGAAATCGTCAAACGCGTGGAAATCCTCCGTGGTCCGGCCTCGGTGCTGTACGGCAGCAACGCCATCGGCGGCGCCGTCAGCTATTACACCCTCGATGCCGACGACATCATCAAGCCGGGCAAAGACGTCGGCGCGCGTCTGAAAACCGGTTACAGCTCGGCCGATGACAGCTGGCTGAAGTCCGCCACCGTCGCCGGCCGCGCCGACCAGTTCGACGGTTTGCTGCACTACAGCCAGCGTGACGGTCACGAAACCGATTCCTACGGCAGCAACAATGGCACTGGCCTTGAGCGCACCGCCGCCAACCCGGAAGACGTCAACGCCTACAACGTGCTGGCCAAGATCGGCTGGAACTACAACGAAGATTCGCGTCTGGGCCTGACCTACGAAAAGTACAAGGATGATCGTGACACCGATCAGAAAAGTGCTTACGGCGGCCCGTACTTCAACGGCGCACCGACCATCCCCAACAGCGTACTGCCCGGCGGCATGTACCAATGGCGCACCGGCAACGACACGATCACCCGTGAGCGTTTCGGCATTGAGCACTCGTTCGCCCTCGACAGCCTGCTGGTCGATAACGTGAAGTGGAGCCTCAACCACCAGATCGCCAAAACCGACCAGAGCACCACTGAGTTCTACTACCCGATCACCCGTAAAGTGCTGCGTACTCGCGACACCATTTACGAAGAAAAGCAGTGGGTCTTCGATGCGCAACTGGACAAGGCGTTTGCCATCGGCGACACCGATCACGTGCTGACTTACGGCACCACCCTCAAGCAACAGAAAGTCACTGGCTCGCGCAGCGGCGACGGCACCTGCCTGGCCGTCGGTCGTGGCTGCACCGCCATCGGTGCGACCAGCACCGCTGACGTGTTGGCCAAAGCCACCGACTTCCCGGACCCGACCATCAACACCTACAGCGTGTTCGCTCAGGATCAGATCAGCTGGAACAACTGGACCTTCCTGCCGGGCCTGCGCTACGACTACACCCAGCTCAAGCCGCACATCACTCAGGAATTCCTCAACACCGTGGCGGCTGACGGCCAAGGCACGGTCAGCGACGAGAACAAGACCTGGCACAAAGTCTCGCCGAAATTCGGCCTGACCTACGCCCTGACCGAAAACTACACCTGGTACGGTCAGTACGCTGAAGGCTTCCGCACCCCGACCGCGAAAGCCCTGTACGGCCGCTTCGAAAACACTACCACCGGCTACAGCGTGGCGCCGAACCCGGACCTCGAACCGGAAAAAAGCAAAAGCTACGAAACCGGCCTGCGCGGCAACTTCGAACACGGCTCGTTCGACGTGGCGGTGTTCTATAACAAGTACCGCGACTTCATCAACGAAGACGCCGTGACCCCGGGCCGCAACGAGCTGACCTTCCAGTCGGCCAACATCAAACACGCCACCATCAAAGGTGCGGAAGTCAAAGGTCGCCTGAATCTGGATGCGTTCGGCGCACCGCAAGGCCTGTATACCCAAGGCTCGATTGCCTACGCCTACGGTCGCAACAACGACAACGGCGAGCCGATCAACAGCGTCAACCCGCTGACCGGCGTGTTCGGTCTGGGTTACGACCAGGACAACTACGGCGGCCTGCTGAGCTGGACGGTGGTGAAGAAAAAGGATCGCGTCGACGACAGCAACTTCAAGTCGCCGGATGGCGTCAGCAGCCAGTTCAAAACCCCGGGCTTCGGCATTCTTGATCTGGCCGGGTACTACAAAGTCACCGACGACGTCACCGTCAGCGGCGGCATCTACAACCTGACCGACAAGAAATACTGGCTGTGGGATGACGTCCGTGGTTACGACAGCGTCGGCGAAGCATCGGTAACGCAACCGGCCAACCTCGATCGTCTGACCCAACCGGGCCGCAACTTCGCGATCAATCTGATCTGGGACATCTGATCCGGCGAACCTCACGGCGCGTGTTCAGGCACCGCGCCGTGAGGTTTTTTTACGCTTGCACAGCGTCTTGTTCGTCTCGTTATCAAGCGCCTCTTTTATCAAGGACATGTCATGACCACTTCGGAAAAAGCCCTGCGTTCGCAACGCTTGAACCAGATCACCAATGAACCGCACAGCAAACTCGATGCATTGGTGAAGGCCCACGCGCCGTTCGAGACCCGCGCCAACTTCGCCCGTTTCGTCGTCGCGCAGTACCTGTTCCAGTCAGAGCTGGTCGACCTCTACAACGACGCCGAACTGACCGCCATCGTCCCGGATCTGCCGGCCCGTTGCCGTGCCGAAGCGGCCAAGGCTGACCTCGCCGACCTCGACACCGAAGTGCCGGCGCCGGTCGCGGGCGCCGTAAAAAACCCAAGCAAGGCTCGTGCACTGGGCTGGATTTTCGTTTCCGAAGGCTCGAAGCTCGGCGCGGCGTTCCTGATCAAACGCGCCGTGGCGCTGGAGCTGAGCGAAACCTTTGGCGCCCGCCATCTCGGCGAGCCTGAAGGTGGCCGTGCCGAGGGCTGGAAGAGCTTCGTGCGCACCCTCGACTCGCTGCAGTTCACTGCCGAAGAAGAAGCCGAAGTCGAGCAAGGCGCGATCGACGCGTTCAACCGCTTCACCGTGTTGCTGGAACAGGCCTACGCCACAGAAGCCGAATTGGCCTGAAGCAACACACATACCCCTGTAGGAGTGAGCCTGCTCGCGATGGCGTCCTGTCATTCAACATGAATGTCGACTGATACACCGCTATCGCGAGCAGGCTCACTCCTACAGGTGTCCTGCGTAAGCCTGTAAGATCTCCCTTCCGCTTCAGAAGCCACCGCTGAGCCCATGCCGCAACCCGCCTCCTCGAAACTCGCCCGTGTGCTGTTCGGCCTGCTGGCCTACGTCAGCCTCGGCATTGGCCTGATCGCCATCGTCGTGCCTGGCCTGCCGACCACCGAGTTCATCCTTCTTGCCGCCTGGGCCGCGACCCGCAGCTCGCCGCGCCTGAGTGCCTGGCTGGAAAACCATCGCTTGTTCGGGCCGATCCTCAGCAACTGGCGCAACGGCAAGATCATCGCGCGCAAGGCCAAAGTCAGCGCGACAGTGAGCATGCTGCTTTGCGCAACGTTGATGCTGGTGATGCTCGATCACGGCTGGCCAATCTATCTGGCGATTGCCGGGATGACCCTTGGCAATCTGTGGATCTGGTCGCGCCCGGAATCCATTCGGGTCTGCACTGACCCGACTTCACACTGAAACATCCCTGTAATTAATCCCCTTTTCAGCACTTTCCCCTGCGCAAACGTTTAGCGCTGACCGTTCGTCGGCACGCGACTCATGCCCTCTGCTCCCGCGCCGATGAGCATTGAATGGCGCTGAATGGATTTGGCGAACCGGATAGTTCATATCCGCCTGCCACCCGTTTATTCATTCGCGAGATCGCCCCATGTTCGACTCTCTGTCCATTCGCCTGAAAATCGTCCTGCTCTCCGGTCTGTGCCTGCTCGGTGTGGTTGCGCTGATCGTCGGCATGAACATTTACCAGACCAACCAGAACGACGAACTGGTCAGCAACTCGAGCAACAAATTGCTCACCGCCAGCGTCGAGAATCTGCTGCAAGCCAAAGCCGCCGAGCAAGCAGTGCGGGTGCAGAAGACCTTCGGCGAAAGCCTGACGGTGATCACAGCCGTAGCGGATCAGATCAAGGACATGCGCGTCATGGCCGCCAAGCGTTCGCTGGACGCCGGCGCCTTGCGCGAAGAGTTGAACCTGAGCCTGAAAACCGCTTTTGAGCGCAACGACAAAGTGCTCGGCATCTGGCTCGCTTTCGAGCCGAATGGCCTCGACGGCAAGGACAGCGAATTCGCCAACGATGCCGCTCGCCAGTCCAACGAAGCCGGACGTTTCGCCACCTACTGGAGCCGCGCTGGCGGCGCCTCGCTGAACACCATCATGGTCGAAGAAGACCTGACCAAAACCACCCTCAGCGTCAGCGGCACGCCCTATAACAGTTGGTACACCTGCCCTCGCGACAACAAGCGTACCTGCCTGCTCGACCCGTATGCCGACACTGTCGGGGGCAAGGAAATGCTCATGACGACCATTTCCGTGCCGTTGATCGTCGACGGTAAAGCCATCGGCGTGGTCGGTGTCGACATTGCCCTCGATGCCCTGCAAGCAGCGGCCGTGGATTCCCAGCGCAACCTGTTCAACAACGCTGGGCACATGCTGATTGTCTCTGGCAGCGGCGTGCTCGGTGCCGACAGTTCCGACGCGACCAAGGTCGGCAAGAAAATCAGCGACACCCTCGGCGCCGATGGCAAGGATGTGCTGCAACTGCTGACCTCCGGCACACCGAAGATTCTTGAACAGGGCGACCTGATTCGCGCCGTTTACCCAGTCGATCCGATTGGCAATTCACGCGCCTGGGGCGTGGTCATCGACCTGCCGAAACAAGTGCTGCTGGCCGACTCGGTCAAGCTGCAAGCGGTGCTCGACGATGCTCAGGAAACCGGTGTGATTACTGCGCTGCTGGTTGCTGTAGTCGCCGGTCTGGTTGGCCTGCTGCTGATCTGGCTGACCGCGTCCGGCGTCACCCGGCCGATCAACAGCGTCGCCGAAATGCTGAAGAACATCGCCAGCGGCGAAGGCGATCTGACTCAGCGGCTGAACTACAGCAAACAAGATGAACTGGGCGAACTGGTGAACTGGTTCAACCGCTTCCTCGACAAGCTGCAACCGACCATCGCGCAGATTAAACAGAGCATCACCGAAGCACGCGGCACCGCCGACCAGTCTTCGGAGATCGCCCGCCAGACCAGTGAAGGCATGCAGGTGCAATTCCGCGAGATCGACCAGGTCGCCACCGCGTCCAACGAAATGAGCGCCACCGCCCACGACGTCGCCAACAGCGCATCGAACGCCGCCAATGCGGCGAAAGGTGCCGATCAGTCGGCGAAGGACGGCATGTCGATCATCGAGCGCAGCACCCGCGACATCAATCAACTGGCCGATGAAGTCAGCAAGGCAGTGACCGAGGTTGAAGCACTGGCAGTCAACAGCGAACAGATCGGCTCGGTGCTGGAAGTGATCCGCAGCATCGCCGAACAGACCAACCTGCTCGCCCTCAACGCGGCGATTGAAGCAGCCCGTGCCGGTGAGAGTGGCCGGGGCTTTGCCGTGGTTGCCGACGAGGTGCGCAACCTGGCCAAACGTACGCAGGATTCGGTGGAAGAAATTCGCATCGTGATCGAGCGCATTCAGACGGGAACGCGTGGCGTGGTCGCGACCATGCATTCGAGCCAGACCCAGGCGCACAACAACGCCGGGCAGATTCGTCAGGCCGTCGATGCACTGGGCAAGATCAGCGATGCGGTGACGGTGATCAGCGACATGAACCTGCAGATTGCCAGCGCGGCTGAACAGCAGAGCGCGGTGGCCGAAGAGGTTAACCGCAACGTTTCGGCGATTCGCACCGTGACCGAAACCCTGACCGGGCAAGCCACCGAGTCGGCGGCGATCAGCAGCCAGCTCAATGCCCTGGCGAGTCAGCAGATGAAATTGATGGATCAGTTTCGCGTCTGACGCCACACCGTTGAACCTTGCTCGCGAATGCGGTCTGCCATTCAGTAATGATGTTGAATGTAACGGCCCCTTCGCGAGCAAGCTCGCTCCCACAGGGGTGAGTGTTCACCCGCTGGCGTTTTCATCTGACTCGGGATTGTTTTGCACTATCATCGCCCTCTCGCTCCGGAGGGCCTTCGATGACTGATTTACTCACGTCCATTCAAGCCGCACTCGGCTTGCCACACACGCCGATTCCGTTCACCGACCGAGGCGCCCTGCCCTCGGCGTTCGCCGTCACCGAGCTTGCCTGTGCCAGCATCGCCACGGCCGGTCAGGCCGTCAGCGAATTGCTCCGGCAGCAGACCGGTCACCTGCCAGCCGTTGCAGTCGACCGACGTCTGGCCTCGTTCTGGTTCTCGACCTCGATCCGCCCCCTCGGCTGGCAAGTGCCGCCACTGTGGGACCCGATCGCAGGCGACTACGCCACCCAAGACGGCTGGATCCGCCTGCACACCAACGCTCCACATCACCGCGCCGCCGCTGAACGCGTGCTCGGTGCCTGCGCCGACCGTGCTGCGATGGCTGCCAAAGTCGCGCAATGGGCGAGTACGGATCTGGAGCAAGCGGTGGTCGAGGCCCAGGGTTGTGCCGCGCAAATGCGCAGTTGGGTGCAGTGGCAGACGCATCCGCAGGGGCTGGCGGTGAATGCCGAGCCGCTGGTGCATTTCCTGGATTCGTCGGATGAGAACAACCCAGCGTGGCAAGGCTCGGTGGCGCAACCGTTGGCCGGGATCAAGGTGCTGGATCTGACACGCGTGCTCGCCGGCCCCACCGCCAGCCGTTTTCTCGCCGGCCTTGGCGCCAACGTGTTGCGCATCGATTCCCCGACCTGGAATGAGCCTGGTGTCGTTCCGGAAATGACCCTCGGCAAACGTTGCGCGCGGCTGAACCTGCATGATCCGGTTGATCGCGCGGTGTTCGAAGGATTGTTGAAAGACGCTGACATTCTGCTGCACGGTTACCGCGCCGATGCGCTGGAGAATCTTGGTTTCGGCGTTGAGCGCCGTCGCCAGCTCGCGCCGGGCCTGATCGACGCCGGCCTCAACGCCTACGGCTGGAGCGGTCCGTGGCAGAACCGTCGAGGTTTCGACAGTCTGGTGCAGATGAGCAGCGGCATTGCCGAGGCTGGGCAGCGCTGGAAGCAAGCTGACAACCCGACGCCGTTGCCGGTGCAGGCGCTGGATCATGCGACCGGGTATTTGCTGGCGGCGAGTGCGCTCAGGTTGCTGACTGAGCGGTTGGCGAATGGCCGCTCGGGCTCGGCGCGATTGTCGCTGGCGCGTACGGCAAAGTTGTTGATCGAGCATGGGCCGGGGACAACGCAAGCGTTGCGCGTCGAGGATGAACAGGACCAGAGCACGTCGATAGAGCAGACCCCGTGGGGCCCGGCGCATCGCTTGCAAGTGCCGGTGAAGATCAGCGGCACACCGATCCAGTGGGTGTTGCCGGCTACAGAACTGGGGTCGCACCGGCCACAGTGGTGAATCTGAAACCGATATCGCGAGCAGGCTCACTCCTACAGTTGACCGTATTTCTACTGATGGAACGCGGTTAACTGTAGGAGTGAGCCTGCTCGCGATGAGGCCTGAATTGACCAAGCGACATTCGGATCAGTCCGCCCGGCTCAAAGATGTCCACAAAAGCTGCGCCGCATAACCTCGATAAGGCCGCCAATCTTCTGCCCGCAAAGACAACTCCCGCGTCGTCGGCCGCACGCCCTCCAACACTTCCAATGCCCGCAACAACCCGACATCGCCATAGGGAAACCCATCCAGATCACGCAACTGCCGCAACGCAATGTACTGCGCCGTCCACTCGCCAATCCCGTGCAACGCCAACAACCGCGCCACCCCACTGTCACGATGCGGTTCAAACAAGTCAGGCTCATCGAGCAACGCCTGCGCCACACCTGACAGCGTCCGCCCGCGACTTTTCGGCATGCCCAGCGTTGCCAGATCTGCCGCCGCCAACACGTTCGCCTCGGGAAACACGTGAGTCAGCCCCGGCACGCCCGAATCCAGCGGCGCGCCATATTGCGCAACCAGTTTCCCCGCCAGGCGAATCGCCGCAACCACGCTAATCTGCTGCCCGAGCACCGCGCGAAAGGCCAATTCCAAACCATCCCACGCCCCGGGAATCCGCAACCCCGGGCACGCGGCGATCAACCGCGCCAGCAACGGATCATTGGCCAGATGCCCTTGCATCAGCGCCAGATCCGCATCCAGATCAAACATCCGCCGCAACCTGACAACGATCTCGGGCACCACCAACGGATCAGGAAAATCCAGCTCAACGGCCAAGGCATTCCCTGCCTCAGGCCAAATTGAAACCGTGCCATGAAGCCCGTCCAAACCGATGCTGCGTGAATACACACCGTCGACCACGACCTCCATCCCGACCACCGCCCGTGCCGCCAGAAACCCCAACATCGCGTCCCAGTCATACGGCGGCCGATACTCAAGCGACAACCTCACAACGACAGCACGCCGCTGTACAACCCGTACGCCGCCAGCCCCGCGCCGATGACCACGCAGGTAAAAATGCCCTTCTCGACATGAGTGAACAGTGGCTCACCCGCCTCATGTTTGGCCTTGGCAAACAAAATCACCCCTGGCGCATACAACAGCGCCGACAGCAGCAAATACTTCACCCCACCGGCATACAACAACCACACCGCGTAACCGAGGGCAATGCCACCGATCAGCAGATCCTTGGTGCGCTCGGCCGAGGCGTGTTCGTAGGTTTCGCCACGCCCGCTGAGCAGAACCGCGTAAGCCGCCGACCACAAGTACGGCACCAGAATCATCGACGACGCCAGATAAATCAGACTGGTGTAAGTGCCCGCCGAAAACAGCGTGATCAACAGGAAGATCTGGATCATCACGTTGGTCAGCCACAACGCATTGACCGGGACGTGATTCTTGTTTTCCTTTTTCAGGAACGCCGGCATGGTCTTGTCCTTCGCCGTGGCGAAGAGAATCTCCGCACACAGCAGCGCCCACGACAACAACGCGCCGAGCAGGGAAATCGCCAGGCCAATGCTGATCAACAAGGCGCCCCACGGGCCGACGATGTGCTCAAGCACCGCCGCCAGTGACGGGTTCTGCAAATTCGCCAGTTCCGGCTGGCTCATGATTCCTAGCGACAGCACGTTGACCAGCACCAGCAGCGCCAGCACGCCGATAAAACCGATCACCGTGGCGCGGCCGACGTCGCTGCGTTTCTCCGCCCGCGCCGAGTACACACTGGCGCCTTCGATGCCGATGAACACAAACACCGTGACCAGCATCATGTTGCGCACCTGATCCATTACCCCGCCGAAATTCGGGTTGCTGGTGCCCCAGATGTCGCGGGTAAAAATGTCGGCCTTGAACGCCACCGCCGCGATGACGATGAACATGATCAGCGGCACGACTTTGGCCACCGTGGTCAGTTGATTGATCAGCGCCGCCTCCTTGATCCCGCGCATCACCAGAAAATGCACGGCCCACAGCAACACCGAGGCACAGCCGATGGCGATTGGCGTGTTGCCCTGACCGAACACCGGAAAGAAATAACCGAGGGTACTGAACAGCAGCACGAAATAGCCGACGTTGCCCAGCCACGCACTGATCCAGTAACCCCAGGCGGACGAGAAACCCATGTAGTCGCCAAACCCGGCCTTGGCGTAGGCATAGACGCCCGAGTCCAGTTCCGGCTTGCGATTGGCCAGGGTCTGAAAGACGAACGCCAGAGTCAGCATGCCGATCGCGGTAATCCCCCAACCGATCAGGATCGCCCCGGCATCGGCGCGCGCCGCCATGTTCTGCGGCAGCGAGAAAATCCCCCCGCCAATCATCGAACCCACCACCAGGGCGATCAACGCGCCTAATCGCAGCTTTTGCGTCGGTTGCGACATTTCAGTTTCCCTTTGAGGTGTGGTGAGCGTGCATTTGTAACAACTATTAACTAAACGGATAAAGGTAGATGACGTTTATCAGGTAACGCCAATTAACGCCTGTTTATATATAGCGGATGACGCTAACGCCTAGCACGTTAAGACAGTTTTGTGCGCTGATCCCGATAATTCAATTCTGTACTGAAAACAGAGGCAGAAAATTTGCCAAAAGCTGAAAAAGAACTAGCGTGATAATTCGAAAGTAATAATAGCCATTCCCAAAGATGTAGCCACAACGCCTCTAGGACGGGCCTTGCGGGCAGGATCTTTATGCCTTCAGCCGAAGCCTAAGTCATTCATTAACAATGGAATGTGACCATGCACTGATCTACGTCAGCTGTTTGAACAGACAACAGAACTACGCTGTGATCTCTTCTCTCCTGCAATGGAGTCATGCAAATGTCTGAAGCTCCCGGAAAACTACGACTAGGTGCACTGGTTGCATTGGTAGTCGGTTCAATGATCGGTGGCGGGATATTCTCCTTGCCTCAAAACATGGCCGCCAGCGCCGACGTCGGTGCGGTACTTATCGGTTGGGCCATCACTGCTGTCGGCATGCTCACCCTCGCTTTTGTCTTTCAAACCCTCGCCAATCGCAAGCCTGACCTGGACGGTGGTGTCTACGCCTACGCCAAGGCCGGATTTGGCGATTACATGGGTTTCTCGTCCGCTTGGGGTTACTGGATCAGCGCCTGGCTGGGTAACGTCGGTTACTTCGTTCTGCTGTTCAGCACTCTCGGCTATTTCTTTCCGGTTTTCGGTGAGGGCAACACCGTTGCTGCGGTGATTGGCGCCTCGGTGCTGCTGTGGGCCGTGCACTTTCTGGTGCTGCGCGGGATCAAGGAAGCGGCGTTCATCAACCTGGTGACCACGGTCGCCAAGGTCGTACCGCTGCTGCTGTTCGTGTTGATCGCGGTGTTCGCCTTCAAACTGGACATCTTCACCGCCGACATCTGGGGCATCAAAAACCCGAATCTGGGCAGCGTGATGAACCAGGTGCGCAACATGATGCTGGTCACCGTGTGGGTGTTCATCGGTATCGAGGGCGCGAGCATCTTCTCGGCCCGCGCCGAAAAACGCTCCGACGTGGGTAAGGCCACCGTGATCGGTTTCATCACCGTGCTGCTGTTTCTGGTGCTGGTCAACGTGCTGTCGCTGGGCATCATGACCCAACCGGAACTGGCGAAACTGCAGAACCCGTCGATGGCCGCCGTGCTTGAGCATGTGGTCGGTCACTGGGGGGCAGTGCTGATCAGCGTCGGTCTGATCATCTCGCTGCTGGGGGCGCTGCTGTCGTGGGTGCTGCTGTGTGCGGAGATCATGTTCGCCGCTGCCAAAGACCACACCATGCCCGAGTTCCTGCGCAAGGAAAACGCCAACCACGTACCGGTCAACGCCCTGTGGCTGACCAACGCGATGGTGCAGATTTTCCTGATCATCACGCTGTTCTCGGCCAGTACCTACCTGTCGCTGATCTACCTCGCCACTTCGATGATTCTGGTGCCGTACCTGTGGTCGGCGGCCTATGCCCTGCTGCTGGCGGTGCGCGGCGAAAGCTACGAAGGCTTCGCGGCTGAGCGGCGCAAGGACCTGATTATCGGCGGCATCGCGCTGATCTATGCGGTGTGGCTGCTGTATGCCGGCGGGATCAAGTATCTGCTGCTCTCGGCCCTGCTCTACGCACCTGGCGCGATCCTGTTCGCCAAAGCCAAGCTGGAACTCAAACAACCGGTTTTCACTAACGTCGAGAAGCTGATTTTCGCCGCAGTGGTCGTGGGTGCCCTGGTGGCGGCCTACGGTCTCTACGACGGCTTCCTGACTCTGTAACCCCTGATTATTTTGTTATCTGGAGGATCTGAAATGACCACGGAAAAAGTTAAGTACGGCGTCCATTCCGAAGCCGGCAAACTGCGCAAAGTCATGGTGTGCTCCCCAGGTCTGGCCCATCAGCGGCTGACCCCGAACAACTGCGATGAACTGCTGTTCGACGACGTGCTGTGGGTGGCCCAGGCCAAGCGCGACCACTTCGACTTCGTGACCAAAATGCGCGAGCGCGGCATCGACGTGCTGGAAATGCACAACCTGCTGACCGACATCGTCGCCATCCCTGAGGCGCTGGACTGGATTCTCGAGCGCAAGGTCACCGCCGATTCGGTGGGCCTGGGCCTGATCAACGAAGTCAAATCCTGGCTGAAAAGCCTCGAGCCGCGACACATCGCCGAATTCCTCATCGGCGGCGTATCGGCCGATGATCTGCCGGACAGTTTCGGCGGCAAGACCATCCAGATGTTCCGCGACTTCCTCGGCCATTCGAGCTTCATTCTGCCGCCGCTGCCGAACACCCAGTTCACCCGCGACACCACCTGCTGGATCTACGGTGGCGTGACGCTGAACCCGATGTACTGGCCGGCGCGTCGTCAGGAAACCCTGCTGGCCACCGCCATCTACAAATTCCACCCGCAGTTCACCAATGCCGATTTCGAGATCTGGTACGGCGACCCGGACAAGGATCACGGCAGCTCCACCCTCGAGGGCGGCGACGTCATGCCAATCGGCAACGGCGTGGTGCTGATCGGTATGGGCGAACGTTCGTCCCGTCAGGCCATCGGCCAACTGGCGCTGAACCTGTTCAAAAACAAAGCCGTGGAAAAAGTCATCGTTGCCGGCCTGCCGAAGTCCCGCGCGGCGATGCACCTGGACACCGTGTTCAGCTTCTGCGACCGCGACCTGGTGACAATTTTCCCGGAAGTGGTCAACCAGATCGTCGCCTTCACCCTGCGCCCTGACGAAAGCAAACAGGGCGGCATCGACATCCGCCGCGAAGAAGGCACCTTCCTCGACACCGTGGCCAAAGCCCTCAATCTGCCGAAGCTGCGCGTGGTGGAAACCGGCGGCAACAGCTTCGCCGCCGAACGCGAGCAATGGGACGACGGCAACAACGTGGTGGCCGTGGAACCGGGCGTGGTCATCGGCTACGACCGCAACACCTACACCAACACCCTGCTGCGCAAGGCCGGCGTGGAAGTCATCACCATCAGCGCCGGTGAACTGGGCCGAGGCCGTGGCGGTGGCCACTGCATGACCTGCCCGATCATCCGCGACCCGATCGATTACTAAACGACCATCTCCCCGGCCGCACACACCCCGTAGCGGCCGGGCCGATTACCGAATCCAAGGAGAATCATCATGGCGTTCAACATCCACAACCGTAACCTGCTCAGCCTCGAACACCACACCCCACGTGAGCTGCGTTACCTGCTCGATCTGTCCCGCGACCTCAAACGCGCGAAATACACCGGCACCGAGCAACAGCACCTGAAGGGCAACAACATCGCCCTGATCTTCGAAAAAACCTCGACCCGTACCCGTTGCGCGTTCGAAGTGGCGGCCTATGACCAAGGCGCCAACGTCACCTACATCGACCCGAACTCGTCGCAGATCGGCCACAAAGAAAGCATGAAAGACACCGCCCGTGTGCTGGGGCGCATGTACGACGCCATCGAGTACCGTGGCTTCAAACAGGAAATCGTCGAAGAGCTGGCCAAGTTCGCCGGTGTGCCGGTGTTCAACGGTCTGACTGACGAGTACCACCCGACGCAAATGATCGCCGACGTGCTGACCATGCGTGAACACGCCGACAAGCCGATCCACGAAATCAGCTACGCCTACCTCGGCGATGCGCGCAACAACATGGGCAACTCGCTGCTGCTGGTCGGCGCCAAACTCGGCATGGACGTGCGTATCTGTGCACCGAAAGCCCTGTGGCCACTGGATGATCTGGTCGAGCGTTGCCACAAATATGCAGAAGAAAGTGGCGCACGTATCACCCTGACTGAAGACCCGAAAGCGGCGGTCAAAGGCGTCGACTTCATCCACACCGACGTTTGGGTGTCGATGGGCGAGCCGGTGGAAGCCTGGGCCGAGCGTATCCAGCAACTGCTGCCGTATCAGGTCAACGCTGAACTGATGAAAGCCAGCGGCAACCCGCGCACCAAGTTCATGCACTGCCTGCCGGCGTTCCACAACAGTGATACCAAGGTCGGCAAACAGATCGCCGAGCAGTATCCGCACCTGAAAAACGGCATCGAAGTGACCGACGACGTGTTCGAGTCGCCAGCCTGCATCGCCTTCGAGCAAGCGGAAAACCGCATGCACACGATCAAGGCGATTCTGGTCTCGACCCTGGCTGATCTGTAACTGGCTGATCAGGTTCTCCTGATCAACCAACAACCTGTAGGAGCTGCCGAAGGCTGCGATCTTTTGACTTTGCTTGTTCAAGATCAAGATCAACAGATCGCAGCCTTCGGCAGCTCCTACAGGGTCATCGAACTCTGAAAGGATTGCATTATGCGTATCGTCGTAGCGCTGGGCGGTAACGCCCTGCTCCGCCGTGGTGAACCGATGACCGCTGACAATCAGCGCGCCAACATCCGCATCGCCACCGAGCAAATCGCCAAGATCCATCCCGGCAATCAACTGGTCATCGCCCACGGCAATGGCCCACAAGTCGGCCTGTTGTCGCTGCAAGCGGCGGCCTACACCTCCGTCACCCCTTACCCGCTGGACGTGCTCGGTGCCGAAACCGAAGGCATGATCGGCTACATCATCGAACAGGAACTGGGCAACCTGCTCGACTTCGAAGTGCCGTTCGCCACCCTGCTCACCCAGGTGGAAGTCGACGCCAAGGATCCGGCCTTCCAGAACCCGACCAAGCCGATCGGCCCGGTTTACGAGAAGGCTGAAGCAGAAAAACTCGCCGCCGAAAAAGGCTGGGCGATTGCCCCGGACGGCGACAAATTCCGCCGAGTCGTCGCCAGCCCACGGCCAAAACGCATCTTCGAAATCCGCCCGATCAAGTGGCTGCTGGACAAGGGCAGCATCGTGATTTGCGCCGGTGGTGGCGGCATTCCAACCATGTATGACGAGAACCGCAATCTCAAAGGTATCGAAGCGGTGATCGACAAGGACCTGTGCTCGTCGCTGCTCGCCGAGCAACTGGAAGCCGATCTGCTGGTGATTGCCACGGACGTCAACGCGGCGTTCATCGATTACGGCAAACCGACGCAGAAAGCCATTGCCGAAGCGCACCCGGATGAGCTGGAACGCCTCGGCTTCGCTGCCGGCTCGATGGGGCCGAAGGTGCAGGCAGCCTGCGAATTTGCGCGCCATACTGGCAAGGTTGCGGTGATCGGTTCGCTGGCGGACATCGAAGCGATTGTCCAGGGTACTGCCGGTACTCGAGTGACCACGGCGAAGCCCGGCATCACTTACCGATAATTAGAAACTCCGGGGGCAGACCGAGGGTCTGCCCTTCTCCCATGCCTTGAAAGGAGAAAACCATGGCCCAATTCGAACCCGGTCGCCTGCACATCGAGCGGCATGCGTTGACGCCGGATGACGTCAGTTACAACGTGCACCTCGACTATGAAGTTTTCAGCCATCCGCAAAAAGGCAAAGGGATACAGTTCACCCTGCATGGCAACATGCAGGGCAAGGACATGAAAGAGACCTTCTTCCTGCCCAAAGAGGAGGCCTACAACTTTGCCAACAATGTGACGAAAATCGCCGAGAAGTACGGCATTCCCAAGACGCACAGCCAGATCGGCTCGGTTCACAAGCATTACGACATGATGTTTGAAGACATCCGCAAGCAACTTGATATGAAGTCCGGCGACCCGGTCAATCTTGAGCACTTCGAATAACTCGCAAAAGCCCCTCACCCTAGCCCTCTCCCAAAGGGAGAGGGGACTGACCGAAGTGTCTGATGGCAGACATCGACCTGAAAGACCGAGTCGATTATGGATTCACAGCCGTATTTTCAGGTCGGCGTACCTCGTGAGCATTCCACAATCGGCCCCCTCTCCCTCCGGGAGAGGGCTGGGGTGAGGGTGCTTTTGCTTTCACCTCTCTCCAAGCCCAAGGCATACTTGCCACCCTCCGCTCTGCAGATCACTGAACCGCCCCATGCGTATCCACGTCAGCTTCATCGACCGCGTCGGCATCACCCAGGAAGTCCTGGCTATCCTCGGTGGGCGCAATCTCAATCTGGATGCGGTGGAGATGATCCCGCCCAACGTCTATATCGATGCGCCGACCCTGAGCCCGCAAGTGCTCGAAGAGCTGAAAGATGCTTTGTTTCGCGTGCTCGGCGTGGAGGCGGTGACCGTGGTCGACATCCTCCCCGGCCAGCGTCGGCACTTGCAGCTCGATGCCTTGCTCGCGGCGATGACCGATCCGGTGCTCGCCCTCGACAGCGCCGGTAAAGTGCTGCTGGCCAACCCGGCGTTGATCGCACTCTATGGTCGTGAGCCTGCGGGTGAAAGCGTCTCTGAACTGTTCAACGACCCCGGCCTGCTCGACACCCTGCTCGAACATGGCTTCCGTCTGCCGCTGCGCGAGATCACCGTCAACGGCCAGACTTTGCTGCTCGACGCCACGCCGATCACCGACGCCGGCGCCCTGCTGACCCTGTATCAACCAAACCGCATCGGCGAACAACTCTCGGCGCTGCACCACGACCATGCCGAAGGTTTCGATGCGCTGCTCGGCGAGTCCCCAGCGATCCGCACACTCAAGGCTCGTGCGCAACGGGTTGCCGCCCTCGATGCGCCGCTACTGATCCAGGGCGAAACCGGCACCGGTAAAGAACTGGTCGCCCGCGCCTGCCACGCCATCAGCACGCGACACAGTGCACCGTTTCTGGCCCTCAACTGCGCGGCCCTACCGGAGAACCTCGCCGAAAGCGAACTGTTCGGCTACGCCCCCGGCGCCTTCACGGGAGCAGCGCGCGGCGGTAAACCGGGGCTGATGGAACTGGCCAACCAGGGCACGGTATTCCTCGATGAAATCGGCGAGATGTCGCCGTACTTGCAGGCCAAGCTGCTGCGTTTCTTGAACGACGGCAGCTTCCGCCGCGTGGGCGGTGATCGCGAAGTGAAGGTCAACGTGCGCATCCTCAGCGCGACCCACCGCGATCTGGAAAAAATGGTCAGCGAAGGCTTGTTCCGTGAAGACCTGTTCTATCGTCTCAACGTGCTCAACGTTGAAGTGCCGCCGCTACGCGAGCGCGGGCAGGATATTTTGCTGCTGGCGCGCTATTTCATGCAGCAGGCCTGCGCGCAGATCCAGCGCCCGGTCTGCCGCCTCGCCCCGGGGACTTACCCGGCCCTGCTCGGCAACCGCTGGCCGGGCAACGTGCGGCAATTGCAGAATGTGATCTTCCGCGCGGCGGCGATTTGCGAGAGCAGCCTGGTGGATATTGGCGATCTCGATATTGCCGGCACCTCGGTCGCACGGCAGTCAGACAGCGATGTCGACAGCCTCGAACAAGCGGTCGAGTCCTTCGAAAAAACGCTGCTGGAAAAACTCTACGTCAGCTATCCCTCGACCCGCCAACTGGCCAGCCGCCTGCAAACTTCGCACACGGCCATCGCCCATCGCCTGCGCAAGTACGGCATCCCCAACAAACCCTGAAAAACCACAAATCCCCTGTAGGAGCTGCCGGAGGCTGCGATCTTTTGACTTTGGATGTGTATTGCCCGGGACAGGATCGCAGCCTTCGGCAGCTCCTACAGTCCGGGTTTCCAATTCAAAAAATCAGGGTTCCCAGTTTAAAAACGACCTCCAGCTGTACTGAAAGCGCTACAGCGGAACGATATCGCTACACTCTCCTCCGATCACCGCTGTGCAAGGCTTTGATCCCGTTCAGCTTTTATCCTCGCCCCATGCTGTAGCGATTTCGCTACACGCGTCGGCACGCACCACACGCGAAAACAACACAAATCATTGATTTATAACAACAAATCAACATTGGCCACATTCTTGCTAATCAACCCCTCATAAATAAGGGCCTTCGCGCCCGACTATTCCACCGCGTCCACCAGACGAGTCTGGCCCCCTGAGGAGTTTCCATGAGCGAGTTGCGTTTTACTGAAGATCACGAATGGCTGCGCACCGAAGCTGACGGCAGCGTTACTGTCGGCATCACCGCTTTCGCGCAGAACGCCTTGGGCGACGTGGTGTTCGTGCAACTGCCTGAGCTGCAGGCTTACGAAAAAGGCGCTGAAGCCGCCACCGTGGAATCGGTGAAAGCCGCCAGCGGCGTGTACATGCCCCTCGACGGAGACGTACTGGCAGTCAACCCGGCGCTCGAAGACGCCCCGGAACTGGTCAACGAAGATCCGCTGGGCGAAGGCTGGTTCTTCCGCTTCCAGCCTAGCGACGCCGCCGCTGTCGGCAAATTGCTCGATCAGGACGCGTACGACCGTCTGATCAAAGCCCAAGCCGAAGCCTGAGGAACACCGACATGACTCAAGTAAACCTTGGCACCGCCAACGAATTCATCGCCCGTCACATCGGCCCGCGCGCCGGTGACGAGCAAGCCATGCTCAACAGCCTCGGCTTCGACTCGCTTGAAGCCCTGAGCGCCAGCGTCATCCCGGAAAGCATCAAGGGCACCAGCGTGCTCGGCATGGACGACGGCCTCAGCGAAGCCGATGCCCTGGCGATGATCAAATCCATCGCCGGCAAGAATCAGCTGTTCAAGACCTACATCGGCCAGGGCTACTACAACTGCCACACGCCGTCGCCGATCCTGCGCAACCTCCTGGAAAACCCGGCCTGGTACACCGCGTACACTCCGTACCAGCCAGAAATTTCCCAAGGTCGTCTCGAAGCGCTGCTGAACTTCCAGACCATGATCAGCGACCTCACCGGCCTGCCGATTGCCAACGCCTCGCTGCTCGACGAGGCCACCGCCGCTGCCGAAGCCATGACCTTCTGCAAACGCCTGAGCAAGAACAAGGGCAGCCACCAGTTCTTCGCCTCGATCCACAGCCACCCGCAAACCCTCGACGTGCTGCGCACTCGCGCCGAGCCGCTGGGCATCGACGTGGTTGTTGGCGATGAGCGTGAACTGACTGACGTGACGCCGTTCTTCGGCGCGCTGCTGCAATACCCGGCAAGCAACGGTGATGTGTTCGACTATCGCGAACTGACCGAACGCTTCCACGCCGCCAACGCCTTGGTGGCCGTGGCCGCTGACCTGCTCGCCCTGACTCTGCTGGCCGCCCCGGGCGAGTTCGGCGCGGACGTCGCCATCGGTTCGGCACAACGCTTCGGCGTGCCGCTGGGCTTCGGTGGCCCGCACGCGGCTTACTTCTCCACCAAAGATGCGTTCAAACGCGACATGCCGGGCCGTCTGGTCGGCGTTTCGGTTGACCGCTTCGGCAAGCCGGCGCTGCGTCTGGCGATGCAAACCCGCGAGCAACACATCCGCCGCGAGAAGGCCACCTCGAACATCTGCACCGCGCAAGTGCTGCTGGCCAACATCGCCAGCATGTACGCCGTCTACCACGGCCCGAAAGGCCTGACCCAGATCGCCAACCGCATCCATCACTTGACCGCGATTCTGGCCAAGGGCCTGACCGCGTTGGGCGCGACAGTTGAACAAGCCAGTTTCTTCGACACCCTGACCGTCGCCACCGGTGCGCAAACCGCCGCACTGCACGACAAGGCGCACGCTGCACAGATCAACCTGCGCGTGATCGACGCTCAGCGTCTGGGTCTGTCGGTCGACGAAACCACCACCCAAGCTGACATCGAAACCCTGTGGGGCCTGTTCGCCGACGGCAAGACTCTGCCGGATTTCGCTGCTCTCGCCGCCTCGGTGCAGAGCACCATCCCAGCATCGCTGGTACGTCAGTCGCCGATCCTCAGCCACCCGGTGTTCAACCGTTATCACTCGGAAACCGAGCTGATGCGCTACCTGCGCAAACTGGCGGACAAGGATCTGGCTCTGGATCGCACCATGATCCCGCTGGGTTCGTGCACCATGAAACTCAACGCTGCCAGCGAAATGATCCCGGTGACCTGGGCTGAATTCGGTGCCCTGCACCCGTTCGCCCCGGCCGCGCAAAGTGCCGGTTACCAGCAACTGACCGATGAACTGGAAGCGATGCTCTGCGCCGCCACCGGTTACGACGCGATCTCGCTGCAACCGAACGCCGGTTCGCAAGGCGAATACGCAGGCCTCTTGGCGATCCGCGCCTATCACCAGAGCCGTGGCGATGAGCGTCGCGACATCTGCCTGATTCCGTCGTCCGCCCACGGCACCAACCCGGCCACCGCCAACATGGCTGGCATGCGCGTCGTCGTGACTGCCTGCGATGCCCGTGGCAACGTCGACATCGAAGACCTGCGCGCCAAAGCCATTGAACACCGCGACCACCTCGCCGCGCTGATGATCACTTACCCGTCGACCCACGGCGTGTTCGAAGAAGGCATCCGCGAAATCTGCGGGATCATTCATGACAACGGCGGCCAGGTGTACATCGACGGCGCCAACATGAACGCGATGGTTGGCCTCTGTGCACCGGGCAAGTTCGGCGGTGACGTTTCGCACCTGAACCTGCACAAAACCTTCTGCATCCCGCACGGCGGTGGCGGCCCTGGCGTTGGCCCGATTGGCGTCAAGTCGCACCTGACCCCGTTCCTGCCGGGCCACGGCCAGATGGAGCGCAAGGAAGGCGCGGTCTGCGCAGCACCGTTCGGCAGCGCGAGCATTTTGCCGATCACCTGGATGTACATTCGCATGATGGGTGGCGCAGGCCTGAAACGCGCTTCGCAGCTGGCGATCCTCAATGCCAACTACATTTCCCGCCGTCTCGAAGAGCACTATCCAGTGCTGTATACCGGCAGCAACGGTCTGGTAGCGCACGAATGCATCCTCGATCTGCGTCCGTTGAAAGACAGCAGCGGCATCAGCGTTGATGACGTCGCCAAGCGCCTGATCGACTTCGGCTTCCACGCCCCAACCATGTCGTTCCCGGTCGCCGGCACGCTGATGATCGAGCCGACCGAAAGCGAATCCAAGGAAGAACTGGATCGCTTCTGCGACGCCATGATCCGCATCCGCGAAGAAATCCGTGCGGTGGAAAACGGCACGCTGGACAAGGACGACAACCCGCTGAAAAACGCTCCGCACACGGCGGCAGAGCTGGTTGGCGAGTGGACTCACCCGTACAGCCGCGAGCAGGCCGTGTACCCGGTCGCCTCTTTGATCGAAGGCAAGTACTGGCCGCCGGTCGGTCGTGTCGACAACGTTTTCGGTGATCGCAACCTAGTGTGCGCCTGCCCGTCGATCGAAAGCTACGCTTAAACCAGAAAGAGGCGAACCACTCGCCCCCACCGCTTAACCTGTAGGAGCTGCCGAAGGCTGCGATCTTTTGATCTTGCTGTTGAAAGATCAGGATCAAAAGATCGCAGCCTTCGGCAGCTCCTACAGGGGAACGCATCAAGCCTGATGTTTCGCCAATTCCTATAACAAGAAACCGGAGAACCACTCATGTCGTTAAGCGTGTTCGACCTGTTCAAGATTGGCATCGGCCCCTCCAGTTCCCACACCGTCGGCCCGATGCGTGCTGCTGCGCGGTTCGCCGAAGGCCTGCGACGTGAAAATCTGCTGACCACCACCGCCAGCGTTCGCGTTGAACTCTACGGCTCCCTCGGCGCCACCGGTAAAGGTCACGGCAGCGACAAAGCCGTGCTGCTCGGCCTCGAAGGCGAACATCCCGATACCGTCGATACCGAAACCGTCGCCGCGCGCCTGCAAGAAATTCGCGGCAACGGCCGGCTGAACCTGCTCGGTGAGCACAGCATTGCGTTCAACGAGAAAGAACACCTGGCGATGATCCGCAAACCGCTGGCCTATCACCCCAACGGCATGATCTTTCGCGCCTTCGATGCGGCGGGGATTCAGATCCGCAGCCGCGAGTACTACTCGGTTGGCGGTGGTTTCGTGGTCGACGAGGACGCGGCCGGTGCCGACCGCATCGTCGAAGACGCCACGCCGCTGACCTTCCCGTTCAAAAGCGCCAAGGACCTGCTCAGTCATTGCGCCACCTATGGTCTATCGATCAGCCAGGTGATGCTGACCAACGAAAGTGCCTGGCGACCGGAGGCGGAAACCCGCGCCGGCCTGTTGAAAATCTGGCAGGTGATGCAGGACTGCGTCGCTGCGGGCTGCCGTAACGAAGGTATTTTGCCCGGCGGCTTGAAGGTCAAACGCCGTGCGGCAGCGTTGCATCGGCAACTGTGCAAGAACCCGGAATCGGCGTTGCGCGATCCGTTGTCAGTGCTCGACTGGGTCAACCTCTACGCTTTGGCGGTCAACGAAGAAAACGCCAATGGCGGACGTGTGGTCACCGCGCCCACCAACGGCGCGGCGGGGATCATTCCGGCGGTGCTGCACTACTACATGCGTTTTATCCCCGGCGCGAATGACGACGGCGTCGTACGGTTTCTGCTGACCGCTGCGGCCATCGGCATTCTCTACAAGGAGAACGCATCGATCTCCGGCGCTGAAGTCGGCTGCCAAGGTGAAGTCGGCGTGGCCTGTTCGATGGCGGCCGGTGCGTTGTGCGAAGTGCTCGGTGGCAGCGTGCAGCAAGTCGAGAACGCTGCGGAAATCGGTATGGAGCACAACCTCGGCCTGACCTGCGACCCGATTGGCGGACTGGTGCAAGTGCCGTGCATCGAGCGCAATGCCATGGGCTCGGTGAAAGCCATCAACGCAGTGCGCATGGCCATGCGAGGCGACGGCCAGCATTTCGTCTCCCTCGACAAAGTCATCCGCACCATGCGCCAGACCGGTGCCGACATGAAAAGCAAATACAAAGAGACCGCCCGCGGCGGTCTGGCGGTCAACATTATCGAATGCTGATCAGCCCCGTAACTGCCCCCTCTCCCTCCGGGAGAGAAACGTAACTAACTCCCTCTCCCTCCGGGAGAGGGCTGGGGTGAGGGGCTTTTGATCTTGATCTTGATCTTGCCGCTTACCCCCAAACTCAAATTTTCAAGGAGCCACGCATGTCCACCGAACAACTGTCGAAAACCCCGCTGCACGCTCTGCACATCGAACTCGGCGCCCGCATGGTGCCGTTCGCCGGCTACGACATGCCGGTGCAATACCCGCTCGGCGTGATGAAAGAACACCAGCACACCCGTGAGCAGGCCGGGCTGTTCGACGTCTCGCACATGGGCCAGATTCGCCTGACCGGCGCCAACGCCGCCAAAGCCCTGGAAAGCCTGGTGCCGGTGGACATCATCGACCTGCCGGTGGGCATGCAGCGCTACGCGATGTTCACCAACGACAACGGCGGCATTCTCGACGACCTGATGGTGGCAAACCTCGGTAATGACGAATTGTTCCTGGTGGTCAACGCCGCGTGCAAGGATCAGGACCTGGCCCACCTGCAAAAACACATCGGCGATCAGTGCACCATTACGGCGCTGTTCGAAGAGCGCGCTCTGCTGGCATTGCAAGGTCCGGCGGCGGTCACCGTGCTGGCGCGGCTGGCACCATCCGTTGAAAAAATGACTTTTATGCAGTTCGCCCGTGTCAATCTGCTGGGCGTCGACTGCTTTGTCAGCCGTTCGGGTTACACCGGTGAAGACGGTTTCGAAATCTCGGTACCGGCCGCCGATGCGGAAAAACTCGCGCGCGCCCTGCTCGCCGAACCGGAAGTCCAGGCCATTGGCCTCGGCGCTCGCGACTCACTGCGTCTGGAAGCCGGTCTGTGCCTCTACGGCCACGACATGAACACCGAGACCACGCCGATCGAAGCCAGCTTGCTATGGGCGATCTCCAAGCCACGTCGCGCTGATGGCGCGCGGGCCGGCGGTTTCCCGGGCGCGCAGAACATTTTCGGCCAGCAACAGAATGGCGTGGCGCGCAAACGCGTCGGCTTGCTGCCGCAGGAGCGTACACCCGTGCGTGAAGGCGCAGAAATCGTCAACGAAGCCGGCGAAATCATCGGCAGCGTGTGCAGCGGTGGTTTCGGTCCGACCTTGGGCGGGCCGTTGGCGATGGGTTACCTCGACAGCGCATATGTCACCCTCGACACGCCGGTTTGGGCCATTGTTCGTGGGAAAAAGGTGCAAATGCTTGTAAGCAAAATGCCATTTGTTCCACAACGCTACTATCGCGGCTGATTGACTGTTTCTATAAGTAACGCGATTGCGTTATGCGTGCACTAATGTGTAACGCAATCGCCACAAAAAAGTGCATTTTCTATCAACTGATTCGAATATGAACTTTGCTTATAACGATCGAAAACAATTGAACCGGCTAATCGTCTAAGCCCGCACTAGCGAGAGGATTAACTTGCTCAAGCTCAGTAAAACCGGGGGCTTCGCAGGGCTTGTTTTTTCTCCCGTAGTTGGCGTAGAGTTTCTCCACTGTGTTTGCATGGGTCAGCTTGGAATCGTGACCTGGGCAGTAGCCTACAAGTTAGCTACATCCCGTTCGACGTCTTCTTACTCTCCTGCAACCAGCCCCAGTACTCTTTCATGAGAAAGAGACTGTCATCAATTTTTGCGTCAAAGGAAATAAGAAATGTCCACACGTCAGAGCGGTACCGTCAAGTGGTTTAACGACGAGAAAGGTTTTGGTTTTATCACTCCAGAAAGCGGTCCGGATCTGTTCGTGCATTTCCGCGCCATTCAGGGCAACGGCTTCAAGAGCCTGAAAGAAGGCCAGAAAGTGACCTTCGTTGCTGTGCAGGGCCAGAAAGGCATGCAGGCTGACGAAGTACAAGCAGAAGCCTGATTTTCTGTTACGAAAAAGCCCCTGATGTTGATATCAGGGGCTTTTTTGTGCGCGCGAATCCGTAAAATGGCGCTTCATTTTGCGTCCAGAGGCTGCCATGTCGAAAAACCTGCTCACCCCACAGGGCGATTTTCCTGCCGTTGGTCTAGGCCGGCGTCTGGCGGCGATGTTCTATGACTTTCTGTTGTGCACAGCGCTGCTGATCGTCACCGGTTTCGTTTACAAACTGATCCAGGCCGCGATCATTGGCGAAGAACACCTGCGTGTGCTGACTGATGCCGGAAAAATGGACGGCGACCCGCTCTACTCCACCGTGCTGCTGTTGGTGTTGTTCGCGTTCTTCGCCAAGTTCTGGACCCACGGCGGGCAGACGCTGGGCATGCAGGTGTGGGGCATTCGCGTGCAGAACGCCAATGGCACGGCAATCAGTCTGTGGCAGGCGCTGTTGCGGTTTATGGTGTCGATTGCGTCGTGGGCGTGCGTAGGGCTGGGATTCTTATGGTCGCTGTATGACAAGCAGAAGCGCACGTGGCATGACATCTATTCCGATACCCGCGTGGTGCGGATCCCGAAGAAAACAAAGTAATTCCAGACACCAGATACCACTGTAGGAGTGAGCCTGCTCGCGATAGCGGTATGTCAGTCAATGTTTAAGTCGACTGATACACCGCTATCGCGAGCAGGCTCACTCCTACAGGTTTATTTGTTGCCTGAAAGACCTTAAGCGTTACCGGCCAGCTTCATCCGCGCTGCCTGGGTGAAATCGAGCATGCGCTTCAACGGCCGGATCGCCTGCGGAATCAACGCTGGATCAACAAAGATCTCGTTCGTCCCTTCCTTCAAGCTCTTGAGCGTGCGCTCAAGGGTGTTCATGGCCATCCACGGACAATGTGCGCAACTGCGGCACGCCGCGCCGTTACCGGCGGTTGGCGCCTCGATGAAGACCTTGTCCGGACACAGTTGCTGCATCTTGTAGAAGATGCCACGGTCGGTCGCAACGATCAGGGTCTTGTTCGGCAGCGATTGCGCGGCAGCGATCAACTGGCTGGTGGAACCCACGGCATCCGCCAGTTCGATCACCGACGTGGGCGACTCCGGGTGCACCAGAATCGCAGCGTCCGGGTACAACGCTTTCATGTCTTCAAGCTGCTTGGACTTGAACTCTTCGTGAACGATGCAGGCACCGTCCCACAGCAGCATGTCGGCGCCGGTCTTGCGCTGAATGTAGGTGCCGAGATGCTTGTCCGGCCCCCAGATGATGGTCTCGCCGTTGTCCATCAGGCTTTCGACGATCTCCAGTGCGCAACTTGAAGTCACCACCCAATCAGCTCGAGCCTTAACGGCTGCGGAGGTGTTGGCATAGACCACCACCGTGCGCTCCGGGTGCTGATCGCAGAACGCCGAGAACTCGTCGACCGGGCAACCCAGGTCCAGCGAGCACGTCGCTTCCAGGGTCGGCATCAGCACGCGTTTTTCCGGGTTGAGAATCTTCGCGGTCTCGCCCATGAACTTCACGCCGGCGACCACCACGGTTTTGGCCGGGTGAGCATTGCCGAAGCGGGCCATTTCCAGGGAATCGGAGACGCAACCGCCGGTTTCTTCGGCCAGAGCCTGAATCACCGGGTCGCAATAAAAGTGGGCCACCAGCACCGCGTCCTGAGCCCTGAGCTCGGCGGCGATGGCGGAACGGTAATAAGCCTCTTCCTCGGCCGTCAGCGGTTTGGGCTGTTTGGCATCGAGGTGGGCTTGAACCAGAAGGCGTTCGGAAATCTGCGTCATGTTCGCAAGACCTGCAGGCGCGTTCGCGCGAAAGTCGAGTATACACCCGGCTCCGGACCGCTTGAGGGTACCGCCGGGAGAGTGAGTATTATCAGGCACGGACAGCATTGAAGCTGCGCAAGGCTACAGAATATCCCGTTGATACAAAAGATGATTCTGACCTGCGTCAGCGCTGCGGGCGGTGAAACAACGCATAGCGAAATTGCAGGCAAAAAAAAACCCGGAAATCCTCACTTTCGTGGGCCTTCCGGATTTTCTAAACCGCCAAATATGGTGGGTCGTGTGGGATTCGAACCTACGACCAATTGGTTAAAAGCCAACTGCTCTACCAACTGAGCTAACGACCCGCTGTGTGGTGGCGCGTATAATACTGATTTTTAAGGACTATTCAACACCTTTTTGAAAATAATCAAAAATAAGCTGTTGGGTCGTCCACACCAGCGGCCGCAAAGCCCTCTGCGCGCAGGCGGCAGCTGTCGCATTTACCGCACGCGCGGCCTTCATCGTCGGCCTGATAGCAGGAAACGGTGAGGCCATAATCAACGCCGAGCTTCACGCCCGCCTGGACGATCTGCGCCTTGCTCAGGTTCTGCAGTGGCGCCTGAATGCGGAAGCCGTTGCCTTCGACGCCAGCCTTGGTCGCCAGATTGGCCATGCGCTCGAACGACTCGATGAACTCCGGACGGCAATCCGGGTAACCGGAATAGTCCACGGCGTTGACACCAATGAAGATATCGCGGGCACCCAGCACTTCTGCCCAGCCCAACGCCAGCGAAAGGAACACCGTGTTACGCGCAGGCACGTACGTCACCGGAATGCCTTCGCCCAGCTCCTCCGGAATATCGATGCTGCTGTCGGTCAGGGCCGAACCGCCCATGCCATTCAGATTTAGGCCGATCACCTTGTGCTCCACCACTCCCAGGTCGCGGGCGACGCGGGCAGCGGCGTGCAATTCAGCGTGCGAGCGCTGACCGTAATCGAAACTCATGGTGTAGCAGCTGTAGCCTTCGGCGCGAGCCATGGCCACGACGGTGGCGGAATCGAGGCCGCCGGACAACAGGATAACGGCACGCTTTTCAGTGGTGTTCAGTGGTTCTGTCATATCAGCGCCCCGGCTCGTCATTCCAAAGGTATTTATGCAGCTGCAATTGCAAACGCACGGGCAGGTTGTCAGCCACCACCCAGTCCGCCAGATCCCGAGCATTCAGGTCGTGGTGACTTGGGGAGAACAGCACTTCACCGGCTCGCCGTTCAAGACCGTACTGGATCAGCTTGGACACGGCCCAGTCATAGTCTTCCCGCGAACAGATGACAAACTTCACCTGATCGTTGGGGGTCAGCAGTTCGATATTCTCGTAACGGTTGCGATGGGCTTCTTTCGAGTCCGGCGTTTTCAGATCGACAACCCGACTGACGCGCGGATCGACGGCCGAAATGTCGAGTGCGCCACTGGTTTCCAGCGAAACCTCGTAACCGGCGTCGCACAACTGCTTGAGCAAAGGAATGGCGTTCGGCTGCGCCAGCGGCTCACCGCCGGTGACACAGACGTAGCGCGGACGAAATCCGGCCACTTGCTCGAGGATGTCGTCGAGGGTGCGGATGGTGCCGCCACTGAACGCATAGGCGCTGTCGCAGTATTGGCAACGCAAAGGACAACCGGTCAGGCGCACAAAAACCGTGGGCAGCCCGGCAGTCCGCGTTTCCCCCTGCAACGAGTAGAAAACTTCGGTGATTCTCAATGTGTCTTGCATAGTCGCCACGGGCGTAACAGCTAAACAGGCTGTCCGCCTCCGTCAGGCACTTCAGGCAATCCCGCCAACGCGTAGACCGCAAGAAGCGTGTTTCAGAAAAAGGGCGTGAATTCTAACGAAAAAACCCGCGACAAGCGCGGGTTTCTTCTAAACGGGTAACACGACCTTACATGCGTTGCAGATCGCGTTGAGCCAACTGAGCGGCGGAGGTACCCGGATATTGGGCCACCACCTGCTGCAGAATGCCTTTGACCTTGTCGGTGTGACCGAGGCGGCGCTCTACGTCAGCCAGCTTGTACAGCGAGTCCGGCACTTTAGCGTGCTTGGGATACAGCTGCGAAACCTTGGCGAAAGCCTGACCTGCACCTTGCAGATCGCCTTTGGCCAGATTGACTTCGCCCAACCAGTACTGGGCGTTGCCCGCGTATTGGCTGTTCGGGTATTTGCGCAGGAAAGCGGCAAAAGCCTGGCTGGCCTTGTCGAAATCCTTGGCTTTGATCAGGTCGAAAGCGGCATCGTAATACAGCTTTTCCTTGGCCGGATCACCCGGTTCGCTGCTTGCAGCAGGTGCCTGGGCAGCAGCCCCGGCGCCAGCGGCAGCACCGGCAGCAGCACTTGCATCGCCACCGGCAGAAGAATTCTCAGGAGTCGCGGCAGGTGCAACGCCGGATCCTATGCGCCGATCAAGATCCTGGTATCGCTCCAGGGATTCCTGCTTCATGCGCGCAACCTGATTCTGCAGTTCTTCGATCACGCCTTGCTGGCGAGAAATCTGATCCTGCATCTGTTGCAATTGGTTGAACAGCATGCCTTGTGCCGAGGCAGGGGCCGAAGCCGCTCCCCCGGCATAGGCGCCGTTCGTACCGTAACCTGCAGGCGGATAACTGCTCCCGCTATTGTTATAACCGGAGTTGTCATCGACCACAGGAACCGCAGCCCACGCCGCAAGCGGCGCAAGGCTGAGAGCCAGAACAGTTACAGCACGACGGCACGTTCGCATATCGAATTACTTACGCAGTTCGACGCGACGGTTTTGAGCCCAGGACTGCTCGTCGTTGCCGGTAGCAACTGGACGCTCTTCGCCGTAGGAAACCAGTTCCAGCTGAGCTGGGGAAACACCTTGCAGTACCAGGTAGCGCTGAACGGCTTTCGCACGACGCTCGCCCAGTGCCATGTTGTACTCACGAGTACCACGTTCGTCGGTGTTGCCTTCCAGAACAACGCGAGCGCCGTTTGCTTTCAGGTCTTTGGCGTGAACGTCCAGAGCGCGCATGGCTTCTGGCTTCAGGTCCGAGCTGTCGTATTCGAAGTAGAAGGTGGTGATTGCGCGCAGAGCAGCTTCTTCGCTCAGGGAACCGTCAACGGCACCAGTGTTTGCGCCGTAACCAGCGTTTGGATCAACAGCGCCTTCACCGGCGTTGTCGCCGCCTTTGGACGAGCAACCTACAGCTACAGCCATGGCCAGAGCCAGCGCAGCAAATTTACCAAACTTCAGCATTTCCATCGTGAAACTCCTAATGAACCCCAGTGTGTTAAGTAAAACGTGTAGCGCCCGCTCACTTCAGGTAAGGGGACCAGGACGGTTCTCTGACTTCGCCTTGAGCGGTAGGAAGCGGGAGCCTAACGCGTCCATTAATGGACACGAGCATCAAGACTCCCCGGCCCTGTTGGCGGGTGGCGTAGATTACCATGGTGCCGTTGGGCGCAACAGTAGGTGACTCGTCCAGAGTGCTATCAGTGAGGATCTTTACACTCCCTCGCTGCAGATCCTGAGCTGCCACCTTGAAATTGGTGAAGCCATCCTGACGATGGATCATCACCAAAGTCTTTTCATCAGCCGACAGTTTCGGGTTGGCGTTGTAATTACCTACAAACGTCACCCGCTCGGCACCACCGCCACTGGCGCTGGTTTTGTAGATCTGAGGCTTGCCGCCGCGGTCCGAGGTGAAGTAGATGGTCGAACCATCCTTGCCCCAGTACGGTTCGGTGTTGATGCCAGGACCTGCGGTCACACGGGTGATCTGACGCGAAGCCAGGTTCATCACGTAGATGTCCGGGTTACCGTCCTTCGACAGTACGAACGCCAGGCGATCACCGTTGGGCGACCAGGCTGGCGCGCCGTTCAGACCTTCGAAGTTGGTGATCTGCTCACGGCGACCGGTGTCGATGTTCTGCATGAAGATGCGTGGGCGCTTTTGCTCGAACGACACATAGGCGATGCGCTTGCCATCCGGTGCAAAACGCGGCGACAGGATTGGCTCACGCGATTGCAGCAGAGTCACTGCGCGGGCGCCGTCGTAGTCGGAGCGTTGCAGGGTGTAACGGGTGTTCTTCTCGGAGAAACGCTCAGCCGTCACGTACAGCAGACGCGTCGAGAACGCACCTTCAATACCGGTCAGTTTCTGGAACGACTGGTCGGAGATGAAGTGTGCCATGTCACGCAGTTGCTCGGTGGTACCGGAAACACTGCCGTCAGCCACTTTCTGTTCGGTGGCCACGTTGAACAGTGCCCACTGCACCTGCAGGCGACCGCCGGCTGGCGCAATGCTGCCGACCATCATGTATTGAGCACCCACCGCCTTCCAGTCACGGAAGATGATTTCGCTCGGCTGGCTTGGCTGGCTGATCATGTTTTGCTTTGGAATCGGCGAGTAGTAGCCCGAGTTGCGCAAATCGTTACCAATGATTTCTGCCATGTCGTCCGGCAGAACTGCACCGCCCTGCATACCGAACGGTACAACGGCGATCGGAGTAGCCCGATCGCTGCCGCTGGTAACCAGAATGTTCTTTTCATCCGCCATCGCGATCCCTGCCATGCAGCAGATCACGACCAGCATTCCTCGAAGAAGGTTTCTCACAAGGCTAGATCCTCAGGTGTGAATGTCATCTTGAATGAACGATACGGAGCGAAATCGCTCGGCTTCATTCCCTGCATTTCTGTCAAACGTCCAATATTCTTAACTGCCGCGACTGCCGACGCATCGAACGGACCATCGCCACTGGACTTGGCCACGCTGACCGAAGTCACCGTACCGTCCGGCAACATGCCGATCTGCAGTACAACTGTCATGCCTTTGCGTGCCGAAGGTGGACGGGCCCAACCTTCTGCCGCTCGCGCACGAATCAGGTCATCGAAACTGCCCGCGACTTCGTCACCCTGCTCATCGGCCAAGGCTTGCTGGCGCTGCGGCGTATCGGAAAGCAAGTCGGCCAAGGCCTGAGCCTTTTTGTCTTCAGTCGATTTACGTGCCGCATCCTGCGCTTTCTTCTTCGCAGCATCGGCAGCAGCTTTCTTCTTCGCTTCGTCGGCGATTTTCTTCTTCGCCTCTTCAGCTTCAGCTTTCTTCTTGGCGTCTTCGGCGGCTTTCTTCTTCGCGTCTTCGACGATCTTCTTCTTGGCTTCTTCAGCAGCGGCTTTCTTGGCCTCTTCTTCAGCAGCCTTTTTCGCTTCTTCTTCAGATTTCTTCTTGGCTATATCAGCCAATTTTTTCTCTTCAGCCTTCTTGGCTTCGGCGGTCTTCTTGGCTTCGTCGGCTTTTTTGGCTTCATCAGCCTTTTTCGCCTCGTCTGCTTTCTTCGACTCGTCGGCCTTCTTGGCTTCCTCGGCTTTTTGAGCCGCTTCTTCTTTCTTTTGTTCCGCAGCGGCCTTGATCTCTTCCTGCTCGACCTTCTTCTGCTCCATCTGCTCGACTTCGGTCTGGCGCGCGGCGGATTTCTTCGCCTCACCCGCAATCTTCTGATTGGTCTGGGTGGTTGCCTGACTTTTCGATTTCAGCTGGTAGAGGGTCGCCTGGACAATCGGTTTGGCCGGCGGCAGCTCTGGTGTAAAGGCAAAACTGACGAACAGCATGCCGAACACCAGCACGTGCAGGACAATTGCCAGAACACTAGGCCAGAAGTAGCTTTCCGAGGCGGACGGCTCTCGCTGTTGCTGCATCAGGGGGCCTCGGTAATCAAACCAACATTACCGACCCCGGCTTTCTGCAACCCGCCCATGGCGCCCATGACGGAACCGTAGTCGACGGTCTTGTCACCGCGGATGAAGACCTGGGTACGCTTGCCGCCTTCAGTGCCGGCACGAATGATCTTGGTCACCGCGTCGGTCATTTGCGGCAGGGTCATGGCCCTGTCCTGTTGCTTCTCGGTATCGACTTCGCTGCCAAGGTTCCAGTAGTAGGTCTTGTCAGCCTTGATCGAAATGGTCAGGACCTGTGTGTTGTTGTCCTGCGGCAAGGCTTCGCTGGAAACCTTGGGCAGATCAACTTTCACGCCCTGATTGAGCATCGGCGCGGTCACCATAAAAATGACCAGCAGTACCAACATCACGTCGATGTAAGGCACCACGTTCATCTCGGCGACCGGCTTGCGCTTTTTGCGAGCTCGAGCGATTAAAGCCATTGGAAAATACCTGCTTATTCTTCGCTGGTGTGCACTTTGCGGTGCAGGATCGCCTGGAATTCATCGGCGAAGGTGTAGTAGCGGCCCAGCAGGGTTTCGCTGCGAGCGGCGAAACGGTTGTAGGCGATTACTGCAGGGATCGCCGCGAACAGGCCGATCGCGGTGGCGATCAGGGCTTCGGCGATACCCGGGGCCACGGTGGCCAGGGTTGCTTGCTGGGCGCTGGCCAGACCGCGGAAGGAGTTCATGATGCCCCACACCGTACCGAACAGACCGATGTACGGGCTGACCGAACCGACGGTGGCGAGGAACGGCAGGCTCTGCTCCAGTTTCTCTTCTTCACGGGAGATGGCTACACGCATGGCACGGGCCACGCCTTCCATGACCGCTTCAGGATCGACACCTGGCTGCTGACGCAGACGGGAGAATTCCTTGAAACCGGCGCGGAAGATCTGCTCCACACCCGAATCAGGGTCAGGGTTGCTGCCCGCCTGACGGTACAGCTTGGACAGATCGATACCCGACCAGAAGCGCTCTTCGAAGCTCTCCAGGGCACGTCGACCGGCACGCAGCAGATTGCTGCGCTGAAAGATCATGATCCATGAGGTCACCGATGCGGCCACCAGGGTCAACATTACCAACTGCACCACGATGCTGGCATTGCTGACCAGGCTCCACATGGAGGAATGGTCGACGACGTTAGCTTCCACGCTTTATCTCCTGCTTTGAGTGTGTACCCGGGCCGACCGCGTCGGCGAAGGCCGCACGCAAGTCTTCGGGAAGGGCCCGGGGTTTCAAACTGTTAGTGCGCACACAGGCCACCAGAAACTGCCCTTCACAGAGCAGCACATTATCCGTAGCCCGCCTGACCTGCTGTTTGAAGCGCAGGCTGGCACGGTTCAATTCGATTACTTCAGCGCTTACCAGCAGTTCGTCGTCCAGTCGCGCCGGCGCGTGATAGCGCGCTTCGCTGGAGTGCACGACGAACAACAGGTCCTCCCCGGCAAGCGCAGATTGGGCAAAGCCCAGTTCGCGGAGCCGCTCGGTTCGAGCCCGTTCCATAAACTTGAGGTAATTAACGTAATACACGATGCCGCCCGCATCGGTGTCCTCGTAATAAACGCGACAACGATGTGCGAACGACTCAAGCCCGTTTTGCGCGCGCATACTCTAGTGCTTACTCCTCAGGTTGCCAATCCGGCCAGGCAACTGTTTTTCATGGTTTCAGGGCTTTACCGCAAAAGTACCGTCCTATGACCGTACAAACCCTGAATAAATCGACAAAAAATGTGTATCAATCGTCCACGGCATCGAGAAACTCGTCTGCCACGGGCATTTCACCCATTCGTGACGGGATGTTTAAACCAAAGTGCAGGTACGCATGGCGCGTCACCACCCTGCCCCGTGGTGTGCGCATGATGTAACCCTGCTGAATCAGATACGGCTCCAGCACATCTTCAATCGTGTGGCGCTCTTCGCTGATTGCAGCAGCGAGGCTGTCGATACCAACGGGGCCGCCATCGAACTTCTCGATCATGGTCAACAACAGACGCCGGTCCTGATGATCGAAACCGTGCTCGTCGACATCCAGCAGGTTCAGCGCCAGGTCTGCCACCGCTTTGGTGATATGGCCCTTGGCACGCACCTCGGCGAAGTCGCGCACACGGCGCAGGAGACGGTTGGCGATCCGCGGCGTGCCCCGGGCGCGGCGCGCGATTTCGAACGAGCCTTCCGGATCCAGCGGCAGACCGAGGATGGCCGCGGAACGGCTGACAATCGTCGCCAGATCAGCCGTACTGTAGAACTCCAGGCGCTGGACGATACCGAAGCGATCACGCAATGGATTGGTCAGCATGCCGGCGCGAGTCGTCGCGCCGACCAGCGTGAATGGCGGCAGATCGAGCTTGATCGAACGTGCGGCCGGCCCTTCACCGATCATGATGTCGAGCTGGAAATCTTCCATCGCCGGGTACAGCACTTCTTCAACGATCGGCGACAGACGATGGATTTCGTCGATGAACAACACGTCATGCGGTTCAAGATTGGTCAGCAGCGCCGCCAGATCACCCGGACGCTCAAGCACCGGCCCTGAAGTACTCTTGATCGATACGCCCATTTCCTGGGCGATGATGTTGGCCAGCGTGGTCTTGCCCAGACCCGGCGGGCCGAAGATCAGCGTGTGGTCGAGGGATTCGCTACGGCCACGGGCGGCCTGGATGAACAGTTCCATCTGCTCGCGCACGGTCGGCTGGCCAATGTAGTCGGCCAGACTGACCGGGCGAATGGCGCGGTCCTGGACTTCTTCGCGCTCGCGCGGGCTGTGCGCGGCGGTGATCAGACGATCAGCTTCAATCACTTAAATCATTCCCTTCAGGGCGCGGCGGATCAGGTCTTCACTGCTCAAGTTCTTGTCCTTGATAGCGGTAATCGCCTTGCTTGCTTCTTGCGGTTTATAGCCCAGAGAAATCAGCGCGCTGACCGCATCGTTCTCAGCGGTATTGACCGGCGCCGGGCCATCCGGCTGGTTCGGCACGAGCGCGAACATGGCCGGCGTCGTTTCCCAGGCCTTGAAGCGATCCTTGAGTTCGACCAGCAGACGCTCAGCGGTTTTCTTGCCGACACCCGGCACCTTGGTCAACGCCGAGGTGTCCTGAGACTGCACGCAGCGGATCAACTCGTCGACTTCCAGACTCGACATCAAGGCCAGGGCCAATTTTGGCCCGACACCATTGAGACGGATCAACTCGCGAAAAAAGTCTCGCTCACGCTTGCCGGCAAAACCATAGAGTAATTGCGCGTCTTCGCGTACGACCAAATGCGTGTGCAAGGTCAGCGGTTCACCGACCGACGGCAGGCGATAAAGCGTGGTCATGGGCACTTCCAGCTCATACCCGAGGCCGTTTACATCCAGAATCAGGTGCGGCGGCTGTTTTTCAGCCAGGGTGCCGCGCAAGCGTCCAATCACGTTTCAGATCCTTGAGCGTTGGCCAGCCGTGGGCTGGCGACTGTCGAAAGGCGGATTTCGGGCCGACGACCCAGGCGCCAAAAACCGCTTTCAGGAAAATTGATGCTGATGCTATCAGAGACGCAGGCGCCCGCCACGACTGCGTGCCGTTCCCAGACCGTGCGGCAGCAGACTGGAGCGCGTATGCGCGTGACAAATGGCAATGGCCAGGGCGTCCGAGGCATCGATTTGCGGTTTGCTGGTCAGTTTGAGCATGTGCATGACCATCATCTGCACTTGTTCTTTATTGGCGGCGCCGGTGCCGACTACAGCCTGCTTGACCTGAGTGGCCGTGTACTCGGCGATCTCCAGGCACTCTTCCGCACCGGCGACGATCGCTGCACCGCGCGCCTGCCCCAGCTTCAGCGCCGAGTCGGCGTTTTTCGCCATAAACACCTTTTCGATGCCCATGGTTACCGGTCCGTAGGTCTGGATGATCTCGCGTACACCGCGATAGACGATTTGCAGGCGCTCATGCAACTCGCCCGCACCGGTACGGATGCAGCCCGAGGCCACATAGATACAGCCGCCACGTCCGGTATCACGAACAATCCCGTAACCGGTAATGCGCGAGCCGGGGTCGATACCAAGAATTAAAGTCATAACGCCTGCAGAAATTGATGCGAAAGCTGAGGGTACATGTAGGAGCTGCCGAAGGCTGCGATCTTTTGATCTTTCAAAAACACAAAGATCGCAGCCTTCGGCAGCTCCTACAGGTGAAGTGTAGAGCCAGCAAAAACTGCGACCTTTCTATTTACATCAACCGAGCTGAGCAGCTACGTCTTCCGGAATATCCGCGTTGGAATAAACGTTCTGCACGTCATCCAGATCCTCAAGCATGTCGATCAGCTTGAGTACCTTCTCCGCGCCTTCCAGATCCAGTTCGGCACTGGTGGTTGGCTGCATGACGATTTCCGCATCATCACCCTTGAAACCCGCAGCTTCGAGCGCGTTACGCACGGCATAGAAACTGGTGAACGAGGTGAACACATCGATCGAACCATCTTCGTGGCTGACCACGTCATCGGCATCGGCTTCCAGCGCCGCTTCGGTCAGTGCATCCTCATCAACGCCCGGTGCGAAGCTGATCTGACCTTTGCGCTCAAACAAGTAAGCGACCGAACCGTCGGTGCCGAGGTTACCACCGCACTTGCTGAACGCATGGCGCACAGCTGCGGCGGTACGGTTGCGGTTGTCGGTCATGCACTCGACCATCACCGCCACACCGCCCGGGCCGTAACCTTCGTAGGTCAGCTCTTCAACGTTATCCGCTTCGGTGGCACCAGCGCCGCGCGCCACGGCACGGTCGATGATGTCACGGCTCATGTTCGCGCTCAGCGCCTTGTCCAGGGCCAGACGCAGACGCGGGTTGGAACCCGGATCACCGCCGCCCTGACGGGCTGCAACGGTCAGCTCGCGGATCCACTTGGTGAAGATCTTGCCTCTCTTGGCATCCTGACGTTCTTTGCGGTGCTTGATGTTCGCCCACTTGGAATGACCTGCCATAACTCGCTCCGAATTCTCTTTGAAACGTTGCCCGCCCTGCTCATGCAGCGGCCAGCAAACAAAAAAATCTCGACCTGCTCTTTATAGAAAGAAAAAAGGCGCATCCGAAGATGCGCCTTCAGGCCCGTCTTACTCAGCCTTTGGCGTTTCGCGCAAACGAATGTGCAGCTCGCGCAGTGCCTTGGCATCCACCACACCCGGCGCTTGCGTCATGACGTCGGCAGCACTCTGGGTTTTCGGGAAGGCGATCACTTCACGGATCGACTGGGCGCCGGTCATCAGCATCACCAGACGGTCCAGACCGAAGGCCAGACCACCGTGCGGCGGTGCACCGTATTTCAGCGCGTCGAGCAGGAAGCCGAATTTCTCTTCCTGTTCTGCTTCATTGATACCCAGCAGACGGAACACCGCTTGCTGCATTTCCTTGCGGTGGATACGGATCGAACCGCCACCCAGCTCGGTGCCGTTCAACACCATGTCGTAGGCGCGGGACAGAGCGCCAGCCGGGTTGGCTTCCAGCTCTTCAGGAGAGCACTTCGGCGCGGTGAACGGGTGGTGCAACGCAGAGAAGCTGCCGTCGTCGTTTTCTTCAAACATCGGGAAGTCGACGACCCACATCGGTGCCCACTTGCAGGTCAGCAGGTTGAGGTCGTGACCGAGCTTGATACGCAGTGCGCCCAAGGCTTCGCTGACGATCTTGGCCTTGTCGGCACCGAAGAACACGATGTCGCCGTCAACGGCGCCAACGCGATCAAGGATGGCGTTCAGGTTTTCCAGCGGGATGTTTTTCACGATCGGCGATTGCAGACCTTCAACACCGGCAGCGCGCTCGTTGACCTTGATGTATGCCAGGCCCTTGGCACCGTAGATGCCGACGAACTTGGTGTAATCGTCGATCTGCTTGCGTGGCATGCTTGCGCCGCCTGGTACGCGCAGAGCAGCGATACGGCATTTTGGATCGTTGGCCGGGCCGCTGAACACTTTGAAATCAACTTCTTTCAGTTGATCGGCGACGTCAACCAGTTCCAGCGGAATACGCAGGTCTGGCTTGTCGGAACCGTAGCGGCGCATGGCTTCTTCGAAGGTCATGTGCGGGAATTCGCCGAATTCCAGATCCAGCACTTCCTTGAACAGGTTGCGGATCATTTGTTCGGTCAGGCCCATGATCTCTTTTTCATCGAGGAAGCTGGTTTCGATGTCGATCTGGGTGAATTCAGGCTGACGGTCAGCACGCAGGTCTTCGTCGCGGAAGCACTTGGCGATCTGGTAGTAACGGTCGAAACCGGCAACCATCAGCAGTTGCTTGAACAGCTGTGGCGATTGCGGCAGGGCGAAGAACGAACCGGCGTGGGTACGGCTTGGCACCAGATAGTCACGCGCACCTTCAGGGGTGGCACGGGTCAGGATCGGCGTTTCAACGTCAAGGAAGCCGTTTTCGTCGAGGAAGCGACGGATGCTGGTGGTCATGCGCGAACGCAGACGCAGCTTCTCGGCCATTTCCGGGCGACGCAGGTCGAGGAAGCGGTAGCGCAGACGGGTTTCTTCGCCCACGTCGGAGAACTCGTTCAGCGGGAACGGCGGGGTTTCCGACTCGTTCAGCACTTCCAGCTCGTAGCCCAGCACTTCGATCATGCCCGACGCCATGTTGGCGTTGGTCGCACCGGCCGGTCGCAGACGCACCTTACCGGTGATCTTTACGACGTATTCGCTGCGCACGCGATCGGCGGCGGCGAAGCTCTCGGCGCGATCCGGATCGAAAACCACCTGGGCCAGACCGTCACGATCACGGATATCGAGGAAAATCACCCCGCCGTGGTCGCGACGACGGTGAACCCATCCGCAAAGGGTAATTTCCTGGCCTTCCAGGCTTTCGTTCAGTTGGCCGCAATAGTGGCTGCGCATCATGATAATGGTTCGCTTCTCGTCATTCGATATTCGGTGGAGATCCCGTTGCTTTCAAAGCAATACAGAAACTCACGCGTGTCGTTCAACCTGGGGTTGAACCCTAGTCAGATTTGTCGCCACCGGCCAGATTCTTCTTGGTCCCGGTCTTGAAATCGGTTTCGTACCAACCGCTGCCGCTGAGGCGAAAGCCTGGCATGGACAGCTGTTTCTTGAGCTCTGGCGCCTGGCAGGCAGGGCAGTCGACCAGCGGTGCATCGCTGATCTTTTGAATGGCTTCCAACTGATGACCACAGGAAGCACATTGGTAATCGTACATCGGCATGGGGGGTGTCTCGGCGATCAGATTGCCACCGCGCGCAGGGCTTTGCGGCGAAAGAGCGGGATTATATCGATTAAATGCAGCCTGTGCAGCCGTAAGACTGCACAGGCCGAGACCTCGTTTGCAACCGCCGTTTCAGAGCGATTCGGCAGTTGCCGCCTGCTTGACGCCGTTCATGACGCACACCACCCGCACCAGCGCGCTGAAATTTCTCACCCCGCCGTGACGCAGATGCACTTCGCGGTCAACGTGGGACAACAACGAGCTGATCGAACAGCAGTTATCTGCGGCCATATTGCCGAGGATGTTCCAGTAGACCCGCTCCAGCCGCAGGCAGGTCGCATAACCGTTCAGACGCACGGATCGTGACGATGGCTGAACCAGTGCCATGTCGAACTCGCTGACGAACGGATCAACTTTCAATTCATGGGGCAAGCCGACAATCCTGTCGCCTCGCCTGTCTCCCTCTGCCATATCGGTGACACTCCTTTGCCATCTCTGCTTGTTTGAAAAGTCACATCCTGTGGCTTTCATAAAAGCGCAGACACAAAGTTATAGCCAGACGACTTATTGACCGACACCGTAGGATAAGCCAACGACACAGGTAGGATTGCGGACAGCGCACGAGCCCTGCTGGCGGGCCCGCGCGCCGGGGGGATTACGCCTCCAGCAGCGAGCGCAGCATCCACGCCGTTTTTTCGTGAACCTGCATGCGCTGGGTCAGCAGGTCTGCGGTCGGTTCATCGCTGACCTTGTCGAGCAGCGGGAAGATGCCACGGGCCGTGCGGGTCACGGCTTCCTGACCATCGACCAACTGTTTGATCATGTCTTCGGCACTCGGTACGCCCACCTCTTCCTTGATAGAAGAAAGCCGCGCGTACGTGGCATAGGCGCCCGGCGCCGGAAAGCCCAATGCGCGAATACGCTCGGCGATAGAATCCACGGCCAGCGCCAGTTCGTTGTATTGCTCTTCGAACATCAAGTGCAGCGTACGAAACATCGGGCCGGTGACGTTCCAGTGGAAGTTGTGGGTTTTCAGATACAGCACGTAGGTGTCCGACAGCAGACGCGACAAGCCTTCGACGATGGATTTGCGATCTTCTTCACTGATACCGATATCGATTGCCATGTTTACCCCCTAACGGCGATTGAATTCATCCAACAGGTGCAGACCCACTCTAGCAAGCCTGCCGACACCCCGCAGCCCGGATCGGGTGCAGGTGCTGCGACAAATCGACCGACGCATGCCGCTGGCCGGGCTGATTTGAGTAGCCGCAGGCTTTGCTGTTAAATAGGCAGTGTGTCGCCATGCCCCATTTTTCGGGGCGTTGCGCATAGGCTGATGCCGTGAACGTGTCCACCGCCTCTTATTTTGTTCCGAAGCGAACCGTGCGCCTTCAGCTCTTCCTTGTGAGCCGTCATAAACGTGAGCCAATCAAAATGTTGAAAATCGTCCACCTGCTAATGGGCGCAGCGGCACTGCTGCTGTCGTTCATACCCAGCTTGAAATCCGAAGCCGTTCCCTACCTGCAACAACCCGATGCACTTTACCTGGCCTTTTTCGGCCTGCTGAACCTGGTGATTGCTCCAGTGATTCCTTTCTGGAACAAAGGCCCTCGTCAGCATCTGCAAAACCTGGTCAGCGCGCTGCTGGTACTGACCGTCGTCCTGCAAACCTTGACCCTGATCGCCCCGATGCCCGTCATCGCCGGCCAGCCAGCCGTGCTGTTCACTCTGGTGATCGCGCTGGTTGCCGTGGTCCTGCACCTGGCCGTCAGCTTCTATCGTTCTTCACCGGCTGCTGCTCCAACCAGCTATGACATGACCAATCGTGATACCGGTACCGTCAAGTGGTTCAACACCTCCAAAGGCTTCGGCTTTATCTCCCGCGATTCCGGCGATGATATCTTCGTGCACTTTCGCGCGATCCGTGGCGAAGGTCACCGCGTCCTGGTCGAAGGCCAGCGCGTGGAGTTCTCGGTAATGAACCGGGACAAGGGCCTGCAAGCCGAGGACGTGATCGCCGCGCTGCCGCGACGCTGATCCAGGCATAAAAAAACCGCGAGCAGCGTGCTGTTCGCGGTTTTTTTACGCCTGATGAAAAGTGCCTGCCTCAGTAATGTGGCGGTGGCGCCTCATCCTCGAAGGACTCGAACTGGCCGACCATCTCTTCCTGACGCTTGAGCAGCGCCGCCATCTGCAATTGCAGGCGCTCGACCACGCGCTGCTGCGCCACCAGCACGTCGTTCAACGACTGAATGGTGTCATCCTGAAACGCCAGACGGCTTTCCAGATCGGTAACGCGATCTTCCAGGCTCATGACTCAGCCCTCCAAAAAAGTGAAATGCTCAGTCAGGACCAGACGTAACCGTTCGCGAATGGTGGCGACCTGCTCGGTACTGTAAGGCTTGGCCGGGTGTTTGCCCCAGACCGGCGCCGGCCAGGCTGCGTCGTCACGTTTGCGCACAATCACATGCATATGCATCTGACTGACAACGTTACCCAAGGTCGCGACGTTCATTTTGTCGGCATCGAACAGATCCTTGAGCAGCTCAGCCAGCGCGGTGGTTTCCTGCCAAAACTGCTGTTGATCGGCGACATCCAACTGAAACAACTCACTGATATCGTCCCGACGAGGCACCAGAATGAACCAAGGGTAATTGGCATCATTGGACAACAGCAGTCGGCAGAGAGGGAAATCACCGATCGTCAGCGTGTCCTGTTGAAGTCGTGAATCTAAAGCAAACACTGCGCGCACTCCCGGCTGATCATTATTCAGCTTAGCGGCCATCCCGATGGGCAGCGCACCAAGCGACAGGACGGCAGCATACCTGCGAATGCGCCAGCCTTCACGACGACGGTGAACCCATCGCTCTGCCAACGCCCCGAGATGTGACATTTGCGAGCGCGCCGCACCAGCACGGAACCAACATCGACGTTCAACACAAAAAAATGACCAGAATCAGCAGAGACGTACAGCGTCATGTCCCTTCAAGCTGTATGAATTCAGAACAGCTGTAAATTTTTTTGCACCAAAACCGCACAGTGCGTCTACGCTCACTGCGTCGGGCATCCGCCAAATACTCACTGGCGGGGTGAACCGGTAACGTTTTTGGTTGTCACGCGCGTTTCTCGGTGTGGCAACACCATAGGAGGAATGGCGTCAAGCACGGAAAAAATCAGGCTTGAAGCCCAGCTTTCACAAGGTTTTCACAAGCGCAGGCGGGTGTTCAGAAAAATAACCGCAACGAAATTGCGGTTTGTGCACGCTTGTTGCATTCGTACCCATATGGACTATAAGCGCACCACCGGACGTGGATGCCTTAAGCCCCATAAGAACAGTGGCAGGGTTGCCCGATGGAGATTCAAGTGTTTTGCCAGGGACTCTTTTTTACCGATGCAAAAAGGCCCATAAACAGCGAGAAAGTTGTCAGTCCGGCTGCGTCGGTACTGTGAATTTGCGACATCCACCACGCCATTTGCGACACCGTCGTAAAGAAGCTGAAAGGTTGGATTAGCAAGTATCGCCAACATTGTCGGCGTGATATAAGTTTGCGCCGACACAAAAAGAAAGAGCCGCCCAGATAATAAAACAGGTGGGACGGCAGTACTCTTCTAAAACCAAAGGAGCAAATCACGATGCGCGTGATGAAGTGGAGCATGATCGCACTGGCAGTTGCTGCAGCCGCCAGTACTCAAGTGGCTACGGCCGCACCGTTTGTAAGTGACCAGGCTGAAGCGAAAGGCTTTGTTGAAGACGCGAAGCTTGATGTGTTGCTGCGCAACTATTACTTCAACCGCGACAAGAAGAACACCACCTCCAATGATTCGAAAGACTGGACCCAGGGTTTCCTGAGCAACTTCAGCTCCGGCTACACCCAAGGCACCGTCGGTGTTGGTGTTGATGCATTCGGTTACCTGGGCATCAAGCTTGATGGCGGCGACGGCACCACCGGCTCGGGCAACATGAGCACTGACTCCCAAGGTCATAACCACGACTCCCTCGGTAAAGCAGGCGCAGCAATCAAGGCCCGTATCTCCAAGACCGAGCTGAAATTCGGTGAGTTCCAGCCAAGCACCGCTCCAGTCTTCGCCGTCGGCGGCTCCCGTCTGATTCCTCAGACCGCTACCGGTTTCCAACTGCAGAGCAGCGAAATCCAGAATCTGGACCTGGAAGCAGGTCACTTCTACTCGGCCTCCAGCCAGGACGAGATGAACAGCAGCGGCGAACTGCACTCGCAGTACTCCAGCACCACTGAAAACCCTGTCACTGGCAAAACCATGGACTTCGCCGGTGGTAAATACGGCATCACCGACAACCTGAGCGTCTCGCTCTATGGTTCGAAGTTCAAGGACATCTGGAACCAGTACTACAGCAACGTGAACCTCACCACCCCGATCAGTGGTGACACTTCGCTGAACACCGATTTCAACATCTATCGCACCACCGACACCGGGGATGCAAAAGCAGGCGAAATCAGCAACACCACGTTCTCCCTGGCAACTGCGCTCTCGTTCCTGAAAGCACACACCGTTACCCTGGCCTTCCAGAAGGTCAACGGTGATACGCCGTTCGACTACGTCGGTGTGGGTGACAACAACCGCGGTGGCGACTCGATCTTCCTGGCCAACTCCATCCAGTACTCCGACTTCAACGGTCCGAACGAAAAATCTGCACAGGTTCGTTATGACCTGAAAATGGCTGAGTACGGCGTTCCGGGCCTGAGCTTCATGACCCGTTACGTGAAGGGCTGGGACATCGACGGCGACAAGATGGCTGCTGACAGCCCATACCGTGCTTACGGTTATGGCGAAGATGGCAAGCATCACGAAACCAACCTTGAAGCCAAATACGTTGTTCAGGCCGGCCCTGCCAAAGACCTGTCCTTCCGTATTCGTCAAGCATGGCACCGTGGTAACACCGACCAGGCTGAAGGCGATGTCAACGAGTTCCGTTTGATCGTCGACTACCCACTGTCGATCCTGTAATCGCCAACATTTAGTTTGCGGTAACAACAAAAAGGCCCATCTTGCGATGGGCCTTTTTTATTGCCTGTCACTTGCAATAGTTGCCTGACCGATAAGTCAGGCAATTAATTAGCAACCTATCATTGTGTTGCCGATTCCTGCACCACACGAATCACCCGCTGTGGAAACGGAATATCAATGCCGGCAGTCTTTAAACGATCACGCGACTGTTCGTTAAACATGAACATTACGTCCCAGTAATCTGCAGTTTTAACCCACACACGCAGGGAAACAGTGATCGAACTGTCGCCCAACGTCGAAATCACGGCCTGAGGTGCAGGATCCTGCAACACACGCTCATCCTTGGCCAGGTCCAGCAGCACCTGACGGGCCTTCTGCAGATCGGCTTCGTAATCAACGCCTACATCAAATACGACTTTGCGAGTCGGCTGACGGTTGGTGTTAGTAATGATGCCGTTCGACAGGTTGCCGTTTGGCACGATGATGGTTTTGTTGTCGCCAGTACGCAGCACGGTGTGGAAAATCTGGATGCTGTCGACCGTACCCGATACGCCTTGCGCTTCGATCCAGTCACCGATACGGAACGGACGGAACAGCAGAATCAGCACGCCACCAGCGAAGTTCGCCAGACTGCCCTGCAACGCCAAGCCGATTGCCAGACCGGCCGCACCGATCGCAGCAACGAAGGAGGTAGTTTCAACGCCGATCATCGAAGCGACGCTGACAATCAACAGCACTTTGAGAATGATGTTCGCCAGGCTGCTGATAAAGCCTTGCAGCGCCAGATCGGCATTACGCAGGGCCAGCAGGCCACCGAGCTTTTGCGTGACCTTGTTGATCAGCCACCAGCCGATGGCCAGGGTAATCACGGCCAGCAGCACGCGGCTGCCGTATTCCATGATCATCGGAATCCACGCCTGGGACGCCTTGACCAGGTTGTCCACCTCAGCATTCAAATCCATGTTCTATCTCCTGATTTCCGGCCATTCGGCACGCGAAAAATAAGCGGCAGAAAACCGCCGGGTGTACACAAAACAATGTGGGAGCGAGCTTGCTCGCGAAGGCGGTGTGTCAGTCAACACATTGCTGAACGACATACAGCTTTCGCGAGCAAGCTCGCTCCCACAGATCATCTGACCGAGCTTAGTCGCGGAAGTTGTTGAACTGCAGGGGCATGCCGAACTCTTTGGCCCGCAGTGCCGCGATGGCCTCTTGCAGGTCATCACGCTTCTTGCCGGTCACGCGTACCTGCTCGCCTTGAATGGCGGCCTGCACTTTCAGTTTGGCGTCCTTGATGTGGCCGACGATTTTCTTCGCCAGTTCCTTGTCGATGCCTTCTTTGAGCACGGCGTCCTGCTTCATCAGCTTGCCCGATGCGTAAGCGTCCTTGACCTCAAGGCACTGCACGTCGATCTTGCGCTTGACCAGCGCCAGCTTGAGGATTTCGATCATTGCTTCCAGCTGGAATCCGGCTTCAGCAGTCAGGCTGACGGTGAGGTCCTTTTCCTTGAACTCGAAGCTGCCTTTGCCTTTCAGGTCATAACGACGATCGAGTTCCTTCACGGCGTTCTCGACCGCGTTGGTGAGTTCGTGTTTGTCCAGTTCGGATACCACGTCGAACGACGGCATGTAATCTCTCCAATAAAAAGGCGCGCTCGATGTGGATGGAGCGCGCTTGGCTTGCGGTTAAAATCGGGCTCATTATAACGGGTCTTTTCCCACCGACACGGCGAGCCGCACATGCCTGTACGCAATCGAGCAAAAAACTGATGGCCACCCCCTGGCACGTTCTTGGCGCCGGCAGCCTCGGCATGTTGTGGGCCACACGTCTGGCCCGGGCCGGCCTGCCGGTCCGGCTGATCGTGCGTAACGCCGAGCGCTTGCGCAGCTATGAAGCCGTGGGCGGATTGACGCTTGTCGAACAAGGTCAGGCCAGCACCTATGCCGTGCCCGGGGAAACACCCGACAGCCCCGAGCCAATCCGCCGTTTGCTGGTGGCCTGCAAAGCCTACGACGCCGAAAGCGCCGTCGCCCGCCTCGCCCCACGGCTGACTGCGGACGCCGAACTGATCCTCCTGCAAAACGGCCTCGGCAGTCAGGACGCCGTCGCCAACCGTGTACCGCTGGCACGCTGCATCAGCGCTTCAAGCACCGAGGGTGCCTTTCGCGATGGCGACTGGCGTGTGGTGTTCGCCGGTCACGGATTCACTTGGCTGGGCGACGCGGGCCATCCGGTCGCGCCGATCTGGCTGGACGATCTGGACGCGGCAAAGATCCCCCACGAATGGAGCACCGATATCCTTACGCGGTTGTGGCGCAAACTGGCGCTCAACTGCGCGATCAATCCGCTGACCGTGCTGCACCATTGCCGCAACGGTGGCTTGCAGGAGCACCATTGCGAAGTCGCCACCCTGTGCGCCGAACTCGCCGAATTGCTCGAGCGCTGCGGCCAACCCGCCGCCGCCGACAACCTGCAACAGGAGGTCGAACGGGTGATCCACGCCACGGCTGCCAACTACTCGTCGATGTATCAGGACGTCGCCAACCAGCGCCGCACCGAAATCAGCTATCTGTTGGGTCACGCCTGCAAAGTCGCCACGCGCCACCAGTTGAACCTGCCGCACCTCAATCGATTGCAGCAACGACTGGTCGCTCATCTGCACAGCCTCGGATTGCCCAGCGACTGAGCAGCGGCTACGCTGGCCACTTGTTCCTTTGTTGCGATAAACCTGATGCCATTGCGCCAGCGTCTCGAAAACCTGCCGGTCGGCCAGAAACTGCTGGCCGCCCTCCTGGTGCTGTTGACCACTGTATTGCTGGTCGCCAACCTGACATTCATCAGTGCCGCCTATTACATCTCTCAGGAAAGCATGGCACCACAGGCCTTGCAGACCATCGGCCGACTGATTTCCAACCCGAGCCTGGTCAGCGAAGCGCTGCAATCACCGCAAAGCGCCGAGCGTCTGCTCAAAGAACTCGATAGTTATTCACCACTGCGCGCCGCCGCGTTGTATGACGGCAAGGGCGAACGCCTGGCGCAAGTCCAGCGCGGCGACAAACTCAGCCTGCCAGAACGCTATCGGCACATCGAAGCGTGGCAACTGACCGAGTTTCGCAGCAACCAGTTGATCACCCTGCCCCGCCCCGGCACTGCGCCGGGCCATCTGTTGCTGGTAGCCAGCAGCGAGCTGCCGATGGCGTTCTACACCGGCACCCTGACCGCAAGCCTCGGCATCCTGATTTTCAGCGTGTTGCTGTGGCTGGTGATTGCCCGGCAGATCAAACGCCTGATCACCCGGCCGATTCATCAACTCGAGGAATTGTCGCGCCAGGTCACCCGCGAGGAGAACTACGCCCTGCGCGCTTCACGCGGCAATCATGACGAAATCGGCAGCCTCGCCGAAGCGTTCAACACCATGCTGTCGCGCATCGAAGCCCGCGAGCAGCAGCTCAAGCGTGCCCGCGATGACTCGCAAGCCGCCTACGATCAGGCCCAGGGGCTGGCCGAGGAAACCCGTCACACCAACCGCAAGCTGGAACTGGAAGTCCAGGTGCGCAGCAAGATCGAAAAGAAGCTCACCGGTTTCCAGAACTACCTCAACAGCATCATCGACTCGATGCCCTCGGCGCTGATCGCCCTCGACGAGCAGCTTTACGTCACCCAATGGAATCAGGAGGCCAGCGCCCTTTCCGGCACGCGACTGGACGAAGCGCTGAACCAGCCAATTTTCCTTGCCTTCGAACCGCTCAAACCGTTTCTGCCGCAACTCAAGCAGACCGTCGAGCAGCATACTGTGGCGAAAATCGAGCGGGTAACCTGGTTCAAGGATGAAGAACCGAAGCATTACGCGCTGACGTTCTATCCATTGATGGGCGGTGCCGGGCGTGGCGTGGTGATCCGCATCGATGACATCACCCAGCGTCTGTCGCTGGAAGAAATGATGGTGCAGTCGGAAAAAATGCTCTCGGTCGGTGGCCTCGCCGCCGGCATGGCCCACGAAATCAACAATCCGTTGGGCGCGATCCTGCACAACGTGCAGAACATCCGGCGACGCCTGTCCGCGGATCTGCCGAAGAACCTCGAAACCGCCGAGCAACTGGGCATTGAACTGGACACGGTGAACCGCTATCTGCAAGGTCGCGAAGTGCCGCAACTGCTCGACGGCATCCAACAGGCCGGCGCCCGCGCGGCGAAAATCGTCACGCACATGCTCAGCTTCAGCCGTCGCAGCACCCGACAAATGGCGCCGTGCGACTTACCGGCACTGATCGACCAAGCCGTGGACATCGCCGGCAACGACTTCGATCTGGCCATCGGCTTCGACTTCAAGGGCCAAGCGATTATTCGCCAGTTCGACCCGGCGCTCGGCCCGGTCCCGGGCACCGCCAACGAACTGGAACAGGTGCTGCTCAACCTGTTGAAAAACGCCGCACAGGCTATTCACCAGCGCGAAGACGACAGCGAGCCGGGGCGAATCATTCTGCGCACCAAGCTTAATCCGCCGTGGGCCGAAATTCAGGTCGAGGATAACGGCATCGGCATGAGCGAGAGCGTGCGCAAACGCACCTTCGAACCGTTCTTCACCACCAAGGAAATCGGCCAGGGCACCGGGCTTGGCTTGTCGGTGTCTTACTTCATCATTACCAACAATCACAAAGGGCAGATGGAGGTGCAGTCAGCACCGGGCCAAGGCACGTGTTTCACCTTGCGCCTGCCGCTGACGCAACCACTGCCCCTTGCTGCCGAAACCAATCCATTATCGAGGTAACCCATGGGCTTTCGCCTGTCGAAAATCTACACCCGCACCGGTGACAAAGGCGAAACCGGACTGGGCGATGGCCGCCGCGTCCCCAAGGACCATCCACGTGTCGAGGCCATTGGCGAGGTCGATACGCTGAACAGTCAGGTCAGCGTGTTATTGGCCGGGTTGATTGCCGAACGCGACACGTATCCTGGACTGAATGAACTGATCGAGGTGTTGGCGCCTTGTCAGCATCGCTTGTTTGATCTCGGTGGCGAGCTGGCCATGCCGGCGTATCAGGCGTTGAATGCGGCGGAAATCGAACGCCTGGAAACGGCGATTGACGTGTGGAATGAGGAGTTGGGGCCGCTGGAAAATTTCATTCTGCCGGGTGGCTCAATGTTGATTGCGCAGGCACATGTGTGCCGGAGTCTGGCCAGGAGTGCCGAGCGGCGTTGTCAGCATTTGAATGCGATCGAGCCATTGGCCGGGGTTGGCCTGGCGTATATCAATCGGTTGTCGGATTTGTTGTTTGTGGCGGCACGGTTGATTGCGCGGCGGCAGGGGATTGCGGAGATTTTGTGGCAGCCGGCGGCAAAACCTGCAGAAAAGTAGTGCCTTATAGGACGCCATCGCGAGCAGGCTCACTCCTACAGTTGACCGCGTTACTTCAGGTAGAACGCGGTCAACTGTAGGAGCGAGCTTGCTCGCGAATGGGCCGGCAGCCTTTACAGAGAGTCAGGCCAGAACGCGCGAATCCCCGCCACGCCTTGCGCACCAACGCCCCAGGCTTTTTCGCGCTCCGCCGGGCCAACTCCGCCCAACAGAAACACCGGTTTACTGAAACCTTCAATCAACGCCCCAGCCTGCTCCCAGCCCAGCGGCTGAGCATCCGGATGGGTCAGTGTCGGCTGCACCGGCGACAAGGTCACAAAGTCCACACCCATCTGCTCGGCCAGCGCCAGTTCTTCAGCGTTGTGGCACGACGCCGCCAACCAGCGCTCCGCCGGTAACGGCCGCCCCGCCGCCGCGTATTTGCGCAGCTGTGCTGAGGTGATGTGCCAGCCGGCAGACGGGAAATCGCCGAGCCACTCGAACGGCCCTTTGATCATCAACTGCGCCTTGCCCGCGCACAGCCCGGCTGCATCGACAGCCAGATCGCGATATTTGGGGTCATAGCCGTTCGGCGCGCGCAACTGGATCAGTTTGATCCCACCGGCAATCGCCTTCTGGATACCGCGCAGTAGAGCCGGGGTTTCCAGATCCTCAGGAGTAATCAGGTACTCCGCCGGCAAACGCGCCGCCGCAACGATCGGCTGGTTGGCGGCCGGGAATTCGTAGCTCACCAGTTCCTTCGCCGTGACCCAAGCCAACGGCTGCCCTTCGGCACCGTGAGGTTCGCCGGTGAAGGCCGAGACTTCCCAGACATCCAGCAATACCTGTTTGTCGGGGTAATCGTGACGCACTTTGATCAGCGGGCGGGCTGAGCTAACTACTATGCCCAACTCTTCGTGCAGCTCACGGGCCAGTGCGCTTTCGACCGACTCATCCGCCTCGACCTTGCCGCCGGGAAACTCCCACAGACCACCCTGATGTTGGGTGTCGGCGCGGCGGGCGATGAGGATTTTGCCACTGTTGTCACGAATGACCGCAGCGGCGACGTGTACGCGTTTCACGGATTCAACTCCTCCAGTCCAGCCTTTTGCCACGCTTTGAAGGCGGGCCATTGGTAGACGGTTTCAACATAGGCTTCGTCGGTGGCCGGCAACTGCACTTGGTAGGTGCGCAGACGCACGGCAATCGGTGCGAAGAAGGCATCGGCCAGACTCACCCGACCAAACAGGTACGGCCCGCTCTCGGTCGCGGCGGCGCGGCATTCGGCCCACAGTGCGAGCATGCGTTCGATGTCGACCTTCACTTCTGGCGGCACCGGGTTCAGCGGCGCGTCATGATTGAGGTTGAAGGGCATATGATTGCGCATGGCGAAAAAGCCGCTGTGCATTTGGGCGCAGGCGGATCGCGCCTGGGCACGGGCGAATACATCTGTCGGCCAGAGTTGCTCGGACGGAAACTGCTCGGCGAGGTACTCGGCGATGGCTAAGGAGTCAGCGATGGTGCCGCGCGAGGTTTGCAGCAGCGGGACCTTGGCGGTCGGCGAGTGCTTGAGCAGCAGCGCGCGGGTGTCGGGCTTGCCGAGTTTGATCAGTTCTTCGCTGTAGGGTGCGCCGGTCAGTTCAACGGCCAGGGCGGCGCGTAGGGACCAGGAGGAAAGCAGTTTGTCGCCGATGATCAGGTGCAGGGACATGATGGGGTGCCTTTCATCAGGAGGGACAGGCCGGAATCTTCGGTACCTGACAGGTCGCCATCGCGAGCAGGCTCACTCCTACATGGGATTTGTGAATGACACAGATCTCTGTGGGAGCCAGCCTGCTGGCGATGCAGGCGACTCGGTCTCAGATTAGATCAAGTGCGGTATTCAGCGTTGATCTTGACGTATTCATGCGACAGGTCAGTGGTCCAGATGGTTTCGCTGCAATCGCCACGACCCAGCTCGATACGGATGGTGATTTCTTCCTGCTGCATCACCGCCGAGCCTTGCGCTTCAGTGTAGGTGGCCGCACGGGCGCCACGGCTGGCAATGCACACGTCGCCGAGGAACACGTCGATCTTGCTCACGTCCAGATCCGGCACGCCGGCACGGCCGACGGCAGCCAGAATCCGGCCCCAGTTCGGGTCAGAGGCGAACAGCGCGGTCTTGATCAGCGGCGAGTGCGCCACGGTGTAGCCGACATCGAGGCATTCCTGATGGTTACCGCCACCGTTGACTTCAACGGTGACGAACTTGGTCGCGCCTTCGCCGTCACGCACGATGGCCTGGGCCACGTCCATGCACACTTCGAACACCGCTTGCTTGAGTTTGGCAAACAGCTCGCCTTCGGCACGGGTGATTTCCGGCAGAGCAGCCTTGCCGGTCGCAATCAGCATGCAGCAGTCGTTGGTCGAGGTGTCGCCGTCGATGGTGATGCGGTTGAACGACTTGTTCGCACCGTCGAGCATCAAGCTGTGCAGGACGTCGCGGGAGACTTTGGCGTCAGTGGCGATGTAGCCGAGCATGGTCGCCATGTTCGGACGGATCATGCCCGCGCCCTTGCTGATGCCGGTCACGGTGATGGTCACGCCGTCATGCTCGAACTGGCGGCTGGCGCCCTTCGGCAGGGTGTCGGTGGTCATGATCCCGGTAGCAGCGGCTTCCCAGTTGTTTTCCGACAGATCATCCAGTGCGGCTTGCAGCGCGCCTTCGATCTTCTCGACCGGCAGCGGCTCGCCAATCACACCGGTGGAGTACGGCAGAATCTGGCTGGCATCAACGCCAGTCAGCTCGGCCAGTTTGGCGGTGGTACGTTCAGCGGCGGCCAGGCCAGGTTCGCCGGTGCCGGCGTTGGCGTTGCCGGTGTTGGTCAGCAAATAACGCACGGCGTTCTGCACGCGTTTTTTCGCCAGGATCACTGGCGCGGCACAAAAGGCGTTCAAGGTGAACACGCCCGCCACGGTCGAGCCCTCGGCGCAGCGCATCACAACGACATCTTTGCGCCCGGGGCGCTTGATGCCGGCCGAGGCGATACCGAGTTCAAAACCGGCAACCGGGTGCAACGTTGGCAAAGGACCAAGACCAACAGCCATGAATGCGCTCCTTACTCAATGATGTCAGCACCGTCACTCGCAGCGACGGTGGTTTAAATGGCAAAACGCCGCGACGGCAGGAGCCGGTCGCGGCGCGGGTATTTCAGCAGTTGAAACGGGGTTTACTGGATCTGCCCGTGGCAATGCTTGAATTTCTTGCCCGAACCGCAGTAGCACAGTTCGTTGCGGCCCAGCTTCTGCTCGTTGCGAACCGGCGCGGTGGCGAGAGCCACATCGACCTCTTCACCCAGTACTTCCGGTTGCTCCAGACCAGGGGCCTCGGCGTGTTCGAACTGCATGCGGGCGGCCAGTGCTTCGGCTTCCTGACGCAGACGTTGCTCTTCGGCTTCCGGATCTTCGCGGCGCACCTGAACGTGCGACAGCACACGGATCGAGTCGCGCTTGATCGAGTCGAGCAGTTCGGAGAACAGCGTGAACGACTCGCGCTTGTATTCCTGCTTCGGGTTCTTCTGGGCGTAGCCACGCAGGTGGATACCGTGACGCAGATGGTCCATGGTCGACAGGTGGTCTTTCCACAGGTCGTCCAGTACGCGCAGTACGATTTGCTTCTCGAACGAGCGCAGTGCGTCGGCACCGGCCTGGTCTTCTTTCTCGTTGTACGCCGCCATCAGCTCGGTCATGAGCTTCTCGCGCAGGGTTTCTTCGTACAGGTGATCGTCTTCGTCGAGCCACTGCTGGATCGGCAGTGTCACGCCGAAGTCGCTGGCAATCGAAGCTTCCAGACCGGCCACGTCCCACTGCTCAGGCAGCGACTGCGGCGGAATGTGCGCGCTGACGGTGGCGTTGAGCACGTCCTGACGGAAATCGGCGATGGTTTCACCGATGTTGTCGGCGGCCAGCAACGTGTTACGCATGTGATAGATCACTTTACGCTGTTCGTTGTTGACGTCATCGAACTCGAGCAGTTGCTTACGGATGTCGAAGTTGCGGCCTTCAACCTTGCGCTGCGCCTTCTCGATCGCGTTGGTCACCATGCGGTGTTCGATCGCTTCGCCCGGCTGCATGCCCAGGGCTTTCATGAAGTTCTTCACTCGATCAGAAGCGAAGATACGCATCAGGCTGTCTTCCAGCGACAGGTAGAAGCGGCTGGAACCGGCGTCACCCTGACGGCCGGCACGGCCACGCAGCTGATTGTCGATACGACGGGATTCGTGACGCTCGGAGGCGATCACCTGCAGACCGCCGGATTCCAGCACTTGCTGGTGGCGCTTCTGCCAGTCGGCCTTGATCTGGGCAATCTGCTCAGGGGTCGGGTCTTCCAGCGACGCGACTTCAACTTCCCAGTTACCGCCCAGCAGGATGTCGGTACCACGACCGGCCATGTTGGTGGCGATGGTCAGTGCACCCGGACGACCGGCCTGCGCGATGATCTCGGCTTCTTTTTCGTGGAACTTGGCGTTCAGAACCTTGTGTTCGATGCCTTCCTTCACGAGCAATGCGGACATGTGCTCGGAGGTTTCGATGGTCGCAGTACCCACCAGCACCGGACGACCGGCCGCCATGCTTTCCTTGATGTCCGCAACAATGGCCGCGTATTTCTCTTCGGCGGTCAGGAACACCAGGTCGTTGAAGTCTTTACGCGCCAACGGTTTGTTCGGCGGAATGACCATGACTTCCAGACCATAGATCTGGTGGAATTCGAACGCTTCGGTGTCCGCGGTACCGGTCATGCCGGACAGCTTGGTGTATAGACGGAAGTAGTTCTGGAAGGTGGTCGAGGCCAGGGTCTGGCTCTCGGCCTGAATGTTCAGGCCTTCCTTGGCTTCGATGGCCTGGTGCAGGCCTTCGGACAAACGACGACCCGGCATGGTACGACCGGTGTGTTCGTCGACCAGTACGACCTGACCATCCTGCACGATGTATTCAATGTTGCGATTGAACAGCTTGTGCGCACGCAGACCGGCATACACGTGGGTCAGCAGGCCCAAATTGTGTGCCGAGTACAGGCTCTCGCCTTCAGCCAGCAGGCCGACGCGGGTGAGCATGTCTTCGATGAACTGGTGACCGGCTTCGTTGAGTTCAACCTGACGGGTCTTCTCGTCAACGGTGTAGTGGCCAGCCTTGGTGACTTCGCCTTCGACTTCTTCAACGTGCAGTTCCAGCTGCGGGATCAGTTTATTGATCTCCATGTACAGCTTGGAGCTGTCCTCGGCCTGACCGGAAATGATCAGCGGGGTACGCGCTTCGTCGATGAGGATGGAGTCGACTTCGTCGATCACGGCAAAGTTGAGTTCGCGCTGGAATTTTTCTTCCATGCTGAACGCCATGTTGTCGCGCAGGTAGTCGAAACCGAATTCGTTGTTGGTGCCGTAGGTAATGTCGGCGGCGTAGGCCAGACGCTTCTCTTCCGGCGGCTGGAACGGCGTCACGACGCCGACGGTCAGGCCGAGGAATTCATACAGCGGGCGCATCCAGTTGGCGTCACGACGCGCCAAGTAGTCGTTCACCGTCACAACGTGCACGCCCTTGCCGGACAGTGCGTTGAGGTAAACACCCAGGGTCGCTACGAGGGTTTTACCCTCACCGGTGCGCATTTCGGCGATCTTGCCTTCGTGCAAGGTCATGCCACCGACGAGCTGTACGTCGAAGTGGCGCATACCCATGATGCGCTTGCCGGCTTCGCGGGCGACCGCAAAGGCTTCTGGCAACAGCTTGTCGAGGGTTTCCCCTTTGGCGATGCGGGCCTTGAACTCAGCGGTCTTGGCGCGCAATTGATCGTCCGAAAGGGCCACCATTTGCTCTTCGAAGGCATTGACGAGCTGCACCGTCTTGAGCATGCGTTTGACTTCACGCTCGTTCTTGCTTCCAAAAAGTTTCTTTAACAAAGGCGCAAACATATCGGCAGGATCTTCCACACTAAAGGGATGGAGGGCGGCCCCGTGAGCGTCGCCCGTGCAGCCCTCATGGCCGCATGCGAACGAGCATTCTACCCGGAAACGGAAGTGAGGAAAGTGGCGATGTTCCACGATGCTGGCACTGCGCTTTGACGGGGCTCACTTAAAATAGGGGCGTTTTGCTCAACTTCAAGTCATACAAGGCAGAAGTTAGTCATTGATTTAATGGGCAAAGCGAGGGCAAAAGCAATGGGCGAGTGATTTCGGCCTTTCTGCTACCATGGCGTTTCTGTTACTTCAGGTGTTCGATCATGGCATTTCGCCCTCTTACGGCCAGAGCACCCGCCGTTCTCCTGCGCGAAGCCAAGCCGCTCAAAGCCATCCTCGGCCATGCCCAACGACTGGGGCATTTGCAGCGTCTGCTCGAGAGCCAACTGCAACCCGCCGCCCGTGAACATTGCCATGTAGCGTCGTGGCGTGAGGGCAGTCTGTTGCTGATTGTCACCGATGGCCATTGGGCCACACGTCTGCGTTATCAGCAAAAACGCTTGCAGAGGCAGCTGCAGATGTTTGATGAGTTCGCCAGTTTGACGCGGATTCTGTTCAAGGTGCAGCCGCCGACCGTTCAACGCGGAGCGGCCGGACACACGATGGATTTGTCGACGGATGCAGCGGCGACGATTCAGGCCACGGCGGACGGGATCACTGATCCGGGTTTGCGCGCGGCACTGGAACGACTGGCGGCGCACGCCAAAGCCAAGTCCTGACTTCTTTTCGGAATCTTCATGCAATACCAATGTGGGAGCGAGCTTGCTCGCGAAGAGGCCGTGTCAGACGACATCTATGTTGAATGACAGGCCGCCTTCGCGAGCAAGCTCCCACAGGTTTTAACGCCGTTTGCTGCCACCGAGTAAAGAGCCCATCAAGCCGCGTACCAGTTGTTTGCCAAGGTTATTGGCGGCCTGGCGCATGGCGGATTTCAGCGCTTGGCCGGCAGCGGTACCCAGGAACTCTCCGGCCCTGTCGGCGAGGCTTGGTTCTTCAACCGCAGGCTTGCCGGCGGGTGCCTCCGCGTCAGGCGCCAGCCCTTTACGCCCCATCAGAATTTCATACGCCGACTCACGATCTATCGGCTTGTCATAGCGGCCCTTGAACGGCGATCCGGCAATCAGCACGGTTCGTTCGGTCTCGGTCAGCGGCCCGATTCGCGATTGCGGTGGCGCGACCAGCACGCGCTGAACCATCTCCGGCGTGCCTTTCTCGGTCAGCGTGCCGACCAGCGCCTCACCAATCCCCAACTCAGTCAGCACCGAAAGGCTGTCAAACGCCGGATTCGGTCGGAAGCCGTCCGCCACCGCGCGCAGGGATTTCTGCTCTTTGGCGGTAAAGGCGCGCAAGCCATGCTGGATGCGCAGGCCGAGTTGCGCCAGCACGTCATCGGGCAAGTCCGCCGGCGACTGCGTGACGAAATACACACCAACGCCTTTGGAACGGATCAGCCGTACCACTTGCTCAAGTCGCTCCTGCAAGGCCTTCGGTGTATCGCCGAACAACAAATGCGCCTCATCAAAAAACAGCGCCAGCAGCGGTTTGTCGGCATCGCCGCGCTCGGGCAATTGCTCGAACAGTTCAGCCAGCAGCCACAACAGGAATGTCGCATAGACCTTCGGCGCCTCGTGCACCAGTCGGCTGGCATCGAGCAAATGAATGCGCCCGCGACCATCGGCGGTCGGTTGCAGAATGTCTTCAAGTTGCAGTGCCGGTTCGCCGAACAAGGCTTCGGCGCCCTGCTGCTCAAGGATCGCCAGACGGCGTAGCAGCGCCTGACTGGAACCGGTGGTCATCAGCGCCGCGTCTTCGCCCAACAGCTGCGGGTTTTCCTTGAGGTGATTGAGCAGCGCTTTCAGATCCTTCAAGTCCAGCAGCAACAGGCCTTCGCGATCGGCGACCTTGAAGGCGGCGTAAAGCGCCGATTGCTGGCTATCGGTCAGTTCCAGCAGGCTGCCGATCAGCAACGGGCCCATTTCGCTCAACGTGGTGCGCAACGGATGACCGGACTCGCCGTGGATGTCCCACAAGGTCACCGGATAGGCCTGCGGCTTGTGGTTGAGCCACGGCATCCCGGCAATGCGCTCGGCCACCTTGCCCTGCGGATTACCCGCCGCACCGAGGCCACATAGATCACCCTTGATGTCGGCGGCAAATACCGCGACCCCGGCGTCGCTGAACGCCTCGGCCAAACGCTGCAAAGTGACGGTTTTACCGGTACCGGTGGCGCCCGCGACCAGTCCGTGGCGGTTGGCCAGGCGCATGGCCTGAGCGATCTGTTGGCCTGCGAGATCAGCGCCGATTACGAGTTGCGAGGAGTCAGGCATTTTGTCACCCAATGGTTAATCTTTGATTGCGCATGGCCGATAAAGAGGAGTGAGAGACCCCGACCACAAGTCAGGCCGGACATTTCCCTAAGGAGAGACGGAAATATCAGCTTGTTTTCACCCTTGCCCATTTTGCGCGCCTCTATAAAAGCACGCCCTGGACATTAAGACCTTAGCGGAACCCCAAGCCATGAACAAAAATCTGCGCTTCAGCCATAAAATTTTGCTTGCCGCCGCCCTCATCGTCATCGCCGCCTTCGCCTCGTTTACCTTGTACAACGACTGGTTGCAGCGCAACGCGATCCGCGATGACCTGAACAACTATCTCAACGAGATGGGCGAGGTCACTGCCGGCAATATCCAGACCTGGCTCAGCGGCCGCATTCTGCTGGTCGAGAACGCTGCCCAGAATATCGCCATCAATCCCGAGCCCGCCAACGTCGCCAGTCTGCTGGAACAGAGAAGCCTGACCTCGACGTTCATGGCGACCTATCTGGGCGATGCCACCGGGCACTTCACCATCCGTCCGGACACCAAGATGCCCGACGGTTTCGATCCGCGCGTGCGCCCTTGGTATAAAGGTGCAGAGAGCAGCAGCACCTCGACCCTGACCGAACCGTACATCGATGCCGCTACCGGCCAGTTGATCATTTCCATCGCCACTGCCTCGAAAAAGGCCGGCCAGAGCGTCGGTGTGGTTGGCGGCGACCTGAGCCTGCAATCGCTGGTCGACACCCTCGCCGCCCGGGATTTCGACGGCATGGGTTATGTGTTCCTGGTCAGCGCCGACGGCAAGATCCTCGTGCACCCGGACAAGGCCTTGGTGATGAAATCACTGAAAGAAGCCTATCCACAGGACACGCCGCGCATCAGCAGTGACTTCAGTGAAGTCACCGTCGACGGCAAAACCCGCATCGTCACCTTCGCGCCGATCAAAGGCCTGCCGTCGGTGAACTGGTACATCGGCCTGTCGGTGGATAAAGACCAGGCATTCGCCATGCTCAGCCAGTTCCGCACCTCGGCGGTGATTGCCACCGTGATCGCGGTGGCGATCATCATCGCCCTGCTTGGCATGCTGATCCGTATTCTGATCCAGCCGCTACACGTGATGACCCGCGCCATGGAAGACATCGCCGATGGCGAAGGCGACCTGACCAAACGCCTGACCATCGTCAATAACGATGAATTTGGTGTACTCGGTACCGCATTCAACCGTTTCGTCGAGCGCATTCACGGCTCGATCCGCGAAGTGTCGTCGGCCACCGGCCAGGTTAACGAAGTCGCCCTGCGCGTGGTCGCGGCATCGAACTCGTCGATGTACAACTCTGATCAGCAAGCCTCACGCACCAGCAGTGTCGCCGCAGCGATCAACCAGCTCGGCGCCGCGGCGCAGGAAATCGCTCGCAACGCCGCCCAAGCTTCAAATCAGGCCAGCGACGCGCGCGGTCTGGCTGAAGACGGCCAGCAAGTGGTGGATCGCAGCATCAAGGCGATGAATCAACTGTCGAGCATGCTCAGCGCGTCGAGCAGCAACATCGAGTCGCTGAACAGCAAAACCGTGAACATCGGCCAGATTCTCGAAGTGATCACCAGCATTTCCCAGCAAACCAACCTGCTGGCGCTCAACGCGGCCATTGAAGCGGCACGTGCCGGTGAAGCCGGCCGGGGCTTTGCCGTGGTGGCGGATGAAGTGCGCAATCTGGCGCACCGCACCCAGGAATCGGCGCAACAGGTGCAGACCATGATCGAGGAGCTGCAAGTCGGCGCCCGTGAGTCGGTGAGCACCATGAGCGACAGTCAGCGTCACAGTCAGGACAGCGTCGAGATCGCCAACCTTGCCGGGGAGCGCTTGAACAGCGTGACCCAGCGCATTGGCGAGATCGACGGGATGAACCAGTCGGTGGCCACGGCGACCGAAGAGCAGACGGCGGTGGTGGAGTCGATCAACGTCGACATCACCGAGATCAACACGCTGAACCAGGAAGGCGTGGAGAACTTGCAGGCGACGTTGCGCGCGTGTTCGGACCTGGAGCAGCAGGCTTCGCGTCTGAAACAACTGGTTGGCAGTTTCCGCATCTGAAGATCAAGAGCCTTACCCCCTCACCCCAGCCCTCTCCCCCAAGGGGGCGAGGGGGAAAGGGAGCCGATCTTCGTGCTATTCAAAACCTGTGTTCGACTCAGGCCTCTCAGGTCGGCGTATCTCCAACATCCACCTCGGTCAGTCCCCTCTCCCTCTGGGAGAGGGCTAGTGAGGGGGCCGCGCAATCCCGACCGAACATCTATTCTTGATAAAGGTCAACCAAGGGAGAACTACGCAACGGAGGGTTGATCACCGTGCATATCGCCGACATCACCATGTTCTACGCCCCGGCCAGCGGCGGTGTGCGTACTTATCTGGATGCCAAACACCGCCGGCTCGGAGTCAAATCCGGCACCCGCCACAGCCTGCTGATTCCCGGTGCCCACTTCGGCGAACACGACGGCGTTTACACGGTTCCCGCCCCCGCCCTGCCCTTCGGCAAAGGCTATCGATTCCCCCTTCGCCTCGCGCCATGGCGAAACGTCCTGCAGGATTTACAGCCCGATCTGATCGAAGTCGGCGACCCTTATCTGACCGCCTGGGCCGCCCTTGATGCGCGACGACAGCTGGATGTGCCGGTAATCGGTTTCTATCACTCGGATCTGCCCTTGCTGATCGGCAATCGCATGGGCCATTGGGTCACACCGAATATAGAGGCGTATGTCACCAGGCTTTACGGCAACTTCGATCGGGTTCTGGCGCCCAGTCAGATCATGGCTGACAAGCTCAGCAGCCTCGGTGTACGCAATGTGTTCGTGCAACCGCTGGGCGTCGACCTGCAAACCTTTCACCCCAAAGCCCGCGACCCGCAACTGCGTGCAGAACTGGGCATCGCCGAAGACACCCGGCTGTTGATTTTTGCCGGGCGCGGCTCGAAAGAGAAAAACCTGCCGGTATTGCTCAAATGCATGCAACGACTCGGCCCGCGCTATCACCTGCTACTGGTCGGTTCGTCGATGCCCACCGCAGTGCCGGCCAATGTCAGCGTGATCGATGAATTCTGCCCCGCGCCACGCGTCGCGCAGTTGATGGCCAGTGCCGATGCCTTGCTGCATGCCGGCGACCAGGAAACCTTCGGCCTGGTGATCCTCGAAGCCATGGCCTGCGGCATTCCCGTGGTGGCTGTGGCCGCCGGGGCTTTCGAAGAGATCGTCACTGATTCCTGCGGCCTCCTGTGCGCACCGAACAACCCGCAAGCGATGGCCAATGCCGTGCGCGAACTGTTCAGTCGCGGCTGTAGCAAACTTGGCACACAGGCGCGCCAGCATGTCGAAACCCACTATGCGTGGGATACGGTGGTCGACAGTTTGTTGGGCCACTATCACGCCGTACTCGGACATACGCTGCCCAAGGTGGCCAATGGTTGAATCGATGAACAACCGCGCCGTCTTGCTGGTGCTGCACGACGTCGCTCCGTCGACGTGGGCGGATTACCAGCCGTTTGTCGAGGCCGTCGACGCCTTGGGCAACGTACCGATGACGTGGTTGGTCGTTCCGAATTTCCACCGGCACAACGCCCTCGACGATCACCCGGCATTTTGCCGACGGCTCGATGAGCGCGTCGCCCGTGGCGATGAGTTGGCGTTGCACGGTTATTTCCACGATGACCAGGAGCCCGGCCCGACGGCGCCGCACGACTGGTTCATGCGCCGCGTTTACACCCATGAAGGCGAGTTTTACCGTTTGTCCCGTGAAACCGCCCTCGCCCGCCTGCGCACCGGCATCGAAGTCTTCCAGCGCCACGACTGGCCGCTGCACGGTTTCGTTGCCCCGGCGTGGTTGATGAGCGAAGGCACCCGCCAGGCCCTGCGCGAGTTGCCCCTGTGCTACACCAGCGATCCGCAGCATCTGTATCGGTTGCCGGATTTCACCGCGATCGATGCGCCGGGTCTGGTCTGGAGCGCTCGCAGCGCCTGGCGAAGGGGCCTGTCGAAGATTGTCAGCGAGCAACGGCAACAGCGTTGGCGTCGGGCGCCGATGATTCGTCTAGGCTTGCATCCCGTTGACATGCGCCACGGTTTTTCCCGTGATTACTGGCTGCACACCCTCGAACGACTGCTGAGCGAAGGACGCGTACCGATGACCAAAATCCACTGGCTCGCCCAACAGCGCGGTCAACTGGGAAGCGCCGCATGAGTCGCGGCATTCTCTTGCTGATCGGCCTGCTCGCGGCGGTGCTGATTCCGGTTGTGCTGGGTGGCGGCGACACCTGGGCGCGGCTGCAGAGTTTCCCGTTGCACTGGCTGTTGATCATGTTCGGCATGATCCTGCTTTGCTGGGGCATCAATACCTTGCGTCTGCGCCTGCTACTCGGTGATCAGCGCGAGCGCGTCACGCCGCTGCAAAGCCTTGGTGTAGTGATGGCCGCCGAATTCGCCTACTGCGCGACTCCCGGTGGCAGCGGCGGGCCCTTGACGATCATGGCCCTGTTGGCCCGCTCCGGCGTGCGGCCGGCGCGGGGCAGCGCGGTGTTTGCCATGGATCAGCTCAGCGATTTGCTGTTCTTTCTCTGCGCCCTCAGCGGCATTTTGATTTATGCGCTGTTCCAGCATCTCAGCGATCGCCTCGAGTGGTTGCTGACCGTCAGCGCGATTTCGCTGTTCGGCGGTTTATTCAGTTGTGTGCTGGTCGCGCGCTATCACCGCACCTTGATCCGCCTGAGCGGTCGCCTGCTGGCAAGGATGAACGTCAGGGCCAGTACCCGCCGTCGCTGGGCGCGCAAGTTGCTGCATTTTCTCGCGGCGTTTACCGATACGTTGAAGTTGCCCTGGCAAACATTGATCAAAGTATTTGCCCTGACGTGTGTGCATTGGTTGCTGCGCTACAGCGTGCTGTACCTGGCGTTACGCGGCCTGGGCGCGGACTTGCAGTGGGCGTGGAGTTTTCTGGTACAGATGCTTTCGCTAGGCGCCGGGCAATTCAGCCTGCTGCCGGGCGGCGCGGGGGCGGCGGAGCTGACGTCGGCGGCACTGTTAGCGCCGATGGTGGGGAAATCCACCGCTGCGGCGGCGATTCTGATTTGGCGGGTGGTGACGTATTACTTTTATCTGCTGGTCGGGGGGCCGGTGTTTTTGTTGATGCTGGGCCGGCCGCTGTTGAGGAAACTGATGAAGGTGAGGCAGGCTTGATTGTCCGGTCGCGCCCTGCGCCTGCATGATCGCGCTTCAGGCATCGTCTTTGTTGTCGTCGGACTTCTCTTGCAATTGTTCCCACAGCTGCGCAGCGCCGGGAAACTCGGTGCCATCCTCCGGGCTCATGTCCTCGGGATCATATCGACTCAAACACCCTTCGCCCAACGTCGCCGGCGCTTTGGAAGTGGCTTTGTCCAGTGGATCGGCCATGGCTTATCCTCACAGCTGAAATGAAAAAGGGTCTGGACGATTGAACGCCCAGACCCTTGGTTTTTCAAGCCCATGGGGTTGAGATCAGAACACCACAGTCTTGTTGCCGTGCACCAGCACGCGGTCTTCGAGGTGATAACGCAGGCCACGAGCCAGCACCATTTTCTCGACATCACGACCGAAACGCACCATGTCTTCGATACTGTCACTGTGGCTGACACGCACCACGTCCTGCTCGATGATCGGGCCGGCATCCAGCTCTTCGGTCACGTAGTGGCAGGTCGCGCCGATCAGCTTCACGCCACGCAGCGACGCCTGGTGATACGGCTTGGCACCAACGAACGACGGCAGGAAGCTGTGGTGAATGTTGATGACCTTGTGCGCGTATTCGCGGCACATGTCTGGCGGCAGGATCTGCATGTAACGCGCCAGCACCACCACTTCGGCATCATGCTGCTTGACCAGACGCGACACTTCGTCGAAGGCCGGTTGCTTGTCCTGCGGATTGACCGGGACGTGGTAATAAGGAATGCCGTGCCACTCGACCATGCTGCGCAGGTCGTCGTGGTTGGAAATCACGCAGGAGATTTCGCAGTCCAGTTCATCGCTGTGCCAGCGGTGCAGCAAGTCCGCGAGACAGTGCGATTCGCGGCTGGCCATCAGCACAACGCGTTTTTTCTGCTCGGTGTCGGTGATGCGCCAGTCCATCGAGAACTCTTCGGCAATCGGCGCAAACTTCTCGCGCAGCACTTCAATACCGAAAGGCAGCGAATCGGCACGAATTTCGTGACGCATGAAGAACCAGCCCACCTGGTTGTCCGAGTGGTGGCTCGCTTCGGTGATCCAGCCGTTGTGGGCTGCCAGAAAATTACTGACTTTGGCAACAATGCCAACGCGGTCCGGGCAAGATATCACCAGCCGAAAAGTGCGCATGAGGGGGAAACTCCAGAACTTCGCAAAGGCCGCCATTCTAGCGGCTGCGCAGGAAAACTGCAGTATTGATCAGCAACGGGAGGCGCCAGGCTCAGTGCGACGGATTCTTGATGAGTAACCATCAGACTGGTGCTGATCCTGCGGGATCGCTTGATCAGACAACTGTGAATATCTGTGATGACTCGATCACACTATTTAACTGAATATTCAATAGAGAGCAGTTTCTCGTAACTAATTTAAATAAAAACCCCGGTTAAATGTTTACTTGATGAAACAGCCTGACTATTATTGCGGCACTGTCCCCCTGCCATCCCGCACTCTACTAAGGTAGTAATCATGTCCTTGATCAACGAATATCGCGCCACCGAAGAAGCCATCAAAGAGCTGCAAGCCCGTTTGAAGAACCTGTCCCAAGACGACAAACTGCAAGCCGAGCTGGAATTCGAAGGCAAACTGCGCACCCTGATGGGCGAATACTCCAAATCCCTGCGTGACATCATCGCGCTGCTGGATCCGGAAGCTAAAACCAAAGCAGTACGCGGCGGCGCAGTAAAAACTACCGGCACCAAGCGTGCTCGCAAAGTTAAACAATACAAAAACCCGCACAACGGCGAAGTCATCGAAACCAAAGGTGGCAACCACAAAACTCTGAAAGAGTGGAAAGCCAAGTGGGGCGGTGACGTGGTTGAAGGCTGGGCTACCCTGCTGGGCTAAGCCGCAACGTCTTCGCAGAGCGATCCGCGAAAAAACAAACGCCAGCGAATGCTGGCGTTTTTTTATGCCCGGGATTTAAGCCCGGTCATGTTCGATTTCAAAGATTCAAACGTTTGCGCAATGCCTGGACATAATTCTGCCATTCATTGAGCACCTCACTCTGCATCGGCGTGGCATTAATCGACCATTGCTCGGCCGCCTCGGTAAAAGATTTCAAGGTATTCGGTGCGCCGCACTCAGGCGTGGACAAACGCTGCTGACAAAATATTCTCCAGCGTTCTTGCTCTTCGAAATTCAACGTCTCGGGAAAGTTGCGTGCGCGATATCGAAAGAGTAATTCAGGCAAACGTTCGTCATCGAAAGGCCATTGCTCTTGCGCTAGTTGTGCCGGGTCAGCGCTCCTCACTTGCTCACATAGACGTCGGTCGCGATCACCGATAAATCCGTCGTACAACTGTTGTTCCGGATCCTCGCTCGGAATGAAATCTTCGCTGACATAAATCTCTGCAACTTTATCTTTCCAAACTTGCTGTGCGTCAGTTAGCCGCAGTGCTCGCTGTTGATAAAGCGCCATGTCCAGCCCCAGACGTTGCTGATCCTGCGCACGCAAAACCGCAAGCGGCGCCACCACCGGACAACGGTTGATGTGAATCAGCTTGAGCGGCACCGGCAATTCGCCTTCCAGCAAATCATCACGACGCGTGTACAAACGCTGGCGCAGGGTTTGCGCGTCCAGATCGAGCAAACCCTGCGGGTCGAGATGCAGGTCACAGACGATCAGGGCATTGCGGTTTTTCGGGTGCCAAGCCAGTGGCAGCACCACGCCGATATAACTGCGCGCCGCCGAGAAACGCCCCGAGACATGCACCATGGGTTGCAACAGGCGAATCTGATCCATGACCTTTTGCTTGCTGCGCAACTGGAACAGCCAGTCATAGAGTTTTGGCTGTTTCTCGCGGATCAACCGTGCCAGTGCAATGGTCGCGCGCACATCCGACAACGCTTCGTGAGCATGCCCGTGATCGATATTGTTCGCGGCGGTCAGGCGTTCGAGCTTGAGTGTCACCCGGCCTTCGTCATCGCTCGGCCAGACCAGTCCGTCGGGACGCAACGCATAGGCGGCGCGCACCACATCGATCAGATCCCAGCGACTGTTACCGCCCTGCCACTCCCGGGCGTACGGGTCGAAAAAGTTGCGATACAGGCTGTAACGGGTCATCTCGTCGTCGAAACGCAGGGTGTTGTAACCCGCGCCACAGGTGCCGGGGGCCGCCAGTTGGGCATGCACCCGCGTCATGAAATCAGCCTCGCTCAAGCCTTTTTCGGCCAACTGGCTCGGGGTGATGCCGGTAATCGCGCAGGCCGCCGGATGCGGCAGGATGTCTTCGCTGGGCTGGCAATAGAGGTTGACCGGCTCGTCGATCTCGTTGAGCGCATGGTCGGTGCGAATTCCGGCCACTTGCAACGGGCGGTCGTTACGCGGATTGATGCCAGTGGTTTCGTAGTCGTACCAGAAGATTGAAGTCACGGGCGGTTCCTGAACTGAAGATCGGCAAAGTCTAGGCGCTCGACCGCGCTCGCGGCCAGCATCGCGTCATTCAAACACTTCGCACTTCACGATGTGCAATACATAGTTATGTCGTTTTCCCCCGAGAGGCTGCTAGCATCGACCTCACTTGCACCCCGAACAGGCGAACACCAGGTAGCCCATGCTCGAGCCCACAGCACCGCCAAGGAAAGCACCGCTGGCCCCGCCGCTGGATACGCGGCATCAGGTCGAAACGCCGGAAGGCATCGACCTGCCGTTGCGTCCCGCCGGGTTAATGGTGCGTGCCGTAGCCTTTGCGATCGATCTGGCCCTGCGCGGCGTGATCATGGGGGTGCTGTTCATCGCCCTGGCGTTTCTCGGCAAGCTCGGCATGGGCCTCGGCTCGCTACTGCTGTTTGCGATCAGTTGGTGGTACATGGTGCTGTTCGAAGTGCTGCGTCAGGGCCGCTCGCCGGGTAAACAATGGATGGGGTTGCGCGTGGTGCACGATGACGGCACCCCGGTTGGCTGGTCGGCCTCGTTGCTGCGCAACCTGCTGCGTTTTGTCGATCTGCTGCCCTTCGGCTACTTCCTCGGCACCCTCAGTTGCCTGCAACACCCGACCTTCAAACGCCTTGGCGACATCGCCGCCGGCACATTGGTGGTCTACAGCGAACGCCCGCTCAGTCGTCCGCAACTGCCTGATGCCGAACCTCGACGCTCACCGGTGCCCCTGACACTCGCCGAACAACGCGCCGTGCTGGGCTTTGCCGAGCGCCAAAGAGAATTATCGCCTGCACGGGTCAATGAACTGGCAGCCCTGCTCGCCCAGCCATTGCACATTTCTGCGCCCAAGGCTGTGGCTGAACTCAATGGCATCGCTCGCGGCTTGTTGGGCCCGACATGAAGCAAAGTCTTTTCGAAACGCGGCACAAGGCCGAATGGGAGCGTTTTGCGCTAGCCCTTGAACGCCTTGAGCGCGGCAAGGAGACCTCGCAAGTCGCCGGTTTCCCCAAAGCCTACCGCCGGCTTTGCCAGCATCTGGCGTTGGCGCAGGATCGCGGCTACAGCAGTTTCCTCATTGATTCGCTGCAACAACAAGTGCTGCGCGGACATCAACAGCTTTACCGTCACCGCAGTCGACTCGGCGCCAATCTGCTGAGTTTCATCCTCGCCGACTTCCCCCGCCTGGTCCGCGCCGAATGGCCCTTTGTACTGGTCTCCAGCCTGCTGTTCTTCGGCAGTCTGATGGGCGTCGGCGTGTTGGTGTATTTCTTTCCCGAACTGGTCTACAACCTGCTCCCCGCCGATCAGGTGCGCGAGATGCAAGGCATGTACGACCCGGTCGCCGGACACCTCGGACGCCCCGCCGAACGTGCGGCCAGCGAGGACTGGGTGATGTTCGGTTACTACGTGATGCACAACATCGGCATTGCCTTTCAGACTTTCGCCAGTGGCCTGTTGCTAGGCGTCGGCAGTGCGTTCTTTCTCTTTTACAACGGAATGGTCATCGGTGCGGTGGCCGGGCACCTCAGCGAGATCGGTTTCGGCCAGACCTTCTGGTCTTTCGTCATCGCCCATGGCGCCTTCGAACTCAGTGCCATCGCCCTCGCCGGGGCCGCCGGCCTGGAACTCGGCTGGGCAATGATCGCGCCCGAGCGGCTGACCCGCAGCGAAGCGCTGAAACGGGCCGCACGCAAAAGCGTGTTGCTGGTGTGCGGCGTGATGTTGTTCCTGTTGATTGCCGCGTTTATCGAAGCTTACTGGTCGTCGAAAACCAGCGTCACACCACTGACCAAGTATCTGGTCGGCGCCGCGCTTTGGGCTCTGGTCGCGGTCTATCTGTTGTTCGCCGGAAGGACCCGCCATGCGCCTGAGTGACGCCACTGTGGTGATCCGCCCGCGCACGACCTGGGAAGCCATGGACCTGGGCGTGCTGATGAGCCAGCAACATCGGCGTCTGCTGATGACCAGTTGGGCGATTGTCACCCTGCCGCTGTTCGCCTTGCTCAGTCTGTTGCTGTGGGATTCGCCGTCACTGGCGGTGTTTATCTTCTGGTGGCTGAAACCGGCGTATGAGCGCCTGCCGCTGTATATCCTGTCGAAAGCGCTGTTTGGCGAAACGCCGACACTCAAGCAAGCCCTGCGTGAATGGCCGCGCCTGCTCAAGCCGCAATTGCTGGCCAGCCTGACCTGGCGCCGTCTGAGTTTCAGCCGCAGCTTTCTGCTGCCGGTGGTGCAACTCGAAGGCCTCGATGGCAGCGCCAGACAACAACGCCTGCACGTGCTCCTGCAACGCAACGCCGGTGCCGCGCAGTGGTTGACCATCATCGGCGTGCACCTGGAAACCGCGTTGTGGATCGGCCTGATGGTGCTGTTCTACATGCTGCTGCCGCAGCAAATCGAAACGGACTGGAGCTGGCAGTCGCTGATACTCGCGGCAGATCAGGACTGGCGCTGGCTCGAACACTTGACCAATGCTTTCTATGCGCTGGTGCTGGTGGTGTGGGAGCCGATCTACGTCGCCTGCGGCTTCAGCCTTTATCTGAACCGGCGCACACAACTGGAAGCGTGGGACATCGAACTGGTGTTCCGCCGCTTGCGCCAGCGTCTGAACAACGCTGTGTTGGGACTGCTGCTGGCGGTCTGTCTGGTGCTACCGAATATGCCGTCGACCTGGGCGGCCGAGCCTGATGACAGTCCGCAGGCACCGCGCTTGTTGAATCAACCACTCACCAGCCAGGCCTCACGGGACAGCATCAAGGCATTGCTTGAACAGCCGCCGTTCAAGAACAAGGAAGTCGTCACCCGCTATCGCTTTGGCGACGACCCGGCGAAACCTGCCGAAGCGCAGAAGCCGGGTGAAGCGCCACAGTGGCTGAAAACCCTGCTGGGCTGGCTCGACGGGCAACACTTGAATGGACTGGCGAAGATTATTGAAGTGCTGTTGTGGAGCACGGTGATTGCTGCGTTCGGCTGGTTGATCTGGCGTTATCGCGACTATCTCCAAGCGTTCGTCAGCCGCCGTCCGAGACTGCCTGCCAAACCGAAACGCGCGCTGCCGCAACAAGCCTTCGGTCTGGACTTGAACCGTGACACCTTGCCTGACGACATTGCAGGCAGCGCCGAACACCTCTGGCAGAGCCAACCTCGTGCAGCGCTCGGCCTGCTGTATCGAGGGCTGCTCAGCCATCTGCTCCACGACTTCGACATGACCCTGAAACCCGCCGATACCGAACTTCAGGTACTCGCGCACGTTGAACAATTGCAACGCCCGGAACTGCTCGCCTTTAGCCGCAGCCTGACCACCCATTGGCAGAACATGGCCTATGGGCATCGCGTCCCGGCAGCCTCCCTGAAGCAGGAGCTGTGCGATGGCTGGCGCGCCTTGTTCGGTCCCGGAGCCGCCCGTTGAATCGCCGGACACTGTGGTGGGTGGCTGCGTTGATGGCCCTGTTAATCGGCACGCTGAGCGTGTTCCTCTACCTCAATGCCACGCCTTATCAGGAAGAAGTCGATCACGGCCCCTCGCCCGCCGCGCAAGCCAATCCGTATCTGGCCGCCGAGCTGTTTTTACGTGAACGCGGGCTCAACGTCAGCCATGCCGAAGGCCTCGCGGCACTCCCCGATATCGACCCGCGCCGCCACACGTTGCTCTTGTTCAACGACCGCTCACGCATGACCCCGCGTCAGGTTGACCAAGTGTTGAACTGGACCCGGGCCGGTGGGCGACTGGTGTTCGTCGCCGAGTCGCTGTGGGACGAGCAGACGAAACAGAGTAACGACCTGTTGCTCGATCGCGTGCAACTGCATCAATCCCTGAGCAAGGATCTGAAAGACTTAACCGCAGACGCTGAACCAGAGCGCTTCCCGCAACTGACCAGACTCTATCTGGAAGACGAAGACGCACCGGCCTACGCTGGCTTCGACACCGACTTCCACCTCGACGACCCGAAGAATCTGGCGCAAGCGTGGGCCAACAGCGCCAAGGCCACGCACATGATGCAGCTGCCCTTCAGCCTGGGCACGATCACCGTGGTCACCGACGCCGAGTTGTGGAAGAACAAGACCATCAGCCAATACGACAACGCCTGGCTGCTCTGGTATTTGAGCGCCGACACCGACGTCACGTTGATCTACAACACCGAGCACGATGGCCTGCTGACCTTGCTCTGGCGCTACTTCCCGCAAGCCATCGTCGCTTTGCTCGCGTTGATCGGCCTGTGGCTCTGGCACGTCGGCGTACGTCACGGCCCACTGCAATTACCCGCCCCGAGTGGACGCCGACAATTGCAGGAACACCTGCGCGCCAGCGCCGATTTCCTGTTGCGCCACAACGGCCAGCAGGCGTTGCTGCAAGCACTGCAACAGGACGTTCTGCGCCGTGCCCGTCGCCGTCACCCCGGCTTTGACCAATTGAACGTTGCCGAACAATGGCTGGCGTTGTCGCGTCTGACCCGACAACCCACCCGCGCCATCAGCCAGGCCCTGAGCCCGGTGCCGGATCGGCGCCTGTCCAGCGCCGATTTCTGCCGCCAGGTCGCCCACCTGCAAACCTTGAGGAACACGCTATGACTGAACAGATCGAGCCCGGCAGCGCCAGTCACGCCGCCCAGCAACGCCAGCGTGCCAGCCAGTTGGCGCAAGCAGTACGTGGCGAATTGCAAAAAGCGTTGATCGGCCAGAACCAGGTGATCGACGACGTGCTGACGGCGCTTATCGCCGGCGGTCACGTGCTGCTTGAAGGCGTGCCGGGACTGGGCAAAACCCTGCTGGTGCGAGCGTTGGCCCGTTGTTTCGGCGGCGAGTTTGCGCGGATTCAATTCACCCCGGATCTGATGCCCAGCGACGTCACCGGCCATGCCGTGTACGACCTGCAAACCGAGCAGTTCAAGCTGCGCAAGGGCCCGCTGTTCACCAATCTGCTGCTGGCCGACGAGATCAACCGCGCCCCGGCGAAAACCCAGGCTGCCTTGCTCGAGGCGATGCAAGAGCGTCAGGTCACACTCGAAGGTCGTGCCCTGCCCATCGCGCAACCGTTCATGGTTCTCGCCACGCAAAACCCGATCGAACAGGAAGGCACTTATCCCCTGCCGGAAGCCGAGCTCGACCGGTTCATGCTCAAGGTGCGCATGGACTACCCCGACGCCGATCAGGAGCTGAACATGGTGCGTCAGGTCTGCCGCTCGACCCGTGCCGACATGCTCGATGTGCAACCACTGCGCACCGTGTTGCAGGCCAAGGATGTGCAAGCCCTGCAACGGATTGCCAGTGATTTGCCACTGGACGATCAGGTTCTCGACTACGCCGTGCGCCTTGCACGCAGCACGCGCACCTGGCCGGGGCTGACCCTCGGCGCCGGGCCACGCGCCTCGATTGCCCTGGTGCGTTGCGCCCGTGCCCGCGCCTTGTTGCGGGGCGGTGAGTTCGTGATTCCCGACGATATAAAGGGCTGTGCGCTGGCCGTGCTGCGCCATCGCGTACGCATCGCCCCGGAGCTGGACATCGAAGGTCTGCAGGTCGATCAGGTACTTGCGCAATTACTCGACCAAGTCCCGGCGCCGCGCCTGTGAAACCCTCGCGCCTGCTGTTGATCTGGCTGTCATTGCTGCTGGTCATCGGCATTGTGCTGGGCACTTTGCGCGCACTGGAAATCAACATCCCGGCCAGCCTGATATCGATCAACTGGGGTCTGCTGCTGGCCCTGTTAGCCCTGGCGGCGCTGGATGCGCTACGCCTGCAACGTCTGCCAACACCGCGCATCACTCGACAGATGCCCGGCAGTCTGGCGCTCGGCCGATGGAGTGAGGTGCGCCTGGAAGTCGAACATGACTTCAGAGCGCCGATGCACATTCAACTGTTCGACCACCCGCCAGAAGGCCTGAGCTTCGAAAACCTGCCGTTGTCGATTGAATTGCAACCCGGCCAGCGCAGCCTGCTCGGCTACCGTCTGCGACCGCTCAAACGCGGTCATTTCAACTTCACCCAGTGCGAAATCAACCTGCCCAGCCCCTTGGGATTATGGTCAGGCAAACGCTTGCTCAGGGTCAGCGACCAGACCCGCGTCTACCCGGACTTCGCCCGGCTCTACGGCGGTGAGTTACTGGCGGTGGACAATTGGCTCAGCCAGCTCGGCGTGCGCCAACGGCAACGGCGCGGTCAGGGCCTGGAATTCCATCAACTGCGCGAGTTTCGAGAAGGCGACAGCCTGCGCCAGATCGACTGGAAAGCCACCGCGCGCCAACGCACGCCGATTGCCCGTGAATATCAGGACGAACGCGACCAGCAAATCATCTTCATGCTCGACTGCGGCCGACGCATGCGCAGCCAGGACAATGAACTGTCGCACTTCGACCACGCGCTCAATGCCTGTCTGCTGCTCAGTTATGTCGCGCTGCGCCAGGGTGATGCGGTGGGTTTGAGTACCTTTGCCTGCGAGCAGCCGCGCCATCTCGCGCCGGTAAAAGGCAGCGGCCAACTGAACGTGCTGCTGAACACGGTTTATGACCTCGACAGCACGCAACGCCCTGCCGATTATCAGGCCGCCGCCAATCAACTGCTGACGCGACAGAAGCGCCGGGCCTTGGTGGTGCTGGTAACCAATCTGCGCGATGAGGACGATGAGGAACTGCTGAGCGCGGTCAAACGGCTGAGCGCACAACATCGGGTGTTGGTGGCCAGTCTGCGTGAAGAGACGCTGGATACGTTACGCCAGACCCCGGTGCAAACCCTGCCCGAGGCGTTGGCTTACTGCGGCACGGTGAACTACATGAATGAACGGGCAGAACTCCATGAGCGGTTGAGCGCTCATGGGGTTCCGGTGGTGGATGTTCGGCCTGCCGAGTTGGGGGCCGAACTGGTGACGCAGTATCTCAGTTGGAAACGCAGTGCCGCGCTTTGAAGCTCGATCAACTTGTGACTTTCACAGTAACGGCACCACTTTCGGATGTGCCATCAGGGTTGTTGACCTTGACGGCGAGGGAAACGGTTTCCGTTATAGAAGTCGGCCTCCAGTGAGATTCATATCGCCCCTTGTGATCGGTCTTGCTTTCGATAAACGGTGCTCCATTATTCGAGACCTGGATTTTTCTGTCAGGCATTGGCTCTCGCGAGTCCTTATCCACGATCAGCGCAGTCATGGAGACGTATTTCTGCAAGGGAACCGGATTAGGCGAGGCGACAACGGATGCCACAAGCGCGGGACGCTCACTGACGCTGAACGACAACGCTTTCACATCCCAGCCAGCCAAGCCGCCTTTTACCGACGCCCACAACCCAGTCTCAGCAGCAGAGCCCAGGAAAAAGCGCACCGTTGCCATGCCATCTTTATCCGTCAGTGTGGCCGGTAAAGATTTGTTGTCGTACTCCCACATCACTTCAACATTGGCCAACGGTTCCCCTGTATTGGCTGAAACCACCAAAGCCTGAGCTGAAATTTCTTGCCCCGGATAACCGGTCAAATCATCGCTGAACAGTTCCTTGATCTGTCGAGGCTCATGCTGGAAATACGACAACGAAACCGATTCCGAATACTGCGCGTCCCCCACCGTCGCGGTCAGTTGCGCCGCTCCGGGAGTCTTGGGCACAAAGCGGATCCGCGCTTCGCCGTAGAAGTTGGTGGTCGTCGTCACCTCGCCAAGATCCGCACTGCGCCAGACAACTAGCATCCCCGCCATCGGCCTGCCACTGATGGTCGAAACAACGGTGATCTGCTCGGACACCGCCTGGCCCCAAAGCAACGTCTGACCGACCCGCGAGCGCTCGGCGATTTTCACCACCTGGGCGCCTTCGCCCAAAGACATTGCGTTGACGGGAGAGAGATTCGCCAGTCGTTCGCAGGCAAAGGACAGTCCGAAGCGGCCGTTTTTCAGATCGCCGGCGGAATAGAGGTAGGTAAGACCCTCCTCGGTTAAGCGCTGGAATTCGCCGAGCATGGTTCCATCGAAGCGTATGCCCAACTCCTCCGGACCGGTTCCCGTCATACCAAGGGCCAGACTGCAATCGAGCAACGCCCTGTTGGCCGCGGCTTTCACATCGATCCGATGCTGGCCCTTGCGGCGCGGGAAACAGGTTTTCTCACCCCACAGCTGCGCCGGCTTATTGTCGAAACTGACCCACAATTCGTTCCACGGATCCGTTAGCTGCGCTTTGACGGCTACCGTGCGAGCATCTTCGAAGTTGTCAAAGTAGCTCTCTACCAGCGCCGTCACCGAATGCATATCGCCGGTGTCCGGACGGAAGCCGAAACCGCTCCAACCCTCGGCATCAGTCAACGTCGTCGCGCCATCCATGCCGTCCCACCATTTCACCGGAACCTGCCCCACCGCGCGGTCGGTAAAATGCGAGTACACCTGAACCCACAGCCAGGCGGGTGTCTGCCCCACGACCGGATCCACGGCAGCTTCGCGCACGGCGTGGATCTTCACTTTGTTATGGCCCAACACCATCGGTTTGGCCTGGGTGACATAACCCAGCTCAGGCAAGGCGAGGGTCAGCGCAAATTGGCCGGACTGCTCGCTGGCGGAAAAGTCCAGCTCCCAGATCGCGCCCCCATCGCTCAATGTCTGTGAAGTATCCAACGAGGGGCGGACGCTGGCGTCGAGGTCATCCATCGAAGTACCTGACCAGCTCAGCGCGGCCTGCAAACCCAGCAGCGGGCTTAACTCATTGGGTAGAACATTGAAACGGTGGGTGGCGCCCAGACACGGATAAAGCACATGATCATTCGGCGCCGCCCGGATCTGATCCAGCAGCAGGCTGACTTCCGTACTCAAATCGGCAGCTAGCAGGCGCCCGGACAACTCTCGAACAATCGAGACACTTTCCAGACGCAGCTCCAGTTCAAACAGACTGCTTATGCTGTCTTCTGCCGCTGAACTCAATGTCCATTGCACCCCCGCGGCCGTCAGGGGTTTGCTGACTCCCGGTTCAGAGAACTGCAAGCCGATGTCAGGGGGATCATCGTCACGCCATTGCAGGCTGATACCTTTGCCAATCCACGAGCTGCCGGCGACAGGCGTGACGCTCATGGTGTGCGGCAGACCTTTTTTACACACCAGACCGAGCGTATTGCGCTGGACTATTTCCCCGTCCAGCCGGATCTCGACCTCGGTTTTCCAGGGGCTCGTAGCGATTGCACGGACCTCGAACTCCCGAGTGACCGGCACGGCTTCCGGATGGGCCTTGACGTGGGCCATGACCTTCAGATCCCCGGCCCTCAGCGGTGTGTAGAACACGTTCGCCCAACCACCGTAGCCCGTATAGGTCGTAATAACGTCTTCAGGCGTGTGCCATTCGACCAGCGCGTTACGAACCGGGTCACCGTCAGCGGATGCCGTTTCATGCAGCACTTGCACGCGTAACAGCACGCTTTCCTGTTCGTCGACGAGCGGAAATTTGTTCGCTTCGCGCACCTCGCCGACCCTGACCCGATTGCGCGCCAGCGACATCGGTTTGCCCGGCGATGGCAGCAGCAATTTCGAGCAAACCAGCGACAGCAGAAATCGGCCGTCGAGTTCATCATCACAGGTCAGCGTCCAGAGCATGTCGGGCCGGGCGACCTGTACCGGCTCCTCCAGTGGCGGGTTGACGTCAACACCCAGTTGTTCATGACTGTCGCCGCTCCAATGCAAAGACAGCTCTGTATCAAGCAATGGACTGTTATCGGGCAGACGCACCAGCAGGTCATGGGGGCTGCCACGGTTCGGATAACCGTTTGCATCCCAGGCTGTTTCGACTTCATCGACAACGGCCCGCAGATCTTTCCACGGATCAGTGTCCAATACCCGCACGTTGAACTGTTCGGTGTAAACGCCGCTGGAGTAATAAGGGCTCCCGACCGACGCTTCGATAAGTGCTTCTTCCGCCACTGTCGGCTGAAAATCAAAGTAGGCCCAACCGTACTCATCGGTAACAGAGGCTGCTGTCACACGCTCTGCCATCGACCAATTGACCGTCACGCCTGCGACGCTCTGCTGGGTATAGAAAGACGCCACCTGCACGCCCAGACGCACGCTGTGCTGATATTCCAGTACCGGGTAATACGCAGCTTCGAGTCTCTCGCGAAACTTCAGGCGGTGGTGCCCCAGCGATACCGGGATCGGATAAGGCTCTGCGTTGTAGCGGTTGATCAGGTTCAGCGTGAATGAATAATGATCTTCGTCACCGACCACCGGACAATCGAGCGACCAATGCTCGGTCAGCAGCTGTTCAAACTCCGGCCCCGGTTTGACGATGATCGCTTGCTGTGGATTATCAGTAAGCGTCAGTGCCGCCTCGGTATTCTCCCAGGCATTCTGCGGTTCAGGTTCGAAGGTCAAACCGTGTGGGTTGGCGTCCGTTGCCCCCAGACAAAAATACAACGTGCTGCCCTCGTCCAGAACCTGATCATCCAGTTTCATAGTTCGCAGTTTCAACGGGGCCAGGTGCAACTGGAGGTTGAGGCGGGTAATGCGGACTTTCGAGTAATAGTCGTTATCGGCGTTTGGCGGACTCTTGATCTCTATGCGCAGCGTATCGCCGGCGTCGAACGATGAATCCAGCGTTTTTTCGTATTCAATCGGGACAAAAACCAGAGGTTGCCCGACCGCCAGTCGCGCCGGATCCTGCTCAAGGTTGCGGCCAGTCCCGGGTTTCAGCTCTACCTTCAAGAGCTCTTCCGAGCCCTTGAAGAGGAATAGCCATCCAGACTGTTCGTGGTTCGTCTCGCACAGGAAACTCAGCCGGTATTGCGCATCACTGGAGGTTTTTCTGGGAACTTCAAACTCCTGGCTGACATAACTTTCATGAGAAAGGTGCAGAAGCAAAATTCGATCCCCGGCGTACCAGTCTTCCGATACAGCGATTGAAGTACCATTTTTTTTCCAGCCGTCTATCCCTTCGCTGAAATCACCATTGAACAGCAGACTCCGGTTGGCTTGAACGATCGGCTCATTCATGACGACTCACCCCTTTAACCTGAGGGTTACGCGCAGCACTCTCGATTTCGTTGACCAGGTCTTTGACCTTGCTGAAAAAGGTCGGCTCGCCAACCTTGACCGAGTAGCGGATACGCAGGATGACGTCGTTCATGGAACGCAGCATGTCTGCTTGCGGTTGTTTCAAATGCCAGGGGAACGTCAGTTGCCATTTCGACACTGCGCCCGTTTTTTCAAAAGGATTGAGCAAGCCATCATCGGGTTTCATGGCCGTCAGACCGTTGTCGGCGATCCCTGCCGACAACACGATTTGCTGGCCACTGCGCAAATTGATCAACACGTCGCCAGGCGCCACGCTCCCTGGTTTATGCAAGTACTGCACTGACTGCGTGGTTGCCCGGGTCGCCGTCTTGCTTGAGATCTGCAGCAAGGTCGCCCGCACATCCTCATACGGTCCGGTCAGGACCGGCAAGTCGACTTCCACCGAGTCGATCTGCCGGCAGAAGTGGCCTGGGTGATCACGATCAAAGAGCAACTGGGTCAGCTGGAATTCCAGTGTGCCGGTGGTCTGCAACTGCGTGAGCGCAGCCTCCCAGCTGTCGATACCTGGCTGCGGGTCAACCGTGTCGTTGAACAATTTGCGCAGGGAAACGGTTTTCAACAACTCCGGCCGACGCTCGTAGCGCTGCAGATATTCGCGCTCCATCCGCAGCAAATGCGCACGCAAGTGCTCGCCGGCCGTCAAACCATGGCGCTGTTCCAGAAAGACGTTCGGCAAAGGGATCTGCGCGTCATAATCGCCGGTTTCGGCATTCAGAGAAGCCTGGGCACTGAGACACAGGCTGATCACGGCGTCATAGGCCTGATAGTGCAAAGCCTTGAACTGGCCAAGCATCCAGCCAAACAACTCGGCATTGCTCGCGCGTTTTTTCAGGAAGTTGTAAACCGTCAGGGCCTGAGCGTTGGCCCGCAGGGTTTGTGCAAGGTTTGAGCGAGCTGAAGCAACCGCATGGCGCTGCGCCTCGATCTGCGCATTGAGCGCGTCGACTTCGGCCAAGGCCTGATCACGTTGCAGCCCCCATTCGTTGCGGCGGCGACGGTAACCCTCGGTAATGGCCTGATCGTCGGCGTCGATTTGCAACATTGACGAGGCGATTTCCAGGCCGAAACACACCGCGTCAATCGCATTTTCGGGTTTCATCCCGCCATTGGACGTGCCATAGATTTTCGGCAACGCTGCGATAAACGCCCCGGTGGGTCTGAGTATTTTGGCGGTCAAGGCTTGAGTCTTCGACTCCTTCAGGCTCGCCATGACCTGATATTCAACCGCCGAAACGTTCTCGTTGTAGCGCTGCGCGTAGGCATCCGCTCGCTGTTGCGCCACGACCCGGCTCTGTTCGAGCGCCGTAACGCTGGCCTCCAATTGAGCAATGGATTGCTCCTGGACGGTCTGGGCGTAGTCGCCCAGTTCCACCAGATGCGTTTGCTGCAATTCTTCCTGCTCGGCACGATCGCGTCGCTCAAGCATATTGAGCACCTGACTGCCGAAATCCTGTAGCACCTGCACCGCACGCGAGGCAATTTCGTGGACCGGACGCCAACGGAATGCGCCGACCACCAGCCGCCCGCCCATCGGCCGTGGCCCACCGACGCCACCCGAGGCCAGAAAACGCAGCAACTCGTTCGGATCGGACGGTGGACTGAACAACGGGATATCCAGCGGTTTGCCATCGAGAGTGAGGTTGTTACGCAAGTTATGCAGGCGTTGACCGGGTGCAGCAAACAAGTCCAGCAGCGAGTGATCGATCGGAATCCTGAATGGCCCGGAAGCCAACAAACCGAGCCCTGGCGCACTATCGGAACCGGCCGGGATATCCGCCAGACTGAATTCGAGCGATTGTTCAAACGCCTCCAGCGCCGGACGGCTAATGCTTGCGTCTAAAAGTTCTTTCACCGTCGAGGTTTGCCAACGATTCACCGCACGGGCCAGCGGCGGCTTGCCCATCAGGAACTCGGCTTGCACGTAACACAACTTGGCCGCCACCAGGCTATCGCGGGTCAGTTGACGGTAATACCAGTCGCCCCAGGCCATAAGGTTTTTCACGTACTCACAGAACATCAGAATCCTGAAGTGCTTGGGCGCCGCATAGCCGATGGCATCCGGATCGGTGGGGGCCAGCGCCTCACAACCGGCATTACCGGCATCGAGGGCCAACGGCCGGCAACGCCAGTAATTGGGCGCGCCGCTGTCCGGTTCCGCGATGGCTTGCGGGTCGAACACGTAGTGCAAACATTTCTGCGCTTCGGCAAAACGCCCTTCAACGTGCAGACGCGTGTACAACAGGTGCGCTACATGAAAAAACAACTCCCAGAAAAACAGGCCGTTGGCGCCATCGAAGGCTCCGTTGGGCTCGTTGAACTCAATACCCGTCGGCGGTGGTTCCGGAAGAAACTGCGTATCCCAGTGCAGTACGGCTTCAACGGAAATACTGGCACGCTGCACCAGTTCAGGGCCGAACTGTGAGTTCAGGCGGCTGTATTTGAGGTAGGGATCCGGCAACTCGTAGGCAATGAACTGCGCTGCATCGCGGGTGTTTTTCACCAGCTTTGGCGGGGTAAAGTCCGCCAGATTGACGATCTTGAGTTTGAACTCCTTGCCGCCATATTTCGTCTCTGTAGCTTTGAGAGTGACGGTGGTGTCTGCGGGCCATGAACCTTTGTCACGTTTGAATTCCAGCGATGCAGTGGCCCAGTCTCCGGCTTGCGAAAACTTCGCTTTTACAGGCGCAGGGTCTGTACCGGTTCTGCCGACCAGCGTCAACTCGAACTCTGGCGTAACGTCGCCGGACAACCCGGTAGGCCTGCAAAACCCGTTGACGGTCAGCACATCCTGGTCGTTTATACGCTGGGCCGTGGCCCGAAGGCCGAGATAACGGGACATGGAGCCGGGCGGTTGATCCTCCGAGGTCATCGTCACTTGGCTGCTGAAGGAATGCTGCACCGTCTCGGGCGTGGAAAACCGGACTTTCGCGTTATCCAGCCAGCCGCCCGCGTCCGTGGTGTCGGGCCGCATCAGTACGTCATAAATCCTGTATATCGCCGGTTTTTCTGGAGTTGACTTATTCGGTATCAACACCCCCAGCTTGCCCTTGGGAGATTCCATATCGATCCACACCGTGGCAATCAACTGAAATCCCTCGTCATCACCCGGCTCTGCTTGTGCACTGTACAAATTCAGCGGCGCCGACCACTGACCGTTCTGCTTCATGAACGCCAGGTTGACACTCAGTTTTTCGGGGATGAATTCCCCTTCCGGTTTACCTTCAACCCTGTCACTCCACTCGGCCCAGACCAGGCACAACCGGCCGTTCCAGAATACCGGGCGAATATCCAGCACCCGATACGCTGGCTGAATCTCCACCGCCTGCCATTCACCCCAGGCAGCCGGATTGACAGCGACGCAGCTCTCCGTGAGTTCGATCTCGGCCTTGCGCCAGAAGTACTGGTAGGGCGGCACCCGCTGACGGCCGACAAAGTAGTAATCGGCGCGGTCAGGTGTGACGCCGTCCATGTAGCAACTGATGACATCCAGGTCACAGACCTGCTCGAACGCTTGCAGATAGTTCTGCAAGGCCACCTGTACTGAGTCAGTCGTCAAACGGGTCTGATTAAGATCGTTTTCAAGGATCTTGAACAGACTGCTCTTGCGTTGGCGGACAGACGGGATAGTGACGTTTTCCGGGTAGAGCCGGATCAACTGCACCGCCGCCCAGTCGGGATAGTTGTTGCACAATTCCCACTCGGCCAGATGGCTGGCGGGAAACTGGTGGGGGGTATATCCGGGTTCAAGCTTGCGGTACACCGCATGAATGTACTGCTGCGCGCAACTGGTCGCTTCGGCCACCCAGGAGCTTTGCACGGCGAAGGTGTCCAACGGGTCCATGCGCAGCAGTTCGAACAGGTCTGCCGGCGTTTCCACAAAGGGATACTTCACCCGGCTGGTCCGGCCGATGCAGTATTCAAGCAAAGCGGAACGCCGTTTTTCCTGCAGATCGCCAATGTAATTCAATGCCATGATCCTTGCTCCTTGATCAATTTCCGGGGTGCGTGCTGCACGGGGCTTTGTCACGCCGGTGATCCACTACCCTCGAACGTAATGGCTTCGAAGTGCCCCTTCAGTTCACTTGCATGGCAGAGCACGCTTAGCCTGAATGTGCCGCCCGTAGCGCTGGAAACGTACACGCGCGTGAGCCCTTCCTGATTCGTCTTCCCGTGCCGTCCCCGGAAGTCCACCCTGGTTGTTTCTCCCTCACCACTTTCGACGAACCAGTCCACTAGCTCGCCTACACCCAGGTTGCCAAACCTATCCATCAACGTTGCGTAGAGTTCGACTTCCTGGCCGCTTGGCACAGGCCCCGATGGCACCGGCGACTTCAGCATCGTTACGAAGTCCAGGCTGTCTTTGTCGGGAATGAGTTCGATGGTCGGGGCGTTCTCGGGCTCAAACAGGTCCAGCCAGAAAACGGGCGTGTCCTCGCCCATTTTGTCGCCGGGGGTGTATGTGGCCACGAATTGCCCGTTGTGATCGGTATCGCCTGTTTCTTCGATGTCGCCCAGGCTGGCGCGAAAATGCACGCCGATACCGCTCAAAGGCTCTCCTTCGGGGTCTCTGAGCGTTACCGTGTAAGTAGCGGTTTCGGTCGAGCGAGCTACCACCTGGGTAGGTTGCACAACGCAGGTCATGATCACCAGTTGCCGCAGATCCCCCGGCACTTGAGCGAGCGGCGTACGCGCCTCGGACTGACTCAGCAAGGCCAGTTCAGCGGCCTCGGCGTAGGCGCCCTTGTCCACCGCTTCAGGCAAATGGCCCATCAGGAAAATCGTCAGCGCATCCATTCCCGTTTTCCTGGACATCTCATGGACGCGGATAAGCACAGCCAGCTGGCTAAGGTTTCGCAGTATCAGCCGATTCGGATCCAGGCGATTGACGCACTCACGCACCTCCTGCACGCTCCAGTCGAAAAACTCGGCCAGACGCAGGGTAGAAGCCTGGTGCGCCAGTTGCCGCGCCTCCACACCAAGAGCTTCTTTCAGTGCGTTGACTTCGCGCAGGTAGTCGAGCAACTGTTGCGCCGGCTGTGTGCTCAAGCCAAATGCCCGGGTCAACGTGGTCAGGTGATAAAGCCTGGTGACCGTGAGGGCATACTTGTCGGTCTGCCCCATCCAGGCCCGATAACCGTAATCCAGATAATCCTGGAGCAGAGTGGCACTCAGCCCCAGCGTTGAAACCACCTCACTGCGCCGCCGAACCTCGGCCAACAGCGTAAGCAACAGATCGGCATCCGGATTGCGCCTGGATGGTTCGGTATTCGAATCGATGCGAGATTTCACCTGGCGCAAAAACTGGTAAACCGTTTTGTCGGCCCAGTTCAGTACCGGTATTGCCTGATCCGGTTCAATACCGGCATAGACCGCCAGCGTTTCCTTCACCAGGGATGCCTGAGCGTCCCTGGCCTCGAGCAGAACGTTGAGCAGGGTGTTGGCCAAATTCGTGCGCACCCCGGGTTCCAGGGTACCCAGGGCCTGATCGACTGCCCATTCGACCTTTCTCTGCATCTCGATCAAATACTGCTCCGGCGTGCCGATGGGCGCCAGCAACAACCCATCGGCATCGACAACAGGCGCCGGTCCGTCCTCAGTTGCTACCAGGAAATCCAGCCAGCTGGCCGCACCGGCGGGCGGTAAACCAGCCATCAATACCGCCGCGTTGGAGAACAGCACCGTAGGCAACAGATTACGTATCTGATCAAACAGCTGCTGGTCCTGCTCGGTGGCTTCACGAGCGGGTTGCGCTGTTGCCGCGTGTTGCAACATCCACAGCACAGGCAAGTTGTTTTGCTCGCACCACTGCACGCACGATTGCAGGGCGTCAATGATGTTCAGAACGTCCGGTGTCTCGCTGGCGCTCGAACCAATCTTTGGAGTGCCCGCCAACTCATTGAGCCAGGTCTCCCCCCCCATCAGTAGCAGCATCAGCACGCCTTCAACGGGGGTCATGCCCAGCAATCGGGACAACCGCACCAGCCGATAGAAACTGGAAATGATCGGCAGGTTGCGTTTGAACGTGTTGTTGTTGATGCCGTGGGCCTTGGCCACTTGCAACGCCAGATACTGGTAAGTCTGTGTGTCGATCCCCAGGCCACTGCACAACTGGCTGATGGTCAGGTGGACTTGGCCCGGTGCAGGCGTTACCGGAAACTCGCCGTCATCCAGAACCAAAGGCTCCCGGTAGCGGCCTTGACTGTTGAACACCTGGTCGAATTGCGATAACGCTTCGCCGCGCCCGCAAATGGCCAACTGATCGATGAATACCGCAAAGTCTGCCGCTGTGCAGTTGTAGCGTTCGCGCAAGGTCTGGAACAGCCCAATGGCATGCACGACGTTGTCCGTGATCCACCACTTCGTTTCATCCGCACCGCCGCGCACTTCAGCCCTGATCGCAGCAGCCAGCAAGGCGTCCACCTGGTCACTGGGCAGTTCCAGCCAGTTGCACAGGCGTATCATGCGGTTCATCCGGTCGAAGGCGGCAAGCCCTTCATCATTGTCGTGAACAACAGACAATCGATGCAGAGACGCAGGACTTTCATCCGCAATGTTGATATTCACGCCGGGATAGGCATTGGCATTGATGTAGACCGACCCGGAACGCCCGCTTTCGACGGGATCTTCGGGCCAGATCACATTGGCCGAACGTACCGGGGCGAAATCACGGATGGACAGCAGACGTTCAATCGCCAGCGTGTCAAGCTTGGTGTGTTCGCCGAAGTACGGAACCTGACTCAGGTTCTGCGGCCCCGCATCATGCTCTATGTCTGAGCCGTAGTTGTCCCGATAAAATGCGTTACGGTCTGCAAACGGTACGGGAGGCTCCGTTAACACGTTCCGCTGATAGGGCCCGAATCGCGAGGAATGCGCCAGCGCACGTTCGGCGAAACCAATCCAGGTACCGGACTGCAAAAAGTAGGGGTAGTCCAAATGGACCGCGTGGGCAAAATCACCCACTGACAGATTGTTGAGTTGCGCAACACCGTCAACGGTGACCCAGTGTTGGAAGTACGGCAGGCCATTGGGATAACGCGCTTCAATCATCGCGTCTTCGATTGTCTCTGGTGGATCGGTTTCTGTTGAATGTTCAGCAATGAAGCGCTCCAGAACCGAGACGATAATGTCCACCGAAGACACCGGCCGGAACACTGCATTGAAATCCACGGACAGATCCATCAGATCAGCACGCCGCTCTTCGAGGGGGAAGCCCGGTGGATCAAGCTTTACGGACTCGATCCGGTCGCGGATCCAGAGCAACAGAAAGATCAGGTAGGCCACCGGGGATGCCATGGACTCCAGAGACTCCGGCAGAGCCATCCTGTCGAACTCGGTATTGAAAAGCAGCTCATATCGTGGCCCCGTCACCCACGATAGCAATCCGTCCGCTGGCTCAGGCACGCCATCGCCACCGCTCAGTTGCTGCTCGATGAACTGACGGCTCAGGTAAGTGGCCATGCTGTTGGCTCGACGTAAAAACCGTCGGGCGTCCTCCCGGTTCATCTGATACTGGCTGGCCAGGTGCTCCACCCCCTTCTCTACCAGCGGGAAAATCGAGCCACCGTTTTTCAGGTAGGCGTGGAGTGGTTGCAGAACAGAGTCCTTAGCGTTTTCCTCTTCTGGAAACAACTGCGTATACAGTTGCAGACCGGGACGGCGCGAATCAGCCATGATCGGATTCCTTGGGTCGAGAGCTGGCCTGAACTGCCCGACGTATTCGTCAGGCTGCACATGTATTCAGGTCAATTTGGCGCTGGAAAGCCAGAAGCGTCTACTGTCAGAAATGACAGGTTTAATGACCATTCGTCGGCTTTTCGCGACTCAGTGGTTCGGAAGGAACCTGCACAACTTCGAAGCGTGCGCTCTCGGCCCAATCGGACACCCTTGTTCCCGGCGTGAGGGTCTGCCGGAAACGGCACCATTTGCCGCCCGGTGCTAGCGACACAGCGGACTCACCGCGCCATGCGTTGCCGGAGACGGTAATCAGCGGCGTCCATTTCTGCTCCGGGTTGAACCAGCTCACGATTTGCCCGACACCGCCCTCGCCCGTACCGGCAAAAGCCACCGGATGTTGCACCCAGCGTCCCGCTGCCGGTTCAGCGATGACGGGCAGATACAGCCCCGCCACGACCTTGCGCGAGGCAGCGCCTGACTCGAAACCATCAAGCACTGATGTCACTTGAAGAACCATGTCGCCGTCGATCTGAGCTTCCACGTTGATCGACCAGGTTCGGTCATCCAGCACGACAGTGCTTGGCGCGGCGCTCCCCAGCGTCACCGTGACGGTATCGCCGGGCACACCGAAGCCTGACACCACCACTTGCCGACCGACTTGTTCGCCTTCGATCGGGGTTTCGACAAAAGGCGCTGCCGGGACCACGTCATAGGTCAAGTCTTCTGTGAAGGAAGATTCATGTGTCCTGTTGTTTTCCGTGAACAATTGTCGGGCCTGGATAATGTAATTGCCGACTGGCAGCGTCACTTCGCGTTGCCAGTTACCGCTCGTCGGCACCGTAATATCGCTCAACCACGGTGCGTCAGCGCCCTTGAACCAGACCTCGACCTGCGCTGAAGGGAAGCCGGTGCCCCTGAGCGTCGCAGTGCGCGTCAGTTTGTCGCCCGCCTGCGGCGTGGTGATCTGCGGTGGTGGCACCACCACGTTGAAAGTTCGATGGTCGCTTCTTTCGGACGGACGCCCGTTGCGCTCCTGTTGCGCGAAGATCGTGAACTCACCGAACTTCAAACCAGTGAGCTGGATTGCCCATGTGCCGCCCTCGACAAGCTGAGCTTCTGCTATTTCTTGTTGAAACTGCGACTCGTGCAGTTTCATCGTGGCGCCGCTCACACCTTCGATGCCCTGGATCATCACGTCCGGCTCCACGTCAGCGCTTTCGACCGGATACGTAATGACCGGTTTGAGCATGGCCGGTTGAAGCGTGAAGTCTCTGGATTGCGCCTCCGAGTTTTGCCCGGCGGCCGCTTGGGTAACGTAGATGGTTTGGGAGACATCCGCGGGAAACGGCTCTGGTCGCTGGAAGGTCCATGTGTCCTTTTCAACGATCCCGCTATAGACGTTGTCGTCGCCGCGGAAGGTGATGCTCACCGTGGCGCCTTCCAGGCAGGTGCCGCGGAACGTCGGTGTCAGGCCTTCCCGGGGTGGCTCGTCCACTGTGGGTGGCAGGGGTGGAATCGAGACCTTCAACACCACACGGTTGAGTGAACAATGCTCCTCGATACACTGCTGGATATGGACTTCCCGATCCTTCACCGGCCCCCAGTATTCATTGGCTGTGCTCGACCAGATCCCACCGCTCACGACTGCATCAGGGGCAACCTTGAGGTCACCACCAGGATGGTAAAAACTCACGGTGGCGCCGTTGTAACCCTTGCCGCTGAAGACCGGCCGGTAGGCTTTGGTGTATGTCACGTCGGTGACATCCGGCATGTTGTTGCGGATTTCCAACTCATAAGGCTGCGACTCGATCCAGCCACTGGCGTTGTCCTGAATCTTCAGCACGACCTCGACTGAATAAATTCCAAACGTCCAGCCTGTCGATGTCGTTGTCCAGGAACAATCGGCTCGCACAATGACATTGGGCGGCGTGTTCGGTGGCTTTTCGCCCGGGTAACGCTTGATGGCGAACTGAATTTGCGTTTCGAGGTGCTGGTCGTAATAGCCGCTACCGGAAAACGTCATGGTTTCTTGATTGAAGGTGTACTCGACCGTCGGTTTGCCCGGGCGCACCCGTATGCCGAAGGGTTCGCTGTTTATTGAGGTAATTCCCTTGACTGTCTGCGTGCCGAAAATCGAATGAGGGCCAGGTGTAAGGGTGCCTTCTCGGCGCCATACACCCGTATCAGGATGTGGCCAGCCCACAACCACAGGATCGCTCCCCATTTGCTCTGAATAGACGTCGACCCTGTTCTGATAGAAACCGGTGGCACCGGTTCCCTCGAACATTGATTTCATGTCCACGATTGGCGGCGAAGCGGGGTTGGGCTTGGGTGCTGTGAACACGGGAGGGCCAATAAGATAAAACTCTTGCGGGTCCCCCCAGTCGGAGTGGCCGCCGTTCAGACTCTGTTGGGCAAGAATGGTATAGCGTGCCCCTCGCGCAAAAGTATGGGTACTGGTTGTGAGCCATTCGCCGTCGGAAACCGCCTGGTAAGAGGCCACCGACTCCAATGAGCCGGATATGTAAACCCTGATGTTGGCTCCTTTCAACGCCCCGCTGCCCTTGATCACGGGTCGAACACTCTCGACGGGCAGATTGATGTCCGGGGACGTAATCCTGATTTTGCCTAGAACGGTGAACGTCTTCGTCTGGGTATATCGGCCCACCGTTCCTTCGACATCTTCGCGGATCAGTAGCTCGTGCACGCCTTGGGGAAGGCCCGTCGATAATGTGACAGTCCATCGCCCAACATATGGAGTAGTGGACGTGGTACTGATTACGGCTTTGTCGGCAGCACGCACAAGCTTGATCACACTGCCAGGACGGGCAGTACCTGATACCGTCCCGGCAATCCAAACCACGCTAGTGGCATCGAACGCGGCGGGCTTCCTCACTTCAACATGCTGGGAAGTCCACGGAGCCCAATCGTCACCTCGCCTCCACACACCATCAAACTTGGCCTTCCCTTCCACGAGTCCATTGATCTGAATAGTGTTCCAATGAACTGCCTGGAACCAAGCTCCATCAAGAATCATCCTGCTTGAGTTTGCGGAATGAAAGTCCATCCACACCTGATTATGTTCACCGGTATACGATGGAATACTGAATGTAATCGGCGTATCGGGGCTGACAAGAATCGTGCTGTTTCTGTAAAGAAACTGGAGAGGTTGCCAAGCCTGAGCTTCTGAATCCCCGTCATCCTCCTTCGAAGCATGCTCAACCTTCTCAGGAATAAAAGTACCCTCTGACATGATCGCTCTCCTTTGACCAGGGTTCTGGCAGCTAGGTCTTGTTTTTACAGAACTCGCGAATACCCAGGCACCTGTAAAACCTGACAGTCCCGACGAACGGTAAATGCTGCAGCAGAGCAACTGAAAGCGTTCTGCATCGGCTAACGCCGCTTGGTTATTGGCAGAGAAAACGCTGGGTGACGAGTGGACGATTGCGATGGTTTAACGCGTGGGTGGGGTACCCAAAAGGATGCTTTCGCGAGCAGGTTCGCCCTCACAGGATTTGCGCAAAGCACAAATCGAAGGTGTAGCGAACCTGCTCGCGAAGCTTTTAGCGGGTTTGAATCAGGCAGAAGCCGGCAATGGCTGAAAACTGAAATAGCGCTGCAACGCCTGCACCAGTTGCCCGAATTCCGGCGGGGCGCGTTGCAGGACGAAGCCGGCGTCGTAGTGCATCGGCGTGGCGTCCTCATGGCACCACACGCAACACGCGGTGAAGTCGATCACCTGTTGGCAGCCATCGCTGGCGGGGATTTTCAGGCGTAACTGGAAGTCCACGCCGACCATCATGGGCAATTGGCTGATGAGCATCAGCCCGTCTTCGGAGAGGTTGCCGAGAAAACCGATGGGCTTGTCGGTGACGCTGTTGAACACTCTGAGGAAATACGGCAACTGATGCCGTTCGATCCGTTCGGTAAACATGCGCAGTTCGCCATGCAAGGCTCCGTCACAGAGCCGCACCTTGCTTCGGAACGTGCCTGCATCGCAGGCTCGCTCTCCCCGCTTCCGGTGTAACGGTCGCTACGTCGCCGTCACCTTACAACTGCCAGTCGCAGGTGTTGCTCCGGATTCAGAACGCGGTGCCGAATCCGGGTTATTCGACTATAGCTCAGCTTGTACACACGGCCAGATTTTGTATGACAACTGTCATCAGAAACGGGTCGGGCGCACCACGGCAGCGGCGCTGCGCGTCGGGTAATGGCCCAGGCTCTGCAAGGTTTCCAGACGGGCACGGGCGCGATAGGCGTATTCGCTGTTCGGGTACGAGGCGATGATGAATTGATAGGTCTGCGCCGCGTCGACAAACATTTTCTGCCGTTCCAGGCACTGGCCGCGCATCATCGACACTTCCGGCCACACGTACGGGCGGGCACGGCTGGCGCGTTCGACCTTGGACAGTTCGAGCATGACCTGCTCGCAGTTGCCACGATCGTAGGCGCTGTAGGCGTTGTTCAAATGATGGTTCATCGACCAACGGGTGCAGCCCGTCACGGCGAGGACGCTGAGGGCAAGGGCGGCAATGGGCAACAATCGCATGGGGGTTCTCCTGTCTTGTGCTCTGTATCGACCCTTGCCGAGAAATCTTCAGAAGTGTTTACGCCAATCGTCGTGTTCAATAAAGAAAGTAATAAGTAGTGCATTCGAACAATGACTACACCCCAAGAGCATAGTAGCCTTCGCTAGCGCTTGAACTCAGGAGTCTTTGCATGTCCGTCCGTCGTACCAAAATCGTCGCTACCCTTGGCCCGGCCAGTAACTCGCCGGAAGTTCTCGAACAGCTGATTCTGGCTGGTCTGGACGTTGCCCGTCTGAACTTCTCCCACGGCACCCCCGACGAGCACAAGGCTCGCGCGAAGCTGGTGCGTGACCTCGCTGCCAAGCACGGTCGCTTCGTCGCCCTGCTCGGCGATCTGCAAGGCCCGAAAATCCGTATCGCCAAATTCGCCAACAAGAAGATCGAGCTGAAGATCGGTGACAAGTTCACCTTCTCCACCAGCCATCCGTTGACCGAAGGCAACCAGCAAGTGGTCGGCATCGACTACCCGGATCTGGTCAAGGACTGCGGCGTGGGCGACGAGCTGCTGCTCGACGACGGCCGCGTGGTGATGCGCGTTGATACCGCCACTGCCACCGAACTGCATTGCACCGTGACCATCGGCGGCCCGCTGTCCGACCACAAAGGTATCAACCGTCGCGGTGGCGGCCTGACCGCACCGGCCCTGACCGAAAAAGACAAGGCCGACATCAAGCTCGCCGCGGAAATGGAAGTCGACTACCTCGCGGTGTCCTTCCCGCGTGACGCTGCCGACATGGAATACGCCCGTCAACTGCGCGACGAAGCCGGCGGCACTGCCTGGCTGGTGGCGAAGATCGAACGCGCCGAAGCCGTAGCGGACGACGAAACCCTCGACGGCCTGATCAAGGCATCCGACGCGGTGATGGTTGCCCGTGGTGACTTGGGTGTGGAAATCGGCGACGCCGAGCTGGTGGGCATTCAGAAGAAAATCATTCTGCACGCACGCCGCCACAACAAGGCCGTGATCGTCGCGACCCAGATGATGGAGTCGATGATCCAGAACCCGATGCCGACCCGCGCCGAAGTGTCCGACGTGGCCAACGCCGTGCTCGACTACACCGACGCCGTGATGCTCTCGGCCGAATCCGCCGCTGGCCAGTACCCGCTGGAAGCTGTTCAGGCGATGGCGCGCATCTGCGTCGGCGCTGAGAAGCACCCGACCGGTAAAACCTCCAGCCACCGTATCGGCAAGGAATTCAGCCGCTGCGACGAAAGCATCGCGCTGGCGACCATGTACACCGCCAACCACTTCCCGGGCGTCAAAGCGATCATCGCGTTGACTGAAAGCGGCTTCACCCCGCTGATCATGTCGCGCATCCGTTCTTCGGTGCCGATCTACGCGTTCACCCCGCACCGCGAAGCCCAGGCCCGCGCGGCGATGTTCCGTGGCGTGTACACCATTCCGTTCGATCCGGCTTCGCTGGAACCGCACGAAGTCAGCCAGAAGGCCATCGACGAGCTGACCAAACGCGGCGTTGTGGAAAAAGGCGACTGGGTCATCCTGACCAAGGGCGACAGCTACCACACCACCGGCGGCACCAACGGCATGAAGATCCTGCACGTGGGCGACCCGCAGGTCTGAGTGACGCGCTGAAAAACCAAAGCCCCGCCATGTGAATGGCGGGGCTTTTTGTTTACTGCTCTGGAAAATGTGCCGATTGATCCGGCCTCTTCGCGAGCAAGCTCGCTCCCACAGGGAACGCATTCCAATGTGGGAGCGAGCTTGCTCGCGAAGAGGCCGGCACAGTCAGCGAAAATCTCAATGTCGTTTGATGAATCCGGTCAACGCCACCATTGCTTCTGGCGAACGAAGGCGCTGGGTGAACAATGCGCCCTCCTCCTCGATCACCTTACGAATCAAGTCGCGATCCGGCGCTCGCATCAATTGCTTGCTGATACGCACCGCTTCGGCCGGCAGTTCATCGAAACGCAGCGCCATTTCCCGCGCCTTGCTTAGCGCCGCAGCGCCGCTACCCAATGCTTCGGTCGCAATCCCCCATTGCGCCGCCTGTTCACCGCTGAAGCCTTCGCCCAGTAACAACAACTCCGCCGCTTTGGCCTGCCCAAGCAGACGTGGAAGGATCAGGCTCGAGCCGAACTCCGGGCACAAACCCAGGTTGACGAATGGCATACGCAACCGCGCATCGCCGGCCACATAAACCAGATCGCAGTGCAGCAACAATGTGGTGCCGATGCCCACCGCCGCGCCGGCTACAGCGGCGATCACCGGTTTGCGGCACTCAAGCAGGTTGAGCATGAAATGAAACACCGGGCTGTCGAGGTCACTCGGCGGTTGCTGGATGAAGTCGGCAATGTCGTTGCCGGCGGTGAAGCATTCGGCGCTGCCGGCAATCAGCACGGCGTTGATCGTAGGGTCGCCATCGGCCTGTTTCAGCGCCTCGGCGAGGCGACTGTACATGGCGCGGGTCAGGGCGTTCTTCTTGTCCGGGCGGTTGAAGCGCAGGGTCAGCAAACCGCGTTCGCGTTCCAGCAGGATGGCTTCGGTCATGATGTGTCTCGCGTCTGAAATATCAGCGCTCAACCACGGGACAGGAACACGTCGGCCAGCAGTTGATTGCGCGGCAATCCGGCCAGGTACAGACGTCGGGCGAAGGCGTCGACGCTGGCCGTCGAACCGCAGACTAAGGCCAGGGTTTGCCGGGAGACAAGGCGCAGTTGCGCCAAAGCGGCGGCTGACTCGGCCGCCGTCCACAGCTCGACACTGAGGTTTTCCCGCTGCGCCGCCAGTGCCGCCAGGGGTTTGGCCAGATAGTGCTCGCGATCGTCATGAGCCACGTGAATGACGCGGATCAGGCCTTGGTGATCCTGGCGCAAGGCTTCGCGCAGCACGCCGAACAAAGGGCCCAGACCGGTGCCAGCGGCCAGCAGCCACACGGGGCGATTGTGCCAGTCCGGATCGTAGTGCAAGGCGCCACCGCGCAGTTCACCGAGACGGATCGGATCGCCGATCTGCAATTTTCGTGCGGCATCGCTGAATTCGCCAGGCTGACGGCAATCGAGATGGAATTCGAGAAAGCGGTCTTCCTCCGGCAGGCTCGCCAGCGAATACGGCCGCGCAATGTGCCCGATCCACAACACCAGATGTTGCCCGGCGCTGTAGCGCAACGGCCGTTGCGGGGTCAGACGCAAGCGCAGGACGCTGTCGCTGAGCCAGTCCAGCGCTTCGACCACTGCCGGGCGACCATCGGTGATCGGGTCGAAGGTGTGCACCTGCAAGTCTTCGACGACCTGACACTGACAGGCCAGGCGCCAGCCTTGCTGACGCTGTTCGGCGCTCAAGGCGTCCGGCCGATTGTCGGCAGGCAGGCCTTGCACACATTGCACCAGACAGGCATGGCAACTGCCGGCGCGGCAACTGTAAGGCACGGCGACGCCATTCTGATTGAGGGCATCGAGCAGATTGCTGCCCGCCGCCACTGACCATTGTCGTTCACCGACGCGAAGTTCAGGCATCGACGTTCTCCCACGCGGCCGCACAACGATTGCGCCCGTCTCGCTTGGCCCGATACAAGGCCTGATCGGCGCGCTGCAAGGCGTCGTCCAGATCATCGCCCAACGCCAACAGCGTCATGCCGGCCGACAAGCTGAGGTTGCGCACATTCAGGCCGACCAGTTCAACGTCAGTAAAGGCAATACGCAGACGTTCACAGCAAGCAGTCAGCCGTTCGGCGTCGCAATCGGGCAACAACACAACGAATTCCTCACCACCATAACGCGCCAGCACATCACCGTCGCGCAGACACGCCTGGGCAACGCCGGCGAAGGCCTGTAACACCTGATCGCCGGCGGCATGGCCGTGCAGGTCGTTGATGCGTTTGAAGTGGTCGAGGTCGATCAGCGCCAAGCCGTGCACGACATCGTCGTCCATTTCATCCAGCTCTCGCGTGGCCAGACGCAGAAAATGCCGACGATTGAACAGCCCGGTCAGTTCATCGGTGGCAACCAGATCTTCCAGTTGGCGCATCATCCCGCGCAGAGTGTCCTGATGCGCCTGCAAGGCAAACCGGCGCTGGCGCTGGCGTTGTCGCGAAACCTGGACGAAGCGCGCGTAAAGCACCAGCCACGCCAGCACCATTGCCAGAATGCACACCTGCAAAGCGGCAAGCGCCGGCTCGCGCAAGCGGAAGTTGTAACCGTCCCACAGCGTGATGGCACAGAAACTGAAGAACACCAGCAATGCGCAGCGGATGAACGCCCGTCGACTGAGATGGAACAGGCCGAACAGCAGGATCAGTACGTAGAACACCAGAAAGGCGCCGCGGGCTTCATCCAGATGGGCGATCAGCCAGGTCTGCCAGCCGAGACCGATCAACACCTGCGCTTCGGTCAGGCTGGGATCGGCAAAGCGCAGGTTGCGCCCACTCCAGAACAGTGCGAACAGCACCGACTGGCTGATCACCACCAGCGCACTGCCGACGGCCACAGAAGTCAGGGACTGCTCGTAGTGCCCCGTGAAAAACGCCAGCCACAGCAGCAGCAAAGCCAATCCATAGGTGGCCGCAGCGAGGGCAAAGCGTTTGAGCAAAAGACGTTGAATGGCGTTATGGGTCAATCGTTGACTCACCGTGCGATAAGAGGCTGACCGAGTGTCCTACTCTACAGACCGGCTGCCACTTTAGAGGCGTAGTCGATAAATGACCACCGATTTTCGGGCCCGAAAATTGACGTCAAAAGTGTGGCCTGCGTATACCGCCAAAAGCCCCTCAACCCTAGCCCTCTCCCAGAGGGAGAGGGGACTGATCGAGTCGATTGTTGGCGATACGCCGACCTGAAATACCGAGCCGGACTCAGATTGGAACAGCATGAAGATCGGCTCCCTTTCCCCCTCGCCCCCCTGGGGAGAGGGCTGGGGTGAGGGGGTGAATCTTGAAGTGCAAACCCGCTGTCCGATATTCGCCCACCCATGCGACCAACGAATGACTGCCGGCGCGTGTACGCCCCACCGAGGCGCGGTATACTGCCGCGCCTTTTTAGCGTCGCGCCAGCAGCCCCGGCGTGCCTTGAAAGGTGTCTGCGACCGACCGATGCACCCAAGCCGCAGGCACCTTATTGAATGTTCCCGTCTTTTAGAGGAGCGCGACTCATGACCGTGATCAAGCAAGACGACCTGATTCAGAGCGTTGCCGACGCCCTGCAGTTCATTTCCTATTACCACCCCGTGGATTTCATCCAGGCGATGCACGAAGCCTACCTGCGCGAAGAATCGCCAGCGGCCCGTGACTCGATGGCGCAGATCCTGATCAACTCGCGCATGTGCGCTACCGGCCATCGCCCGATCTGCCAGGACACCGGTATCGTCACCGTGTTCGTGCGCGTCGGCATGGACGTGCGTTGGGATGGCGCCACCATGGGCCTGGACGACATGATCAACGAAGGCGTGCGTCGCGCCTACAACCTGCCGGAAAACGTCCTGCGTGCCTCGATCCTCGCCGACCCGGCGGGCGCTCGGAAAAACACCAAGGACAACACCCCGGCCGTGATTCACTACTCCATCGTCCCGGGCAACACCGTGGAAGTGGACGTGGCGGCCAAGGGCGGCGGTTCCGAGAACAAGTCGAAAATGGCCATGCTCAACCCGTCCGACTCGATCGTTGACTGGGTACTGAAGACCGTTCCGACCATGGGCGCCGGCTGGTGCCCACCGGGCATGCTCGGCATCGGCATCGGCGGCACCGCCGAAAAAGCCGCCGTCATGGCCAAGGAAGTGTTGATGGAATCCATCGACATCCACGAACTGAAGGCCCGTGGCCCGCAGAACCGCATCGAAGAAATGCGCCTGGAGCTGTTCGAGAAGGTCAACCAGCTGGGCATCGGCGCCCAGGGCCTCGGTGGCCTGACCACCGTGCTCGACGTGAAAATCATGGACTACCCGACCCACGCCGCCTCGCTGCCGGTGTGCATGATCCCGAACTGCGCCGCCACCCGTCACGCACACTTCGTGCTCGACGGCTCCGGCCCGGCCTCGCTGGAAGCGCCACCGCTGGACGCCTACCCGGAAATCGTCTGGGAAGCCGGCCCGTCGGCTCGCCGTGTCAACCTCGACACCCTGACCCCGGAAGACGTGCAGAGCTGGAAGCCGGGCGAAACCGTCCTGCTCAACGGCAAAATGCTCACCGGTCGCGACGCCGCGCACAAGCGCATGGTCGAGATGCTCAACAAGGGTGAAACCCTGCCGGTCGATCTGAAAGGTCGCTTCATCTACTACGTCGGCCCGGTTGATCCGGTCGGTGACGAAGTGGTTGGCCCGGCTGGCCCGACCACCGCGACGCGGATGGACAAGTTCACCCGGCAGATCCTCGAGCAGACCGGCCTGTTGGGCATGATCGGCAAATCCGAGCGCGGCCCGACTGCGATCGAAGCGATCAAGGACAACAAAGCCGTGTACCTGATGGCCGTTGGCGGCGCTGCTTACCTGGTCGCTCAGGCGATCAAGAAGTCGAAAGTGCTGGCGTTCGCCGAACTGGGCATGGAAGCGATCTACGAGTTCGAGGTCAAGGACATGCCGGTCACCGTTGCGGTGGACAGCAACGGTGAGTCGGTGCACATCACTGGTCCTGCGATCTGGCAACAGAAGATCAGCGAAAGCCTGGCGGTAGAAGTGCAGTAAGCCCTTCGCTGCCATAAAAACGGCCGGTTCATCTGCAACGATGACCCGGCCGTTTTCACAGGGGTCAACCGTTCGCGATAAAAAAAGCGCCGAAGCATACAAAATGATCTTGCGCACCTGTCAGATCTGACAGGTTCATTTACCTGCCATTCTTGTTAGCGTCAGTCCATTCACGCCCACCCCGTGCGCAATGGATTCGACCATGCCTGATCAACAAGAGTTGAGCATCACCACCCCTTCCATCGCCAAAAGCGCATCGATCGCCACCATCGGCAAAAGCTGGGGCGCAGTGGGGCCGACCGGAGCGGCCTCGTTCGAACTGCCGATTCCGACGTCTGCCGGGCGCGGCTGGGATCCGCAGTTTTCGCTGAATTACAGCAGTCAGAGCGGCAACGGTCCGTTCGGCCTGTCCTGGCACTTGGGTGGCGTAGGTCATATCAACCGCAGAACCAACAAAGGCGTGCCGCGTTACTCCGACCAAGACGAGATCATCGGTGTCGACGGCGAAGTGTGGATGCCAGAGCTGGATGAGCACGGCGAGCTCAAATTCCGTGAGGAAAGCGTCTACAACGGCGTCAACATCGGCCCGCACAGAGTCGTGCGCTACTGGCCTCGAGTCGAGAGCGATTTTGCCTTGCGCGAACGCTGGCAGCGCCAGACCCGAGAAGCCGATCCACCGGTGTTCTGGCTGATACACGGCGCCGACGGCTCACTGCACCTTTACGGCAAGACGGAAGCCACACGCGTCGCCGACCCCGACGCTCCCGGACGCATCGCCGCTTGGCTGCTGTGCGAAAGCATGAACGCACGTGGTGAACACATCTGTTTCGAGTACAAGGCCGATGATCAGGATCCCGACCCGCTGCATGACTACCGCGCCCAGCGCTACTTGCGTCGCGTGTGCTACGGCAACTTCAGCGCCAGCAGCGATCTGTACAGCTGGACGACGGACAATCCCGCCGAACTGGGCTGGCACTTTCATCTGCTGTTCGATTACGGCGAGCGCAGCACATCACTGACCGATATTCCTGCGTACGACGATGATCCCCTAAAACCCTGGACGGTCCGCCCGGATCGTTTTTCAACCCATGGTCAGGGTTTTGAACTGGGCACTCGCAGGCTCTGCCAACAGACGTTACTGTTTCATCACTTCCCCGAGCAATCGACTGACCAACCGAAACTGGTACGCCGCCTGCTGTTGGAATATCACCAACCGCAAAATATCGCGCAGTGGGCCTACAGCCAGATCAGCGCGGCGCACTATCAGGCATTCGATGCGAGCGGCATTGTCGAAAACACACCGCCGGTCGAGTTCGACTATGCCCCCTTCGACATCAATAAAACCCCGGCGCGCTTCTTCGAACCCGATGTCCAGCCGAGTATCGAGGACGGTGGTTTTTACCAGTGTGTGGATCTTTATGGCGAAGGTGTGCCGGGTTTCCTCTGCCGCTATGACCAGGCCTGGTACTACCGCGAACCATTGCGTGCGACCAAGGGCACCGATGAAATCGGCTATGGCCCATGGACCGCACTGGACAAGATTCCGGTGGCCGATCGCAACCGTCCGGTACAGCAACTGCTAACCGACCTGACGGGGGACGGCAGGCTCGATTGGGTCACCGCGCAACCGGGTATCAGTGGTTTTCGCTCGCTGACAGCGCAACGCGAGTTTGCCGACTTCGTGCCCTTCGGTAAATTCCCGCCGGAGTTTTTCAACACCCTCTCGACACTTGGCGATTTGAGCGGTGACGGGCTGAGTAGCCTGGCGTTGATCGGACCGAATTCCGTGCGGTTGTATGCCAACGCGCGTGAACAAGGCTTCGCCGCGCCTGAAGAGGTCGCTCACCATCCCGACGACGACCGCTTGCCACTGTTCAGCAATTCACGCACAGAACTGGTGCTGTTGGGCAACCTGCTGGGCAGCGACATGCCCGATCTGTGCCGGATTCGCCACGACGAAATCCGCTGCTGGCCGAACCTGGGCCATGGCCGCTTTGGCAAGGGGCGCAAGATCAGTGAGTTGCCCTTCAACTACGAACAATTCGACTCGTCACGCGTGCGCCTTGCCGACCTCGACGGCTCCGGTGCCGCGTCGCTGATTTATCTGCAATCGGAGGCCTTCGAGATCTACCTGAATCGCGGCGGCAACGGCCTGCAGCAGACACCGATCAGCGTGCCATGGCCCGACGGCGTGCGCTACGACCGTCTCAGTCAAGTCAGTTTCGCCGACCTGCAAGGCCTGGGCTGCGCGAGTCTGATCCTGACGGTCACGCACATGCAGCCGCAGCATTGGCGCTACGATTTCGTTTCGGCCAAACCGTATCTGCTAACCAGCAGCAACAACAACATGGGTTGCAGTGCCAGTGTGGTCTACCGCAGCTCGGCCCAGGAATGGCTGGATGAAAAACACCGCTTGCTCACCCTCAAGCGTTTACCGGTGTGTCACCTGCCGTTCCCGGTGGCGGTGGTTAACAAACAGCAGCAACTGGATGAGATCACCGGCAACTGTCTGACGCAGACGTTCACGTGGCGCGAAGGTTTCTACGACAGCCGTGAGCGCGAGTTCCGCGGTTTCGGCCTGTTGCAGCAAACCGACAGCGAGAGCGCCGGCAGCAATGAAAGCGAAGGTTTCAGCGAGCCGATGCGGGTCTTCACCTGGTTTCATACCGGGCAATCGATGGACCGGCCGCGCGAGGCCTATTTCCATGAAGATGCGCAAGCGGTAGCGCTGGGCAACACCCTGTTCAGTCGCCATCACCCGGAAGACGACGTCGATCAGATCATTGCTCCGCACACTGATGACACCCGGTATCAAAGCGCCCGGGCACTGATCGGCCGGCCCGCACGCATCGAAACCTATGCCGATGCAGACGTGGACGTCCCCGGAATCGCCACGCCTTACGCAGTCGAAGAGTTTAGATATCTGGTGCGCGAGGTGCGCGAGCAAGGGGCTTATGCCGCCGCTGTACTGCTGCCATTGGTGGTGGAACAGATCAGCTATCAGTACGACGGTTTCGTCGATGATCCACTCTGCCGCAATGAAGTCGTCCTGCGGTGGAATACCTATGGCCAGCCGACGCACACCATCACAGTGAGCTACGCACGACGGCTCACCGAAGCGGATACGCCACCGTTCGACGACCCCGATGAACAGCAATGGTGGTACGACGCCCATGACCAGGCGCAACAATGCAGCTACCTGAATGAAAGTCGCGCTACGTTCATTGATCTGGACAAGGACCTGCAGCATTGGCGCCTGGGGCTGCCTTATCAACAGCGCGGCAATGCTCTGGTTTTGCTCAAAGGCGCCCTGCCCACCAGGCTTGCGCCTGCGCAGGTGTCCTATGAGTGTCTGTTGGAGCACGAGGATTCGGCACACTGGAACGCCGAGCGCGTTCTGACCATGCAATCCGTGCAGCGTTACCTGGATATTGAAGGCCGGGCGCTGGACGATGGCGTCGCCGGGTTTGAAGCGCTGGTCGGTCCATTGGAAGTGGCACAACTGGACAAGGCCGCGCTGGACGCCTACAGCGTGCTGTCGAATTTCGACGTGAGAAACGAACTGACAAAAATCGGTTATACGCCGATGCCGTTTCTGTTCGGGACTCAGCCGTCGAGCAGTACAGAACAAGACCTGTGGTCGGCGAATTTTGGCTACGCCGAATACGCCGGACTCGACGGGTTCTACAAGGTGCTGCGCTATCGCGAAACGCTCAGCTATGGCTTCACCCGCGCCGAATACGACACCTATGCGCTGGCCATCACCCTCGTGGAACTGGCGGATGGCTGCACGACTCGCGTCAAGTACGACTACCACGCACTGCAGCCGCTGGAAATCACCGATGCCAACGACAATATTCAGGAGGCGCTGTACGAACCGTCGGGGCAGCCGCTGGTCAGCAGTTTTCATGGAGAAGAGAACAGCAAAAAGGCGGGTTTCAGGACGCTGAGCGAATACACACTTCCCGAGGACCGGAGTCCGGCAACAGCGATAGCGCACCCGGTCGATGCCGTGCAAAAAGCCGCGAGTACCCTGCGCAAGGATCTGTTCAGCTGGATGGGGCAAATCGCCAATGACACCCGTGCCGCCTTGGCATGGATCGCTCAGGGTTATCTGCTACCCAGCGGCCACATCAGGGCCAGCACACGCCGCCAACTGGCCCGGCGCCGCGGCGCCTTGACGCCTGATGAGCAGGCACTGCAAGAAGCCCTCGCTGCGGCGCATCGCGAACCGGTGCACAGTGTGATCCTCAGTGCCGACCGTTACCCTGATGAAGAGGTGGATGCACAGATCCAGATCACCAAAGCCTGCGTCGACGGTTTTGGCCGGGCTCTGCAAACCCAGCAACTGGTCGATCCGGGCAAGGCGTATGCCGTGGACGACGATGGTTCGCTGATTGTCGAGGATGGCCAGATCAAAGAGGTTGATGCCAACCCGCGCTGGCGCATCAGCGAGCGAGTCGAATACAACAACAAAGGCTTGCCCGTTCGTCAGTACCGCGCGTTTTTCGCCAACACCTATACCTACGTCAACGATCAGTCCCTGCGCACTCTGGGCCATCACGATCAGCTTTACTATGACGCTCAGAGCCGGCTGGTCCGTACGGTCAATGCCAAAGGCGACTTCTCTCGAGAGACGTACCATCCCTGGTATCACACCAGCGAAGACTTCAACGACACCGCCGAACCGACATCGCTAACCAAGGCACCGCGGCCATGACAGCCAATGTGCATTGGCGTACGCCCGCACTGGTCGTGAGCGATGCGCGTGGCTTGCCAGTGCGGCAGGTAGGGTACTTGCGCAGTGTGACGGCCACCCCCCCCGTAGCGCTGGTAACCCGTCAGCAGCATGACTACGCCGGGCGCCTGATCGAGCAATGGGACCCGCGCCTGTCGGCACCCTGCCTGACCACGGTTTACAGCCTGGACGGCTCGCCATTGAAATCCGACAGCGTCGACGCCGGCTGGCGTCTGACCTTGCAGGGGCTGGCCGGTGAACCTTTTCGGCGCTGGGACCAGCGCGGCAGCCATTGGCAGACGACCTTCGATGAGCAACTGCGGGTGATCGCGGTCGAGGAGAATGGTCAGTCCAATGTCGACGTTTTTACTTACGCCGACGCCTCGGCCGAGGCCGGGTACAACCGCCGCGGCCAGTTGCTGGAACAAAAAGACCGTTCCGGCTCGCTGCTTACCGACAGTTATTCCCTGACCGGCCAGCCGCTGAGCGAAACCCGTACGTTCCACGACGCTGAGCCGTTCACCACTCACCAGTTGTTCAGCCCGCTCGGCGCGCTGCTGGAACAGACCGACGCCGGCGGCCATCAGCGAAGCTCGCGCTACGGCCTGGCCGGGCAACTCAAGCACGTCGAGCTGCTGATCAGTGGCGCGTCTGACTGGCAAACTGTGTTGGAGGACACGCAGTACAACGCCAACGAGCAGATCATCGAACAACTGGCCGGCAATCGCGTCCTCCGTCAGTGGACGTATGACCCGGCGGACGGCCGTTTGCACACCCAGACCAGCCGCAAGGACGGCGGCGCAGTCCTGCAGAACCTCGAATATTTCTACGACCGCGTCGGCAATATCACCCGCATCGAAGACCACGCGTTTCAGCCCCGTTACTTCGCCAACCAGTTGATCGATGGCCACCGCGATTTCACCTATGACTCGCTCTATCGGTTGACCAGCGCCACCGGCTACGACGACGCCCCGCCACCGGACATTCCCGGCCTGCCGCAACCGGGCGACCCGAACAATCGCCTCAACTACACCCAGACCTACCAGTACGACAACGGTGGCAACCTGATCGAACTGTGTCACGTACGCGCCGGCAACAACTCGACCCGGCAAATGTTCATCGACCCGAAGAGCAATCGCGGGGTGCGCTGGAAAACCGGCGACGAGCCGCCGGATTTCGATGAGCTGTTCGACAGTCACGGTAACCAGAAAGCAATGCACCCCGGCAAGCCGCTGGCCTGGAATGCCCGCGATGAGCTGGAGAGCGTGACGCTGATCCAGCGCGAGGACGGTTCCAATGATGCCGAGTACTACCGTTACAGCCAGGGCATTCGCGTGTTCAAACGTCACCAAACCTTCGCTGCCAACGCCGAACATTTCCACCAGGTGCGCTACCTGCCGGGGCTGGAAATCCGCACTCGCGACAACGGTGAAGAACTGCACGTCATCACCCTCGGCAACGCCCGTTGCCTGCATTGGGCAGCGGAAAAACCCGATGCAATCGCCAATGACCAAATGCGTTACAACCTCGAAGATCATCTAGGTTCCAGTGTGATGGAACTGGATCAAGACGCCGTGATGATCAGCCAGGAGGGCTATTCCCCCTTTGGCGAAACCGCGTGGATGGCACCAGATTCGGAAACCACGTATCGCTTCATCCGCTATTCAGGCAAGGAAATGGACGTCAGCGGGTTGTATTACTACGGCGCACGCTATTACGCGCCGTGGTTGCAACGCTGGGTCAGTGCCGATCCGGCGGGGGATGTGGATGGGCTGAATCTGTACGGATTCGTCGGCAACAACCCGTTAACTTTTGTGGATGTGCAAGGCAACAGCAAAGAGAAATTCGATATCGTCAATTTCTCAAACTTCGTGACCACTCTCGGTGATTACTCAGCCACAACGCTGGACCAAATGCTGAAAGTATCAAGCGGACAGTACGGGACTGAACTGCTGGCGAATATTGTTGCGGAATCACTGATAGGCACTGCCGGCTTCTTCGCTGGTTATTTCGGCGGCGGGTTCGCAGGCTCAACACTTACCGCCGGCATGCCCGCCGCCGTCGGCTACTTGTCCGAGATGTTTGCCATGCACGTAAGCGGCGATATCGGCGAGGCGATCGCCAGCAAATACACGTCCTTTGCAAAGATGACAGCCCCATTAATTCCACAAACTTCGGCAATGAGCGTCGCAGCCATTGATCAAAAGGTCGGCATCACAGAGCGTTCATCGAGTTTCACGCCGGCCGATGCAGCCAACACCTTATTGACCCGCGGCGTCGGAGCATATCTTCCAGGCGTAGGAGCGACACTTAATATCGGTGCGCGGGTGCAGGAGGTGGAGGACATTAAACAGGGTCTGGATCCGGTCAAGATTGAAAAAATCGAAACGATGCTCGCCGACTGGAAACAAGCCCTCACTTCGCGAATGGCCGATATTGAGAAAGCCTTCAGACGCGTAGGACAAAACACGATCAATTCGGCTGACGTGCTACCTGACAAGAGCCGCTTAATGGCTGCCAAGACCATTCGGCTCGATACCTTGCGAGAGCAGACCAGTGCAATCCTGGGATATATCGAAAGCAGCCAGACCACCCTGAAGTGGCACAAAGAAGACTTGCTGACAGACAACAGATTTCTGCGTAAACAAGCGAAACCAGCGTCGAGATTTCAGACATTTGTTCAGCCCTTCACCAAACACAAATTCACATGAGATACGACCCTGTTCATAGGCGCACTCCAACGGTGGCGGTGATCGATGGCCGGGGCTCGCCGATCCGTCAGGTCAGTTACTTGCGCACTCTGGCAGACGACACACCAAAAGCACTCGTGTCGCGTCAGCAATACGATGTGGCCGGCCGTATGGTGGCGCAGCGGGATCCGCGTCTGCCCACTGCGAACCTCATTAACGTCTACTCACTAAACGGTGATTGGGTATTGACCGACAGCGTCGACGCTGGCTGGCGCCTGATCCTGCCGGGTCTGGCCGGCGAGCCATTGCAACGCTGGGATCAGCGCGACAACCATTGGCGCACGAGCTTCGACAAGCAGCTGCGGATGATCGCGATCGAGGAGAATGGTCAGTCCAATGTCGACGTTTTTACTTACGCCGACGCCTCGGCCGAGGCCGGGTACAACCGCCGCGGCCAGTTGCTGGAACAGAAAGACCGTTCCGGTTCGCTGCTTACCGACAGTTATTCCCTGACCGGCCAGCCGCTGAGCGAAACCCGCACGTTCCACGACGCTGAGCCGTTCACCACTCACCAGGTGTTCAGCCCGCTCGGCGCGCTGCTGGAACAGACCGACGCCGGCGGCCATCAGCGAAGCTCGCGCTACGGCCTGGCCGGGCAACTCAAGCACGTCGAGCTGCTGATCAGTGGCGCGTCTGACTGGCAAACAGTGTTGGAGGACGCGCAGTACAACGCCAACGACCAGATCATCGAACAACTGGCCGGCAATCGCGTCCTCAGCCAGTGGTCGTATGCCCCCGTGGACGGCCGTTTGCACACCCAGACCAGCCGCAAGGACGGCGGCGCAGTCCTGCAGAACCTCGAATATTTCTACGACCGCGTCGGCAATATCACCCGCATCGAAGACCACGCGTTTCAGCCCCGTTACTTCGCCAACCAGTTGATCGATGGCCACCGCGATTTCACCTATGACTCGCTCTATCGGTTGACCAGCGCCACCGGCTACGACGACGCCCCGCCACCGGACATTCCCGGCCTGCCGCAACCGGGCGACCCGAACAATCGCCTCAACTACACCCAGACCTATCGGTACGACAACGGCGGCAACCTGTTCGAACTGATTCATGTGCGGGCGGGCAACAACTCGACCCGGCAAATGTTCATCGACCCGAAGAGCAATCGCGGGGTGCGCTGGAAAGCCGGCGACGAGCCGCCGGATTTCGATGAGCTGTTCGACAGTCACGGTAACCAGAAAGTAATGCACCCCGGCAAGCCGCTGGCCTGGAATGCCCGCGATGAGCTGGAGAGCGTGACGCTGATCCAGCGCGAGGACGGTTCCAATGATGCCGAGTACTACCGTTACAGCCAGGGCGCGCGCGTATTCAAACGTCACCAAACCTTCGCTGCCAACGCCGAGCACTTTCATCAGGTGCGCTACCTGCCGGGGCTGGAAATCCGCACCCGCGACAACGGCGAAGAACTGCATGTCATCACCCTCGGCAACGCCCGTTGCCTGCATTGGGCAGCGGAAAAACCCGATGCAATCGCCAATGACCAAATGCGTTACAACCTCGAAGATCATCTCGGCTCCAGCGTGATGGAACTGGATCAAGACGCCGTGATGATCAGCCAGGAAGGCTATTACCCCTTTGGCGAAACCGCGTGGATGGCACCGGATTCGGAAACCACGTACCGCTTCATCCGTTATTCGGGCAAAGAGATGGACGTCAGCGGGTTGTATTACTACGGCGCACGCTATTACGCAGCGTGGTTGCAGCGCTGGGTCAGTGCCGATCCGGCGGGGGATGTGGATGGGCTGAACCTATATGGGTTTGTGCGCAACAACGCTATGACTTACGTCGACCGGACAGGCAACGAAACAGAAGTAGCTCAACCGTCAAGCGGAGGCGTTCTGGCATTTATTACCGGAAACACTCCCAGAGAGCGTATGCAGAAGCAACTGGCCTTCCATAACGAGCTGCTTTCAGCCGTCGATCTGGCTGTCAGGGATGTCACCACTCAAATACTCAATCATCGTTCTGAGCCCAACAGCAGGGTATCAACCGCGAAACGTACAGGTTTTTTTCTTGCGGAAAAGGGCACATCCAATGCGGTTGGCATAGGCATGAGCGCAGCCGGGGTAGCACTGGGAATCCCTGGCGGCCCTCTGGGAATGCTGATTGGCGGGGCTCTTGGTTTCGTAGTCGGAAAAACCGTGAGTAAAACGACGAAAGCGATCGGCAAAATAACCGGTTTGAACACCTCCATCAGCTTGCAACCGGATCGATTGAGAGGAACCAGGCTGTTAAAGCAAACACAGGCTGAACAAGGGCCCGTGGTTAACTTTAAAGCTATCGCCGATTACAACCCGCTCAACCCCGAAGGACGGCAAGAGATCAAACAAGGCGGCATCGCGGCTAGCAAGGAATTGGCGCTGGCAGGCGCTGGCAAGATCCCTTACGTCGGCCCAGCCATCAAGGTGATTCCGGACACCATCGATCTCTTGAATGAAATAAAAAACAGCGCAAATGATCTTACCGAGGATGAGGTGACTGCACTGGATGCCGACATTACCGGCACGATAAATATGCTGCAGCATGGCTCCGAACATTTAATCGAAACGGTCAAGACCCTAAGTCCTACTGACACCGCTAAACGCATTGATCGCATTGAAAACGAAACTGGACAGCGAATAAAAATGCTTCGAAACCTGAGAACAGTCCTTCATTCCAACTCGTCGACTTTTACTGCCGTATGAAAAGGTGACGACGCGACTCCTGGCCTGAACAGTGCTCATGGTAAGGTGCCTGCCCGTCCTTATTCCTGCGCCCAGCATGCTGCCGACTTCCCGTACCTTGCGTCTGTCGTTGTATACCCTGCTGATCATTGCCGGCGCAGCGCTTGCCGCCACGCTTGCGATCCGCCACGCCGAACGTCAGGCGCTGGAGGAAGACGCCGCCCGCGCCAACCAGCAACTGGCGTTGTACGCCAACTCCCTGCACACCCTGATCGACCGCTACCGCGCCCTGCCCGCCGTGCTGGCGCTGGACCCGCAATTGCGCGCGGCGCTGGCCGGGCCGGTCGATGCCGCCGAACAGGCGGCGCTGAACCTGAAACTGGAAAAAATCAACGGCGCGGCGCAATCCTCGACCCTTGAATTGCTCGACCACACGGGCCTCGCCGTAGCGGCGAGCAACTGGCGCTTGCCGAGCAGTTACGTCGGCCACAATTACGGTTTCCGCCCCTACTTCAGTCAGACCCGCACCCAAGGCACCGGGCGTTTTTACGCGGTGGGCGTGACCAGCGGCATTCCCGGCTATTTCCTCTCCAGCGCGGTGCTCGGCGACAACGACGAGTTCCTTGGCGCGATGGTGGTCAAGCTGGAGTTCCCCGAACTGGAACGCGAGTGGAGTCAGGGCAATGACACGCTGCTGGTCAGCGATGCGCGCGGGATCATCTTCATCGCCAACCAGCCCGGCTGGCGCTATCGCTCGCTGCGGCCATTGAGCGCCCGCGACATGGATGAAATCAAAGCCACCCGGCAGTACGACAAGCAGTCGCTGCAGCCCTTGACGCATTTGTCGCTGCGAAGCTTCGATGACAACAGCGACCTGCGCCGCGTCGAAGGCCCGCAAGGCACGGCCGATTATCTGTGGGAATCACTGCCCCTCAGCGCCGAAGGCTGGACCCTGCACCTGCTGCGCCATCCGCAAGTGGCGTTCGAAGACCTGCGCAACGCCGGGCTGGCCGCCGCCGGGGTGTGGCTGGCGCTGGTGTTTCTGTTGCTGTTTCTCAACCAGCGCTGGCGCCTGTCGAAAATCCGCCAGCGCAACCGCGAAGAACTTGAACAATTGGTGGAAGAACGTACCCGCGACTTGCGCACCGCGCAGGACGGTCTGGTGCAATCGGCCAAACTCGCCGCGCTCGGCCAGATGTCCGCTGCGCTGGCCCATGAAATCAATCAACCCCTGACCGCTCAGCGCATGCAACTGGCGACGCTGCGCCTGCTGCTCGAACATGGCCGGGTCGACGATGCTTATAAAGCCTTGAAACCGGTGGACGAGATGCTCACGCGCATGGCCGCCCTCACCGGCCACCTCAAGACCTTCGCGCGCAAGAGTCCCAGCGGCTTGCGCGAACGGCTGGATCTGGCAACCGTGGTTGATCAGTCGTTGCAGTTGCTCGATGCCCGGCTGCGCGATGAACAAGTCAGTCTGGTGCTGCACCTGACGCGTCCGGCGTGGGTGCGCGGCGATGCGATTCGACTTGAACAGGTGCTGATCAACCTGCTGCGCAACGCCCTTGATGCGATGCAAGGCAAGCAATGCAAACGGTTGGAAATCCGCCTGGAAGCCGATGAGCAACTGTGGCGTCTGAGCGTCAGCGACAATGGCGGCGGGATTGCCGAAGAGCATTTGGGCCAGGTCTTCGATCCGTTCTTCACCACTAAACCGGTGGGCGACGGCCTGGGCCTCGGCTTGGCGGTATCCTTCGCCATCGTGCATGAATCCGGTGGACGCCTGAGTGCTGAAAATGGCGACAGCGGCGCCGTGTTCAGCCTGACTTTGCCGATCGATCTGGAGGCACACATCTGATGCTCAATTCAGTGATGGTGGTCGACGACGAAAGCAGCATTCGCAGCGCCGTCGAGCAGTGGCTGAGCCTGTCGGGGTTCGCGGTGCAGTTGTTCAGCCGCGCCGAAGAATGCCTCGCCGCCCTGCCCGCGCACTTTGCCGGGGTGATCCTCAGTGATGTGCGCATGCCCGGCATGGGCGGCCTGGCGTTATTGGCCGAAGTGCAGAAACGCGACTCTGATCTGCCAGTGATTCTGCTCACCGGTCATGGCGACGTGCCGATGGCGGTCGAGGCGATGCGCGACGGCGCTTACGACTTTCTGGAAAAACCGTTCAGCCCGGAAACCCTGCTCGGCAGCTTGCGCCGGGCGCTGGACAAACGCCGGCTGATTCTGGAAAACCGTGCGCTGCACGAGCAGGCCGACAACCGCGCGAAACTTGATGCGACGTTGCTCGGTGTGTCCCGTGGTTTGCAGACGCTGCGCCGGCAAGTGCTGGATCTGGCGGCGTTGCCGGTCAATGTGCTGATCCGTGGCGAAACCGGCAGCGGCAAGGAACTGGTCGCGCGCTGCCTGCATGATTTCGGCCCGCGCGCGGCCAAGCCGTTCGTGGCGCTGAACTGCGCGGCGATTCCTGAGCAGCTGTTTGAAGCGGAGTTGTTCGGTCACGAGAGCGGCGCGTTTACCGGAGCCTCGGGCAAGCGCATCGGCAAGCTGGAATATGCCGATGGCGGCACCTTGTTTCTCGATGAAATCGAAAGCATGCCGCTGGCACAACAGGTGAAACTGCTGCGCGTGTTGCAGGAGCAGAAGCTTGAACGGCTGGGCTCGAACCAGAGCATTCGCGTTGACCTGCGCATTGTCGCAGCGACCAAACCCGACCTGCTCGATGAAGCCCGGGCCGGACGTTTTCGCGAGGACTTGGCGTATCGCCTGAACGTTGCCGAACTGCGCTTGCCGCCCTTGCGCGATCGCCGCGAAGACATCCCGTTGCTGTTCGAAACCTTTGCCCACAATGCCGCTGAACGCTTGGGCCGCACCTTTCCGCCCTTGAGCGGCGCGCAGTTGAGTCATCTGCTCAGCCACGACTGGCCGGGCAACGTGCGCGAACTGGCGAACGTCGCCGAACGCCAGGTGTTGGGCCTGGATGAGCCGGCGCCGGGGATCGATCCGGGGCAATCGCTGGCGGCGCAGCAGGAAGCGTTTGAGGCGCAGTGTTTGCGCGCGGCGCTGACCCGGCACAAGGGCGATGTGAAAGCGGTGCTTGAAGAACTGCAACTGCCGCGCCGCACGTTCAATGAAAAGCTGCAGCGACATGGGTTGAGTCGGGAGATGTTTTTGGCTGAGTGAGGCTGGGTCGGGATTTTTGGCGTGGCTGAAATCCATCCCCCTCACCCCAGCCCTCTCCCCCAGGGGGGCGAGGGGGAAAGGGAGCCGATCTTCATGCTTTTCGAAACCTGAGTTCGACTCGGTATCTCAGGTCGGTGCAACTCGAACAATCCACTCGGTCAGTCCCCTCTCCCCTTGGGAGAGGGTTAGGGTGAGGGGCTTTTGATCTTCGCCCCAATAAGCGGAAATCCGCTCATCGAACAAAATCCTTCGGCAATATCCCGCTCACCCAATCCCGTCACCCCCTCTAAACCGGCCCTCTCCCCGTTGGCACACCTCCTGCTATAGCCCTCGCAGGCTGCGTTTCTACGCGCTCCACAAAAACAATTAAACGAAGGATCCTTCAATGGATAACTCCAACGCCCTGCCTCTTGGGTCGGCTGCCGTGCCTGCCAAAGAAAGAACCACCGCCAGCCGGATCAAATCGATCTTCAGCGGTTCCGTCGGCAACATGGTCGAGTGGTACGACTGGTACGTGTATGCCGCCTTCTCCCTGTACTTCGCCAAAACCTTTTTCCCCGCCGGCTCCACCACCGCCCAACTGATGAACACCGCCGCGATTTTCGCCGTGGGTTTTCTGATGCGTCCAATCGGCGGCTGGCTGATGGGCATGTACGCTGACAAGGTCGGACGTAAAAAAGCCCTGATGGCCTCGGTCTACCTGATGTGCTTCGGCTCGCTGCTGATCGCCCTCAGCCCGAACTACGAAACCATCGGCATCGGCGCGCCGATCCTGCTGGTGTTCGCCCGCTTGCTGCAAGGCCTGTCGGTCGGTGGCGAATACGGCACTTCGGCGACCTATCTCTCGGAGATGGCGACCAAGGAACGTCGCGGCTTCTTCTCCAGCTTCCAGTACGTAACCCTGATCTCCGGCCAGCTCATCGCGCTGGGCGTCCTGATCGTGCTGCAGAACGTGCTGACCACTGAACAGCTGTACGCGTGGGGCTGGCGTATTCCGTTCGCCATCGGCGCGCTGTGTGCGGTCGTGGCGCTGTATCTGCGTCGCGGCATGGAAGAAACCGAGTCGTTCACCAAGAAAGAGAAGTCCAAGGAAAGCGCCATGCGCACCTTGATGCGCCATCCCAAAGAGCTGTTGACCGTGGTCGGCCTGACCATGGGCGGCACCCTGGCGTTCTACACCTACACCACCTACATGCAGAAATACCTGGTGAACACCGTCGGCATGAGCATCTCCGACTCGACCACCATCTCTGCCGCCACGCTGTTCCTGTTCATGTGCCTGCAACCGATCATCGGTGGCCTCTCGGACAAGATCGGCCGTCGTCCGATCCTGATTGCCTTCGGCGTGCTGGGGACGATCTTCACTGTGCCGATCCTGATGACCCTGCACACCATTCAGACCTGGTGGGGCGCGTTCTTCCTGATCATGGCGGCGCTGATCATCGTCAGCGGCTACACCTCGATCAACGCGGTGGTAAAAGCCGAATTGTTCCCGACCGAAATCCGCGCGCTGGGCGTTGGCCTGCCGTATGCACTGACCGTGTCGATCTTCGGCGGCACTGCCGAATACATCGCGCTGTGGTTCAAGAGTATCGGCATGGAAACCGGTTACTACTGGTACGTGACGGCGTGCATCGCGGTGTCGTTGCTGGTGTACATCACCATGAAAGACACCCAGAAGCATTCGCGGATCGTTACTGACTGATCGGTTTTTTACAGCCACTGCAATGGTGGCTGTGATGGACTCTTCGCGAGCAGGCTCGCTCCCACATTGGTCGGTGGTGTTCACATATTCTGTGGGCACCCCATTACCCTGTGGGAGCGAGCTTGCTCGCGAATGCCTCAACCCGGTTTCGGATCAATCAAGACATTTCGGCAGCCGCACCCTGTCTGCCGTAACGCTTCTGCGCATACGAAGCACCGACAATCATCACTAGCAGAATCCCCGCCAGCACCGCCGACGAACCGATGGTGCCGAAGTCCAGCCCGCCCTTCTCATGGGACTTGGTCATCAAGTCGCCCAACGTCGCACCAAACGGCCGGGTCAGCACGAACGCCACCCAGAACAGCACCACCGTGGAAATCTTCGTGAAGTATTTCAGCAGCACGACCACGGCAATTGTCGAGCCGATCAGTAACGCACCACCGGCAAATCCCAGGCCCGAGTCGTCGGCCAGGTAATCGCCCAGCGCGGTGCCGAGGGTGTTGGAGAACAGAATCGCCATCCAGTAGAACATCTCGCCACGGAAGGTCTGCACCTTGCTGACGTTGAGCGAATCACCGCTCAGGCGCCAAGCGGCGAAGATCGCCAGCAGGATCGCGATAAGGATCATCGAGCCGGTGGCGTAACCGAGTCCGAGGGTGCGGTCCATGAAGTCCGACATGGTCGTGCCGGCGGTGCTGGTGGACAGGATCACCATCCAGTACAGCAGCGGCTTGTAGGTCTTGGCCATCAACTGCGTGATCAGCGTCAGCACAAACACGCTGATCAGGATCAGCGAGCTCATGGCGTAGCCGACGTTGAGGGTCATCGACAACAAATCGCCCGCGGTTTCCCCCAAGGTCGTCGCGCAGATTTTCATGACCCAGAAGGCCAGGGTGATTTGAGGCAGTTTATTCATTGCAGGCAACGCTCCAGTGTGTGACGGCCGGTTCTTGGTTTTCTGGCCACGGGCAGACTGGCGTTGCAACGGTGAAAAAGCGGTCGGCAAAGTATGAAAAATCTGTCATGCCGCACAAAACAACGATTAATCGCTAATTAATGCTGCCCCCTCATCCTGCAATCACCTGATCGATGACCTGCGCGACGCTCGCTGCGACGACGAAAGCGAATTCAACTCGCCGCCCTTAACATCTAGTTAATCGATTGTTTTTAGCATTATTTTGCGCTTTTTAATCAATTTATTTGGCGTAGCATTAGACCCATGCAACACACATCGCCAACGAATCTGGAGTAACCACCATGAAAACCAAACTGATCCTCGCCCTGACCCTGTCCGTACTGGCTGCCCACACTTTCGCTGCCGATGGCTCGGACAAAACCAAATCCGCTGACTTCATCAACGGTGCCAGCGCCGCCATCGAAACCAGCCACACCGGCACTTACGCTGCTGATGGTTTTGATAAAACCAACATGGGTAAAGCTGTTGCTGCCGATGGTTTCGACAAAACCAACCTGGGTAAAACAGTCGCTGCCGATGGTTTCGACAAAACCAACCTGGGTAAAACAGTCGCTGCCGATGGTTTCGACAAAACCAACCTGGGTAAAACAGTCGCTGCTGACGGCTTCGACAAAACCGGCACCGCCGCTGCCATCAGCTAAGTACCAGCAGTCCTCCCACAGCCCGGCCTTGGCCGGGCTTAGTCATTTCTGGGAGATGAAGATTTCTGAATTCCACACAACCCCCTTGTAGGAGTGAGCCTGCTCGCGATAGCGGTGGGTCAGTCAAACATCTATCAACTGCCACACCGCTATCGCGAGCAGGCTCACTCCTACAGGGGTTTTGCGTCTGGCTGGAAATATGCCGGGCGTCCTTGCACTATGACTGCATCCGAAACGCAGCCTCAGGAACTCACCCGCCATGCCCGATGACATCCATTTCTACGAACCCGCCAACGGCCACGGTCTGCCCCACGATCCGTTCAACGCCATCGTCGGCCCACGCCCGATCGGCTGGATTTCCTCGCAGGATGCCGACGGCCGCTTGAACCTGGCGCCATACAGCTTCTTCAATGCCTTCAACTACATTCCGCCGATCATTGGCTTTTCCAGCGTCGGGCGCAAAGACAGCCTGAACAACATCGAGCAGACCGGCGAGTTCGTCTGGAACCTCGCCACCCGGCCGCTGGCCGAGCAGATGAACCAGAGCTGCGCGATGGTCGCGCCTGAGGTCAACGAGTTTGAATTGGCGGGTTTGACGACAGTGGCGTCAAAGGTGATTTCAGTACCACGGGTCGCAGAAAGTCCGGTGTCCTTTGAATGCAAGGTCACGCAGATCATTCAGTTGCAGCGCGCCGATGGCGAAACCGTGCCGAGCTGGCTGATCCTCGGCGAAGTGGTCGCCGTGCATATCGCCAAGTGGCTGTTAAAGGACGGCATTTACGACACCGCCGCGGCAGAACCGATTCTGCGCGGCGGCGGGCCGGCGGATTATTTCCAGTTGGGGCCTGAGGCCCTGTTCAAGATGTGGCGTCCGGGCGCAAACAAGTAACGCGTTACCAGATCAACTCGGCGTCTTCAGTGACGCCTTTGAGGTTATCCAGCTCATTGATGGCCGCTTCATCAGCGGCAATGGCGCCGGGGAAGATCTGGTCATTCAACAGTTTGTGAAAGCGTGGTGCACCGCCATCGACCAGGGCCTTGACCGCGATTGCCGCGTGATAGCCCTTGTTGCCGCCCAACTCGACGGGGACGACTGCGGAAACTGCTTCGAAGTGTTCGAACTCTTTACGTGCCATGTCACATATCCCGGCTCAGACAAACAAGCCGGACATTAAACCCTCAACCGACGAGTTTGTGTACCGGCGCCGGGCATTGACCGAGGGCTTGCGCCGCCGACACGTCCTTGAACGTGTGGAAGTCGAGGCTGTTGACCACCAGTTCCTGCACCAGCTCGGCGAAGATTTCCATCGATGGGCTGTTGAAATAGTTGGTCATCATTTGTTGGCTGCTCCAGAAGCCGGAGACCAGCCACAACTCGGGATCACACTGCGAATGCTGCAAGGCAAAGCTCAGGCAACCGGGGGCGGCGCGGGACGGCTCGATCAACGCGCTCAGGCGTACACCGAGTTCCGCCGAACGCCCGGCGCGCGCTCGAACGAAGGCCATATGACTGACGGGAATCTGCTTGGACATGTTCAACCCTCCCAGGGAGTCGCGTGGCAGCCGGGGGACGGGCTGCGACAGGATCAAAGGTTAAGGGCCGCACGCCAGCCGCCGTTAGTCGATTCCTGTCGCTGCGTTGCACAATCCTGCGAGACTGCGCAGAAGACCTGTAACAACCTGTAAAACTGCGTCACACGGTTGTCATACGCGTTTTGTGTAGGAGCTGCCGAAGGCTGCGATCTTTTGATTTTGCCTTGAAGATCAACAGATCGCAGCCTTCGGCAGCTCCTACAGGGTTGGATCGCGGCAGGCGCGGAAACACCCCGGGGCAGGATCAGGCAAGCATTTCGCAGGATGTGTCTACCGCTGGCGCTTGCACAAACATATGCTCTGCTCCATTCCACCTCCCCTGCCGAGGATGCCGTGCATGACGTCATTCGATCGTTTTCAAGCCGAACCCAGCGCTGACATGGAAAAACAGCGCGCGGAACTGGCGGCGATCATCCGCCGCAACACCACCGACGATGGCAGCTACGAGACCGCCATCGGCTCGCTGTTCATGTCGCGTCACACCCGATCCCACGACTTTGCCCCGGTGCTCGCGCAACCGGCGCTGTGCATCATGGCGCAGGGACGCAAAGAGGTGCGGCTGGCCGACGAGTTCTTCAATTACGATCCGCTGAATTATCTGGTGGTGTCGGTTTCGATGCCGCTGAGCGGGCGCGTGGTCAACGTCTCGCCGGAGGAACCGATCCTCGCCGTGCGTCTGGACATCGATCCGACAGAAATCACTGCATTGATCGCTGACGCCGGCCCCATGGGCGTACCGACCCGGCCGACCGGGCGTGGTTTGTATGTCGAGCAGATCGACAGTTCCATGCTCGATGCGGTGTTGCGTCTGGCGCGCCTGCTCGACGCGCCAAAAGACATCGCCATGCTCGCGCCGCTGATTCGCCGGGAGATTCTTTATCGCCTGCTGCGCAGCCCGCAGGGCCATCGTTTGTATGAAATCGCGATCGCCAATAGCCAGAGCCATCGCATCAGTCAGGCGATCAAATGGTTGAACGGCAACTTCGAACAGCCGCTGCGCATTGATGATCTGGCCAAGGAAGTGAACCTCAGCGTGTCGACCTTGCATCACCGCTTCAAGGCGATGACGGCGATGAGTCCGCTGCAGTATCAGAAGCAGCTGCGTTTGCAGGAAGCGCGGCGCTTGATGTTGGCCGAGGGGCTGGAAGCGTCGGCGGCGGGGTATCGCGTCGGGTATGAAAGTCCGTCGCAGTTCAGCCGCGAGTACAGCCGTTTGTTTGGCGCGCCACCGTTAAGGGATCTGGCGCGGCTGCGGCTTTCTGTCTGATCCGGACTTTGTGTCAAGACTGATGGCCTCTTCGCGAGCAAGCTCGCTCCCACAGGGGTTAGTGTCAATCACAAATCCCCTGTGGGAGCGAGCTTGCTCGCGAAGAGGCCGGAATGATCAGCGAAAAATCCGGATCATTCCCCCAACACCCGACAAGCCTCCACCGGCAACGTCACCGATACCGGATGGCCGATCGCCAACCCGATCCCCTGACACGGCGTACTCAACGCCGTAAACGTCACCCCGGAACACTCCACCGTGGTCTCGATGGTCGCGCCGATATCACGCACAAACGTCACCTTGCCGAGCAAGCGATTCCCCGCCGTCGCCTGCGGCGCGGACAGTTGCAGGTCTTCCGGGCGAATCAGCATCTTCACCTTCTGCCCGACGACAATGCTGCTACAGATCGGCACTTGCAGCGCGTCACCACCCGGCAGGCTGACCTTGCCATCACCCAGCGCCGTGGCCGGGAAAATATTGCCCGAGCCGATGAAGTCCGCGACAAACTCATTGGCCGGATGCCGATAGATTTCGATCGGCGTACCGACCTGCTGCACCTTGTGTTCGCCCAGCACGACGACGATATCGGCCATGGTCATCGCTTCGCGCTGATCGTGGGTGACCATGATCGTGGTGATGTTCAGGCGCTGCTGCAGTTGGCGGATTTCCACCTGCATCGACTCGCGCAGCTTGGCGTCGAGCGCCGACAGCGGCTCATCAAGCAGGAGGATTTTCGGGTGCGAAGCAATCGCCCGGGCAATCGCCACGCGCTGCCGCTGGCCGCCGGAAAGTTTCGCCACCGGGCGATCGATCATCGCTTGCAGCTGAATCAGCTCCAGCAACTCGACCACGCGCTTGTGTTGATCAGCCTTGCTGACGCCGCGCAACTTCAGCGGGTAGGCGATGTTCTCGCCGACGGTCATGTGCGGGAACAGCGCCAGCGACTGGAACACCATGCCGAAGTTGCGCAGGTGCGCCGGGGTCTGGCCGATGTCTTCGCCGTCCAGACGAATCTCGCCACCACTCAAGGTTTCCAGCCCGGCGATCATCCGCAGCAAGGTGGTTTTGCCGCAGCCGGAAGGGCCGAGGAAACACACCAGTTTGCCTTCCGGCAAATGCAGGTTGACGTCTTGTACCGCGCACGCCGAGCCGTAGAATTTCTCGACGTTTTCCAGAATCAGACCAGTCATGTTGCACCTCAAATCAAAAGGAAACGCCGCCTTCGCCCACCAGCTTCTCCAGCGCCCAGATCAGGACGAAGTCGATCAGCACGATCAGCACGGCAAACGAGAACACGGTAGGGTCGAGCGATGACACGGTGCGGCTGTACATCCAGATCGGCACGGTCATGACGTCGATGGTGTAGAGGAAATAGGTCACGGTGAATTCGTTGAACGAGACGATGAACGCCAGCAGCATGCCGGCCAGAATCCCCGATTTCATCAACGGCACCACCACATCGACAATGGCCCGCAACGGCGAGGCGCCGAGCATCCGCGCCGCTTCCTCGACTTCGCTGCCGATGGAAAGCATCGCCGCCGTGCAGTTCTTCACCACAAACGGCAGCGCCAGAATCACGTGGGCAATCACCAGCCGCGAAGTGGTCAGGTGGAACGGCAGGCTGTCGAACACCAGCAGCAAGGCCAGGCCCAACACCACCATCGGGAACACCAGCGGCAGCGACATCAGTTGCAGCGCCACGGCTTTGCCACGGAACTCGCAGCGGGTCAGCGCATACGCGGCGGGTACGGCGATCAGCGTGGCGAAAACCATCGTCAGGCACGACACCAACAGGCTGGTGGCCATGGCCTGACCGAGGCTGAGCACGTCGCTGGCATCCGGCGACACGAAGGTGTGCCAGGCCGCTTTGTACCATTGCAGGCTGTAGCTGCTCGGCGGAAAGTCGAGGTTCGACGCACCGCTGAACGACATGACGATCATGGTCAGGATCGGCAACACCGCCAGCAGCAGAATGAAGCCGGAGAGGATGCCGGCGAACTTGCCGGTTTCGCCGGGCAACAGCGCCATGCGCTTCTTGGTCAGGGCACTCATTGCGAAGCCTCCAGCAAACGCCGACGATGGCCAGTGATGTATTCGGACAAGGTCATGATCGCCAGCGTGGTGATGATCAGCACGACTCCGGCAGCGGACGCGGCAGGCCAGTTCATCAGCGGCGCGATCTGGTCATGCACCATCACCGCCAACATCGGCACGCGACGGCCACCGAGCAGCAACGGCACCACGAAGCTGCTGGCGTTGTAAGCGAACACCAACGTTGCACCGGTGATGATCCCTGGCAAACTCATCGGCAGCACCACTTGGCGGAACACTTGAAAACGGCTGGCACCGAGGGTTGCGGCTGCTTCTTCATAGCTTCGCGCGACGCCGCGCATGGCGCTGGCAATCGGCAACACCGCGAGCGGAAACGCGGTTTGCACCAGGCCCATCAGGACGCCGTTCTGGTTGTACAGCAACATGATCGGCCGCTTGATCAGGCCGAGGCCCATCAGCGCCTGATTGAGCATGCCGCCGGGACCGAGAATCACCAGCCAGCCGTAGCTTTGCAGCAGCAGGTTGACCAGCAGTGGCAACAGCACCGCTGCGAGGAAAATCCGCCGCAGAAACGGCGAGGTCAGCCGCGACATGGTGTACGCCACCGGAATCGCCAGCACCACCGCAATCACCGCGCTGATCAGCGCCAGACGCAAGGTCAGCAACAAGGATTTCAGGTAATAGGGTTCGAGCAACTGGGCGTAACTGGCCAGACTGAAACCGCTCCACTCCGCGCCTTTGGTGCCGACGCTCATGCGCAGCACCAGCAGACTCGCAGCGATGAGCACGCCGAGAAACAGCATAGACGGCGTGAGGAAAAACCACGCCCGCGCGGTCGGCGAAATACTGCGCGCCGGACGCACGGCAGCGGCGCCGACCGCTTGGGTCAGGGATTGATGTTCCATAGCAATAATCTCGTCAATGGAAAAACAACTGACGAACACAACTCTCCAAACCACCCCCGCCCCCTTGTAGGAGTGAGCCTGCTCGCGATAGCGGCGTGTCAGCCACCTAATAGGTTGACTGGTATGACGCTATCGCGAGCAGGCTCACTCCTACAGGGGATTTGTGGTGCTCTGAAGGTTGGTGTTCGGCTCAGGAAGAAAAGATTTCCGTATAGCGACGAATCCATTGGTCATGCACGGTGGCCAGGAAAGCGTTGTCGTGCATGATCGCCTTCTCGGCGATCTGCTCCGGCGTCAGAATGAACGGGCTCTTGCGCGCTTCGGCGGAAATGATCGCCTTGGCGTTGACCGGGCCGTTGAAGATGTCTTCGGCCATCTTGCCCTGCACCAGCGGGTCGAGGGAGTGGTCGATAAACGCGTAAGCCAGATCGGTATCCCCCGGCCGATTCTTCGGCATCACCGAAAGCATCAGGTCGGTGTAGAAACCTTCCTTCATGCCGAACGTAGCGCCAAGGCCGTAGTTCGGATCGCGGATCTGCTTGGGAAAAAAAGCCGGGGCATAGAGGCCGCCCATGTCCAGCGAACCGGTGCGGAACAGCTCGGCAATCTGGTTCGGGTTTTCGCCCAACGTCACCACGCGATCCTTGAGTTCGGCGAGTTTCTTGAAGCCCGGTTCGATGTTGTGTTCGTCACCGCCGGCCAGTTTTGCGGCGATGATGATCAGGTCCATCGCCTCGGTCCAGTTCGGCGGAGGCAGGAAAATGTTCGGCGCCAGATCGGCATCCCACAACGCGGCATAACTGCTCGGCGCCTCTTTCTGGGTGCGAGTGCTGTAGACCAGACTGTTACACCACAACAAGTAACCGATGCCGTGGCCATTGGCGCCAGTGCGGTATTTTTCCGGGACGTCGACCAGGTTGGGAATACGGTTGAGGTCGGGTTTTTCCAGCAGCCCGGCGGCCGCCAGACCTTCGGCGCCGACGCCTGCCAACGTGATGATGTCGTACTGCGGACGATCACCGCCGGCCTTGAGTTTGGCGACCATTTCCGAAGTGCTGCCGGTGCGGTCGGCGATGACCTTGGCGCCGGTCTTGGCTTCGAACGTGGCGGCGATGTTGCGCAGTGCCGCGAGGCCGGTGTCATCCGACCAGGTCAGCAAACGCAGGGTCTTGCCGGCGAACCGCGTGTCGCTGGCGCTCGCCCGGATGAAGGGCATGCTCAGGGCAGCCGCCGCCACCGAGGCAACGCCGACGGTTTTAATGAATTGACGCCTGTTCAGATCGTGCTCGCCCATGACGGACTCCCTTTGTTCTTTTAAGTATGAGGTTGGTCGCAACCGTTGCATCCGCGCGGCCGGTTCCGCTGAAAGCCTTGTTTTCAAAGGCCTGCAGCGCTGCCGACGGGTTCATCCTGAGGTCGTGCAAAACACCTGACTATCGATAAAAACTCATTGAAGCCATGACGCCGACGCATGCCTCGTTGCGAGGCATGCGCTGACCTTTTTCGGGCGTTCAGAGCGCCCGGATCACGTGTTTGATTTCCTGAAACGCGGCCAGGCCCCACGGCCCCAATTCGCGGCCGATACTGCTCTGCTTGTAACCGCCCCACGCGGTTTGCGGGAAGATCACTTGCGGCGCGTTGAGCCACACCAGCCCCGCCTGCAGGGCGTTGGCGACCCGCTCGGCGGTCTCGGCGTTACGCGTCACCACACTGGCGACGAGGCCGAATTGACTGTCGTTGGCCAGGACGATTGCCTCGGCTTCGCTGCTGAAACGGCGCACGCACAACACCGGGCCGAAAATCTCTTCGCACCACAGCGCACTGTCGAGGGGCACGTCGGTGAACACGGTTGGCTGCAAAAAATATCCGCGCGGCAGATCTGCCGGACGATTGCCGCCGCACACTAGCTTCGCGCCAGCGCTCAGACCCCGGTCGATGTGACCAAGCACGCGCTGGTATTGCGCCTGATTGACCAGCGCGCCCATCTCCACGTCCGGGTCGAACGGATCCGCCACGCGAATCGCCTGCGCACGCTTTTGCAAACGTTCGAGGAATTCGTCTGCCAGCTCATCGGCGACCAACACGCGGCTGGTGGCCGAGCACATCTGTCCGGCATTGAAGAAACCGCCACCGCAAGCCAGTTCCACCGCCAGTTCCAGATCAGCATCGTCCAGCACCAGCAACGAAGATTTGCCGCCCAGTTCCAGGCTCACGCCCTTCACCGTTTCAGCGGCGCGCTGCATCACCTGGACACCGACGGCGTTGCTACCGGTGAAGGAAATCTTGGCGATACGCGGATCCGCCGACAGTGGCGCACCGACCGCCAGACCGGTACCGCAGACGACGTTGAACACACCGTTGGGCAGACCGGCTTCAGCGATGATCGCCGCCAGTTCCAGCTCCGGCAGCGGCGTGACTTCCGACGGTTTCAGCACCACGCAGCACCCGGCGGCCAGCGCCGGCGCGAGTTTCCACGCGGTGGTGACCATCGGGAAATTCCACGGCACGATCAGCCCGACCACACCGCACGGCTCGCGGCGCAGGCGTGCGCTGAAATCATCGCTGGGCAGCGGCACGTTGCTGTCCTGTCTGGCGTCGAGGCCTTCAGCGAGTTCGGCGTAGTACTCGAAGGTGGCGATCACATCGTCGACGTCGATGGCCGCTTCGAACTGCGGTTTGCCGTTGTTGCTCGATTGCAGTTTCATCAAGTGATCGCGACCGTTGCGCACGCCATTGGCGATGTTGCGCAGGATTGCGCTGCGCTCGGCACCGCTGGTTTGTGACCAATCCTTGAACGCGGCAGTGGCAGCGGCGACGGCTTGCTCGACCGCGTGCTCGTCACCACCATTGACCGTGGTCAGCAACGCCTCGGTGGCCGGGTTGATCACCCGCAGATGTTCGCGGCCGGCTGACCATTGGCCGTTGATGTAGAGGCCGTCGAGTGTGGTTGGAAAACTGATCATTGGGCCACCGCCTGCATCCACTGGTTCTGGTCGATTTCGATCACGGTCGGGCCTTGGCGATCGGTGGCGGCACGCAGTGCACTGCGCAGTTGTTCCACCGAGCTGATCGCTTCGGCGGCACAACCGAGGGCCTTGGCCACTCCGACGAAATCCGGGGTGTAGATGTCGACGCCGACCGGTTCGATGGCGCGGTTGACCATGTATTTCTTGATCTCTTCGTAACCCTGGTTATTCCACAGCAGGACGATCACCGGGGTGCGCGCTTCGACGGCGCTGGCCAGTTCCGGCAGGGTGAACTGCAGACCGCCGTCGCCGATCAGGCACACCACTGGTGGCCGTGCACCTTTATCGGGTTGTCCACCGAGCCATGCGCCAATCGCTGCCGGCAATGCATAGCCGAGGGTGCCGTAGCCGGTCGATGAGTTGAACCAGCGACGCGGACGTTCCGGGTTGAAGGTCAGGTTGCCGGTGTACACCGGTTGCGTGGAGTCGCCGACGAACACCGCGTCGGGCAATTCGTGCAGTACGGTTTCGAGGAAACGGGTTTGCGCCAGCGTCGGTGCATCCCAGGTCGCGGCCAGATCATCACGCAGACGCGCGGCGCGCACCTGGCCCCAATCGTTGCGGCGCTCGGCCAGCGCTTTGTGCGACAAGGCGCTGAGCAATGCCTGCGCGGCATTACGCGAATCGGCAACCAGTGCCACATGTGGCGGATAGTTACGCACGGTCTGATCGGCATCGATGTCGATGCGCAGCAGTTTGCCGGGAATCTCGAAGCCACCGGCAAAGGTCACGTCGTAATCGGTTTCGGCCAGTTCAGTGCCGATCGCCAGCACCACATCGGCATCGGCGACCAGTGCGCGGGTGGCAACCAGGCTTTGTGTCGAGCCGATCAGCAGCGGATGCGTCGACGGCAGCATGCCTTTGGCGTTGATGGTCAGCGCCACCGGTGCGTCGAGCAGTTCGGCCAGTTCAGTGAGTTCAGCAGCGGCATCGATCGCACCGCCACCGGCGAGAATCAACGGACGTTGGGCGCCAGCGAGCAACTCGCTCATGCGGCTCACGGCAGCGGGGGCAGCACCGGCGCGGTCAATGTTGACCGGGACGCTGGCGAGCAAGTCATCGGCTTCTTCTACCAGCACGTCCAGCGGGATTTCGATGTGCACCGGACGCGGACGGCCGGCCTGGAACAAGGCGAATGCGCGAGCGAGCACGCCGGGCAATTCCGACGCCGACATCAGGGTGTGAGAGAACGCTGCGACACCAGCGACCAGTGCGCTCTGGTTCGGCAACTCGTGCAGCTTGCCGCGCCCGCCGCCCAACTGATTGCGGCTCTGCACGCTGGAAATCACCAGCATCGGGATCGAGTCGGCGTAAGCCTGGCCCATGGCGGTGGTGATGTTGGTCATGCCCGGGCCGGTAATGATGAAGCACACACCCGGTTTGCCGCTGGTGCGCGCATAACCGTCGGCCATGAAACCGGCGCCCTGTTCATGCCGTGGGGTGACGTGGTTGATGCTCGAACGGGCCAGCCCGCGATACAGCTCCACGGTGTGCACGCCGGGAATGCCGAACACCTGCTCGACCCCATAACCTTCGAGTAACTTGACCAGTACTTCGCCACACGTCGCCATGTCATTGCCCTTCTTGTTCGTTTCAGACACAAGGCCCACGCAGGCCTTCAATGGGCTCATTGAACGGTCGGCAGGTAGCGGCAACAATCGATTAAAAGTCATACTAGCCATGTCCTCACGTCATACCTTGGATCCCCATGAAACGACTGCCTCCCCTGCCCGCCCTGCACACGTTTCTGATCACCGCGCAGTGCTGCAACTTCACCCGGGCCGCTGAGCAGTTGCATATCACCCAGGGCGCGGTGAGCCGGCAGATCGCCGGGCTGGAAGATCATCTGGGGTATGAATTGTTCATCCGTCTGGCCCGTGGTCTGGAGCTGACGGCCGAAGGCCGGGAGTGGTTGCCACGGGTGGAGAAGGTCTTCAGTCTGATCACTGAGGCCACCGAGCAGATCGGTCTCAAGCGCGAAACCCTGCAACTCAAGGCGCCCAGTTGCGTGATGCGCTGGCTGGTGCCGCGCTTGCTGCAATGGCAAAAGGAACGCCCGGATGTGCCGGTCAAACTGACCACGACGTTGGCCCATGGCGTGGATTTTCAGCGCGAGCAGTTCGACGCGGCGGTGATCTACGGTACGCCGCCGGACAACTCCTCGACCGCGCTGCATCTGTTCGATGAACAACTGACCCCGGTCTGCTCACCGGCACTTTTGAAAGGCCCACCGGAACTGTCCGACCCGGCCGATCTGCAACAGCATCTGTTGTTGCATCCGACCCGCGACATCCAGGACTGGACGGTGTGGCTGACGGCAGCCGAGTTGCAATTGAACAATGTGAACATGGGCCAGCATTTCGAGACGCTGGACCAGGCGATGTCGATGGCGTCGCATGGGACGGGGGTGGCGATTGGCGACTGGTCGTTGATCGGCGACGACTTGCGTGCCGGACGGCTGGTGATGCCGTTTGAATTGAAGGTGAGGACGGGGTTGGCGTATTACGTGGTGGTGCCTGCGGGAACCGAGCCTTCGCCGCAGCTGGAAGAATTGATGATCTGGCTGGTTGAGCAGGCGCATTTGCGGTGAGGCTATTTCCCCTCACCCTAACCCTCTCCCAGAGGGAGAGGGGACTGACCGGGTTGTTTTGTCGAGCTACACCGACCTGAAGGTGCTGTACCGAATCCATAATCGACTCGATCACTCAGGTCGATGTACAACGCCAGACACCTCGGTCGGCTCCCTCTCCCTCGGGAGAGGGCTGGGGTGAGGGGCAAGGATTCACTCAGTACCCGACAGTAAACCGCTGACGCGAATGCTTCGGCGTTTCCACCTCGTCGATCAGCGCAATCGCGTAATCGGCAAAGGTGATCCAGCTACGCCCATCAGCGCTCACCAGCAAGTGATCCTGGCCGACACGGAAACTACCCGTACGCTCACCTTCGACAAACTCCGCCGAAGGCGACAGAAAGGTCCAGTCCAGGTCCTGCTCCTGACGCAACGCGTCAAGAAACGCCGCACCCGCACTGGCTTCAGTTTTGTACTCGGCCGGAAACCCCGCACTGTCGATCACTCGCGTGTCGTCCGGCAGCAACAACGAACCGGCACCGCCCACTACCAGCAAACGCTGAACGCCTGCCTGCTTAATTGGCCCGACAATAGCGCTCGCGGGAACAGTGGCAAAATGCGCAGCGGTGATCACCACATCATGACCGGCCACGGCATCCTGCAACGCGGCCGAATCCAGCACATCGACATTCTTGCTGACCACACCGGCACGCGCGCCGATCTTCGAGGTATCGCGGGCAATAGCGGTAACGCTATGGCCGCGACGCAGGGCTTCTTCCAGAAGTTGGCTACCGGCACGGCCGGTGGCACCAATGATTGCGATCTTGCTCATGACATTCTCCAGTTGGCTTGAGAGTGCTGCGTTTTCAGAATCGGCTTACCACTGCATTTCGCCCTTGGCGACTTTCGCGCTCAGCTCCAGCGAACTTTCTTCGCCGAGTGTCGGGTAACGCTTTTTCATCGCGGCGATCAGTGTGGCGGAATCTTTGGCCTTGGCGGTTTCCGCGTCGAACGCCTTAATGTAGTCGGCGGTGAATTTCACGCTGGCCAGCGAGCGGCGGCTGTCACCCAGGTAGTGACCCGGCACCACGGTGTTCGGTTTGAGGGTTTCGATCGAGTGCAACGTTTCCAGCCAGTCGGCGTGGGATTGCGCGCTCTGGGTATCGGCCATCCATACGTGGATATTTTCGGCGACAACCACACCACCGACCACGGCTTTGAGCGACGGGATCCACACAAAACTGCGATCCGGTTGTTTGCCGTCGAGGCCGATGACCTGCAATTTCTGCCCTTCGAGCATCAGGGTGTCACCCTTGAGCACGCCCGGCACGATGGTTTTCGCCGGCACGTCGGCGCCCATTTTCGGGCCCCAGAAGGCCAGTTTGCCGGCGACGGTTTTGTTGATGTGATCAACCGTCGGTTGCGAGGCCAGTACCTTGGCCTCCGGGAATGCCTTGGTCAGGGTATCAAGGCCAAAGTAGTAATCCGGGTCGCCATGGCTGATGTAGATGGTGGTCAGATGCTTGCCGCTGGCGCGGATCTTTTCCACGACTTTCTCGGCCTGGGATTTGCCGAATTGCGCATCAACGAGGATCGCGTCTTTCTCACCGCTGACCAGCACCGAGGTCACCGGGAAAATCGCGTTTGTCCCTGGGTTATAGACATCCAGGGTCAGATTGGCAGCCGCTGCATGCGCGGCGAAACCCAGGGAAGCAGTGGCGAGCAGAACGCGTTTGAGTGTGGTGAAACCGATCATCTGTTACTCCGGTGTCCGAATGCCGTGTTTGGCGATGGAACAGAGCTTAGTTGCCTGACTCAGTACAAAAAATGCGATGCTTGAACATAGTTTGTTTCTGAAAGCGGGCAAATCATGGATCGTCTCCAAGCAATGCGGGTGTTTGTCACGGTGGTGGACCTGGGCAGCCAGTCGGCAGCGGCCGATCATCTGGACCTTTCGCGGCCGGTAGTTTCACGTTATCTGGCAGAGCTGGAGGACTGGGTCGGCGCACGCCTGATGCACCGCACCACGCGCAAGTTGAGCCTGACCGCCGCCGGCAGCGAAATCCTGCCGCGCTGCCGGCAAATGCTTGAACTGTCGACCGACATGCAAGCCGCCGTCAGCGAACCCCACGACACCCCGCGCGGGCTGCTGCGGATCAGCGTCAGCACTTCGTTTGGCCAGGCGCAATTGGCGGATGCGATGGCCGCCTACGTCAAGCGCTATCCGGGGGTTAGCATCGATCTGCAAATGCTCGATCGCACGGTGAATCTGGTGGATGAACGCATCGATCTGGCGATTCGCACCAGTAATGATCTTGACCCCAATCTGATTGCCCGACGCCTGACCGTTTGTCGTTCGGTTGTCTGCGCCGCCCCGGCCTATCTGCGAGAACAGCCGGCGCCATTACGGGTCGAAGATCTGAGCAGACACAATTGCCTGACGCACTCGTATTTCGGCAAAAGCCTGTGGCATTTCGAGGAGGATGGCGAACCGGTTTCAGTGCCGGTGCAGGGCAATATCAGCGCCAACGAGGCCAGCACGTTATTGCGCGCGACACTGGCTGGCGCGGGGGTGGCGATGCTGCCGACCTATCAGGCCGGGGTGCATATTCACAGCGGCGAACTGGTCCGCCTGCTGCCCCATGCCGAGCCTCGAAAGATGAGCATCTACGCCGTCTATGCCTCGCGCAAACACATGCCGGTGGCGCTGCGCAGCATGCTGGATTTTCTGGTAGAGCGCTTTCCTGAGCATCCGCAATGGGACGTTGATCTGTAAACCGATCCCCTGTAGGAGTGAGCCTGCTCGCGATAGCGGTGTGTCAGTCGGATAGATGTTGCCTGACACTCCGCTATCGCGAGCAGGCTCACTCCTACAGGGGGCTATGGGTGTGCTGAATACCGGGTTACAACCCGTAGCACACTCGCTGGCAACTCCCCACCGCTGACCTATGCTGAAAGTAATACCGCAGGGTATGTCGTTCAGAGGTCAACGCCATGAACATCAAAACAAGAAGGTACGTCGCGATTTTCATCACCTGCGCCGCCACCCTGGCACTGTACGGCACCGCTGCCTGGCGGGTCGAACAGCTGCGACAGCTGCCGCGCGAGTATGCGAGCTGCAACTTCGAGCGCTGCATTCCGCACAATGCCACGCTGAACGCGCTGCGCTGATATTCAATGGTCGGAGTGAGCCTGCTCGCGATAGCGGTGTGTCAGTCAAACTTTATTTGACTGACACACCGCTATCGCGAGCAGGCTCACTCCTACAGGTGGTTTTGTGATGTCAGTGGATTACTGCTCGGCCTTGAGGCTGTCGCGGAAAGCCTTTGGTGAAATCCCCACCCGGCGCCGAAACAGGCGCGTGAAGTTGGTCGGATCGGAAAACCCCAACAACTCCGACATCTCGTAAATCGTCATGCTGGTGTAGGTCAGCAAGCGCTTGGCCTCCAGCAACTGACGCTCGTGCATGATCTGCAACGCCGGTTGCCCCGCCAGTTCACGGCAAGTGCCGTTGAGGTGCGATACCGAAATCCCCAGCCGATGCGCCAGGTCTTCAACCTTCACATGCTGGCGATAAGTTTCCTCGACCAATTGAATAAAGCCATTGAGGTATTCGCGCTGACGTTGCGGCCGCTGACTGGCTTTGTGCCGCACGATCGCCTGACGGCTGACCCAGACCATGATCACGCTGACCAGCGAATGCATGAGCATTTCCCGCGCCGGCTGATGGCCGTTGTACTCAGCCTGCAACGCCGAAAACAGGCTGTTGAGGTAATCACCGTCGGTGCCTGCCGGGTAGTTTTCTGCACTGGCCAGTGCGTGCACCGAATCGCCCAGTTGCGCCTGCAAGTGATTGATCAGCGGTGTGGCGAGGGTAACGATGAATCCTTCGACGTCTTCGGAAAAGCGAAAACCGTGCACCGATAACGGTGGCAGCACTTGAATCGCCGGGGTTTGGAGTTGCGTGCGCTGCCCTTCGATCTCAAGCTCTGCCTGACCTTTGAAGACGAAGAGCAACTGGCACAAATCAGCATGGCGGTGGGGTTTGATTTCCCACTCATGTTCGCGACTGCGGGAGGAAATGGTTTCACAGTGCAGCAAGTCAGGGGTCGGCCAGTCCAGGCTTTCACCGTAGAGCTTGAACACTGGAATCGAAGGCAGCTCAGGCTTGTTCATCACTTCAATCCAGGCCTCGGGGTTGTGGGCGATAATCGCACCGATTGGCAGAATGTACAGGTATCAGCTCAGTTTTCACCTTCAATTGACAGACCCGCAAGGGAAAAATGCAAGCACTCGATCCATAAAAAATATTCACCGGCGCTTGTCGCGTGAAGCTTGCGAGCCATAAAAACAATGAAAACGCTGAAAACCCAAGTCGCCATTATCGGCGCCGGTCCGTCCGGATTGCTCCTCGGCCAGTTGCTGCACAACGCTGGTATCGACACCCTCATCCTTGAACGCCAGACACCTGATTACGTGCTCGGACGCATTCGCGCCGGGGTACTTGAACAAGGCATGGTAGAGCTGTTGCGTCAGGCTGGAGTGAGTCAACGCATGGACGCCGAAGGGCTGGTGCATGGCGGTTTCGATCTGGCCCTGGACGGACGTCAGGTGCACATCGATCTGCACGCGCTGACCGGTGGCAAGAGCGTGATGATCTACGGCCAGACCGAAGTCACCCGCGACCTGATGGCCGCTCGTCGGGAGGCTGGTGCGCCGACCATTTACCAGGCGAGGGATGTCGTTCCTCACGGCATGAAAAGCGACGAGGCATTTGTCACCTTCGAAAAGGACGGCGAAACCTTTCGCGTCGATTGCGATTACATCGCCGGTTGCGATGGTTTCCACGGGGTCGCGCGGCAGTCGATTCCAGCGGATAGCCTGAAGGTCTTCGAGCGGGTTTATCCGTTTGGCTGGCTGGGGATTCTGGCCGACACGCCGCCGGTGCATGAGGAGTTGGTCTACGCCCGCCATGAACGTGGCTTCGCCCTGTGCAGCATGCGTTCGGCGACGCGCACCCGGTATTACCTGCAAGTGCCGGCGGATGAAAACGTCGACGATTGGAGCGATCAACGCTTCTGGGATGAGTTGAAAAATCGCCTGCCGGTGGCGCTCGCGGAGAAACTGGTCACAGGCCCTTCGATCGAGAAAAGCATCGCGCCGCTGCGCAGTTTTGTCGTCGAGCCGATGCAGTACGGGCGGATGTTTCTGGTCGGCGACGCCGCGCATATCGTTCCGCCGACCGGCGCCAAGGGTTTGAATCTGGCCGCCAGCGACGTCAGTACGCTGTTCAATATTCTGTTGAAGGTTTATCGCGACGACCGCACCGATCTGCTGGAGAAATACTCGGAAATCTGCCTGCGCCGCGTATGGAAAGCCGAGCGGTTTTCCTGGTGGATGACCTCGATGCTGCATCGTTTCGACGATCACGATGACTTCAGCCAGCGCATCAGCGCCTCGGAACTGGACTACTTTGTCAGTTCAGAAGCAGGGCGAAAAACCATTGCAGAAAATTACGTCGGACTTCCTTATGAGGCTATCGAATAGCCTGCTACCGACTTACACTGGCGAGCATCCACCCGCGCGCAATGGCCGCGCGGGTTCATCACTGCCCGCAGGCTCGCCCGTGACCAATCTCAATCACCCCGAAACGCCCAAACTGGCCATTCGCAGCGTGCTGGTCGCGCTGATGATGGCGATCTTTCTCGGCGCGCTGGACCAGACCATCGTTGCCGTGTCGATGCCGGCCATTTCTGCGCAGTTCAAGGACGTCAGCCTGCTGGCCTGGGTGATTTCCGGGTACATGGTCGCGATGACGGTGGCCGTGCCGATCTACGGCAAGCTCGGCGACTTGTACGGGCGGCGCAAACTGATGCTGTTCGGTATGGGCCTGTTCACCCTCGCCTCACTGTTTTGCGGCATGGCGCAGAGCATGGAGCAACTGGTGCTGGCGCGGATCCTTCAGGGCATCGGCGCCGGCGGGATGATCTCGGTGAGTCAGGCGATCATCGGCGACATCGTGCCACCGCGTGAGCGTGGTCGCTATCAGGGTTACTTCAGCAGCATGTACGCGGTGGCCAGTGTCGCCGGCCCGGTACTCGGCGGTTACATGACCGAATACCTGTCATGGCGCTGGGTATTTCTGATCAACCTGCCGCTGGGCCTCGGTGCCTGGTGGGTGGCGCGGCGCAATCTGCGCGGGCTGCCGATACCGCAGCGCAAACCGATCATCGATTACCTCGGCACGCTGCTGATGATCATCGGCCTCACTGCCCTGCTGCTGGGCATCACTCAGGTTGGCCAGGGTCATTCGTGGCGCAGCAGCGAAGTGCTCGCTCTGTTCGCGTGTGCGGTGGTGGTATTGGCGCTGTTTGTCTGGCACGAACGCCGGGCGCGGGAGCCGTTGCTGCCGATGCACCTGTTCGCCAATCGCAACGCCCTGCTGTGCTGGTGCACGATTTTCTTCACCAGTTTCCAGGCGATTTCGTTGATCGTGCTGATGCCGCTGCGCTTTCAGAGTGTCACTGGGGCCGGGGCCGACAGTGCCGCGTTGCACTTGTTGCCATTAGCGATGGGGTTGCCGATTGGTGCATTCTTCGCTGGGCGGCGCACGTCGATCACCGGGCGCTACAAACCGCAGATTCTGACCGGTGCGATGCTGATGCCGGTTGCGATCTTCGGTATGGCGTTCAGCCCACCCGAGGCGACGCTGGTCAGTGGTCTGTTCATGTTGCTCTGTGGTATTTCCAGCGGCATGCAGTTCCCGACCTCATTGGTCGGCACCCAGAATTCGGTGGAACAACGCGACATCGGCGTTGCGACCAGCACCACCAACCTGTTTCGTTCCCTCGGCGGCGCAGTGGGCGTGGCGCTGATGTCGGCGCTGTTGCTGGCGTTGCTGCAGGATTCCAGCTTCGCCCATCTGGCGAACAGTTCGCTGATGAGCGAGGGCCATTCGGGCAACGTCCTGCTCGATGGTCTGAACGCCGCGCCGGGTGATGCGCAGAACGCCTTGCGTGCGGAGTTGCTGGTGACGTTCCGGCACCTGTTGTGGGTGAGTGCGGCGGTGTCGTTGCTTGGGTTGGCAGCGGCGATTGCCATGCCGAACAACCTGCTGCGCGGGCGCGAGCACGGCGCCAAATAACCGCAAAAGATCGCAGCCTTCGGCAGCTCCTACAAGGGCATGCATAACCCTGTAGGAGCTGCCGAAGGCTGCGATCTTTTGATCTTCAAGGGCTGTAGTAACCGACTGCAACGAGGAAATGCCCGGCCTTCTTCAGGTAGGCATGTTTATCCTCAACCTTGCCGGTCACCGGGTTCTTCCAGCGGTATTCATATTCACCCTCATCCTGCTTGCCGATCAGCGCCAGAATCGGCTCGCCCACCGGTTTGCCTTCCGGGTCCTTGACCTTGCCGAAGTCGGTATTGATCAAGCGCAGGTTGGTGCCGTGGGCGACATAACGCTGGGTATTCAGATCAACGACGAACACGTACAAGTCATCCTGCAAGTAGCCGCCCTTGAGCGAATTGATAGCGGTCAGCGTGCCCTTCTCGTCTTTGCCCAAATCAGTCGCCGCTTTATCGAGCAACGCCTTGGCCTGCTCGGCCGAGGCTCGCGGCAAGTAGTAACCCACCGCCAGAATCCGCTGACCGATGCGCTGGTAATACACATGCTTGCGCTCGACCTTGCCGTCCGACCAGTTCTGCCAACGGTATTCGGCCTGCTGGATGCCGTTGCCTTCCGGCACTTTCAACGCGTCCTTGAAGGTTTTCTGCAAATCCGGGCCGAGCACTTCACTGACGTCACGACCGATCAACGCTGATGAAGGCCCGCCGCTGGCGAGCATCACGCCTTTGGTGTCGACTACGAACACGTAGCGATCCTTGTCGACGAACTCGCCCTGCCGGCTGAACGCGGCGAACGCCTTGTCGCCATTGTCGTGGTAATAGGCCAGGGCTTTTTCCAGCAAGGCGATGGCAGCCTGACTGTCATCCTTGGCGGTCGTGGCGGCGCTGGCCTGGCCGAAACCGGCCAGTAACATCACGCCGAGCCAGGCCACTTTATGCAAAAACCCCATAGCGCATCCCTCGTTCTTGTTGGTGTTTCAAGAGCGTAGACGGCTTGGGCTGATGTATGGATATTCAGAGGGTTTCTGAACGTTTCGCGGCTTGAGTGGTGAGGCAAGCCTCACCACCGTTGAGCAAGTCTTACGGGCGGGAATTGATCTGCTGCTGCAGATTCTGGATTTGCGCCTGCAGCGTATTGATGTTGCGGGTCATCTGCCCGCGGAAAGCGTCGAACTCGGCGGTATTGCCGCCGCCTTGCGGGGCTGCCGGGCGGTTGTCCTGCTCGCTTTTGAGGACGACGATTTCCTGTTCGAGGCGATCAATCGCCGCGCTCGGGTTGCCCTGCTTCTTCAACGCCGCGATATCGGCACCGAGGCTTTTGAACTGAGCATCGAAGGCTTTCAACTGTGCGTCGACCTTGCTGGTGTCGGCCGGCGTGCTTTTCACCGTCGCCAGTTCCGCAGTCAAGGCTTTGACCTGCGCCTGCAACTGGGTATTGGCGTTCTGCTGCTCAGTGGTCTGCGCGGTCATCTGTGCCAGTCGTTTGTCCAGATCACTGGCCTGCCCCGCGACGCCTTGCTGCTGTTTGCTCTGATCGAGGAGCTTGCCTTCGAGCTGTTTGATCTGCAGCTTGAGGGCTTCGCTGTCGCTGGTGACGTTGGACTGGCTGGCCACGACCTTGCCGGAAATGTCCTGCAAGCGCCCCGCCGCTTCTTCACTGATGCGCGCGAAGCTTTCCTGGGTTGCGACCAGTTGCTGCTCCATCAACGAGATTTGCTGGAAACTCCACCAGGCCAGACCGACGAAGGCGAAGAACAGTGCGCCGACCAACGCCCACAACGGGCCGGTGCTGGCCGCCTTGACCTTGACCACGGGCGGCGTGCGCGAATGCACGGAGGTGCGAGCGGTGGTCGGAATGTCATCGTCGTCGAAGGTGTCGGCCCGCAGGCTCGGAACATCATCGAAATCGTCGTGGGCATCATTACGCATGGACATTGAGGCAACCTTTGTGAAACGCGGTGATGGCTAAATGCTGCGAAGTATAACCGCCGCAGCCGCAGGGATTGACCCCCAAGCGGCTACACGGTTCATTGCCGCCCGGCCGAATCGTTTCAACGGATGTCCTGAGCTTTCCACCAGCCGCAGAACTCATCCAGCGCCGACCACAGGCTGACTTTCGGATCGTAGTCCAGATAATGCCGGGCGCGGCTGATGTCGAGGGTGAAATTTTTTTTCATTACCTGCATGCCGAGCCGCGACAGGGTTGGCTCCGGACGCCCGGGCCAGAGCTTGCATGCACCTTCGTTGAGCGCCGCGACGCTGTAGGCCAGACCATACGAGCGGTATTTGGTGACCTGTGGCACTTCCATCTTGCGCATCACGTAATTGACCACATCCCACAACGGTACCGGCGCACCATTGCTGATGTTGTAGGCCTTGCCCAGCGCGGAACCGGCGGCCAGCAAACTGCTGAGCATCGCTTCGTTGAGGTTCTGCACGCTGGTGAAATCGACTTTGTTCAGGCCATTGCCGATGATCGCCAGGCGGCCCTTGCGCTGCATATTAAGCAGGCGCGGGAAGATGCTCATATCACCGGCGCCGGTGACGAAACGCGGGCGCAGGGCAATGGTTTCCAGGCCGAATTCCTGCGCGCCGAAGATCTTTTGCTCGGCCAGATATTTGGTCGCGGCGTAGTGATGCTTAAAGCGCTTGGGTACTTGCTCTTCCGTCAGGTTGAAATGATCATGGCCATCGAAATAGATCGATGGCGATGATAGATGCACCAAGCGCCGGACGCGCTGCTTCAGGCAGGCTTCGACGACGTTTTCGGTAACCTGCACGTTGCCCTGATGAAAGTCCTGATAGCGCCCCCACAGCCCGACGGCGCCCGCGCAATGCACCACGGCTTCAACTTCGGAACACAGCTCGCGGACCAGATCGGGATCGGTCAGGTCGCCGGGGACAAATTCGGCGCCACGGCGCACCAGATGTTCGACGCTCTCGGCCCGGCGACCGTTGACCCGCACGTCCAGGCCCTGCTCCAGGGCGAAACGCGCAAAGCGTCCGCCAATGAAGCCGCTTGCGCCGGTGACCAGAATTTTCATGCAAAACTCCAACAAAAAGCAGCTGCAAGCATCAAGCCTCCATCTGCAAGTAAAAACGGTGCGCAAGCCCACAACTTGCCGCTCGCAGCTTGACGCTTATGGCTGTTTTAAAGGCACTAGCCATTGCGCCGATGAACGCACCAATTGCTCGGTCAGCAAGCCTAGAAGCTGACCGCCATTGCGCCAATGATGCCAGTACAACGGCACATCGATCGGTTTATCTGGCAACAACTCGCACAACACCCCGCGTTGCAACTGATCGCGAACTTGCAGTTCCGGCACCAGTCCCCAACCGAGACCGGCTTCGGTCAGGCGGATAAAACCTTCCGAGGACGGGCACAGATGGTGCTCGAAACCGCCGTCGACGCCCAACGAGGCGAGATAACGATGCTGGAGAAAGTCGTCCGGGCCGAACACCAGCGCCGGCGTGCGTGGCAGTTGCTCGGCGCGCACGCCGTCGGGGAAATGCCGTGCGATGAACGCCGGGCTGGCCAGCGCGCGATAACGCATCGCACCCAGCAAGACACTGCGCGCGCCGGCTACCGGTCGTTCACTGGCACAAAGGCACGCGGCCACTTCACCGGCGCGCATGCGTTTGAGGCCGACGGTCTGGTCTTCAACAACCAGATCGAGCAGCAAATGTTGTTCGGCGCAGAAATCCCCCACTGCTTCGGCCCACCACGTGGCGAGGCTGTCGGCATTCAACGCGATGCGCAGACGCTCAGGCAGGCCCTCTTCGTCCAGCGCGGGCACGAGAGTCTGCAAGTCGCGCTCAAGCAGACGCACCTGTTGCACATGGTTGAGCAGACGCCGGCCTATTTCGGTCGGCGACGGTGGCGTGCCGCGAATCAACACCGGCTGGCCGACCCGCGCTTCGAGCAGTTTGATCCGCTGCGAAATCGCCGATTGCGACAAACCCAGCACCTGCGCGGCCCGTTCGAAGCCGGCCTGCTCGACCACGGCGGCCAGAGCAGATAGCAATTTGTAGTCGAACATCAGTTTTCCTAATGAGCGATCAGCACTATTGGTTTTTCTTATACAGGTTTCGCCCGGAGAATAGCCAGCAAGCACTCTTTATCAAGGATCACTGCAATGGCTGGCGAAACCTCACTTACAACCTTGTTGCGCAGCATGAGCCCGCAACTGAACGCCGGCGAATACGTATTCTGCACCCTGCCCGACGGCGTGTTACCGAGGGATCTGGAGATCGTCGGCAGCTTCCGCGAACAGGAAGGCCTGACCGTGATTCTCGAACGCTCCCAAGCTGAACAGGCCGGTTTCAGTTTCGACTACGTCGCCGCGTGGATCACCCTCAACGTGCACTCGGCGCTGGAAGCCGTGGGCCTCACCGCCGCATTCGCCACGGCACTGGGCAAGGCCGGGATCAGTTGCAACGTGATCGCCGGTTACTACCACGACCATTTGTTCGTCGGCCAGGCCGACGCCGAACGCGCCATGCAAGTGCTGCGCGATCTCGCAGCCAACGCGGAGTAATTGTTATGTGGCAAAGCTATGTGAACGGCCTGCTGGTGGCGTTCGGGCTGATCATGGCGATCGGCACGCAGAACGCTTTTGTATTGGCGCAGAGCCTGCGTCGTGAACATCACCTGCCCGTGGCGGCGTTGTGCGTGATCTGCGATGCACTGCTCGTGGCGGCTGGGGTATTCGGCCTGGCGACGATTCTGGCGCAGAACCCGACGCTGCTCGCCATTGCCCGTTGGGGCGGCGCGACGTTTCTGATTTGGTACGGCAGCCAGGCGCTACGCCGGGCCTGTTCGAAACAGAGCCTGGGTCAGGGCGAGAACCAGACCGTGCGCTCCCTGCGGGCGGTGATGCTCAGCGCTTTGGCGGTGACGCTGCTCAATCCGCACGTTTACCTGGATACGGTGTTGTTGATCGGCTCGCTCGGCGCGCAACAATCGGTGCCAGGGGCTTATGTCGTCGGGGCGGCGAGTGCTTCGCTGTTGTGGTTTTTCACCTTGGCATTGGGCGCAGCGTGGTTGGCGCCCTGGCTGGCCCGGCCGAGTACCTGGCGGATCCTTGATCTGGTGGTGGCGTTGATGATGTTCACGGTCGCGGGGCAATTGATATTGGCATCCTGATTTATTCCAAAAGGCTCTGGAACCTCTATCCCACACAGTTGTTGCGTGGTTATGGCGCAACCCCGGTGCTATGATCGAAACCCTGCGCCGCAAAGAGTAAAAACTCGCCGGTGCATTTCTGGCCGCCCGTGATCGGCCTTGCGCTCACCGCAACAGACCTGATTAGGAGAATCATCATGGCTTTCGAATTGCCGCCGCTGCCTTACGCACACGATGCCCTGCAGCCGCACATTTCCAAGGAAACCCTGGAATACCACCACGACAAGCACCACAACACCTATGTCGTGAACCTGAACAACCTGGTGCCAGGCACCGAGTTCGAAGGCAAGACCCTGGAAGAAATCGTCAAGACTTCCTCGGGCGGTATCTTCAACAACGCCGCTCAGGTCTGGAACCACACTTTCTACTGGAACTGCCTGGCGCCAAACGCCGGCGGTCAACCAACCGGCGCGCTGGCTGAAGCCATCAATGCTGCTTTCGGTTCGTTCGACAAGTTCAAGGAAGAATTCAGCAAAACCTCGATCGGCACCTTCGGTTCCGGCTGGGGCTGGCTGGTGAAAAAGGCTGACGGTTCCCTGGCTCTGGCCAGCACCATCGGCGCCGGCAACCCGCTGACCAGCGGCGACACCCCGCTGCTGACTTGCGACGTCTGGGAACACGCTTACTACATCGACTACCGCAACGTTCGTCCGAAGTATGTCGAAGCGTTCTGGAACCTGGTCAACTGGAAGTTCGTTGCTGAGCAGTTCGAAGGCAAAACCTTCACCGCGTAAGCTGCGCGCCAGTCAAAAAACCCGGCTTTTGCCGGGTTTTTTTATGGGCGTTTGATGATCGTTCCCACGCTCCTGTGTGGGAATGCATACCGAGACGCTCCGCGTCACTGGACGCAGAGCGTCCCTGGAGGCATTCCCACGTGGAGCGTGGAAACGATCAATAGCGTTTTTCTCACGCTGAAAGCTGTCTGGCGCTGCTTGCCGCCATGCCACAGCGGGCTAACATCAAAAAAAGGAAAAAATACTGCGAACCGCTCAAGTTGAGGGGCGAAACTACCGACATAGTACGAATTAGGGCTAATACTCCAGACAGCAGCATTTCGGCCAAGGCTATGGGCGAATCGTCCCCGGTCTGATTGTCCCTTTGACTGCCAACTCGGGATTGCCAATACTCATGGCAACTTGACGCTACCCGCACGGAACAAGGAATAACCCTTTGAAGCTGGAACTCAAGAACAGCTTGTCGGTGAAGTTGCTCCGGGTCGTGCTCCTGTCGGCATTGATCGTCGGCGTAGTCTTGAGCTGCGCACAGATCGTTTTCGATGCTTACAAAACCCGCCAGGCCGTTGCCGGCGACGCCGAACGCATCCTCGACATGTTCCGCGATCCCTCGACCCAGGCGGTTTACAGCCTTGACCGGGAAATGGGTATGCAGGTGATCGAAGGCCTGTTCCAGGACGATGCCGTGCGTCAGGCTTCTATCGGCCATCCCAACGAAGCCATGCTCGCGCAGAAATCCCGCGAATTGCAGCAGTCCAACAGCCGCTGGCTGACCGACCTGATTCTCGGCCAGGAACGCACCTTCACCACGCAACTGGTAGGGCGTGGTCCGTACAGCGAGTACTACGGTGACCTGAGCATTACCCTCGACACCGCCACCTATGGCGAGGGCTTTATCGTCAGTTCGGTGATCATCTTTATTTCCGGAGTTTTGCGCGCACTGGCGATGGGCCTGGTGTTGTATCTGGTCTATCACTGGCTGTTGACCAAGCCGTTGTCGCGGATCATCGAACACCTCACCGAGATCAACCCCGATCGCCCCAGCGAACACAAGATTCCGCAGCTCAAGGGCCACGAAAAAAACGAGCTGGGGATCTGGATCAACACCGCCAATCAGTTGCTTGAATCGATCGAACGCAACACCCATCTGCGTCATGAAGCGGAAAACAGCCTGCTGCGCATGGCCCAGTACGACTTCCTCACCGGCCTGCCGAATCGCCAGCAACTCCAGCAGCAACTGGACAAGATTCTGGTCGACGCCGGCAAGCTGCAACGCCGGGTCGCGGTGTTGTGCGTGGGGCTGGATGATTTCAAAGGCATCAACGAGCAATTCAGCTACCAGACCGGCGACCAATTGTTGTTGGCCCTGGCCGATCGTCTGCGCGCCCACAGCGGCCGCCTCGGCGCCCTCGCCCGCCTCGGCGGTGACCAGTTCGCACTGGTACAAGCGGATATCGAGCAACCTTACGAAGCGGCCGAACTGGCGCAAAGCATCCTTGATGATCTGGAGGCGCCGTTCGCCCTCGACCATCAGGAAATCCGCCTGCGCGCGACCATTGGCATCACCCTGTTCCCGGAGGACGGCGACAGCACCGAGAAGCTGTTGCAGAAGGCCGAGCAGACCATGACCCTGGCCAAGACCCGCTCACGCAACCGCTATCAGTTCTATATCGCCAGCGTCGACAGCGAGATGCGCCGTCGTCGCGAGCTGGAAAAAGACTTGCGCGATGCACTGTTGCGCGATCAGTTCTATCTGGTTTATCAACCGCAGATCAGCTATCGCGATCACCGCGTGGTCGGCGTCGAAGCGCTGATTCGCTGGCAGCATCCGGAACACGGTCTGGTGCCGCCGGACTTGTTCATCCCGCTGGCGGAGCAGAACGGCACGATCATCGCCATTGGCGAATGGGTGCTCGATCAGGCCTGTAAGCAATTGCGCGAATGGCACGATCAGGGCTTTGTCGACTTGCGCATGGCGGTCAACCTGTCGACGGTTCAGTTGCACCACGCCGAGCTACCGCGAGTGGTCAACAACCTGCTGCAGATGTACCGCCTGCCACCGCGCAGTCTGGAACTGGAGGTCACCGAAACCGGCCTGATGGAAGACATCAGCACCGCCGCCCAGCACTTGCTCAGCCTGCGCCGCTCTGGCGCATTGATCGCCATCGATGACTTCGGCACCGGCTATTCATCCCTGAGCTATCTGAAAAGCCTGCCGCTGGACAAGATCAAGATCGACAAGAGCTTCGTTCAGGACCTGCTCGATGACGACGACGATGCGACCATCGTTCGCGCGATCATTCAACTGGGCAAGAGCCTCGGCATGCAGGTGATCGCCGAGGGCGTGGAAACCGCCGAACAGGAAAGCTACATCATCTCCGAAGGCTGCCACGAAGGTCAGGGTTACCACTACAGCAAACCGCTGCCGGCCCGGGAACTGGGCGCCTATCTCAAACAGGCGCAACGCAGTAACGCAGCAATTCTCTAAAAGCAAAGATCGCAGCCTGCGGCAGCTCCTACATGAATCGCATTCCCCTGTAGGAGCTGTCGAGTGCAACGAGGCTGCGATCTTTTGATCTGTGCCATCACACCGACGTAAATAAGAAATATTTCCAGCCACAACCCTTTACACATAATGCGAAAGATTTGCATTATGTCGCAGTTTTGCGCGCCCCCGCGCCAGTCCAATCAACTACCGAAGCAGGATGTTCGCCATGATTCGTATGCCTCTGGCTACCGCCAGTCTGCTGGCCATCGCTATTTCCCTCGCCGGTTGCGGCGAAGGCAAAGACAAGGCCGCCGCTCCGGCCGCACCGACGCCAGCCGCCAGCACCAGCGCACCTGCGGCGCCTGCCGCTGCCGGTAAAGTCGACGAAGCCGCCGCCAAGGCTGTGGTCGCGCACTACGCCGACATGGTCTTCGCCGTTTACAGCGATGCCGAATCCACCGCGAAAACCCTGCAGACCGCCGTCGACGCCTTCCTCGCCAAGCCGAACGCCGACACCCTGAAAGCCGCCAAGGCTGCCTGGGTCGCCGCGCGCGTTCCGTACTTGCAGAGCGAAGTGTTCCGCTTCGGCAACACCATCATCGACGATTGGGAAGGTCAGGTTAACGCCTGGCCACTGGACGAGGGTCTGATCGACTACGTCGACAAATCCTACGAGCACGCACTGGGTAACCCGGGCGCCACCGCCAATATCATCGCCAACACCGAAGTCCAGGTCGGCGAAGACAAGGTCGACGTCAAAGACATCACTCCGGAAAAACTCGCCAGCCTCAACGAGCTGGGCGGTTCCGAAGCCAACGTCGCCACCGGCTACCACGCGATCGAATTCCTGCTGTGGGGCCAGGACCTCAACGGCACCGGCCCTGGCGCTGGCAACCGTCCGGCCTCCGACTACCTGGAAGGCGCCGGCGCCACTGGCGGTCACAACGATCGTCGTCGTGCTTACCTGAAGTCCGTGACCCAACTGCTGGTCAGCGACCTCGAAGAAATGGTCGGTAACTGGAAGCCGAACGTGGCTGACAACTACCGTGCCACCCTGGAAGCCGAGCCGGGCGAAAGCGGCCTGCGCAAAATGCTCTTCGGCATGGGCAGCCTGTCCCTGGGTGAACTGGCGGGCGAGCGTATGAAGGTTTCCCTGGAAGCCAACTCCCCTGAAGACGAGCAGGATTGCTTCAGCGACAACACCCACAACTCGCACTTCTACGATGCCAAAGGCATTCGTAACGTTTACCTGGGCGAGTACACCCGTGTTGACGGCACCAAAATGACCGGCGCCAGCCTGTCGTCGCTGGTGGCCAAGGCTGACCCGGCTGCCGACACCGCACTGAAAGCCGATCTGGCCGCTACCGAAGCGAAGATCCAGGTCATGGTCGATCACGCCAACAAGGGTGAGCACTACGACCAACTGATCGCTGCCGGCAACACTGCGGGCAACCAGATCGTTCGCGACGCCATCGCCTCGCTGGTCAAGCAGACCGGTTCGATCGAAGCCGCTGCCGGCAAACTGGGCATCAGCGACCTGAACCCGGACAACGCTGATCACGAGTTCTGATCACTGCGTCCGATTCAAAAAAAGGCGACCTTCGGGTCGCCTTTTTCATATCTGCCGTACACGGCCCACTGTAGGAGCTGCCGAAGGCTGCGATCTTTTGACTTTGCTTCTAAAAAAGACAGATCAAAAGATCGCAGCCTTCGGCAGCTCCTACAGGGTTTTGCATTGCTCTTCAGATTTGCGCTGTATCAAGCAAACGATAATTCCTCTTATTCAAACCCCTTCGCCCTGTTAGACTTTGCGCCTTTATTTTCGCCCGTCCGCAGGATGTCTGATGCCCTCGCTGCCTCTTCGCTTGTCCGCACTGTTGCTGGCCCTGGGCCTGAGTGCCTGCGATGACGCCCCGCGTTTCACCAAAGCCGAGCCTGGTGAAGCACGTTCGGGCGGTGCAGCGACTGTGCGCAAGACCGATCAGAACGCATTCTCCCTGCCCTCGGCCAACCTGCCACCGTCACGGCGAGTGGACTTCAGTGTCGGCAACAGCTTTTTCCGCAGCCCATGGGTGATCGCACCGTCGACCACCACGGCGCGCGATGGCCTCGGCCCGTTGTTCAACACCAACGCCTGCCAGAACTGCCACATCAAGGACGGTCGCGGCCACCCACCGACGCCGGATGCGGCCAACGCGGTGTCGATGCTGGTCAGGCTGTCGATCCCCGACGCGCCGGAATATGCCCGGCTCATCGAGCAGGCTGGCGTAGTGCCGGAGCCGGTCTACGGCGGCCAGTTCCAGGACATGGCCGTGCCCGGCGTCGCCCCGGAAGGCAAAGTGCGCGTCGATTACACGCCAGTGCCCGTGCGTTTCAAGGACGGCACCGAAGTCGAATTGCGCAAGCCAGTGTTGCAGATCACCCAACTGGGCTACGGCCCGATGCACCCGGACACGCGCTTCTCGGCCCGCGTTGCCCCGCCGATGATTGGTCTGGGCCTGCTCGAAGCGATCCCCGAAGAAGCGATTCTGGCCAACGCCACCGCGCAAGCCAAAGACAACAAAGGCATCAATGGCCGTCCCAATCAGGTCTGGGATGATGCGTTGCAGAAGACCGTCATGGGCAGATTCGGCTGGAAGGCCGGGCAACCGAACCTCAATCAACAGAACGTCCACGCGTTTTCCGGTGACATGGGCCTCACCACCAGTCTGCGCCCCTTCGATGACTGCACCGAGGCGCAAACTGCCTGCAAACAGGCACCGAACGGCAATGGCCCGGACGGCGAGCCGGAAGTCAGCGATAACATTCTGCGTCTGGTGCTGTTCTACAGCCGTAACCTCGCTGTGCCGGCACGTCGTGGCGTCAACGATGCAGAAGTGCTGGCCGGCAAGAACCTGTTTTTCCAGGCCGGCTGCCAGTCGTGTCATACACCGAAATACACCACCGCCGCCAACGCGGCCGAACCTGAACTGGCCAATCAAGTGATTCGCCCGTACAGCGATCTGTTGCTGCATGACATGGGCGACGGTCTGGCCGACAACCGTACGGAATTCCAGGCTTCCGGCCGCGACTGGCGCACACCGCCGTTGTGGGGGATCGGCCTGACGCAAGCCGTCAGCGGCCACACACAGTTTTTGCATGACGGTCGCGCGCGCAATCTGCTCGAAGCGGTGCTCTGGCATGGCGGCGAAGCGCAAGCCGCGCAGCAACAGGTTTTGTCTTTCAATGCTGAGCAGCGTGCCGCGCTGCTGGCGTTTTTGAACTCACTTTAAACACTGAAAAAGAATCGGGAGCCCGACATGTTCCGTCCCAAGCTACTGTTCACCAGCCTTGCCGCGCTCGCCCTCGGCGCCTGCTCGCCACAGGATCCGCAAGCGGTCACGTCGGCGGCCATCGCCAAATCGGTGATCCTGCCGACCTACACCCGTTGGGTCGAGGCCGACAAGCAACTGGCGGTCAGCGCCCTCGCCTATTGCCAGGGCAAGGAAACCCTGGAAACCGCCCGCGCCGACTTCCTGCACGCACAGAAAGCCTGGGCCGAGCTGCAACCGCTGCTGATCGGCCCGCTGGCCGAGGGCAACCGTTCGTGGCAAGTACAGTTCTGGCCGGACAAGAAGAACCTCGTCGGCCGTCAGGTCGAGCAATTGGTCGTCGCGCAGCCGCAGATCGACGCCGCAGCCCTGGCCAAATCGAGCGTAGTCGTTCAAGGTCTGTCGGCGTACGAGTACATCCTGTTCGACGCCAAGCCTGACGTGGCCAACGCCGAGCAGAAAGCCAAGTACTGCCCACTGCTGATCGCCATTGGCGAACGACAGAAGCAACTGGCCGAAGAGATTCTGCAGGGCTGGAACAACACTGACGGCATGCTCGCGCAGATGACCAAGTTCCCCAACCAGCGCTACGCCGACTCCCACGAAGCGATCGCCGATCTGCTGCGTGTGCAAGTCACTGCGCTGGACACTCTGAAGAAAAAACTCGGCACGCCAATGGGCCGTCAGAGCAAAGGCGTGCCTCAACCGTTCCAGGCCGATGCCTGGCGCAGCCAGTCCTCGCTGACCGCACTGGAAGCCAGCCTCGCCGCTGCCAAAACCGTCTGGGAAGGCGTCGACAACAAAGGCCTGCGCAGCCTGCTGCCAAGCGATCAGAAGCCATTGGCCGACAAGATCGACGCAGCCTACGCCGCTTCGCTGAAACTGTTCGACAGCACTCAGCGTTCGCTCGGCGAAATGCTCGAAGACGACGCCGGTCGTCAGCAACTGAACGACATCTACGACAGCCTCAACGTCGTCCATCGTCTGCACGAAGGCGAACTGGCCAAGGCGCTGGGCATCCAACTGGGCTTCAACGCCAACGACGGTGACTGATGAGGGCAAGTGCCATGCTGCGACGTCAGGTTCTGACTTTAGGTAGTGCACTGCTGGGAGCAGTGACGCTGGGCGGCTGGACGCTGTTCAAACGCAAGGATCAGAGCCCGCTGTTGCTGTCGGCGCGCGACGACACCGACGGCAAGCACTACGCCGTCGGCTATCGGCTGGATGGCACGCGGGTGTTCGCCACCGAAGTCGGCCAGCGTTGCCACGACATCATCAACCACCCGACGCAGCCAATCGCGCTGTTCGTCGCCCGTCGTCCGGGCACCGAAAGCTACCTGATCGACCTGCGCGACGGTAAGTTGCTGCAGACCGTGACCTCGCAGCCGAACCGGCACTTCTACGGCCACGCCGTGGTGCACAAGGACGGCGAATACCTGTACGCCACCGAGAACGACACGACCGATCCTGGCCGTGGTTTGCTCGGTGTATACAAGTTCGAAGGCGAACGGCTGGTGCACACCGGCGAGATTTCTACCCACGGTCTCGGCCCGCATCAGGTGTCGTGGATGCCCGATGGCGAAACGCTGGTGGTGGCCAATGGCGGGATTCGTACCGAGGCAGAAAGCCGCGTCGACATGAACCTCAACGCCATGGAGCCGAGCCTGGTCTTGATGCAGCGCGACGGCACGTTGCTGAGCAAGGAAACCCTCACCCAGCAGATGAACAGCGTGCGCCATCTGGGCATCGCCAGCGACGGCACCATCGTCGCCGGTCAGCAGTTCATGGGCGCCTCGCATGAGCGTTCGGAGTTGCTGGCGATCAAGCGTCCGGGGCAGCCGTTCGTGGCGTTCCCGGTGCCGGAGCATCAGTTGCAGTCGATGGGGCATTACACCGCCAGTGTTGCGGTGCACAGCGACTTGCGCCTGGTTGCGCTGACGGCGCCGCGTGGCAACCGCTTCTTTATCTGGGATCTGGACAGTGGCGAGGTGCGCCTCGATGCGCCGTTGCCCGATTGCGCGGGTGTGGGTGCGGTGAAGGACGGTTTTGTCGTGACCTCCGGGCAAGGACGTTGCCGTTACTACGATTGCCGTCAGGATGAGCTGCTGGCCAAGCCACTGGAATTACCGACGGGGCTCTGGGACAACCATCTGCATTTGATGGCGTAAAACTGCCTTAAAAGATCGCGGTCTGCGGCAGCTCCTACATTGGAATGCACTCCTCTGCAGGAACTGCCGCAGGCTGCGATCTTTTTGCGCCCCCCTGTAAGAACTGCCAGTTGGAATCCCCCCTGTACTCGGAGTAATGTGCCCGCCTGTCTCACCTGATTTATCCAAGGAACTGGAAATATGCTGCGTCGCCGCATGCTGATCATGTTGGGTGTTGTTTTGTTGATCGTCCTGGTGCTGGGCGGATACAAAGCCTTTTCGATCTACACAATGATCCAGGGCTTTTCCAAGCCGAAACCGCCGATCAGCGTTGCCGTGGCCAATGCCACCGAGCAGCCGTGGCAGATGCGTTTGCCCACCGTCGGCTCTCTCAAGGCGCTGCAAGGTGTCGAGCTGAGCCTGGAAGTCGCCGGCACCGTTACCGAACTCAAGTTCGAGTCCGGACAGAAGGTCAAGGCCGGGCAACCCTTGCTGCAACTCGACAGTGGCGTCGAAACCGCCCTGCTGGAAACCGCCAAGGCTGATCTCGGGCTGGCGCAACTGGACTTCGGTCGTGGCGCGCAACTGGTCGACAGCCGCGCCATCTCCAAAGGCGAGTACGACCGGCTCTCTGCCGTTCTGCAAAAGAACAAGGCCACGGTCAATCAGCTCAACGCTTCGCTGGCGAAAAAACGCATCCTCGCACCGTTCAGCGGCACCATCGGCATCCGTCAGGTCGACGTCGGCGACTACCTCGCCAGCGGCAGCAAAATCGCCACGCTGCAAGATCTGAGCAGCCTCTACGCCGACTTCTACCTGCCCGAACAATCGGTGCCGAAACTGGCCATCGGTCAGCCTGTGCAGATCGCTGTCGCCGCGTATCCCAAGCAAAACTTCGCCGGCAAGATCAGCGCGATCAACCCGATCGTCGAAAGCACAACGCGCAACATTCTGGTTCGCGCCACGCTGGCCAACCCCGACGGCAAATTGCTCCCGGGCATGTTCGCCAGCCTCGAGGTATTGCTGCCGGATCCACAGAAACACATTGTCGTGCCGGAGAGCGCGATCACCTACACCCTCTACGGCAACTCGATCTACGTGGTCGGGCAAAAGAAAGCCGAAGACGGCAGCGTCGAAAAGGACGACAAGGGCCAACCGGTGCTGATCGCCGAACGCCGCTTCATCGAAACCGGTGAACGCCGCGATGGCCTGGTGATGATCAAAAAGGGCGTGCAAAGTGGCGAACAAGTAGTGACGGCTGGCCAGATCAAACTGGACAACGGTGCCCACATCGCCATCAGCGACGACAAGACCCTCGGCGAGCAGAACAGTCCGCCGCGCGCCGACTGATCAAGGAATCCCCATGGCTTTTACTGATCCGTTCATCCGCCGCCCGGTGCTCGCCACCGTGGTCAGCCTGTTGATTGTGCTGCTGGGCTTTCAGGCCTGGAGCAAGTTGCCGCTGCGCCAGTACCCGCAAATGGAAAACGCCCTGATCACGGTGACCACCGCTTATCCCGGAGCCAACGCCGAAACCATTCAGGGCTACATCACCCAGCCGATGCAGCAGAGCCTCGCCAGCGCCGAGGGCATCGACTACATGACTTCGGTCAGCCGGCAGAACTTCTCGGTGATCTCGATCTACGCGCGCATCGGCTCCAACACCGACCGTTTGTTCACCGAACTGCTGGCCAAAGCCAACGAGGTGAAAAACAAGCTGCCACAGGACGCCGAAGACCCGGTACTGAGCAAGGAGTCCGCCGACGCGTCGGCGCTGATGTACATCAGTTTCTTCAGCAAGGACTTGAGCAACCCGCAAATCACCGACTACCTGTCACGGGTGATCCAGCCAAAACTGGCGACCTTGCCGGGCATGGCCGAGGCGGAGATTCTCGGCAATCAGGTGTTCGCCATGCGCTTGTGGCTCGACCCGGTGAAACTCGCCGGTTTCGGCCTCAGCGCCAGCGATGTGACCAACGCCGTGCGCCAGTACAACTTCCTCTCCGCCGCCGGCGAAGTGAAAGGCGAGTATGTGGTCACCAGCATCAACGCCAACACCGAACTGAAATCCGCTGAAGCCTTCGCGGCGATTCCGCTCAAGGTCAGTGGCGACAGCCGCGTGTTGCTGAGTGATGTCGCGCGGGTGGAAATGGGCGCGGAAAACTACGATTCGATCAGCTCGTTTGGCGGCACGCCGTCGGTGTACATCGGCATCAAGGCCACCCCGGGCGCCAACCCGCTGGATGTGATCAAGGAAGTGCGCAAGCTGATGCCCGAGCTGGAAGCGCAACTGCCGCCGAACCTGAAAAGCGAGATCGCCTACGACGCCACGCTGTTCATTCAGGCCTCGATCGATGAAGTGGTAAAAACCCTGTTCGAGGCGGTGCTGATCGTCATCGTCGTGGTGTTCCTGTTCCTCGGCGCATTGCGCTCAGTGCTAATCCCGGTGGTGACCATTCCGCTGTCGATGATCGGCGTGATGTTCTTCATGCAGATGATGGGCTACTCGATGAACCTGCTGACGCTGCTGGCGATGGTGCTCGCCATCGGTCTGGTGGTGGACGATGCGATTGTCGTGGTGGAAAACATTCACCGGCATATCGAGGAAGGCAAGACGCCGTTTGATGCGGCGCTGGAAGGCGCACGGGAAATCGCCATGCCGGTGGTGTCGATGACCATCACCCTGGCGGCGGTGTATGCGCCGATCGGTTTCCTCACCGGGCTGACCGGAGCGTTGTTCAAGGAGTTTGCGCTGACCCTCGCCGGCGCCGTGGTGATCTCCGGGATTGTCGCCCTGACCCTGTCGCCGATGATGTGCGCGTTTTTGCTGCGCCACGAGGAAAATCCCAGCGGCCTCGCGCATCGCCTCGACCGCATTTTTGACGGCCTCAAGCGCCGCTATCAGAGCATGCTGCACGGCACGCTGAACACGCGGCCGGTGGTGCTCGTGTTCGCAGTCATCGTGTTGTGCCTGATCCCGGTGTTCCTCAAGTTCACCAAATCGGAACTGGCCCCGGACGAAGATCAGGGCATCATTTTCATGATGGCCACTGCGCCGCAGCCAACCAACCTCGATTACCTGAGCACCTACACCGACGAGTTCATCAAAATCTTCAAGGAGTTCCCGGAGTACTACTCGTCGTTCCAGATCAACGGCTACAACGGTGTACAGGCGGGGATCGGCGGCTTCCTGCTCAAGCCGTGGAATGAGCGCAGTCGCACGCAGATGCAAATCCTCCCCGAGGTACAAGGCAAACTGGGTGCCATCCCCGGCCTGCAGATTTTCGGTTTCAACCTGCCCTCCCTGCCCGGCACCGGTGAAGGCCTGCCGTTCGAGTTCGTGGTCAACACCGCCAACGACTATGAACTACTGCTGCAAGTGGCAGACCGGATCAAAAAACGTGCAATGGAGTCGGGCAAGTTCGCCTTCGTCGATCTCGATCTGGCGTTCGACAAACCCGAGGTGGTGGTCGATATTGACCGCGCCAAAGCAGCGCAGATGGGCGTGTCGATGCAGGATCTCGGCGGCACGCTGGCGACGCTGTTGGGCGAGGCGGAAATCAACCGCTTCACCATTGATGGGCGCAGCTATAAGGTCATTGCCCAGGTCGAGCGCCCCTATCGCGATAACCCGGACTGGCTGAACAACTACTACGTGAAAAACACTCAGGGCGAGTTATTGCCGCTGTCGACGCTGATCAAGGTCAGCGACCGCGCACGACCGCGCCAGCTCAATCAGTTCCAGCAACTTAACGCCGCAAAGATCTCCGGCTTCCCGTTGGTGAGCATGGGTGAAGCTATCGACACCGTGTTGCAGATTGCCCGCGAGGAAGCACCGGCCGGGTTTGCTTTCGACTACGGCGGCGCCTCACGCCAGTTCGTGCAGGAAGGCAGTGCCCTGTGGGTAACCTTCGCGCTGGCGCTGGCGATTATCTTTCTGGTGCTGGCGGCGCAGTTCGAAAGCTTCCGCGATCCGCTGGTGATTCTGGTGACAGTGCCGTTGTCGATCTGCGGCGCGCTGATACCGCTGTTCCTCGGCTGGTCGAGCATGAACATCTATACCCAGGTCGGGCTGGTGACGCTGATCGGGCTGATCAGTAAACACGGGATTCTGATCGTCGAGTTCGCCAACCAGTTGCGCAAGGATAAAGGCCTGACGGCGCGTGAAGCCGTTGAGGAAGCGGCAGCGATTCGTTTACGACCGGTATTGATGACCACGGCGGCGATGGTGTTTGGCATGGTGCCGTTGATTCTCGCCACGGGTGCCGGCGCGGTCAGCCGTTTTGATATCGGCATGGTGATTGCCACGGGGATGTCGATTGGCACGTTGTTTACGCTGTTTGTGCTGCCGTGCGTTTACACCTTGCTGGCGAAACCCGATAAGCCTTGAAAGCAAAAGATCGCAGCCTTCGGCAGCTCCTACACCGATCCATGTAGGAGCTGCCGAAGGCTGCGATCTTTTGATCTTGCATAAAAAAAGGCCTCGCAACTGCGAGGCCTTTTATGTGGGCTTCAATCGGTTCAACTCTGCGGCCTCATCCCTTGAGAAAGTCCGAACATGAACAACAACAGATCATGATCGGGTTTGGTCGCCACGGAGGCTTTTGCCACCCGTGGGACTGCGCAGTGGGCGTCGTCTACGGACGAGCCCACTACCTGCATGCGGGGCTGCTCCCAGGCAGCCACCGCCAATGACGCAACTGCCAAGGCTCCAACCAAAAACAAACCTCGTGCAATTTCTAGTTTCATCGCTATAAACCTTTGATAGCGCTGCCAAACGCCGTCTCATAAAAGTAGACGAGTTTTTTCCAGTCCGCGTCGCGGAACGACGAGTGGCGGCGCAATTGCTTCATGTCGTGGGAAGCGGCGCGATAGGCGGTCAGACGCTGGCGGCATTTCTCCAGATCGATCAACGCGACTTCGACCTTGGCCGACTCGCCTTCGCCCGTCACACGCACAAACACGTGTTTGATGTAGATGCAGCTGTGCTGCCAACGGCCCTTGTGCATGCGCGCCAGGTTCTCGGCGAGGTCCTTGAGCACGCGCTCATAAACCATATCACCGCACTGATCGCGACCGCCGGCAGCCGCCAGCCAATGTTCCAGTTCCTGGAAACCGTCCAGGGACTTGGTGACCAGCAGAGCGCGCCATTTGTGCTGCGGATCAGGCTGAGCGCCGCAGAAAACGATTTGCGGCACACGCACACCGAGCTTGCTCACGCCGGTCAGCGCATCAAGTTCACGCAAAACAGTAGGACGGCCAAAAGGATGCAACCAACTGCGATAGATGTGACCGGTCTGGCGCTTGGCATACAGCAGTTGACCATCGCGCCCCACGACCCTTTGCACGCCACTTTCCCCGCCCCGTCGAACATTGGGTTCTTCCACCCACTCGCCGCGCTGGTTCCAGTAAAAGTCAAAGCGATCTTGCGGAGCGACATCCGTTTCTGCTGCAAATTGCACTGCCATCCTGTTACCTCTTGCGTAATACGTAAACCCGCCACATGGCGTAGAGCGGAATAAAGTCCAGTTGTTCCTGAATCCGAAAACCTGCTTCCTCGAACTCCTTTTCCACCGTAGCGGCCGGTAACACAAAGCGATTCTGATACTCGCGTTTGTCACGGTTGCGCTCGGCTCGCTGGCGTTTCCAGGCTTTGAAATTGCCATCAACCCACAGCGAAACGATCACACTGTCCCGGGTAACGCGCTCGAATTCGCGCAGAATCGCCCGGCGATGCTCGGCTTCACCGATGTGGTGGAGCAGACGCATGCAGAAAATGCTGTCGACGGCGTTGTCAGGCAAGGCAATATCGAAGGCAGAGGTGTGCAAGGGTTGTACCCGTTTCACCACATCGGCCGGTTGCGACTGCATTGCCGTCTTGATCATCGACTCGGAATTGTCCGCGCCGATAATCACCCGGTTGGCCTTTTCGCCCAACAAGGGCCAGAAACGCCCGGCACCGCAAGGCAGATCCAGCACCAGTCCCGGTTCACCCACCGACGCCAGCGCCTTGCGGGCCAGCTGTTCGTCACGCCAATGGGAGAGACGCCGTCCAAGGCTTTCTTTGTGCTTGCGCAGGTATTTCTGCGCGTGTTGATCGTCGTACTTCTCGGAAAAATCGAGTTTGATCGGACCGGCCATCACCTGGACTCCTGAATTGCTGATGACACCACCTTAAGGAGCGGCGTGTCAGCGTCAGGTCATCCATTTGTGAAAAAAATGTCCGGTAAACAGACAAATTATTACAGCGTTATACAGGAATTAGACAGGTAGGAGGGAGTAGCATCGAGCCACTCCGTGCGTCAGATTTTGCCCAGATCCACCTCGAAGCGGCAGCCATTGGGTTCCATCGTGCTCAGGCTGACGGTCCAGCCCTGGTTCTCGCAGATCCGCTGCACCAGCGACAATCCCAACCCCAGGCCTTCGCCGCGCTTTTCGCTGCCACGCACGAAAGGCTCGAACATGGCTTCGCGTTTTTCTTCCGGAATGCCGACACCGGAGTCTTCCACCACAAAGCCGTTGGCCGTGAGTGTCAGGCGAATGAAGCCCTTCTCGGTGTAGTGACAAGCGTTGCGCAACAGGTTGCCCATCACCGCCGTCAACAACGTTGCGTTGTAGCACGTGGTCGGCGGATTTCCCGGTTCGAACTGCAAGGTCAGCCCTTTGCTTTCGATCGGCTCACGCCACACGCACAACAAGCTGTCCGCGACTTGGGCGAGATTCTGTTGCGGCGCCGAACCAGCATCTTCGCGTTGAGAGCGGGCGAGCATCAGGAAGGTCTGCACCAGCTCGCGCATTTCCTCACTGGCCCGGGCAATGCGCTCGACCTGATTGCGCCCACGCTGATCGATGGCCGGGTTTTCCATCAGCAGCTCACAGGAGCTGGCCAATACCATCAACGGCGTGCGCAACTCGTGACTGACATCGCTGGTGAACAATCTTTCACGTGTCAGCGCCTGACGCAGACGCCCCAGCGTGGCATCGAACGCCACCGCCAGTTCGCCCACTTCGTCTGCCGCGTAATCCGGTGCCAGCGGCGGCGCCAGACCGAGCAACTGATCGCGATGGCGAACCTGCCGGGCCAGGCGCACCACCGGCGCCATTACCTTGCGCGCCAGCACCCAACCGAGGAATACCGCCAGGGCCAGGCTGAGCACAAAGCCCACCAGTACCACGGCAAACAGCACCCGCTCGCGCTCTTCGAAATCGCTTTGATCCTGCAGCAGCACATAACGCCGACCGTCGACGACTTCGACCATCGCGTGATACGACAGCTGCTCGCGGAACACTTCATGGAAACCCGCATCGAGGTGACGCAGGTCCTTGGGCAGCTCGAAATCGCCCGGGCCGCCACTGAAATAGAACAGCTGGTCGGGTTCCGGGCGATGGCTCCAGTCTGAAACGTTGTCCATCAGCAGAAGCCGTTGCAGATCGCCGCCCAGCCCCGCCGAAATCAGTTTTTCTTCCACCAGGTGCACGGTCGCGACGATGCCCATGGCAAAGGCCCCCGCGACCAGCGCGCTCATCAGCGCAAAGGCAATGATGATCCGCTGGGAAAGGCTTTGCTTAAACTCCATCGCGGCCCTCGGCCAAGCGATAACCGACGCCGTGCACGGTTTGCAGCAATGGCTTGGCAAACGGTTTATCGATCACCTGACGCAATTGGTGGACGTGGCTGCGCAGGCTGTCGCTGTCCGGGCAATCATCGCCCCACAGCGCTTCTTCGAGAATTTCCCGCCGCAGGACGTGCGGGCTCTTCTGCATCAACACCGCCAGCAGCTTGAGGCCGACCGGATTGAGCTTCAGCAGTTTGCCTTCGCGGGTAACCTCGAGCGTATCGAGGTCATAGCTCAGATCACCGACCTGCAACGCCCGGCGCCCGCCACCCTGGGTCCGACGCATCACTGCTTCGACGCGCGCGGCCAACTCGGACAAGGCGAAGGGTTTGACCAGGTAATCGTCAGCCCCGGACTTGAAACCCTGGAGACGATCGTCCAGTTGATCGCGAGCGGTCAGCATGATCACTGGCGTGTCCCGACGAGCGTCTTCACGCAGACGTTTGCACAGGGTGTAGCCATCGATGCCGGGCAACATGATGTCGAGCACGATCAGGTCGTAATGCTCGGTGGCGGCCAGGTGCAGGCCCGACAGACCGTCCTGGGCGCAATCGACGGTATAGCCTTTGAGACCCAGGTAATCGGCCAGATTGGCGAGGATATCGCGGTTGTCTTCAACCAATAGAATTCGCATGGGCACTCCTCCGTACACAGTAACGGCCGTCATGGCTCGCGCAGCTTAAGGCCATCGCCAGCTCAGAGCTAGGGCTGAAAGCCTCGTAAATCAACTCTCTCAAGCAAATTCAAACCTTAACGAGTTTTTCACTATTGGTTCACAACCTGACTACAGTGACAACGCGAGACTCTCGCGCCATTAGATATAAGGAATGTAGACAATGGACTTTTTCAAGACGGCGCCCATGCGCCTTCTGTTGCTGGTCACCGGTGTGTGGCTGCTGGTATTTCTCCTGACTCGAACCGTTCTGCTGCTGACTCATCTGGATGAGGCCGGCGGTGGCACGCTTTCGCTGTTTGGCATCGGCTTGCTGTATGACTTGGGGTTTCTTGCCTATGCGGCGTTGCCGATGGGCCTGTACCTGTTGCTCTGCCCGCCGGCCCTGTGGCGCCGCCGTGGCCATCGCTGGTTTCTGCAAGGGCTGCTGACCGTCAGCCTGTTCGCCATGCTGTTCGTGGCGGTGGCCGAGTGGCTGTTCTGGGACGAGTTCGGTGTGCGCTTCAACTTCATCGCGGTCGACTATCTGGTGTATTCCGACGAAGTGCTGAACAACGTGTTGGAGTCTTACCCGATCGGCACGCTGCTGAGTATTCTGGCGTTGCTGGCCGTCGCGCTCGGTTTTGCCCTACGCAAGCCGTTCAATGCCGCGCTGAATGCGCCATTGCCGCCGCTGCGTGGACGCCTGCTCAATGCCTTGGGGCTGTTGATTATTGCCGGTCTGAGCCTGCAACTGCTCAGCCAGGATGCGCCACGTGCGCAAGGTGGCAATGCCTATCAGAACGAATTGGCCAGCAATGGCCCGTATCAGTTCTTCGCCGCGTTCCGGAACAACGAACTGGATTACACGCAGTTCTACAGCAGCCACACGCCTGAGGTGGTCGCCCGACAGATTCGCGCCGAACTGAGCGAGCCCAACGCGCGCTTCATCGGCCAGGACCCACAGGACATTCGCCGGATGATCGACAATCCCGGCACTGCGCGCACACCCAACATCGTCCTGGTCACCATCGAAAGCCTCAGCGCCAAATACCTGGGCAGTAACGGCGATAAACGCGACCTGACGCCCCATCTGGATGCGCTGCGTAAACAGAGTCTGTATTTCAGCAATTTCTACGCCACCGGCACCCGCACCGACCGCGGCCTGGAAGCCATCACCCTGGCCATCCCACCAACCCCGGGGCGTTCGATCGTCAAGCGCATCGGTCGCGAGAGCGGTTTTGCCAGCCTTGGCCAGCAACTCAGCGCGGTGGGTTACGACAGCGTGTTCGTTTACGGTGGCCGCGGCTACTTCGACAACATGAACGCGTTCTTCAGTGGCAACGGCTATCGGGTGGTCGACCAGAGCAGCGTTGATGAAACCGAGATTCACTTCAAGAACGCCTGGGGCATGGCCGACGAGGATCTGTACAAACAGACGCTGAAGCTGGCCGATGCCGACTATGCCAAACAGCAACCGTTTCTGTTGCAGTTGATGACCACCTCCAACCATCGTCCCTACACCTACCCGGACGACCGGATCGACATCAAATCCGGTAACGGTCGCGATGGCGCGGTGAAATACACCGACTATGCGATTGGCCAGTTCCTCGACCAGGCGCGGCAAAAACCGTGGTTCGACAACACGATCTTCATCTTCGTCGCCGATCACACGGCGGGCAGCGCCGGTAAGGAAGACTTGCCGATTGCCAACTATCAGATTCCGCTGTTCATTTATGCACCGAAGCTGATCGAGCCTCGCGAGAATGGCCAACTGGCGAGCCAGATCGACCTGGCACCGACGCTGCTGGGCTTGTTGAACATGGATTACGAGTCGACGTTCTTCGGTCGCAACCTGCTGCAGGACAACCCGCTGCCACCACGCGTCGTGGTCGGCAACTACCAGCATCTGGGCCTGTTTGATGGCAAGGATCTGGCGATCCTCAGCCCGCGCCAAGGCTTGCGTCGGCATGACGATGCGCTGACCGAGAGCCGCGAATCGCGGGCCTCCAGCGATGATCCGTTGATCAGCCGCGCCATCACCTATTACCAAACCGCCAGTTATGGCTTCAAGCAACAGCTGCTTGCCTGGAAAGCACCCAAGGAGGGTGTTCCACAAGTCAGCGAACGTTAATCGAAACGCCCCGGGCTGATGCCCCGGGGCGTTTTCTTTTGTTCAGGATCCGACATGTCATCAAGTGTTGTACGCCCTACCCCTCGCCCGCTGAATCTGTGGCTGTATCTGGGTATTCCAATCATCGCGGCGATAAGCCTGATTCTGCTGGAAATGACCGACCTGGACATGGTGCTGGCGCGGTTGTTCTATGACCCGGTGGCTGGCGACTTCATTGGCCGCCACAGTTTTTTCCTGGAAGACATCCTGCACGATCGCGCCAAGCAGGTGGTGATCGCGTTTTCGGTGTTTGCGGTGCTGGGGTTTCTCGGCTCGTTCTTCGTCGGCAGACTGAAACCGTTCAAGCGCGAACTGGGTTGTCTGGTGCTGTCGCTGGGCTTGGCGACCTCGTTCGTCACCCCGGTCAAAGCCGTGACGGCGGTGCAGTGCCCATGGAGCCTGGAGCAATTCGGCGGCCATGAAACCTACAGCAAACTGATGGAGCATCGTCCACAGACCGACAAACCCGGCCGTTGCTGGCCTGGTGGTCATGCGGCGACGGGGTTCACCTTGTTTGCGCTGTTCTTTGTCCTGCGTGATCGCCGTCCGCGTCTGGCCCGTCAGGCGTTTATCTTTGCCTTTGCGCTGGGTTCGGTGTTTTCGATCAGCCGGATGATGCAGGGTGCGCACTTCTTTTCGCACAACGTGTGGACGGCGATTTTCTGCTGGCTGATTTGCCTGGGCTCGTATTACTGGGTGCTGTATCGCCCGGCGGTGAAAACCGAGGGTGTCGTCCAGGCACAACCGGTCAGCGTCTGAAACGCAAATCCGATGTAGGAGTGAAGCTGAAATCTGGGCAATAAAAAACCCCGCTGACTTTCGTCAGCGGGGTTTTGCGTTACAGGGGTAAGGCTGGCTTACATCATGCCGCCCATGCCACCCATGCCGCCCATGTCTGGCATGCCGCCGCCTGCAGCGCCGTCTTTCTTCGGCGCGTCAGCTACAGCTGCTTCGGTGGTCAGGATCAGACCGCCGATCGACGATGCCGCTTGCAGAGCGGAACGAGTCACCTTGGTTGGGTCCAGGATGCCCATTTCGATCATGTCGCCGTATTCGCCAGTCGCAGCGTTGTAACCGAAGTTACCTTTGCCGTTCTTGACTTCGTTGACGACAACGCTTGGCTCGTCGCCGCTGTTGGCAGCGATCTGACGCAGCGGAGCTTCAACAGCGCGGCGCAGAACAGCGATACCCACGTCCTGATCAGCGTTGTCGCCTTTCAGGTCAACCAGGGTTTGCAGAGCGCGGATCAGCGCAACGCCACCGCCAGGTACCACGCCTTCTTCAACGGCTGCACGGGTTGCGTGCAGGGCGTCTTCAACGCGGGCTTTCTTCTCTTTCATTTCAACTTCGGAACCAGCGCCAACCTTGATCACTGCAACGCCGCCGGACAGTTTGGCCAGACGCTCTTGCAGTTTTTCACGGTCGTAGTCCGAGGAAGTTTCAGCAACCTGAGCACGGATCTGAGCGATACGCGCCTGGATGTCGGAATCTGCACCGGCACCGTCAACGATGATGGTGTTTTCCTTGGAAATGGTCACACGCTTGGCGCTGCCCAGGTTTTCCAGGGTAGCGGCTTCCAGGCTCAGGCCGATCTCTTCGGAGATAACGGTACCGCCGGTCAGAACTGCGATGTCCTGCAGCATGGCCTTGCGACGGTCGCCGAAGCCTGGCGCCTTGACGGCTGCGACTTTGACGATGCCACGCATGTTGTTCACAACCAGAGTCGCCAGGGCTTCGCCTTCAACGTCTTCGGAAACGATCAGCAGTGGACGGCCGGCTTTGGCAACGGCTTCCAGCACTGGCAGCATTTCGCGGATGTTCGAGATCTTTTTGTCGACCAGCAGGATCAGCGGGCTGTCCAGCTCGGCAACCATGGTCTCTGGCTTGTTGACGAAGTACGGGGACAGGTAGCCACGGTCGAACTGCATGCCTTCAACAACCGACAGTTCGTTTTCCAGGCCAGTGCCTTCTTCAACGGTGATCACGCCTTCTTTACCGACTTTTTCCATGGCTTCGGCAATGATGTCGCCGATGGAGTTGTCGGAGTTGGCGGAGATGGTGCCTACCTGAGCGATTGCCTTGGTGTCAGCGCATGGCTTGGACAGGTTCTTCAGCTCTTTGACGATAGCGATGGTCGCTTTGTCGATACCGCGCTTCAGGTCCATCGGGTTCATGCCGGCAGCGACGGCTTTCAGGCCTTCGTTGACGATCGACTGAGCCAGAACGGTAGCGGTGGTAGTACCGTCACCAGCGTCATCGTTGGCACGGGAGGCAACGTCTTTGACCAGCTGCGCGCCCATGTTTTCGAAGCGATCTTCGAGTTCGATTTCTTTGGCGACGGAAACGCCGTCCTTGGTGATGGTCGGAGCGCCGAAGCTCTTCTCGATGATCACGTTACGGCCTTTCGGGCCCAGGGTCGCTTTTACTGCGTCAGCCAGGACATTGACGCCCTTGAGCATTTTTTTACGGGCGGAATCGCCAAACAGAACTTCTTTAGCAGCCATGATCGATATTCCTTAAATACTTTGTAGTAGCGGGAAAATGAACGGGGTTATCAGCCTTCGATAACAGCGAGGATTTCGTTCTCGCTCATTACCAGCAGGTCTTCGCCGTCGACTTTCACTGTGTTGCTGCCGGAGTAAGGACCGAACACAACCTTGTCGCCTTCTTTCACGGACAGTGCACGCACTTCGCCGTTTTCCAGAGCTTTGCCCGGGCCTACAGCGAGAATCACACCGTGGTTGGCTTTTTCAGCAGCCGAACCTGGCAGGACGATACCGCCAGCGGTTTTCTTTTCTTCTTCGCTGCGACGGATTACGACGCGGTCATGCAGAGGACGAAGCTTCATTGTCGATCTCTCCTAATTGTGGTTTTCATCGGCCGGTGCAGTCCCGGCGGGTTTAACAAATCCGGCCTGCGCCGGTTGCGGTTCGTCGAGCGAACCGCGGAAGTCTGTCCGGTTCAAATACCGGAAACCTTTCGGTGACCGATACATAAGGGCGCATAAGCTTATTACAAGGGCGAGGCGAAAATTTTTTCACCGATATGTTGCACAAAAGCAGCCCATAAACGAACACGGCACCCGAAGGTGCCGTGTCGATGCAGATGTTACTTGGAGTCGCGGTGTTCGAACTCGCCTTCGATCACATCACCCTCGCGCCCCAGAGGCTGGCGCGGTGCAGGACCGCCACGGGGTTGCAGGTCGTCGGCGAACGCACGCTGGCGCATGGCCTGTTCCTCAGCGCGCTGGCGCATTTTGTTCGCCAGCAATCGACGGCTGACTGGCAACAACATGACCAGACCGACCACATCGCTGATGAAGCCTGGCAGGATCAACAGGCCACCGGCCAGAGCCAGCATCAGCCCTTCGAGCATGGTTTGCGCGGGCAGTTCGCCGCGGTTCAGGCTTTCACGGGCACGCAGTGCCGTGGCCAGACCGGCGACGCGCAGCACGAACACGCCGAACATCGAGCCGAGAATGATCAGCAGCAGGGCCGGGAAAAACCCGATAGAGCCTGCCACTTTGACGAATACGAACAGCTCCAGCACTGGAAACAGCAGAAAGAGCAACAGAAAAGGGCGCATCAAAGTTTCCTCAACGCAAGAAATGCCTTGCAGTAAGCCTTAGATGACGTCGCCCTTTCGTGAATTCAAGCGTCGACCACTGCATTTTTTGGCCATACCTGGGCGTGAGCCAATGAAACCAAGGCTTCGCGCACTTGTGTCGGCGTATTACAAGGTGCCGGGAACGGCAGCCAATATAGCGCCTGACCGATGCGCAGGTGCATGCCCTCAGTGTCGATCCCGGCCAGTTGCGCCGGCACGGTTTTCGGCAGACCAGCCAGGTCGACGTAGTGCGCGATGGCTTTGGCGTGGTCACTGTTCATGTGCTCGACCATGCTGATTTCGGCCTTGCCGGCAAACGGGTTGGCCAGCGTCAGTTGGTCGACCCAGTGAATCGCGCCGAAACCGCCGATGTAGCGATGACGTACCGGGTTCAACACCCAGAAGTCAAAATCATGGGCCTTGTGGTAGTTCTGCGAATCCGGGAAATAACGGTAGTAACGCTCGGCGGCGGCTTCGATGGCAGCCGCGTCTTCAAGCTTTTGTGCTTCAGCCAGATAAGTCAGGCGGCCAACGGCCTGCACGTCGTCAGCCTCACGTTCGCCGACGAGCATCGAGCACTTCGGATCTTTTTGCAGGTTATGAGTGTGCTGCGCAATGCGGCTGATCAGGATCAGCGGCCGGCCCTGCTCGTCCAGGCAGTACGGCACCACGGAGCCAAAAGGAAAACCGGGCATCGATTTGGAGTGGGTCGACAGCACTCCACGGTATTCCTTGAGAAGCAATTCTCGGGCATTCTTCGCCACTTCAACGCTCAATTTATGACTCCTTAAATAGTATCCGTCGAAAAAACGGACGGGCGCCCGGGATCAAGTCCCAGTCACGCCAGCGGGCAATTCTCATGTGCACCCCTGCCACGGCCGGTGCAGATCGGGAGTCGCTGAAAACAAAAAACTACTCAGACCTGCTATCGGGGCATGCGAATGCAACTCAACGACAAAGTAATCATTATCACTGGCGGTTGCCAGGGTTTGGGCCGCTCGATGGCCGAGTATTTCGCCGGCAAAGGCGCGAAGCTTGCGCTGGTCGACCTCAATCAGGAAAAACTCGACGACGCGGTCGCGGCCTGCAAAGCCAAGGGCGTCGAGGCGCGCAGCTATCTGTGCAACGTCGCCAATGAAGAGCAGGTCGAGCACATGGTCGCCCAGGTCGCCGCCGACTTCGGCGCGATCCACGGCCTGATCAACAACGCCGGGATCCTCCGTGATGGCCTGCTGCTCAAGGTCAAGGACGGCGAAATGACCAAAATGAGCCTGGCACAGTGGCAGGCCGTCATCGACGTCAACCTGACCGGCGTGTTCCTCTGCACCCGTGAAGTGGCGGCAAAAATGGTTGAGCTGAAGACCAGCGGCGCGATCATCAATATCTCGTCGATCTCGCGTGCGGGCAACGTTGGCCAGACCAACTACTCCGCGGCCAAAGCTGGCGTGGCAGCAGCCACGGTGACTTGGGCCAAAGAGCTGGCGCGTTATGGCATTCGTGTGGCGGGCATCGCGCCGGGCTTCATCGAAACCGAGATGACCTTGGGCATGAAGCCGGAAGCGCTGGAGAAAATGACTTCGGGGATCCCGCTCAAGCGCATGGGCAAGCCGGAAGAGATTGCGCACTCGGCGGCGTACATCTTCGAGAACGACTACTACACCGGGCGGATTCTGGAGATGGATGGCGGGCTGCGTATCTAACTGCCACCGCAAAACAACTGTAGGAGTGAGCCTGCTCGCGATAGCGGATTAACATTCAACAAATGTGTTGAATGATCGACCGTTATCGCGAGCAGGCTCACTCCTACAGGGTTATCGGTGTTGCTGATGTATCAATCGTCGCTGATGGTGATATTCGGCATCGCCGGGGTAGCGGCTTCCTGCAACACAATCCGCGCGCCGACATGGCGAGCCAGTTCCTGATAGACCATGGCGATCTGGCTGTCCGGCTCGGCAATCACCGTTGGCTTGCCGCCATCGGCCTGCTCGCGAATCAGCATCGACAGCGGCAGCGAGGCCAGCAGTTCCACACCGTACTGGGTCGCCAGTTTCTCACCACCACCCTCACCGAACAGATGCTCGGCATGCCCGCAGTTCGAGCAGATGTGCACGGCCATGTTTTCCACCACGCCCAGCACCGGAATGTTGACCTTGCGGAACATTTCCACGCCTTTGCGCGCGTCGAGCAAGGCCAGATCCTGTGGCGTGGTGACGATCACCGCACCAGCCACCGGGACTTTCTGCGCCAGGGTCAGCTGGATATCGCCGGTGCCGGGCGGCATGTCGATGACCAGATAATCCAGATCGCCCCACGCGGTTTGCGTGACCAGTTGCAGCAACGCCCCGGAAACCATCGGCCCACGCCAGACCATCGGTGTGTTGTCGTCGGTCAGGAACGCCATCGACATGACTTCCACGCCGTGCGCCTTGAGCGGCACAAACCACTTCTGATCCTTGATCTCCGGGCGGGTGCGCTCGGGAATGCCGAACATGATGCCTTGGCTCGGGCCGTAGATATCGGCGTCGAGAATGCCGACCTTGGCGCCTTCACGGGCCAGGGCCAGGGCGAGGTTGGCGGCGGTGGTCGATTTGCCCACGCCGCCCTTGCCGGACGCCACGGCGACCACGTTCTTGACGTTGGCCAGCCCGGGAATCTGCGCCTGCGCCTTGTGCGCGGCGATCACGCTGTTCACTTCAACCTTGGCGATCACCACGCCGTCGAGGTTTTCGATGGCCAGTTGCAGCAGTTGCGCCCAGCCGCTCTTGAACAGACCGGCGGCGTAACCGATTTCCAGCTGCACGTTGACGCGATCACCGACGATCTCGATGTGCTTCACGCAACCGGCGCTGACCGGATCCTGGTTAAGGTAAGGGTCGGTGTATTGGCTGAGGACGGCTTCCACCGCTGCGCGAGTGACGGCGCTCATGGGCAACTCCGATAACAAGACTGGGAATAGATGCCGGGTATCGTACCTGAAAAAGATCGCAGCCTTCGGCAGCTCCTGCAGGAGATCGACGTACATCTGCAGGAGCTGCCGCAGGCTGCGATCTTTTCCGTCTGCTCATCCAATGAAACAGGCGCACAGGGTGAAAAATATGCGCCAGCGCTTTATAGTGGCCGACCTCCGTTTCATCAAGTAGCGAAGCCCCACATGTCCGAACCACGCAAGATCCTCGTCACCAGCGCCCTGCCCTACGCCAACGGTTCGATTCACCTTGGCCATATGCTGGAATATATCCAGACCGATATGTGGGTGCGCTTCCAGAAGCATCGCGGCAACCAGTGCATTTATGTCTGCGCCGACGACGCCCACGGTTCGGCGATCATGCTGCGCGCGGAAAAGGAAGGCATCACCCCGGAACAACTGATCGCCAATGTACAGGCTGAACACAGCGCCGACTTTGCCGAGTTCCTGGTCGATTTCGACAACTTCCACTCCACTCACGCCGAAGAAAACCGTGAGCTGTCGAGCCAGATCTACATCAAGCTGCGTGACGCCGGGCACATTGCCCAGCGCTCGATCACCCAGTATTTCGACCCGGAAAAGAAAATGTTCCTGGCCGACCGCTTCATCAAGGGCACCTGCCCGAAATGCGGCACTGAAGACCAGTACGGCGACAACTGCGAAAAATGCGGTGCAACCTACGCTCCAACTGACCTGAAGGATCCGAAGTCGGCGATCTCCGGCGCCACGCCGGTGCTCAAGGATTCCCAGCACTTCTTCTTCAAACTCCCAGACTTTCAGCAAATGCTGCAGACCTGGACCCGCAGCGGCACACTGCAAGACGCCGTGGCCAACAAGATCGCCGAATGGCTCGACGCCGGCCTGCAGCAGTGGGACATCTCCCGCGATGCGCCGTACTTCGGTTTCGAGATTCCGGGCGAGCCGGGCAAGTATTTCTACGTGTGGCTGGACGCGCCGATCGGCTACATGGCCAGCTTCAAGAACCTCTGCGACCGCACGCCGGAGCTGGACTTCGACGCGTTCTGGGGCAAGGATTCCACCGCCGAGCTGTACCATTTCATCGGCAAGGACATCGTCAACTTCCACGCGCTGTTCTGGCCAGCGATGCTCGAAGGCGCGGGCTACCGCAAGCCGACCGGCATCAACGTGCACGGCTACCTGACCGTCAACGGCCAGAAAATGTCCAAGTCGCGCGGCACATTCATCAAGGCCCGTACGTATCTGGATCACCTGTCGCCGGAGTACCTGCGCTACTACTACGCGGCCAAACTGGGCCGTGGCGTCGATGACCTCGACCTGAACCTCGAAGACTTCGTGCAGAAGGTCAACTCGGATCTGGTCGGCAAAGTGGTCAACATTGCCAGCCGATGCGCCGGTTTCATCCAGAAAGGTAACGGCGGCCTGCTGGTCGACCAAAACGCTGCACCGGAGTTGACCGAGGCTTTCCTCGCCGCTGCGCCAAGCATTGCCGACGCCTATGAAGCCCGCGACTTCGCCCGCGCCATGCGTGAAACCATGGCCCTGGCCGACCGCGCCAATGCCTGGATCGCCGACAAGGCCCCGTGGTCGCTGAACAAACAGGAAGGCAAGCAGGATGAAGTCCAGGCGATCTGCGCCACCGGCATCAACCTGTTCCGCCAACTGGTGATCTTCCTCAAACCGGTGTTGCCGTTGCTGGCCGCCGATGCCGAGGCATTCCTCAACGTCGCCCCGCTGACCTGGAACGACCACACCACCCTGCTGGCCAACCACCAGTTGAACGAATTCAAACCGTTGATGACCCGCATCGACCCGGTAAAAGTGCAAGCCATGAGCGATGCCTCGAAAGAAGACCTGACCGCCAGCCAGACCGACACCGGTGCAACCGCTCCGGCCGGCAACGGCGAACTGGCCAAGGATCCGCTGTCGCCGGAAATCGATTTCGACGCGTTTGCCGCGATCGACCTGCGCGTCGCACTGATCGTCAAAGCCGAACACGTCGAAGGTGCTGACAAGCTGCTGCGCCTGACCCTGGACATCGGTGACGAGCAACGCAACGTGTTCTCCGGGATCAAGAGCGCTTACCCGGATCCGTCGAAACTCGACGGTCGCCTGACCATGATGATCGCCAACCTCAAGCCACGGAAAATGAAGTTCGGTATCTCCGAAGGCATGGTGATGGCGGCTGGCCCTGGCGGTGAAGAGATTTACCTGCTGAGCCCGGACAGCGGCGCCAAGCCGGGTCAACGCATCAAGTAAGGCCCGGCAACAAATCGATCCCACCGGCGTGCCCCGCATGCCGGTGGGATTTTTCATATCTGGCCCACCCTGCGTGGCTGCCGGATAATGCCTAACCTTATGAGATAGCCGACCGTTTCTCTGGCAGAACCATGACCGAACTCGTGCTTACGCTTATCAGTGCTGCGCTGCTTAACAACTTCGTGTTGCACTGGCCCTTGGGCGTCGATCCGCTGCTGGCGGGCAGTCGTCGTCAGGTGCATGCGCTGGGACTGGCGACGTTGTGCCTGATGCTGGTTGTGGGTGTAGCCGCTTACGGGATCTGGCATTGGCTACTGGTGCCGCTTCACCTTGAAGCCCTGCGGCTGTTCGTGTTTCTGCCCTTGAGTGTGTTGCTGATCGCACCGCTGCTGAAATTGTTGTCCAGCGGCTTTCCCGGTCTGCCTTTCGACGGGCTATGGCCATTGTTGCTGGGCAATGCCGGAGTGCTTGGGCTGGCACTGATCAACGCGCAAAACGATCAAGGCCTGCCGCAGGCAATAGCGCTAAGTCTTGGCGCCGGGCTGGGTTTCTGGCTGGTGCTGAGCCTCTTCAGCGATTTGCGCGAGCGCACGGCCGACAACGATATCCCCCTGCCCTTTCGTGGCCTGCCGATTGATCTGATCGGCGCCGGACTGATCGCAGTGATTTTTCTCGGATTCAGTGGACTGATCAAAACATGAGTCTGATTCAACGCATCGATGCCCTCCTGCCGCAGACCCAATGCGGCAAGTGCGGCCATCCCGGATGCAAACCGTACGCACAAGGCATCGCCGAGGGCGAGCCGATCAACAAGTGCCCGCCGGGCGGTGACGAAACCATCGCGGCGCTGGCTGAACTGTTGAAAGTGCCGGTGCTGGAACTGGACATCAGTCGCGGCTCGGCACCGCCGCAAGTGGCGTTTATCCGTGAAGCCGAATGCATTGGCTGCACCAAGTGCATTCAGGCCTGCCCGATCGACGCGATCGTCGGCGCGGCGAAACTGATGCACACGGTCATCGTCGACGAGTGCACCGGTTGCGATCTGTGTGTCGCACCGTGCCCGGTGGATTGCATCGAAATGCATCCATTGTCGCCGGGCACGTTGCCGGTGGTGGGCGGCCTCGCCGTCAGTCTCGACGAGCAGCGCGCGCGCGCGGCCAAACGCGATCACGCGCGTCAACGCTTCGAGCGCCGAAACGAGCGCTTGCACCGCGAAGAACAACAGAAACAGGCTGAGCGTGAAGCGCGGGCGAAACGGGCGGCGCAGCCTCAAGTGACCGCGACCGATCCGGTGCAGGCAGCATTGGAACGCGTGCGTGCGCAGAAAGCCGCCACCGTTGACGCGGCGCTGAAGAAAGCCAAAATCGATGTAGCGATGAGCCGCGCGCAATTGCACAAATCGTTGAAAGCCTTCGGTCATCCGCCGACGTTCGAGCAGCAGGCACAATTGATCGTGTTGCAGCAGCAGTTCGGCGCGGCTGAGGAGGCCTTGGCGAAAATTGAAAGCAGCGCCCCGCCTGCCCCGGCAGTCACGGTCCCGGCGAAAGATGCCGACTTGAAACGGGCAAAAATCCAGTTGGCAATGCGTCGTGCCGAACTGAAAAAAGCCCAAACCGCCGAAGCGGCGCCCGAACAGATCGCCGCGCTGGAACAAGCACTGCGCGATGCCGAACAGGCCCTGCACGCCGCCGAAGCTACAAGCGATCAGCCGTTGCCTGACCTGGTGCGCGTCGAAAAACGTCCGGTCGACAGCCAGCTTCGCCAGTTGAAAACCGAATTGGCCTACGCCCGCGCCGACCTCAACAAACTCGAACGGCGCGCCGACACGCCTACCGAAATCCTCGCCAAGGCCCGCGCCCGCCTGCAAGACGCCGAGCGCCAGGTGCAAGATCATGTTGCCCCTTGAGGCACCGGACAATCGCCTGCAACAGGCAATGAAGCTGGTGCTGCTGGCCGCTTTGCCAGGGCTGCTCGCACTGTTCTGGCTGTACGGTTGGGGGGTGTTGATCAATCTGATTCTGGCGGCCACCACAGCATTGATTGTCGAAGCAGCCATCCCGCACCTGCGTCGACAGCCCCTGCAGCCAGCGCTGAGCGACGGCAGCGCGCTTGTCAGCGCGACATTGCTGGCTGCCGCCCTGCCACCTTATTGCCCCTGGTGGCTGACGGTAACAGCCATGGCTTCGGGTCTGCTGTTTGGCAAGCACGTGTACGGCGGCGTCGGCAAAAACCCGTTCAATCCGGCAATGCTCGGGTTTGCCTTGGCCATGGTGATGTTTCCGCAACCGATGACCCATTGGCCGGCTCATGGCCTGGATCTGACGGCAACGTTTCAACAAGTATTCGGCGCAGGTCAGGCGCCGGATGCTTGGGTCCAGGCCACCGTACTGGACAGCCTGCGCATCAATAAAAGCCTGACCATGGACGAGTTGTTCACCAGCAATCCAGGCTTCGGTCGATGGGGCGGACACGGTGTGGAATGGGTGAATCTGGCGTTCCTCGCCGGTGGGTTGTTTCTGCTGCAGCGCCGCGTTTTCAGTTGGCATGCGCCAGTGGGCATGCTCATCAGCCTGTTTGTCATCAGTCTGCTGTGCTGGAACGGTTCCGGGTCGGACTCGCATGGGTCACCGCTGTTTCACCTGCTCAGTGGCGCGACCATGCTGGGGGCGTTCTTTATCATCACTGAACCGGTCTCTGGCGCTAAAAGCGCGCTTGCCCGTCTGCTGTTCGGAGGCAGTGTCGGGCTGCTGACTTACGTGATTCGAACCTGGGGTGGATACCCGGATGGCGTGGCGTTCGCAGTGCTGCTGATGAATCTTTGCGTGCCTGCGCTGGAGCGATTTGCCGCGAGCCGTCAGTCAGAGGTGCGCCCATGAATCGCACGGCCAGCGCGTCTATTGTGCTGCTGTTGGCGGTCATCGGCGTCGCTGTGACTTATGTTGTATACCGTAGTACTGCAGCGCAAATTGCCAGCGAGCAGCGTTTGATCGAAAGCCGCAAACTGCTGGATCTGCTTCCACTCGATGCCTACGACAATCAACCGCTCGAGCAGCCTTTGGCCTTGGCAGACTTGAACTTGAGCCATAGCACCTTGACGGGTGGTTATCGCGCGACCGAACGCGGCCAGACCGTCGCAATCTTGCTACACAGTCAGACCCAGGGTTATGCGGGCGCCATCGAACTGTTGATCGCCATAGATGCCAACGGCAAATTGCTCGGTGTGAAAACCCTTAAACAAAGCGAAACGCCAGGACTCGGCGGGCACCTGGGGGACTGGCCGAATACCTGGCTACAGTCGTTTATCGGCACATCGAGCAAGGAGCCAACAGATGCGGGATGGGCGCTGAAAAAGGATCAGGGACAATTTGATCAAATAGCTGGCGCGACCATCACCTCGCGCGCAGCCATCAGCGCGATCCATGATGCCCTGCGCTACTTCGATGAACATCGGGCCGCGCTACTGGGGAGCGGAACATGAACCGACCAGTAGTTCTCTCGAACACTTTGATGCTGACATTGCTGCTTGGCACTAGTGACTCACTGGCAGGTGGTGTGGGGACATTGTTGATGTTCGTTACTGTCGCAGGCATGTATGGCCTGTGCATGGCTGCTATGCGACCACGGCTCACAGAAAAAAGCGTGTTGCTCGCCAGCGTGTTGCTCGCCGCGACCCTCACCAGTTGCGCAGATCTTTTGGCGCAACGCTGGTTTCTGCCCTGGCAGCAAACCTTCGGCCTCTATGTCGGCCTGCTCGCCTTGCAATGCGTGGTGCTGGAGCACAACGGGTTCTGGCGGCAGTCGTGGATCGAGCGGCTCAAACTCTGCGGCATGTTCGGCGGATTGCTGCTCGGGCTCGCCGGGCTGCGTGAACTCGTCGGTCACGGCAGTCTCGGCCGGGGACTGTTCGAACACTGGCCAGGTCTTGTTGTATTTGGCGAAGGGCTGCACCTGATCACGTTGATCCCCGGTGCTTTTATTTTGTTGGCGCTGCTGCTGGCGGCGCGTCAGGCGATAGTTCGCCCGAACTCGATATCCAAGGAAACACATCGCTCATGAATGCAGCAAAACGCCTGGAGATTTTCCGCCGCCTGCACGAAGACAACCCGGAACCGAAGACCGAACTGGCCTACTCCTCGCCGTTCGAGTTGTTGATCGCGGTGATTCTTTCGGCGCAATCGACAGACGTCGGCGTCAACAAGGCCACGGCAAAGCTGTTTCCGGTTGCCAACACACCAGCGGCGATCCACGCTTTGGGCGTCGAGGGGCTATCCGAATACATCAAGACGATCGGCCTCTACAACAGCAAGGCCAAGAACGTCATCGAAACCTGCCGCTTGCTGGTCGAACGCCATGGCAGCGAAGTCCCGCAAACCCGTGAAGAGCTCGAAGCCCTGCCGGGAGTGGGCCGCAAGACCGCCAACGTCGTACTCAACACGGCTTTCCGCCAACTGACCATGGCCGTCGACACTCATATATTTCGGGTCAGCAACCGCACCGGCATTGCACCGGGTAAAAACGTGGTCGAAGTGGAAAAGAAGCTGATGAAGTTTGTACCCAAAGAATTCCTTCTCGACTCTCATCACTGGCTGATACTTCATGGCCGTTATGTGTGTCTGGCCCGCAAGCCACGCTGCGGCAGCTGCCGGATCGAAGACCTGTGCGAGTACAAGGACAAAACTTCGGACGATTGACCGGCTATTGGAATAATTGATAAGTCGATTGAAAAAATCTTTTTTACCCGCCGCAGGAATATCGATATAAGGGGCGCCAAAGGCATTCTTAGCCGGGAGTTAGCTGATGAGTAGCGACAAAGAGCCACTTGATGTAGATGATGATATCGCTGCGGAATCTGAGGACACCGAACCTGTGGTCGAAGTCGCCAAGACCAATCTCAGCAAGCGCCGTACGATCGATAACCTGCTTGAGGAGCGCCGACTGCAAAAGCAATTGGCCGATTACGATTTTGATGACTGATATTTGAAAGCCTCCCGAAATGGAGGCTTTTCACTTTCTGCGGCTAGCGGAGTTCGACCGGCCCACCACCCTGTCAGCCCTCGATACATTCAGACCAGACCATTACGCTGCGCCAGCTCGATCAGATCAACCAGGGACCGCGCATTGAGCTTCAACAACAAGCGCGTCTTGTAGGTGCTTACGGTTTTGTTGCTCAAAAACATGCCATCGGCGATTTCCTTGTTTGTCTTGCCTCGCGCCAACTGCTGCAACACCATCATTTCCCGACCGGACAGACGATCCACCATGTCAGCCTCACTGGCATTGCCCAGACTGGTGCGGACTGTATGCAAAGCCTGATTGGGAAAATAACTATAGCCCGACAATACCGCCTTGATCGCACTGAGCAACTCGGTCAGGTCCTGTTGTTTACAGACATAGCCGGCCGCCCCCGACTGCATGCAGCGCATTGAAAAGTGCCCGGGAGCCTGGGAGGTCAACACCAGAACTTTAATAGGCATGGCCGTCGTAGTCAGGCGCGCGATAACTTCCAGACCATCTAGCTTCGGTATTCCAATATCCAGAATGACAATATCCGGCATTTGTTCTCGAGCAAGTTGTAACGCATCCACACCGTTATCAGTTTCTGCGATGACTTCGTAGCCATGACGTTCCATCAGCATACGTACCGCAAGACGAATGACAGGGTGATCATCCACGATCAGCACTTTATTCATGGGCAAGTCCAGTTTCGCTGTTCGAATTTTTAGAACACGCACAATAGCCCAGTCACTTGCTCTATGGCATGCCAGGGTTAACACGCACCTGCATCGAGAGACATACCCTACAGTCATTGCGGACTATTCCTACAAAATACCGCCACCCCCAGTAAACATCCGACGTTATTTCCTCCTCCGCTCACGGAAATAGTTCGCTTTTAACTTGTTACAGACTACGGCTAACGACACAGAAATCATGCCTTGTCGTTGAGTTTCACGGTGCCCGAAAGGCCATGACACCTGCGAATCTGCGTTCGGCCGAGAACTTTGATTATCAACCCGAAACACCATGCAACAGCCGACACACCCACCTCACAACTTCAAACCCGATATAAACACTTGAAACAAGATATTTATACCCAACACAATACTTTTGCTATAAATACAAGTATTTGAAACCCGATTACCAGGCCACTCAACTCATACCAACTTATCACCAACGAGACAGATCAAACACAAGAGCACAAGCATGCTGAAAATAAAAAACAAAATCACTAACCCAATGACGGTAATTGCCATATTCGCAGCCATTTCGGAAACATCAGCCGCTATTTCGCTGCCTTTCCTAGACAATAAGGACAGAGAGATCTACGTGTGGTTTCTGATCAGCTTCCCGTTCTACTTGCTGTTTCTATTCTTTATAACTTTAAACTTTAACTACCGTTCCCTTTACTCACCTTCGGACTTCGGCAAGGACAAAAACTTTCTTAAGGTAATCGATAACAACGACCGCGAGAACAAACGAAACACACCACCCCTGGAGCCAGCCACACAAGGGACATTTGGACTATCAAGTTGTATCGTGCCCAGCGAGTCAGGCCCAACCGAATGCAAGGACGCGTGCAAAGTCCACAACGCGCCTGACCCGCCCTCGGCCATCAACTCAAAATCGAACCTGATTGTTCAGCACAACATTCAGTTGCCCGCATGGGTCAGTGACCTGCACCTCATCGACGTTCGGGGTGTCGATGCATCGAGAGAGTTAGCCACGATTCTGGAAAACATCCGGAACCTGGACCGGAAAACTCCCCGAGTGGTGGTGTTTCTTTCCAATCATGTATCGGACGTTTTACTGACGCAGCATTCATTGCTGAAGATCAGGCACGTCAGGAAAGGCTCAGGCAAAACGATTTGTATTGTTTATAACCTTTGCGCACAGGCGGTAACGCTGCTGGGACGGGCATAAAGGATGAGTCGTAGCCACAGATGCCAAGACCAGGAACAGGCTTCAATCAGACGCAAACAAAGAATCATGCAAAAAGGGCGGCCTTGTCTCGATGACAAGGCCGCCCTTTTCATTACGCTTCAGACCAGAACGCTTAGAACAGCTTGCGGCCCTTGTTGGCAGCAATGCGCATGCGCAGCGCGTTGAGCTTGATGAAGCCCGCTGCGTCGGCCTGGTTGTAAGCACCGCCGTCTTCTTCGAAGGTCGCGATGTTGGAATCGAACAGCGAATCGTCGGACTTGCGGCCGGTAACGATCACGTTGCCTTTGTACAACTTCAGGCGCACAACGCCGTTCACGTTGACCTGCGAAGCGTCGATCATCTGCTGCAGCATCAGACGCTCTGGGCTCCACCAGTAACCGGTGTAGATCAGGCTGGCGTATTTCGGCATCAGCTCGTCTTTGAGGTGAGCGACTTCGCGGTCCAGGGTGATCGATTCGATGGCGCGGTGAGCGCGCAGCATAATGGTGCCGCCCGGGGTTTCGTAGCAGCCACGGGACTTCATGCCGACGTAACGGTTTTCGACGATGTCGAGACGGCCGATACCGTGAGCGCCACCGATCTTGTTCAGCGTCGCCAGCACGGTGGCCGGAGTCATTTCGACGCCGTCCAGTGCAACGATGTCGCCGTTGCGGTAGGTCAGTTCCAGGTATTGCGCTTTGTCAGGAGCGTTCTCCGGGGAGACGGTCCATTTCCACATGTCTTCTTCGTGCTCGGTCCAGGTGTCTTCCAGCACGCCACCTTCATAGGAGATGTGCAGCAGGTTGGCGTCCATCGAGTACGGGGACTTCTTCTTGCCGTGGCGCTCGATCGGGATCGCGTGCTTCTCGGCGTAGTCCATCAGCTTCTCGCGGGACAGCAGGTCCCACTCGCGCCAAGGGGCAATCACTTTTACGCCAGGCTTGAGCGCGTAGGCACCCAGTTCGAAACGCACCTGGTCGTTACCCTTGCCGGTGGCGCCATGGGAAATGGCGTCAGCGCCGGTTTCGTTGGCGATTTCGATCAGACGTTTGGCGATCAGCGGACGTGCGATGGAAGTACCCAGCAGGTACTCGCCTTCGTAAACGGTGTTGGCGCGGAACATCGGGAACACGAAATCACGCACGAACTCTTCGCGCAGGTCGTCGATGTAGATTTCTTTGACGCCCATGGCCTGAGCCTTGGCGCGGGCCGGCTCGACCTCTTCGCCTTGACCGAGATCAGCGGTGAAGGTCACCACTTCACAGTTATAAGTATCCTGCAGCCACTTGAGGATCACCGAAGTGTCCAGGCCGCCGGAATACGCCAGAACGACCTTGTTTACGTCCGCCATGCCATCACTCCACGGGGTTCTACGGAAAGCCGAGGAGTCTACCGCCCAAACGCGATAATTTACAGAGGCGCGACAGCTTAAGACGACAAAGCGACAGAATCTGTCGAGAGCGCGACGATGACCGGCGGGTCAGGAAGTCGCCGCAGTATTGGCTGGCGTGCTCGCTTGCGGTGCCGGAGCCGCGACCGGCGCCACGCGTGCGAGCTTGACATTGACCCGACGGTTCTTCGCGCGATTGGCCGCATTGGTGTTGGGCACAATGGGATATTGCTCGCCATGGAAACGCACGGTGATCTGCGATTCCTGAATGCCGTTGGCCTTGAAGAAGTCGACCACCGCCAGCGCGCGGCGGCGCGACAGTTCACGGTTGGTCAGGCGATTACCGCTGTTGTCGGAATGGCCGTCGAGCTCGATGTGATTGACCGTCGGATCGGCCTTCATGTATTCGAGCATCACTTGCAGCTTGGCTTTAGCGGCAGGATCCAGGTCAACGCCTTCGCCGGGGAAGCCGATCTGCGACTGTTTGATCTGGTCGAAATTCTGCGGCAGCAATTTCGCTACACACGTCTGGTAATCGTTGAAGGCCTTGCTGAACTTGACCGGCAACAGGCGTACTTCAGAGACACGGCCATCGCCTGAAGCGCGCCGTACGACCGGGCTGCGACCGTCCAGCAGGCCACTGATCAAACCGCCGGCCTGGGACTGCGAACTGCTGAACAAGACGTTGCCGCTACCGAGCCTTACAGAGCCCAGATTGATGTCACCACGGCCCGGCTGCCAAGGCGCAGCCGCTGCCAGCAACGTTGCAGAGCCGCCGCCGAGCATGGCGTTGTAGGCGTTCAGACGGAATATCGCCTGCTCGCCGGCCTTGCGCACGAACTCACCCGAGCCGAAATCAGTGATCGGTTGGGTCAGACGACATTCGAACTTGTCGCCGGCGACCGTCCACTCAATGTTCTCCAGACGGGTCTGGTACGTGAGCGCCATCGCCGGAAGGCTGGCAAACACACTGAGCAAGGCTAAATAACGCTGGCGCACGGGAGGCTCCATTGGCTTCTGAAACACAAAGACCGATTCACACTATGTTTACGGCATACCTACGGGATATCGGAAGGTTCCGGCAAAACTTGATAGCGAGTGCCTGCAAGAGTCTTTTCCGGTAGCATTCGCCTCAGTTTGACCCGCCTGGAATCCCCTCATGTCCGACCGCCTGACCCTGCTGCGTCCCGACGACTGGCACATTCATCTTCGCGATGGTGCCGTGTTGACCAATACCGTTGCCGATGTTGCGCGCACTTTTGGCCGCGCCATCATCATGCCCAACCTGGTACCACCGGTGCGCAACGCCGCTGAAGCCGACGGCTATCGCCAGCGGATTCTCGCTGCCCGCCCGGCCGGCAGTCGCTTCGAACCGCTGATGGTGCTGTACCTCACCGACCGCACCCAGCCCGAAGAAATTCGTGAAGCCAAGGCCAGTGGTTTTGTGCACGCAGCCAAGCTGTACCCGGCCGGCGCGACCACCAACTCCGATTCCGGCGTGACCAGCATCGACAAGATCTTCCCGGCACTGGAAGCCATGGCCGAAGTCGGCATGCCGTTGCTGATCCACGGTGAAGTCACCCGTGGCGACGTCGATGTGTTCGACCGCGAAAAGATCTTCATCGACGAGCACATGCGCCGCGTGGTCGAGCGCTTCCCGACGCTGAAAGTGGTGTTTGAACACATCACCACCGGTGACGCCGTGCAGTTCGTCAACGAGGCTTCGGCCAACGTTGGCGCGACCATCACCGCGCATCACCTGCTGTACAACCGCAACCACATGTTGGTGGGCGGGATTCGGCCGCACTTCTATTGCCTGCCGATCCTCAAGCGCAACACGCACCAGGAAGCGCTCCTCGACGCCGCCACCAGTGGCAGCGCGAAGTTCTTCCTCGGCACCGACTCGGCGCCGCACGCCCAGCACGCCAAGGAAGCCGCTTGCGGCTGTGCCGGCTGCTACACCGCGTACGCCGCCATCGAGTTGTATGCCGAAGCCTTCGAACAGCGTAACGCGCTGGACAAACTCGAAGCTTTCGCCAGCCTCAATGGCCCGCGCTTCTACGGCCTGCCGGTGAACACCGATCGCATCACCCTGGTTCGTGAAGAATGGACCGCCCCGACCAGCCTGCCGTTTGGCGAGCTGACCGTTATCCCGCTGCGCGCCGGTGAAAAACTGCGCTGGCGCCTGCTGGAGGAACACGCGTGAGTGAAGACCATTTCGACGATGAACTGGACGGTCAAAGTGGCGGCGGCGGTTCCCGTCACCCGATGGCAGCACGCTTTCGCGGCTACCTGCCGGTTGTCGTTGACGTAGAGACCGGTGGCTTCAACTCGGCCACCGACGCTCTGCTGGAGATTGCCGCGACCACCATCGCCATGGATGAAAAGGGTTTTGTATACCCGGATCACACCTACTTCTTCCGCGTTGAGCCGTTCGAAGGCGCCAACATCGAAGCAGCGGCGCTGGAGTTCACCGGAATCAAGCTGGACCATCCACTGCGCATGGCGGTCAGCGAAGAAACCGCACTGACTGACATCTTCCGTGGCATTCGCAAGGCGCTGAAGGCCAATGGCTGCAAGCGCGCGATTCTGGTCGGGCACAACAGCAGCTTCGATCTTGGCTTCCTCAACGCGGCCGTTGCGCGTCTGGACATGAAACGCAACCCGTTCCACCCGTTCTCCAGTTTCGACACTGCGACGCTGGCTGGTCTGGCATACGGTCAAACCGTACTGGCGAAAGCCTGCCAGGCCGCCGACATCGATTTCGACGGTCGTGAGGCGCACTCGGCGCGTTACGACACCGAGAAAACCGCTGAGCTGTTCTGCGGCATCGTCAATCGCTGGAAGCAGATGGGCGGCTGGGAAGACTTCGACGACTGATTGAGGGTCGTCGGGTAAATCCCGCGCATGAAAAAACCGGCCACGTGGGCCGGTTTTTTTGTACCTCGACGTTGCGCCTTACAGGGCAGCAGCGTTCTCGGTCAGGTAAGCCGCAACGCCTTCTGGCGAAGCGTTCATGCCTTTGTCGCCTTTTTTCCAGTTGGCAGGGCAGACTTCGCCGTGCTCTTCGTGGAATTGCAGAGCGTCGACCAGACGGATCAGCTCTTCCATGTTACGGCCCAGCGGCAGGTCGTTGATGATCTGCGAACGGACAACGCCTTTGTCGTCGATCAGGAACGCGCCACGGAAAGCCACGCCGCCTTCGGATTCAACGTCGTAAGCCTTGGCGATGTCGTGCTTCATGTCGGCAGCCATGGTGTATTTCACCTGGCCGATGCCGCCATTGTTTACTGGAGTGTTGCGCCATGCGTTGTGAGTGAAGTGCGAGTCGATCGACACTGCGATCACTTCAACGTTGCGTGCCTTGAAGTCGGCCATGCGGTTGTCCAGAGCGATCAGCTCGGACGGGCAGACGAAGGTGAAGTCCAGTGGGTAGAAGAACACCAGGCCGTATTTGCCTTTGATGGCCGAGGACAGGGTGAAGCTGTCAACGATCTCGCCATTGCCGAGTACGGCCGGGACGGTGAAGTCAGGGGCTTGTTTGCCTACGAGTACGCTCATTGATATCTCCTGGTGTAAAAACTTGAAGTTCAGGGTCCGCGCCAGCCTGCCACCCTCAGGCGACAGCCCTGTGACACGAACCCCCTTCGCAAGGGCCGACCATCATACACTGCGAATTTGGCCTGTCCTTAACGGTTTTTCAAAGCAGGCGCAGAACGGCGCTGCATTTACGGGGCCAGGCAAAACTCCAGCAAATACCGTTCGTCAGTCACGGCTGGGAATCAGCAAAAGCCTTCCGAAAGCACTTTGACAATCATTCTCGTTAACATTAAGATCCATCGCAATTGAGTCACAACCAGCGACGGTTCTCACTTATGTATGTTTGTCTCTGCACTGGCGTCACCGACGGACAGATCCGCGATGCGATCTATGAAGGTTGCTGCAGCTATAAAGAAGTCCGCCAGGCCACCGGCGTCGCCAGCCAATGCGGCAAATGCGCGTGCCTTGCCAAGGAAGTCGTTCGCGAAACCCTGACCAAGCTGCAAACCGCTCAGGCTGCGATCCCCTATCCCGTAGAATTTACCGCCGCTTGATTGCCCCCCATTTTAAAGAACCGGACTTATGTCCGGTTTTTTTATGCCTGTAAATCAACTGCTTAGCACCCAGACGCGGAACACAAACATTCTTATTCCGATTAATTTTCATATATTATTCAATAACTTAGGTTTGACACTTATAAGTACGAAGCTCAAACTCCGCCGTATATACAGCTAATACAGGGCAGGACTCCGATCATGAAAGGCGACATTACAGTCATCCAGCATCTCAACAAGATCCTTGCCAATGAGCTGGTCGCGATCAATCAGTACTTCCTACATGCACGCATGTACGAAGATTGGGGTCTGAACAAGCTCGGCAAGCACGAGTACAAAGAATCCATCGACGAGATGAAACACGCGGACAAGCTGATCAAGCGCATCCTGTTCCTCGAAGGCCTGCCAAACGTACAGGACTTGGGCAAGCTGCACATCGGCGAGCACACCAAGGAAATGCTGGAGTGCGACCTGCGTATCGAGAAGACCGGCCACGCTGACCTGAAAACCGCGATCGCGCATTGCGAAACCGTCGGTGACTTCGGTAGCCGTGAACTGCTCGAAGACATTCTCGAATCCGAAGAAGAACATATCGACTGGCTGGAAACCCAACTGGGCCTGATCGACAAAGTCGGTCTTGAGAACTATCTGCAATCGCAGATGGGCGAAGAGTAGGAGCTGCCGAAGGCTGCGATCTTTTCAGATTGCACCGGCAATTTGCAGTAACTTTTCGAACGCACTAAAAAGCCCCGCCCTCTTTCGAGATGCGGGGCTTTTTATTGGCTGAAGATCAAGAGATCGCAGCCTCGTTTCACTCGACAGCTCCTACACAAGCAGGAGGTGTCGGGTGAAACCCAGCCTTATCAGGCTTCGGACTTGTTCGCCGCTGCCGCTTCAACAGCCGACTTGATGGTGCTTTGCAGCGAACCGTCTGCGGCCATCTCGGTCATGATGTCGCTACCGCCGACCAGCTCACCGCCGACCCACAGTTGCGGGAAAGTCGGCCAGTTGGCGTACTTCGGCAGGTTGGCGCGGATTTCCGGGTTCTGCAGGATGTCCACGTACGCAAACTTTTCGCCACACGCCATCACAGCCTGCGCAGCTTTCGCGGAGAAGCCACACTGCGGGGCATTCGGCGAGCCTTTCATGTAAAGCAGAATGGTGTTGTTGGCAATCTGCTCTTTAATCGTTTCGATGATATCCATGGAGCACCTCGGCTGAACTTTCCGACTCACGGGTCGGCACGGTGACGCATTGTAACGGAATCCCGAGCGCCATGCTCGGTCTCCCCGACGGTCACATTCAGGCCGCCGCCACCGTCACCGGCACACCATTAAGTGCGGCGTTACCCGACAGTTCATCTAGCTGGCATTCATCGGTCAGATCGTTTGCGCTCGACCCAGGCTGACTGCTGGCAATCGCCATTTGCACGCCCGGCCGCGCATGCCCCCAACCATGCGGCAGGCTGACCACGCCTTTCATCATGTCCAGACTGCCGAGCACCTCGACCTCGATCTGCCCCACCCGCGAACTGACGCGCACCAACTGACCATCGTTAAGCCCACGGCTGGCGAGGTCATCCGGATGCATCAGCAGTTGATGGCGCGGCTTGCCTTTCACCAGACGGTGATAGTTATGCATCCACGAGTTATTGCTGCGCACATGACGACGGCCAATCATCAACAGCTCATCGGCGGCCGGCGCCTGCAATGCAGCAAAGCGTGCGAGGTCAGCAAGGATCTCTGGCGGAGCAGCCTGCAGGCGCTGATTCGGCGTTTTCAGGCGCGCAGCCAGGTTCGGCTTCAACGCGCCCAGATCAATCCCGTGTGGATGATCGAACAACGTCGCCAACGAAAGCTTTTGCTCGGACGCGTCACCGTAGAGGCCCATTCGCAGGCCCATGTCGATCATCTTCGCCGGTGGCATGGTCGGTTTCAGTTCCTTGCCGGTCTTCTCGGCGAAGGCCTTGGCCAGGCCTACGAAGATCTCCCAGTCATGCAAGGCGCCCTCGGGCTTGGCGAGGATCGCGCGGTTGAAGCGGCTGACGTTACGCACCGCGAACAGATTGAAGGTGGTGTCGTAGTGATCATTCTCCAACGCCGAGGTCGACGGCAGAATCAGGTCGGCATAGCGCGTGGTTTCATTGATGTACAGGTCGACGCTGACCATGAACTCCAAGCCATCCAGCGCCTGCTCCAGTTGCCGCCCGTTCGGCGTCGACAACACCGGGTTGCCAGCGACGGTGATCAGCGCACGAATCTGGCCCTCGCCTTCGGTGAGCATCTCTTCGGCCAGGGCCGAGACCGGTAGCTCGCCGCCGTACTCGGGACGCCCGGAAACGCGACTCTGCCATTTGTTGAAATGCCCGCCCGAAGTCGACGCCACCAGATCCACTGCGGGTTCAGTGCACAGTGCACCGCCGACGCGATCAAGATTACCGGTGACCAGGTTGATCAATTGCACCACCCAGTGACACAAGGTGCCGAAGGCCTGCGTCGAAACGCCCATGCGTCCGTAGCAAACGGCACTCGGCGCGGCGGCGAAATCCCGGGCCAGTTGGCGGATCTGCTCGGCAGGAACCGCACACAGCGGGCTCATGGCTTCAGCGGTAAACGCAGCGACAGCGGCGCGCACGTCATCCAGCCCATCGACCGGCAAATGACTTTCGCAGGCCAGACCTTCGCTAAACAGGGTGTTGAGCACGCCGAACAACAATGCCGCATCGCCACCGGGACGCACGAACAAATGCTGATCAGCCATGGCCGCCGTCTCGCTGCGCCGTGGATCGACGACCACCACTTTGCCGCCGCGCGCCTGAATCGCTTTCAAACGCTTCTCGACATCCGGCACGGTCATGATGCTGCCGTTGGACGCCAGCGGATTACCGCCGAGAATCAGCATGAAGTCGGTGTGATCGATATCTGGAATCGGCAACAGCAAACCATGGCCGTACATCAGATAACTGCTCAGGTGATGCGGCAACTGATCGACCGAGGTCGCCGAGTAGCGATTGCGCGTCTTCAGCAACCCCAGGAAATAATTGCTGTGGGTCATCAGCCCGTAGTTATGCACGCTTGGGTTGCCTTGATAGACCGCCACGGCGTTCTGGCCATGACGTTCCTGGATGGCCGCCAGCTTCTCGGCCACCAGCGCAAAAGCCTCGTCCCACTCTATCGGCAGCCATTCACTGCCCACACGGCGCATTGGCTGGCGCAGGCGATCCGGATCGTTCTGGATGTCTTGCAGGGCCACAGCCTTGGGGCAGATGTGTCCACGACTAAACGTGTCGAGCGCGTCACCCTTGATTGAAGTGATTGCGACGTTGCCATCGGTTTCGGTGGTTTCGATGGTCAGCCCGCAAATGGCTTCACACAGATGGCAGGCACGGTGATGGAGAGTCTTGGTCATGGCCAGTCTCTGTCTTGTTCTGGGCAGGCATTCACGCCCGCGGGAACAAAACTATGGCCCCGGCGCCGATCCTGCGCCAGCGACGTTCGTCCTGTGAATCGGCGGTTATCAGGCGAGCCGATAAACCGCCTAGATCAGTTGGACGGCAGCTGAGGCGGTGCGGCCAGCTGAATCTCCTGAATGGTTTCAATCTGCTCGTGGGCGACGTGTACGCCGGTGAGTTCGCCGATCAATCGCCAGTGTTCGTCGAGCCCGGCACTGATGGTCGCCATGCGATCGATCATGTGGCGGCCGGCACTCTTCACCACTTCGTCTTCGCTGCGCAGCAGTTCGAATGACATTGAAGTGACTGAGGCGGTGAGATGGGTCAGTGAGCGAGCCGTGTGGCCCAGCAGTTCCATTAACAGTTTTTCTTTCGATTCCATGCGGAGGCTTCCTGCGTCGCTCGAAACTTATTTATAACCCAGCACTTTGCTTTAGCAAATGTTTCAGCCTGAGCATCCGACCAAGTGATGGCATGGCGCCACGGTCGTAAACCGACCCAAGCGACGCGTTCCCCGCCACACCGCATTGCCAAGCCCTGTAAGGCCAGTGTACAAAGAGGCTCGCTGCTGTCCTGAACCCGGCTTCAAATGCGCGACTGCAACATTCAGTGCGCCCTCCGAATCCCGCAAAAACCGTAGCCTATTGGAAAAACGCGACATTTAGTGTCAATATCGCGCCTTCCCCTATTTCGTCGCCCCGTGCGGCTTACGCCGCAGGTCTCGCCCGTTGTTCCGTTAAACAAGGCTTTGAGCATCTGCGGTTTGTAGCAAAAGGTAGTCAATGATGAGCGCAAGGCACTTTCTCTCCCTGATGGATTGCACGCCCGAAGAGCTGGTCAGCGTGATCCGTCGAGGCGTTGAGCTCAAGGACCTGCGTAACCGCGGCGTACTGTTCGAGCCTCTGAAAAACCGCGTGCTGGGGATGATCTTCGAAAAATCCTCGACCCGTACCCGGATCTCCTTCGAGGCCGGCATGATCCAGCTCGGCGGCCAGGCAATCTTCCTGTCGCCGCGCGATACCCAACTGGGCCGTGGCGAGCCGATCGGCGACTGCGCCATCGTCATGTCGAGCATGCTCGATGCGGTGATGATCCGTACCTTTGCCCACAGCACCCTGACCGAATTCGCCGCCAACTCGCGCGTGCCAGTGATCAACGGCCTGTCCGATGACCTGCACCCGTGCCAGTTGCTGGCCGACATGCAGACGTTCCTTGAACACCGTGGCTCGATCCAGGGCAAAACGGTCGCCTGGATCGGCGACGGCAACAACATGTGCAACAGCTATATAGAAGCGGCGATCCAGTTCGACTTCCAGTTGCGCGTTGCCTGCCCGGAAGGCTACGAGCCAAATCCTGAGTTCGTCGCCAGAGCCGGCGATCGCGTGACCATCGTCCGCGACCCGCAAGACGCCGTGCGCGGCGCGCATCTGGTGAGCACCGACGTCTGGACTTCGATGGGTCAGGAAGAGGAAACTGCCAAGCGCCTCAAGCTGTTCGCGCCGTTTCAGGTCAACCGCGCCCTGCTCGACCTCGCTGCCGAGGACGTGCTGTTCATGCATTGCCTGCCGGCGCACCGTGGCGAAGAAATCAGCCTCGACCTGCTTGATGACCCGCGCTCCGTCGCCTGGGATCAGGCAGAAAACCGTCTCCACGCACAGAAGGCCCTGCTCGAGTTCCTCGTTGAACCGGCATATCACCACGCATGAGTCATGAATTACTGCTGAACCTGCGCAACCTTGCTTGCGGCTATCAAGATCAACGTGTGGTGCAGAACCTCAATCTGCACCTCAACGCCGGTGACATCGGCTGCCTGCTCGGCTCGTCCGGCTGCGGCAAGACCACCACCCTGCGTGCCATTGCCGGATTTGAGCCGGTGCACGAAGGTGAAATCACCCTCGGTGGCGAAACCATTTCCAGCGCCGGCTTCACCCTCGCCCCGGAAAAGCGCCGGATCGGCATGGTGTTCCAGGACTACGCACTGTTCCCGCACCTGAGCGTCGCCGACAACATTGCCTTTGGTATTCGCAAGCACCCGAACAAGGAACGCGTCACCGAAGAGCTGCTCGAACTGGTCAACCTGAAAAACCTCGGCAAGCGCTTCCCGCACGAGTTGTCCGGCGGCCAGCAACAGCGCGTTGCCCTCGCCCGTGCGTTGGCGCCGGAGCCGCAATTGCTGCTGCTTGATGAGCCGTTTTCCAACCTCGATGGCGAACTGCGGCGCAAGCTCAGCCATGAAGTGCGCGACATCCTCAAGGCGCGTGGCACCAGCGCAATTCTGGTGACCCACGACCAGGAAGAGGCTTTTGCCGTCAGCGATCACGTTGGCGTGTTCAAGGAAGGTCGACTGGAGCAGTGGGACACGCCGTACAACCTGTATCACGAACCGGCAACGCCTTATGTGGCCAGCTTCATCGGTCAGGGTTACTTCATTCGTGGTCAACTCGGCAGCCCGGAATCGGTGCAGACCGAACTGGGTGAGTTGCGCGGGAATCGCGCTTATACGTGGCCGATTGGCGGCGCGGTGGATGTGTTGCTGCGTCCCGATGACATTGTTTATGCCCCGGACAGTGGGTTGAAAGCGCGGATTGTCGGCAAGACGTTCCTTGGCGCTTCGACGCTGTATCGCCTGCAATTGCCAACGGGTGCGCAGCTGGAATCGATTTTCCCCAGCCATGCGGATCATCAGGTGGGTGCGGAGGTGGGGATTCGTGTAGCGGCCGAACACTTGGTACTTTTCCAGGCCTCCGGCAGCACCGCCGCACAAATCCCGGCAGTGGAAAACGGCGTCCGCCGCTACAGCACCGCGCTTTAAAGATCAAAAGATCGCAGCCTTCGGCAGCTCCTACAGGGATCAATGTAGGAGCTGCCGAAGGCTGCGATCTTTTAGCTTTTAACCGAGGATCAGGGTGCCGCTCGCAACCAGCGTCGCATTGCCGCCAATCTTCACCCGTTCACCCTCCAGACGACAGAATAACTCCCCGCCCCGCGCTGAACGCTGGCACGCGGTCAGGCTCGACTTGCCCAGACGTTTCGACCAATACGGAATCAGGCTGCAATGCGTCGAGCCGGTCACCGGATCCTCATTGATGCCAATTGCCGGGGCGAAATAGCGCGAGACGAAGTCGTGCTGATTGCCCCGCGCGGTGACGATCGCGCCGAGCCACGGCAGCTTGGCCAAAGCGACCATGTCGGGCTTGCAATCGAGCACGGCCTGCTCCGACTCCAGCACCACAAACAATTCGTTTGAGCCAAGTACATCAACCGCTTCGACACCCAGCGCCCGCTCAACGTCGACAGTCACACCAATCTCAGACGGCATGATCGACGGGAAATCCAGCCACAACCGATCACCTTCCCGCGTGACGCTAAGCGGACCGGATTTACAGGTAAAGTCGATACGCTCGGCGCTTTCCTTGTAGATCTCGAACAGCACATAAGCACTGGCCAACGTGGCGTGCCCGCACAACGGCACTTCAGTGGTCGGGGTAAACCAGCGGATATGCCAGGCCTGACCTTCGCGCACCAGAAATGCGGTTTCCGCCAGATTGTGTTCGGCGGCGATCTTCTGCATCAGCTCATCCGCGAGCCACGTCTCCAGCCGATAAACCATCGCCGGATTACCACTGAACGGCCGATCACTGAACGCGTCGACCTGATGAAACTCGAGCTGCATAATTTTCTCCCTGAGCCAGTCGACAGAGGATGCAGCCACGCTGTGATCAGCGCCAGTGACAGAACCCGTCAATTTTTTACATACAGCATTAATGACTACGGACGGCCGATGTCGGCAAATTTGGCCTGGGTGTGTTCGGCGAGTACTGCGGGTGCCAGTTCCACTTCCAGGCCACGCCGACCGGCGCTGACATAAATAGTCGCAAAACCCTGAGCCGAGTTGTCGATAAAGGTACGCAGGCGCTTCTTCTGCCCCAACGGGCTGATGCCGCCCAACAGATACCCGGTGGAGCGCTGAGCGGCTGCCGGGTCAGCCATCTCGACTTTTTTTACGCCAGCGGCATGGGCCAGACCTTTGAGGTCGAGGCTTCCGACGACCGGCACCACCGCCACCAGCAACTCGCCTTTTTCACTGGCCGCGAGCAGGGTTTTAAACACCTGTGCCGGTTCAAGTGCCAGCTTCTCTGCGGCCTCAAGGCCATAGGACGCGGCCTTCGGGTCATGTTCGTAACTGTGCACGCGATGTTCGGCACGAACTTTTTTCAACAAGTCCAACGCAGGGGTCATGGCAAGCTCCAGGCTCGGCAATGGCAAAAAAAACCTCCGCCGGATTCTAGGTGATCAGCCTCCAAAAGGCTCTATCCCAAGCCACGATTCCCGTGGCTCGCAGACATTCAGCGCACGTTGTCGCACTTGGGCCACAAAGGATCATTCACCCAGCGAATAGTTTTATTGTGACCGACGGTTCACTTTCGACCTTTGACAGGTTTGTTTCTTGTCTATATTTTTTCGAATCTGAATAATGTAAGAATTGTCGTCACAGCGGCACTCAGCAGTAAACCGGGAACGGAATGGGGATTCCTACTCGGGGAAAATCGCGCCTTGCCCTGTTGGCAAACGCGCCAGACAACAACAAAAACGAGGTTTTCAATGACAACTGCTTTACAGCAACCAACGCTCTCGAGCCAATGCATGGCCGAGTTTCTGGGTACTGCACTACTGATTTTTTTCGGCACCGGCTGTGTCGCCGCGCTCAAAGTCGCGGGTGCCAGCTTCGGCCTATGGGAAATCAGCATCATCTGGGGCGTCGGCGTCAGCATGGCGATCTACCTCACCGCCGGAGTTTCCGGCGCACACCTGAACCCGGCCGTGAGCATTGCCCTGGCGATCTTCGCCGACTTCGAAAAGCGCAAACTGCCGTTCTATATTCTTGCCCAGATCGCCGGCGCCTTCTGCGGCGCGCTGCTGGTTTACACGCTGTACAGCAATCTTTTCTTCGATTACGAACAAACTCACCAAATGGTCCGTGGTTCGGCCGCCAGCCTTGAGTTGGCCTCGGTGTTTTCGACCTTCCCGAACCCGGTGCTGTCCACCGCCCAGGCATTCCTGGTCGAGATGATCATCACGGCGATCCTGATGGGCGTGATCATGTCCCTGACCGATGACAACAACGGCCTGCCGAAAGGCCCGCTGGCACCGCTGCTGATCGGCTTGCTGATTGCCGTGATCGGCAGTTCGATGGGACCGTTGACCGGTTTCGCCATGAACCCGGCGCGTGACTTCGGTCCGAAACTGATGACTTTCTTCGCCGGCTGGGGTGAAATTTCCTTCACTGGCGGCCGTGATATTCCGTATTTCCTGATTCCGATTTTTGCACCGATTGTCGGTGCCTGCCTCGGCGCTGCCGGGTATCGCGGGCTCATCGCCCGTCACCTGACCGGCGCCACACCTGCTACAAAGGATGCAGAACCGGCCATTGACGGCAAACCAAGAACTTCTTGAAACAGTCGGCGCCGGCTCCTGCCCTATAGAGCCTGCGCCACGGCCCAATCTCCCTTATTTCGTCCAAGGCAATCGACATGACCGACATTCAGAATAAGAACTACATCATTGCCCTCGATCAGGGTACGACCAGCTCCCGCGCGATCATTTTCGACCGCGACGCGAACGTGGTCTGCACCGCGCAGCGCGAATTCGCCCAGCATTACCCGCAAGCCGGTTGGGTTGAACACGACCCGATGGAAATCTTCGCCACCCAGAGCGCGGTGATGGTTGAAGCGCTGGCCCAGGCTGGCCTGCATCACGATCAGGTGGCTGCCATCGGCATCACCAACCAGCGTGAAACCACCGTGGTCTGGGACAAGACCACCGGCCGCCCGGTGTACAACGCCATCGTCTGGCAGTGCCGCCGCAGCACCGAGATCTGCCAGCAGCTCAAGCGCGATGGCCACGAAGACTACATCCGCGACAACACTGGCCTGGTTACCGACCCGTACTTCTCCGGCACCAAACTGAAGTGGATCCTCGACAACGTCGAAGGCAGCCGCGAACGAGCGCGCAACGGCGAACTGCTGTTCGGCACCGTCGATAGCTGGCTGATCTGGAAATTCACCGGCGGCAAGGTGCACGTTACCGACTACACCAACGCGTCGCGCACCATGCTCTTCAATATCCATTCGCTGGAATGGGATTCGAAGATGCTGGAAATCCTCGACATCCCGCGCGAGATGCTTCCGGAAGTGAAGGCTTCTTCGGAAATCTACGGTCGCACCAAGAGCGGCATTGCCATCGGTGGTATCGCCGGTGACCAGCAAGCCGCGTTGTTCGGGCAGATGTGCGTGGAGCCGGGTCAAGCGAAAAACACCTACGGCACCGGCTGCTTCCTGCTGATGAACACTGGCGACAAAGCGGTGAAATCCCAGCACGGCATGCTCACCACCATCGCTTGCGGCCCGCGTGGCGAAGTGGCTTATGCGCTGGAAGGCGCGGTGTTCAACGGCGGTTCGACCGTGCAGTGGCTGCGCGATGAACTGAAAATCATCAACGACGCCCACGACACCGAATACTTCGCCAATAAAGTAAAAGACAGCAACGGCGTGTACCTGGTGCCAGCCTTCACCGGTCTGGGCGCGCCGTACTGGGACCCGTATGCCCGTGGCGCGCTGTTCGGCCTGACTCGCGGCGTGCGCGTGGATCACATCATCCGCGCCGCGCTGGAGTCGATCGCTTACCAGACTCGCGACGTGCTCGACGCCATGCAGCAAGACTCCGGCGAACGCCTCAAAGCCCTGCGCGTGGACGGCGGCGCGGTGGCGAACAACTTCCTCATGCAGTTCCAGGCCGACATCCTCGGCACGCAGGTCGAGCGTCCGCAAATGCGCGAAACCACTGCACTTGGCGCCGCGTATCTGGCCGGTCTGGCGTGCGGTTTCTGGGGCAGCCTGGACGAACTGCGTGGTAAAGCGGTGATCGAGCGTGAGTTTGAACCGAGCCTGGACGAAACCGAGAAAGAGAAGCTGTACAAAGGCTGGAAGAAAGCCGTCAGCCGCACCCGTGACTGGGCGCGTGAAGACGCTGAATAAGCCAACCTTCAGATCCAGATAGGCATCTAACTGGTCGGGAGCGGATTCCTGCGGCATCATGGGCAAATTTTGCACGGCAGCCCAAAGGAAGCCCCATGAATCTGCCTCCCCGTCAGCAGCAAATCCTCGAGCTGGTCCGCGAACGCGGCTATGTGAGCATCGAGGAAATGGCCACGCTGTTCGTTGTTACCCCGCAAACCATCCGCCGCGACATCAATCAGCTCGCGGAAGCTAATCTGTTGCGTCGCTACCATGGTGGCGCAGCCTACGATTCCAGCGTCGAAAATACTGCCTATGCGATGCGCGCCGACCAGATGCGCGATGAAAAACAACGCATCGGTGAAGCCATCGCCGCCCAGATCCCCGATCACGCCTCGCTGTTCATCAATATCGGCACCACCACCGAATCGATTGCCCGCGCCCTGCTCAACCACAATCATCTGAAGATCATCACCAACAACCTGCATGTGGCGTCGATGCTCAGTGCCAAGGATGATTTCGATGTACTGCTGACCGGCGGCAATGTGCGCCGTGATGGCGGCGTGGTCGGTCAGGCGAGTGTGGATTTCATTAATCAGTTCAAGGTTGATTTTGCGCTGGTCGGGATCAGCGGGATTGATGAAGACGGCAGTTTGCTCGACTTTGACTATCAGGAAGTGCGGGTTTCCCAGGCGATCATTGCCAATGCGCGGCAGGTGATTCTGGCGGCGGACTCGAGCAAGTTCGGGCGTAACGCGATGATTCGCCTGGGGCCGATCAGCCTGATCGATTGCCTGGTAACCGATCAGCAGCCGGTGCCGGCGCTGGCGCAGTTGTTGAGCCAGCACAAGATTCGCCTGGAAGTCGTTTAACCCGCAAGATCAACAGATCGCAGCCTTCGGCAGCTCCTACATGGGTTCACTTGACCTGTAGGTGCTGCCGTAGGCTGCGATCTTTTGCTTTTAATGTTCGAAAATTTTCTTTTAACCGCCCTTCGATGAGTTTTTTCAATCGAACGTGACTGGCTGCGCGGGTGTTTATGGGCTACCATTTTCGCAAATGAACATTCATGTTCGATTTCCAATATAGAAAATCAAAAGAACCCGAGGCCAGCCGATGTCCACCTCTACCTTGCGTACGCCCCCAATCTCCGAGATCTACGACATCGCCGTCATTGGCGGCGGGATCAATGGCGTGGGGATCGCAGCGGATGCCGCCGGTCGCGGGCTTTCGGTGTTCCTTTGCGAAAAAGACGATCTGGCCAGCCACACCTCGTCGGCCAGCAGCAAGCTGATCCACGGCGGCCTGCGCTACCTCGAACATTACGAATTCCGTCTGGTGCGGGAAGCACTGGCTGAGCGCGAAGTGTTGCTGGCCAAGGCGCCGCATATCGTCAAACCGATGCGTTTCGTGTTGCCGCACCGTCCACACTTGCGTCCGGCGTGGATGATCCGCGCTGGCCTGTTCCTGTATGACAACCTCGGCAAGCGCGAAAAACTGCCAGGTTCGAAAAGCCTGAAGTTCGGCGCCGACAGCGCGCTGAAAAGTGAAATCAAGAAAGGCTTCGAATATTCCGACTGCTGGGTCGATGACGCCCGCCTCGTTGTCTTGAACGCCATGGCCGCCCGCGAAAAAGGCGCTCACGTGCACACCCAGACCCGGTGCGTCAGCGCCCGTCGCACCAAAGGCCTGTGGCACCTGCATTTGGAACGTGCCGACGGCAGCCTGTTTTCGATCACCGCCAAAGCGCTGGTGAACGCCGCCGGCCCGTGGGTTGCCAAGTTCATTCGTGACGACCTGAAGATGGAATCGCCTTACGGCATCCGTTTGATCCAGGGCAGCCATATCATCGTGCCGAAGTTGTACGAAGGCGATCACGCGCACATTCTGCAAAACGAAGATCAGCGCATCGTCTTCACCATTCCATATTTGAACCACTTCACCCTGATCGGCACCACCGATCGTGAGTACACCGGTGATCCGGCGAAAGTGGCAATCACCGACGCCGAAACCGACTACCTGTTGAAAGTGGTCAACGCCCACTTCAAGCAGCAGATCAGCCGTGACGACATCCAGCACAGCTACTCTGGCGTACGCCCACTGTGCAACGACGAATCCGACAATCCGTCGGCCGTCACCCGTGATTACACCCTGGCCTTGTCGGGCAGCACTGAAGAGGCACCGCTGTTGTCGGTGTTCGGCGGCAAGCTGACCACCTACCGCAAGCTCGCCGAGTCGGCGATGGCACAGTTGATGCCGTTCTTCACCCAGATGCGCCCGAACTGGACCGCCACCGCTACCCTGCCTGGCGGCGAGGACATGACCACCCCGCAAGCCTTGTGCGCGCAGATCCGCGACAAGTTCGACTTCGTACCGACCGAGATCGCCCGCCGCTGGGCCACCACCTACGGCAGCCGGACCTGGCGCATGCTTGAAGGTGTGGAAAGCCTCGCGGACATGGGCGAACACATCGGCGGCGGGCTCTACACCCGCGAAGTCGATTACCTGTGCAGCGAAGAGTGGGCAACCACGGCCCACGACATTCTGTGGCGCCGCAGCAAGCTGGGCCTGTTCACCACTCCGGCCGAGCAGGAGAAACTGGCGGCGTACCTGGGTAAGGTCGAGCAGAACCGTAGCAAGATTGAAGCGGCGTGATCTGAACATCGCTTAAACGAAAGCCCCTGAATTGAGAGATTCAGGGGCTTTTTGTTTTGTGGGCTCTGCAAAATGTGATTGTGTCAGTTTGATCGTTTCCCCCTCACCCCCAGGGGTTGGAGGGGGAAGGGAGTCGATCGAGGTGCTCTGTAAATCCTGAGTTCGACTCGGTATTCCAGGTCGGCGTAACTTGCCCAAACAACGCGGTCGGTCCCCTCTCCCTCTGGGAGAGGGTTAGGGGCTTTTGATCGTTCGGTTTTCCGAACGCGACTTCTCGGTCGATTCGGTAAACCGGATCAGTTACACCAAAACAAACCATCACAAAACTTTAATAACGTTATAAATCATAAAGTTAAGTACATCTCCCTGGTCTGGCACGAGTCATGCTCTACACTCTCTCGACGAATGCTTGTTGTGCCAACACTTCAGGAGCCGTCAGGCATTCGAAGCACAAAAGGGCCGACGAACTGGCTCCATAAAAAAAACAATTCGAGGAAAATTTGATGCGCATCGTTCCCCATATCCTGGGCGCAGCCATTGCGGCCGCTCTGATCAGCACGCCAGTTTTCGCCGCCGAGCTCACCGGCACCCTGAAGAAAATCAACGATTCGGGCACCATCACGCTCGCTCACCGCGACAGCTCCATTCCGTTTTCCTACATCGCGGATGCTTCCGGCAAACCAGTGGGCTACTCCCACGACATTCAAGTGGCCATCGTTGAAGCCCTGAAAAAAGACCTGAACAAGCCAGACCTGCAGGTCAAATACAACCTGGTAACCTCGCAAACCCGTATCCCGCTGATCCAGAACGGCACCGCGGATATCGAGTGCGGCTCCACCACCAACAACGCCGAACGCGCTCAGCAAGTCGACTTCACCGTCAACATCTTCGAAATCGGCACCCGTCTGCTGGTCAAGAAAGACAAGGATGGCAAGCCGTCCTACGCTGACTTCGCCGACCTCAAAGGCAAAAACGTCGTGACCACTGCCGGCACCACGTCCGAGCGCATCATCAAAGCGATGAACGCCGACAAGCAGATGGGCATGAACATCATCTCCGCCAAAGACCACGGCGAATCCTTCAACATGCTGGAAAGCGGCCGCGCCGTTGCCTTCATGATGGACGACGCTTTGCTGGCCGGCGAAGAAGCCAAGGCCAAGAAGCCGAACGACTGGATCATCACCGGTACTCCACAGTCCTTCGAAGCCTATGCGTGCATGGTTCGTAAAGACGACCCGGCCTTCAAGAAGGCTGTCGATGACGCCATCGTCGCCCTGTACAAGTCTGGCGAGATCAACAAGATCTACAGCAAGTGGTTCGAAAGCCCGGTTCCACCAAAAGGCCTGAACCTGAACTTCCCGATGAGCGACAAGGTAAAAGATCTGATCGCCAACCCGAGCGACAAGCCGGCGCCTGACGTAAAAATCTGATTCCTGACTAACCTTACTGCCTGAGGGGGCCACTCTCCCTCAGGCGTCTGTTACTACCTGCGGGCTTCACTGTGGAACACTCGACCTGGCGGTTTCCGAGCCGATCGCGTGTGCCTGACGTTCAGCGTCAGGCGGGAAAGGATCTTCCCCAAGCGGGTGCTTGTACATCGATCGATCTCGAGGGGAGACCCTAATGAATTACAACTGGGACTGGGGCGTGTTCTTCAAGTCCACCGGCGTCGGCAGCGAGACTTATCTCGACTGGTACGTCACCGGTTTGGGCTGGACCATTGCCATCGCCATCGTGGCATGGATCATCGCCTTGCTGCTGGGCTCCATTCTGGGGGTCATGCGCACGGTGCCAAACCGCATCGTATCGGGCATCGCCACCTGCTACGTCGAGCTGTTCCGTAACGTGCCGCTGCTGGTGCAACTGTTCATCTGGTACTTCCTGGTGCCCGACCTGCTGCCGCAAAACCTGCAGGACTGGTACAAACAGGACCTCAACCCGACCACCTCGGCTTACCTGAGCGTTGTCGTGTGCCTGGGCCTGTTCACCGCCGCCCGTGTCTGCGAGCAAGTGCGTACCGGTATCCAGGCGCTGCCACGCGGCCAGGAATCCGCCGCGCGCGCCATGGGTTTCAAGCTGCCGCAGATCTACTGGAACGTGCTGCTGCCCCAGGCCTACCGGATCATCATTCCGCCGCTTACCTCGGAATTCCTCAACGTCTTCAAGAACTCCTCCGTGGCGTCCTTGATCGGTTTGATGGAACTGCTGGCGCAAACCAAACAGACCGCTGAGTTCTCGGCCAACCTGTTTGAAGCCTTCACCCTGGCCACGCTGATCTACTTCACCCTGAACATGAGCCTGATGTTGCTGATGCGCATGGTCGAGAAGAAAGTCGCAGTGCCCGGCCTGATCTCCGTGGGGGGTAAATAATGGACTTCGATTTCAGCGGCATCATCCCCGCCATCCCGGGCCTGTGGAACGGCATGGTCATGACCTTGCAGTTGATGGTCATGGGCGTGGTCGGCGGCATCGTGCTGGGGACCATCCTCGCACTGATGCGCCTGTCGTCGAGCAAACTGCTGTCGCGGGTGGCCGGCGCTTATGTGAACTACTTCCGTTCGATCCCGCTGCTGCTGGTGATCACCTGGTTCTACCTGGCGGTGCCGTTCGTGCTGCGCTGGATCACCGGTGAAGACACGCCGATCGGTGCGTTCACCTCCTGCGTCGTGGCCTTCATGATGTTCGAAGCCGCGTACTTCTGCGAGATCGTCCGGGCCGGTGTGCAGTCGATCCCCAAAGGCCAGATGGCCGCCGCGCAAGCGATGGGCATGACCTATGGCCAGACCATGCGCCTGATCATCCTGCCCCAGGCGTTCCGCAAGATGACCCCGTTGCTGCTGCAACAGTCGATCATCCTGTTCCAGGACACCTCGCTGGTTTACACCGTGGGTCTGGTGGACTTCCTCAACTCCGCCCGCTCCAGCGGCGACATCATTGGCCGGTCCAACGAGTTCCTGATCTTCGCCGGTGTCGTCTACTTCATCATCAGCTTTTCCGCCTCGCTGCTGGTCAAGCGTCTGCAAAAAAGGTTCGCCGTATGATCTCTATCAAGAACATCAACAAGTGGTATGGGGACTTCCAGGTGCTGACTGATTGCAGCACCGAGGTCAAGAAAGGCGAAGTGATCGTGGTCTGCGGCCCGTCGGGTTCCGGCAAATCGACCCTGATCAAATGCGTCAACGCGCTCGAGCCGTTCCAGAAAGGCGACATCGTCGTCGACGGCACCTCGATTGCCGACTCGAAGACCAACCTGCCGAAACTGCGTTCGCGCGTGGGCATGGTGTTCCAGCATTTCGAACTGTTCCCGCACCTGACCATCACCGAAAACCTGACCATCGCGCAGATCAAGGTGTTGGGCCGCAGCAAGGAAGAGGCGACCAAGAAAGGTCTGCAATTGCTCGAGCGCGTCGGCTTGTCCGCTCACGCCCACAAACATCCGGGGCAATTGTCCGGTGGTCAGCAACAGCGTGTGGCGATTGCCCGTGCGCTGGCGATGGACCCGATTGTCATGCTGTTCGACGAACCGACTTCGGCGCTCGATCCGGAGATGGTCAACGAAGTGCTCGACGTGATGGTGCAACTGGCCCACGAAGGCATGACCATGATGTGCGTAACCCACGAAATGGGCTTTGCGCGCAAAGTGGCTGACCGGGTGATCTTCATGGACGCCGGCAAGATCATCGAAGACTGCCCGAAAGAGGAATTCTTCGGCGACATCAGCGCCCGCTCCGAACGCGCGCAGCACTTCCTCGAGAAAATCCTGCAGCACTAAAACCGAGTACTTGCGCCATCACACTGATCCCTGTGGGAGCGAGCTTGCTCGCGAAAGCGGACTGACATTCAACATTGATGTTGAGTGATCCGCCCCCTTCGCGAGCAAGCTCGCTCCCACAGGGACAGCGGTGAACCTGCAAGTGTGGTGGTTGACCCAAGGCAACTGTGATGAAATGCGACCCCACTCTCTATCGCGCCGCGCCGCCATCACTTGCCGTGAAGCCTCGTCTGATTCGTCATCTGTTTCTGCCGCCACTGGTCATCGTCCTGATGATCGGGTTGGGTTACGCCGGCTTCTGGACCAGTGAGCATTTCGGCATTCGCAGCCTCAGCGAAAACGGCCAGCGTCAGCTCGAACTGAACGCCCGCGCCGTCGAAAGCGAAATCAGCAAGTACACCTATCTGCCCAGCCTGCTGGAACTCGAAACCAGTGTGTCGCAGCTGCTGGCCGACCCGACCCCGGAACACCGGCAAACGGTCAACGATTACCTTGAAGGCCTGAACCGGCGCAGTCGCAGTCGGGCCATCTACGTGATGGACACCACCGGCCGTGTGATGGCCACCAGCAACTGGCGCGATGTCGACAGTTACCTCGGTGAAGACCTGTCCTTTCGCGCCTACTTCCAGAAAGCCGTACGCGGCGAGCCGGGGCGTTTCTACGGCATCGGCAGCACCAACGGCGAGCCCGGCTATTACCTCGCCCACGGCCTCGAAGAGCATGGCAAGATCATCGGCGTCGCCGTGGTCAAAGTGCGCCTGGAAGCCATGGAAGAACGCTGGCAACGCGCACGCCTCGAAGCCTTTGTCAGCGATGAGAACGGCATCATCATTCTCTCCAGCGATCCGGCCCGACGCCTCAAGTCAGTGATCCCGCTCACCGACGAAACCAAAGAAAAACTCGCCCGCAGCCTGCAGTACTACTGGTTCCCGCTCAACGAACTGCAACCGCTGGCCCGGGAAACCCTGTCCGAAGGCGTGGAAAAACTGACCTTCCCCGCCAACAGCGAAGTGCGCTCCGACGATGACGACATCAGCTATCTGGCACAAACCCGGCCACTGAGCGACACACCGTGGAATTTCACCCTGCTCACGCCGTTGCAGGACCTGCGCCGCGAAGCCATCAACCAAGGGATTCTGGTCGCCGTCGCGTTTGCGCTGGTGGCATTCCTGTTGATCGCCTGGAACGAGCGGCGCAAGGTCATCGCCACCCGTCTCGCCGCCCGCGAAGCCTTGCAGGAAGCCAACAATCAACTGGAGCGTCGGATTACCGAACGCACCACTGATCTGCGCGCCAGCAACGAGCGCCTGAAGAGCCAGATCCGCGAACGGCGTCAGGCCGAAGAGACGCTGCGCCGTGCGCAGGATGAACTGGTGCAGGCCGGCAAGCTCGCCGCCATCGGTCAGATGTCGACCAGCATCGCCCACGAATTGAACCAGCCGCTGGCGGCGATGCGTACGCTATCGGGCAACACCGTGCGCTTCCTCGAACGGGGCCAACTGGATGTCGCCAGCACCAATCTGAAAACCATCAACGAGCTGATCGACCGCATGGGCCGGATCACCGCCAGCCTGCGTTCGTTCGCCCGGCGCGGTGACAACCAGGGCCAGGCCAGCCTCGGCAAAGCCGTGGAGGCCGCGCTGCAATTGCTCGGGGCACGCCTGGAGAGTTCGGCGGTCAACATTCACCGCCAGTTCATCGATGTCCAGGTGCAGATCGACCAGACCCGCCTCGAACAGATTCTGGTCAACCTGATCGGCAACGCCCTCGACGCCATGCAGGCGCAACCCCTGCCCGAGCTGTGGCTGGAGGGTGAAGAATTCAACGCCAAATACCGCCTGCGTGTACGTGACAACGGTCACGGCATCGACGCTGAAGCGCGCAAGCATCTGTTCGAACCGTTTTTCACCACCAAGCCCGGCGAACAAGGCCTGGGCCTTGGCCTGACCCTTTCCGCCAGCCTCGCCGCCGCCACCGGCGGGCATCTGGGTGTCGAACACCCGGCCAGCGGTGGCACCACCTTCGTCCTCAGTTTACCGTTGGTAAGCCCTACTCCTGCCGAGCCAATATGAACCACGACCTTAGTGTGCTGATCGTCGAAGACGACCCCCATGTGCTGCTCGGCTGCCAACAGGCGCTGACCCTCGAAGACATTCCCTGTGTCGGCGTCGGCAGTGCGGAAGAAGCGCTGGAGCGCGTCGGCGACAACTTTGCCGGCATCGTCATCAGCGACATTCGCCTGCCGGGCATCGATGGCCTCGAACTGCTGACCCGCCTCAAGCAACGTGATCGCAGCCTGCCGGTGGTGTTGATCACCGGCCACGGCGACATTTCCATGGCTGTCGGCGCGATGCAGAAAGGCGCCTACGACTTCATGGAAAAACCGTTCTCGCCGGAGCGTCTGGTCGACGTCGCACGGCGGGCGCTGGAGCAACGCAGCCTCGCCCGCGAGGTCTCATCGCTGCGCCGGCAACTGGCCGAGCGCGACTCCCTTGAGGGGCGGATCATTGGCCGCTCGCCGGCGATGCAGAACCTGCGCGAACTGATTGCCAACGTCGCCGACACTTCGGCCAACGTGCTGATCGAAGGCGAGACCGGCACCGGTAAGGAACTGGTCGCCCGCTGCCTGCACGATTTCAGTCGTCGCCACAGCAAGCAATTCGTCGCGCTGAACTGCGGCGGGCTGCCGGAAAATCTTTTTGAAAGCGAGATTTTCGGCCACGAGGCCAACGCCTTTACCGGTGCCGGCAAACGCCGTATCGGCAAGATCGAACACGCCGACGGCGGCACGCTGTTCCTCGACGAAGTGGAAAGCATGCCGCTGCCATTGCAGATCAAACTGCTGCGCGTACTGCAGGAACGCACCCTCGAACGTCTCGGCTCGAACCAGAGCGTGGCCGTGGATTGCCGGGTGATCGCAGCAACCAAATCCGACCTCGACGAAGCGAGCAAGGCTGGCGAGTTTCGCAGCGACCTGTACTACCGCCTCAACGTCGTGACCCTGGAACTGCCGCCGTTGCGCGAGCGCCGCGAAGACATCCTGCAACTGTTCGAACACTTCACCCAGCAGTCGGCCCTGCGTTTCGATCGCGCGCTGCCGGAGCTGGACAACCAGACCCTGTCGAACCTGATGAGCCACGATTGGCCAGGCAATGTGCGCGAACTGCGCAACGTCGCCGAACGTTTTGCCCTCGGCCTGCCGGCGTTCAAAAAGTCCGGCGCCAGCAGTGGCGGACAAGGCCTGGCGTTTGCCGAAGCGGTGGAAGCGTTCGAGCGCAACCTGCTCAGCGACGCCCTGCAACGCAGCGGCGGTAACCTGACTCAGGCCAGCCTGGAATTGGGCATGGCCAAGACCACGCTGTTCGACAAAGTGAAGAAGTACGGGTTGAGCCATTAAGCGAGAACAATGTGGATCTGTTTTTCAAAGCCCTGTTGGGCGCAGCGGTGGTGCTGATCATCGCGGCGCTGTCGAAAACCAAAAACTATTACATAGCCGGACTGGTACCGCTGTTTCCGACGTTTGCGCTGATTGCGCATTACATCGTCGGCAAAGGGCGTTCGATTGAAGATCTGAAGACCACGATCGTGTTCGGCATGTGGTCGATCATTCCGTACTTTGTGTATCTGGCGACGTTGTATGTGATGGTGGATCGGCTGCGACTGGAGGTTTCGTTGGCCGTGGCGGCGGTGGCGTGGTTGATGGCTGCTACGGTGTTGGTGACGGTTTGGGTTCGGTTACACAGCTGACCCTCACCCCAGCCCTCTCCCAGAGGGAGAGGGGGCCGACCGCTGAATATTGAAGATCTCCGCCGACGTGAAAGTGCAGTACCGAATCCATAATCGACTCAATGCATCAGGTCGGCGGATAGCCAAATACAACGCGGTCAGTCCCCTCTCCCTCCGGGAGAGGGTTAGGGTGAGGGGCTTTTGGCTCCTACCGATATCAGCTGACCGTCCCGCCCTTGGACTCCGCCATGATCTGCCGGATCGCGCCAACAAACGCCTCCACCGGCTGGCCACCCGTCACCGCGTACTGCCCGTTGAACACCACCGTCGGCACCGAACTCACCCCTCGCTGCAACCACAATTGCTCTTCTTCACGCACCTCATCGGCAAACTCGTCCGACGCCAGAACTGCCTCTGCACGCTGACGATCCAGCCCGACACTTTCCGCAATCTGCACCAGTTGCCGATGATCCGACGGATTGCCGCCATCGCTGAAATACGCCTTGAACAGCGCCTCTTTCAACAGCTGTTGCACACCTTCAAGACCGGCCCAGTGCAGCAAGCGGTGCGCATCGAAAGTGTTGTAGATACGGCTGTTGCCGTCAGTGCGAAACGCAAACCCGAGCTCAGCGCCACGGGCACGAATGGCTTCACGATTTTTCTGCGATTGCTCAGGGGTCGAGCCGTACTTCTCTTGAATATGCTCGGCGATGTTCTGCCCGTCTGCGCCCATTTTCGGATTGAGTTCGAACGGCTGAAAACGGATCTCGGCCTGCACTTCGTTGCGCAGAATTTCCAGTGCCTCTAACAGGCCATACAAACCGACGACGCACCAAGGGCAGGAGACGTCGCTGACAAAATCGATTTTCAAGGCAGAACTCATCACACACCTCGCGGGGGGAAATCGTGCGGGAAAGTTTGCACGATACACCTGCCCTGACCTTTGTGGTCACCGTAATGCCCCTTCGCGAGCAAGCTCGCTCCCACAGGGGAACGCATTCCAAATGTGGGAGCGAGCTTGCTCGCGAAGGGGCCATCACCATCACCACAAATCTTTGGGCTACAGCAGATTCCCGCCCACCACCGGCTCAATCTGCGCCCAATGCGAGGTGTCTTCACGATGCGCCTGCAAATACGGCAACACCGCCGCCAGCAACGGCTCCTTGAACGCCTCTTGAAAACGATGCGCCAACCCCGGAATCAGCTTCAACTGGCTGCCGCGAATATGCGCCGCCAGATGAACCCCGTGCATCACCGGCAACAACGGATCCGCCGTGCCATGCACCACCAGCGTCGGTACCCGCAACTGATTGAGTAATGCCACCCGGCTCGGCTCGGCAAGAATCGCCATGATCTGCCGCTTCACGCCTTCGGGATTGAACGCGCGGTCATACGACAGCGCAGCCTGATGCAGCAAGACCTGGCGATCATCGGTGACCGCCGGGCTGCCCAGCGCGGCCAGCAGATCAGCCTGCTGTTCCAGCGCCACCTGTCGATTCGGTGCGCCGCGACGCGACAATAACTGCACCAGCGCCGCGCTTGGTGCCGGCAGACCTTCGGCGCCCGAGGTGGTCATGATCAACGTCAGACTCTCGACCCGCTGCGGTGCCATCGCCGCCATGTGCTGGGCAATCATCCCGCCCATGCTCGCGCCCAGCACGTGGAATTGCTCGACGTGCAACGCGTCCATCAAGCCCAGCGCGTCGTCTGCCATGTCGGTCAGGCTGTAAGGCGCCGCCACCGGCAGACCGAGCTTGTAGCGCAGCACCTCGAAGGTCAGATTGGCGTCAGCCGGCGCCTGCCGCCAGGTCGACAGACCGACGTCGCGGTTGTCATAGCGAATCACCCGAAAACCCTGCTGACACAGCGCAACCACTACTTCGTCCGGCCAGTGGATCAACTGTCCACCCAAGCCCATGACCAGCAACAACGCCGGATCCGACGCGCGACCAATGCTCTGGTAAGCCAGGCTCACCTGCTGCAGATCAACGTGCTCGGTCGGCACATTGACGTCGCAACGCGCCGCCGCCCAAGACGACGATCCGAAAAAAATCGCGACCAGAACAGCCGCGACCGATACAAAACCCTTGACCATGAAAAACACCGAAACGCAGAACCCCAGTAGAGCGCGAGTCTGATGAAGTTTGTTCAAGCGCGCTGCCACACTTCGATGACAGTTTGATGAAGAGTGCCGAGTGGTCATGGGCGGTGGTTGCAAACAATATCTATGTACCGCCATCGCCTTGCGCGATTTCTCTTGAATGACCCGCTCAGGGACGGATTCCCCGCCCCGCCAATGCGAGTCACGCCACCATGCTCGAGCGCCTTATTCTGGATGAGCTCCCCGCACCGTCACCGTTGCCCGAGACCGTCGAACTGCTGCCGAAAACGATTGATGACAGCCTGCTGCTGCAGGCTTGCCAACGCTGGCGCGCCAGCAGCGAGGGTTTGCGCGATTTGTTTGCCGCCAGCCCGGCCCTGCGCGACAGCGTCAATGAATTGCTGCGCCAACAACTGCAACTGGACGGCGAAAAGACCGGACTGCGCTTTGCGGCCACCGCTGACCAGCCGGAGCACATCGTCAGCCTCACCGACGCCTGTGCCTTTGTCGTTCAACACCCGACACTGGAAACCGATCTGGATCAGCGTTGTGTCCTCACCGGTATCCGCGCGGGCCATCTGTTATCCACTCTGAAGCCCCTGCAGCTCCTGAAAAAACTCAAAGCCCTCGACCCGCGCAAATGCCACGAGATTCGCTGGGCAGAATTCTGGGACGCGCGAGCGCCGCGCACACCGGTGTCGCGACGTACCCGCGCCACGCAGCTTTACCGCGAGCATTTCGAAGCCACTGCACACATGGCTCTCGCCCATCAGACGATTACCCCAGCGCAACTCAAAACGCTGCAACTGATCATTGATTCAGGTGCTGACGCGCTGACAATCGAGGGTCAACCTGTGCACACGGAAAAGTTGGCCCTGGTGCTGAGCAACGACAGCAAAATCAAACTCCCCGGTGCATGGGTCGTCAGCGTCGGCAATTTGGCCACGGCGGCGCCTTTGCTTTATCTGCCCGGAAACGCCACATCGATCCAGGCCTTCACCACCCGCGCAGACATGCAGACGTGGCTGACCAGCGAGGTACAGATTCCCACCGGACTGCCCAAGGACATCCTTCGCGTTGACTACAGCGCAGCGCTTGACCCGATGGTCACTGGCGCCAGCGATCTGTTCGCCGACCGTCACCACGCGCAGCTCGACGCCTTGAGCAATACCAACAAAGGCCATCCCGGGCTCAGGGCGCATGGCGCGCGCTCACTGGTGCATGTCGACCTGATTGATCATCAGCGCAGCAGCGCGATCATCGTGGCGGCACCGCCAAAACCGCTCAACTCCGCCAGCGATGTCGAGACCGACGAAACACCGCTGTTCGGCAGCCTGTCCGCCGGGATTCCACTGGCCGTGCGCCACGCGGCACTCAAGCGCCAACGCGAGGCGTTTGAGCGCTTGCAAGACGATGACAGCGACGGCGCTCGATACCGAGAATGCCAGAACGCCATCGATGCGCTGGAAACCGCCGAACAAGCCGGCACCACCGCTGCCACAACGCTGCTTTACAGTGAAACGGCCCTCGACGTGAGCACCTTCAATACGGCGTTCAGTGCCCTGCGTCAGGCACACCGGGACGGTTTGTATGCCGAAGGCAGACTGCAAGCGGCACTGGGCCAACTCGACAGCGCCGAACACGATCTGCTCAAAGCCGTGCTGGATACCCCCGTCGCGGCCGAACGCGACGCGGACATCACGGCGGCCAGCCTGATCTTGTCACTGAGCGAAACCAGGGATGGGGTCACGACAACGCAGAGCGAAGTGCTCAAGGGCGCACTCGTCATCGGACGCCAGGCGGCACTCTCGGACACTTCCAGTCTGATGCTCTACTGGCCGGGCAATGGCGGTGGCCTGCAACGCTTTGCCGATCGCCGGACACTGGCGCGCGAGGTGTTCAGGATTCTCGATGACGACAGCAACCTGACCCTGCAACTGAGCCCGATCACCACCGACCCACTGCAGCACTGCCTCAAGGAGCTGGTGACCGACTTCGAAGCAAAAGCCACCCCCCTGCGCGGTATACCCGAGCAGGCCGACGCACTGACCATCCTGCGCCAGGGCTGCCTCGGCAATCTGCAGGTTCCGCTGCACGCCGCCAGACAACTGGCCTTTGCTCATCTGCAGGAACAGCAACGCAGCGGCACCCTCGCCGGGCATCTGCCGGGCTGGCTGGTTACGCTCAAAGAGAGCGAGCGCAGCGAGTTGAAACAGAACATCGAGGCGTACATTGCGGCGATGCGCCAAAGCCACGCGCTGATGACGCTTGCGCTGGAACCCCGTGACGACTTCACCCGCCGCCACCTGCACGCACGCCTGCGCAAGGATTTCTCCCTTGATGGTGACTTTTCCATCCTGGTTGAACTGCCCGATTCGACCACCACCGAACAGGTGCCCGAGGCTGGGCCCGGTGGCATCAGGAAGAAGACCAACATTGTGCCCAGCAAAGCACACAGCAAAATGTCACTGGAGGACCTGGCCCAGCTCAATATCGATAACGTGCAATCGGTGCTCAATGACTCGCTGTCACAACGCCTGGTCTTCCTGCGTCTGGAGATCACCGCGACGCACAAGAACGATCGCAGGCGCCTGCTCAACGGCATCAACCTGACCTATCTGCGCAGGGTCCTGCCGGAACTCGACCTGCCCAAAGCCTATGAGCAGAAGATCCGTGACGCCTTTCAGGGCGCCGCCAGCGAGTCGGCATTCGTCAGACAACATCGCCGGGAAAGCCTGATCGAACCCTGGCGCCTGATGCTGAAAATACAGGGCGAAAATGCACGCCTGCAAAAACACCTCAGCGCTGATGAAGCCGCGCTGCTGAACACAGCCATCGATGCCGACACCCCACAGGCGTGGCAAGCCAACGGCAAGCGCCTGGTACTGTTGCCGGTGTCGTTGAAAGTAGGCGGAAAGGACACCCCCCGCGAAGGCCCGGTGACGCTGTCCGGCGTCTGCTTCATCCAAGAGCAGGTCAGCGGCGTTACCCTCCTGTACCTGCCGGACAGCCACGACGGGCAGTTTTTCCGCCGCTACGACACGTTAGAGGCGGCGCGCAAAGGGCTGTTCACCTTGTGCGCAACTGACAAATGGATCGACTACCTGGCAGGCAGGACCTTGCACGGCAACGTCAGGGCCCATGTCCGGCGGATCGGTCAGGCTGTGGAAAAAAACTTCGATGCCATTATCCAAGTCGGCGTGCGCTGGCCGGCCAGTACTTCGCTGGCCGCGCACCTGCTCGACGCGCACATGGGACGCTTGGTCGAAGCCCATCGCGGCACGTCGCGCTCCAATGATGAGCTGTTCTTCGAGCGTTACGCCCTGAAAGGCCCGCGCGCCTTCAACTACATCAAAATGGCCTTGGGCATGGTGCCCTTCGTCGGTAGTGTGCTGGCCCTCTACCAGGCCTGGACCGCTGCCAATCAGGCGACCGCCGCATTCTTGCGCGGCGATGTGGCCGACGGTCTGATGGAAATCGAATCGATGCTGTTGTCGTTGATCGACGCGTTCATGGATCTGCTTCCGGGCGAAGCCGCGGCGTCGACCCTCTCGCGGACGACCCGTGCGTTGACGCGGGCGCGTCAGCTTCACGCGGTGGTGCGCAATGTGGCGGCACTGCAGATCAAGTCGCAGCGTCACGCCCGGCATGTGCTGGCGCGCTTCAAGGATTACGAATATGAAAAGCCGATTTCCCTGGCCGCCACAGAGCCGGTCGGCCACGGCCTCTATCGCGGGATCTACCGGCATGCCGACGGTGACTTCATCGAGCGTCAGGGTCGCCTCTACCAGGTAGAGCTGAGCCGGGATTCGCGCAGCTGGCGCCTGACCGGCAACTCGCGAAAAACCTACAAGCAGCCGATCGCACTGGATGAAAGCGGACACTGGGACACCTGGTTCGGCGTCCACGGTACAGCCCTTGAAGGCGCCGTGGTGGGAGGCGGCAATGTCGTCGGGCGTGTCGCCGATACGCTCGACCCTTACTGGCCGCCGGTGATTCGCCAACGCTTGCCGCGCTGGCTGGTGGATCGACACTTCCGCCGTCACCATCAACTGACCGCCGAGGCTGACGAACTGGCCCTCCAATTGCAACGCAGGGGAGCAAAAAGTGACCGGGTGATCAATGCCTACGCCGCAGCCACGGACGCGCAACGCCTGACCATGTTGCCAGCGGTCGAAGCCGCTTGCGTGGGCGATATCCAATTGGCCAGGCAGCGTTATGAGGCGTTGACCGAGTTGACTACGCTGACCCAGGGCAGAAAACGCAGGGCTGTCGCCCAGATGCAAAGCAGGACCGCATGGCTGTTGACTGAACGTTACCGGCGACGCGTCTTTCACCTGTGGCATAAAATTGATGGCATGACACGAGCAATCAACCGATTGAAGGAGCTACACAATGCGTTGCCGGGTGATGCTGTGGCTGAACGTTTGAAACACTTTGAAGACATACACCGGTTTCGTGTCGAGATCATCAACCAGCTCGATCAATTGGGCGAACTCAAGGATCAGGTCAATCACTGGTATGAACGCATGCTGGCTAAAGACCGGCCGAAAATTTCGGCGCTGGTCGATAACACGAACAGTCGTCACAGTGAAGCCGTGTTGCTGTACATGAAAACCTCCCAACGCCTGGAAATTGTCAGAAAAACCGGCAGCCCCGACGATGCCTCGTGGCGCTATTTTGAGACGATGGCAGCGCCCCTGCGCAACAAAATCGATCTGCGTCTGTACCGCCAGTACAACCTGCCGAACATGCAGAATACGACCGCCCAACGTAAAAGCATTCTTCAGGAAAGCATCGACGCTTGCGTCGAGTATCGGCGCGAGATGGCGGTATGGACCGCCAGCTATCCGCAATTCTTTCATCTGGACGTAGTCGAGCCCTTGCTCGAAGGCATTGATCGCATGGCGGATCGAGCGCGTGCCGCAATCAACAAGCCACCTGAACCGAGGGTCGCGGGGCAACCTCTGCAGCGCGTGTTCATCACGGATGACAACCAATTGCGCCATGGCGTGGAGCAATGGGACAACGTGACCAACACCCGTCAATACAGAAGTACCGGGATTGGAGGTTATGAAGAAATCTGGGAACAAGGCGCCGATGGCGTCATGCGCCTGACCAACCCGCAAAACCTGGCAGTTCCCTCCCCCGCCGAGCTGAGTCTGGCCACCCTGGTAACTGAGGCACAGCAACGTCTGGAGAACGTGGCCACTTACCGCGCCACGGTGCAGAGCAACGCCAACCGCGGCATGCTCCCCGTCGACCTGCAACACATGATGGACAGTCAGGCGAGTGAACTCACCAGCCGTGCCGACGGTATCGTTGCCAAGTCGGCAGAGCAACCGATCATCCAGCAATTGCGCGATCAGGCCGCCGAGCTGATCGTCGAAGGCCGTACCTTGCGCACCCAACACTCATTGACCAGTCAAAAGCCTACCGACGGCATGCTTGATGACCTCATCGGTCAAAACGCGGTGGAGATCCGTAAACCCCTTGCGATCCGGCAACTGGCGGATCATCAGGGTCGCCCCAACTACCTGCAGGAATATGAGGTCTGGAATCTCACGCAGGAGCCTGCGCAATTACTCTGGTACGTGCATTTCCATTACCGCTCGGCGACCCGGCCTTTGCGTCAATTCGAAAGGGCTCACCTGAAACTGCCGGCGCATCGCAAGCTGACTCACGCTGACGACCCGACCCTGCTCGATTCCAGAATCACTGCACAGTCCATTGTCCTGCGGCATTTCGAAGGGATTTGAATCCACGCTGTGCTACCGCCTGTCGCTACTGTCAGATCTGACAGTAGCGCGGCCAAGTGTTTGCGCAGCCAATGGATCGACGACGGAACTCTTGGTGAAACGTCGATACGATCGGGAATGGCAGACATGAATAACAATCTTCTTCAGAACGGCGACTTTGACACGGGTGAGTTTGATCCTTGGGAGGTACACGTATTCCAAGGCGAAGCCTGCGTCATTCAGCATAATCGCAGCGCCCAGGCGCAGGTGCTGCCCGGAGTGAACAACGGCGTCGTGCTGTTGAACCGATTCAATGTCCAACCCGGTGCCTTTACCGTGCAGATCGATGCATCCGCGCCTGAGGCCAAATACCATCAGGATCCGCCGAACATCGACACGCACGGGATTCTGTTTTTTATCATTTCGGGCTATGGAGAGGGCGGTAGAAAAATCCAGTACGACATCGGTAGCTGGTGGCTGAAACCTGCACAAAACTCTTTCAAATACTCCGGCGTCATGTTGGACGGCGTAGTGGAGGCCGAGGTGCAAGTATCCTTTCCTTCTGATCCTCTCAGGGTCAAGGGCCCGCTCTACATCGATAACGTCAGCTATACGCTCGATTCACCCGAACACGTTCGCGAAACCCGATGGAGTCAGTGAACGGCAGACCGGTACCACCTATGCACAAGGACGTGCGGCGCTCCACGGATTAAAGAGGTGTAACGGTCGACAGCTCACGTAACTTGAGACAAACTCACCCTCCTTGCGTTTATCACAAGTTTTCCTCATGGAGCCTTCGGTGCTTGAAATCCGTCACCTGAAAACCCTGCACGCCTTGCGTGAAGCCGACAGCCTGGTCGATGCCGCCGACCGTTTGCACCTGACGCAGTCGGCGCTGTCCCACCAGTTCAAGGAGCTTGAGGAACGCCTGGGCATGGCGTTGTTCGTGCGCAAGACCAAACCGGTCCGGTTCACCAGCGCCGGTTTGCGCTTGCTGCAACTGGCTGACGCAACCCTGCCGCTGTTGCGCGCCGCCGAGCGGGATATCGGCCGTCTCGCCGGTGGTACGGCTGGGCGTTTGCACATGGCCATCGAATGCCACAGCTGCTTTCAGTGGCTGATGCCGACCATCGACCAGTTCCGCGATGCCTGGCCGGAAGTCGAACTCGACCTCGCTTCGGGTTTCGCCTTCGCACCGCTGCCGGCGCTGGCGCGTGGCGATCTGGATCTGGTGGTGACTTCCGATCCACTGGAAATCGCCGGCATCACCTATGTACCGCTGTTCACCTACGAAGCCATGCTTGCCGTGGCCAATCAGCATGCGCTGGCGAGCAAGCCGTACATCGTCCCCGAAGACTTGCTGACGGAAACGCTGATCACCTACCCGGTGGAACGCGACCGTCTCGACATCTTCACACGCTTCCTGGAACCGGCCGACATCGAGCCGGCGCAGGTGCGCACTTCGGAACTGACGGTGATGATGATGCAACTGGTCGCCAGCGGCCGTGGCGTCTGTGGCATGCCGCACTGGGCGCTGCACGAATACAGCTCGCGCGGTTACGTGAAGGGTAAACGGCTGGGGGAAAAAGGCCTGTTCGCAACGTTGTATGCGGCGATTCGCACCGACATGCTCGATGCACCGTACATGCGGGATTTTCTGCTGACGGCGAAGGACACCTCGTTCTCGACCCTGGACGGTGTCAGCGCGGTTCGCTGAGTCAAGTACACCGCTCCCACAGGGATCAGCGCAGTATCAGAGTTGACGCCACATGTGGATCTTGTCGAAGTAGTCTTCGCCCACCCGCACCGCCAACGGTTCGAGGCCGAACTGGATAAAGCCGCAGCGCTGGTAGAGATTGAACGCGGCGTCATTGCCGGCGGTAACGGTAAGCTGGAGCAGTTTCAGTGCCGGGTGGTTTTGCGCTTCGGTAATGGCCGCCTGTACCAGTTCATGGCCCAGACCGTGCTGGCGAAAATCCGCCGAAACGTACATGCCGAACAACGTGGCCTTGTGGCGAGCCTTCTCGCGCGGTTCGAAGGCCAGGCCGACGATGCCGGCCAACGTGCCGGCTTCAAACGCGCCAAGCACCACATCGAGCTTGCTGGTCAGACGCCCTTCCCACCAGCTCAATGGCATCACCGCGCGTTCGCGAACGCTGGAGGTGAACGCCTGCGGATGGCGGTCATAGGCTTCTAGCATCAGTTCGCGGTAAGCCAGGGCATGACTGGCGTCCAGCCGTTCGATCCACATGTTCACGCCGTCCTGCGTTGCTCAAGCATCAGCCGCACAGCGAGGCCGCCGAGGACGAAGCCCATGAAATAACGCTGCAGCGCCAGCCACGTCGGGTTACGCACAAACCACGAAGCGATGCCCGCCGCGAACAGCGCGATCAGCAAATTGACGCAGAAACTGACGCTGATCTGGGTCAGGCCGAGAATGATGCTTTGGGTGAACACCGAACCGTGTTCAGGGGAGATGAACTGCGGAAACACCGAGAGGTAGAACACAGCGATTTTCGGGTTCAGCGCGCTGGTGAGAAAGCCCATGGTGATCAGCTTTCGCGACGAGTCCGGCGGCAATTGCTGCGCCTCGAACGGTGAGCGCGCGCCGGGTTTCACTGCTTGCCAGGCCAGCCACAGCAAGTACAGCGCACCGGCCCACTTCAGCACTTCATAGGCCATCGGCACTGCCAGAAACACCGCAGTCAATCCCGCAGCCGCCGCGAACATATGCACAAAGAATCCACTGACCACGCCGAGCAACGAGGTGACTCCGGCCTTGCGCCCCTGACAGATCGAACGCGAAATCAGATAGATCATGTTCGGCCCTGGCGTCAGCACCATCAGCAATGCGGCAGCGGCGAAAATCAGCAAGTCTTGAAGCGGGATCATGGCAAAGTCCTTTGCGTGGATGATCAGGCGATTGCGCTCAGCGATTTGCGATAAAACGGCAGGATCAGGTCGCGTGTCAATGGCGCCAGAACCACAGCAGGATCAGTGGCCGGATCGACCCAGATCACTTCTTCGATTTCCGCCGCCGGTGTGACGTCGGCCTCGATCGTCAGTTGAAAGATCTCGGCCTGCACGACACACCCCGGCTCGTTGGCCGCAGGCGCCGAGAACTGGCCGAGAAAGCTGGTCTGCGCAGGATCGATCCGCAACCCCAGCTCTTCTTCCAGCTCGCGGGCCAGCGCGTGCACCGGCAACTCGTGCGCCTCGATCTTGCCGCCCGGTTGCATGAACGCCGTGGTGCCGCGCTTGCGCACCAACAGAGTCTGGCCTGCGGGATTGAGCAACAGCGCGGCGGCTATACGAATGAGGTTTGCAGAGACAACGGATGCAGAAGTCATGGATCAGCCACCGGCCTGGAAAAACCGCAAGGATCCCATGCCCGGCCCAATGACGTCACCTCACCGATCATTCCCCCTGCGCCTTGAGCGTGGCTTCAACCTCCTCCGGCACCTTGACGAAAATCGTGTACTTGCCGCCCTCCATGGCTTCAAACGCAATCAGCTTTTCCACCAACAGCGCGCTGAGCACCTTGCCGGCATTGAGCAGCAGCATGCCGTTATCGGCATTGAGGTTGCGCGCCAGAATCATCCCCGCCGCCAGATCCCGAGTGGACAGCACCTTGACCGACGGATCCGCCAGCGTCACGTCGCTGAGGAACGCGGCACACACCTGAATGAAATCCTCGACCAGATCGGGATCGTACAAACGCCCGGCGTACTGGCGCAGGTACAGCAGCGCTTCATCGCTGTTCATCTGCCGCTCAAGGATCAGACCGCGCTGCAACTCGACGAAATCCACTGCCAGCTTCAGCAAGCGTGAGCCGAACGGAATGCCCTCGCCCTTGAGCCGGTCGGGAAAGCCGCTGCCGTCCCAGCGCTCCTGATGATGCAGGATCAGACGCGCCGCATCCTTCATCGGGTCCAGGGTCATGAGCAACGATTCGCTCTGCTTCGGATAGCTGCGATAGCGCTCGCGTTCGGTATGGCGCAGCAGATCCGAGGGCGTGGTCATCATCGCGTCGGTCCAGCTCAGTTTGCCAATGTTGTACAGCGCCGCCGCCATGGTCAGATCACGGCTGGTGGCCTCGTCCAGCCCGTGCTGTTTGCAGTAGCTGCGCACCAGTTCGATGATTTGCCGGTTGGTCTGTTTGGCAGGTGGCAAGCGCAGATTGGCCAGCAACGAAAACACTTCGGTACCGGTGACATAGCTGTGCTTGAGCTCTTCGTACGCCAGATCGAGCATGTCGGCGGTCTGCTGCAGTTCGGCGGTGCGCGCTGCGACATGCTTTTCCAAAGTGCTGTTAAGCAGTTTGAGCTGGTCGTTCTGCACCCGGGTCAAGCGCTCCAGCCGTTGGCGCTCCTGCTCGGAATGCTGGTGTTCGAGGGACTGGCGCAGAATCAGCAGCAGCTCTTCGTCATTCCACGGTTTGCTGATGTACCGGTGAATCTGCCCGTCATTGATGGCTTTGATGATCGCCGCCGGGTCGGCATAGCCGGTGAGCATGATCCGCGCCGTCGCCGGAAAACGTTCACGGACATGCGCCAGTAACGAAGCACCGTCCATGCTCGGCATCCGCGCATCGCTCATCACCAGGTTGACCGGCTGCTGCGCGAGGATCTCCAGCGCCTGGGCGCCGCTGGTGGCCAACAGAAGATCGTAGGGTTGGCCGCGTAACAGGCGACGCAGGCTGTTGAGGATTGACTCCTCGTCATCAACCAGCAGCACTGTGGGTCGATGCGCCGGCAGCGGCGCGGATGGCTCTTCCATGGCATAGCCTCAAGCAAACAGGGAAATTACGACGCACCGAGCCAACACTTCGCCGGTCCGCGCCTGAGTCCAAGGCTAGATGATTTTGGCCGGCATTCACGCCGATCTTTGTCCGGGGCCGAAAGCGCAGTGCCGGGGAGCCGACTATGCTGAAGACTGCGCAAGACTCCATCGGCGGATACAAACAGGCAAATGGCGAGGGAAAAGGATGCCCCGGATCACCACAGCATGCCTCCCCACGGGTGGCGCGGCATGACAGCGCCAACCGTGCACATCAATCGCCGCGTGCTGATCGTTGACGACAGCCCGGCGATCCATGGCGATTTCGCCAAGATTCTCAGCCCGGTCATCCCCGGTGACGATGGCTTGGGCGAAACCGAGAGCCTGCTGTTCGGCACGCCGTCCGCACCGCAAACCCAACATTTCGAACTGGATTCGGCCTTTCAGGGCCGCGAAGCCCTGGAAAAACTCGAGGCCGCGCTGGCGCAAAACCGCCCCTACGCCATGGCCTTCATCGACATGCGCATGCCACCGGGCTGGGATGGTCTGGAGACCATCGAACGGCTGTGGCAGGTCGACCCCAAGCTGCAAGTTGCGCTGTGCACGGCCTATTCCGATTATTCCTGGGAAGACATTGACCGGCGTCTGGCGCTGAACGACCGCTTGCTGATCCTGAAAAAGCCCTTCGACGCCATCGAGATCCGCCAGATGGCCAGCGCCCTCACGGTCAAATGGCAGATGACCGAAGACGCCGAACTGAAGATGAGCCTGCTGGAGCAAGCGGTGCAGGAGCGAACCCGGGAGCTGTCCGACGCCAACGTGATCGTGCAGAACAGCCCGACCATTCTTTACCGTTTGCGCGGCGAACCCTCGTTTGCGCTGATGTACATCTCCCACAACATCACCCGTTACGGCCACGTCGCCGCCGACCTGGTGGGTTCGCCCGACTGGGCCCAGGCACTGATTCATCCGGACGATCAGGCGAACGTCGATGCGGCCATGGCCCGGGTGCTGGATCGGCATGCGTCGGGCGCGTCCATCGAGTTCCGCATGCGCACCGGCCAGGGCACCTGGCGCTGGGTGGAGAACCGCTACATCCCGGTGCGCGATGATGACGGTCGTCTGCTGGAAGTCGAAGGCATCATCCTCGACATCACCGAGCGTCGCCTGGCCGAGGACAAACTGGCCTTGCTCGCCCGCTCTGATGGCCTCACGGGGCTGGCCAATCGCGCCACGCTGATCGAGCGCCTGCATCAGGCGTTTGCCGCCGCGCGACGGGGTGCCATGCCGTTTGCGGTGTTCTACCTGGACCTCGACCATTTCAAGCGGATCAATGACACCCTGGGCCACCCGGTGGGCGATCTGCTGCTGCAGGAAGTCGCCCGGCGCATCAAGTCCGGTGTCCGCGAAAGTGACGTAGTGGCGCGCCTGGGCGGCGACGAATTCGCGATCCTGCAACTGGACGTCAGCGACCCGACCCAATCGGCCGCGATGGCTGCCAATATCCGCGACGCGCTGCTGGCGCCTTACCAACTGGCCGGCAATGCGCTGCATATTTCGGTGAGCATCGGCATCAGCAGTTACAGCGACCTCAGCCTCGATGCCGACGCGCTGCTCGGGCAAGCCGACATGGCGCTGTACCGCGCCAAGGAAATGGGCCGCAATCAGTACCACTTCCACTCCGAGGAAATCTCTCGGGAAGTGGCCGAACGCATGACCCTCGTCAGCGAATTGATGACCGCCCTTGAGGGCAATGAGCTGATGCTGCGCTATGCGCCGGAGGTCGATCTGCACAGCGGCAGGATTCTCGGCATGGAGGCACAAGTCCTCTGGCAGCATCCTCGTCGCGGCCTGCTGCAGGCCTGCGACTTCGTGCCGATTGCGGAGAAAACCGGCGCAATCATTCCGCTCGGGCGCTGGTTGCTGGATCACGCCTGCCACCAGATGCATCTGTGGCGTAACGAAGGCGTCGCGCCGCCCGTAATGGCGATCAAACTTTCGCTGGCCCAACTCAAGAGCGGCCCCGAGCTGATCTACAACGTGCTGCGCACCACCGCCCGTTGGGAACTCGCCCCTTGGGACCTGCGTTTCGATGTCACCGAGGCCACACTGGCCCAGACCAAGTGGACGCACAACGACGCGTTGCCGCGCCTGCGTGAACTGGGCGTGAGCATCGCCATCGATGATTTCGGCACCGAATACTCCTCGTTCGACTACCTGAAAACCTACCGGGTCAATCACCTCAAACTGGCGCAGAGCTTCGTCGACAGTGCCGCCCACGATGTCGCCAGTGCCAACGCCCTGCGCGCGATCGTCAACTTCGCCCGCGACCTGGACATCGACATCATTGCTGAAGGCCAGCCGTCGTCGGATCAACCGTGCACGCCCCCCACCGCGCCCCCGCTGCCCAGCGCCCGGGGCATGTATTTCAGCGCAGCGGTCAGCGCCGAACAAGCCGGGCATTTGCTCAAGAACAGTTGCCGGCTGACGCCAAAGGAGGACGAGGCATGAAAACGCCTTTTCCGCAGACCAACCGGCGCATCCTGATCATCGACGACACGCCGGCGATCCATGATGACTTTCGCAAGATCCTCGCCCCGCAGGTGGCGGACGCCGTCGATTTGCAGCAACTGGAGCAGACGCTGTTCGGCACCCAGCAGACGCCGCACCTGAGCTTCCAGCTCGACTCCGCCTATCAGGGCCAGGAAGCGCTGGCGCTGGTCAACCGCGCACTGGCCAGTGGCAATCCCTACGCCCTCGCCTTTATCGACATGCGCATGCCGCCCGGCTGGGATGGCCTGGAAACCATCGAGCAACTGTGGCGGGTCGACCCGAACCTGCAAATCGCCTTGTGCACCGCCTACAGCGACTACAGCTGGGAAGCGATGGCCGAACGGCTGGAGTTCGGCGATCAGTTGCTGATCCTGAAAAAGCCGTTCGACAGTCTGGAAATCCGTCAGATGGCCAACGCCCTGACCTGGAAATGGCAACTGGCGCAGGACGCGGCGCTGAAGATGCTCAGCCTTAAGCGGACCATCGAGGCGCGGGTGCACGAACTGCTCAAGGTCTCGCACCTGCTGCAATACGATAGCCTCACGGAGCTGCCCAACAGCACCCTGCTCGGTGATCGCCTGAGTCAGGCCATGGCCGTGTGCCGACGGCATGACAAACAATTGGTGGTGATGTTTCTCGGTCTGGATCGCTTCAAGCGCATCAACAATGCGCTGGGCCATCCGGCGGGTGACGAGATGCTCAAACGGGTCGCCCGACAACTGTTGTCCTGCGTGCGTGATTCGGACTCGGTGTTTCGCTACGGTTCCGATGAGTTCGTGGTGATCCTCGGCGACATCATCCACCCTCAGCAAACCCACGGCATCGCGGAAAAACTCCTCGCCGCCATTCGCCTGCCGCAGACGATTGCCGGCCACGACGTCAGTGTCACCGCCAGCCTCGGCATCAGCGTCTACCCCGAAGACGGCCTCGAAGCCACCGAGCTGATCAAGAAAGCCGAGACCGCGATGCGCAACGTCAAGGAACAGGGGCCTGACAACATCGGCTTTTTTATCGAGGCCATGAACCAGCACGCCCGAGAACAGCACAGCATCGAGTCGGGCATTCGCCGCGCCCTGCAGGCCCATGAGTTCGTCCTGCACTATCAGCCGAAAATCGACTTGCGCAGTGCCAAAGTGGTGGGTGCCGAAGCACTGCTGCGCTGGCAGAAACCGGGGCATGGCTGGGTCTATCCGTCGGACTTCATCCCGGTGGCCGAGGACAGCGGCCTGATCGTGCCGTTGAGCAAATGGGTACTGGCTGAAGCTTGTCGTCAGACCCGTGCCTGGCAACTGGCCGGACTGCCGCCGATCCGCATGTCGGTCAACACGTCACCCATCGATTTTCGCCAGCGTGACTTCGTTGCCGGCATCGAGCGCGTCCTGCAACAGACAGGTCTGGCCCCCGAATGGCTGGAGCTGGAAATCACCGAAGGCGTGCTGATGCAAAACGTCGAGGCGACGATGACAGCGCTCAATCGCCTGAAAGCGCTGGGCACGCGTCTGGCCATCGATGACTTCGGCACCGGCTATTCCAGCCTGAGCTACTTGAGGCGATTTCCCATCGATGTGCTGAAGATCGACCAATCGTTCATTCGCAACCTGTGCAACGACCGCAACGATGCCGCGCTGGTGAGCGCCATCATCAACCTGGGCAAGAGTCTGGAACTGGACGTCATCGCCGAAGGCATCGAAACCGCTGACCAACTGGCCTTTCTCAAGGCCCATCACTGCGAAGAAGGCCAGGGCTACTTTTTCAGCGAAGCCCTGCCCGCAGACGCATTTGCGCGGTTGCTGGCCGGTACGCAACCCGCGCCCTGGACGATTGAATGATCACTGTGAAACCGGCCTGGCGTCAGGGAGACAATTGCCGATGAGCCTTTTCCATTACGGCATCGCGTTGCTGCTGTGCGGAGTCTGTATCGGCGCCAGTGCCGAGCCGCTGGACGAGCCGCTCAAACCGCTGCCCGCGGTGCCGCAGCAGGATCCCCGGCGCGTGGAACTCGGTCGACGGCTATTCCACGAGCCACGTTTGTCGATCAACAACACGCTGTCCTGCGCCAGCTGCCATCAACTCGACAAGAACGGTGCCGACAGCCGCGCCTTGTCGCTGGGCTTCGACGGCAAACCGGTGGCCGTCAACACACCGACCGTGTTCAACGCGGCCCTCAATTTCCGTCAGTTCTGGGATGGCCGCGTCGAAACGCTGGAGGAACAGAGCAACGTCGTCATCACCAGCCCCCATGAAATGGGCAGCGACTGGCGCACCGTGATCGAACGCATCGGCAACGACCCCGACTATCGTCGTGATTTCGCCGCCACCTACCCGGACGGCGTGACCCAGGCCAACGTCCAGCAGGCGCTGGCCAGTTTTGAACGCACCTTGTTGACGCCCAACTCACGCTTCGATCAATACCTGCTCGGCAACACCGACATCCTCACTCTGGAGGAAAAGTACGGTTACCAGCGCTTCAAGGAGTACGGCTGCATTGCCTGCCATCAGGGAGTGAACATCGGCGGCAACATGTTCCAGAAATTCGGCGTGTTCGGCGATTACATTGCCGATCGCGGCAACCCGACCGTGGCCGATCAGGGTCGCTTCAACGTCACCGCCGATGAAGCAGACCGGGCCGTGTTCAAAGTGCCGAGCCTGCGCAATGTCGCGATCACCGCGCCGTACTTTCACGACGGATCGGCCCCTACCCTCGAACGCGCCGTGGATGTGATGTTCCAGTATCAGTTGGGGCGGATGCCGAGCGCTGAGGACAAACGGCTGATCATGCTGTTTCTCGCAACCCTGACCGGCCAACGGGAGGACCAGCCATGATCAACATTTCGCGGCGACGCAGCCTGTTGTTGCTGACCCTGGTGGCCCTGGCGCTGGCCTCGATCCTGCTGTTCCTGTACTTCAAATCCAGCTCTGACCAGAGCATGACGTACACCGAATCGCGGGATCTGATCCGGCAGATCAAACAGCAGAATTCGCAGTGGGAGAACGAGATCCTCAAGGCCAGGGTGGCACTGACCCACAACTACGATCCACTGGTGTCACCGATGAATGAGATGAACCGGCTCTGGGCGCGCTTCGACGAGATCGAGTCCGGGCATGGGCGCAACGATTCGACGCAATGGAACGATGCTCACGAAAGCTTCCTGCAGGCGATGCAGGAAAAGACCCGTCTGGTCGAACAGTTCAAATCGCACAACGCACTATTACGCAACTCCCTGGCTTTTTTGCCCACCGCTGAAGACGACATCCAACAGCAACTGGCCAGCCTGTCGGACTTCGATAAATTGCAGCTGCAAAACATCACCACCGACACCTACGACCTGCTGCTCAGCGCCCTCGAATTCGCCCAGGTCACCTCCGAGGACCGGGCCGCCGACATCGAGGTCGGCCTGAACAAGCTGAAAGTCAATGCACAACGCCTGCCGCTCGCGTTTCAGACCCCGATCAAAATCCTGAGCAGCCATATCTCGCTGATTGCGCGCGAGCAGCCAGTGGTCAATCAGTTGCTCGAAAGCATCGAAAACATCCCCGTGGCCGAGCGCCTCGACAACATCACCACCATGCTCGATCACGACCAGCAAAGCGCCGATCGGGTCGACCGGCAATACCACTTCTACCTGCTGTTGTTTTCGGTCTTGCTGGTGTTGTCGCTGGTGTGGCTGGCCATTCGTTTGATCGGTAGTTTCGCCGAAATCAATCGGGTCAATAACGCCCTGCAAACGGCCAACGATGCACTGGAACAAAGAGTCGAAGAACGCACCCGGGAACTGCGGGACGCCCAGAGCGAACTGCTCGACGCGGCACGTCAGGCCGGCATGGCGGAAATCGCCACCAATGTGTTGCACAACGTCGGCAACGTGCTCAACAGCGTGAACATCTCCAGCGACCTGATTACGCGCAAGCTGCGCAACAGCAAGGCCCAAGGCCTGGGCAAGGCCATGCAACTGATCAACGAACACCCGGATGACCTCGGCGTGTTCCTCAGCGAAGACGCCAAGGGCAAATTGCTCCCCAGCTACCTCAACCAATTGGTGGTCGCCATTACCCAGGAACAGCAGGAAATGCTCGACGAGTTGAACCAGATGAACAAAAGCGTCGACCACATCAAGGACATCGTCGCCACCCAGCAATCCTATGCCGGCGCCAACAGCATGACCGAACCGCTGTTCATCAACGAATTGCTCGAAGACGCGTTGCGCATGAACGCCGGCGCTCTGACCCGGCACCACGTCACGGTGGTCCGGGAGTACGCCGACGTGCCGCAGGTGATGGGCGACAAACACCGTTTGCTGCTGATCCTGATCAACCTCATCAGCAACGCCAAATACGCCATGTCCGACCTCAGCAACCGCCCCCGGACCATGACCCTGGCGGTCAAAATTGTCGATGACAACTTCCTTGAAATCAGCGTCAAGGACGACGGCGAAGGCATCGCCGCGGAAAACATGACGCGGATCTTTGCCCACGGTTTCACCACCCGCAAGGAAGGCCACGGTTTCGGTCTGCACAGTTGCGCCTTGGCCGCCATCGAGATGAACGGCCACCTCACCGCGCACAGCGACGGCCCGGGCCAGGGTGCATTGTTCACCTTGCAGATCCCCCTGATCAGCGTCACGGAGAGCGCATGAGCGAGCTGTCGAACCGCCGCATTCTGCTGATCGACGACATGCCGTCGATCCATGAAGACTTTCGCAAGATTCTCGCGCCGCCGGCGGCGCAGTCAGTGGAACTGGACGAGATGGAAGCAGCACTGTTTGGCGCTCAGGTGCGCGCCGAACGTCCGCCGTTCGAGCTGGACTCGGCCTATGGCGGCGAGGAAGGTCTGGGCAAACTGAACCAGGCCTTGGCGGAACAACGCCCCTATGCGCTGGCCTTTGTCGACATGCGCATGCCCGACGGCTGGGATGGCGCGAAAACCATCGAGCATCTCTGGCAGCAAGACCCGCAGTTGCAAGTGGTGGTCTGCACCGCCTACTCGGATTATTCCTGGGATGAACTGCTGGAGCGTCTGCAGGCCCATGACCGCTTGCTGATTCTGAAGAAACCGTTCGACAACATCGAAGTGCAGCAGATGGCCAACACCCTGCTGACCAAATGGCAGATGACCGAACGCGCGTCATTGCAAATGCACCACCTGGAACATCTGGTCGATCAACGCACCGCCCAGTTCAAGCAGGCCAGCGAAGAACTGCAGCGGGAAATCGATGAGCGCAAGCAACTGGAAAGTCAGTTGGTGCAGTCGGAAAAACTCGCCTCACTGGGGCAAATGGCGGCGGGCGTGGCCCATGAAATCAATAACCCGATTGGCTTTATCTCCTCCAACCTCGGCACGCTGGACGGCTACTTCAAACAATTGCTCAGCGTACTCGATGCCTGGCAGACGCTTGGGCCAACACCAGACGGCGAATCCGTGGCGCGGCTTGAGCAATTGCGCAAAGACGCCGATCTGGATTTTCTCCTCGAAGACATTCCGGTGCTGATCCGCGAATCCAAGGAAGGCATTGGCCGCGTCGGGCAGATCGTCAAGGACCTGAAGGATTTCTCCCGGGTCGATAGCCATCAGCAATGGCAGTGGGCCAATCTGCAACAAGGCATCGAGTCGACCCTGAACATTGTCGCCAGTGAACTCAAGTACAAGGCCGACCTGATCAAGGAGTACCAGCCCCTGCCGGACATCGAATGCCTGCCGTCGCAAATCAATCAGGTGATCATGAACCTGGTGGTCAATGCGGCGCAGGCCATGGGCCCCGAACGCGGCACCATCACCTTGCGCACCGGGCAACAACAAGACACGGCGTGGGTGGAAGTCGCGGACACCGGCGCGGGGATTGCGCCGGAGATCCTGCAGAAAATCTTCGATCCGTTCTTCACCACCAAACCGGTCGGCCAGGGCACCGGGCTGGGCCTGTCCCTGTCCTACGGCATTGTGAAAAAGCACGGTGGCGACATTTCGGTACGCAGCGAACCGGGGGTGGGCACGACCTTTCGCGTCGAGTTGCCAATGCGCCAGAGCCGACCCGCTGCCTGAAGGCGCCTCAGGTCGCTTCCTGAAAGTCCATTTCCGGTGGCTGGCGACGGAAACCACCGGTGAGTACTGCCAGGTAAACCACGCCGATCGCCAGCCAGCTCAAGCCCAGGTACACCGCCAGGTGATCGAGGCTGACCATCAGCCACAAGTCCGCCACCAGCCCGATCAACGGGCAGAGCAGAAACAGCAGCAGCTCGCGTGGGCCTTTTTTCTCGCCGCCGATCCAGTAATGAAAGATCACCGACAGGTTGACCAGACTGAACGCCAGGAACGCGCCGAAGTTGATGAACGAGGTCGAAGTGGTCACGTCGAGTTTCAGCGCCAGCAACGCCACCACGGCGCAGAGCAGGATGCTGTTGACCGGTGTGCCGAAGCGCGCGTGCAAGGTGCCGAAAAATGACTTGGGCAGCACGCCGTCGCGGCCCATGGCGAACAGCAGTCGCGAGCCACTGGCTTGCGCCGACAGCCCCGAGGCGAACTGGCCGACAATCAGGCCGATGAGGAAGATCGACACGAATAGGTCGCCGCCGATGTTGCGGGCGATTTCATAGGCGGCCGAGTCAACGCTGTCGAACTGGAACGACGGGTGCGCGATCTGCACAAAGTATGAAACGCCAACGAAGATCAGCCCGCCGATCAAGGTGATCAACATGATCGCGCGCGGGATGGTGCGGCGTGGGTCGCGGGTTTCTTCGGTCAGCGTGCTGACCGCATCGAAGCCGAGGAACGAGTAGCAGGCGATGGCCGCGCCGCTCATGATCAGCGGCATCTGCATGTCGCCGTTGAAGAACGGCTTGATCGACCACAACGGCGTGCTCGCATCGCCACCGATGTAGTGCACGCACAGCGCGACGAAAGCGATCAGCACGAGGAACTGCACCAGCATCAGCAAGGCGTTGATGCCGTTGGCCAGTTTCAGGCCAATGATGTTGATCGCGCTGGTGATGCCGATAAAGGCCAGCACCCAGATCCATTGCGGGATCGACGGGAATGCCGAGGCCAGATAAGCCGCGCCGATCAGCCAGATCGCCATCGGCAGAAACAGGTAATCGAGCAACACCGCCCAACCGGCGATGAAGCCGAGTTTCGGGCTGATTGCCTTGCGCACGTAGCTGTAAGCGGAACCGGCCACTGGAAACGCGGCGGCCATGCGCCCGTAACTCATGGCGGTGAAGAACATCGCCACCAGCGCCGCCAGATACGCGGCGGGGACCATACTGGCGGTGGACTGAGCGAGGATGCCGAAGGTACCGAGGACAATGATCGGCGTCATGTAGGCGATGCCGAACAGCACCACCGACCCTAGTGAAAGGGTGCGTTGCAAACGAGCCATGGGCGACTTACTCCGAATGTTATTGGATTTATGGCAGAGCCGGGTTCGGCGAATGTTTTCGGGTTGGTTTTGTTGTTCTGGTGTGGCTTGAGTTTTTTGTTCGACTTGAAATCTTTTCCCCCTCACCCCAGCCCTCTCCCCCAGGGGGGAGAGGGGGAAAGGGAGCAGATCTCCATGGCTTTCAAATCCTGAGTTCGACGTGAATTCGCAGTTCCAAATCCTGAGTGCGACTCGGTATTTCAGGTCGGCTTACCTCGAACAATCAACTCGGTCAGTCCCCTCTCCCTCCGGGAGAGGGCTAGGGTGAGGGCAGCGGTTAACGGCATGGAATCAACAATTCACGAACACCATCGCCGTGCTCCACCACCTCCCCCGGCAACTTCAACCGCTGATCGTCCAGATAGCGGTAATCCTTGCGCGCAATCTCCAACCGCGCGAAATCCAGCTCAACGCTGAACGTCCCCTCCTCACGCCCGGCTTCGAACAGCAACGTCCCCAGCGGATCGACCAGCGCACTGCCACCGGCAAACATCAAACCGTCATCCCCGGCCTCGACGCGATTGACCATCAACGCAAAGGCCTGATTCTCCTGGGCACGGGCCATGATCGCGGTGCGGTGAGTCGGCGCGTACGGGTCCATGTTGCCGTTAGTCACGATCAGCAACTCGGCACCCAGTTGCGCCAAGGCCCGGGCCGACTCTGGAAACTCGATGTCGTAGCAAATCAACAGGCCGACACGCACGCCGTTCCACTCGCAGGTGGCGTAACGGTCGCCTGCCTCGAACACACCGCGATCCGACGCCCACAAATGCGTCTTGCGATATTTCAGGGCGATGCCTTCAGGGGTGATCAACAGCGTGGTGTTGTAGAAGCGACCGTTGTCGTTCTCGGCCATGCCGATCACCACGGCGATGTCGCGTTCACGCGCCGCAGCCCGCACCGCGCTGACGGTCGGGCCGTCGAGCGGTTCGGCGGTTTGCGCCACGGTTTCGGCCGTCGGGAAGCCCATCAGGTGGGTTTCCGGGAACACGATCAATTGCGTGTCGGCCGCACACGCGGCAATCGCTGCCAGTGCGCGTTCGAGGTTGTATGCCGTGGCATTGTCACGGCCCGCCAGTTGGGCGAGTTCGACTTTCATGGGAGTTCCTTGTTATGAGCGTCGGGCGCTGAAAGATTGCCCGGTGGCTGTCTGTGGGCCAGTATGCGCAGCAAGCAGCCGGCCAGGGAATTACGCGGCCGGGGTAACCCGATAGGGGTAGATCGATGACACTTTCGTTTGACGACATCACCTGGCACCGCGCAGTAGGGCAACTGATCGACGCGCTCGACAAGCCGAATTTCTGGGCGCAACTGGTGCGTTTGCTCGACCAGTACGTGCCGTTCGATAGCTGGGTGGCGCTGCTGTTCAGCGCCGATCAACACCCGCAAGTCTTCGCCGAATGCCCGGGCGAAGATGGCAATCCTGACCCGTTGTTTCAGGATTATCTGCGTGGTCTGTACCTGCTCGACCCGTTTTACATCGCCTGCCGCGAGCAAACCCGCACCGGTCTGTATCGCCTCTCGGAAGTGGCGCCGGAGCATTTCGAACTGACCGAGTATTACCAGCGATACTTTCGTCTGAATGTCGTGGCCGATGAAATCCAGTTCAATTGTCAGCTCGAAGGTGATCGCACGTTGTGCCTGTCACTGGGCAGTGAAAAACGTTTCACTGGCGAACAGATTGCCCTGCTGTCATTGATTCAGCCTTGGGTGCTGGGTTTGTTGCGCCAACGACTACCCTATGAAATCAACGAAACCGTGGCCCTCGCCGGCGCCCCTGCCCGGGCTGACTGGCGGGTGCAACTGGAAGCCTCGGTGCAGCAACTCAAGGGCGCGCAGTTGACGGCCCGGGAACTGGATGTCGGGCGCTTGATGCTCAGCGGTTGCTCCAGTAAAGAAATCGCCCGTAAGCTGGAAATCTCCGTAGAAACCGTGAAAGTCCATAAGAAACACATGTACAGCAAGCTGGGGATCAAATCCCAGTCCGAGCTGTTTTCGATTTTTCTTCAGGCGCAAAACGCCTGATCGTTTGGTGAAGTTGCCTCATGTAGGAGTGAGCCTGCTCGCGATAGCGTCGGGTCAGTCAAATCATTTGTAGCTGATATACCGCTATCGCGAGCAGGCTCACTCCTACAGGGGAATGTGTTTATCCCTCAATCTTCGCTGATTATTCCGAGTCCGAACCAAGGAAACCGTATGAGCCTGTCACTCCTGAGCCGCTACGCCTTCTTTGCCGTCTGCGTGATTTTCACCCTCGCCAGCCTGCCTTTTCTCGAACATGACTGGCTGTGGCCAATCACTGCGGTCACCGGCGTGCTGAGCCTGATCGGTCTGTTCGACCTGCTGCAAAGCCCCCACGCAGTGCGCCGCAACTACCCGATCCTCGGCAACATCCGCTATCTGGTCGAAGGCATCCGCCCGGAAATCCGCCAGTACCTGCTGGAGTCCGACAGCGATGCCCTGCCCTTCTCCCGCGCCCAGCGTTCGCTGGTCTATTCGCGAGCGAAAAACGAAACCGCCGACAAGCCGTTCGGCACGCTGATCGATGTCTATCAATCCGGCTTCGAATTCATCGGCCACTCGATGCGCCCGGCGCCACTGAGCGACCCGAGCAGTTTCCGCGTCACCGTCGGTGGCCCGCAGTGCAGTCAGCCGTACTCGGCCTCGGTATTCAACATCTCGGCGATGAGCTTCGGTTCGCTCAGCGCCAATGCCATTCGCGCGTTGAACCAAGGCGCGAAACTCGGCAACTTCGCCCACGACACCGGTGAAGGCAGCATCAGCCCGTATCACCGCGAACACGGCGGCGACCTGACCTGGGAGCTGGGCAGTGGCTACTTCGGCTGCCGCACCAGCGACGGCCGTTTCGACCCGGAACGCTTCGCCACCCAGGCACAGAACCCGCAAGTGCGGATGATCGAAATCAAGATGAGCCAGGGCGCGAAACCGGGCCACGGCGGCATCCTGCCCAAACACAAAGTCACCAAGGAAATCGCTGAAACACGCGGCATCCTGATGGGCGAAGATTGCGTCTCGCCGTCACGTCACAGCGCGTTTTCCACGCCGATAGAAATGATGCAGTTCATCCAGCAACTGCGCGAACTGTCCGGTGGCAAACCGGTGGGCTTCAAGTTCTGCCTCGGCCATCCGTGGGAGTTCATGGGCATCGCCAAAGCCATGCTGGAAACCGGCATCCTTCCCGACTTCATCGTCGTCGACGGCAAGGAAGGTGGCACCGGCGCCGCGCCGGTCGAGTTCACCGACCACATCGGCGTACCGATGCGCGAGGGCCTGCTGTTTGTCCACAACACCCTGGTCGGCCTGAACCTGCGCGACAAGATCAAACTCGGCGCCAGCGGCAAGATCGTCAGCGCCTTCGACATCGCCAGCGTACTGGCCATCGGCGCCGACTGGGCCAACTCCGCGCGCGGCTTCATGTTCGCCATCGGCTGCATTCAATCGCAAAGCTGCCACACCAACAAATGCCCGACCGGCGTGGCCACGCAGGATGCTCTGCGCCAGCGTGCGCTGGTGGTGCCGGACAAGGCGCAGCGCGTGTTCAACTTCCACCGCAACACGCTCAAAGCATTGGCGGAAATGTTGGCAGCGGCTGGCCTTGAGCATCCATCGCAACTGTCGGCCAAGCACCTGGTGCGGCGCATGTCGGCGACCGAGATCAAACTGTTCTCGCAGTTGCATGTGTTCCTGAAACCGGGGGAATTGCTCACTGGGGAAGTGAATGGCGAGTTTTACTCGCGGATGTGGCAGATGGCGCGGGCGGACAGTTTTGAGCCGCAGGAAATAGCGGCTGCATAGCGCACCAATGCGCCAGTCTGCCCAATGGACTGGCGCTTTACTCCTGTCGCTCGCGCAACAAGACAAACCGGAAAAAGCAGTAACCCAACAACAGATTGAGCAGCGTGAAAGACGTCACTGTGATCAATCCATGCAGACTCCGCGCATCGGCAATCAAACCGATGCCAAAACTCACCCCGGCCATCACGCCGATAAACAGCAGATAGCCGAACACCGACGTGCTGCGCTCAAAGGTGTAGAGCACGTTCACGTAAAACGAGAACGCTGCTGCCACGCAAAACGCGGCGAAATTGCTCACGGCCTGAGTCAGACCGACAGCGCTGCACAGGACAAAAAAGATCTGCCAGTGAATCAATCCATCGGCGATGCCGATCACTGTCAATGCGGAGAATCCCTTCATCGCAATTCCTTGCCCATGGCCGTTCTTTAGCGAACGTTCAACCTAGGCCATGCCTGGGTTGCGGTCTACTGTCAGAAATTACAGGTGCAGGACTGAATGCGACGAGTGGTCAGTGTTTCACCACTGCAACAACCGCCCGTGCGGCGGCTCTTGCATGACGATAAAGCCGTAATCGCCAATCAGATAAATGCGGTAATACAGACTGTCGACCAGTGCCGGGTAACCCAGATAACCGACGTGGGTCGCGTTGCGCCGCTCACGTTCGGCAACCACGTTGGTGATGCCCACCGAGGGCAGATTCTCGGCCAGCATGTAGTAATCGACATTGAGCAGATAACGCAAAACCGGCAGCTGTTGGAACGATCCCTCGGCACTCGCCAGCCAGCGCTCGGAGTAATTGATCGACAGGTAAATACGTTTGGCTTCACGCAGTGCTCGATGAGCGGCGATGTCGTGACCGAGGCTGTACAGGGCAGCGGTGGCGAAGGTTTTCTGCATGTTCAAAACGCGGCCGTAAGCAAAGGACAGCGACAGCGTCGCCAGCAGCGGGATGATCAGCAGCAAGGGCAACAAACGATGATGCGGCGCCAATGCCAGGCGGGCTAGATAGAACAGAAACACCAGGAGCACACCGAACCCCATCAATGTTCGCGCACCCTCGTTGAAGTCGCGAAACAGCAAGGTGATGCCTGGCACGAGCAGTACCAGCACCGCGAAAGCGTTCAGGCCAATGATCAAAGCGCTTGCGCGCCGCTCCGGCCATGCGAGTCGTGCCAGTCCCCAGAGCGCAAAAAGCACCAGAGCGGCAAACACCCACAGATATCCACCGTGAAATAGCAGCGCGGTTTTTTCCACGACCCGCCCCATGTTGATACCGATCTGCAGGAAGGGATGCCCTGCCCGGTCGAGCAGTTCCGCTTGCCGAGAAAACGCCATGAACGGGTACGCGGTGACCGCATAGATCGCGACGCCCAGGCCCAGCTGCGCAAGCTTGCCGCCGAGCAAGTGCCAGATCTTCATCCACGCGACGCGCCGATGCACCGTCCTGAGCAACTCCACACAACACAAGCCGAGAAAGACGTTGAGGCTGATCTGGTACAGCCCGATGCCCAGGGCAATCAATACCGCCGGAACCAGCCAGCGCTGCACCCGCGTCGAACCGTGAAAGGTGACCGCGTAGATCATCGCCACCAGACTCAAGGCCATGTTCGGCCCGTCGTATTGATAGGACAAATCCTGCAGCAGGAACGGGTTGTACCAGAGCGGCAGTGGCACCAGACAACAGGCCAGTGTCGGTTCGGGGAAGTAGTGAAATGTCAGTCGTGTCAGCGCCAGGCTCATCGCCACAGTGGCGAGCAACAGCGGCAGGGGAAAGATATCCGGCGCAGCGCCGGTGAAGGTCAACGCTTGATACAGCCAGTCGGCAAACAGCCGCCCGTAACCGGCCCAGGCATTACCGGCGGCCAGTGCCCGCCAGTTGTCGTCGATGTAGGGAAAGTCGGCGAGGATCAACGGCAGAACATATAACCCGGTCGCCAGCAGAAAGAACAACAGCACCTGGCGCCGGCCGAGTTCGCGAACGACAAAATCGCTGATCCTCATCGCTGCGCCTCTATTCACTGCCGCGCCAAGTGGTACAGATTTGAACCTCGGCGCCGGGTTTGTATCGCTGTTTCAGACCGGCGGTCGGGCTGCAACAGCGCCCACAAAAAAGCCCCAATCTCGCGACCGGGGCTTCGTTGCTTCAGCCGCTACGACTTAAGAGGCCGAACGCGCCGCACCCTGCGTTTCACCGGTCGGTTGCAGCTTGAACACGTAGAACAACACCGTCAGCAGCACCAGGAACGCCGGCCCCACATACAGCGCCACGCGCGTGTCCGGGAAGTACGCCATCAGGCCGACCACCAGCACCAGAAACGCTAGCGCAAAGTACGAGCTGACCGGGTACAGCCACATCTTGTACTTGAGGCCGGCACGTTCGCTGGCGCTCAGGCCTCTGCGGAATTTCAGTTGCGCCAGCAGGATCATCACCCAGGTCCAGATCGCGCCGAAGGTGGCAATCGAGGTCACCCAGACAAAGACTTTTTCCGGCACCAGATAGTTGAGCAGCACGCCCAGTAACAACGCACCGATCGACAGCAACAGTGCACGACGCGGTACACCGTTATTCGAAGTCTTGGCAAAACCGGCCGGTGCCTGGCCGTTCTGCGCCAGGCTGTAGAGCATGCGTCCGGTGCTGAAGATACCGCCGTTGCACGACGACAACGCTGCGGTGATCACCACGAAGTTGATGATGCCGGCGGCAGTCTTGATGCCCAGACGCTCAAAGGTCATCACGAACGGGCTGCCCTGGGTGCCGATTTCGTTCCACGGGTAGATCGAGAGAATCACGAACAGTGCGCCGACGTAGAACAGCAGAATCCGCCAGAACACCGAGCCGATCGCATCGGGAATGGTCTTCTGCGGGTTCTTCGCTTCACCGGCGGTCAGGCCGATCATCTCCACGCCAAGGTAGGCGAACATGACCATTTGCAGGGACATCAGCACGCCGGTCACGCCGTTGGGCATGAAGCCGCCGTGGGCCCACAGGTTGGAAATCCCCAGTGCCACGCCGTCATTGCCGAACCCGAAGGCGATGATGCCGACGCCGCCGATGACCATCGCAATGATGGTGACGATCTTGATCAGGGCGAACCAGAATTCGAACTCACCGAAGGCCTTCACCGCGATCAGGTTGACCGAACCCATGCTGATCAGCGCCGCGAGGGCCCAGATCCAGCGCGGTACATCGGGAAACCAGATGCCCATGTACACGGCCACCGCCGTGATTTCCGCGACGCAGGTCACCAGCCACAGGAACCAGTAATTCCAGCCCGTGAGGAAGCCCGCCAATGGGCCAAGATAATCTTGCGCGTAACGGCTGAACGAGCCGGCGACCGGGTTATGCACGGCCATCTCACCGAGGGCGCGCATGATCACCAGGATCGCCAGACCACCCAGAATGTACGACAGCATGATCGCCGGGCCAGCCATTTCGATGGCCTTGGCGGAACCTAAAAACAGACCGACGCCGATACAGGCGCCGAGCGCCATCAGGCGAATATGCCGTTCGCCGAGTTCGCGTTTGAGCGGACCGCCCTGAGCGGTGTCGCCGTGAGGCAGGTGATTGCCAACTGGCATAGGGGTGCAACCTCGTCTTGTTATTGGATTTGACCACCGAGTTTCGAAGCGTCGGCCGGTAAGCCTTGGCTGCTGTGAAACCGCGCCTGCCTCGTGGGCAGACGCGTCTTGCAGGACCACCTGCAAGATCAGCGGGGCGTGCAGTATAAAAAGCCTTGGGTAGGCGTTTTCACTCTATAAACCACAACATTCAGCGACAACTCTCGGTTAAAGCGCGGTTTGCGGAGAGGCTTTACCTGCTTAGCGTAGGATTATTCGCCGCTGAAAAAGCCGCCGAGTATTGCACAGCATTGGTGCATCGTCATGTGTCCGCTTGGTCAACTTTATTGCTGAACGGTTCTATTGCGGCCGCTCAGATCTCCCTCGCCGCAAAGTTTGCTTCAGGCTCATTTTCGCTCCGGCACCCGCCTTCCAGATTTATTCAGCAACTCCCCTCGCCCATCCCGCACATTTTTTTCACCAGCCCCAACCACCGTCTAAGCTTCAGACAAGTCCGATCAATCTGCGTGAATGGATCAATCGACTATGGGCGCTTTGTGGCAAACCGATTCGAGTAAAGCCGTGGTTCCGACTGAACGAGTGGATGAAGCGCCTGTCCCTGAAAAACCCCGCCGCAACCGGCATGGGTGGAAGGCTTTCTGGTTGTTGCTGGTGATTATCGCGATCGTCGTGGGGCTGGCTGCGTCCAAGGAAATGCGCACTTCGCGCTTCCAGTCGCGTGAGCTCAGCCAATACGCCGCGTCGCTGACGTACACCCTCGAACCCGGTCCCAGCGAAGCCATTCGCTATCCGGGCAATGGGCCGTTCGATCTGCGCCTGGGTTACAGCTCGCTGGATGAATTCCTGCCGCGCCTGCTCAAACGCAACTACGTCATCACCGAACAGGCGCGGTTTTCCCCGGCACTGCTCAGCTACACCGACAAGGGCCTGTTCGTGCCGTATTCGGAAAAGATTCAGGCCGGGCTGTCGATCACCGATTGCCGCGCCGCACCGCTGTACAAGTACAACTACCCACAACAGCTGTATTCAAGTTTCGAATCCATCCCGCCGGTGGTGGTCAGCAGCCTGTTATTCATCGAAAACCGCTTCCTGCTCGACCCGAAACAGCCGCTGGCCAACCCGGCGGTGGACTGGCCGCGCTTCGGCATGGCCGCGTGGTCGCAAGTGGCAAAATTGCTGCACCTGCCGGGGCAGTCGGCGGGCGGTAGCACGCTGGCGACGCAATTGGAAAAGTACCGGCATTCCCCGGATGGCCTGACGGTGTCCGGTGCCGAGAAACTGCGGCAGATGATGTCGGCCAGCGTGCGCGCCTATCAGCCCGGCCCGCAAACCCTCGGGGCACGGCAGAACATCGTGCGTGACTACCTCAACAGCGTGCCGCTGTCGGCGGTGCCGGGGCATGGCGAAGTGCATGGCATGGCCGAAGGCCTGCGCGTCTGGTACGGCAGCGACTTCAACCAGGCCAACGAACAACTGAACAGCCCGGCCACCGATGCGAAGACCATGGCTGCCAAAGGTTTGGCCCTGCGCGAGATGTTGTCGCTGATGATCGCCCAGCGCCGCCCTTCGCATTACCTGACCAAGGGCCGCGAAGAGCTTGCCGACCTCACCGACAGCCATTTGCGCCTGCTCAAACAGAACGGTGTGATCGACAACGCCTTGGCCGATGCCGCGCTGACCAGCAAGGTCACCTACCGCGACTGGCAGACCCAACCGACGATTCAACCCATCGAAACCAACAAAGGCATCAGCGTCGCCCGCAGTCGTCTGGCGAGCATGCTCAACCGGCCGCTGTACGACCTCGACCGCCTCGACCTCTCGGCCACCAGCACCCTGCAGGGCGACCTGCAAACCCAGGCCACCGCTTACCTGAAGAAACTCGCCGACCCGGCCTACGCCGCCGAAATCGGCTTGCTCGGTGAACGTTTGCTGACCCCGACCAGCACCACCCAAGTGCGCTACAGCTTTACCCTCTTCGAACTGACCCCGGACGGTTCCCGCGTGCGGGTGCAGACCGATAGCACCGACCAGCCGTTCGATATCAACGAAGGCAGCAAACTCGAACTCGGCTCCACCGCGAAAATGCGCGTGCTCACCACTTACCTGCAAATCATCGCCGAACTGCACGACAAGTACGGCGCCATGAGCGTGCCGGAACTGAAGAAAGTCGAAGTCCCCGATCAGGACCGCTTGAGCCAGTGGGTCATCGATTACCTGATCCAGAACAAGGATCACGACCTGTCGAAGATGCTCGGCGCAGCCCTCGACCGCAAATACTCGGCCAGCCCCGGCGAGGCGTTTTTCACCGGCGGCGGCCTGCATGTGTTCCACAACTTCCGCAAGGAAGACAACGGCCGCATACCGACCCTGCGCGATGCCCTGCGTGAATCGATCAACCTGCCGTTCATTCGGCTGATGCGCGATGTGGTGCGTTATGTCACTTATTCAGGGCCCAATAGCAGTGCCGAACTGCTCAAGGACGATCGCGATCCGCGCCGGCAGGAATACCTGGCAAGTTTCGCCGACCGCGAAGGCACGGCGTTCCAGCTCAAGTTCTGGAAAAAATACAGGAACAAAGACACACAAGCGCGCCTCGACACCTTCCTCGACAGCATGCGCCCGACGCCGATCCGCATGGCCGCCGTGCATCGCTACCTGCTGCCCGATGCCAGTCAGGAAGACTTCAATACGTTCGTCCGCTCACACCTCAAAGGCACCAAGCTCACCGAAAAACTCACCGATGATCGCCTGATCCGCCTCTACGATTCCTATGGTCCCGGCAGTTACGATTTGCCCGATCAAGGCTTCATCGCCAAGGTGCATCCGCTGGACCTGTGGATGATGGGCTACCTGTTGAACCACCCGGACGCGACCTTCAGCGAGATCGTCAAGGCCAGTCACTTCGAACGTCAGGAAGTCTACAGCTGGCTGTTCAAGAGCAAGCACAAGGGCGCCCGCGACAGTCGTATTCGCACCATGCTCGAGATTGAAGCATTCCTTGAAATCCACCAGCGCTGGCAGAAAGTCGGCTACCCGTTCGACCATCTAGTGCCGTCGCTGGCCACCGCGATTGGCAGCTCCGGTGACCGCCCTGCCGCACTGGCCGAGTTGATCGGCACCATTCTCAATGACGGCGTGCGCATGCCGACGCTGCGCATCGACAGCCTGCATTTCGCCGCCGGCACGCCGTACGAAACGGCACTGGTCAATGACCCGCATGTCGGCAAACGGGTGATGCCTTCGGAGGTCGCCACGGCCATGCGCGAAGCGCTGTCGCAAGTGGTCGACGCCGGCACGGCAAAACGTGTTTCCGGCAGTTTCAAACTGGCTGATGGCAGCCCACTGGCCATGGGTGGCAAAACCGGGACCGGTGACAACCGGATCGAAGCCATCGGTTCGGGCGGACGCATCCTCAGTTCGAAGTCGATCAACCGCACGGCGACGTTTGTTTTCTACATCGGCGATCACCACTTCGGCACCCTCACCGCGTTCGTTCCGGGGCGTTCGGCAGAGAACTTCAAGTTCACCTCGGCCCTGCCAGTGCAGGTGCTCAAGGGCATGGCGCCGATTCTGACGCCGTATCTGCAACCGGGCAGCGACTCACAGTGCAACCCGACGCAGACCGCCAGCGTGGCGATGCTCGAAGCGCCGCGCCCTACGGCGAGGTAACAAATCGTGTCGGCTTTTTCTGCATCAGGGTGACGAATTTTCGCTTCAGCGGGTGGTATTTATATATTTTTCAGATTCGAATTTTCGTCGAATTGGCGCTGCGCAAAGCCGTTTGCCTCCCGATCTTTGAACTTTTGTTTTGCCCTGCCCTGAGTAGGCTGATCACTCCTCAACAATCAAGGATGATTGGCCATGTCTCTCTCTCCCCTGCCTGCGGAAAACGCGGACAAAGGACGGCACTACGAATTCATCAAGTCTGCCGTCAACGACACCTTCAAAAGCGCCACCGTCAGCCGGGGTCTCGCGTTGGCTGCCTCACCTCTGAAGAACGAAGCCTGGTACACCAACGCGCCTTCCGCGTATCTGAGCAAACTCGCTGCGGCCAATCTCAAGGCCTGGGGGTCGCAGAACCAGGTTGACCATCTCTTGGCGAAAATCGATCTCCATGCCTTCGCCGAGCCGCTGCTCAAGGCAAAAATCAAGGAGCGGCACGGCATCGAGCCGGACGTCAAAACCACCTTTCTGCGCCTGTACCTGCCCAAGGACAAACCGTGGTACGCCATCGACCTTTCCGCAGGCGTCGTGACCCGCACCGTCTCGCTGCTGGATGCCGCCCTGCACAACTTCGCCAGCAGTGAAACGGTCGGCCATGGCTCGGATTACATCAGCCAACCCGATGAACGCGGTCTGTTTGATATCTTGCCGATCAAAAGCGCCATGCCGATCAGCCAGTTTCAGGCGCTGTGCCGCGATCTGGATATCGGCGCGCAGTATAAAAAACACCTGGAAAGTTACCTGCTGCCCGGCGAACCGCTGGCCGAGAGCGTGTTGCAGTACAAGGTCAACGAGAGTCAGAAGGACGCCCTCGCCGTCGCCGCGCATCTGGCACTGATCAAGGACGACATCCAGTACGACGCCTACAAAATGCTCTTGAGCCTGACCGAGGAGAAACCGCAACTGCTGCTCAATGGCCGCTCGATGCAGTGCTCCGATCTGTCGCTGCTGGGCACCCGGCTGACCGGGATCCTGCTGCTGACGCACACGGTCTCGGACAACCGTGGCGTGCGACGCCTGATCGTCTACATCCCCCACGACCCGGATCATCCGCTCAAGGAATACGCCTCGCTGAAAGCCTTCCGTGATGAGTTGGCGCGCCAGTTTCGCGAAGACCGGTTCAGCGAGACAACCCGACAGACCTACCGCCAGTTCTTCAGTCAGTTTGTCGACCATCAGCAGCGCGGGCACTTCTTTGCCGAGCTGGAACAACGGCTGTTCGTGGTCAGGTATCACCCGCGCCAGGATCCCACTGACCAGCAACCGGCGTGGCGCAAGGACCCGCTGGACAATCCCAGACTGCAGTTCGCTCAAGTGAAATTGCAGGGCGATTACTGGCGCCACGCCTATCAGCAAAAGCTCAACAAGATCCTCAACGACGCTAGGGAAATCGCCGTCTCCACCGCCGACACCGACAGCAAGGCGCGCTGGGCGTGGTGGGACAACTTCAAGAAAATCCTTTCGGACATTTTCAACGTGGCGCTGCTGATTGCCACGCCATTCGTGCCGGGACTGGGCGAACTGATGATGGCCTACACCGCCTACCAACTGACCAGCGATGTGATCGAAGGCATCGTCGATCTGGCCGAAGGGCTTTGGCAGGAAGCTGCCGGGCATGTCATCAGCGTGGTCACCGACATCATTCAGTTGGCCGCTTTCACAGCAGGCGCGCAGATCGGCGAAGCGTTTCGTATCAAGCTGTCGCCACTGGTCGACGGCATGAAACCGGTCAGGCTGCCCGACGGTAAAAACAGCTTGTGGCACCCGGACCTCAGCCCTTACCAACGCAATGAACTGATGCTCGCGCCCGGCGCAAAACCCGACCGCCATGGCCTGCATCCGTACGGCAACGAGCACGTCCTGCCACTGGAGGGCAAGCTGTACGTCGTCGAAAAAGCCTCGCCTGCAGCGACGTCCAACACCCACCGCATCAAGCACCCGAGCCGCGCCAACGCCTACCGCCCGCAAATCGAACACAACGGCCACGGCGCCTGGGTGCATGAAGTGGAAACGCCACAAGACTGGTCGAATGACGCGCTGATGCGGCGACTGGGCCACAGCGTCGAACGTTTTTCGCCCACGGAGCTGGAGCAGATCCGCATCGGCAGCGGCACCGATCACGACGCCCTGCGCCAGATGCATATCGACAACAGCCCGCCTCCACCGCTGTTGGCCGACACGGTCAGGCGCTTCAGCGCCTACGACGATGTGCTCACGGCGACTGCCGACATCCGCGCTGGCCGCCCGATCGATCCACAGGCCGTCTGGCTGGAACCGCTGTTGACCGGTTTGCCGGGCTGGCCTTACAGCAAAGCGCTGGAGGTGTTTGCCGATGCCAGCCTGACGGGTTACTCGCGCAAGTATGGCAATCCGCAGGCTGCACCGACGGAGACGTTGCGCATCAGCCTCAACGATCTGAATGCGGGCCAGTTGCCGGATCGCGTGGCGAACTTCCTCTCCGATGAACAATTCAACCACCTGCTGGGCCCGGACATTGCCCCTGAGCAACGCGTCGCGGCCTTGCGCAACCGGCTTGCCAATGCCGTCGATGAGCGCCGTGGCGACGTCTCCCGTCATGTCTATCAAGCAGGGGAACGATCAGATAACACCGACATCAGAATCGTCAAACAGACCTTCCCCGACCTCCCGCTGCCGCTTGCCGAAAAACTAGTGGCTCAGGCCAGACCCAGCGAACTGAAAAGAATCGCCGATGAAAAGCGCCTGCCGTTGCGCCTCAAGGTTCAGGCCCGCGAAATGGCTTTCGAAGCCTGCGCCACCCGCGCCTACGAGGGCTTTTATCATGACGAGCTGATGACCGCAGACAGTGAACGCCTCGCCCTCAATACCCTCAGGCTCAACACCGACACCTTTGCCGATCTGCGTCTGGAAGTGCGCGACGGCACCTATGACGGGCCACTGCGCTGCAGTGTCGGACCCGATGATGCAAGCGTCGTCAGGCGCCTGATCCGCGACGAGCAGGGTCGCTATGAAGTGCTCGACGCAGGCAACCGCACACTGCATGACGCGGATGATTTCTACGAGTCGATTCTGCAGGCCGTGCCTGCCGAAACATTGCCAGCCGTGGGTTACCGGCACGGTCAGGGGCGCCCGTTGAAACGGTGGGTCATGGAACAGGCTGCCGCCCCAGCGCAGCGCCGAACTGCGCTGGCAGAACCGCCGATCCGCCCAGTGGCGACGATCGAGACCGAAACGCTGGTGCGCGGTTGGCCGTGGTTCTGGGCTGAACCGACGCCGGAACAACGCATCAGTACGCTCTACCCGAAAATGAACACAAGAGAGGTGGCCGCCTTTATTGAAGCCTTGCAGCGCAAGAGCGACGGCAATGCACCCGATGCGATTGCCAAGCTGGAAAGCGAACGCAAGGAATTTCAGAGTGCATTGCAGAAATGGCGGGACACCTATCCCGCCGCAATGGACGACTCCGGACATATGCCCTTGGGAGCGTCCAGGGACTACGCGCAAAACGGCGGCCTGCACATCGAAGAACAGCTGATCGAATGTTTCGAGCGTAAAAGCGATCCGTTCGGTGAGCGCAGCCTGGATCCCGATCAGGGCTATACGCTGGACCTGACCTCCGGACTCAGAACTTATGATCTCGAACGCTGGTGGAAAGACCTGCGCAAGCAACCCGACATCAAGGTGCACCTCGACAAGATCACCTCACTGCGCATCAACAGAACATCCCTCTCGGCAGATCCCGAGGGATTGCTCGGCAGCTTCCCTCATCTGCGCCAATTGAGCGCCCGCCAGTGCAATCTTGAAGAGATACCCTCCAGCATCGGCCAGATGCGTCAACTCGAAGATCTGGATCTGGCCGACAACCGCATCGGCTCGGCGCCTCAACTCAAGGAACTGGTGCGTCTGCGCACCCTCAACCTCAATGGCAACCCCTTGCACCTGCCTCCGGATGTCGGGCGGATGTACCGGCTGGAAGAGCTGAGCCTGGCTAACACCGACATCCAGACCTGGCCCGAAGGGCTGTTCAAGGTGGGCAGCAACAATCGGCAGCGACCGCGCAGTTTCATGCTCGATATGCGGCAGGCGCCGATCAACACCTTGCCCGAGGTCACGCCGGGCTCCGAACAGGCGTTCGTTCTCAGTCGCGCGCGTTTTGGTATATCGGGACTCACCAATGAAGACCGTGTGCGTTTTGGCCAATACCGGGAGTCTTCAGGATTTGCTTTTGAGCAGCGTTATTCACAGGCAATCAAAACCGAGCTTCGCCATTGGCAAGTATCTTCCGATGAGTCTGGCGGTTTCAGCCCCTCAGCGGCGGTCAGCAAATATCGCGAAGAAACCTGGCATGACCTGATGGCCGAGCCGGACTCCGCCGGTTTTTTCAGCGTGATTGCCAAACAAAGAGAAAACGCCGATTACCGGACTGAGCCCGCACGCCGCAAGCTGACCCAGCGTGTCTGGGAAATGGTCGAAGCCGCCGCCCTCGATTCAGAGCTGCGCGAAAAACTGTTCAGACAGATTGTGTCCCCGGAGGACTGCGGCGATCTCGGTGCGCAATTGTTCAATTCACTGGGAATGAAAGTGCTGGTGTCCAAAGCCTATACAGCGCCGACATCGGCCCAGGTTCTGGATAACACCCTCGTACGCCTGGCCCGCAGTGCTGCGCGGCTGGACTTGGTGGGCGACGAGGCTCGCGTGGAATACAGCAACCAGGCGCAACAGAACCTGATCGATCCGAGAAAGCCTGCACCGGATGAAGTAGAGATTCATCTGGCATTCGAAACCGGCCTGGCGCAAAGACTGGAACTGCCCTGGCAATCGGAAGGCATGCGCTATCAACCTCGATCCGGTGTCACTAACGCGAAGATCGAACTGGCTCACCGAATGATCATGAATCGAGAGAAGGGCGACGGGTTGATCAATAAAATGATCAATCTGTCTTCAGACAACTTCTGGGAGCGTCATCTGCGCAAGACCCACCCGACGAAGTACGAACGCAATGATCGCCTCTTTGAGGACAAACTTGAATGGCTTGATGAACTGCGCGCGGCACAGGCGCAATGGGCCAACCTGACCGATCAGACACAGTTCAATGCACTGGTGCGAAAAATGGAAAAACTGGCGACTCAACTCGGCATCCCCCACGCCGAGGTTTTCTCTGGCGAAGCGATGAGTCAGGAACATTACGACAAACTGATCGATGACATCGGTTACCAGCGCAAAGAGTTGTCCAGAGAACTGACCCGCGAAGCGATGAGAGTCGCGGATCTCTAGCGGCAGGCTTTCAACCCGGCCGGCCCTGCCAAGGACTGGCCGGTTTACACCGCGACTAACTCACTTCCGAATCCCAGATCACCGTGATATTGCCCGTGTAAGGCCGGCCTCGGGCTTTGTCGATCATCCAGTGGGTTTGCTGCTCACCCACTTCGAAATGCAGGGTGCCAGGCTTGCGATCGATATACATGCCAGGTTGAAACGGTGCTGTCGCCTCGACTCCCAATGGCATGCGCTTGACCGCTTGCCCGGCGCTGTCGGTCAAGCCGTTGGGCAGACTGACACTGACGTCTACCCCTCCAGCGAAACCCTGGCCGTCAGTAATGGCGCAGCCCGAGCCCCAGCCCAGCCGATGCTCGCATTCAAGTTTCATGGTGAATTTCGATGACGCGGAGATATGGAATATCTGATCGCGGTAAAGACGCGAGGGCTTGCGTCCACTGTCCAGCCAGCGCTGCCAGCCGCCCTGCGGTTCCAGCACGACCTTGTTGCCGCCAGGCGGAACGTCCACTTTCAAGGTGTGCTGCACGTCCAGAACGAAATCGAGGGTCAGGCTGTTGTCGTCCGGCTCGAACAATTTGCCCAAATCGAAATCACCGCCAGGCCCCAGGCTGTAAGTCAGGGAACCGGTATAACGGCCGGTGGACATATTCAACGGGTTAGGTGTGCGCAGCTCGTAGGCGAAATCCAGCTTGTCGAAATACATCGACGGAATGTGGTACGCCGGCACCTTGAAACAATGGGCCTCCTGCGTGGTTTTCCAGAAAAACCGCCAGCTGTCTTCATCGTAGGCACCGGCGCCGCTGTACCAGCAAGGCGCGGGTATCGTTTGCACCCAATTACCCGTGGTCCATAACCTGCTATGGCCTTCAAGCGCATTGCTACCGCCTGCCAGTCGAACAGCCGGTTTGCTCAAAACATATTTGGAGCCCATGCCAATGATGCGTATTTCCACAGATTGCGTTTCCTGGGTCTGGCTGTTTGTCACGGTCAGCCGCCGCAAATTGGCGGGCGCCTTCACTGCCGCCCAGTCGAAAAGATCCAGATAGCGGGTAGAACTGAAACGTACCGGCAATTCGATGCTGAACATTCCGTGATTTTCACATTGGCCCGGATAGGTGGCGCAATAACCGCTGTTCGGCGTCTTGTTGACGAACGTCATCTTGTCCGGTCTGGAAGAGTCCGGTTGAAACAAGGCACGGATCTCCTGATTGATCGCCTGCGCCTGAGGGATGCTCAACGCCGCCAGTAAAACTGGCCAAATAAACCCTCTCATTATTAGTCCTGCCTCCGATGAGCCTGATCTGTTTTGCCTCATTGCGCCCCCGGCGCCCTGGCGTTGAACATCAGCACCACATTGCCGTAGTAATCGCCTGAGCGATAACCACCCGCCGGCTCGATCGGGTCGATCTTTAACGCCACACGCTTGCCTCCGGCGGCCTCTTCCTCGGACAGCACCTGGCGCGGAGTGGCGTGCGAACTCAGCTCGACATCATTGAACGCGACCCGCAGATCGATCACTTCACCGGGCCGACCGTTCTCCAGGTACGGGTCGTAGGCCAGACGCGCTTCGATCGCGCTGCTGTCATGGTGCACATCGAAATTGCGCATCAGCCCGCTGAGGGTCGAGCGCTGATAGTCCCACTCAAGCCGCTGTGGCCGGTGAATCCAGCCCGGTTCTGCCGGAATGATATAGAACGGCCGGCTGGGAATGGTCAGGGACACTTCGAAGGTGTGCTCTTCGCGCGCGGCCCACGCCCCGGCGCCGGTCAGCGCAGTGGCGGCCAGCAGCGCGGCGGCGGTGCATTGCTTGATCATGTTGGTTACCCGATGCGTCAATGGAAAACAAACCTAGCGACTGGCGATCTTCATGGTTTTCTTCTCGCTGCCCTCGACCAGAAAGAAGCTGTACTGACGGCCCTTTTCCTTATCGAAGGCAAAGGTCTTGCCCGCCAGCACATGATGTTTGGTGGTCGCGCCGCAGTCGCTTTCCTTGCTCAGTGAGCAGCTCTTGAACTCATCGACAATCAGCACGGTGTTGCCATCGTTACGCAGTTCATAGCGTTTTTCGGTGTCATTGATGACGGTGGCAAAACGCGCGTCCTTCGGCCGCACAAAGAAGATCGTGCCGAAACCGGTCATCACGTTGACCCCGGCTGAAAGCGAGTTTTTGTAGTCTTCGCGCTCCTCGCTGCTGACCACGAAGTCGTCTTCCTTTTCCGGTACCACGGGGACGAAGCGCACGCGGAAATAGCGCTCGCGATCGCGCTCGCCCATGTACAGCAAACGCGTACCCTGCATGCCCTGCGCGGGCACGATCAGCCGCGCCGGACTGGCCATCACACCATTGCGTGAAGCGCCGTCGGCAGCGTTTTGCACGGGCACTTCCTGCGGCACGCCATCGGCGCCGTAGATGATCTCCAGCACATTGACCTTGACGAAGGCTGTAGCATCGCCGCTGTTGAATACGCGTTTCAGATAAGTACTTTTATCGGCGTCGAGATAGTCGTACACGGTGCCGACATTGATTTGCGGACCGGCCTGCGCCGTCAGGCAAAACACGCTGAGCACGCCCAGCAGAAAACCACGTTTCATCGCGTTCAACTCCATGAAAATCGAAAAGGGCCGGACTGGAGCGCTCACGCATCCGAGTCCCAGATAATGGTGATGTTGCCGCGCAGCCGGTCGTTCTTGCCGGGGCGCAGGAGAAAGTCGATGTCCCGGGGTTCCAGCTCGAAATGCAGCGCACCAGCCTTGCGTTCTACATACATGCTTGGCTGGAACGGCCCCCTCCAAGTGTTGAATTGCAGTGGAATTCTGTTGACCGGGGCGCCGGGGCCGCCGGGGCCGTCGATTCCCGCAGGCAAGGACATCGAGACCTTGACCGGAACGGAATCGCCCAAGGGGCTGGTGAGATAGCAGTAAGGCCCGCCCAGGGAACCACACAGCAGCATCACCTTGAAGCGCGAAGACGCCGAGATGAAGAACGGTTGGTCGCGGAAGATCCGCGACGGCTTGCGCCCGCTCTCGATCCACGGCGCCCATCCGCCTTCGGGTTCCAGCGAGACTTTATTGCCACCCGGCGGGAGATCGACTTTTAGGGTGTGCTGAACGTCCAGTACGAAGTCGAGGGTCAGGTTGTTGTCGTCCGGTTGGAAACTTTGCCCAAAATGGAAATCGCCGCCATTGCCCAGGCTGTAGTTCAGTGAGCCGGTGTACAGGCCCGATGACATTCCCAACGGATTGGGCGTGCGCAGTTCATAAGCGAAGTCGAGGGTATCGAAATACATTGACGGAATGGTCGCCAGGGTCTTTTTGACACAGTAGTCTTCGACGGGGGTTTTCCAGAAAAACCGGTAGGAGGCCGGGGAGAAAACGCCGACCCCGCTGTACCGGCAAGGGGGCGGCGCATACACCCAACTGCTGCCTTCCCACAGCCGTTGATGGCCGACCAATGGGTCGCTCACCCCGACCAGCTCGTGCGCCGGCTGACTCAAGACATAATTTGAGCCGACACCGGTGATGCGCACTTCAACGATTTCCGTTTCCATTGTGTCGGTGTTGGTCACCGTCAATCGCCGCCAGTTGGCGGGCACCCTTATGCCGACGCCCCAATTGGGCGGGAGGGTCAGTGTTGAGTTGAACCGTACCGGCACCTGAATGCTGAACATCGAGTTTTCCGCGCATTGATCCGGAAAAGTCGCGCAGTAACCACTGTTGGGGGTCTGGTTGACGAACACGTTCTTGCCCGGCTGCGAAGAGTCCGGCTGAAACAACGCGCGGATCTCCTGATTGATTGCCTGGACCGGCGACATGCTCAGCGCCAACACCAATGCGCAGCCGCCTGTAATTATCTTCATCGGATCAACCTGCTTTCTGTTCGGTGAGGTTAACGTCGGCCAGAGTGTCCGGCGTGCAGCGCAGATCGCCGATCATCAGCACGTTGTTTTCGCTGCGATGGCTGCCGGCATCGAGGCGGAACTGGCACAGCAACTGGTTGCCCTGACGCACTTCCAAAGTCGGCGAGCCGGCGTTCATTTCCATCGAGAAGAACCCGTCGACTTCGGTCACCCCACGGCTGGCGTGGTTGATCACGTGGTGGCCCTTGAGCGGCCGCCCTTGGCCATCCACCAGCCGGCCGAGCACGGTCAGGGTTTTCATCACGCGGACCTTGCGGTACTCCACGCCGCCCTTGTTCAGGTGATAGCGGCTGCGCGACGGTTCGATGGTCGCCGCCGGCACGTGATTGCCCTCGAAGTCGAAACTCACCGAACTGTTCTGGTACGCGGTAATCGGGATGAAATTGCGCCCCGGCTTCAACACCGCACCACCACCGGTGTAGTCGTCGGCGCGCAGGACGATGTCCTCGATGTCTGACTCGACGTCGACGATCAGCCCGGCGCCGCGTACCTCGGTCTGGCTGGTCATGAGCATCTGTTGCCCGCCGACCACCAGCGTGCTGTCGAGGTTGAGGCCGCCGGTGAAGTTGCCGTTATAGGAGGAGCGTTGAACGAAGCCGTCGCCGTTGACCGCATCGGTGCGGAAATTGGCCAGGCTGGATACGCCCACGCCATACGTGTCGGTGAGCGCGGTAAGCGAGACGTTTTGCAGGACGTGATCCTGAAAATCCTTGCGCCAGCCAAGGGACGCGTTGTTGTCACGCGTGCCGTCGCGGGCCGTGCGAGAGCCGATGCTGCCGGTGATCTGCTGGCCGGGGGCACCAAGCGCCATATTGATGCTCAGGTCCACCCCGCGATTGCGCGCATCGCCGCTGCTGAAACTGCCCGGCCGATCGAAAATCGACAGGCGCCAACTGGCATCGCTGCCCAGCACCATCGTGCGTTGGGTCCAGCCCAGATCGACGCCCATGCCTTCGACATTGCCCTCGCTGTGCGAGACCCGCACGTTGACCGAACTCTTGCTGCTGAGGCGATGGTTGAGCGCCAGCGAGGAATTGCTGGTCTGGCCGACGAACACATTGCGCGGGCGCACCCGGGTGCCATCCGGCAACGTGTCGTAGGTATTGGTGGTGTCGAGCCAGCTGCGGTTGTGGCTGACGACAAGACTGCCGGCGCCGTAGTTGTAGAGGCTTTGCAGGTCGAGACCGGTGCCGTAATCCTCGGTCTTGTAGACGTTGGCGTAGAGGCTGATGTGATTGGCCAGGGTCCAGTCGATGGACGTGCCGTATTGCAGTTTTTCGCGAATCTGCCGCGCCGACAATCCGAGAATCACCCGGGGATGCAGCAGGTAATTCACCGACGCGCCCGCCGTCGGGCTGCCGCTGGCCTGGGTGTCCCAGTTGCTCAGCAGTTTCTGTTCTTCGCCGGCGAAGACGTTGTAGCGCCAGCGCTCGTCGAGGTTGCGCCAGTTGTTGGGCTTGTACACCAACTCCTGAGTAGTGGAGGTGATCTGGCCGTCCTCGATCAGCCGGACTTCCACTTCATAAATGCCACCGGGCAGCGGCCGGGTGTCGAGGGTCTGCAAACCGGCCGGCACCGACTGCGTATTGATCAGCAGACCGTCGCGCCAGATCTCCACCGAGCCCTGGCGGTTGGCGGTGACATAAATCGGATAAACACTGGGCATCGGACTGTTGATGGCCAGGCTGTCGGAGCTGCCGTACATCACACCGACAGCGGTGTCGGGACTGCTGCCGAACGTGCGCGGCTGGCGCGTCAGCCCTTCGGAATTGGGGGTGAAATAGCCCAGGCGGAAAAAACTGCCTTGCAGTTCGCGCTGGGTGTGCAGCTCTTGAACGGAGTGATAAAGCTTGTCGTCCGGACCGCCGAGACGGGCCAATTGCAGATTCAGCGTCTGACTCCAGCTGCCCAGACTTGAGCTGGCTTCGAGGCCGAAACGCCCGCCGAGATCCTGATCCTGACCGCCATTGAGATTGAGCTGGTTACGCACCATCAAACCGTGACTGCCGCTTTCAGGCTGATCGTAGTAACGCTTGGCCTCAACATCGCGCTCGGCGTTTTCAGTGAGAATCGAGACCAGCGAGTTTTCCAGGTTGTAATGCACCGCCAGAAACTGGTCCGGGCAGGAACCGCTGCACGCACCCAAGGGCACGCCGGGTTTCAGATAGCTCGCCCATTTTTCCCGCTCGGCGGGGCCAAAACGATTTTCGCTGGTGTCAGTGAATTCGAGCAGGGTGATGCGATCGTCACGGGACAACACCACCATGGCCTCACCCAACGGTTGCTGATCGACTTCGACCCGTACCGCCAGAGGCACATCAAAGAAATGCTCTTCGAAATCCGCCGGCAAACCCTTGGCCTGCGCCAGCAGACTGCGGGGTGTAGTTCCGGTGGAGTTGGACGCCACGGCTGCGCTGGCACAAAACAACAGCGCAAGCGCAGCCGCGATGGGTGTCATCGGGAACATGAACTCGTACTCTGATTTACAAACAAGGAAAGTCCGCCGGGGCAAACACTACGGCCTGCCCCGTCGGTGAGCGTCACTTGTATAAGTGCACGCTTAGTGCCCGATCAATGCGATCAGTTACCACCAACCGGTGGCACGGCATCAAAGATCATCGCCACGGAACCGGTGTAATCACCCGGCTGGAAGTTGCTGCCACGGGCGGTGATTTTCAGCGGTGCGCGGTAGTTGACGTCGGACTCCGACTCACCCACAACCATTTGCGGAGTCAGAGTCAGTTCCTTGTTGTTAAGCATGACTTGCAGGTCGATCGAAGTGTTACCGGCGATCAGTTTCGGCTGGCTTTCCAGGCTGGCGTGTACCGAACCGTTGTTGTTACGCACATCGAAGAAACCATTGACGTCGCGCATCTTGCCGGTGGTCGGCTGATAGCTCATGTCCTGGTCCTTGTTGACCAGATCCGGATCGGTCGGCACCACATAGAAACCGTTGGTCGGCACATGCGCGACAAGGCTGATCGAGTGCGACGCTTCACCAGCGGCGAATGCGCCAGTGGAACCCAGAGCCAGAAGAGCCAGTGGAGCGGCGATTGCGAGTTTCTTGAACATCGTTATGTACCTGTTTTCTTGATAGGGGGATGAACATTGAAAGTTCAGGTAAATCATTGCTCGAGTTGAGCCAGATCAACTTGAACGTTCAACGCCTAGGCATCATCGACTGTTGCCTCCGGAAAGTAAGCAAGCAACTTCCGATAACCTCGTAGTTAAACAGCCCCATGACCCGCCAGAAAAAAGAACAAAATAACGATATTCCAAACAGTAACTGTAAGTTATCCCCTACAGACAGTTTAAATTAAAAAACCATACAGCAACTTCGCCCCGACAGTACGGCAACTTAGCGCCATTTAGAACATATACTCTACATCAATAGAGTGATGACTTTAACTTTCAAGTTATCGCCGACTTACATCCTGCTGAAAAATCAGCGCTTGCATTGGCGGGTCGGCTGCCGCTCGTCAGCCGAGGTCGCGGCGCGGGGAAAAACGTCTTGCGCAGAGATTAAGATATATCTTAAGTTGTATCTAAACACGACGAGAGAAGACTGAAATGAGAGACCATCATTCCCCCCACCGCGAACACGGCGACGGCCGTGACGGCTTCGAGAAGCGCCCCGGACGTGAGCGCGGCGGCCGTGGCCCCCGGGTGTTCGCCCCCGGTGATCTGAAACTGCTGTTGCTGGCGCTGGTCGCCGAACAGCCGTGCCACGGCTACGACCTGATCCGCCAGATCGAAGGCATGTTCGACGGTGCGTACAGCCCGAGCCCCGGGGTGATCTACCCGACCCTGACCTTTCTCGAAGAGAGCGAACTGATCACCGGCGACGCCGAGGGCGGCAAAAAACGTTACAGCGTCACCGAGGCCGGTCGTTTATCACTTAGCGAACAAGCGGTCGCGCTGGACGGTGTGCGTATGCGCATCGACGTCAGCAAACGCTCGTTGCGCGGCCATGACCGGCCGCCGGAAATCCACGAAGCCGTACACAACCTGCGCCATGCCCTGCAAATGCACCACGGCCGCTGGAGCGCCGCAGAAATCCTGCGCGTGCGTGACCTGCTCAACGACACCGCCAAAGCCATCGTCGACGGCCCTGCCGTTCAACCTGCCCCGGAGAAAGCCGAATGACTGCAGTCGATACCCAAACCATTCACCGCGTGATGCACGAAATCAAACGCCGCAAGCTTGAGGTGTTGCGTGTGGTCGATCTGACGCCGCGCATGCGCCGCATTACCCTCGGCGGGCCGGAGCTGGCCGGGTTTATCAGCCTCGGCACGGACGATCACGTCAAACTGCTGTTCCCGCAGAATGCCGAACAAGCCGCCGCGCTGGAGACCATGGTGCTCGGCGCCGGCAAGGACGATGGACCAAAACCGGAAATGCGTGATTACACGCCGCGTCGCTACGACCTCGATGCGCTGGAACTGGACATCGATTTTGTTCTGCACGGTGACGGCCCTGCTTCGACCTGGGCCGAGCAAGCCAAGCCAGGACAATTCCTGCACATCGGCGGCCCACGCGGCTCGATGATCGTCCCGGATATTTTCGACAGCTACTTGCTGATCGGTGATGAAACCGCCCTGCCCGCCATCGCTCGCCGCCTCGAAGGCCTGGCGGCCAACCGCAAGGCCTTGGTGGTGATCGAAGTGGAAAACGGCGCCGAACAGCAAGTGCTGGAGAGTGCAGCGCAGGTCAATGTGATCTGGGTGCTGCGTGAAGGTGGCAAGGACAACCTGCTGGCGACGGTCAAGCAATTGCAGGTGCCCACGGGCAATCTGTATGCCTGGGTCGCGACCGAAACGAAAGTTTCACGGCAGATCCGCCGGGTGCTGATTGATGAGCACGGGTTCGATGAGCAACTGATCAAAGCGGTCGGCTACTGGCGCGCCGAAGGCACCTCCGAAGAGGAGTAAATCCCCAGATCAAAAGATCGCAGCCTTCGGCAGCTCCTACATTGGAATGCGTACACCTGTAGGAGCTGCCGAAGGCTGCGATCTTTTGATTTTCATCGCCGTAATCGGTCCAAGCCAATGACCAACAACCCAATCAGCACAAATCCCACCAAAATCCCCCCGGCATTGAGCAGCACCTGTGGATAACCCAACACCGCCACGTCAATGAACGGATACGCATAGGCGCCGAGTAAATGCCCGCGCAGCAAGGCGTAGATGAAATACACCAGCGGATAGATCAGCCACACCGGCAGATGCCACAACCGCAGCGTGCCTTTCGGTACGCAGAGCCACCAATAAGCAAGAAACAGCAGCGGCATCACGTCGTGCAGCAACTCGTCAGCAATAAACTGCCAGCCTTGCGGGTGCCACAAATGCCGCAGCAAAAGGCTATAGGCAAGCCCGACCACAGCAATGCTCACGGTAATCCCGCTACTCACCCACGGCAGCAAAAACCAGCGGCGCGCGGCGGATTCACGCGCGGTCACGGCGCAGGTCAGCACCGTCGCCACCAGCGTGTTGGTCAGAATCGTGAAGTAGCTGAAAAAGCTCACCAGCCCGCCCAACAGGCTGGCGCCGACGCTTAAACGTGCGAAGAAAATCAGATAAAGCTGAATGCCCAACCCCGCCCAGCCCAATATGGCTGCGCAGGTGATCAGGCGGCGGCGCCAACAACCGGCATGCATTTCAGAGCGGTCGCTTGGTGCGCATCAATTTCACGTACAGACGCTCGACCTTCTCGCGCGCCCATGGCGTTTTACGCAGGAACGTCAGGCTCGACTTGATGCTCGGATCACTCTTGAAGCAGCGAATATCGATGCGCTCGGCCAGTCCCGACCATTCGTAATGGCTCACCAGTGCATTGAGGATCTGTTCAAGGGTGACGCCGTGCAGCGGATCGGGAGTTTGTTCGTTCATGCCAGGCCTTTGGGCGAAGTGAAAATGCGGAAGCCGCGCACCTTAGCCGAGGGGCTGACCGGGTGGAAGGCCTGACTTCAAATGTAGGCCAACCTGGAAAGATCGCAGGCCACGACCCGGCCCACAATGCGCCCGTTTGCCGCACTGTTACCGAATCCGAAACGCTGCATGTTCACAAAAGGCCTTTGTCTTTTTGTAACAGATCTTTATCCTGCCGCCCTTCCGCTGAATCGCTTCACTGCCTGCGACATATTGAAGCGCTCGAATTGCACCCCGAAAACACCAAAAAAAGACTGAGCCATGCCCGATTTTTCCTTCTCCCGAGACAGCGCTATCTCAACCTTGCGCAACCTTGGCGGCTTGACCGCCCTCGGCCTCGCCACTTGCGTTCAAGCGGCGCCCGCGTTCGACAGTGAATCACCGTACATGCTCGGTGACTGGAACGGCACGCGCACCGAACTCTCGGAAAAAGGCTACGACTTCAAGCTCGATTACACCGGCGAAATGGGCAGCAATCTGCACGGTGGCTACGACCACGACCGCACTGCGCGCTATAGCGATCAGTTCGGCCTGGGCACGCACCTGGATTTGCAAAAGATCCTCGGCTGGGACGACGCCGAATTTCAACTGACCATCACCAAGCGCAGCGGCAACAACATCAGCAACGACCGCATCAACGATCCGCGCGTTGGCGGCTTCACCTCGGCCCAGGAAGTCTGGGGCCGTGGCCAGACCACGCGCCTGACGCAGATGTGGTATCAGCAGAAGTTCTTCGATCAAAAACTCGACATCAAAGTCGGCCGTTTCGGCGAAGGCGAAGACTTCAACAGCTTCCCGTGCGACTTCCAGAACCTGGCGTTCTGCGGTTCGCAGGTCGGCAACTGGGTCGGCGGCATCTGGTACAACTGGCCGGTCAGCCAATGGGCGCTGCGCGTCAAATATCACCTGACCCCGGAGCTGTACGCACAGGTCGGCGCTTACGAGCAGAACCCGTCGAACCTCGATCGCGGCAACGGTTTCAAACTCAGCGGCAGCGGCACCCAGGGCGCGATCCTGCCGATCGAACTGGTGTGGACGCCGAAACTCAACGGCCTGCCGGGCGAATACCGCGCCGGTTACTACTACAGCAACGCCAACGCCAGCGACGTCTATAAAGACAGCCACGGCCAACCGGCGGCCCTGAGCGGCGAAGCCTATCGCAGCGCATCGAGCAAACACGGCGTGTGGCTGGGTATTCAGCAGCAGATCACCAGCATGGCCAGCGATAACAGTCGCGGCTTGAGCGTGTTCGCCAACGGCACGATGCACGACAAGAAAACCAACGCCATCGACAACTACGTGCAGGCCGGCATCACCTACAAAGGCCCGTTCGATGCGCGCGCCAAGGATGACATCGGCTTCGCCCTCGCCCGCGTGCACGTCAACCCGGCGTTTCGCAAAAATGCCGAAGCCAGCAACCGCGCCAACGCCGTGTACGACTACGACGATCCATCGTTCCTGCCGCCGCAAGACACCGAATACAGCGCCGAGCTGTATTACGGCGTGCACGTGACCAACTGGCTGACCGTACGCCCGAACCTGCAATACATCCGCCACCCGGGTGGCGTGGACAAGGTTGATGACGCCCTGATCGCGGGACTGAAGATCCAGTCGTCGTTCTAACCAACACCGCAAATCCCCTACACAAATGAATTTCGTTAGCTAGACAAGTTTTTATCTGAACCATGCCTGTGCCAAATCGTCATCTAAAGTGACTACAGCGCGGGACTACATAAACGTCACGGAGAATCACACTATGAGCACCGTAAGTGCTTCGAGTCGGGGCCGTCTGCTACCGAGCCTGCTCGGCATTCTGCTTCTACTGATGGGCCTGGCCATGTTGGCCGGTGGGGTCAAGCTGAGCATGCTCGGCGGCTCGCTGTACTACCTGCTGGCCGGTATCGGCATCGCGCTGTCCGGCATTCTGATGCTGATGCGCCGTCGCGCGGCGCTGGGCCTGTACGCCATCGTTTTGTTCGCCAGCACCGTTTGGGCGCTGTGGGAAGTCGGTCTGGACTGGTGGCAACTGGTGCCACGTCTGGCCCTGTGGTTCGTCCTCGGCTTCGTCATGCTGCTGCCGTGGTTCCGTCGTCCACTGCTGCTTAACGGCCCGGCGCCAATGGGCACTGGCGGTCTGACCGTCGCTGTGGTGCTGGCCGGCGTCACCGCTCTGGCCAGCCTGTTCACCCACCCGGGCGAAACCTTCGGCGAACTGGGCCGCGACACCGCGGACACCACCAGCACCGCGCCAGCCATGCCCGATGGCGACTGGCAGGCCTACGGCCGCACTGAATTCGGTGACCGTTACTCGCCGCTGAAGCAGATCACCCCGGCCAACGTCGGCAAGCTGCAAGAAGCCTGGCGCATCCAGACCGGCGACCTGCCGACCGCGGATGACCCGGTCGAGCTGACCAACGAAAACACCCCGCTGAAAGCCAACGGCATGATCTACGCCTGCACCGCGCACAGCAAAGTGTTGGCCCTGGACCCGGACACCGGCAAAGAACTGTGGCGCTTCGACCCGCAGATCAAGAGCCCGGTCGGCTTCAAAGGCTTCGCCCACATGACCTGCCGTGGCGTGTCGTACTACGACGAAGCCGCTTACGCCAAGTCTGAAAACGCCGCCTCGGCGGTGATTTCCGAAGCCGGCAAAGCCGTTGCTCAGGCCTGCCCGCGTCGTCTGTACCTGCCAACCGCTGATGCTCGCCTGATCGCACTGAATGCCGACACCGGCAAAATCTGCGAAGGCTTCGGCAACAAAGGCGTGGTTGACCTGACCCAAGGCATCGGCCCGTTCACCGCTGGCGGCTACTACTCCACCTCGCCGGCCGCGATCACTCGTGATCTGGTGATCATGGGCGGTCACGTGACCGACAACGAATCGACCAACGAGCCATCGGGCGTGATCCGCGCTTTCGACGTGCGCGACGGTCACCTCGTATGGAACTGGGACAGCGACAAGCCAGACGCCACCGAGCCTTTGGCACCGGGTGAAACCTACAGCCGCAACTCGGCGAACATGTGGTCGCTGGCCAGTGTCGACGAAAAACTCGGCATGGTTTACCTGCCACTGGGCAACCAGACCCCAGACCAGTGGGGCGCTGACCGCACCCCGGGCGCCGAGAAATTCAGCGCCGGCGTTGTAGCCCTGGACCTGGCCACCGGTAAAGTGCGCTGGAACTACCAGTTCACTCACCACGACCTGTGGGACATGGACGTTGGCAGCCAGCCAACCCTGCTCGACATGAAAACCGCCGATGGCGTGAAACCTGCGCTGATCGCCCCGACCAAGCAGGGCAGCCTGTACGTCCTCGACCGTCGTGACGGCACGCCGATCATTCCGATCAAGGAAATCCCGGTACCGCAAGGCGCCGTGAAAGGCGACCACACCGCACCGACCCAGGCCCGTTCGGACCTCAACCTGCTGGCCCCGGAACTGACCGAAAAAGCCATGTGGGGCGCGAGCCCGTTCGACCAGATGCTGTGCCGCATCCAGTTCAAGGAACTGCGTTATGAAGGCCAGTACACCCCGCCGTCGGAACAGGGCAGCCTGATCTACCCGGGTAACGTTGGTGTGTTCAACTGGGGCGGCGTCTCGGTCGACCCGGTTCGCCAAATGCTGTTCACCAGCCCGAACTACATGGCTTTCGTTTCGAAAATGGTGCCACGCGAGCAAGTCGCCGCCGGCAGCAAACGCGAAAGCGAGACCGCTGGCGTGCAGCCAAACACCGGCGCGCCGTACGCGGTGATCATGCACCCGTTCATGTCGCCATTCGGCGTACCGTGCCAGGCCCCGGCCTGGGGCTACGTTGCCGGTATCGACCTGACCACCGGCAAAGTCGTGTGGAAACGTAAAAACGGCACCAGCCGCGACAGCTCGCCCATCCCGATCGGCTTCACCCTGGGTGTGCCGAGCATGGGCGGTTCGATGGTCACGGCTGGCGGCGTCGGCTTCCTCAGCGGCACCCTCGACCAGTACCTGCGCGCGTACGACGTCAACTCCGGTAAAGAGTTGTGGAAATCGCGTCTGCCGGCTGGCGGCCAGGCAACTCCGATGACCTACACCGGCAAGGACGGCAAGCAATACGTGCTGTTGGTTGTCGGCGGTCACGGCTCACTGGGCACCAAAATGGGTGACTATGTGATTGCGTACAAACTGCCGGAATAAGTTTTAACGGCGGTAAAACAAAGGCGATGCCCCGCAAGGGACATCGCCTTTTTTGTGCACGCCATTCCTGAACCCACCACAAACCCTGTAGGAGTGAGCCTGCTCGCGAAGGCGGTATGTCAGTCAACATCTTCGGTGACTAATTTACCGCTATCGCGAGCAGGCTCACTCCTACAAAGGACGGTGTTCGTCCTACAGAAGCGCATTGTCAGCGAGAGTTTTCCGACAAGTCGCGTCGGTTGTGCCTCGGAAATCGGCTGGATAGGCTCGGGGGGTCGCTGCAAATTCAGCGGACGGGCGTCGCGGCCCGAGCAGTTCATTCGATTTGATGCATAATCGCCAGCCCAAACTGAAGCGCTCAGGTGCTTGTTGTCTGGTTTGATGGTGGCTGTGCGCGGGATACCTTCGGGTATGCCGAGATTGCCGAATGGCTCGGTCCGCGAACCCGCGTACAGCTGCCACCCTCCGTCGCGTCGCGGTGATTGAGAGTGACAGCCCCACTTATCATTCGGAGCTTCACCATGAAAAAGCCAACACCCAATCCGCCCGAAACCGAAGACACCACCCCCTACGAATTCCCCGGCTCAAAAAGATTCCACGAAGCCGCCGAACGCGCCCTCGACCACTACCTCAAACCCAACACCTTGACCCTGCGCTTTCACAAACCCAGCACCATGTTCCAGGTCGCCCCCGAGCAGGACAGCGAAAGCCTGCTGGTCCACGCCTGCGAATCGCTGGCCCAGGCCAGCGTGATGAGCAGCGACATCGCCGCCTACATCGACCTGCCGCAGCGGCGCACGATTCTGGCCATCCAGCAAATCATCATGCTCGCCGAACTGGCGGTGAACCGCGTGCTGGATAACCACGAAATCCCCAAAACCTGACAACTCACCTTGTGCAGGAACTGCCGCAGCTCCTGCACAAGGTGAGCGTTAGCCCATCTGACTCAAAACGCTTTCCCTCCAGTTTTCATCCGCTCCAATCGATCAATGATCAATTGCTCGGCGTGTTTGCGGGTCTCAAGCAACAAACTCTCTTCTGTCGCGCCATAGATCACCCGAAAATGCAGTCCCGGAGTGTCGGAGGAATATTCGCGAATGATGTAATCCTTGTACTTCGAATCTGTATAACTCACGGTTTGATTCCTTGAAGTCGATAGATTGGCATGCAGCATTCTGACGCCCAAGGGCGCCTGCTTAATCTCGGGGCGACTGCCAAATATGTCTACTGTCAGAAATTACAGAGGCTCAAGACTGGTTCGAAATAAACCGCAATGAATTTGATTTATGAGTGATGCGTCAGATTGAAGATGCCCCTCTAGAGGCATCGCCTTTTTTGTGCACGCCATTCCTGCATCCACAGGAGAACCCTGTGGGAGCGAGCTTGCTCGCGAAGGCGTCAGCACATTCAACATCTACGGTGCCTGACACACCGCTTTCGCGAGCAAGCTCGCTCCCACAGGTTGAAAAGTGTTTGTCTGTGGGAAATATGCTCGTCCTACAGACGTTGAAAGTGGCGCGGAGTTTTCCGACAAGTCGCGTCGGTTGTGCCTCGGAAATCGGCTGGATAGGCTCGGGGGGTCGCTGCAAATTCAGCGAACGGGCGTCGCGGCCCGACTTCTGGGGCATAATTGCCACCGCTTAACAGCAGCACCCCGAGTGCTTGTTTTATGGTGGCTGTACGCGGGATGCCTTCGGGTATGCCGAATGCCTCAGGTCGGTCCGCGAACCCGCGTACAGCTGCCACCCCTCTTTTTGCGTCGCGGCAATTAGAGGAATGGCCCAATTCCTGAGGAGCAACAAATGAAAAAGCCAACACCCAATCCGCCCGAAACCGAAGACACCACCCCCTACGAATTCCCCGGCTCAAAAAGATTCCACGAAGCCGCCGAACGCGCCCTCGACCACTACCTCAAACCCAACACCTTGACCCTGCGCTTTCACAAACCCAGCACCATGTTCCAGGTCGCCCCCGAGCAGGACAGCGAAAGCCTGCTGGTCCACGCCTGCGAATCCCTGGCCCAGGCCAGCGTGATGAGCAGCGACATCGCCGCCTACATCGACCTGCCGCAGCGGCGCACGATCCTGGCCATTCAGCAGATCATCATGCTCGCCGAACTGGCGGTGAACCGCGTGCTGGATAACCACGAAATATCTCAATCTCCACCACACAGCTAACCCTCTGTGGGAGCGAGCCTGCTCGCGAAGGCGTCAGCGCATTCGGCAGTTGGACTGACTGACACGGCGCTTTCGCGAGCAAGCCTGCCCCGCACTTGATCAATACCGTGCCTGCTATATAACTCCTATCAAGAAGGCTAATCGCGAACACGTATAAAAACCTGTCAGATATGACAGTTCACTGTCTTCACCCGTCCAATCAGACTTCCTTCTCCAACCAAAATCAGACGAAGGAAGCACTCCATGACTCATCCAAAGGCATCCCGAGCAGTTTGGGTAGACGGTATTCTCAACGTTAATGTAAAAGGCACCATTGGCGGTACGCCGGTCAATCTGACCAGCTTCTCGACAACCAGCATTTCCATCTCTGTCAGCGAGCTCGGCGGTTACAATTTTTCTTTCGAAGATAACCACGGCTCATCGAGCCGACGATCACTCTCCATCTCGCTTCGCAAACTGCTGGATCCTTCAATCGCTGACTACTTTGAATATGTCGTTACCGAACGAGGTATTCATCCTTATGACTATGAAGTGACATCCTCTTCCGGCATTTCTGTAAGTCAACTCAATAGCGGCCTGTACTTATACTCTCTCGATAATTTGCAACTTTCCGCCAAGGCAGTCCACGGTGATGAAACGCGTGAACTCACCGGTAGCGGATACTTTTTTCTCCAAGAGCTGACTTACCCTGTCTAACAAACAGGTCAGGATTTCACTCGTCGGGTTAAACGTGCGTCTGCCGTTCCGTCACAGGTCTAGGGCAGACGCATGCCGACGTGAAATACCGAGTCGAACCCAAGCTCCACATCGACAGACCAATACCCCCCCATACATATATACCACCTGCCCCCCACTGCCCCTCGCCATGCTGGCCGCTCACCCTCAGCATGGAAAAATGCCCATGAACCTCGCCACAACCCCCACCTCCGAAGAGGTCAAAAACGATCTCAACGCGATCGCCCATCACCTGTTCAATACATCAACCCCGCTCCTTCCCGAACAAAAACCGAGTACCGAACAGGCCTTTCTGAAACGCCTCGACGAACAACTGAAAACCTATCGCACCAGCTACCTGCAACGCAGCCGCGAGCTGTATCAGGCGCTGGAAAACAGCGATCTGCAAAGCGACGAAGGCAAACAACTGATCGCCACCCTGAAAGTCAGGCTGGCCACCCAACTGATCAACATGGATCAACGCGACCGGATCGACGATAAACCGGCGAAAACCTTCCTCAAATATGACGCGGGCTTCACCGCCATCGGCCACGAAGCCAGACAGGCCGTCACCGACCGCCTGCTGCACCCGCAAGCCGGCGAACTGCTGCAAAAACTCGATGCGGTGCCGATGCTGCGTCCGGCCATGTACGCGCTGCAGTTCAGCTATCAAGACACCACCGTTGAGCTGGCTGGCGCCTTTGTGGTCACGGAAAAGGACACTCGCCGAGTCAAGGACCTGCAGACCGACCAGAGCATGGGTTTCGCCCTGCTGTTTACCCCCACAAGAGGCATCGAATTCTTCAACTCCCTTGCTGATCTCGACAGCCAACTGCGCACATCGCTGAACCACCCCAGCGGTAGCGAGGAGTTCATGTCCATGTTGCCGACGCGCTATCACGCCGTGGGCGCAGCAGGGATCTGGCCGCTGCTGCTCGCGCCAATCGACAGCAGACCGTTGTTCGAACACACCTACGACGCGCTGATCGAAAAACGCACGCAGGATATCGAGCGCGCCTTGAGCTTCGCCGATAACCCGCAGCAAGACCTCAAACGATTGCTCACCGCGCTGGACCGCGCCATTGCCGCTGCCCTGCCGGATCTCACGCCGCGCCTGGCATTGCGTGCGCAAACCTTGTTCGAACGGCATCTGCGCTACAGCGCACCGGACTGGTTTCGAAGCGCCAGCACCGCGCAAAAAGACGCACTCGCGCAACATCTGCACAACTACCAGCAGGCACGGCAAGAACTGCTCGACTTGATGGAGCCGGCCGGCAGCCTGACGGCATTGGCCCGCCAGCAATGGCTGGAGCGTCTGAGCGAAGACCTGGAAATCGACGACCTCGAGCCGGCAAAGTTAAGCATTGCGACCGATCGCCGAGTGCCGGGCTACGGCGTTTATGTGCATCAATCCAGTCTGCTCGAGCTGTCCTTGCGCGGCCCGCACACCGGCGATGAATTACCGGGTTCGGAGTTTTTGAAGTACACCACCCTCACCTACGATGACGCGCCTTTGCCGCCAGACTACGCGGACGTGACGCCGGCGTGGCTGATCAGGCAAGCCGTGGAACTGCAGCCTCGGATTGACTTCAATCACTTGCAAAATGAGCTGCAGGCCAGGCCCGCAATCAAACCCGCCATCGAGCAGATGCTCGATAAACGTATCGTCGCCCTCGCTCACACGGCGGTGCTGCAAGGGCACTTGCTCGACAGTGACCTGCAACTGATCGAGCGCCTGCGTGACGGTAGCGATGCGCGCCTGCGCGCCGCCACCCTGTCGCTGCACGGCGCGCAGTTGCAGGATTTGTGGGTGCTGCGCCAGAACGATGACGGCGGCGCGCTCAAACGGCTGTTGCTGTGCACGCCACAGGCGCCGCGAGCGCAACAATTCCAGGCCTTCGACAGTGAGCGCGAATGCCAGACCCACCTGCTGGGCTGGGCCAAACACAGTGATGCCGCCGACAGCATGGCCGGCTACCTGATCAGCCGTGCGCCCATGCGCTTTCGCGCAAAGCTGCGCCACGTGTTGGCCGGGCTGAGTTTCAAACCTGAGGCGCTGGAGCATCAAAAGGTCACGTTCGCTCACACCGGCAGTCATCCCGATTGCCTGCGCGCGATGGCTGAACATGTGCTCGCCACTCGGATCGACGACTACGATTTCTGTACACCACTGTGGTATCGCTCCACCACGGCTGCCAACCGCCGAAAGCTGACGACCCTGAGTGAAGACGCCGAAGGCGCCTTGCGCGCGTTCAACAAGCATGCCTTGTCGGGCAGCCGCTTTCCGGCGTTCGATGACTACGTGCACGAGCAAGCCAAAATCAGCTTGAACCGCTTGCTCAAGCGCACCACCAACGATGTCGATCCGGATACCGTCTGGGCGTACTCGCCGAGTTCCGTCGTGCGCTCGTGGACGCCAAAACCTCTGAACTACACCACGCTGTATCGCGACGGCTACGCCGACGGCGTCGGTTTTCTCGATGAAAAATTTTCCCGCTCGGCGCGCTTCAGAGGCCCGCAGGGCATCGACCTCAGCAACCTGACCGCACAGAATGTCGCGCGCTCGGTCACCGGTGTGTGGATCGGCCAACGCTACATCGACAAGGTCAAGGCCGAACTGCAAGGTTCGACGAGCGAAGGCTACGACTTCAGACGCAACGCGACCCTGGCCATTACCCAGCGCCAGATGAAAAGCGCCGCGCTGGAATGCCAGCTGCAAGGCCATATCGCCAGCCGTGATCTGCAATGGCTGGAGCAGAGTATCGACAGCATGGCTGAGACGTCCGGCTCTATCCGCACGAAATATCCGCTCCACCGTTTGATGATCGACGGCGAGTGGGTACTCGATGCGTGGCTGTTCAGCCATGGCGACAACCCGGCCCTGCTCTACACCCCCGAGGCGCCTGACGGCGTCGCTTTCCGTGAAGCGCTGCTGTTCAATTACCTGCTTCAACAGCAGTCCGGCATGCTCGAATACCTGACGTTGCGCGTCGGCGTCAGCGCCCGGACCCGGGTTCGCACGCACCTTGAAAATATCAAGAAAGGGTTGCCCAAAGACCTCAATAAAACCACACCCAGCCCTGCACGTTACGACTCGACCCGCGCGGTCGCGGCGGTCAGTGATCTGCGCACCGTCCTTTACGACATGAGGCTGCAACGTCGTATCGACGACGTTAACGCCACCACCACCAGCCGTGCCGAGATGATCGCCGGTCTGGTCTGGACCAGTGTCGAATGGATCGCCGCCATTGCCACGGCGCCGTTCCCGCTGCTGAGCCTGAGCACCGGCCTGTTACTGGCTTTCAAGGACGCCATGCTCGCCCTGCATGCGTACCGTCAGGGTGACCACGGCGAAGCCTTCCAGCATCTGCTCGGCTATCTGTTCAACAGTGCCGGTGCGGTGCTGACCGACCTGCGTCCGACGCTGCGTTCACTGAAACTCGCGCGCCGGCCTTTGCGACAGAGCATCGCCAGCGCCCGCAACGAACAACAGAATGCAATGGCCGTGATCGATCAAGTGTCATCCGGCCCCGAACGGGATGAAATGAGTGCGGTGATTTTCAGAGGCCAGGTGTACTACATCCGGGAAAATGCCGACTCAATCGGTCGTCATGTGCTCTATCTGAACAATCCGGAGTTCGGCGATCCCCTCTCGAGCGGCATTCTCGCCGTGCGCAATGCCGATGGGGTGATGGTGCGCGCAGGCGTGCCCGGCGGTGCGCCGAAGTACGAGGCCGTGCCAGAGCCAGACGGTCCGCACAAGATCTATGGCGTCGAGCCCAAGTACCGCCAGCGCATCGAAGCGGTGATGAATCCGCAAACCCGGGAAACCATCCTCATCAGCAGTCAAGACTACATGGGCACCGATCCCCACTTGATCCTTGTCGGGGTCGTGGAAAATCTCGCCTCGACACGCACCGCTTACCTGAAGCAGGTCGAAAAGCTCAGCACAGACGCCGCGGCGCATTTCGCTGACCTTGCCGCGCTGCCAGCCCGCGCCGAAGTCCCGCCGATCGCCGACGACTTGTCATTTAAACAGTTGATCGCCAGTGACGCGGTCAAAGGGAAGAATCTGGTGATCGGCGCCCAGCCTGGTTCGATCGCCAGCAAACAACTGCTGATCAATCATCTGGACACCCTCGTTGAAAGTGGCTTCAAGCGACTTTACGTGGAATACCTGGCAGCGGATGTCTTCAACGCCAAGCTGGAAAAAATGAACAAGGGAAAATCATGGAGACACATCAAAAAACATCTTGAAGCCGTCGACCGTGCGCTGGGCCATGAGAAGGACGCGCCATTCTCTTACCTGGCACTGGTGCGTACCGCTCGCGAAAAGGGCTTGAAAATCCATGCGCTGGATGCTTCGACCAGCTACAAACTGGAAGGCGCTCTGGTACTGGACGACGTCTCGCCATTGACCCCTCGCAGCAACAGCCTGAGGAATTTCTATTCGCACAAGACGCTGGCCGCCGATATCTCCGACGCGTCTGAAGAGCGCTGGGTGATCCTCACCGAACAATCACGCATGTGCACCTTCGACAACACCCCCGGACTGGCCGACCTGCACGCGGCTGTCGCCGTGCGCGTGGAAGATGTCGCACAGGATCAGGCGGCACGCATCAGCCTCGATTCAGCCGGAGCAATCGCCGGGGATTCGGCCGCCAAGGGCGATTATCGCGTGCAGTGGCCGACGGCGTACAAGGCGCCTCAGCCCGTCTCCAGGCCGGCAGCGATTGCCCCCGTTGTCGAGCATTTCAGCGAGTACGATATCCCGCCCTCGATGCGCGACGATATTGCGCAAATGTTGCATCAACCCTACGCCATGGACTCACGCTATACCCCGACCGTACCGAAAGAACAACAGGCGCACGATGCGTTCATCGCCAACCGCAAACGTCTGGAGAAAAAGGCCAGGGACGCATTTACTCAGTACACGCCCCCCGAAGCGGCCACGCTGCCGACGCTCACCTCAGACACCACGTTCGAGGCGTTTTTGCAGCGGCTGGCCGACGGACGCTTGAACCTGCTGATCGGCGAGGCCCATAGCCACGTATCGAGCAAAGCGCTGCTGAAAAAGTACATGAAGGCGCTCAAGCAAGCCGGGTATGACACGCTCTACGTGGAACATCTGTTCACCGATTTGCACCAGGCCGATCTGGATACTTTTTTTCGGACACAGCGCATGCCGGACAGACTGAAGAATTACCTGCTCGTTCAGGACCGTGGCCAAATGCCGACCTATAACGGTAACGATACCTACACAGAGGTCCTCCAGGCGGCGGCCAAGTACAAAGTCCGTATCAGGGCCCTGGATTGCACGGCGTCTTACCACCTAAAGGGTGTGTTTAACGAAGATATCTCGCGAAACGAGATGTTCAGCTATTTCGCCACCCAAGTGATTGAAGCCGACCAACTGGCACACGGACCACATAAGTGGGTGGCCTTCATCGGCAATGCCCACACTAACTACAACCTGGGTGTGCCGGGTCTGGCGGATACCCTCTCGGCGGTCAGTCTCCACGTACGCGACAGCGCTCCGGAACTGGCCAGAGATATCCATCGCGGGACCTGGAGAGCGGTGGCCAGCGAGCGCGGAACCAATAGCCGGGCCTTGCGCAGCGATTTCCTGCTGGAAGTGGCCGTCGCCGGAAAGAAAAAACCAGCCCTGACGTCGGCCGTCGAGCGCAGCAAACTGACCCGGTCCGGGATGTTCATGATCGAAAATACGGATACGGGCGAGCTGCGCCTGGTGCATCAATCCAGGTCCGGCGACATCGTTGAGACACCGATTCAGGTCGATGACCACGGCTTGTTTTTCATTGATCGCTGGGAGAAAAAAGAGGAGCGTTTCAAATACCTGGGGACCTTGATCGATATGCTGGTCAGTGATCTGAAATTGACCGAGGTGAAATAACCGTCAGGTCTGACCTGCGCATTGCCAACAACCACCGGGCTTGACGGCCCGGTGGTTGTTTATGGCCCGGCGTTTTTCAGGTGGCGTTCAGATGCAAAACGAAGATCGCCCAGTGTAGAGAAACCCTGTCAAAACCCTGAACACACACGCAGAAACATCGCCCCCCATTGAAACCACCCAAGGCCTGCCCCATCTAAGACCCATACCCCATTGCGCAGGTGCCCCATGAGCGACCAGCAAGAATTCCCGGAAAACCCCGACGACTACACCGAAGCCGAACACATCGAACACACCTCCAGCGGCAAAGGCCTCGCCCTGCCCGGCCAGAACCTGCCGGACAAGGTCTACATCATCCCGATCCACAATCGCCCGTTCTTCCCGGCGCAAGTCCTGCCAGTCATCGTCAACGAAGAGCCCTGGGCTGAAACCCTCGAACTGGTCAGCAAATCCGAACACCATTCCCTGGCCCTGTTCTTCATGGACACGCCCCAGGAAGACCCGCGCCACTTCGACACCGGCGCCCTGCCGCAATACGGCACCCTGGTCAAAGTCCACCACGCCAGCCGCGAGAACGGCAAACTGCAATTCGTCGCCCAAGGCCTGAGCCGTGTGCGCATCAAGACCTGGCTGAAACACCACCGCCCGCCGTATCTGGTGGAGGTCGAATACCCGCACCAGCCCACCGAGCCGACCGACGAGGTCAAGGCTTACGGCATGGCGCTGATCAACGCGATCAAGGAACTGCTGCCGCTCAACCCGCTGTACAGCGAAGAGCTGAAAAACTACCTCAACCGCTTCAGCCCCAACGACCCGTCGCCGCTGACCGACTTCGCCGCCGCGCTGACCTCGGCCACCGGCCCCGAACTGCAAGAAGTGCTCGACTGCGTGCCGATGCTCAAGCGCATGGAAAAAGTCCTGCCGATGCTGCGCAAGGAAGTCGAAGTCGCGCGCTTGCAAAAAGAGATTTCGGCGGAAGTTAATCGCAAGATCGGCGAGCATCAGCGCGAGTTCTTCCTTAAAGAGCAACTCAAGGTCATCCAGCAGGAACTCGGCCTGACCAAGGACGACCGCAGCGCCGACCTTGAACAGTTCGAGCAACGTCTGGAAGGCAAAGTCCTGCCGGCGCAGGTGCAGAAACGCCTCGAAGAAGAAATGAACAAACTGTCGATCCTCGAGACCGGTTCGCCCGAGTACGCGGTGACCCGCAACTACCTCGACTGGGCGACCTCGGTGCCGTGGGGCGTCTACGGCGACGACAAACTCGACCTCAAGCACGCGCGCAAAGTCCTCGACAAACACCACGCCGGCCTCGACGACATCAAGGATCGCATCCTCGAATTCCTCGCCGTCGGTGCTTATAAAGGCGAAATCAGCGGTTCCATCGTGTTGCTGGTCGGCCCGCCGGGCGTGGGTAAAACCAGCGTTGGTAAATCCATCGCCGAATCCCTCGGCCGGCCGTTCTACCGCTTCAGCCTCGGCGGTATGCGCGACGAAGCCGAGATCAAGGGCCACCGTCGCACCTACATCGGCGCGCAGCCGGGCAAACTGGTGCAGGCGTTGAAAGACGTCGAGGTGATGAACCCGGTGATCATGCTCGACGAGATCGACAAGATGGGCCAGAGCTACCAGGGCGACCCGGCCTCGGCGCTGCTGGAAACCCTCGACCCGGAGCAGAACGTCGAATTCCTCGACCACTACCTCGACCTGCGCATGGACCTGTCGAAAGTCCTGTTCGTCTGCACCGCCAACACCCTCGATTCGATCCCCGGCCCACTGCTGGACCGGATGGAAGTGATTCGCCTGTCGGGCTACATCACTGAAGAGAAAGTCGCCATCGCCAAGCGTCACCTGTGGCCGAAATTGCTGGACAAGGCCGGCGTGTCCAAGGGCAGCCTGAGCATCAGCGACAGCGCGCTCAAAGCCTTGATCGACGGTTACGCCCGTGAAGCCGGCGTGCGCCAGTTGGAAAAACAAATGGGCAAACTGGTGCGCAAAGCGGTGATGAAGCTTATTGATGACCCGAAAGCGGTGATCAAGCTCGGCCCGAAAGACCTCGAAGCGTCACTCGGTCATCCGGTGTTCCGCAACGAGCAAGTGCTGTCCGGCACCGGTGTCATTACTGGCCTGGCCTGGACCAGCATGGGCGGCGCCACGTTGCCGATCGAAGCCACGCGGATTCACACGCTTAACCGTGGCTTCAAACTTACCGGGCAACTGGGCGATGTGATGAAGGAATCGGCGGAGATCGCCTACAGCTACGTCAGTTCGCACCTGAAACAGTTCGGCGGTGACGCGAAGTTCTTCGACGAAGCCTTCGTTCACCTGCACGTCCCCGAGGGTGCAACGCCGAAAGACGGCCCGAGCGCCGGCGTGACCATGGCCAGCGCCCTGCTCTCCCTCGCACGCAATCAACCGCCGAAGAAAGGCGTGGCGATGACCGGCGAACTGACCCTGACCGGGCATGTGCTGCCGATCGGCGGGGTGCGCGAGAAGGTGATCGCGGCGCGGCGGCAGAAGATTTTCGAGCTGATTCTGCCGGAACCGAACCGGGGCAACTTCGAGGAATTGCCGGATTATCTTAAGGAAGGGATTACTGTGCATTTTGCGAAGAAGTTTGCGGATGTGGCGAAAATATTGTTCTAACACGGTGCAACAAGGGCATTGTCTCAAGCGACAATGCCCTGTTTTCTATATAACAAAAAAAATGAACGTTATCGCAAGAAACGATAAAAACCTGTCAACTCTTACAGTAGCCCGTCACTACATCTCCCCTCAAACTTCCCTCTCGAATTTTCTGATTCAGGGGATCCATCATGTCAGAGCTATTGGAGGCTTCCGGTTATTTCATTGCAACACAGAACGGCAACAAGCTATTCGAAACCGAACGCATCACGATAGAGCACGGTGAAACATACATAACAATTCAAGGCTCTAAAGAACTGGGCTTTCCAAATGGAGAAGCAATCGACCTTACAATTGACTCGTCAACGCCTAACGGCGAGCACGAATTCAAGAGGGGTGAAAAACTACGAGAGGTTTTCTACCTCAACAGAAATGGAACACAATACGCCAATAAGGGAACCTTCAACTCCCATCTAGACAACACCAACCGGAAATATCGAATTAACTTTGATCTTTATTTTCACGGCCATACTGATCCTATCAAGGTCGAACTCGACGTTAGCGAATAACGGCGCCCCAGACTCACACTAACGTCGCCGCGTAGCTTTAGCCTGCGCGGCTTTGGTCACACTTTGTCTCATCTTCAGTTATGCTCGACGTTCGTCGTTAACGCCCGGAGCCGCTGACCCTATGTCCCCCACTCGCCTGTTTCTTCCCATCGCCCTCTCGTTGCTGGCCGCTTGCGCCACGCAACCGAAACACAACGTGACCGTGGAAAAACAAAGCGAATGCCCCGTGAAACTCACCAATGGGCAAAACCTGATCATCACACTGCCAAGCAACCCGACCACCGGTTATCGCTGGGCCATTCAGGATTCCGCCGGCGGTGTGTTGCGCGCCCTCAGCCCCGAGGTTTACAGCAATCCGGAAGATGCTGGCGTGGTCGGCGCGGCCGGGATTTCCACTTGGCGCTTCCAGGCCTTTGCCCCCGGCACCGGCCGCCTGCGCCTGACTTCGCAACAGCCATGGGCACCGGAAGTACTCCCGGTGGAAACCTTTGACTGCGCCATTTCGGTGAACTGATCGTGGGCTGGCTGATTCTGGCGCTGATGGGCGCGGTGACGTTTCTCTACGGTGTCAGCACCCACGCGGCGTTACTGTGTCTGTTGGTCAAACCGTTGCCGGTGCTGGCGCTGCTCGGCTGGTTGCACGATGCGCCGCCCAGCGACTATCGGCGCTGGATCAGTCTGGGTCTGATTTTCTCGCTGCTCGGTGATGTGTTGCTGGCGTGGCCGGGGGACCTGTTTGTATTCGGCCTCGGTGCGTTTCTGGTTGCGCATCTGGCTTATCTGAAAGCTTATCTGAGTGACTGCAAGCGTCTGGCGGTGTTGCCGTTGGTGCTCGCCCTCGGAGTTGGCGCGGTATTGCTGGGACTTCTGATTTCCAGCGGCTTAGGTCCGTTGCTGGTGCCGGTGGTTGTCTATGCCACGGCGATCAGCGCGATGCTCTGGCGCGCGCTTGCTCGTCTCGGCACCGATGTGCCGAAACGCTCGGCGTTGCTGGCGGCCGGTGGTGCAGTGGCATTCGTGTTCTCTGACAGCGTGATCGGTATCGACCGTTTCGTCGCCCCTTTCCACGCCGCCCCTTACGTCATCATCCTCAGCTACTGGCTGGGCCAATGGGGCATCGCCGCCTCCGCTTTCTCCCAGACTAAACGGATCTGATCGTTCCCACGCTCCGCGTGGGAATGCATCCTGTGACGCTCAGCGTCACTTACGCAGGGACGCAGAGCGTCCGGGGCGGCATTCCCACGCAGAGCGTGGGAACGATCACTGGCAAAAAAAGCGCTTTATCAGACAACCCAAGCATCCCCGCGCCACTTTGGCTAAAATGCCGGCCTTTTCCACCGACACCGCCGGAACCGCCGTGAGCAAAGAACCCGATCGTATTTTCGCCAAGCCTTTGGCCCAGGTGCCTGACTTCGCCTTCAATGAAGACGTGGTGCGAGTGTTCCCGGACATGATCAAGCGCTCGGTGCCGGGTTACCCGACCATCGTCGAAAACCTCGGCGTGCTCGCCGCGCAGTTCGCCCAGCCGAACAGCGTGCTCTACGACCTCGGCTCGTCCTTGGGCGCTGTCACTCAAGCCCTGCGTCGCCACGTGCGCACCGACGGTTGCCGGGTAATCGCTGTGGATAACTCGGCAGCGATGGTTGAGCGCTGCCGCGAATACCTCAACGGTCAGGACTCGATGTTCCAGGAGTTGCTGCCGGTCGAAGTGATCGAAGGTGACATTCTCGCCCTCGATTTCCAGCCAGCTTCGGTGGTGGCGCTGAACTTCACCCTGCAATTCATCGCCCCCGATCAGCGCACGGCGTTGCTCTCGCGCATTCGCCAATCGCTGCTGCCGGGCGGCGCGCTGATACTCTCGGAGAAGCTACGCTTCAACGATGCCGAAGAACACGCGCTGCTCACCGATCTGCATGTCGCCTTCAAACGCGCCAACGGCTACAGCGAACTGGAAATCGCCCAGAAGCGCAGCGCCATCGAAAACGTCATGAAGCCCGACAGCCTCGAAGAACACCGCGAACGCCTGCTGGCCGCCGGGTTCTCGAAAGTCGTGCCGTGGTTCCAGTGTCTTAACTTTGCCTCGTTGATTGCCTTGCCATGATTGATCTGTCCCCCCTCGCCCGCCGTCTGGCCGGCACCCCGCTGGCCGAATGGGCCAACACCCTGCAAGCGCAACTCGACAAGAAAATGGAGAAAGGTCACGGCGACCTGGAGCGCTGGCAAAGTGCGCTGGATGCCCTGCCGAAAATCCAGCCGAGCGAAGTCGACCTGCTCAACGGCCTGAAACTCGACACCGACTGCGACGAGGAAACCCGCGCGCAGATGCGTACCGCGCTGATGGGCCTGTCGCCCTGGCGCAAAGGCCCGTTTGATCTGTTTGGGGTGCACGTCGACACCGAATGGCGTTCGGACTGGAAGTGGTCGCGTGTCTCTCCGCACCTCGACTTGAAGGGCAAACGCATCCTCGATGTCGGTTGTGGCAACGGTTATTACATGTGGCGCATGCTCGGTGCCGGCGCGAACAGTGTGATCGGTGTTGACCCGAACTGGCTGTTCTTCTGCCAGTTCCAGGCCGTGCAGCGTTATCTGTCAGAACCCAATGCCTGGCACTTGCCCTTTCCGTTCGAAGACCTGCCGCCAAACCTAGAAGGCTTCGACACGGTATTTTCCATGGGCGTGTTCTACCACCGTCGCTCGCCGATCGAGCATTTGCTGGCGCTGAAGGATTGCCTGGTCAAGGGCGGCGAACTGGTGCTGGAAACGCTGGTGGTCGAAGGCGACAAGTATCAGGTGCTGGTGCCGGAAGATCGTTATGCGCAGATGCGTAATGTGTGGTTCCTGCCGTCGGTGCCGGCGCTGGAGTTGTGGCTGCGCCGTGCCGGGTTCACCGATATTCGTTGCGTGGACGTGAGCACAACCACGGTTGAAGAACAGCGCGGGACTGAGTGGATGAAGTATCAGTCGCTGAGCGACTTCCTTGATCCCGAGGACCACAGCAAAACCATCGAAGGATTGCCGGCGCCGATGCGCGCGGTGATTGTCGCTCGTAAATAATCAAATCGCCCAAACACCGCGGTGAGCCCACCCCTCACCCCAGCCCTCTCCCCAAGGAGAGGGAGCTGATCATTGAGCTTTTCAACACTTGAGTTCGACTCGGAATCTCAGGTCGACGGACCTCGCCCATCCATCTCGGTCAGTCCCCTCTCCCTCTGGGAGAGGGTTAGGGTGAGGGGCTTTTTGCTCGGCGAGCACGGAAGAATTCGGTCAGCACGGCGCCACACTCTTCGGCCAAAACCCCGCCTTCATACAGCACTCGATGGTTGAGAAAGCCCTGAGTGAAGAACTGCCCCTGACTCTGCACAATCCCCGCTTTCGGTTCCAGCGCGCCATACACCACCCGCGCCACCCGCGAATGCACGATCAGCCCGGCGCACATGCTGCACGGCTCCAGCGTCACATACAGCGTGCTACCCGGCAGACGATAGTTATCCACCGCCTGCGCGGCTTCGCGAATGGCGACCATTTCCGCGTGGGCACTCGGGTCGCTGGTGCTGATCGGGCAGTTGAAACCGCGACCGATGATCTCGCCGTCCTGCACCAGCACCGCGCCCACCGGCACTTCGCCGAGGGCCGCGCCTTGTGCGGCGAGAAGCAACGCTTCGCGCATGAAATCGCGATCACGGCTGCGGTCGATAATTGCCGCAGGGCGAATCTGGCGCATCACTTCACCTCGATGGCGGCCATCAGGCCGGTTTCCATGTGATCGATCACGTGACAGTGGAACATCCACACCCCCGGATTATCGGCCACCAGCGCCACTTGCGCGCGCTCGTTCTTGCCCAGCAGATAGGTGTCGGTGAAGTACGGAATGATCTTGTGCCGGTTCGACGCGATCACCTTGAAACTCATGCCGTGCAGGTGGATCGGGTGCTGATACTGGGTCATGTTCTTCAATTCGAAGATGTAGCTTTGCCCCAGTTTCAGACTGGCAATCGGCCGGTCGGCGCAGGTCTTGTCGGTGATGTCCCAGGCCTTGCCGTTGATCTGCCACAGGCTCGGCGGCTTGCCGTTGTCGACGTTGACCGATACCGAGCCGACCCACTCGAAATTGAAGTTGAGTTTCTCGGCATTGGCCAGGTCCGGCTCTGCCACCGGATTGGCCGGCAGCGCTTTCGGCCAGTCAGTCGGCGCATCGTTATTGGCCACTGAACGCAGCGTGCCCAGACGCACCGGGCCGTTGCGCAGCGACAACTCTTCACCCGCTGCCGGCGCCTTGATCGCCAGACAGATACGCATGCCCGGGCCCAGCCAGTATTCCTTGCCCAGCGGGCGCGGCTCGACCGGGTTGCCGTCCAGCGCATAGATCTGCGCTTCGACGCCGGGAATGTTGATGCGGTAAGTCAACGTGTTGTCGAGGTTGAGCAAACGCACGCGAGTGATCTGCCCGGCCGGCAGTTCGATCACCGGGGTCGGCACGCCGTTGATGGTCGACAACCGCCCCGCCGTGCCACCACGAGCCGCTTCACGGGGAATGCTGAACTCGACGAAATTGCCTTCGTCATCGATGTGCCAGTTCTTCAGGCTCAAAGTCTTTTCGTACTTGAAACCGGTCGGCTCGCGCTCTTCGATGATCAATGGCCCGACCAAGCCGCGCCCGAGCTCTTCGCTGCTGCTGACATGCGGGTGATACCAGTAGCTACCGGCATCCGGCACGCGGAATTTGTAATCGAAGTACTCGCCCGGCAACACCGGCAGCTGCGATACGTACGGCACACCGTCCATTTCCAGCGGCAGACGAATGCCATGCCAGTGAATGGTCGTCGCTACCGGCAAGTGGTTGATGAAGCGCACCCGCAGCCATTCACCCTGACGCACGCGCAACTCGGTGCCCGGCGCCGACGGCCCGAATGCCCAGGCCTCGGTCTTGTGCCCCGGCACCAGCTCGACGTCCAGCGGGGCGGCGATCAGCTCATAGTCGTGGCCCGCCTCGGCGTCGGCCATTTTCCCCAGCCAATACCGCGACGCGCCCCCCGCACCGACACCAACGACAACAAGACCGGCCAGGCCACTGAGGATTTGGCGACGGGTAAAGGACATGAACTCAACTACCTCACGTATCAGCGACAGGCCCTGAAAGCCTGCAAAAGGCGAATACGATACACCTGCGGTTGAGAAACAGTAAGGGCGACCTGAGGCCGCACATCAGCTGTCGGCTTAAGATCGCAGCCCGGTAATCAGGTGCACGACACCGTCCTCCAAGGGCATCACGCCCGCGACCCCGGCGGCGCTCAACGCCTGTTGATCGATACCCGACACATCACGCAATACAACCCGCACGCGCGTCAACGCCAGCGGTTGCTGTGACTGGAGGTTATCCACACCACCCAGCGCCGCGACGATCGCGGCGCTCAATCCGGCGCTCGGCTCGGCGAGGATTTCGGGTGCGTCCACCACCAGATCCGGGGTCAGGGCCTTCCAGAATGCCTTCTGCAATTTATCCAACATCTTCAGTTCTCCAGAACCCGTAAAGTATCGACGGTTGCCTCGTGAAAGAGCTGCAACGCCTCGCGCACCTGCCCGGCACTTTCCAGTCCGAGCACCTGTTGGGCGATGATCTGACAATCGGCCAGCTCGAGTTCGCGCACCGTCGCCTTGACCGGTGCAATCATCGGCACGCTCACCGACAGTTCATCCACGCCCAACCCGAGCAACAACGGCACCGCCAGACGTTCCGAGGCCATTGCCCCGCAGACTCCGACCCATTTGCCATGGGCGTGCGCGGCCTTCACAGTCATGGCGATCAGGCGCAATACCGAGGGATGAAAACTGTCCGCCTGACTGGCCAGACGCGGGTGATCGCGATCCATCGCCAGGGTGTATTGCGTCAGGTCATTGGTGCCGATCGAGAAAAAATCCACCAGCGGCGCAAACAGGTCCGCCATCAGCGCCGCGGCCGGCACCTCGATCATGATCCCCAGTTTCGGTCGTTGCGTCAGTCCCTGCGCGAGGATTTCCTCGTCGAGCATTTGCCGCGCCAGACGCAGCTCCGACAGTTGCGTGACCATCGGCAACATGATGTGCAAACGTGTCAGCTCGCAGCAGCCGAGCATGGCCCGGAACTGCTCACGCAATAACTGCGGGCGCTCCAGGCACAAACGAATGCCGCGCACGCCAAGGAACGGGTTGGTTTCGCTGTCCATCGGCACGTAGGCCAGCGGTTTGTCACCACCGACATCAAGGGTGCGCACCACCAGATTGTGCGCAGGTCCCACGCAGCGAGCGATGGCGCTGTAGGTCGCAGCCTGTTCGTCATGGCTCGGCGCGTGATTACGGCCCAGGTAAAGAAACTCAGAACGCAACAGGCCGACGCCCGCACCGCCGAGGGCCATGGCCTGCTCGGTTTCCGCTAGCGAGGCGACGTTGGCCGACACCTCGACGTGATGACCGTCACGGGTCCGCGCCGCGAGCGATGCGCTGGCCAACTCATGCTCATGGCGTTGACGCTGTTGCGCGTGCCGCGCCTGCCATTGACTGACGGCCGCAGGATCGGGACGCACATGCAATTCGCCCTTGTCGGCATCGAGCAACACCGGGGTCCCGTTGCTCAACGCCAACATCTGCACCGGCACCCCGCAGATCGACGGCAGACCACAGGCGCGCGCAAGAATCGCCACGTGACTGGTTGCGCCGCCGCCGACCGTGGCAAAACCCAGCACCTTGCTGGTATCGATGCCGGCGGTCTGCGACGGGGTCAGTTGATCGGCAATCAGAATGCTTCCAGGCGGCAGCTCCATTGCCTGCTCGCCAATGCCCAGCAATAGCTTGAGCACGCGGCGCCCGACATCGGTCAGGTCCGCCGCCCGTTCAGCCAGCAACGCACTGCCCAGTTGGCGAAACATCGCCGCGGTTTCTTCAGTGGCCGCGCGCCAGGCAAACGCCGCGCTTTTGCCGTCGCTGATCAACGCCTGGGCCTGATCGAGCAGCCCCGGATCTTCGAGCAGTTCCTGATGCGCCTTGAAGATCTCGGCCTCGGCCTCGCCAGCGGCGGTGTCGCGCAAATGCTGCAAGGCCAGATCGGCTTCGATCAGGGCATTGGCAAGGGCCTCGCGCTCGCCGTCTGCTCTGCCGCCGAACTCGCTGACGTCGAACACCGGCTCGCTGATCTGCACCACTTGGCCCAACGCCGAACCGGGTGACGCGCAGACGCCACGCAGCAGGGTCAGAACATCGGTTTCGACCAGCTCGACTGGCGCCACCGCCGTCACCGCTTCACCGCAGCCTTCAATCAGTAATCGAGTCAGCGCCTCGATTGCCGCGTCAGCATCTTCGCCCACCGCACTGACCTGCACGCTGTCGCCGCACGCGGTCTGCAACGCCATGATCGCCACCAGGGATTTGGCGTTGGCCTGAGCCTGCTGTTTATGCAGGTAAATCTTTGCCACGAAGCCCTTTGCCGCTTGCGCGAACACCGCTGCCGGGCGCGCGTGCAATCCGTTGGGATTGGGCAGTTTCAACGTTTGAGAGAACACGGCCTGACCTTCTGCCGCGCCAGCATCCACGCCACAAGCCTGAGTACGGGCGAGTTCAAGCAACGGCTGACCGGTTTCGACCCATCCGCTCGACGCGACCCGCCAGGTGAACGGTTCTCCGCTAACCACCAGCATCAATGTCATCAGGCTGCGCGCATGCCGGGCAATGTAATCGGCGTCGAACTCGATCAACGCTTGTCCGGCGGCAACCCGTTGCCCCTCTTCAACCAGGCGGGTGAAGCCTTGCCCGCCGAGGTTCACGGTATCAAGGCCGATGTGCATCAACACTTGTACGCCATGGTCATCGGTGATGCTCACGGCATGCCCGCTGGCCTGCACGTTGCTGACGATGCCGGCCAGAGGCGCACACAGGGTCGATGAAGTCGGGTCGATGCACAGACCGTCGCCGATCACGCGCCCGGAAAACACTGGATCGGGCACCTGCTCAAGCGCGATCAGGACACCGGACAAGGGAGCCAGCAATTGCAATGGTTGGGGTGTGGCCATGACGTCACCTGCAGTTTTGTTCTTTGAAGTGCCCATGGAGCGCGACGCTCCATCAGCATCGCTTATTTCCACCAGTATTCGACCTGCAATCCGACATTCGCACCGTGGCGAGCGCTACCGAAGGCGCCGGTGTCGGAGAGTGCCGAGCCTTTGGCCAGTTCGTTGGCCGCCCGTTTGGCCGCCTCGTTCCAGGTGGCGTACGTGTAATACAGCCGCACCTCGGGGCGCGCCCAGAACTCCGGGCCTTTCGGCGACCAGGTCGGGGCAAAGGTAAATTTGCTCAGTTTGCGCGTACCACCCGCAGCTTCGACTTGATCGTGACCCAGTTCGGTGACCAGTTTGAAGTGCTCGCTGAGCGCATAAGTCGGTCGCACCCCCAGCGAGATCCAGTTCTGGTCGACACCGTCCGGGCGGATGTCTTTCTGGTACACCGCTTCAATCTGGCCACCGAAGCGCGGCGTCACCTGCCAGTCGAAAAACTCGACGACCCGGTAACTTTTATTGCTGTCGTCCAGTTTGACGTTGCCGGTGTAACCCAGCCCGGTGCCCGGCCCTTCACCGTATTGCAGCGCCAGTTTGTTTTTGCCGCCGAGAAAATCCGTCTGCACGTGTTGCGTGGTGATCGCCCAGCCCCGGTGGGCATCGCGGCTGTCGGGTTTGTCGATATAACTCAAGCCGAACTCCAGCTCACCGCCAGGATTGGTCTTGAAACCGGCGACGTTGAAGTCGTGCCGATTGATGTAGTCCTTCTGGTACAGGTTGTCCTTGCGCGAGAAGGCGTAGCTGTATTTCAGATCGCCGATCAACACGTCTTCGACCCCGCCCCCCGTGGCGCTCTGGTTCCAGTAGTAGAAGTCGGAAATATGGATGTCATTGCGCTTGTAGTAACGGCGTCCGGCCCACAATGACCCCCCGTTGAGCGCGGGCATCGCCGACCACTGTGCGTAGGCCTGCGGCAAGCGGATCGAGCCATTGTCGTCTTTGAACGTGGGGCTGCGGTCGTAGCGGTTATACAGCGAGGCCATGCCGTCGACACTCAGTACCGAACCGTCGTCAAGGGTGTACAGGTCCTGCCGCAACTCGAGTTCGCCGTACTGCTCGCATTCGTTACCCAAGCGATATTTGGTCTGCGCACCCGGTAACTGGAAACACGACTGACCGCTGCTGTTGACCGACGTGCCGACACCGCTGCGCAGGTAGCCGCCAAACTCCAGCGCTTGTGACGTTGGCGGTAAGGCCAGGCAAAAACCTGCGACTGCAAGGCTGCGATTTATTGTTGTTTTCATAAGCCACCCCATTGTTTTTATTGTCTGGTTGCATGAATTCGGCGCGCAGAAATCCCCCGCGCAGTGCTCTGCGTGTTTTTTGAACGTTGTTTTTTTAGTTAAAGGTCAGGGATCGATCAGGTGCAGGACGAAGGACTCGTAAGGTCGCAACGTCACCTGGCGCTTGCGCAACGCGCCCTCCGGATAATTGCTGATCAACTGGCGCTGTCTCATCGATTCACTGATGACCGTCGACGGTAATTCCACTTCACAGGTCGTCCCGTAGAAGTTGTTCACCACCAACAACCGCTCGGCGCTGCCTTCACGCACATACGCCCAGACTTGCGGATGTTCAGGCAGCAATTGTTGGTACAGCCCGTCGGTGATCAACGGTTCGCTGCGGCGCAGCGCGATCAGACGGCGGTAGTGATGCAACACCGAGTCCGGATCGTCGAGCTGGTTTGCGACGTTGATCTGCGCAGCATTGGCCGGCACTCCGATCCACGGTTCGACACGGCTGAAACCGGCGTTTGGCCCGGCGTCCCAGTGCATCGGCGTGCGCCCGTTATCGCGGGATTTCTGCATGATCGCTGCCATGTTGTCGGTATCGCTGCTACCGGCCTCGCGCTTGAGGCGAAAAATATTCAGCGTCTCGACATCGCGATAGTGCTCGATCGATTCGAACCCCGGATTGGTCATGCCCAACTCTTCGCCCTGATACACGAACGGCGTGCCCTGCAGAAAGTGCAGTGCGGTGCCGAGCATCTTCGCCGAGCATTCGCGGTACTCGCCGTCGTTGCCGAAGCGCGAGACCACGCGCGGCTGATCGTGGTTACACCAGAACAGCGCGTTCCAGCCGCCCCCCGCCTGCATGCCGGTCTGCCAGTCGGACAGAATTTTCTTTAGCTGAAGGAAATCGAAGTCGGCGCGCACCCACTTCTGCAGGTTTGGATAATCGACTTTCAGGTGATGAAAGTTGAAGGTCATCGACAGTTCTTTCGACTGCGGATTCGAATAACGAATGCAGTGTTCGAGGCTGGTCGATGACATCTCGCCGACATTGATCAGGTCCTGCCCTTCGAAGACTTCGCGGTGCATCTGCTGCAAGTACGCGTGGACATTCGGCCCATCGGTATAGAAACCTCGGCCATCGCTGTTGTCTTCGGGGAAGTCCTTGGGCTTGGAGATCAGATTGATGACGTCCAGACGAAATCCACCCACGCCCTTGTCCCGCCAGAACTGCATCATCCGGAACACTTCAGCGCGCACCTTGGGATTATCCCAATTCAGGTCGGCCTGAGTGTGGTCGAACAGGTGCAGGTAATACTGACCGGTCTGGGCTTCGTACTCCCAGGCGGAACCGCCGAACTTGGATTCCCAGTTGTTCGGCTGATCACGCCAGATATAGAAGTCACGGTAAGGATTGTCGAGGCTACTGCGCGCCTGTTGAAACCAGACGTGCTCGATCGAGGTGTGATTGACCACGATGTCGAGCATCAGCTTGATCCCGCGCTTGCCCGCCTCGGCGATCAGCAATTCGCAGTCGGCCATGCTGCCGTAGCTCGGGTCGATGGCGTAGTAATCGCTGATGTCATAGCCGTTATCGCGTTGCGGCGAACGCAGAAATGGCGTTATCCATAAACAGTCGACGCCCAGCCACTTCAGGTAATCGAGTTTGGCGACGATACCGAGCAGATCACCCGTCGGGTTGCCGGCGTGACTATGAAAACTCTTCGGATAGATCTGGTAGATCACCGAACGCTGCCAGTCTTGCATGGCACAACTCCTTCAATAAGTCCGTGCGGCTCGCGCCCAGATTGAAATGCAATCAACTGTGGAAGCGAGCCTGCTCGCGAAAGCGATTGTTCAGGCAACCCGATAACCGGGCCGGACGATCTTCATGCTCAGTGCACAGGTCAGAACAAACGGCACGAGCATGGCAATCAGCATCCCCAGCACAAACATCGGGATGTACTGCGGAATGATCGAGATGAAACCCGGCAGTCCACCGACGCCGATGGCCGAGGCCTGAACCTTGTTCAGCGACAGGAACACGCAGCCCAGTGCCGAACCGGTCAGCGCGGCATAAAACGGAAACTTGTAGCGCAGGTTGACGCCGAACATCGCTGGCTCGGTGATACCGAAGTAGGCGGAGATTGCCGAAGTCGACGCCATGCTCTTGTCCCCTGCATTACGGGTCATCCAGAACACCGCCAGGGCGGCACTGCCCTGAGCGAGGTTGGACATGACGATCATCGGCCAGATAAAGGTACCGCCCTGGGTCGAGATCAATTGCAGGTCGACCGCGAGAAACATGTGGTGCATGCCGGTGATCACCAGCGGCGCATACAGCAGACCGAAAATCGCGCCACCCACCATTGGTGCCAGGTCAAACAGCATGACCAGCCCTTCGGTGATGAAGATGCCGATGTGGCGGGTCACCGGGCCAATCACGGCCAGCGCCAGTACGCCGGTAACGACGATGGTGGTGATCGGTACCACGAGTAACTGAATGGCGTTGGGCACGCGCGCGCGCAGCCATTTTTCGATGACGCTCATTACGTAAGCGGCCAGCAGAATCGGCAGGATCTGCCCCTGATAGCCGACCTTTTCCACCTGAAACAACCCGAGAATGTCGAAGTACGGCAGATGCTGCCCGTCCAGCCCGGCCACGGCCTTGCCGTAGTTCCAGGCGTTAAGCAGATCCGGGTGCACCAGCATCAGACCGAGGACGATGCCGAGGATCTCGCTGCCGCCGAAGCGCTTGGCCGCCGACCAGCCCACCAGCGCCGGCAGAAACACGAACGAGGTGTTGGCCATCAGATTGATCAGGCTCCACAGCCCATCCAGTTTCGGGTAGGCATCGAGCAGGGTCTGCCCGTCGATGAACATGCCTTTGGCACCCAGCAGATTGTTGATGCCCATCAGCAGGCCGGCAATGATCAGCGCCGGCAGAATCGGCATGAACACGTCGGAAAACACCCGCACCAGACGCTGCACGGCGTTGATCTTTTCAGTGCTTTTCTGTTTGACGTCAGCGATCGTCGACGCCGCGAGACCGGTCTGACGACGCAGTTCGGCATAGACCTTTTCCACTTCGCCCGGACCGATCACCACCTGATACAGGCCACCGGTAAAGAACGAGCCTTTGACCAGGTCGATCTGGTTGAGCATGGCACTATCGACCAGGCCCGGATCTTTCAGGGCCAGCCGCAACCGCGTGACGCAATGGGCGGCCTGTTCGAGGTTGTCGCTGCCGCCGAGGCTTTGCAGCAATTGCCTGGCGATGTTCGGATAGTCGTGGCTCATGCTAGTTCTTCCGCTATGGATTGTTGTTATTGGCAGCACGCCGAAGCGAAAAATACTCGTCTGTACGAGTTAATGCAACAACTCGTACAGACGAGTTTGTTTATGTATGTTCCTGCCAGACCGAAGGCGAATTTTCCTACCCTGCCTTAGGGTGATTTCCATCGCCCACATGGACAAAGCCCTACCCTGGCCTTAAGGTTCGAAGCTTTGAGTACAGTCGGCACCGAGCCTACCCATGAGCAAATACAACCAGATCTATAGCGATCTGCTGGCCAGCATCACGACTGAACGCCTGGAGCGCGGCGCCCGCCTGCCTTCCGAAACCGAACTGATGGACAGCTATCAGGCCAGCCGAGGCACGGTGCGCAAAGCCATTGAACTGCTTCAGGAACGCGGCTTTGCGCAGAAAATCCACGGCAAGGGCACCTTTGTGCTGTCGACCAACCCGATCGAGTTTCAGCTCGGCGGCATCGTCAGTTTCCAGGAAACCTATCCGCGCCTGGGCAACGATGTCAGCACCGAAGTGGTCGAACTGAGCCAGATCCCGCTCGAAGGCGCCCTGCTCGAACACATCCATGCCGAACCCGGCAGCCTCATCACCCGAATCAAACGTGTGCGGCGGATCGACGGTAAACGCGTGATCCTCGACATCAACCACTTTGTCAGCGAAGTGATTCCCGGCCTGTCCCTCGACATCGCCGAGCAATCTATCTACGCCCATATCGAGCAGACCCTGCAGCTACAGATTGCCTACGCCCAACGCACCATCGAAGCGGTGCCGCGCAGCAAGGATGATCAACTGCACCTGGACCTCGATGGCCAGAGCCATGTGATCGTGGTCAGCAACCAGACCTTCCTCCAGGACGGGCGTCAGTTCGAGTACACCGAATCACGGCACACCCTCGACAAGTTCTACTTTTCCGACGTGGCACGGCGCTGACCCAGGCACGTTTTCAACGATCATGTGCGGTACATATGTAGTGCACTCCCCTTGAGCGAATCGGCCATGCTCGGCCTTCATTTCTCAAGGATGGAGAAAGCATGTACGCCACCCAACCAAGCCCTCTGCCGAACGCGGCCGACAAGGCGGCTCTGAAGCGAATCGCCTATACCGTCGTGCAGAACTGCCCCGGCCTGCAGGACGCCGCCCATGAAGCGGCCCGTGATCTGCTGGAAGCCAAAGACCTGTCCGGCCTTGATCCGGATCAGGTTTATTTCCATCGCTTCAAGACGGCCCAGAGCAGCACCCGATCGTTTAGCGGCTGGGAGCACATCCGCGAAAAACCCTACGAATCGATGACCTTGACGCAGTTGGTGATTCATCGTTTTCGCGCCACCGACCAGGACAACGCCGATCTTCTCGATCTGTACGGTGGCTTCTACAGCGAAGGTCCGCAGGGCGAGAATTTCGACGAAAAAAACCAGGTGTGCCTGCACGGCAACGAGGTCCTGAAGGTGTTCTGGAACCTCGATTTCAGTGGGCACTACAGCGCTACGCTGACGGACTTCTGGAACAGCCACGGCGAGGATTTCCGCACCTTGGCCAAGTGCAATTTCCTCAGCCGTGCAGTGCAGGCGCTGGACCTTGGGCAACTCACCCGCAGTGACTTTCAATGGCTGGTGGACACAGTGGTGGGACCGGTCAGCTGGCCGGTCAACCTGAGCATGTTGCAAGCAAGCCACACAACAACGGGGAATGTGTTCGCCTTCGACATTGACGGGCATATCTCCACGCAATTGCTACGCTTCGTCGATTCTGCCGGTCGGCAAATTATCTATCTGCCGAGCGAGACCGCAGCGTTCGTGGTCAAGGAAACGCCGGCAGACCTGCATTGGTGGGTTCTGGATCAACTGAACGACGCCAAACGCCGCGCGACCTTCCTGGAGCATTTTGCCCTCGCCGATCGTCAGCACATGAGCGAGAACATGCCCGATCTGATGAATCGCTTGGTGGCTACCTGGGGCCGGGCCGACCATCACCTGATCAACCGCACAAACCAGGAACTGAGCGATGATGCATTCAGTTGGCTGCGTGACTCGACACGTCAGGCGATGTTTGCTGAAGCCCACCTGTCCCTGACGTCCAATGGCGATCTGCGCAAGAAACTGTGGATCGGTTATCTGAGTGCGGGCATCAAGGTATTTGCTCCGATGGCCACCGTCGGTTGGCCGCTGGCGTTACCGGTGATTGGCGCCACCCTTGCCAGCATGGGTCTGAATATCGATCAGGCGCAAAACGGCAAGACAAGGGCCGAACGCAAGGCCGGCGTGCTGGGTGCGGTTTTGAGTGGTATCAATCTGTTATTCAACCTTCCATTGCTGATCGGCACCGGGCCGATGCTGGAGGTTGGCGCCGAGGTCGAGGCGGCAGAAGCCACCGAAATGGCTGAGTACAGCGAAGCCTTGAATGCCTCTGCCGAAGCCGATTACCAAGAGCCGATCATGGTGCCGGATGATGCCGACATCCCCGGGCCAGATATTGATGAAACGATGCTGGTTCCGGCGCAGAACGCCCTACCGCCTCCGGTGCCCGAACGCTACCAATGCAACGAGTTGCTTGATGGCACAGCGCTCGGCGAAGAGTCGGGGAAATTCCAGGGTGTCTACCGCCTCGACTCGGATCCCCCCTATGCCATTCTGATGAATGACACGCCGTACTATGTCCGCTATTTCGCCAACGCTCGTGGCAGTGGCGACTGGGCAATCGTCGACCCTGAGCGCCCCAACCAGCTTGTCCACGCGCTGCCTGTCCGTCTCAATGGCGAAGGAGAATGGGAGCGCATGCCAGCCTTGGGTCTCAAGGGTGGCGGCCAGTGCATGGGCAAACAATGCGCTCCAGATCTCGAACTCGACACCTTCGAACCTGCCTCGCCCGAAACGCCCGTGCAACCGGCAGAAGAACCGCAACCCTCGACATCGCGGCCCCCACGCCCAGTGACCAGTGCCTTTGACATCGAACCGTCGGTACGCCGTTCGATAAAAGCCTGGGCGTTGAACCTCAACGAAACCCATGCCCGGTTGCAGCCCGACGGTGCCGGCGGCTTCGCTATGGACGATCCGTTCGAGTTGTATGCCGCCGGCAAACGCCAACTTCTGCAAAGTTCAGCCCGAGGTTTTTTCAAGAACCTGCCGTGGGTCATCCAGCCCACGCGCCCGGTGATACCCGAGATCAACCGGCTGATGCCACTGACCGATCTTGTCGATGGCGTTTTTGAAAGTGCCTCCGGGCTGGTGGTCGGAGAAACCCTCGATCGCATTGCCAGCATGGGTTTTCTGATTGAAAACATGCCGGCGCTGGCCCGACACGTGAAAACCCTTTATCTGCGCGGCCTGCTCAGTGACTTCGCTCAGGTTGAACTGAACCGCTACTTCACCAGCGGCAATATGACTGCGGATTTACACACTTACCTGAACAGCCTGGGCACCGATCCCGCCGGGCGATTCAACCCTTTGGAACTGGTCCAGGTCGCCCGAGCGAACGGGGTTCGGGTCCAGGCGATCGACTGCGCCGCTAGCTACAAAATGAAAACGCCGCTGCCCTCCGTCGACGAGCAAATGATGAGCACCTACCTGACAAACGACATCATGACCGGTGACGTCTACCTCAACAGCCCGGGAAAATGGATCGTAGTAACCGATGCTCACAGCACCAATACCTTCAGAGGACTGCTGGGCATCAGTGAACTGAAGGGGGGAATAGGCTTGCGAATCGATGAAGTCGGCGCCGGTGAAGAGCTGGGCGTGGATGTCGATCCGGGTATTGAAGTACCACGCGGCAGCTCGCCCGGTGGCACCGTCAGGCAAGGCAATCCAGATCTTCTGCGTGCCGATCTGCGCTTGAGAATGCCGGCACCCGAGGTGACCTGGACCGAAGAAACGCTAGAGAATGTCTTGCACAGGCGAGGTATGTATTTATTCGAAAAAGCAGGCGACAGCTACACGCTGATACACCGCAGCAAACAAGGCATGCTGCAACGCACACCGATCACTCGATCGAGTGACGGCAAGGTCTCCCTCCACCGACCTGCGTGGCAGCGGGTGAATGACATCGCATTCGCCAACCTGAAGGACATGTCTCAACGGTTGTCCGATACCGGGCTGATATTGCGTAGCCGGATCCCTGATTGAGGCTGATTGGTAGTAACCAATCTTCTGCCGAAGCAGCTTGTCACCGTTGAGACAGGCAACCACCTGACAAACAGAGACAACCTTACGTAGAATGCCGCCGTGGCTATGGAACACCTTCCTTCTAAACCTCCTATGACCTAGGGGTTTCGCTCTCCACACTGCGCCTGCTTCTTGCAGGCGTTTTTATATCTGCTGTAGACACGATGCTGCAGCTCGGCCATGACGGCGATCAAAGGAGAAACTCAAGTATGAATCAGGAGCTGTTCCTGCGTCGCCGCAGCAAAGTTCACGTCCCGATGGGCTCTGGCGGTGCTACGCGCGCCCAGGTCGCGTCGGCTGTCCAGGAAATCGCGGCGTTCCGATGCGTACTGTCAGAGTCTCTGATTGAGCAAATCGGCACGTTGTCAGCTACAGAACTGAAGTACTGGCTACGCGGAATTATCAGAGTGCTTCGACGGCAGACTGGTGCTCACGTGCATCACCGGCCGTTTTATCCTGACTTCCCAGAGCAGGTTCTGACGGCCTCCCAAGCGGAGTTGTACCTTAACGCCGTCATCCACTACCTCACGCTCTGGCGCTTACCAGCAACAGAACACGCTCGACCTCCGATGCTTGAAGGCAACTTCATATCCCGCGTTATCGAACCGGGAAGCGTCTCTGAATTCGAGTCACTGCTTGAGCCGCTGGTTTCATCGCGCACTTCGCTCTCTGAAGAAGAAACGGCCGATGTAGTCTGGTTTATTCGAGAGTACAAAAGCGATGTGTTCCGCTTGCTGCCTGAGACCATTCCGTTCCGGGAGATCCGTGCACAGGTTGGCGGCGCACTGATCCGGTATGTCGCCAGCGATGCAAGGGTGGACGCCTTCCTGCAACGAAACGTCGAGACCGCAACTGACGTGCTACGACTGGCAGTCGCGTTGAGTGGCGCAGATGTGTCGCTGACGACAGCTACGACACGCTTCAAAGCAATGAAGCGCTCGATGCGCCGTCTATTTTTGCGCCTGCTCGATAACATACCCAACGCCGCAGAAGACGTAATGCGCCATGCTGAGCGCTGGAAGCGTCTGGCCGAAGTACTACATCCCGGCGATTACGGCGATAAGTATCCTCGAGCCTTAGCCGCTATCACGGCAGCGCGCCGTAACGATCCGCCCGTCACATTTAACTCACGTGTCGAAACATTGCTGGCCCAGCGTGACATCACCGCGCTTACGCCCCTTTTACAAAGCCGTCCAGGTGAGTTCGCACGAAGACTGGATGTGACCCTGCGCCGCGCGACGGAAGCAGACTCGGTACTCGACGCGTTTGAGGCGGTTGCAGCACAAGTGTCCTCGCCTGTGCTGTTGCAGGTGTTGGCCCAGGCTAACGCCCCGCGCCCCTTGTCCCTGCGGGCGTTCACACCGAAAGGTTCATTCGCCAAAGTCTATGCCATCAGGGATCACCGAGAGCCTCTTTCATCTGAACTGTTGGCGCGCGCTGCTCGCATCTGCGAAGACGCTCTGGTAAATCGTTTTGCGCTGCTACCGCCATTAGGCCGCTGTTACGTCGATCCAGCATTACGCGAATACAAGGTGCCGCTGGCTCAGCGTGCCTCATCGAAGTCGCTGCGCACCCTCGTTCGGGGCAGTCGGCTGCCAATGCCCGACACACGTTTCATTCGACTGTTTCTGTGGTGGAAGAACGGTCGTGCCCGTACGGACATCGACTTGTCCGCCGCATTTTTCGACGCCAATTTCGTGTTCAAAGATACGGTCGCGTACTACAACCTGAAGGGTTACGGCGGCTACCACAGCGGCGACATCGTCGATGCGCCCGACGGGGCTTCGGAGTTCATCGACCTCGACCTTGATGTTCTGGTCGAGAAAGGTATCCGCTATGTCGTCACGTCCATTAACTCTTTTACTCAGCAGCCGTATTGCGATCTTCCGGAATGCTTCGCCGGATGGATGGCCCGCACTGACACGGCGTCGGGTGAAGTGTTCGAGCCACGCTCCGTGGTCGACCGCATCGATATCGCCTCCGACACAGTAATTTGTCTGCCATTCGTGATGGACCTGCAGGAACGACGCGTGGTCTGGGCCGATCTCGGGCTTACTTCATCTCCCCGGTGGAACAACGTCGACAAAAATCTTAGCGGGGTATCGTTGATGTTACGGGCCTTGGTGCATACACCACGGCCGGATCTGGAAACGCTGTTCGACTTACATGTTCGAGCGCGGGGAGAACGAGTGGATTCGCCGCAGCAGGCTGAGCAAGTGTTTGCGCTAGATAAAGGGCTGACGCCATTCGATACGGATCTGATTCGATCCCAGTATCTTTGATACCGGCAACAGGTGCCTGGAGGACGCCGGACAAACAGCCCTCCTCCATCACACCTACTCGATTATCAATAGGGGAGCAATATGCGGTAGCCGGGTAGTGCACTGCCCTTGAGCGAATCGGTCATGCTCAGTCTTTGTTTCTCAAGGATGAAGAACGCATGACCTCCCCCGAACGACGTCTCCTGCCAAACGCTGCGGACAAAACTGCCCTCAAAGCCATTGCTGCGACGATCGTGCAGACATGCCCGAGTCTGCTCGACGCTGCCCATCAAGTGGCCAACGAAATACTGGCGGACAACGGACTGTCCGGCCTCGATTCCGACCGTGTTTACTTCCACCGTTTCAAAACGGCGCAGAGCAGCACGCTGACCTTCACCGGTTGGGAACATTTGCTGGAAAAACCTTACGAAACGCTCACCCTCACACAGTTGGTGATCCATCGCTTTCGCGCGACCGATCAAGACAACGCAGATCTGCTTGGTCTTTACTGCGGGTTCTACTCGGATGGCCCGGAGGCAGAAAACTTCAATCAGAGCAATGAAGTCCGGTTGCTGGGCAGTGATGTGCTGAAGGCGTTCTGGGACGTCGACTTCAGCGCGCGCTACACAGGCCAACTGACGACTTTCTGGCAAACCTCGTCGGATAACTTCCGAGCCCTGGCAAAGTGCAACTTTCTCAGCCTGGCGGTGCAGGCGCTGCAACAGGGTGACCTTGACGGAACTGACTTTCAGCGCGTCGTCGACTCGGTAATCGGGCCCGTCACCTGGCCCGTTACCTTGCCAATGCTGCAAGCGTTACACCCGGTCGGTGCTGAAGTGCGGGCGCTGGATCTCGATGGCCACGTAGCCTCCAATGCACTGCGCCTGGTGGAAGACAGTGGCCGCCAGACCCTTTACTTGCCAGGCGAATCCCAGACATTCCTCTTGATGGAGAATGAAGCGGATCTGCATTGGTGGATGCTGGAGCAGATGAATTCAGAGGACAAGCGCACGGCTTTTCTCAAGCATTTCCCACTGGCTGACCGCAATCACTTGACCGAAAACCTCACCGATCTGATGAACCGCCTGGTGAGCACTTGGGGTCACAGCGATCATCAAATGATCAATCGCAGCAACGTCGCGATCAGCGGTGACGCATTCACTTGGTTGAGCGAGTCGACACGCACGGCCATGGTTGCCGAGGCGCACCTTGTGCTCACTTCCAACAGTCAATTGCGCAAAAAACTCTGGATCGGTTATTTGAGTGCCGGTCTGAAAGTATTCGGCCCGATGGCAGCGGTGGGCTGGCCTTTGGCGTTGCCTTTGATTGGCGCCAGCATCGCGAACATGGGATTGAACATTGATCAGGCCATCAACGGCACTAAGCCAACCGAACGCAAAGCCGGTGTTACCGGAGCAGTGCTCAATGCGATCGACATTGTGTTCAACGTTCCGTTTCTGATCAGCACGGGCGCGCAACTTGAAGTGGGCCCGCAGGTGGAGTTTGCCGAAGCGCAAGAAATGCTCGGGTTGGTCGAGTTCACTGCGCCTGACGCACCCTTCTTGCCGCCTGTGGATCAACCGCCAGTCGCGACGATTGATCCACAGGCGACCGTTGAGCTGGCAAACGAAATCGCCACCGGGACCACCATCGCATCCACCCGGCAGTTGGCCACGGCGGCTGCGCGCCAAGGTTGGTCTGTTCCAAAGATTCCTGCCAAATATCGATGCAACGAGCTACTTGCCCAGCGTTCTGCAGAGGCAGCTCCAGGCAAGTATGAGGGCATTTACCGCCTGGACAAGGAGCCGGGCTATGCCATCGAAATGGAGGGTGCGGCTTACTACGTGCGCTACTTTGCCGACTCCGAAGACACTGGCCACTGGGCCATCGTCAATCCCGAGCGACCCAATCAGTTCGCTTACTCGTTGCCAGTACGCTTGAGTACTAGCGGCAAGTGGGAACGCATACCCGCGTTGCGCCTCAGGGGAGGCGGCCAATGCGTGGGCAAGGCCTGTTTACTGGGCATTGACCTGCCCTCGTCCTCATCCTCGGCCCCAGCCTCATCAACCCCGTCAGCGGAGCTTCCCCTCGTTGAACCGGTTTCACCGGTTGCGCGACCACTGCGTCTGGTTACTGCCCTGAACGACATCGTTGAAATGGACATTGCGAAAATGAAAAGATGGGCAATGAACCTGCCCGAGACTTTCGACGAGTTCTCCAGTGCAACCAGCGGTCATCCATCAACTGCCGAAACGTATGAGGCTTATTTCCGCGACAGACGCACATCCCTGCTAAACAAGGCCAAAGAGTATTACTCGGAGATGAACTGGACCAACCTGCCCGCACGGCCAGTCATCCCGAAAATCGATCCCGAGATGCAGACGGCTGAGTTGATTGATCGCATCTTTGCCAATACCGATGGACTGGTCGTCGGCGAAACCCTTGATCGCATCGCCAGCATGCGGTTCATGATCGAAAACATGCCAGCATTCGCACGGCATATCGACACACTGTACGTACGTGGTTTGCTGAATGATTTTGCCCAGGCAGATCTCAACGACTTTTACCTGTCGGGAGAGATGTCAGAGGATCTTCGCGGCTACTTGTCCAACCTGGGTACCGACCCTGATGACCGATTCAACATGCTTGAACTGATCAAGGCTGCCCAGGCCAATGGCATCCGTAGCCATGGTCTTGAAGTCGCGCACAGTTACAAACTGAAAATACCGCTGACTTCGATCGAAGAGCAGATGATCCACGCCCGGCTCGCCTCTCAAATCATGTGGGGTGACGAGCTCCTCAACAGACCCGGAAAATGGGTTGCCCTGGTCGAGGCAACGAACACCAACGCGTTCAGAAATCTGCCAGGCATAAGCGAACTCAGGGGCGGCATCGGTTTACGCATTGAAGAAGCGGTGTCCAGCGAAGTGCCCGGCGTCAGTATCGACCCGGGACTGAAAGTCACTCGGGGCCCGTTTGATAACGGGGCAACGACGCGCAACTCATCCGATATTCTATTCGCCGATCTGCGCTTGCAGATCGAAACACCTGTGCCGCAATGGACTGAGGCAACAGAGAACACACTCCTCAATCGCAACGGCATGTTCATGCTCAAAAAAATGCAAAATACCTACATGCTCGTGCGTCGCGACAGCTCCAGCAATATCGTTCGAACAATAGTAAATTGCAGGAATGGTCAGTTTTACATCTGGGCACAGTCGATGCCCCGGATTAGCGGCATCATGTTCCGTAACCTCGGCGCTTTATCCCAGCGCCTGATAGAGATCGGCTTGACCCTGCAAAGTCGCTTACCCAACTAACCCGTTTTCAAGGCATGAAACGAAAAAACCCTTGGCTTCAGGCCAAGGGTTTTTCGTTAATCAACGAGTAGTGAGATCACTCCCACTCAATCGTCGCCGGCGGCTTGCTCGACACGTCGTAAGTGACGCGGGAGATGCCTTCGATTTCATTGATGATGCGGCCGGAAACGGTTTCCAGCAGTTCGTAAGGCAGGTGAGCCCAACGCGCGGTCATGAAGTCGATGGTTTCTACGGCACGCAGGGCCACGACCCAGGCGTAACGACGGCCATCGCCGACCACGCCAACCGATTTCACTGGCTGGAACACGACGAATGCCTGGCTGACCTTGTGGTACCAGTCAGCTTTGCGCAGTTCTTCGATGAAGATGTGGTCAGCGCGACGCAGCAGGTCGGCGTATTCCTTCTTCACTTCACCGAGGATGCGCACGCCCAGACCCGGGCCCGGGAACGGGTGACGGTAGACCATGTCGTACGGCAGGCCCAGTTCCAGGCCCAGACGACGAACTTCGTCCTTGAACAGTTCGCGCAGTGGCTCGACCAGTTTCAGGTTCATCTCTTCCGGCAGGCCGCCCACGTTGTGGTGCGACTTGATCACGTGGGCCTTGCCGCTTTTCGCGCCAGCCGATTCGATCACGTCCGGGTAGATGGTGCCCTGCGCGAGGTACTTGATGTTTTCCAGTTTGTTCGACTGGGCATCGAAGACGTCGATGAAGGTGCGACCGATGATCTTGCGCTTCTTCTCCGGATCGGCTTCGCCGGCCAGGTTGTTGAGGAACTGCTCCTCAGCGTTGGCGCGGATCACCTTGACGCCCATGTTCTCGGCGAACATGGCCATCACTTGCTCGCCTTCATGCAGACGCAGCAGGCCGTTGTCGACGAAGACGCAAGTCAGTTGGTCGCCGATGGCTTTGTGCAGCAGCGCGGCAACCACCGAGGAGTCAACGCCGCCGGACAGACCCAGCAATACGTTGTCGGTGCCGACTTGGGCGCGGATGTTGGCGATCGCGTCTTCAGCGATCTTCGACGGTGTCCACAGGGCTTCACAGCCGCAGATGTCGAGGACAAAACGCGACAGGATGCGACCGCCCTGTTTGGTGTGGGTCACTTCCGGGTGGAACTGCACGCCGTAGTAGCCACGGTCGTCGTTAAACATACCGGCGATCGGGCAGCTTGGGGTGCTGGCGAGGATGTGGAAGTCTTCCGGCATCTTGGTGACTTTGTCACCGTGGCTCATCCATACGTCGAGGCCGAACAGGCCGTCAGCGTCGATGTGGTCTTCGATGCCGTCGAGCAGGCGGCTCTTGCCGACCACGTCAACGCGGGCGTAACCGAACTCACGCAGCTCGGAACCTTCAACCTTACCGCCCAGTTGCTCAGCCATGGTCTGCATGCCGTAGCAGATACCGAAAACCGGTACGCCCAGATCGAACACTGCCTGCGGGCAACGCGGGCTGTCGGCGACGTGCACGGACTCGGGGCCGCCGGCGAGGATGACGCCTTTAGGAGCGAATTCGCGGATCGCCTCTTCGTCCATGTCGAACGGGTGCAGTTCGCAGTACACACCGATCTCGCGCACGCGGCGGGCAATCAGTTGGGTGTATTGCGAACCGAAGTCGAGGATCAGGATGCGGTGAGCGTGAATGTCGAGGGCCATGATTCAGTCTCGTCTAAGTAATTCAGAAACAGTCGTGATTCAGAAACAACTCGGGGCTGAATAAAACAGCCCCGGTTGCTTAACGATTTGCTTGAAGCATCAACCTACGCGGTAGTTTGGCGCTTCTTTGGTGATCTGCACGTCGTGAACGTGGGATTCGGCCATGCCGGCGCCGGTGATCCGCACGAATTCAGGCTTGGTGCGCATTTCTTCGATGTTGGCGCTACCGGTGTAGCCCATCGAGGAACGCAGACCGCCCATCAACTGGTGAATGATCGCGCTCAGGGTGCCTTTGTACGGCACACGGCCTTCGATGCCTTCCGGAACGAGTTTCTCGGCACCTGCCGAGGAGTCCTGGAAGTAACGGTCGGAGGAACCTTGAGCCTGGGACATGGCGCCCAGCGAACCCATGCCGCGATACGCCTTGTACGAACGGCCCTGGAACAGTTCGATTTCGCCCGGCGCTTCTTCAGTACCGGCGAACATCGAGCCCATCATCACGCAGGAAGCACCGGCTACGATGGCCTTGGACAGGTCACCGGAGAAACGGATGCCGCCGTCGGCGATCAACGGAACGCCAGTGCCTTCAAGGGCAGCAGCAACGTTGGCGATGGCACTGATTTGCGGGACGCCGACACCGGCGACAATACGGGTGGTGCAGATCGAGCCAGGGCCGATACCGACCTTGACTGCATCAGCGCCTGCTTCGGCCAGAGCCTTGGCAGCGGCGCCGGTGGCGATGTTGCCGCCGATCACCTGCACTTCAGGGAAGTTCTCTTTGACCCAGCGAACGCGGTCGATCACGCCTTTGGAGTGACCGTGGGCGGTATCAACCACCACCACGTCCACACCGGCATTGACCAGAGCAGCGACGCGGTCACCGGTGTCTTTACCGGTACCGACCGCAGCGCCCACGCGCAGACGACCTTGATCGTCCTTGCTGGCCAGCGGGTAGGCTTTGGCTTTTTCGATGTCTTTGACGGTCATCATGCCTTTGAGGGCAAACTTGTCGTCGACGATCAGAACTTTTTCCAGACGGTGCTTGTGCAGCAGCTCGCGGACTTCGTTCTTGTCGGCGCCTTCACGCACGGTGACCAGACGCTCTTTAGGCGTCATCACTTCACGTACGGTGGCTTCCAGACGGGTTTCGAAACGCACGTCACGGGAAGTGACGATGCCGACCAGGTCGCCATCGTGCAGGACCGGAACGCCGGAAATGTTGTGCATGCGGGTCAATTCGAACAGGTCACGCACCGTGGCATCAGCCTCGATGGTGATCGGATCCTTGACGACGCCGGCTTCGAACTTCTTGACCTTACGCACTTCGGCAGCTTGCTGCTCGATGGTCATGTTCTTGTGGATAATGCCGATGCCACCTTCCTGAGCCATGGCGATTGCCAGACGGGCTTCAGTGACGGTGTCCATTGCAGCAGAAACCAGAGGAATGTTCAGCTCGATGCCACGGGTAAGGCGGGTCTTGAGACTGACTTCGTTAGGAAGCACCTCGGAATAACCAGGCACTAAGAGAATGTCGTCGAATGTCAGAGCTTCTTGGCTGATACGCAGCATCGCGGGGGCTCCCGAGCGGGAAAATGGAAGCGCGCCATTATAGTCATCCACCCCCTGCTGTTCAATGTAAAACTCAGCTTAATATCAATGTTGCTGATGTACGGGAAATCCCCGCCGTTACAGCTCCACCTTGACCCAAGAGACAGGTTGATCGAGCCAATCGGCGAACTCATCGATAAAGCTCTGCTTGAAGCCCGCCTCCAGCCAGTTGTTGAAGATGAAACCGAGGTTGGAAAACCCGCACTCCTGCAGGTACAGGAAGCCGTTGATGTCGTCTTCGTGACCGCATTCCGGGCAGGTGAAGTTGTCGGTGCGCCCCGGCATCCAGTCTTCGAGGCTTTCAAACAGCGCTTCGCCGATCTCGCGACGACACTCGGCGCAACCGGCCTCTTCGAGAAAGCCCTTGGCCGGTGTGTAGATGCAGCGTTTGGTGACGATCTCCAGCCCGTTGATCGGCTCACCAAATGGTAGCGCTTGCGGGTGCAGGACCACGGCGCGGGCGCCATCGGCAATCGCGTAAGCCATGCGGTTGCCGGTGCGGCCACAGGTTGTCAGCTCTTCTTTGATGATGTTCTTGCGCACCAGCCAGCGCACGATCGCCCGGGCCCGGGGCTCGTGGACCGGCAGGGTGGAGATTTTCGGGACGATGATGCTTTGCGAATTCATGGTGCAAGCCTGCTGCAGATACCGAGGTTTACCCCTGTAGGAGTGAGCCTGCTCGCGATAGCGGTGGGTCAGACACATCAAGATCAACTGATACACCGCTATCGCGAGCAGGCTCACTCCTACAAGGGAATTGCGGCCGGCAGCTTAATCCCTGACGAAATCCGGTCAAGTGCTGAGGTAGCGCCCGATCAACGCAATCCCGCTCGCCAGCACCAGCCATGTCACCAGCCGCACAAACGCCTCGCGCGACAACTTCATGGTCAACCGCCGCCCGATCCACAGCCCCAGCGCCATGGCCGGCAACAGACACAGCGCCAGCATCAACAAGGGTAGCTCGGCATACACACCGGCGATGGCAAACAGGCTCAAACGCACCACCGTGCTGCAACTGATCAGCGCACTTTGCGTGGCCCGCGCGGCGTCTTTCGGCAGCCGACTATTCAAATAGATCGCATAGAGAAAGCCACCACTGCCAAACAACGCGCCGAACAACCCGCCCACTGTCCCCATCGGCACTGCCCAGGCCGCCGACAATTGCGTCGGCCGGGCTTTGACCCACAGGCTGTAAACCGCATAAGCGCTGATAAACAGGCCCATCAACAACAGCAACAGATCGGATTTCAGATTAAGCAGGAAAATCACTCCCAGCGTGCAGCCCAGCGCCATGCACGGCAGTAGCCGCAACAACTCCGGCTTGGCCACATCCCGCCGCGACGGCAGCAGGTTGCCGAACGCTGCAACGAAATCCAGTAGCACCAGCAGCGGCACAATCTTTGACAACGGCATGAACAGAAGCAGAATCGGCCCCGCCACCAATGCAGTGCCAAATCCGGCAATGCCGAACACGATGTAAGCCAATGCGATGCCCAACCCAATCACCGCCCAGCCGCCAGCGCCCCACGCCCATTCACTCAACAACCCCGCCACACTCATCGTTCCGCTTCCTTAATAAGCCTCAGATGACTTTAGCCAGCGCCGAGGGTTGCGACTAATATCTTCAAAGTCGCTCCCCCATCTCAAAAAGGCATACCTGGTGCTTTCAACCCGTCAACTGCGTTACTTCGTCGAAATCGCCGAATGTGGCAGCTTCAGTGCCGCCGCTGAACGTTTATTCGTTGCGCAATCGGCGCTGAGCCGGCAGATCAAGGACATGGAGACGCGCCTGCAGACCCCGCTGTTCGAACGCACCGCGCGCCAGCCTCGCCTCACAGCAGCGGGCGAAGCGTTTTTGCCGCGAGCCAGAAATCTGCTCAATGAGCTGAGCAAGGCCAGTGCCATGGCCACGGAAGTCGGCAACGGTCAGCTCGGCACCTTACGCCTCAGCCATTCCAGCACCGTGTCGATCAGCGGCCGTTTGCTCAGTGACATCGGCGCCTATCTGCAGCAACAACCCGGTGTGTCGCTGGACATCGGCAAGTTGTCTTCCGAGGCGCAACTGGAAGAGTTGGCCGAAGGACGCCTCGATGTCGGCCTGCTGCGCCTGCCAGTGTTGCGCCAGCGCGAAGGTGTTCAGATTGTGCCGCTGTTTACTGAACGGCTGCTGTTGGCAGTTCCGATGAATCATCGATTGGCCGAGGCTGAGCGTGTCGACCTGGCCCATCTGAAGGACGAGGCATTCATCTCGATCCCGCATCCGCAACGCGGCGGTCTGAGTTATCTGTGTGCTGAATTGTGCATGCGTCAGGGCTTCTTTCCGCGAGCGGCGCGGGTCATGTCCCGCAAGACCACCCAGCTCCAGCTGATTCAGGCCGGCTTCGGCATCGCCCTGCTGCCAGAATCCATGCAGGACATCGCCCCGAGCGGCGTACGATTTTTGCCGCTGGCCGATCCCGACTGCCAAAGCACCGTCGCCCTCGCCTATCGGCAGAATCCGACCCCGCTGATCCAACACTTCCTCCAGACCTTCACCAATCCCCTGTAGGAGTGAGCCTGCTCGCGATAGCAATCTGTCCATCACCTCCTCATTGCCTGACACACCGCTATCGCGAGCAGGCTCACTCCTACAGGGGATTTGTGGTGATTCATGGAGATTGATCAGCAAATGCCTTTAAACTGCGCCCCATGATTAAAGATCCCTTTGCAAGACTTGGCCTGGACCGTGAGGTCCTGACCGTCAGCCAGCTCAACGGCCGCGCGCGGGTGTTGCTTGAAGACGTGTTCAGCAACATCTGGGTCGAAGGCGAAATCTCCAACCTCGCCCGTCCGGCGTCCGGCCACATCTATTTCACCCTCAAGGACAGCGGCGCTCAGGTTCGATGCGCGTTGTTCCGGCAGAACGCGGCGCGCGTGCGTCAGGCGCTGAAGGATGGCCTGGCGGTGAAGGTGCGCGGCAAGGTCTCGCTGTTCGAGGGCCGTGGCGACTATCAACTGATTCTCGACACCGTGGAGCCTGCCGGTGACGGCGCGCTGCGTCTGGCCTTCGATGCGCTGAAGGAAAAGCTCAGCGCCGAAGGTCTGTTCAGTGCCGAACGCAAAGTGCCGTTGCCCGCGCATCCGCAGCGCATTGGTATCATCAGCTCGCCAACCGGCGCGGTAATTCGCGACATCATCAGCGTATTCCGCCGCCGTGCGCCGCAGGTGCAACTGACGCTGATTCCGACTGCCGTACAAGGCCGCGAAGCCACCGCGCAAATCGTCCGCGCGCTGAAAATGGCTGATGCCCGTGGTTTCGACGCACTGATCCTTGCCCGTGGCGGCGGCTCGCTGGAAGACCTCTGGTGCTTCAACGAAGAAGCCGTGGCCCGTGCCGTCGATGCCTGTGTGACGCCGATTGTCAGCGCCGTCGGTCACGAAACCGATGTGTCGATCAGTGATTTTGTCGCCGACGTGCGCGCCCCCACGCCGTCCGCAGCAGCTGAACTGCTCGCTCCTGATTCCAGCCATCTGATCCGTCAGGTCGAAAGCCTGCATCGCCGTCTGGTGATGCGCATGCGCGACCGTTTGATGCGTGATCGTCTGCGCCTGGAAGGCATGGCCCGTCGTTTGCGCCATCCCGGCGAACGTCTGCGCCAACAGGCCCAGCGCCTGGACGATCTGGACATGCGCATGCGCCGAGCGTTCGAGCGTCATCTCAATACCCGTCGCGAGCGCCTGATTCGTCTGGAGACCCGTCTCGCCGGGCAACATCCGGGACGGCAATTGGCGATGCTGCGCCAGCGACTCGACAGCCTCGCCGAACGCTTACCCCGGGCCATGCGCGAAGGCCTGAAAAACCGTCGTCTGCAATTGCACAGCCAGATGCAGACACTGCACGTGGTCAGCCCGCTGGCAACGCTCGGGCGCGGTTACAGCATTCTGCTGGATGAACGCGGCCATGCGATCCGCAACGCCGCGCAGACCCACACCGGCCAGCGCCTGAAAGCCAAACTCGGCGAAGGCGAACTGCAAGTGCGCGTCGAGGACAATCACCTGACGCCTGTCACTCTCTCTTTACTGGACTGATCCATGCCGCGCTTTCTCGCTCCACTGTTTTTGCTTTGCCTGACCGTCAATGCCCACGCCGACAGTTACATCACCCGGCTGCTGAACAAACCGGTGCCGGGCGGCGTCGCGGTGGTTGATCTGGGCGCAGCCGCGCATGCACCGAAAGCCACGTATCAAGGCAAACCGGTGCTGGTGGTCAAGGAACAGAACAACTGGCTGGCGATTGTCGGCGTACCGTTGACGGTGAAGCCTGGCGCGCAGCAGATCAGCAGTGGCGGGCGCAACCTGCCGTTCACCGTGGGCAACAAGAAATACCCGGAACAGCGCATCACCCTGAAGAACAAACAGCAAGTCAACCCGGATCAGTCGAACCTCAAGCGCATCGAGGGCGAACTGGCCGAGCAGATCAAGGCTTACCGCAGCTTCAGCCCGAACACACCGAGCAATCTGCTGCTGGACAAACCGGTCAACGGGCCGCTGTCGAGCAAGTTTGGCGTGCGTCGCTTCTTTAATGGTGAAGAACGCAATCCCCACGCGGGTCTCGACTTTGCCGTGCCAGCGGGCACGCCGATCAAGACCCCGGCGGCGGGCAAAGTGATCCTCACCGGCAACTACTTCTTCAACGGCAACACCGTGTTTGTCGACCATGGGCAGGGCTTTATCAGCATGTTCTGCCATATGTCGAAGATTGATGTGAAAGTCGGCGATCAACTGGCGCGAGGCGCAGTGGTCGGCAAGGTTGGCTCGACTGGTCGGGCGACCGGGCCGCACATGCACTGGAATGTCAGCCTGAATGATGCGCGGGTGGATCCGGCGATTTTCATTGGTGCATTTCAGCCTTAAAAAATAGAGCGAAGCTTATGGCCTCATCGCGAGCAGGCTCACTCCTACATTGGACCGGTGTTGTGAACACGATCAACTGTAGGAATGAGCCTGCTCGCGATGGCGGCTTATGCTGTACTCAAACACCTCTGCCCCCACACCCTCCGATTGCGCCCCAATCAAACCTCGCGCAAATATCACAACGATCAGCGATCTCCAGCGCAATAAAATCCCGCAAAAACCCGCTTTCCGAGTATTCCTCTCAATTTTTTTCGACTGCTTGCCATCCTCTCCCCTCGCGGTTAGGGTTGAAGGCATGAAAACCTCTCACACCCTCATTCAGCTTCGCCAGCACCGCAGCCTGTGCCTTGTCAGCGCACGACTGCCAGGCTGAATCGCGGCACCTCGTCCCACGCTTCTCCAAGAACATTCGTAACACCGGCAGGCCGCCTCTTTTCGGCCCAGACAATAAGGAATTTCCCGATGAGCATGCTCAAAGATCCGTCTTCGAAATACCGCGCGTTTCCCGTCATCAACCTGCCGGATCGCACCTGGCCGTCGAAAACCATCGACACCGCGCCGATCTGGTGCAGCTCCGACCTGCGTGACGGCAACCAGTCGCTGATCGAGCCGATGGACGCGGTGAAAAAGCTGCGCTTCTGGAAAACCCTGGTGCAGGTGGGCGTGAAGGAAATCGAAGCCTCGTTCCCGGCCGCTTCGCAAACCGACTTCGACTTCGTGCGTACCCTCATCGAAGAAGGCCACATCCCGGACGACACCACCATTCAGGTGCTGACCCAGGGCCGTGAAGATTTGATCGAGCGTACGTTCGAATCCCTGCGCGGTGCGAAAAAAGCCATCGTTCACCTGTACAACGCCACTTCGCCTTCTTTCCGTCGCATCGTCTTCAACCAGGACAAGGACGGCATCAAGGCCATTGCAGTCAACGCCGCCAAGCTGTTCGTCAAATACGCGGCGATGCAGCCGGACACCGAGTGGACTTTCGAATACTCGCCGGAAACCTTCAGTGCCACTGAGCTGGAGTTCGCCAAGGAAGTCTGTGACGCGGTGATCGAGGTGTGGAACCCGACGCCTGAGCACAAGATGATCCTCAATCTGCCGGCTACCGTTGAGTGCGCCACCCCGAACATCTACGCCGACCAGATCGAGTGGTTCGGCCGCAACATCAACCGTCGTGACAGCGTGATCATCAGCCTGCACACCCACAACGACCGTGGCACTGGCGTTGCGGCTACCGAGCTGGGCCTGATGGCCGGCGCAGATCGCGTCGAAGGCTGCTTGTTCGGCAACGGCGAACGTACCGGTAACGTCGACCTCGTCACCGTCGCCCTGAACATGTACACCCAGGGTCTTGACCCGCAGCTGGACTTCTCCGACATCGACGGCGTGCGCAAAGTGGTCGAGGAGTGCAACCAGATTCAGGTTCACCCGCGTCACCCGTACGTTGGCGACCTGGTGCACACCGCGTTCTCCGGCTCGCACCAGGATGCGATCCGCAAAGGCTTCTCCCAGCAGAAACCGGATGCACTGTGGGAAGTGCCGTACTTGCCGATCGACCCGGCCGACATTGGCCGCAGCTACGAGGCGGTGATTCGCGTCAACAGCCAGTCGGGCAAGGGCGGCATCGCTTACTTGCTGGAGCAGGAATACGGCATCAGCCTGCCTCGTCGCATGCAGATCGAGTTCAGCCAGGTCGTGCAGCGTGAAACCGATCGTCTGGGCCTGGAGATGACCGCCAAGCAGATCCATTCGCTGTTGATCAGCGAATACCTGCAAGCCAACACCCCGTATGCGCTGGTCAGCCATCGCCTGCAGGAAGAAAACGGCAACAGCGCCGTCGAAGTGGAAGTGGCAAGCAAAGGTCAGGGCGAAACCAACCTGCACTGGCGCGGCAAGGGCAATGGTGCGCTGGAAGCACTGGTCGCCGGTCTGCCGATTCCGGTGGAGATCATGGACTACAACGAACACGCGATCGGCGCGGGCACCAACGCCAAAGCAGCGGCGTACATCGAGCTGCGTGTGAACGGCGAACGTGCAGTGCACGGCGTGGGCATCGATGAAAACATCACCACGGCCAGCTTCAAGGCCCTGTTCAGCGCGCTGAACCGCTCGCTGAGCCAGCCTGAGGCGAAAGCCGCGTAATCGACTGCTGAAATGCAAAAGGCCCCGAAGTGAAAGCTTCGGGGCCTTTTTGTTGAAGATCAAAAGATCGCAGCCTTCGGCAGCTCCTACATTGGGATTTCGTACACCCTGTAGATACTCTGTTCACGGTCAAGCTTTTGCGAGGTCTTTTGCGCTAAAAAGCTTGGCCGTGTCGAAATCTTCTCCGGCTTGCATGCAGGCCCACAGGCCGGTCAGGTATTTGCGCATGACGGCG